>NZ_JAPIVP010000005.1 GCF_026239555.1 Pedobacter sp. PF22-3 | reverse complement strand
AACCTGTGAAACAAGCAAGCATACCGTGATTAAATAAAAACAGATGCTTAATCGGTACTGAACCCTTACAATCCCTAACGCGGATTTATGGTAATTTTAGAATTTTATGCAACGCCCCATGTTCCTAAACCTGATAAAGCGTAAAGCCCACAGCGTAGCGAGGACTTGCAGCGATAGCAGGACTAAGCCCGCCATTGAAGCAGAACCATACATTTCCAAAACCTTCGTGTCAGCATAATTTATTCTATAAAGGTTTAAAATCCTTAGTTCTAAAGACGGGATTACAAATCCTGCCTAACGGAGTATCTTTCTTTTGTTACAGACCTCGCAGGTTTTAAAAACCTGCGAGGTCTAGATGGTAACTTATTGTATAGTTACTTTCTGCTTTTCTACATTCCAGCCATATACCTCTACCGCCAAATTACTTTGTTTACCGGTATATTCTACCGTAACCGTTTTACTTTCGCCCGGCAAAATACTCACATAATTATCATCATAAAAGCTTGGCAATATCCGCTCATTGCTATTCGCGTTGATTAACGCAACACGGTTAAAAAATGCAACAGGGTTTCCGGCGGCATTGCTTAAGGTTACGGCTACTTTACCATTTTTCTGATCAGCAGCTTCAACTTTTAAAGGTACCTTTTTGATGTTTTTCAGGCCTGAATATTCGCCATCTTTTCCAGCCAGCCAATAGATATTCTCGCTTAAAATATTTTGCTTCTGATCTAAAATCCTCAAAGAAACAAATACACCTTCTTTTTTATCCAGCTTGGTTAAGAACTCGTTCATAGAAAACAACCTTCTCACTGAAGATGGACCAACCGAATTGAAGGCCTGAGCGTAGAAGTAATCTTTCCCATCCATATCATAAGCTTTAGCCTGCACCATCAGGTTGTTTTTGGTGGTAAATCCATTGTTTACAATGGTAACCATGCTATCTAAAGGATTCATCATCACGTGCAACGGTTCACTACCTTTCCTCAAGCCATATAAACAAGCATTGGGATCAAGGTAATAATCGTACATCTGCCCACGCATCGCCGTCCAGGGGTTTTGTGTTTTCCAGATGATGGACCCCGTGTACCAATCCCACATTTTGTTAGAGAAACCTTCCATCAAAGCCCGGTACTGATCATAATTGGTCAGTTGAGCCTTCATTGCAAAATCTTCCGCACTTTTTGGCTTACCATATGGATTCAGGTATTGCTCGTAAGAGATATATTTGTGATAGTCCCATACCGAATCGGGCTTGGCCTTGTATTGCGGTGCAACCAGGTTTTCTTTCGGAATAAAACGAAGTAAGGAAACGTAATCACCTACCCCTACTGAGCCCACTTCAGAATTGTAAGGAAATGTTCTGGTACCCCAAAATGTTTTAATGTCCTGAATACCATAAGGTCCATCGCCGTTACCGCCGATTGAATTGAACGACATTTCGTCGCTGTTAGAGAAATCGAAAAGTTTTCTGGTGCCATCCAAACGCGGAAGGATGTCATTTTTTAGAGGCTCCAGAATATCTTCAGGTGGGGTAATTTCGTTCCCACCGCACCAAAAAGCCAGCGAAGCATGGTTTCTGATCATTTTGATCTGATCTTCAATAGCAATTAAAGTAAGGTTATGGTCATCAGGATAATTTCTGCGTGTCCATTGGTCTTCTTTCTTCATCGGGTCTACCCAACGGCCATTACAATCGCCACTAAACCAAAAATCCTGAAAAACAAGCAAGCCATATTTATCACAGGCATTGTAAAACTCAGGTCTTTCCAGAATTGCGCCACCCCAGATCCTGATCAGGTTGAGGTTCATATCTTTATGGTAACGGATCTCTGCATCATAGCGGGCATCGCTAAAACGGAGCATTGCATCACTGATAATCCAGTTACCGCCTTTAATAAAAATCTTTTGTCCGTTTACAAAAGCGCCCATACTCCTGGTATGTTCATTCCAGATGTTGTCAATCTGGCGGACACCTATTTTAAGCTGCTCCTGATCTAATACCTGATTGGCCGCTACAAATTCGATTTTCACATCATATAGATTTTGCGCACCATAACCGCTTGGCCACCATAATTTTGGGTTCTCAAGCTGTAAATCAGGAAATTTAACTGTAGTAGTTTTATTTGCCGCAATGGTGGCTGATTGTTTAATCCACTTGCCGGCAATCTGATATTGTAAAATACCTGAAACAGGCTGATTAGTTGGATTTTCTACCTCGACCGAAACTTTAACTGTAGCTGGGTTCTGCTTACCTTCTGGCAAACGTTTGCCCGGCACCAAAGTAATTACATGCGGATTTAGAATATTGATGCTTTTGGTTTTCTCAATAGTTACTTTATCCCAGATACCCGTATTACGGTCGCGCGTAGGCTGGATCCAGTCCCAACCTGCAGTATATTGAGTGGTCAAACCTTTGGCAATCGTTCCATCGCCACCCTGGCCACCATTAGGATTACCTGGAAAATCTGGCGGATAAACAATTACAGCCAATCTGTTTTTTCCATTGGCAGATAATAGTTTGGTGATGTTATATTGCGCCCTTAGGTGCATACCTACCTGAGTTTTCGGATTAACTTTTTTTCCGTTTAAATAAATTTCGGCTTTATAGTTTATTCCCCTAAACTGTAGCCAAACCTGTTCGTTACCTGTAGCACGTTCTTCAAAATCTTTTACAAACCAATAGGTATAGTAATCATTCCCTGTTTTATATACATCAGGAATCTTTTCATTATTCATCCCATAAAATGGATCGGGAACTTTTTTATTGTTCAGCAAAGTGGTTAAAACTGTTCCAGGTACTGTTGCAGGCATCCAGCTGTTAAGCGAAAAACCAGTTTTAGAAATTTCCGAGCCATTAGCTTGCGCATCTTTAATATTGGTACAAACCCAGCCCGAGTTTAATTCGTATCGCTGCTGTGCATTTACAAGGAAGGCAGAACAGCACAAAAGAAGTAGAAATATTTTCTTCATTTATTTGAGATCTTTTAGTTGATAATTATTGTTGTGGCTAATTTTAAATGCAAAAGTCGGTTAAACTTATCTCGACTTTTGTACTTGTTTAGCGTTATTTTAAGGATACCGGCCTGTCTTCAGGTTTTACACCCCAGCTTGCCGATGGTTTATCGCCCATGTAAATCTGCATATTTCCACCAGTAGTGATGGTTTTATGTAAAATATACGATTTGGTGTACGGTTTGCCGTTCAATACAATTTTCTGGATGTATTTATTCTCCGCACTATTATTTACAGCTTTAATATTGAATTTCTTGTTCCCCGCCAGCGAAATGCTAGCACTGTTAATTAAAGGTGTACCGAAAACATAAGCACCATTTGCCGGATTTACCGGATAAAAACCCATTGCCGTAAAAATATACCAGGCACTCATTTGGCCAACATCCTCATTACCACACAAACCATCAGGCTTAGATGAATAAAAATCTTTGTCGATTTTACGGATCAGATCGGCAGTTTTCCAGGGCTGGCCAGCATAAGTATACAAATAGGTAATATGGTGATTAGGCTCATTTCCCTGTGCGTAATTTCCAATTAAGCCACTAATATCTGGTGAACCGTTGGTTCCTAAATCTAAAGGCAGGGTAAATAGCGAATCGAGCTTATTGGTGAAAGGTTTATCGCCACCGAAAAGTTTAATTAATCCTTCAACATCATGAGGCACTAACCAGGTATATTGCCATGCATTCCCTTCCACGTAGTCATCTTCACGGTGTTTAGACGAAAATGGATCGAAAGGACTTCTCCAGTTTCCATTGGCAAGTTTACCGCGCATAAACTGAACACTCGCATCGAAGTACAAACTATAGCTTTTGGATCTTTTGCTAAAGTAAGTATAATCGGCTGTTTTGTTCAACGACTTGGCCATTTGCGCAATACAATAATCGTCAATGGCATACTCCAAAGCTTTCCCTACTGATTCATTAACCTTATCCGCAGGAATATATTTTAATTGCTGGATGTAATCAATACCATCTGTTTTCTGCATGGCCGATTGTTTTATTGCTTCGTAAGCCAGGTTTACATCGAAGCCACGGTATCCTTTTAAATAGGCGTCTACAATAACCGGAACAGCGTGGTAGCCCACCATGGTATTGGTTTCATTACCCATTAAATGCCAAACTGGCAATTTACCCTGTTGTTTGTAAATGGCCAACATGGTATTTACCACATCACTTACTTTATCCGGGTGGAGAATGGTGAACAATGGGTTTGCTGCACGATAAGTATCCCAAAGTGAAAAAGTAGTTAAATTATTGAAATTGGCCTTTTTATACACCTTTTTATCGGTTCCAAGATAATCTTTATTTACATCGTTAAATAAAGAGGGTGCAATCATGGTGTGGTATAAAGCCGTGTAAAAAACCTTTTTGGTAACGGTAGAAGCTGCAATTTTAACTTTTGATAGTTCTTTCTCCCATTTTGCATCAGCACTTTTAACCGTCGATGCAAAATCCCATCCTGGCAATTCTGTTTTGAGGTTTAAAATGGCATTTTCGATACTTACAGGAGATAGCGCTACTTTAATCTGCAGTTTGTTGTTATCAATGGTATTAAAATTAACCGCCGCCTTAAGTTTTTTACCCGATAACGTTGTGCTGCTTTTAACAACGGTGCTATCGTAAAGTGCAATGCTTTTAAGCGGTTGCGAAAGTTTAATTACAAAATATAATCTTTGATCGTTGGCCCAGCCTGTCGAATTACGATGCCCCACCAGTGTTGTGGCATCTAACTGCTTAATTGAAGCAGATACTGGCGCATCCCAACCAATACCTTCAATTAAATCGATAATAAGATGCGGATTTTCAGCACCTTTTTTAAAAGTGTATTGATGAAAACCAACCCTTTCAGTAGCGGTTAGCTCAGCTTTAATACTGTACTTATCTAACCATACACTGTAAAAACCAGCTTTTGCAATTTCATTTTGATGAGAAAATTTAGAAAGATAACCATCCTGATCGTCGGCCTTTTTACCTTTTTCGATCAGCAATTTACCGGTTGCAGGCATAATGGAAATATCGCCTAAATCGCCAATACCAGTACCACTTAAATGAGTATGCGCAAAACCAGTAATGGTATTACTTGCATAATTGTAACCACTGCACCAGTCCCATCCTTCAAAAATATTATTGGGCCCAAGTTGTACAGCCCCAAAGGGAACATTGGCACCTACAAAAACGTGACCGTGTTTTGCTGATCCGATGAGTGGATCTACATATTGGGTAAGTTTGGGATTCTGCTGCGCAGCTGCATTAAGAGAGAATAGAGAGGCGGTTAGAAATAGAATGGAAGAGATTTTCTTGAACTGCATGTGTGCTTATAATTTCCTACAATAGATTTAAAAATCTAAAAGTAAAACGTTTTACGTTTATTTTCTTATAAAGGGGGAAAGAATATGTTGAAATTAAGTAAAAGCATTGAAATTAGTCATTTATTGAAGGACTTGGCTGTTAATTATAACGATTTTAATGGCAAAAATGATTGGTTTTAAATAAATAGTTGTGTTTTAATATATAAGGAAATAAGGGCATTTAAGCTTATGTAAACTTAAATGCTTATACATTAAAACTTGATAAAAAAAAGATCCTTCACTGCGTTCAGGATGACAGCATATATATACATGCTTTCTTACCCTACTTCCAAAACAATCACCTGATCGGGTTCTGCGTTATTTAAAGTCGTATTAATGCTTAATTTTGATTTTTTAAAGGTATAGTTTACAGGGCTTTTATCTTTTAGTAAATATGCCTTTTTAATTTTCCTTACCGGAACGTTTTCCAGCTCAAGAGATGCTGTTTTTCCGTCAACAATATGGATATAAATTTTATTACCATTTTGCGTAATGCTTCCCCAGGCCTGTGGTTTAATAAATCCTGCTTTAGTACCGTAAATGCTTTCGCCATAAATTTTAAGCCAATCGCCCAACCCCGCCAAACGATCTTGAAACTCCGGCTGAATTTTACCACTCGGCATCGGACCAATGTTCAGTAAAAGATTGGAACCCAAACTTGCTGCTTTAACCAACATATGAACCAGTTCTTTATTTGATTTGTAATAGGTATCGCTCAAATTATATCCCCAAGAATTTGAAATGGTTTCGCAGGTTTCTAATGGGAGCTTATCTGATGCTTTCTGAAAACTTAAACCTGATTTATTTTCTCCAGGAAGATCGCGCTCAAACATCTGGAAATCTTCGCCTGCAAATGGTGTTAAGTGGTGGTTATTACCAATCATGCACTGTGGCTGAAGTTTGTGGATTAAGCCATAAATTTCATTGTATTTCCAATCAATCCGCGAGGTTCTGTCTTTTGATCCTTCGGGTTCGGTCTGGTCCCAATGCCCATCAAACCAGATTCCGCCAATTTCACCATAATTGGTCAACAACTCGGTCAATTGATTTTTCATAAACTGCAAATAACTGGCATAATCGCCTTTACCTGTCCGACCAGAATACTGCCCTGTCCGACCGGTTTGATGCGGATAATCTTCCCGTCGCCAATCCAGCAACGAGTAATATAAATATAACTTTATACCCTGTTTATGGCATTCGTCAGCCATCATTTTTACAATATCCTTTTTATATGGGGTATTCATGATGTTAAAATCAGAATATTTCGTATCCCACATACTAAAGCCATCATGGTGCCTGGTAATGAGTGTGATATATTTCATTCCGGCATTTTTTGCCATACTCACCCATTGTTCGGCATTAAACTCAAAAGGGTTAAAAAAATCTTTAAGGTTGGTATAATTATGAACCGTAAGCTTTCTTTCGTTCATTACCCATTCACCGCTTCCTGGTATACTAAAAGGTCCCCAGTGGATAAATAACCCAAACCGGGCATTATTAAACCATGCTCTTTGTTTTAAATTAGCGGCTGTAGGTGTGTAATCCTGCGCCTTTAACTGTAAAGCAATTAATAGGACAAGGCCTATTAAGGTCAATTTCTTCATAAGGTTGAGTGTATGTTGTTTGGGTTTAATCTATTGACGCAGTAGCTTTTGTTGGTTTTCCAATTACCTTATAATTCCCATCTCCTTTTAAAATAGCCAGCATTTGTGATTGATTTGCAAAAAGATTTTTCGCCGCAGCCAATTCTTTATCGTATTGAAAGCTCTGCTCAATCCTTCCTTTTTCGTAAAAATAACGGCTCACAATCTGTGTTTCTAAAACTCTTTTAATTTCTGCTTTATGGCTAACCAGGTCGGTTTTTTTAGACGAAGTAAGTTTATATTTAAGATTTTCGAGATCGGTTTTTACCTCTGCTGATTTATTTTCCTTTTCAGCCTCTGCACGCAGATCAGAAAGTAACCTTTCGGTACGGCTTTGATAGGACAGGTCTTTATCGGCAAGGCTACTAGAAAAAGTGGCATAATCTGCATCAGATAACTGGAAGGTTTTGGCCGAAGCTAATGTTGCCTTTTCTTTTCTGTACTGATTTGCATAATTAAAGAAAAGGCTCTTATTGATCATCGAAATGGTAATCGGGCTTAACTTGGCTGCATCTACTACAATATCGGGATAAACGCCGTTGCCGCTGTATACATTTCTGCCCGCCCTGGTTGGATACATCATCATCGTAGAATCGGCAAAACGCTCAGCTACACCATCGGCATTTTTATGTGCATAATCCAATTTCTGGATGCACCTGCCCGAAGGGGTATAATATTTGGCAACGGTTACTTTAACGAGGCTATTATAAGGCAGGTTGAAGGTTTGCTGAACCAAGCCTTTACCGTAACTCCGTTGACCAATTACAATGGCACGGTCTAAATCCTGCAGAGAACCAGCAACAATTTCTGAGGCTGAAGCCGAATTACCATTCACGAGTACCACCAATGGTACTGAAGTAGAAACTGGGGTTAAAAGTGTTTTGTAAGCAATGGTTTTCTCCGCATTTTTCCCTTTTTGGGTTACAATAAGCTGATCTTTATCTACAAAGAGGTTCACAATTTTAACTGCTTCCTGCAAAATACCACCGCCATTGTTCCTTAAGTCTAAAACTACACCTTTTGGATTTTCTTTTTGTATGGCTAACAAGGCGTCTTTAACCTCCTGTCCGGAATTTTCTAAAAACTTATCGAGTTTGATATAACCGATCCCATCGCCCACCATTCCTGAATAAGAAACATTAGGCTGTTTTATTTCCTCCCGAACCAATTTTTTGGCCATTTCCTTACCATCTCTAACCATTAGCAATTCTACCGCTGTTCCTTTAGGCCCTCGCAGCAACTGACTAATTTCCTGACGGTTTTTTCCTTTTACCGCAATTCCGTTAATGCTCACCACCTGATCTCCAGCTTTAAGCTCGCTTTTATTTGCCGGATAACCTTCACTCACATCGTTAATAAACAGCTTTCCATCAATAAAAACAGTGCTGGCACCAATACCGCCATATTGTGTACTGACATATTTTAGTTTATAATCTTCAATTTCAGATTCGGGAACATATTCGGTATAAGGATCTAAACTATCCAACATGGCGTCGATACCGGTTTTCATCAATTGGGGGGCATTGGTATCATCAACGTAGTTGATATTGATTTCTTTATAGAGCGAAGCAAAAATATCGAGGTTTTTAGATACCAGGAATAAATCTTCTTTAAATGAAAAAGACAAAACAGCCACCCCTAAACCTGCTGCTAAAAGACCATATTTTAGTTTCTTCATTCCCCTTTTATTTTAATTTCAATGTTGTAGATAAATAGATTATCGCCTTTTTGAAAGATTATTTAGTAATTGTATACAATGTAAATGTACAAAAAGCGGTAAATATAAAAAATGAACGATCGGGGGTGATGCGTAAATTGAGTGTTACGCAACAGGCTATTTAAATGCCAGCTTTAAGGCCAGGCAGTATATTATTATTTATGCTGGGAAAACAACCAGGCTGGTATTTGAGGTGCAAGCAATAATGGGATTGGAATCTGGTTATGATCTAACTTATTATAAGTGGTAAACAATAGATTACGATTGCCTTTTAAGGCATGATACAAATGCTCGCTCCCCTCGTAAGGATTCTCATGATCCTGCCTGCCATGAATTAACCAAATAGGTTTTTGACTGATTGCTTTTATATTAACAAAATCGGGAACCGCGGCAATAGAAACCATGGCGGCAAAGGTTTCCGGAGCAATATTCATTAGGTTTTGTGCCGTAGATGCACCCATAGAATAACCGACCAAATAAATGCGATTGGTATCTATCTGCAGATACTTACTTTTTACCTCACGGATCAAATCCAATAATAAATGAACATCTTCAGACGGTTTCGAGATTAAACAATTTCTTACTGAATCGGGATAATAATTTGATGAACGTGTTTGAAACTGTGGTGCAATAACGAATGCCTGGTATTTCTGGCGTATATCTGGTCGTAGCCAGATCCTGGCTAATGGTTCTAATTGCCTTTCATTGTCTGTGCCTATCCGTGTTGAGTTATGAAATGTAATAACTAGGGGATATTTCTTCTGATTGCCGTTCGCAGCTGGCAATAGCAATCTATAATTAATCGATTGGTCTCCTTTACTGAAAGTTTGCTTCAGATATTCACTGGCAGATAACTCATTTAACTCTTTTCTTGTCTGCGCAGAAGTTAAACTATCTGTGAAAATATCATTAAATACCTGTTTTTGTGCCGTTGCTGTAAACGCAACTAACCAAAACAGGAATGCTAATATAAAAAAGTTACGTTGCATAGCAGGGGCAAAATACATGAAGAGATTTTATGTATTTAAATGCCTAAAGAAAGCTTAAACAAAAATTTTGTGCTTAAAAAAATGAAAATCTTAAAGCCTGTTTCCTTTAGTATCGGCAAGTGCTTTTTGGATCGTAAATTCGATGTAGGTACGGTCGCGTTTTACCAAACGCATTAAATCTTCAACCAATTGATCTTCTTTGCCGGGCGTAAATTCTAAAGGCTCGTTCGCCAGATCGCGGTATTTCCTTAAAAACTTGGTTTTAACTTTAAATGCGGTTTCAGAAGTAAGTTGAAAATTAGCCATGGCATATTTTATTTGATGCAAAAGTAAAAAATATTTGTTGAGGTTGATGCCTTTTTATGTGATGTGATAAAAAAAGTGGAGATTCGCGATTATGAAGTGCACGATAATTGTGTTAAAACTGCGTTATAAAACTTAATCAGTTCAAAACCCATATGGTGTAAATTTTAATGAAACCAGAAACTGCAAAAATGACACAAAACGAGATTTTAGCAAAAAATGGAATCACTAACTTAAAAAATGAATTAAACAACATGAAAAAAATCATCTTCTCCATTGTTTTCCTAACCTTGGGTTGGGCAACATCAAAGGCACAAACTTTTAACCTGGGGGTTAAAGCAGGTGTAAACTTGTCTAAGTTAAACGCAGATTTTGCAAGTGAGGAAAACCGTTTAGGCTATCAGATTGGTGCATGGGCACGTATTGGCGGCGCTAGTTTATATGTTCAGCCCGAGGCTTACATTGGCAGCAAAGGAAATAAATTTATCAGCATTCAACAGGATAATGGCAATGAAGTATCTGCTGAAGGAAAAGTAAGGTTCACCACTTTGGATGTTCCTGTTTTAGTGGGAACAAAATTTGGTGCTAAAAATTTAAACTTCCGCTTAATGGCCGGTCCAGTTATTTCATTTATTCTGGATGAAAATTCTTCTTTTAGCTCTGCTTATCAACAAGCTACCGATTTCGATAACTACAAAAACCAGGCGCTAGGCCTACAGGCTGGTGCAGGTGTAGATGTGGGTAACATTTCGGTTGATTTACGCTATGAAGCTGGTTTATCAAACATCAGCAAAAGTGAAAAATACAGCCAAAAACCTAACTTGTTTCAATTGAGTTTAGGGTTTAAGATTTTGTAAGCTGAAGAACAAGCGCCAGATTAAAATAATCTGGCGCTTGTTCTAATTCGTGGCCTTTAATCTATTACTGATCCATGAGGCAGAACTCAGCATAACAAATTGGATTGATTAATAACCTCACATCAAAATTTAGTTGGTATCCCACCAAAGCGGGGTTAACAAACGGTATTTCTCAGAATTATCTCCAACTGCCTGAGGATTTCGGGTTTGCTCGTTGCTTTCATAAACCATTCCTCTTATCCATTGGCTTGCATTATTGGCATCGAAAACAACCGTATTCAGGTTTACAGGACGAACCAAAGACGGGCCATAAATTGCCTGACTAAAATCAGATCTGCGCATATCAACCCAGGTTTCAGGGTTCAAGCATAATGTAATATACTTCTGCCGCATAATGTGGCTTAAACCTTGAGTAAGGTTTGCAAAGTGTACCGCAAGTCCATCTGCCAACTGAGCTGCCCAGTAAGTATTAATTTCGGCAGTGGTAACGCCTAATTTACGCATGTTAGCTTTAACCCCCTCTTCGTAAGCAGCGAGTGCACCGGCAATATCATTAGTACGCAACCTGGCTTCAGCTTCAATCAACTTAACCTCGGAATAAGTGATAAAAGGGATAGGCGAAGTTTGTTTTGTGTAAAATCCGCTATTACTAAACCGGCCATAATCATTTCCATTCGTTTTAGCAGCATCACCTGGCTGCCCGTTAGCCAACAATCCTTGACCACCCGCCAAACCAGCCCCAGCCCTTATGCCCCGGTACTGCCCGTCTGAAGCTGCAGGCTGCATAATCCTGCTTATTCTAGGATCTTGAAAAGTGGTATTGGTAACCGGGAACGATGACAACATATTCACAAAGAACTGGCTCCAGGCAAAATAACGTGGATCGTAAAGTGAATTATTCGGATCCGTTGTAGTCAGTACGAAACCGCCCCAGCTATACCAGGGGTTTTCATCTGTCTGGATACCACCCGATAGATAAGGAAACTGCGCATCCATTCCGTCTGCATTAAAGGCATTGTTGCAAGCTTCGATAATTTTTGCAGCATTATACAATGTACCCTTTTTAGATAAGTGATTCAGATACCTGGCTTTTAATGCCCATGCAAACCTTTTCCATTTAGATACATCGCCCTGAAACATAATATCGCCACCATTAGCATTAAGTCCCGTAGCATTGGTTGTACTGCTAAAAGCAACTATGGCCTCATCCAGCAATTTATCAATACGTTGATAAACTTCTTGCTGCGTCTGCATTTTTGGCAAGAGGTTAAGCTGGGTTTTTCCATTGTAATAGTCATCAACCACAATTGACCCGTATTGATCGGTAAGCAAGCCAAAATTCATGGCTAACAATGTTTTTCCGGCACCTACAAAATAAGGGCTTCCTTCTTCTTCACCAAGATTAATCACATCAACACAATTGGGCATGGTGTATACATAGGCGTTTTGCCAAAGAAAATAGCTGGCCGTAAAACGCCATTGTTCTGCATTACGGTTAGTGCCCGTAAGTAATTTAGTGGTTCCATACTGTACAAGCCCCGAAACCTCTCTTGTGCCTCTCCATAAGGCTGCGCCATTTGATGTGGTAATGGCACCAACCAAACGGCTTGCTGCTGAAATTTTGGTTGGGTTATTTGGATCTTTATTTACATCGAGATACTTCTTACACGATGTACTTAGAAACATCCCACTGATTAATGATGCTATTATTATTTTATTTTTCATGACAACGCAATTAAAAAGTTAATCTTAAACCCATATCTACTCCACGTGTAGCAGGAATACCCAGGTTATCGAACCCAAAAGAGCCCGACCCACCTACACCAGCACCACTGCCCGAAACTTCAGGATCTACCCCTGAATATTTTGTAATCAAGATCAGGTTTCTGCCTGTTACCGTAAATGCCAGGCCTTTTAACTTCGTTTTAGCTAAAAAACTATTTGGCATATTGTAAGTTAAAGTGGCATATCTCAGTCTGTACCAGCTTCCATTTTCCACAAAATCATATCCCTGATTGGCATAAATGCTTTGATAATAGTTTTGATTTAATGGTACTGACAAGGTATTTGGCAATCCTGTGGATTCTATAATGCCATCAAAAACTTTCGAGCCACGATCTAATGTTTTTGTGCTCAGACCCGAACGTACCAATGAATTTTCAGTCGCATTAAATACATCTCCACCTACGCGCACATCAACCATAAATGATAACGCAAAGTTTTTATAATTAAAGGTATTGGTGATGCCCGACGTAAAATCAGGATTACGATCTCCGATATTTGCAAAGGCCGTTTGTACCTGTGGGTAACCGGTATTGCTTAGCAACAATTGTCCTTGGGCATTACGTTTCCAAACATTACCATTAATACCAAATAAGCTTCCGTTTAAGAATGCGGCACCCTGGGCAACATTGGCCGCTACCCATGCATCAGATAGTTCTACCCGGTCTAAAGCACCTGGAAGTGCTTTTACTATGGATTTGTTATGAGCAAAGTTGATGTCTATTGTCCATCGGAAATCTTTTTTAACAATGGCCTGAGCATTCAGCACAATTTCTATTCCTTTATTCTGAATAGCGCCACCGTTAAGATAGGTAAGAAAAGCCCCTGCAGATGGCGGAACCCTGGTTGCCAAAATCTGATTATCTGATTTACTTCTGTAGTAAGTAAAATCAATTCCAAATCGGTTTTTAATAAATCTCAAATCTGCACCTACTTCAAATGCCCGGGTAAATTCGGGTACCAATGTTGGGTTACCAAATGGATTATTGGCATTGGTAATAAAACCACGGGGGTTAATGGTAAAGGTATTGGTAACCGCTGCAAGCGAAGTAGTGGTTACATGCGGTGGTGCATCTTTACCTACATTGGAATAAGCAGCTCTTATTTTTCCATAAGAAAAGATCTGATCGTCAGATTTCAGCTTAAGCTCCTTCAATAAGTCTGTTAATACCACAGCGGTACTGATGGCGGGATAAAAGAAAGCATTATCACCCACTGGTATAGTAGAGGTCCAATCGTTGCGCGCCCTCAGGTTCACATAGATCATATTTTTCCAATCGAAATTAAAATCGCCAAATACACCTACAATTCTTCTGCGGTTTAACGTTTCAGAAACAGACCGATCGGTAGCGACAGTATTATTTATACTTGGAAAAGTGGGATCGATAAAATTAATGGCATTAGCAGTTAAGGTTTGTACCCTCGTATTTTCGATATTGTTACCAATAGCCAGGCTGAAGTTGTAGTCATCCCAGAAAGTTTTTTTTGCGGTGGCAATAAAAGTGGATGTGGTAATCTGATTGGTATTCGTATTTTGAGCAATTGCGCCTTTAAGCGCATCGGCTTCTAAAGTACCAGGCATGCGTATTGCCTTAAAATTTTCGGTATATAAATCAGTACCCAATCGATAGGTTAAATTTAAAAAACTAAAGGGATTATAATTAATATTGGCTATACCTATAAAACGGTTGATACCACTGGTAATGGGTTTGTTCTGGATAGTCCAATATGGATTATCGTTCCCGCCAGGAAAAACCCTTTGTGAGCCATTTGGGTTGAGATAATTGGTCATATCATCATTACGTGGCCAATACAATGCCCCCATGGTACCATTTGCACTCCCTTGTGGCACCGAAGTACGATCGGTGCGCACATAATTTGCTGAACCACCCACAGTAAGCTTCTCGCCAATTTTAGTATCAGCATTTACCCTAAATGATTTTCTTCTGAAATCAGCATTATCTACAATAGAGCCTTGATCCAAAAGTGAAGCAGAAGTATAAAAGGTGCTTTTTTCGGAACTTCCACTTACCGAAAGATCATGACTTTGCGCAAAAGCAGTTTTAAAGAAATTGTTCAGGTTATCATAAACGGTTTCATTGGCCGCAAATTCAGGCCCCCAGGAGTTTGGTGCAGTTGCACTAAAGTTACCAGCCTCTCCTTGTTTATATTTATCCTGCAGCTCTGGCAACCGATTTACATTATCTAAAGAAAAAGTATTCTGATAGGTAACCTTTGCGGCACCGCCTGAACCTTTTTTAGTGGTAATGACAATGGCACCCGAAGCGGCCCTGATTCCATAAAGTGCAGCAGCAGCAGGACCTTTTAGTACGGTTAACGACTCAATATCTTCAGGATTAATATCTATAGCACGGTTAGAGGCCGGGGCAACACTGGCGCCAAGCCCGGCCTGACTTACCGGTGTGGTATTATCAACTGGTATACCATCCACTACAAACAATGGCTGGTTGTTTCCACTTAACGAGCTTCCTCCCCTGATCATAATATTAGCAGAAGAACCAGGTGCGCCACTCGAGTTGGTGATCTGCACCCCTGCCACCTTCCCCTGCATGGCATTTACCAGATTGGGTTGTTGCGAATCCACAATTTCTTTGGCTTTAACATTTTGTGTAGAGAAACCTAAGCTTCTTACCTCCTGCTTAACCCCAAATGCCGTTACGGCTACCTCATTTAGTGTTTTTGCATCCTGTTTCAATTGAACATTAATAACCTTGTTATCTCCAATTGGCCGCTCTTCGGTTATGGAACCGATGTAGCTAAAAACCAAAATCTGATCGCTGGTGGCTTTAATGGTATAGCGACCTTCGGTGTCGGTGCTGATCCCTGCGGCTGACCCTTTTACTTTTACTGAAACACCAGGCAAGGGCGTACCATCATCTGCTGATGTTACTTTACCAGAAACGGTTATTTGTTGGGCAAATACCTGCCCGGCAAAAAAACACACTCCCAGAAACAAGAATAGTAGTTTTTTTTTCATAAAATGATTAATTAAGAATTATAAACGGTTGAATTACTATGAAAAATCGCAGTTAATGCTGCATCCCTCTAAATATCACTAATAATTCTCTGGTAAAAGAAAGCATCTCAGCCTTTTTACAGAAAAGTAAAAAAATAGAAGAACATTGTATATTAGAAAACCAAACCTGTTCGTTTAGAATAGCTTTTCCCAATTTTAAAATGGATTTAAAACAAAAAAAGCAGCCTTTTGGCTGCTTTTTTTATCGATTTGGTGTATTGTCAATAAAAGGCCGGTTAACCGCAGTACCGGTATAGGGCAATGTGATATCTCCTCTTAAACTGAAGCTATATGTATTGGATTTTGTAACACTTACGGCAGTTCTAATTACAATATTAGTTGCTGTACCCGTGTACCTTAATATTAAATCGTAAACACCCTGTGGAACTTTAGCAAAATTTGAAGCACTTTTATAAGCAACATTCGTTGCTACAGTTGTTTCAACCAGACTTGTTGTATTTTTCAATACCAGATCAAAGGGATTTGCATTGTAAGAGGCATGAACAAAACGCACATAAGCACCTGATGTATCGATAGCAGGCAGCACATCATCAACCACAAAAACATCTGTTTTTTTAGTGGTGGTGTTATATAGGCCCGATAAATAAATCGAATAATTTTTACCTTCTGCTACTTGTTTGTTTAGGGTTGCAATAACCAGGTTAGGATCTGCCGTTGCAGTGCTGGGGCGTTGTGCCATAAAATCGTATGTACCCGGAGCAAGAATTGAGTATGCATTTGTTGATGGGTAAACACTTGCAAATGCTACACCTGTAGTTCCACTTTCTACACCAGTTGTAGAACTCGCAGCAGTAACTTTTGTATTTCCAGCATAAAAGTTTACTACGGGCGAATTGAGTGCAAAATTAAAATACTTTAATTGAGCACCACTTACGGGCATTGAGATTTCCTGGACAGCATTTTTCTTACAAGAATAAATTATAGTTGATAGCAGTAGTATTGCCAATATGATATATTTTCTTTTCATCATTAAATTATTGAGGTGTTGTTATCCACATTTCTTTAGTTTGATAATCGGTTGCAAGGCCACCAATGGCATTAAGCCCTTCCCTATTCCAAATATATTCCGAATTAAACCGTGGGCGCATTCGCTGCACTACTTTGGTTTGGTTATCCGGGAAAAGCACTGTAGGAATAGTAAACCCTATAAAAACCTGATTTGCGGTAACAGGATCTTTATCTGTATAATGGTACCTTCTTAAATCTGTCCATTGTTCTAAATGGGCCCATGCCCATTGTGCGATGTATTTCTGACACATAATCTGTGAAAGCGTTAAATCATTCGGATTTACAGGTATAATAAGCGGCGAAGCAAGGTATGTGCTCTTTTCTGTTGCACTTATTTGCGTTGGCGTCTGCCCATCATCGGTATTTCTTGCATTTACAAAGTCGAAATGAGCAGAAATAGCATTTTTATATGCAGTTAAAGCTGTTGCTTTATCTCCTTTTTTATATGCTGCTTCAGCTTTGATAAACTGTAATTGAGCATAAGTAATGATTGGAAATTTATTTTTACGTGCAAATAAATACCTTGCCGGGGTAGTTGCCGAAGCATTGGCTGCTGCCTGAGAAGCATAACCCCAAAGGTTTAGCGGTTGTTGAGTTGTAGTTAATGCACCCACGCCTAAAGTTGGTTCTAAACCTCTATACAAACCATCTGGAGATGGCGCCAGCATTCTGCTCATCCTTGGATCAACAACACTTGTAAAAACGGTACCATCCATTAATGATAAGATAAATTTGGTCTGCCTGAGGGTACCTATGTTATTTCTGGTTGCAGATAAAAAGTTAGCATCATCGTTAGCTGTTCCTGCGTATGGAATTAAAGCATCATCAACATTTCCTGCAAAAGAGGCGTCAACTGCAGCAATAACATCGTCTGGCTTATAAAGTGATGTTTTATTAGCGTAATGATTTAAAACAATTGCTTTAAAACCATAAGCAAATTTTATCCATGAAGCACGTTTTCCCCTATAAATAAAATCGGTCTTACCTAAATAAGCTTCATTTACCGCACCGTCTGTTCTATTTAAATTGGCAATTGCAGCATCTATTAACCTCAATGTTTCTTGATAAGCGAATTCTTGCGAATCATACCTGAAAGAGGTCTTATTAGGGTCAAACGCTTCTTTAATAATAATTTCGCCATTGCAGTCTGTAGCAGTAAGCCAACCCCACGCTTTCAGAATCTGTGCCAACCCCAATAAATCCCAGCGTTGCTGGCTTTCGGCTTTACTGGTCATGTCGATTAAATTTTGCCCAAAATCAAAATATGTGGTTCTCCATATTTGGCCACCTTGATCGGGAGCGGTACCAGCCTGGTTATTACCATGTCTTTCCCACAGATCCTGAGTGGCTGTAGAAGCCAGGTTCTGCGTGTAACGGCCAATATAAATTCCATCAAACTGTGGTGCCGAAGCCATCCAATGCAACATTGGCGATAAATACAAATTAGCCTCTACCGACTGTGGTGCATTTGGATTTGTATTTACATCTAAGAATTTCTTACATCCACTTGTAGAAATAAGACTCCCTAATATTAATAGTACATATAATTTTTTCATTTCTTCTTTCTCCTTATTATAAGCCAATTTTAACACCAAAGTTTAATCCTATTGGTACCGGAAAATTACCGTAATCTATTCCTGCAGAACCAGAACCGCCAACCGCTGCTGTATTTCCGTTAACAACCGGATCTAATCCAGAGTAATTGGTAATCAAAAATAAATCGGTACCGGTTACAAAAATACTGGCACTTCTAAAGAAATTTTGTTTGCTAAAAACAGTTTGAGGTAATCTGTATTGTAAGGTTACATCCTTCAACCTGATCCAGTTAATATCCTTTTCAATAAAAAGCTCTTCACTCAAACTTGTATAGTAAGTATTCTGATAAAATGGAGTAACAGCAATATTATTGATTGTAGGATTTGCACTGTTCTCTTTACCATCCTGGATAACCCCGGTTACAATTCTAGGCGTTAACCTATCCAATGTCATAGTGCTTAAACCTCTTTGTGTAAGATAACTCTGCGTAGCGTTAAGCACATCGCCACCTTTTCTAATATCCAATAAGAATGATAATGCAAAGTTTTTATAGGTAAAAGTATTGGTAATACCGATTGAGAAATCTGGCTGTCTGTCATATCCCTTTCCTGGTCCTTGAATAACCACTGACGACCTAACCGGCAATCCAGATACCGGGTTAATCAAGATATCTCCCCTATCATTCCTCAAATAGAAGGTTCCGGTTAGCGATCTTGTTGAATAACCTGGTGTTGTACCATTTCTAATGGTGCCATATACATTGGTATCAGAAACATAAGATTCAGGAAGTTCATTTGGCAAACTTAAAACCCTCGCCCTTGCACTTTCGAAGTTTACCAGGGCATTCCAGCTAAAATCTTTCGTTTTAATCGGTGTTCCACGCAGCGTTACTTCAATACCTTCACTTCTGGTTTTAGCGCCATTTAAATTGAATAATATATATCCGGTAGCGTAACTACCCCTAATATCGTTAACAATCTGATCGGAGGTTTCTTTGCGGTAGGTCGTAAAATCTAATCCCAATCTATCTTTAAAGAAAGCCAATTCTGTTCCAACTTCATAAGAACTTGCAAATTCAGGTCTTAGGGCTAAGTTTGGTCCTGTAAAACCATAACCAAATCCACCACCAACGGTAGCTTTACTTTCCAATGAGGGAACATAGCTATAAGGTCTGGCATCTTTACCCACATTGGCAAATGCAGCCCTCAACTTACCTGAGGTAAATACTGTACTTAAGGCTTCTTTAAAAGCCGGAACTTCTGTAAATACAAAACTACCAGACACAGAAGGATAAAAGAACGAATTTGCTCCGATAGGAATAGTTGATGTCCAGTCATTCCTGCCTGTAGCGGTGATGTAGAGATAATCTTTGTAATTTAAAGTCGCACGGCCAAACAAACTGAATAATCTTCTTTGCGAAATGGACGATTTTGCATTCCTCAGCGTTGTAGTGGTATTATTGATAGAAATAAAGTTTGGATCTAAAAAGCCTTCACCGTATTGCGCATCAATATTAGATCTTAAATCTTGTATGGCATTACCTAATGTCGCATCAATAGATAAATCAGAGGTTATTTTCTGTTTGGTTAAATTCAGTAAGTTCTGAATGTTAACATTTCTGGTATTGTCATTGGCAACATCCAGAATACCCTGTTTATTAAATCCCCTTGAGCTTTCAGGATGACTCAACAGTAAGTTTTTGTTTGAATATACGTCGAAACCGATATTGGATTTTAAATTAAGCCATTTAACCGGTGTAATGGTAAAGCCAAAGTTAGAAGTTATCCTATTTTGGATAGAATTAATTTTGTTCTTATTTACGTTAAAATAAGGATTTTCAATTTCAGATGTTAAATCCGTAGCGGTTGTAAATCTTCTTCTTGTACCGGCAGCAGTAAGATAATTTCTCGCATCATCTTCCTGTGGCCATAAAAGCAATCCAATTAGCGGACCACCAGATCCTTTAAAAGGCTGATTATTTAAGGCATAAGTATAGGTCATGGATAAATCAACTTTCATCCAATCATTTAACTTGCCATTTGTAGACCCATTTAAGGTAAACCGATCATAATTAGAGTTGGGTACAACACCATTTTGTGCTGTATAAGATGTAGAAATCCTATAGCTCATGTCCTGGCCCCCACCATCAAAAGATAGATTATGCTTTTGAGTAAGTGCAGTCTGAAAGAAGCCGTCAATATTATCGTACAAAACAGTGCCAGGCGCATAAGCAGGTCCAAAATATTGTAGCGTTCCCGGTCCAGAAACACCATTTGTGCCTAAGCCATAAACACCTTGTATTTCAGGTTTAGCACGGGTTTTTTCTAAGCGAAAGCTATTGCTATAGTTAATTGATCCTTTACCCGATTTGCCGCGCTTGGTAGTAATTACAATGGCGCCATTTGCTGCGTCAATTCCGTATAATGCCGCAGCCTCAGGCCCTTTTAACACCACAAGGCTCTCAATATCTTCAGGATTGATATCAGCTGCCCGGTTGGTAAAATCGACTCCTCTGTTAGAAAATGCTGTAGTTGAACTGTTATCAGAATAAAATGCACTTGTATTTAGCGTCTTATTATCAATAGGCAAACCATCTACCACAAATAATGGCTGGTTACTTCCACTGATAGAACTTACCCCCCTAATGGTAATAGATGAAGATGCACCCGGAACACCAGATGAACTTGTGACTTCAACACCTGCAATACGTCCTTGCAGGGCATTAACAAAATTCTCACGTTGGGTATCGGCCAAATCCTGACCTTTCACTTGTTGTTGAGCAGTTCCCAACGCTTTTCTGGAAACTTGTTGTCCTAAAGCCGTCACCACGACTTCATTAAGGGAATTGACGTTACCCTGAAGTACTACATTTAAAGAAGTACTATTTCCTACTGTTCTTTCAACTGTAGCATAACCAATGTAAGTAAAAACAAGTACATCTGTTTTTAAGGCTTTGATGGAATAATTTCCATCTGCACTGGTTTGTGCTACCACAGTACTCCCTTTCACACGGATAGAAACACCGGGAATAGGCCCGTCGGCCGACGTCACCTTACCGGTAACGGTTATTTGTTGCGCAAAGGCATGGGCCAGCAACAAAAACGTACCAATAAAAATTAGTAGTAATTTTTTTTTCATAAACTGCCTGTTAAGGAAATGATTGATTTGTTAGTTTTAGTTAGTTGTAGTTGTTTGCCAAAACACGCATAATAACGCATTTTAATGCTAATATCATAAATGTTTTGGAATAAAAAAACAATTTAACAAACTATTTTCCAGCAACTAACAACATTAAACCGCATCAACACGCAAAAACGCGCAACACATAGAAAATCTAAAAATCTTTTATACTTTCGCTTAAACCAAACATCACTATGCTGAAAAAAGAACGCCACGACTTCATCATGCGACAGATTAATTTGCACAACCGTGTATTAACGTCGGATCTGGTGCAGTTGCTCAATGTCTCGGAAGATACCATTAGAAGAGATTTACAGGAACTTGTTGACGAAAACCTACTCTATAAGGTGCACGGAGGTGCTTTATCCAAATCATACCACAGTTCTTTTGATGACAGCACGGTATATGCGCGCGACAGTAAAATTGCCATCGGCAAAAAAGCTGTTCGGCTAATAAAGGATGGCATGGTGATTTTAACAGGTGGCGGAACTACGATTTTGGAGTTTGTAAAGCTGCTACCTCAGGGTTTATCAGCAACTTTTTTTACCATTAGTCCGCTGGTGGCAGTAGAATTGGCAAAATACAATAATATTGAAGTGATTTTGATCGGCGGCTTATTTTCTAAAAACTCGCAGGTCACTTACGGTGGACAAGTAATTACTCAGCTATCGGAAATTAAAGCCGATTTATGCCTGATGGGAACCAGCGCCATCCACCCTGATGAAGGTTTAACGGATACTTACTGGGAAATCAATCAACTTAAAAAGGCCATGTTAGCCTGTGCAAAAAAAACAGCTGTGCTTTGCATCTCAGAGAAATTGGATATTGCTTTAAGACTAAGGGTTTGCCCAATAGAAAGTATTAGTTATTTGATAACAGAGTTGGAAATCGGACATGAGTCTTTAACCAGTTACCGCGCCAAGGAACTGAATATTTTATAGAGAGTCCCGATAAAACAGGACTCTCTATGTCTGCTAAAAAGTTGGATCAGCAGGGGTATTGGTATTATTATCGCGTTCCTGAAATGGATAAGGAAAAAAATTCCGTTTACGATCGGTTAGCGGCTGGTTAAACCTTCTCATATCTTCAATTTTTAAGCCTGAGGCATACAGTTCAATTGAACGGTGTTTATAAATCAGATCCAGTAATTGTTGTTGCGTATAAGGGCCAACTAATGGCGGCAATGCTGCGGCCACCCCGAAAAGGTCTGACGTTTTGGTTACCACCTTGTTCAACTCAATTAATGAACTGGTCAGGTCTGGCTGTCGCGCAAGTGCTTCAGCTTTGATTAAAATGATCTCACCTGGTAAGTAAATCGGAAAAGGGCTTGCAGTTGCCGCAGCAAAACCATTCATCCGTAAGGTTGCCGGCGATCCTGCCGTGAGGGTATAAAATGGAATCCTTTTATCTGCCCCATCAGGAACATTTGCTCCGGTAAGGCCTAAGTTCTCATTTAAAGGCTGAAAAACATTATTGGAAGAAATAATACTGAACAGAATATTCGGCGAAGTAGCATCAAATTTAAAAAAAGAAGCTTTTGTTAAATCCACTGCATTGGCTTCTGTTAAAGCAAGTGTATAGTTGCCCGAAAACAGTGCATACCTTGCTTTTAAAGCATGTATGGTATTTATAATATTTACATCTGCAGGTACATTGTTTAAAAAACTGGCAGAAATCGGATTTGCAGCAATAACAGTTAAAGCATTATCCAACACCGCAATAGCTTTATTAAAGCCTGCTGCACGTGTAATATAAGCTACATTTTTCCCTGTACCATCTGGTATTTTCTCCCAAAATTGCGCCATATTGCCAATGGCCAGCGCTTTAAATATGCTCGAATAAGCGATTAATCCGGCAGCGTAGCTTTTATCGCCCAAATTATTAGCATTGCTGATTACCAGATCTGCATCATAAACAATTTTATTGGCACTTGCCCAAAGATTAAACAAAATGGTATTTGTTCCATCAACAGCACTGCCCCCCGTACTTAACTGCAATTCGGGAATATTCCCTGAATTAAGCAGCCTGAATTCGTTGGTTACAAAGCCATTCGCAGCTATAGAACTGAACATTACGCCAGTTCTACTTAAAGTATAAACCCGTTGCAAACCGATAGCCACAGCGGTTAAGCCTTGTTGCGAACCTAAAGCCACGTCGGTTTTTGCTCTGGATGGGTCCTGATATTCTTTCGTGCAAGAAGCTAAGCACAACACTAACGAAAGGGTTAAACAGGTTATTTTTGTCGAAATATTATTTTTTAAAATTTTCATAAAAATTTCTTTAACGATTATAATTTAACTGACACACCTAAACTAAAAGTACGCGGAATAGGCACCGAACCGAAATCGATATTTCTTAAAATGGTCGATTGTCCGCCAGAATTTAACTCTGGATCATAACCTTTGTAATTGTCCCACGAAATCAGATTTCTTCCGCTCAGGGTTACGGTAAGGTCTCTTAAAAATTTCAGTTTACCCACATTATAGCTCAAAGAAATTTCCCTTAACTTAACAAAAGAGCCATCATCAATCCTCCACTCTTCAATGGCATAAACACCGGCAACATAACCCCTCGGCAATAATCCCATTTGTTCTTGCTCGGCTATTTTGCCACTTCCAACGCCCTGGCGGGTTCTCCAGTCTGCATTCCATACATCTCCTCCCTGTACAGCATCCAACTGCACATGTAAATTCAACCTTTTATAAGTAAAATCGTTTACAAACGACATATTATAATCTGGATTAGGATTACCGATTACTTTACGCAAAGTAGTTCCGGTTGGCATGCCGTTAGCATCACGTTGAGGGGTAAATGTGGTAGCAGAGTTTTGAATTCCTTTTTCTATCTGGGGAATGCCATTAGCATTTGTCAACAGACTACCATCTGGATTACGTGCAAAAAAAGTCCCATAAAAAACACCTATGGCTTCACCATTTATAATCGCCACAGGAGCACCCGGATTGGTACTAAACAATCTTAAACCACCTACATCAAGCGCCGTATTCCTGTTTCTGTTAAATATAACCGAGGTATTCCATTTAAAGTCTTTGGCCGAAACAGGCGTTCCGTTCAGCACCAGTTCTATCCCCTTATTCCTTAATGAACCTATATTATCCAATAAGCTTGAAAACCCGGTTGAAGGTGCCTGTACACTGGCAATTAACAAGTCACTCACTTTTTTATTGTACCAGTTAAACTGTAAGCCCAAGCGGTTTTTAAAGAAAGACAGATCGGTTCCCAATTCCAGTTCGCGCTGGCGCTCTGGTTTCACATTTTCGTTAGCAAGGGTTGCACTAGAGAATAAAGATGCCCTGCCTAAAAAAGATTGTGTAGCATAAGCATTAATCCTATCGTAAGCGCCAATACCGGTTAAATTACCCGATTCACCATAAGCAGCCCTGATTTTGAAAGCATCCCACCAGCCAGAAACACCCAAGTTTTTCCAGTAATCGGCCGAAGAAAGCACATAACTTAAACTCCCTTTTAAATATTCCTGTGTGCGGTTAGCCGATCCGAAAACCGATGACTGATCTACCCTTAGCGCACCAGTAACAAAGAAATGATCTTTGTATTTAAAGTTTTGCTGAACATAACCTCCACTTACTGAAAGCTCGGTACGGCCGTCAATACTAGGCAATTGGGTTGCAGCTGCATTTACCGTTTCAATTAGAGGTGCCAAACCTCTTCCGTTTACCAACTGATACCTGGTTTTTTCATACTGGAATGAATAACCTACCTGTGTTGTTGATGAAATCAGATCAGACAATTTAGCCTGATAGGTTGCATTAAATTCATTGTTAAACTGAAAAGCATTATTGGTAGCTGCACTGGCATAGCCATTCAAAGTACCATCCAGCGCCGCACCTCCGCCAAAAAAATCAGGATTTACATTATATGCAAAAGGAGGAATATAAGTTGAGCCGCTCTGGCCCGAATTATCAACACCTAATGTAAAATCTAAAGTCAGATTTTTAACCGGGTACAATTTTAAATTGGCATTGGCAATAATGCGGTTGGTTTCCTGTCGCTGTTTGATGTCTTCAATTACTGAAACCGGATTAACCCGGCCACGTTCGCCAACTGCCAATAAATTACCATTTACATCTCTTGCAAAAATATCATGGAAATTACCGATAATGGTAACCGAATTCATTGGAGAAAAGAACGAATTCCCATCAGGTTTTTCATTCGCAGCACTGCGGATATAGTTTAAACCTGCGCTCAATTTTGCCCACTCCGTAATTTTCTGATCGACGTTTGCCCTGAAATTATAACGGGTAAAATCGGTATTTTTAATAATCCCCTGGTTGCTGAAATAAGCTGCAGAAGTATAATACTTTGTATTATCATTACCTCCTGATACAGATATGGTATTATCAGTACCCGTGGCCGACTGGAAAATATAGTCTTGATAATTATACCGGGTAACAGGCGTGGTATTGGTGAGCAGCACTGCCGGATCACCTGCTGTTTGTATCACATCCTGGGTAAAAGTGTTAACTGAACCACCAAACTTAACCGGCGATTGGTTTACCTCAATCTGTTTACGTAAATGGCTTAACGTTAAACTGGTGCTAAAATTCACCTGAGCTGCACCACTTACTCCTTTTTTGGTAAAAATCTGGATAACACCTGAGTTTGCCCTCGAACCATAAATGGCCGCTGCAGCTGCTCCATTCAGCACTTCAATACGCTCAATATCGGCGGGGTTAATATCAACCATTCTATTCTGACCAATACTCCCCACAAAGTTTCCACCATCGTAATTAGATGACGTATTGGTAACCCGTGTGGTAGAATTATTTACAATTACACCATCAATAATGTAAAGCGGTTCTGATGAAGAGTTAACAGAGCTGATTCCTCTTAAACGGACAGATAATCCACCAGCAGGATCGCCTGAGTTCTGACTGATCTGTGCACCTGCAGTTTTGCCCTGCAGTGATGAAAGTACGTTTCCGCTGGGTGCTTTGTTAAGGTCATCACCTTTAACGGTGCTTACATAACTTCCCAGTTCTTTTCTGGTGGTTCCCTGCGATGTACCCGTAACAATTACTTCATCAAGGCCTACAGCATCGGCACTTAAGGATGTACTCAACTGAACCTGATCGTTGCCACCAAGATCAACCGCCTGGATTTTACTCTTGTAACCTACGTAAGAAAACTGGATCTGGTATTTGCCGGGGGCTAAATCTACTGCAAAAGTATAACCGCCGTTAGCATTGGTACTGGTTACTAAATTTGTACTAAGGATCTTAACTACAACGCCTGGGATGGCTCCATTATTTCCGGCATCGGTAATCTTACCACTTATGGTATATCGCTTGTTTTGCGCCTGGGCCGCCTCTTTAAACAGCAGCAGAAATGGGATCAACAAAATTGCGAAGAATCCCGGTGACCATTTTAGGTAACTTTTTTCCATAAAATTTGGTTTTGTTAGAAGATTAGTGTTAAAAGCAAATTTAACAAAATACCACACAAAGCAAATTTTTTAGCCGCTGTAAGCAGATTTACAAAATGGTACTTGCCTAAGCTGGCAAACTGATTTTACCCATGCAAACCGATGGAACGCCTTGCCGGTTACCAAAATTAATCGGCTCACCACACAACGTTTCATTGGCCAAAACAGCAAATAAAACAGCTTCTTTTGCATCGGGATTAATATTTAAATCTTCAGTAGTCAGGAATTTGCAAAAATGCAATTGTGTTTGAAGAAGCTGAACAAGTAAAGGGTTATGCATCCCGCCACCACTCATAAATACCTGCACTTTGGCATCCTGCCCAAAACAACGTTTTATCGCGTTGGCAATGGTCTCTGCAGAAAAATGGCACAGGGTGGCCATGACGTCCTCTTTGCTTAGATTAGTTGTTGAAGATCGTTCTTGTGCCCTTAATAAATATCCCAGGTTAAATAATTCAGGGCCTGTGGTTTTAGGAAAATCCAGTGTGAGGAAATCACAGTCAAGTAATGCCGCCAATAGTTTGGAATTTAAATGACCACTTAGCCCAACAGTTGCATTTTTATCATAGAATTGATTAAAATGTTGTTGCATGTACTGGTCCATTAAGGTATTACCCGGTCCAACATCTGTTGAAAAAATTTCGCTGGCATCTGTACTCCCTGGCAAGTAAGTGAAATTTGCTATTCCCCCAATATTCAACATTACCCGGTCTTCTCCCGCTTTAGAAAACATCAAATAATCTCCATATACGGCAAGAGGCGCACCCTCACCTCCCGCAGCCAGATGTTTCTGCCTAAAATCAGAAAGGGTAATAATCCCGGTCTTAATGGCTATGTGGTCTCCATCGCCAATCTGGAGTGTGCCATTTGGATAATCGGCCAATTGGTGCAAAGATTTTGGCGCATGAAAAATGGTTTGTCCGTGGCTGGCAATAAAATCGATATCCTCGTTTTTATAACCCCATTCTTCTAAAGCTTCATTAATCAATTGAGCATGGATGTCTGCAATATGCTCGTTCATCAGGCAAACCAATTGTAAATCAACTTCCTTTTTAGAAAATATGGCTTTTATTTTAGCCCTGAAATCGATTGTATAATCGCCGGTTTTAAATTTTAAAACCCTGATATCAGTTTCTATGCCACTTTTCTTAACCGCACAGAGGGCAATATCCAGTCCATCCATAGAAGTTCCACTCATCAATCCAATAATCAACCGTTCTGACTTGCCTGCTTTGGAATATAAGTTTTGGATTTGCCTGTTCATATTAATTTATCTTAAAAAATTAAGCGTTTGTTTGCCCCTTTTAGTGAATTTTATGTAAATACTTGCAATAAATGTAAATAACCTTTGTTAGAAATTGGGCATAACTCTCTATATTTACTGCTCCGTACATTAAAATCCATATAAAAAAAATGGCTAGATTAAATCTACTGGAGGAGACACGTTTCGAGAAATTACCCGTAAGCGTGTTCGAAAATCCAAAAATTGCTTCAATTAATGTGGCACATCGCATTGCCGAGCTCATTAAATCAAAACAAGCAAACAACGCACCTGCAGTACTGGGCTTAGCAACAGGTGTTACCCCAATTGCAGTTTACGCCGAACTGGTTAGGCTGCACAAAGAAGAGGGCTTAAGTTTTAAAAACGTAATTACTTTTAACCTGGATGAGTATTATCCAATGGCGCCAACTGCGGCGCAGAGTTATGTTACGTTTATGAACGAAAACCTTTTCAATCATATCGATATTGACAAAAAAAATGTCCACATCCCTGATGGTACGCTTGCACTAGAGGATATTCCAGCTTTCTGCGTGGAGTATGAAAAGAAAATTGGCGACCTCGGTGGTCTTGACATCCAGATTTTAGGAATTGGCCGTACCGGTCACATCGGGTTTAACGAACCGGGCTCTGCACCAAATTCGGGTACCCGTTTAGTTACTTTAGATGATTTGACACGCCGTGATGCGGCACGCGATTTCGGTGGAAAAACTTTTGTACCAACAAAGGCCATTACCATGGGTATCGGTACAATTTTCAAAGCAAGAGAAATAATATTAATGGCCTGGAGCCGTAAAAAAGCTTCAATTATTAAAAAAGCTGTTGAAGGTGAAATTTCAGGCGAGGTTCCGGCAACATACCTTCAGCTTTCTGATCATGTAGAATTTATCCTTGATGCGCCTGCGGCTTCAGAACTTACCCGTTTTGATACGCCATGGCTGGTTAAAGATTGTATTTGGACAGATGCCCTGATCCGCAAGGCAGTGATCTGGTTGGCCAATACATTAAAAAAACCAATCTTAAAATTAACGGAAGACGATTACAACAACAACGGTATGGCGCAACTGGCCACTGAAAAAGGACCGGTTTACAACATCAACATCCATATCTTTAATAAGTTACAACATACCATAACAGGCTGGCCGGGTGGCAAACCAAATGCAGATGATTCTCAACGTCCGGAAAGGGCAGAACCAGCACAGAAAAATATTATTATCTTCTCCCCTCACCCAGATGATGATGTGATTTCCATGGGCGGTACTTTTTTACGTTTGGTTGATCAGGGACATAATGTACATGTAGCTTACCAAACCTCGGGCAATACTGCAGTATGGGATGACGATGCCCTTCGTTTTGTGGAATTTAACGTAGATTTTACAGAGAAAATGGGCATGGATAATACGCACTTAAAAGATCTTTATGATAAAATGAGAGCCTTTATTGAGCAGAAAAAACCAAACCAGATTGATACACCTGAGATCCAAACGGTTAAAGGACTGATCAGAAAAGGCGAAGCGATTGCCGGCGCAAGATATTGCGGTTTAGCGGATGACCATATCCATTTCCAGGCACTTCCTTTCTATGAAAGTGGTAAAGTTCAGAAAAACCCGGTTACAGATGCCGATATAGAGCTTACAATTGCCCTATTGCAGCAAGTAAAACCTCAACAGGTTTATGCTGCCGGCGATTTTGAAGATCCACACGGCACACATATTGTTTGTTTCAAGATCATCTTGGAAGCATTAAAACGCTTACGTAAAACTGAAGCCTGGGCACAAGATTGCTGGTTATGGATGTACCGCGGCGCATGGCACGAATTTGAAACTTATGAAATCGAAATGGCGGTGCCAATTTCTCCGCAAGAACTGGAACGCAAGAGAAATGCGATCTTTAAACACCAAAGTCAGAAAGACAGAGCTGTTTTCCCCGGTGATGACTCTAGAGAGTTTTGGCAACGGGCTGAAGACCGTAACCGTGATACAGCGAAAGCTTATGACGAGCTTGGACTTGCTGAATACGAAGCGATGGAAGCTTTTGTTCGCTGGAAATTTGAAGACTAGCTTAAAATATACTCGAATCCTGCTTTGTTAGCGCAAAGCAGGATTTTTTTGCCTTCCCGAAGTATCCTCCGCAGTCTTAAAGGCCAGTTTCCATAGACTTCCGTAGTTCCGTGTTTCTGAGCTTCCGTGGCAAAAAATAAATATCTCCCCCAAAACTGTCATGCTGAGCGCAGCGAAGCATCTATTAACGAAGAACCACTACCATATAAAACCAACCTGGTAAAAGATCCTTCACGTTGTTCAGGATGACAAATCATTTTCTCCAAACTTCGTAAGTAATTTCTCATTCTAAAAACAATAGTCTAAATTAGTTTGCTCAACCCAAACCAGCTCATCATGACCGAACCTAAACAACGCTTGCTATCTCTGGATTTTTTTAGAGGATTAACCGTAGCAGCGATGATCTTAGTAAATAATCCCGGCGATTGGGGGCATATTTATGCACCTTTGGAGCATGCAGAATGGAACGGCTGCACGCCTACCGACTTGATTTTTCCATTCTTTTTATGGATTGTTGGCGTTTCTATAGCTTTTGCGATGAGTAGCAGTAAAGCAGATCCCTCTACACATCAAAAAACAATCATTAAAGCCATTAAACGTGGCATTATACTTTATTTACTGGGCTTCTTTCTGGCTATTTTTGGGAAAATAATCAGTGCATTAACAACTGATAGCACCATTATAGAAGCTTTTCAAACTGTAAGGTTATTAGGCGTTTTACAAAGAATAGGTATCGTTTTCATCATTAGCAGCATCATTTTCGTTAAGTTTTCTAACAAAACCATATTTAAAACATTAATTGTAATACTCGCCGTTTACTGGGCACTAATGAGCTTTGTCCCGGTTCCCGGAGTTGGATATCCCAATATGGAAAAGGAAACCAATTTAGCGGCCTGGATAGATCGCGGCATTTTAACAGAAGCACATACCTGGGCTTCATCAAAAACCTGGGACCCTGAAGGCGTTTTAAGCACATTACCAGCAATTGGGACCTGTTTATTTGGCATCCTGGTTGGCGTTTGGATGCGCAGAAAAGATGTAGACAACCCGACCAAGGTAGCGTGGTTATTTACCACAGGCATTTCAGCAGTTATTTTAGGCTTACTCTGGGACCTGCAGTTCCCGATTAACAAATCCTTATGGACCAGCTCCTATGTGTTATATGCAGGTGGCCTGGCGGCTATCGGATTAGCACTCTGCTACTGGATCATTGATGTGCAGGGCTACAAAAAATTTACCACTCCTTTTGTTGTATATGGTGTAAATGCCATTACAGTTTTCTTTCTGGCAGGGTTAATGCCAAGAGTGTTAAACCTCATTCAGGTTACCAAAGCAGACGGCACCAAAACAGGACTCCTGGTTCTCTTCTATGAAACCTGTTATACGCCCTTTTTTAGTCCAATAAATGCATCACTGGTTTGGGCCATCACCTATGTACTTGGTTTTTATGTATTATTATATTTTATGTACAAAAAAAACATTATCATTAAGGTTTAGTAAAAAAACGCTATAATTGATTGTCACTCTCCAATTCAATTGAAAAAGAAAACTACCATATACGACATTGCCAAGGCGCTCGACATTACAGTATCAACTGTTTCCAGGGCACTCAGTGGCTTTCCGGCAATAAGCGATACGACTAGAAAGGCTGTTGTTGAAATGGCTAAAAAATTAAATTATAGCCCAAATAAACTTGCGTCAGCATTAAAATCTGGAAAAACCCATATCATTGGCGTAATTGTGCCCAGCGTACAGGCACATTTTTTTGCATCTATTATCCATTGTATAGAAGATGGCCTGAAAGATAGCGGTTACCGAGTGATTATTTATCAATCCAATGAATCAGTTGAGAATGAAATTAATGGTGTAAGAACCTTATTGGAAGCACAGGTAGATGGCATCATGGCTTCAATGTCTTTAGAAACAAAAGACATTTCGCATTTTTCAGAAATTATTAAGCAAAATAAGCCCCTGATATTATTTGACCGTGTAAATACAGATTTAAAAGTCCCGACCATTACACTCGATGATTTTAAGGCCGGTTATATTGCAACAAAACACTTGATCGATCAGGGTTACCAAAAAATTGCATTTGTAACCACGGTTCACCAGATTAAAATATTTAACGATCGGCTAGAAGGATACAAAGCAGCTTTAGCAGATCATGGCCTTCCGATAATAGAAGACCATCTAATTTTTGGCGGTTTATCCATTAAAGATGGCCGATTTGGTGCAGGCAAATTAATGCGCAGCAGTAATAAACCTGATGCAATTATTGCCGGCGATGATTTTACAGCATTAGGCGTAATTAAAAAGTTAAAAGAAATAAACGAAACACCACCTAAAATAGGTGTAATTGGTTTTGCGAACGAAGCCTTCTCTGCATACATTACGCCCAACCTTTCCACTATTGATCAGCATGCCTCACAAATGGGACAAGAGTGCGCTAAAATGTTCTTGAAAATGATTAATCAGGAAAGCCCATACGCCAACATGGAACACATTGTACTTGATCCGGGGGTCGTAGAAAGAGATTCGACAAATAAAAGCAGTTGAAATCTTTATTCCTTTGCTAAAGGAACTTCAACACCAACCGGCCCACTAGGCTCACTTTCATTTTTTAACCGATCCAATGCCGTTACAAGATAGCTGTACCGTTTTCCACTTTCTACACTGGTATCAATGAATGAGAGATAATCTTCAAAGCTTATCTTCACAATGTTCTTTGGGTCAAGTATCGAAATTTTATCTCCTTCATTAAATCTGTAAACTACAAATCCTGAAGCTGTTTCTCCATCCTTAGCCTTCAATGGAAGCTGCCATTTTAAATGTACGCCATCTTTTAATGCATCAGCTGTTAATGCCTGAGGCTCATTAGGCGGTACTTCATCCAGCCATGGCATCTGTGGTGGCAAAGCAGGGTATTTGTAAAGATCGTTTTTTAACGAATCGCCAACTGCTTTAGCAACCGTACTTAATGATTTGGAACTAAAAAACACACTGCCCTGAATCCTGTTGTTATCTCTGAGGTATCTAATCTGTTTGGGTATCTCGCTCAGGTTTTTCCAGGCGGCTTCAGCCCTCGAGTTTACCAGGTAGGCACCCTGCCCGATGTAAACATGTCTGCCAAAGTTATTATTGCTCCACCAATCAACCAAAACACCATATGGCGCTACTCTTCTGGTAAACGTAAAATAAATCTGGGGGTTAATATAATCTACCCAGCCTTCTCTAACCCATTTACGGCTATCGGCAAAAAGTTCTGCATAATTAGATAGCCCACTGGTTGCAGAACCTTCAGGATCTTCATTTTTATTTTTCCAGATACCAAAAGGACTGATACCAAATTTAACCCATTTTTTATAGTGGTGAATGCTATCGTCAAGCTGCTTGATAAGCAGATCGACATTATTGCGCCTCCAATCTCTTATGTCTGAAAAATTATTAGGGTATTTGCTAAAAGTATTATTATCATTAATGGTTTGCCCTTCTAATTTATAAGGATAAAAATAATCGTCGAAGTGGATTCCATCAACATCATAGCCTTTTACCACATCTAAAATTACCTGAACGATATATTCCCTAACCTCGGGAATGCCCGGATCAAACTGCTTTTTACCACCATAGGTAAAAAACCAATCAGGATGTTTACGATAAGCATGGTTTTCGCTTAATACGGTCGAACTGCTCATGCTGGCTCTATATGGGTTAAACCAGGCATGTAGTTCCATTCCCCTGAAATGGGCTTCTTTGATGGCAAAAGCCAGAGGATCGTAGCCAGGTGCCGGCGCCAAACCCTGCCTGCCCATTAACCATTGGCTCCATGGCTCTCTGGATTTTGCGTAAAATGCATCGGCTGCAGGCCTAACCTGCAAAATAATGGCATTCATGCCCTGGCTTTTATGCCTTTCTAAAATACCGATCAACTCTTGCTTTTGCTGATCAATGCTTAAACCCGGCCTTGATGGCCAATCTATATTGGTAACAGTAGCTACCCAAACACCTCTAAACTCCCTTTTTGGTGCAATTTTTGATAAAGGTTGTGCATTTAATATATAAGGTACTACAGTTAGCAATAAAAGTGCGTATAGGAAGTTTTTAAGCATTATTTCTTGTCTTATTTTTTATTCAGGTTGTGTGTTTGTGTAGATTTGAATACAAATCGAACATCAGCAAGTAAACGATTTTTTTTAAAAACTCTTATAAGTTTATTAAAAAATTTAATTTACGCCCTGCTAAAATTAATTGTGTACCCCATTTACCTATGGAGAACAAAAGTATATTAATTTATAGAAGATACATTGTTATTAAATGGAACCACAAAAGATTAATAAGGGTGATAGAAACAAAATTTACTTCCTGGTCATCGTTATTGCCGCTTTGATTGGCACAAATGCCTATTTGATTTTTAAAGATCGAAAGCAAAGCGACAGATCTGTTACCGTTAGTGCGGAGAAAGATAAACTACGGCTTGAAGTAGAAAAGATTGAGGTTGAACTGGATAAGGTCAATGCACTGAACCTGGATTTAAATGAGAAACTTGTTGAAGAACAGAAGGTTGCCCGTACAAAAATCGAAGAGCTAAAGCAGGCTTTAGAGAAAAACCAGATTACCCAGGCCGAAATCGATAAAGCCAATGCAAAGATCAATGAACTGAAAACATTTGTAAAAAACTACAATGATCAGATTATTCAACTACAGAAAGACAATATTTTTCTAAAAAACAGCCGCGATAGTTTACAGAATACACTTAGAAATATAACTAATAAGGCCTCGAATTTGGAGAGCGAAAACTCCAATTTAAACGCGAAAGTGAAAACGGCCGCAGCCTTAAAGCTGCAATCGGCAGAAATTATTGCTTTCAGAACAAAATCAAGCGGCAAAAAAGTCGAAGTAACGAAATCATCAACTGCCGAAAAGTTAAGCGTACGGTTTAACATTGTGCCAAATCAGTTAGCAGAAAAAGGACATCATAACATTTATCTTCGGGTATTCGATCCGGCGGGAAACCTGCTTGCTAATGAGGGAAACCATTTCGAGGCTGACGGACAGGATATGCAGTTCAGCCATTCTATTTTTATTGATTACAATAATGATGACAGCACCTATGTTATCGATTGGGTAAACCCTAAGCCATTTATAAAGGGCATATATACCGTAATTTTATATGCTGATGGCAATACCATGGGCAAGGCACAAGTGGAGTTGAGGTAATGCCCATCATCTGATTAACCCATCTAACCCTTATTTTTAATTTTAAGCAAGCGGAAAGTTCAGGTAGAACGTTGTTCCCAAACCGCTTATTGAGGTAAATTTAACTGCCCCCCCAGCATTTTCTACAGCCTGCTTAACAAAAGCTAAACCTAAACCTGTACCTGATGTTTTTGTAGTGAAATTAGGCACGAATATTTTGTCTTGCAGTGCAGGCGGTATACCTTTTCCATTATCTTTTATTTCTATATATGCACTCTTCACATCAGCATACACAATAATGGTAATGCAACATAACGATTCCTCGTCTATAGCTTCTATCGCATTTTTAAGCAGGTTATTAAATGTCCTTAACAGCTGATCATGGTCTGCCAGGATGGTGATCTCCTTCTCACTTTTGTTCAGTACATCAATGGTCACATTTTCACTGCTTTTAAACACTTCTCTTGCCTGCTCAATAATTGGAAGTAAAGAAAGTCGTTCCAGATTGGTATCGGGCATTTTGGCGAAATTAGAAAACTCGGAAGCAATTTTCGAAAGACTATCAATCTGTTCGATAAATGATTTGCTGAACTTATTAAACTTCAGTTCGAAATTAGGATCTTTCTCTTTCCAAGATTTTTCCAATAACTGAACGCCTAACTTTAAAGGCGTTAGCGGATTCTTGATTTCGTGAGCCACTTGTTTGGCCATTTCGCGCCAGGCGCTCTCCCGTTCAGATCTGGCCAGTTTTATTGCACTCTCTTCCAGGGCAGCAATCATATGATTGTATTCCCTGATTAAAGAGCCGATCTCATCATGTCTACGCCATACAATAGGTTCATTCTTTTGCCCTATTTTAGTTTTACTAATACTTTCCTGAATAAAAGTTAAGGGGTTGGTAATCTGATTGGCCAAAAATACAGCCAATACCCCTACAGCCACAAATACCAGTGCGTAAAGATTTATCAGGTTACTTACAAAAAGTGCAAGTTTATCGCTATACTCCTCTTCGTTAGAATAGTTAGGCAAACCAATATAAGCAATTGTTTTGTTCTGCGCATTTCTGATAGGGGCATAAGCAGCAGCATAAATTAAACTCCCAATATTCTCTTTAAGGTTGATATATTCTGAGCGGTGTAAGCCATCTAATGAAAAGAAAGCTTTGGGACCCATTTTTTTTCCTATAATTTTGTAATTGTAGAGCTTTGGATAGGTCGTCATGATCAGGTTGCCACTCAGGTCATATAAATTTAAATCAGCATTATTGATATCGGCAAAATTGTTAAAATCTGCTGCCGCATTCTCATCATTTTCAATAATGCCATTCCTGAAAACCTGCTTTTCAAAATTCTGCTGTACTTTCCTTATTTTATCTTTTAATATCGCATCTTGCTGTCCGCGGTACTCGTAGTTCATATAATAATAAGTTCCCCAACCTACAATAACCAGCGTGGCCACTACCACTAATACAATAGATACCTGAATCCTCGTTTTATATAGAATCTTATTGGCATTGATCATTAAAGACCTATTGATACTGAACCAGCCCACGGTATCATCATCAAGGTTTTTGATCAACCATATCAAACCATAAAGCAATAGGGAGAAAATGATAAATATTAGAAAGAAAAAAGATAGCGCGGCCAGGCGCTCTATATAACCTACTTTTTCTTTACTAATCACAACCATTTTACTATTAGAAGGCTTGTAAATTAAATGGCTATAATGAAGTTCATCATCGTTACTGGTTATGAAATCATCTTTTTTACCTTTAAACATGCTTCCATTTAAAGGATAGGTATAATTTCCAGACTGATTAAGCAGTTCGTTATTATTATAAAAAGCGATAGAATAACCCTTAAAATCTTCGTCTTTGATCAATTTCTGATCACCCAGAAGATCGGGTAGCCGATTGTTATAATTATATGGCTTAGAACGGAGTTCGAGCACCAATGTACCGAGTATACTGCCCTTGCCTACCACCGAAATGATCCCAAAGTAATCCTGATAACCGAATGTATTGTTTACCTGATAAAAAAAGTTAGATCCATCTATTTTAACCGAGCCTGCTTCTACCAGATTTTTATATTTACTAATCGGTGGTGTATCAGCATTTTCTATCGCTTCGCCCATATTATCATAGGGATAAATCTGATAATCGTATCGGCTTAAATAGCCATCCAAATAATCCTTGATATGGTTTTTGAGCACCGCATAACTACCTTTCCGGTTTTGACTAAAATAGCTTGTCAGAAATCTATCTTTAACAATTTCATCGCCTAAAGCACCTAAGGCAACAATCGCATTCGGATCTTCTGATGATTGTACTTTTCTTGCTAAAGGTTCGCGCAAACTTCTTTCTTTAATATCTTTATACTTGGTGTACTTAATAGAAGTATTAAAAGCCAAACAGAAAAATACGATGGCGAACATGCCGATTGAAAAATTCTTTTCTTTTAAATAAACAGCCCTCCCTACTATAAATAATACCAGTGCAAAAACGATAAAAAAAGCATTAAAATCAACCATCAATTTGTATACAAAAACGCCTGCAAAACCGATTAAGAAAATAATTACCCGCTCTTTATTGCTTACATTTAATTGATTGCTTACTGTTGCAGAGACGACAGTTACCAGGTAAATCTGGAACCAGGCCAAACATAAAATTACAATACCTACCCAACTGGTTCCGCTAAGCTTAAGGATATTAATGATATCAAAATTAATTTTTGAGTTAAAGATCAATCCGAAAAAGATATCATCTGTATCCCAAACAATGCGACCAATCAACACCAATAATCCAGCTTGAATAACAATACCGATTATTTTACTCCGCTTAATCCATTCCGGAAACTTATATTGTTCCTTATGGTTATACATAAACAAGAGTAACCAGGTAAGTGCAATTACGTTTAACAGAAAATCGCCTAAAGAAGGCATCAGAAAATTATCTGCATATATCCTCGGATCAAACAGATCTAAGCTAAACCTATGGTTAAACCAACCATAGTACAAGTCTGTTAGCCTAAACGCCAGAAAGAAAAACAACAGCAAAAAAGTACCCCAGGCAATGTGTCCGCGCCTGGCAATAAACGAACTTAAAGAGTTAAAAAACATGCAGATGCACAACATGCCAGCCACAAACAACCACAACTGCGTACCCGAATAATGGGTTTCTGCATACCCAGGTTTTACTTTTAGCCCGAATAAAAACTTATTTTCGAGGTTTTTTATAACATAAACGTCTTTATCTGTAAAAGAGGCAAAGGTTAGTATTTTTGTTTTGGATAAAATAGGATCAATATCATTCTTAAAGTACTTTGTTTCTTTAAAAGGATATTGGGATTGAATGGAGATTAGGAAAACAAGACTGAAATTGCCCTGTGTACTTTTAATTACCTCGTACCAGCCGTTATAAAAGAACAGCACAGAACTACCTTCCTTTATGGTACTCGGATCTATTTCAGAAACCTTGTAAGTACTCCAAAACTTAAGCTGGTTATTTTGAAAGGTTAATAGGTTTATCCCATTGCTCTCGCGATAGGAGGTAATAAAATCGATGGCATCTTTAGGATTTAGATGAAAATGTTTGGCTTTGGCCACCTCCTGCTTATTGGCCAAAAATGTTTGAACGGTTTTTTCTTTGAGCAAAACGTTCTGTTGGATTTCCGCTGCATCGTGTTCTAACAGTTCACTTTTAGTGGTAAACCTGCTTAAAGAAATAGAAGTTGCAATAAGGCAACAGCCCAAAACAAGCAATAGAAATCTAATTTTTATGCCAAAGCTCATTTTCATCTACGGATAAAGATATTAAATATTGATAAAAAACAACGCCATAAACTTCGAGTTTATGGCGTTGGCAATAATATTCTATTTGAGTAAATTACACTATAGCAGCACTGCTTGTCTGTACCTCGCGACTTACTTTTTTAACCAATCCCTGTAACACATTGCCCGGACCAACCTCTACAAATTCAGTTGCGCCATCGGCAAGCATGTTGCCTACCGTCTGTGTCCAACGCACAGCACCGGTTAATTGTTTAATTAAATTGGCTTTTATTTCAGCTGGATCTGTATATGGCTTAGCATCAACATTTTGATAAACAGGACAAATTGGCGATGCAATATTGGTGGCTTCAATAGCAGCCTGTAATTCGATTTTTGCAGGCTCCATTAAAGGGGAGTGAAATGCACCACCTACGTTTAATTTCAATGCTCTTTTTGCGCCAGCTTCTGTTAATTTGGCGCAAGCCAGATCAATCCCTTCTATACTTCCCGAAATAACCAATTGCCCAGGGCAGTTGTAATTTGCAGGTACCACTACGGCATCAATTTCTGCACAGATTTTTTCAACCACATCATCAGCTAGCCCTAAAATAGCCGCCATGGTTGATGGTTGTGCTTCACATGCCTTTTGCATGGCATTTGCACGAGCAATAACCAGCCTTAATCCATCTTCAAAACTTAATGCGTTCGCCGCTACTAAAGCCGAAAACTCACCTAAAGAATGGCCTGCAACCATATCAGGTTTAAAATTATCTCCCAAAACTTTTGCTAATATAACCGAATGCAAAAAAATGGCTGGTTGGGTTACATTGGTTTGTTTCAGTTCTTCATCTGTTCCGCTAAACATAATATCGCTAATGCGGAAACCGATAATTTCATTGGCTTGTTCAAATAATGCTGCAGCTTTTGGGTTTTCGTAAAGATCTTTACCCATGCCTACAAACTGTGCTCCCTGTCCGGGAAAAATATATGCTTTCATTATAATTAGTTTGGCGTATCGTGTTTGGCGTTTAGCGTTTTTATCTAGATGCCTATCTTGATACTTTCTACTTAATACTATTTTACCAGAAACTTCTTCTTCCTACTTGATACTAAATACTCGATACCAATTAGTCTAAACTCGCGGTAATTAACCTCAAAAACTCCGCTCTTGTTTTATCGTTACTTAAAAAAGTTCCTGTAAAGGCTGACGTTGTGGTTACCGAGTTTTGTTTTTGCACACCACGCATAGACATGCATAAGTGCCTGCATTCTATCACTACTGCAACACCCATTGGACTCAGGGTATTTTGGATACAATCCCTAATTTCGTTTGTTAAACGTTCCTGTACCTGTAAACGGCGCGCAAAAGCATCAACTACACGGGGAATTTTACTTAAACCCACAATATGTCCATTAGGAATATAAGCAATATGTGCTTTGCCAAAAAATGGTAGCATGTGGTGCTCGCACATCGAATATACTTCAATATCTTTAACTACTACCATTTGGCTGTAATCCTCTTCAAACATGGCCGACTTAAGGATTTCATCAGGTTTTAGATCGTAGCCATGTGTTAAATATTGCAATGCTTTAGCCACACGTTCAGGTGTTTTTAGTAACCCTTCGCGCGCTGGATTTTCACCCAACTGACCAAGAATATCTTTATAATGTGCCGCTACAGCTTCAATTTTATCCTCGTTGTAACGGTCTATTTTTACATAACCATCTCTCGATTCGCCTTTTAATACGTCTTTATTGCTCATTAATTTAGATTTTTAACCAAAGTATTCAACAAAATTATTTTCGGTTTCGTAGATTTTTACACAGTGTAAAATCGCACCGCTCTCTGCAATCGGAGCCCAAAGTTGTTTCCAGATTTCGATGGCCAGGTTTTCGGTAGAAGCCAGTTTGCCTTTCATAAAATCTACATCAAGATTTAAATTTTTATGATCAACCTTATCCACCACATAGTCATTCATTACGTCTTTAAGCCATTTCAAATCAACCAGAAAACCTGTTTCCGGATTTACTTCGCCTTTAACGGTAACGTATAACCAATAGTTATGGCCATGCCAGTTGGGGTTGGCACATTTACCATAAACTTCATTATTTTTATCATCATCCCAATCGGTACGCGCCAATTTATGCGCCGCATTAAATGATGCTTTTCTCGTTATGTAAATCATTACTATAAAATAAAATGCAAATATACGGATAAAGGTTTAAGCTTAAAGACTAAAGACCATAGCTAAAAGAAATCCTTATATATAATCTGCTAACTTTACAATATGAAAACTTTAGTTGTTGCGGCTACAAAAGCCGAACTTACCTTCTTTTATCAGCACTTTAATTTACCTGACAGTGATTTTGTAGAAAGTAAAAATTTCGACCTGCTGATTACCGGAGTTGGAATGGTAGCAACAGCTTTTGCACTAGGCAAACACCTTTCATCTAAATATAACCTCGTGTTAAATTTAGGGATCGCCGGCAGCTTCAATCGGGATATGGCCTTAGGTACTGTACTAAATATTACTGAAGATACTTTTGCCGAAATGGGGGCCGAAAATGGAGCCGAATTTTTGAGCATAAATGATTTAGGTTTTGGAGAGAGCCATTATACCCCAACAACATCCCAGGGTGTTAACCTGCCCATAGCAAAGGGCATTACCGTAAACTGTGTAACGGGAAGCGAGAAAAGCATCAAAAATTTAATCAGCAGGTTAAATCCAACCACCGAAAGCATGGAAGGCGCTGCTGTTTTTTATGCCTGCAAACAGCTAAACATAGCTAGTTTACAGATTAGAAGTATCTCTAATTATGTAGAACCTAGAAATAAAGACAATTGGAAAATTGGCCTTGCCATTAAAAACTTAAACGATTGGGCCATCGACTTTATTGGAGAAATGAACTGATTATGACCGATTAGTTTACCGCAGTACTTAATTTTGAATTATGAACCCAACACAATTAAAATAATTATTTTAATTGTCAAAGGCTCCATCTAACAACTGAAAACAAAAAAATTAATAGATGAAACTTACCCTTGGATTTTCTCCCTGCCCTAACGATACATTTATTTTCGACGCACTCATTCACCATAAAATTGATACGGAAGGATTAACATTTGAAGTTTTTTATGACGATGTTGAAACCTTAAACCAAAAAGCACTTAGGGGCGAATTAGACATTACCAAGTTAAGTTTTCATGCATTTGCCTATGTAGCCAGCCAGTATGCTTTATTGGATGCCGGTAGTGCCCTGGGCTTTGGCGTTGGCCCGCTATTGATCAGCAAAAATGATTTTGAAGGCGCAGCTGCCCCTCAACTCCAAAGCCCAAATAATACGCTCAAAATTGGGATACCCGGGAAATATACTACAGCAAATTTCTTATTGGGGATCGCTTATCCCCACTTACAAAACAAACAAGAACTTGTGTTCTCGGAGATTGAATCGGCTTTACTTAACGAGGAGATTGATTTAGGCCTGATCATTCACGAAAACAGGTTTACCTATCAGGATAAAGGTTTAACCAAAATTGTTGATTTAGGCGATTATTGGGAAAAACTTACCGGATGTGCCATTCCATTAGGAGGTATTGTAATTAATCGCAATTTAGACCGCGAAATACAGTTAAAAGTAAACCGCCTGATCCGCCAATCTGTTGAATTTGCGTTTGCACATCCAAAATCGGGTATCGATTTCATCCGCCAGCATGCGCAAGCCATGGAAGAAAGTGTGATGTACAAACACATCGAATTATATGTAAATAAATACAGCATCAATCTTGGTGAAGAAGGTCGCAAAGCAGTTGATACTTTATTTAAACTGGCCCAGGAACGCGGTATTATTCCTGCTATTCAGGAGGATTTGTATATTTAATTCGTCCCGTCATCTCGACCGTAGCGGAGAGATCTAATCTCGCTTGAAAGATCATGAAACAAGTTCAGGATTGACGACACGCTGGAAAGGTACATTAAATAGATTTCTCAACTGCGTAGCGCTTCGCTCAAAATGACGATAATGCGGAACATTTCAACGTTACAACATTCCAACTTTTACCACTAGATCTAACTCACCAACAACTTATAACCTTTTCCGTGCACATTAATAATTTCAACTGCCGGATCGGCCTTAAGATACTTACGCAGTTTGCTTAAAAACACATCCATACTTCTTCCGTTAAAGTAATTATCATCATGCCAGATGCTTAACAATGCTTCCTCACGGGTTAAAACGGTATTCTTTTTCAAACACAATAACCTTAAAAGCTCAGCTTCTTTGGTAGAAAGTTTTTGTTGATGATCGTTATCGGTAATAATCTGGGTAGTATAATCGAAATGATACCGACCAATAGTAAACTGGGTTTCGGCAACCTCGTCGTTCTTATCTGTTTTATTCGCTATCCGCTTAAACATGGCATTAATACGCAGTAAAAGCTCTTCTATACGAAATGGTTTAGTGATGTAATCATCGCCGCCTAAATCATATGCAGCAGATTTATCTTCTAACATGGTTTTAGCCGTTGCAAAAATAATAGGCACCTGGGTGTTTACCTTTCTAATATCTTTACCTAAGGTAAAGCCATCTTTTTTGGGCATCATCACATCTAAAATACATAAATCGAAGTTTTGCTTATTAAATGCCTTCAAACCATCCTCCCCATCAGTACAAAGTACTACATCAAACTTGCCTTTCAGCTGCAGATAGTCTTGTAACAATAAACCTAAATTTGGGTCGTCTTCTACCAGGAGTATTTTTTTCATTTTCTTGTTTTTATTCAATACGTGACATTAGCCACATTAGCTTTTGATGATGAATATGAGTAACTGTTTAATTTGAATAAATTAATAAGCTACTATTTTAGGCCTTTTTTATTTTAATACATCGATACAGCAAGCTTTCATACCAATGTTTCAGTTTATAAAGGTAAAGATATTTCGAACGTTGTTCCTTTATCCTTTTCGCTACTTACCTTAATCGTTCCGTTCAGTTTTTTAATAATATCCTGAACATAATTTAAACCCAGACCAAAGCCTTTAACATCGTGTAAATTACCGGTGGGCACTCTGTAAAACTGGTCGAAAATCCTTTTAGACTGTTCTTTGGTCATTCCAATACCCTTATCCGCTATTTCGATAATTAAATTCTTGCCGGCATTTCGGGTAGTAATGGTAATCTCAGGCGTATCACTACTGTATTTATTCGCATTATCAATCAGGTTATAAATTACATTAGAGAGGTGAAGTTCATCGCCGTATACAACTGCATTTTCTGCATCGGTATGCACATTGATTATGGCATTCCTTTTTTGCAGCTGCAATTCCATGCTATCTAGCACAATCACAATCAAATCGTTCACATCTACCGCTGCGTTCTCCATTTTAAGTTCTCCCTTCTCTAAACGCGCAATACTTAAAACACGCTCAATATGGCTACCCAGGCGAACATTTTCATCATAAATGATTCCAGCCAAACGTTTTAACCGGGCTTTATCTGCTGTCACCTCCGGATCTTTCAAAGCTTCGCTTGCAATCATAATTGTAGCTACAGGCGTTTTAAACTCGTGTGTCATGTTATTGATGAAATCGGTTTTCATTTCCGACAGTTTTTTCTGCTTCAAAATTGCATAAAGCGTGTAAGAAAAGATGAAAACAAGCACCAATAATAATCCAATTGACGACGCAAGTGTAGCACTTAGATTAGCTATAATGGCTGAATTTTTATTTGGGAAACTGACGAAGAGCATTCCAGGATCGCGAAAAATATCATTTCCGAATAAAGGTGTTTTATAGGTATTTTCTGGTAAAAACGCTCCTTTAACATTAGATGCCATCATGAAAATGGTCGAATCTTTTCGGGCTAACGAAATCCGGTAAGAGGGCACTAATGAAATATTATTGGCCAGGAGTTCTTGTTCCAGTAAGCGCCCCAAAGCGCTAAAATTAATGCGTTTATAAATGGGTACATTGGTCTCCTGCAGTTCTTTAGATACATCCTCAACCACACTTGATCGGGTATACGAAAAAGTATCTTTACCCAGCGCAGCAATTTTAAGGGCCAATTTTTTCCGCTCAATTTCATCCTCCCGTTGAAATTTTTTCTGTAAATCATTCGGAATCTTCGGCACGTTTGCAAAACCCGGACTACCATCCCGTGGATCAAAAACCAGGTATCTTAATGTATCTGGCAAACTCTGCAGGCTTTTAAATTCGAATGTTTTTGGTGGTGCGGTAAAAGGTTTTGTGCGCATGCTATAACCTTTTAAAATAAGGCTTTTAACATCGATAATTGCATCCATCTGCAAATCCAGTTTATCGCCGTTTTCCGAACTTAGCGAAGTATATTCCCGTTCAGAAATTACATTCGGCGCCCGGTAAGATACACGGATAATACTATCCTGTTGGTTTAGGTAACTCTCAATCTGATTTTCGCGCTCGGCCTGCCGCAGCTCTGCTTCCTGCACATATTGTTGCCGCAAATCCTTAATATCCAATGCGCGCTGCCTGGAGTCCTGTAACTGCTTTAACTTATTTTCAGCATCTTTTCGGTTTAAGTGATCGGCAACATTTCTACGTTGTAGCTTATTTACTACCGATGTTAGCGTTTGATTTACCTGTTCATCAAAAAGCTGGGATTTTAGTTTATACGATTCCCTTATGTAATATAATTGCATTACAAATACGCCAAGTAGCGCAACCGTCATTAAAACCGTAATTAACCAAAAACTTCTTTTCTTCATGAATTAGATTAGTTTTTAAAACTAAAAAAACCGGGCATAATCTTCTTAAATCTAAATAGATATCAAAAATACTGATTAGCTAAGTGAAGTAGTTGTTTTTAACATATTTTAACAGCGGGAAGACTTCCGAAGTTTATCCTGCCCGGGGCATAGAAACTTCGGAAGCCTGGCGGGTCAAAAAAAATGCCGAGGCTAAGCCTCGGCATGGTTCAAAATTGTTTGCTTAAAAAAGACTCTTTATTTAGAAAGGCAAATCATCATCTTCACCTGGTGCACTACTTACATCAACCGGAGCTGCATAAGCTGGCGTAGCTGCTGGAGCACCTGCCGCAACGGCATTGATACGCCAAATAACCAAGCTGTTAAAATATGATGTTTTACCTGATTTATCTGTCCATGGACGACCACGTAAATTAAAGAAAACCTCAACCTCATCGCCTGCTTTAAATGTATCTAATAATGCAGTTTTATCTTGTAAAGCCTCAAAACGGATATATTCTGGGTATGTTGGATTTTCTGCGTATTCTACTATTAAATCACGTTTTTTAAACGTTTCACTTACTTGTTGCGTGGCACCTACTTCGTGTACTTTTCCTTTAATTTCCATAACTAATACTACTTAATGTACTATAAACATCAAATCTCTATAATTTTATTGATAACTTCGCATATATTATGATGCAAGTTTTCCACAATAAAAGCAAGGTAATTATTACCTGCAATAAGCGCCTTTCGCCCTACTTACAAGAAGAAGTTACGGCTTTAGGCTATACCATTGAGCGGTCTTTTGCTACGGGCGTTGAACTCAACATTACCCTTACAGAGTGCATTAAGCTAAACCTTAACCTACGCTGTGCCAGTCAGATTCTATATGCCATAAAAAGTTTCAAAGCCGTTACACCAGATGATCTGTATAAAGAAATTGCAGCCATTGAATGGGAAGAACTGATTGATTTTTCGGGTTATTTCTCTGTAACCTCAAATGTTGATAACCCCAATATTACCACACCGCTTTTTGCAAACTTAAAGGTAAAGGATGCGATTGTAGACCGCATGAAAGAGAAAAAAGGCATCCGACCTAATTCTGGATCGGATGCAAATAAAACGGTAGTGCATTTATATTGGAAAGATGCTGATGCCGATGTTTTTATGGATACTTCTGGCGAAACTCTTGCCAAACATGGTTACCGTAAAATCCCAGGAAAAGCCCCTATGTTAGAGGCTTTGGCTACCGGGGTTATTTTAGCAACCAAATGGGATAGGAAATCGGCATTTATCAATCCCATGTGCGGATCAGGAACCTTGGCTATTGAAGCCGCACTGATGGCCACCAACCGTGCTCCTGGTTTATATCGCATGAATTATGGTTTTATGCATATATTGGGTTATAACGAAGAAGTTTTTTTCGCTGAGCGCAGAATTTTAAAAGATCAGGTAATTAAAAATATTGATTTTAAAATTGTAGCTTCCGATCTGTCGGAAGATGCAGTTGAAGTAACCCGTAGAAATGCTAAAACGGCAGGTGTTGATACTTTAATCGAATTTGAAGCATGTGATTTTGAATTAACAACGGTGCCTGAAGATGGCAGAGGTGTGGTGGTTTTTAATCCCGAATACGGAGAACGTTTAGGCGTACACAGTAAATTGGAACTGACCTATAAACGTATGGGTGATTTTATGAAAACGAAGTGTAAAGGCTATGCTGGTTATATTTTCACCGGAAATCCTGATCTTGCAAAGAAAATTGGTTTAAAAGCAGCCAAAAAAGTTGAATTTTATAATGGTAAATTAGACTGTCGCTTATTAGAATATGAATTATATGAGGGCTCTCGCAGGGCACCATTAGTTGATGCATAGTCTTTTTCACTGGAAATTAATATATTACGCTCTATTACGTACCATAACGTAGAAAATTGAAAAATATGGAATTTGATGACATGGATCATATGCCCGAATGGGAGCATTTTAGCCGATTTGGCCGGGATGATGAGGCTGAAGAGAATCTCTCAAACGTTGATGCCGAAAAGGTTAGGCTGAAGGTGACCAGAGCCAAAAGTCTTTACAACCAGGCAAGAGCCGTGTACAAATATGCTGCCCTATTCTGCGAAACACTGGAAGGAGAAATGGCCGAAATGACCGCTAACTTAATTATGCAGAATGCCCTGATGTTGTGCCCTAAGATAGTTGGTGCAGAAGGCGCAGATATGTATATTTTAAGAATGGAAAACGCTTCTATCATCAGAACCAACTGCCGCGAACTAGAAACCCAGGTAAGGGCAGCGGATATGTTCGAAATATGTGCCCCAGAATATAAAGACATTGTTTTAGGCGAAATCGAAAAATTTCGCCTACTCTTTATCGAATGGGTTAAACATTTCGAAAAAGATGAATTTGAAGATGACTGGGGTTTATATTAATCCTTGATCGTTAATTAATACATTTCCTTATCCCTCTTTTATTGTTTCTAACCATCTACCTCATATTTATATATCGGTTCTAACCATCCCTCCGCTATCTCGAGAAAAATCAAACTATAGGTAAAATAAAATACCTAAACATTTTAGGTTATTGCCATGTTATGATATATAGTTAATCATCCCGTTTCGTGTAATTTTAGATGTATTAAAATTTACATTCTTAAAATCTGTAGGAATGAAAGTTTCGTATGTAATAAAAAAATATTAAAAAAATTATCCGTTTTATGGAAGATGTATTGACTTTAAAGACGAAGAATGTCGCAGGGAATATTAGAAAAATTAGAGAATACAGAGATTACACTCAGGATTATCTGGCAGCGAAATTAAAAATATCCCAAAATGCGTACAGCAAAATTGAGCTTGGTTATAGCAAATTAACTATTGACCGCTTGTTTCAGATTGCTGCAATTTTAGAGGTTGAAGTTCCACATTTATTAACCTTAAATCACAGCGATTTGATCAAAATCATTGCTGATGATGAAAAAAGAACAGCAACGGCAAGCTAAACCGTTGCTGTTGATATCATTTCTTGTGCCCTGCAAATAATTCCTATACCTTTGGGATAAATTCAAAATTATGCAGGCTTCCATTCAAAAAACCATCAATTTTGTAAAAAAAACACTAGCTAATGCCGAAGCCGGGCATGATTGGTTTCATATAGAACGCGTTTTCAAAACCGCTCAAACCATTAACCAACAAGAAAATGGTAATGAACTTGTAGTGGCTTTCGCCGCATTATTGCATGATATTGCTGATCCCAAATTTAATAATGGCGATGAAGAACTTGGACCAAATATGGCTGCATCTTTCCTCTCATCAATTGCTGTTGATGCTGAGGTGATTGCTCATGTTAAACTGATTATCCAGAACATGTCGTTCAAAAACAGTTTTGATGGTGCAGGTTTTACCTCGAAAGAAATGCAGATTGTACAGGATGCAGACCGTTTAGATGCGATAGGAGCCATTGGTATTGCCAGGGCATTTACCTACGGAGGATTTAAAAACAGGGTACTTTACGATCCGGCAATTTTACCAGAAGAACACCTTAACAAAGAAAGCTATAAAAATACCACTGCGCCAACTATTAACCATTTTTATGAAAAACTGCTGCTATTAAAGGATATGATGAATACAAAAGCAGGAAAAGCAATGGCAACAGAAAGACATAATTTTATGTTGCTTTACCTGGAACACTTTTATAAAGAATGGGAAGGCAAATAACTTTCAACTTCATACGATTATTCCAAATTCGAATAGATTAAACGGATTTATTTGCTAATATTTTTAGTTATTAAACTATCTTTGTTAGTAAAATACCTCCTATGTTTGATCGAATTCGTGAAAAATTAAATATTCTTGCTGACGCTGCTAAATATGATGTTTCTTGTTCATCAAGCGGTGGCACAAGAAAGAATGATAACAAAGGACTTGGCAATAGCCACACCTCTGGTATTTGCCATACCTATACAGAAGATGGCAGATGTGTCTCTTTATTAAAAATCCTTCTGACCAATCATTGTATTTATGATTGCTTATTCTGCGTTTCGCGTAAAAGTAACGACATAAAACGTGCGGCCTTTACGGTAGATGAGGTAGTAGAACTGACCATGAATTTTTATCGCCGTAACTATATAGAGGGCTTATTTTTAAGTTCAGGAATTTTTAAAAATGCCGATTTTACCATGGAAAGGCTACTGCTCGTGGTAAAAAAATTGCGTTTAGAGCAAAATTACAATGGCTACATCCATTTAAAAACCATTCCTGGCGCCAGTGATGACTTAATAAAAGAAGCTGGTTTGTATGCAGATAGGATGAGTATCAATCTGGAAATGCCTACCGAGGCGGGGTTAAAACTTTTGGCCCCTGAAAAGAGCCATGCTGACGTAATTAAGCCGCTCGACTTTGTGCAGAAGCAGATCACCCAGTTCTCAGCAGATAAAAAGTTAATCAAACACGTCCCGAAATTTGTACCGGCAGGGCAAAGCACTCAAATGGTTATTGGTGCTACCCCCGAAAGCGATAAAGATATTATGTACACTGCTAATGCCTTTTATAATAACTTCTCCTTAAAAAGAGTATACTATTCTGGTTATGTCCCTATTAGTAACGATACCAGGATGCCTATATTGGGCACACAACCTCCTCTATTAAGAGAAAACCGTTTATACCAAACTGATTGGTTGATGCGGTTTTATGGCTTTAAGGTTCAGGAAATTTTAAATGATGCCAACCCAAACCTGGATATTGATATCGATCCAAAATTAAGCTGGGCAATCAGAAATATGCAGCATTTCCCAGTTGATATTAACACCGCTGATTATAAAATGATCCTTCGGATACCGGGAATCGGTGTAATGTCGGCAAAGAAAATTGTGCAGGCCCGTAAATTTGGCAAACTCAGGATTGATCAGTTAAAAAAAATAGGCGTGGCTTACAATCGGGCGAAACATTTTATTGTTTGTCTGGACAGTCCTTATCAACTGAAAGATTATCAGGGCACGCAGATCAAAGCTTTTATTCTGGCTGAAAGCAAGAGCAAATATTTAAAAACGGATAGCAATCAGATGATTTTGTTTTAAACCTGCTGTGATCCTGAACGGAGTGAAGGATCTTTTGATCCTGAGGCAGCTCGTGGGTTCTGCTTTCATGCCTGACGGTTCCATTGCGTTCAGAATGACAATTAAACTACTCCCAACCAATGACCTACATTTTCGATGGTTCTCTTCAAGGCCTTTTAACAGCCGTTTTTGAATGGTTTGAGCGTAAACCTGGCAAAGTAATGCTCAAATCAACCGAAATGTTTCAGCCAGAAGCTTTTGCAGAAAGTTTTACGGTTATCACCGATGCAACAAAGGCCGACCGAGTGTGGGTAGGACTTCAGAAAAAGCTGAAGAAAGAGTGGCTCCGCAAATTTTATTGCAGTTATTTATCAGAAATTCCAGAAGCTTACCATCATCTTTTTCAATTTTCGCTTTACATTTTTAAACATCCTGTCGGCGCAGAAGGTAATTATGGCAATGAGCATGTAATTGCCCTTTCTAAATATGCCAAAAGTGTAGAACGTGAAAAACACCGAATGGAAGCATTTATCCGCTTTCAGAAAACCGGCGATGGAATATTTTATGCTGGTATTGATCCTGATTTTAATGTGCTCCCCTTAATATCTAACCATTTTAAAAACCGATATGCCGACCAACAATGGGTTATTTATGATTTAAAACGCAAGTATGGCCTGCATTATAACTTAACCTCAGTTGAAGAAATTACGATCAGTTTTACAAATGGTATAAATAAACAAAGCCCGGCATCAATATTAATGGATGAAAGCGAAGCTTTATATGCAACGCTCTGGAAAGATTATTTTAAAAGCGCAAATATCGTAGCCCGCAAAAACACCAAATTGCATGTGCAGCATGTACCCAAAAGATACTGGAAATATTTGACAGAAAAAGAGATATAAAATGGCTGTAAACATTGATATAAATCACAATAAAGCCGTCATCTCGACCGAAACGCAGTAGAATGGAGAAATCTATCACGGCGAATTTCATGGCAATGTTACTCTTCGCTTATAATGACGACCAGCTTAATAAACAATAAATTTGACTAAAAAAATGAAACTTACTGCCATGCTGACACGCCTGTAAACCATTAGCATGAAAAGATTGACAGTTTGGTGAAAATTTGTCCCTCAAAATCACTTGGCATAAAAAGTGTTAATTATATGTTTAGTAAAAAAACTCAAATCAAAATAAAAAAATAATAAAAGTTATGGCGTTAAACCTTAAACCAATTGCTGGCAGTTCGAACAGAGTAATCGTTGAACCGGCTGCAGCTGAAGAAAAAACTGCATCAGGTTTGTATATCCCTGATACTGCAAAAGAAAAACCATCTAAAGGAACTGTAGTCTCTGTTTCTGAAGAAGATTCTGAAGGTAAAAAAGCGAGCGTAAAAGTTGGCGATGTTGTAATTTATGGTAAATACGGCGGTACTGAGTTTCCTTATGAAGGTAAAGATTACCTAATTATGCGTGAAACTGATATTTACGCTGTTGTTGGGTAGATCAATTGAAATGTTGTAACGTTAAATGTTACAATGTTGTATAAATCGGATGGCTTGAAACATTTCAACCTTCCAACATAAAACTTTAAAACAAAACTTAAAATGTCTAAACAAGTAAAATATAACGTAGAAGCACGCGACGCCCTGAAAAGAGGGGTTGATATTCTTGCAAATGCAGTAAAAGTAACATTAGGTCCAAAAGGACGTAACGTAATTATCGATAAAAAATTCGGATCACCAGCAATTACCAAAGATGGTGTTACGGTAGCAAAAGAAATCGAATTGAAAGATGCAGTTGAGAACATGGGTGCTCAAATGGTTAAAGAAGTAGCTTCAAAAACAGCTGATATTGCCGGTGACGGTACTACTACTGCTACTGTATTGGCTCAGGCAATTATCACTACCGGTATTAAAAACGTTGCAGCTGGTGCAAACCCAATGGATTTAAAACGTGGTATCGATAAAGCTGTTGCTGCTGTTGTGGAAAATTTAAAAACACAATCGCAAACTGTAGGTGAAGACAACAATAAAATTAAGCAAGTTGCGTCTATCTCTGCTAACAACGATGAGGTAATCGGTGCTTTAATTGCTGAGGCAATGGGTAAAGTTGGAAAAGATGGTGTAATTACTGTTGAAGAAGCAAAAGGTACTGAAACTGAAGTTAAAACAGTTGAAGGTATGCAATTTGACAGAGGTTACTTATCTCCATATTTTGTTACGAATGCAGATAAAATGGAAGCTGAATTAGACAGCCCTTACATTTTAATCTACGACAAAAAAATCAGCAACATGAAAGAATTGTTGCCGGTTTTAGAAAAAACAGTTCAAACGGGTAAACCATTGGTAATCATTTCTGAAGATTTAGATGGCGAAGCTTTAGCTACTTTAGTAGTTAACAAAATCCGTGGTTCATTAAAGGTTGTTGCTGTTAAAGCTCCAGGATTTGGTGACAGAAGAAAAGCAATGTTAGAAGACATCGCAATCTTAACAGGCGGTATTGTAGTATCAGAAGAAAGAGGTTATAAATTAGAAAATGCTGATTTAACTTATTTAGGTTCTGCGGAGAAAGTTGTTGTTGACAAAGACAATACAACTGTAATCAATGGTGCCGGTAACTCAGAAGATATTAAATCTCGTGTTAGCCAAATCAAATCTCAGATCGAAACGACTACATCTGATTACGATAAAGAAAAATTACAAGAGCGTTTGGCTAAATTGGCTGGCGGTGTTGCAGTTCTTTATGTAGGTGCAGCTAGTGAAGTTGAAATGAAAGAGAAAAAAGACCGTGTTGATGATGCTTTACATGCAACCCGTGCGGCTGTAGAAGAAGGTATTGTTGCAGGTGGTGGTGTTGCTTTTATCCGTGCTGTTGAAGCTTTAGCAAACTTAAAAGGTGCTAATGAAGATGAAAACACTGGTATCCAGATCATCCGTCGCGCTATTGAAGAGCCATTACGTCAAATTTGCGAAAACGCAGGTATTGAAGGTTCTATCGTAGTTCAAAAAGTTAAAGAAGGTACAGCCGATTTCGGTTATAATGCACGTACTGATGTTTACGAAAACTTAATTGGTGCAGGTGTTATCGACCCAACTAAAGTGAGCCGTGTAGCCTTAGAAAACGCAGCATCTATTGCAGCCATGTTATTAACTACAGAAGTTGTTTTAGCAGACGAGCCTGAAGAAGGTGGTGCTCCAATGCCGCCAATGGGCGGTGGCGGTATGGGCGGTATGATGTAACATTCACCCATAACGAAACGTTTTCGTGTAAAAAAACCCTCAAGGTACAACACCTCGAGGGTTTTTTTATGCCTTTATCATACCATAAATGAAGCTTTACCACGCTTACAACCTACTCATTTAGTTCGTTTTGGTGTAAAATTTTGCAGGCTTAACATAAAAACTACGTTATTTATATTGTATATTTATTGATGTGTCTCAAGTCGAATATTCATTTTTGATATTGGACTAAAGCGAGTTAAACTGACAAAGCTTCCGGAACACAATAAAATCATTCCCTGCTATTAGACTTTTATGGAGATTTGTTGTAAAAGCGTAAGGTTTTCTTTTGTGCTATTTTTTGGGGCATTTCTGCTTGCGTCGAATGTTTTCGCACAGGTAAACATTGGTATAGTAGATCCCGGACCATATACTCCCGGCAGTACCATTGCAGTTCCTTTTCAAGTACCCTCAAGTTGCACCACTCAGGGAAATCAATTTCAACTCTATTTATCAGATCAGAACGGAAGTTTTGCAGCAGAATCACTTATTGGCTCTTATACTGGCTTTTATAGTACTTACGTAAACGGATTGCTCCCTACAAACCTTACACCAGGAACGGGCTATCGCGTTCGGGTTAAAACAACCTTGCCAACTTCGGTCAGTGCCGCCTCCACTCCTTTCGAGGTTAAAGCCGGTGCTGCTGTTGAAGCCAAGCTCACCTCAACCTATTTAAACAATAACAATAGAGAAACTTTTGGCACCTGCATGAGCAAGCCAAACAATTCTTTTCTGATCAGTAACGAATCTACAGCAAATAGTAATGTTACAGCAACAGTTACCGACCAGGGCAGCGGCGGAAGCACCACCACATTATCTTTCCCTACACCAATACAAAGTTTTACGGCCCAACAATCGCATTACACTATTTACGCCAAGGCAGTAATGCCTGATGGCTCTGTTGCCACCAAAGCCTATCTGTTGATTAATAATAAAACCATTACTGCCTTTGCCAATACGGGCAACACTGTGGTATGTTTACCATTAGGAGCCTTAACATTTAGTGTTGATGTTACTTCAGCTTCGGGGATTCAAAATAACTTCCCAGGCAATATTTACACCATTAATTGGGGCGACCAATCTACAACCACTTATACACTCTGCGATATTATCAATAATGGTGGTACTGTAACCCACTCCTACATTAAATCATCTTGCGGAAGTGTTTCAACCTCTAGTGCAGGCACCATTTTTAATGCATTTGATGTATCCATCAATGTATCGAACACGTTTTGCGGCATCATTGGCACACCGGTTTCTTCTTCGGCCAAAGTAGTGGTTAAACCGGAAAATTCTTTTGCTTTCAATAGCCCTGGCTGTACCAATGCCGACATTACTTTTGTAAACACTTCTACACTTGGCGAAAATCCAAACACCAATACCATAGGCTGTGCGCCAAATGAAGTAACTTATAACTGGTATGTAGATGGTGTGCCAGTAAAAGCAAATCAACCCAGATCATATAATCTGGTACATAAATTTACAACACGTGGTGAGCATGTTATCCGGTTAGAATCAAACACTTCCGGCGCATGTAACGCTGATCCGGTAGAAATGAAAATCTGCATCCAGGATCCACCGAAGCCAGATTTTAGTTTACCATCAAGTACAATCTGTGCCGGATCAACACTAAAAGCAACTGATCTTTCTGTTTTAGATAATATCTGCGGTGCAGCGAATAACTATTCATGGTCAGTTAGTCCAACAGTCAGTTTTGTAGGAGGCACCAATGCAGCAAGCAAAGAGCCCGTATTCAGTTTCCCTACTGCGGGTACATACACCATCACCTTAAGCATTAGCACACCGTCATGCGGCCTAATTACCAGCCAACCACAAACTGTTGTGGTAAATGAAAGTCCAAAAGCTACACTTTCACCTGATATTATATTGTGTAACCTTGCGGTCTACGATTTTAACAATACCACAACAGGACCGACCAAAACATTAATAACAGGTACCATAAAAGATTTACCAGACACTTATACCTGGACTGTTGTTCCATCGGGAACAGGAACTTATAGCTTTACTAACGGCACAACGGCAAATTCTAAATATCCATCTATAAAATTTGATAGCTACGATACTTATACCATAAAGGTTGTTCATAAAAATAATTGTGGCACAGCAGAAGATACACAGGTAATTACTTTCAGTACTGCTCCTGTGGTTAACGCAGGCCCCGATCAAAGCATCTGCTTTAACGATCAGAGTTTTACTTTAAATGGCATGGTAACCGGAACCACAACCACACAAACCTGGGTTGGGGGGCAAGGTACATTTACACCTAACCGAAATGATTTAAATGCCGTTTATACCCCAACATTAACTGAAAAGAGAGCCGGTATAGTTACATTAACATTAAGGGTTACTACCTCATTGGCTGCTCCATGTAACCAGATTGATGATGAAATTATCTTAAAAATTAAACCAGACATCAGCTTAACAAGCGCAGCTACCAAAACCATTTGTACGGGCAATAGTGTAGCATATACTCCAACATCAGCCGTAGCAGGCGTAACCTATACCTGGACAGCTACCGGTACACCGTCTGTAGCCGGATATACAGTTAATGGGACTGGAGATATTAACGATGTACTTACCAATACCGATATTAATGCAGATGCCAGCGTAACATATACCATCACGCCCAATTTCGATGGCTGCAATGGAACGCCTTTTAATTTGTTGGTTACGGTAAAGCCTAATCCTATCGTTGCTGCTACATCGGCCAGTTCAACCATCTGTAATAAAACATCATCGGCCATTAACCTATCGGGCAATTTTGCAGGAGTAAATTACACTTATAGTAGCGCAGTAACCGGAAGCATCACCGGAAATAGCAATCGAAGTGTTGCATCAGCAGAAACACAGATAAGCGATATCTTAACCAATTCAGGCACCACCAGCGGCAGTGTAACCTATACCATTACACCCGTATCTACGAATGGCTGTCCAGGTACTCCTATCAATATTACCATTACAGTTTTACCCAGCGCAACACCAGCAAGTGCTGGCATAGATGAAGCGATCTGCAATACCGGCACTTACACTTTAAAAGGAAATGATCCAATAGTTGGTACCGGCAAATGGACAACTGTTACTGCGCCAACAGCTGTAACGTTTGCTGATGACACGCAGGGCAATACAACCATCACAGGTTTACAGGCAGGAAATACTTATACCTTTAGATGGACAATAAGCGACACTAACTGTTCTACATCCAGTGATGATGTTCAAATCACGGTTAACCCGCTCAGTATTGGTGGTACCACAACTGGGGATGCGAGTGTTTGTGCAGGTTCAAATGGAGGGAACATCAATTTAGCAGGGCAGGTTGGCAATATTGTCCGTTGGGAAAGATCTATTGATAATGGGATTAACTGGTCTACCATCACTTCAACTGCAAATCCATATGTATTTACTAACCTCACCATTACCACACAATACCGTGCAGTAGTGCAAAGCGGTAGTTGTGCAGAAGCTTTTTCTACCGTAACCACCATCACGGTAAACCCCGGAACTGTTGTAGCAAACGCAGGACCAGACCAAAATTTATGCACCGGGAGCAGCATTAACCTCAATGGAAACAATCCAGCACCGAACAGTGGTGCCTGGACCATCGTATCGGCTCAAACAGGCGTTGTTATTACCGATCCTAACCTATACAATACTACGGTTACCGGTTTAGTACCAGGGGAAACTTACACTTTCAAGTGGACTATTACCGGTTTTGGCGCTTGCCCCCCTTCTACTGATGATATAACCATTACTTATTATCCACTAGTTACCAATAACATTAGCGCATCGGCTGCACCCACTTGCTCAGGACAGAATATTACCATTAACGGTGATGTACCTACAGGAGGAACAGGCACTTATGCCTACCAGTGGCAAAGCAGTGCCGATGGCAATACATGGGCAAATATTCCTTCGGCCATTAATAGAGATTTAACTATAACAGCTACTGCTTCTAGTTATTTCAGGCGGGTAGTAAACAGTACCTCTTGTCCCTCGTTCAGTAATTCGGTACAAATTACTGTTTTACCAGCGCTAACCAACAACACCATTTCTGCCGATCAAAACATATGTATCGGCACAGCTGCTGCAGCTTTAACAGGCACTACACCTAGTGGCGGTAGCGGATCATACACCTATCAATGGCAATCAAGCTTAAATGGGACGGATTGGAGCGATGTGTTGGGGGCAAACAGTTTAAACTTTACACCGCCAACACCAACTGCAAGCATTTATTACCGCCGATCAGTTGCCAGTGGGGTTTGCGATAATAGTTTAAGCAACCAGATTAAGATAACAGTAAACCCGAATGCAAAAGCCGAAATAACTTACAACACCAACACCGGATGTGCCCCTTTTAAACTCGATGCTTCCAATATTGCCGCAACATTATACCCCGATAGAAATAGTGTTTATACCTGGTTTGCCAATAATGTACAAATTGGAGTAGGAGCAACCTTTCCTGGCTATACCATCACGAATGGCAACGAAAGCGTAACCATAAAACTTGTTGTTACCAGTAGCCTGGGTTGTAATCAGGACGAAAAAAGTGAAGTATTTAGTACTTTCCCTAGTGTTACACCATCGTTTACACAAAGTGCAACAGAGGGTTGTGGCCCGCTTAGTGTTACTTTCACCAACACTACTAATCCGCTTAACAGCGCAACTTATGTATGGGATTTCGGCAATGGTCAAACTTCCACCCTCGCACAGCCTGCAGCAATAACTTTTCAGGCTGATCCAACCGGGAAAGATAAAACCTATAACATTACGCTAACAACAACCTTACCCTGTGGCGTTCCCGTTATAACAACTGCAACGGTTATTGTACATGCCAAACCTGTTGCCATATTTTCGCCTGATAAAACAACAGGATGTGCTGATCTTCTTGTGAACTTCATCAACACGAGTCCGGAAAGTGCGGGTACAACCTACACTTACGATTTTGGCGACGGCACTTCATCAGGGCCTATTACGGATAGAAACACAATAAGCCATACCTTTAAAACGCTTGTAGTAAGAGACTTTATTGTTAACATGACGGCTAAGAATAGCTGTGGTGAAACAAATGCTACCCCAGTTGTGATCAGGGTTTCGCCAAATGATATTACGCCTGCCTTAGTAGTAAATGGTAACGAGAAAAAAGGTTGCGCACCCTGGACTGTAAACTTTTTAAATAACACCAGCGGAGCCAGTCGCTACGTTTACACCATTACCAATGAGGATTCTGGAGAGGCACCAGTTGTCATCCCGACCACCAATACGGGCGTTTTTCCATATACTTTTCTTAAAGCAGGCCAATACACCATCAGGTTAGATGCTGAAAATGATTGTTCAAAAAATTCAGCTACTGAAACAGTAACCGTACTTGCCCAACCTACAGTAAGTTTCAGTGCCGATAAAACTATTGGTTGTACTAACCTGGTTGTTAAATTTAAAAACACAAGTGTTGGCGCTATCGGTTATACATGGGATTTTGGTGATGGTTCCCCGATCTCAAATGAATTTGAACCACAGCATACCTACACTGGATCGGATATAAATTACTCCGTAACCTTAACCGCAATCAATGCATTGGATTGTTCCCAAGCCGTAACAAAAACAGATTTTATCCGTATTGTTGCACCACCAGTGGCCACATTCACGGTTAGCCCCGGGAACGAAATATCTGTTCCAAATTATACTTTTGGCTTTACAGATATAAGCGCAGGCTCGGTTAGCTGGGAGTGGTCTTTTGGCGATGGTGCGAAATCGACTTTACAAAATCCTAACCATACATATGCCAACGAAGGCACTTATAATGTAACCCTGAAAGTATTGAACAAAGAAGGTTGTTCTTCTACTACCTTCCAATTCGTGAAAATTATTAGTGTACCGGGCAATTTAAACATTCCCAACTCCTTTATGCCAGCAAGCGCGAAAAATGAAATTAAAATCTTTAAAGCAAAAGGTCGGGGTATAAAAGAATGGAACATGTCTGTTTTCAACAAATGGGGAGAGTTACTTTGGGAAACAACCAAATTGGATGATGGCGCACCTTTAGAAGGTTGGGATGGTACTTATAAAGGCCAGGAACAGCCACAGGGTGTTTATTACTGGAAAGTAGACGTCAAGTTTATTAATGGAAGCGAGTGGAAAGGAATGACTTACGATTCATCCCCTGCCCGAAAAACCGGCGTAATATATTTAATCAGATAGATAATGGGTAGAAGGGTAATCATATTTTTGTTTTGCTTGCTGCCAATGGTTGCTTTGGCGCAAGACCACATTTACTCACAGTTTTACAATGCACCAATTTATTTAAATCCCGCACTTACCGGGCAATTTGAAGGCGACATCAGGTTTAACGCACTCTACCGTAATCAATGGACAGGTTTGGCCAGCGATTACTCGTACATGATGGCTTCAGGAGATCTTAATCTATCCAGAATAAACAGCGGCGTTGGAATTATTTTTAACCGCAGCAGTGAGGGTACTGCCTATCTGCTCAAGAACAACATTGCCTTAAGCTATTCTTATATCATTGGTGGAGATAATTTTGCTTTATCATTTGGTTTACAAGGAGGCATTACTAACCAAAAGCTAAATTGGGATAAACTAGTGTTTGGCGATCAGATCGATATCGTAGGTTATATCCCGGGAAGTATTTCGGGTGCCGAGAGACCAAGTGTAGATAGCCGATATTATTTTGACTCAAATGCTGGCGCCAACCTCGTAGTAGGAAAATTCATGATGGGCTTGGCAGCACATCACCTTAACCGTCCGAATGAATCCTTATCAGGTTTTCAGGCCAAATTACCAATGCGCATCTCGGGTAATTTAAGTTATAAGTTAACTTTGGTGCCAGATGAGTACGATCGTGACGGAAATTACCTCATCCCATCCATAGTTGCCTACAAACAAGGCAATGTAAAATCATTCAGCGCAGGCCTGCAGTATAAGTATGCAAGCATAAATGCCGGGATATGGTATCGTAACGATGGCAATTCGAATGGAAATGATGCGATTGTATTTTCAGTAATCTTCGATATTTTTAACCGCAAAACCAATGGTGAAAAATTCAGATTGGGAATTAGTCACGATGCTACAACTTCTAAAATTAACTACAGCAATACAGGCGGAACATCCGAAATTGGCCTAGGTTATGAAAAATATTTTCCAAATAGTTCAAATGGTGGCCGTGCAAATGGACTAAGATGTTATGATTTTTATTAATTTGCCGTTGACAATTAAAGGCGATGAACGAAATTATAGAGCAAAACCATTTTATAACACAAAGCGAAATCAATAAATTTTTATTGGCTACACTACTTTGCGGTATAATCGGAGCCGAACGCGAGTACAGAAGTAAATCTGCCGGATTAAAAACCATGATGATGATTGGTCTGGGCGCTACCTTATTTACCATCCTATCGATTAATATAGGCCCCACCAGTCAGGATCGGATTGCGTCTAACATTGTTACCGGCATTGGCTTTTTAGGGGCTGGAGTAATTTTCAAAGAAGAAAACCGCGTTAAAGGGTTAACCACAGCTTGCATCATCTGGATTGTGGCAGCCATTGGCATGGCAGTAGGTTCTGGCTATTACGAACAGGCCGTTGGCGTTACCATTGTGGTGATGTTGGCTTTAATCATCTTCCCATTTTTAGAAGAAATCGGCGACCGCCGTTTTACCAAGCGCATCTATCGCATTGTTAAAAAACAACATACACATGGCGATTTAGAAAGTTACGAAGAAGTTTTCAGGGAAAGTAAACTGAAACCCCAACGTGGCAAGCATCAGCTGGTAAACAATATCATTACCGGAAACTGGACGGCTACCGGTACGCCACAAAATCACCAGAAGTTTGTAGAGCGGATGCTGAAAGATGAAGATATTATTGAGTTTGATTTTTAACCGCATCAAACAGATCAACTCTTTGCGTTTGTAAGGACAGTTTTTTCTCGTCAACTACCATCGTGTCCGACAAGCGATCATGCCAGGGATCACAGGGACTGCTGAGGCCGCTAATGGCATTAAAAGGAATTACACGGATCATATTCCGAGTAAATGCTTTTGCGAAATTGATCTCACTACCATCCAGGTTTACAGCTTTCGTTCCGGTGATCAGTTTTCCGATTGATTTTCCACGTGAAACAGCTTCTATTAAACACATGATAAAGCCATAACAAACCATAGCGATTAACCGGTCTACAAGGTCAGTGATGCCGTCTAAAAGTCCAGAAAATAAAATGCCGACACAAATGTAAACGCCAAAAAGAATGACGTAAAAAACAATTAAGTCGATGATATAATTTGCAAGTCTTTTGCCCGAGCTGGCACGGCAGTAGCTTAAGTCAATTTCTTGATAATGATTGTTAAAGTCCATTTTTGGAGCGTTTGGATTAGATTTTTCTAAAATAAAATATTTCGGTATTCACACAAAATTAATTTATCCAAAATCATAAAACAATTATAGCTTTGTATAACTAACTTTCATAATGATTAAGGAACAAATTTCGGTTTTCGATATTTTTAAAATAGGTATTGGCCCATCCAGTTCGCATACATTAGGTCCGTGGCGGGCTGCCCAGCAATTTACGGCTTCCCTTACACAGCATAACCTGATTAACAATGTTGAAGGTATCAAGATATTACTGTATGGCTCTCTTGCCAAAACAGGCAAAGGACATGGAACTGATGTAGCCATTCTGCTGGGCTTAACAGGTGCAGATCCGGTAACTTTTGATGTAGATGCAGTTACCCCTACATTCGAAAGCATCCAAAGAGATAAAAAATTAAATCTTGCCGATCAATTAATTATTGATTTTGATTATGATAACGACCTGCTTTTCCTTTTCGCTGAAAGTTTACCATTCCACCCCAATGCTGTTACCTTTCAGGCATTTTTAAAAGATGGAAAAGCTTTTTCAGAAACCTACTATTCCATTGGTGGCGGTTTTGTGGTAAAAGAGGGCGAAGACAATAGCAAAAAAGCCCAGGTAGACCTTCCCTTTCCTGTAGAGAAAGCCAAAGATCTTTTACACTGGTGTTTATCTACCGGTTTAAAGGTAAGCGAAATCGTAATGGAGAATGAACTGGCCTGGCGTACTGAAGCAGAGACCAAAAAAGGGATTTTGCAGCATTTCGCCGTGATGCGCGATTGTATTTATCGTGGCTGCCATACCACAGGTTTTTTACCTGGAGGCTTAAATGTAGCGCGGAGAGCATTTCCATTAAATAAACGATTAATTGGCAAAACCGAATATTCAGATTATACTGGCTGGGTAACAGCGATCAGAAAAGGCGGAAACGGCTTTAACTATATTTTAGACTGGGTAAGCTGTTTTGCATTAGCTGTTAATGAAGAAAATGCATCGTTTGGTCGTGTGGTAACCGCCCCTACCAATGGTGCCGCAGGCGTAATCCCTGCCGTATTGCAATATTTTATCACCTTTTGTGATGGTTATAGCGAAGAAAAAATCATCCAGTTTGTTGCCTGTGCATCAGAAATTGGCAGTATTTTCAAAAAAGGAGCAACAATTTCAGCCGCTATGGGTGGATGTCAGGCCGAAATCGGCGTTTCCTCGGCCATGGCTGCAGCAGCCTTAACCGAGTGTTTAGGTGGTTCGCAGCGGCAGGTTTTAATGGCAGCAGAAATTGCCATGGAACATCACCTGGGTTTAACCTGCGATCCGATTGGCGGCCTGGTACAGATTCCTTGCATCGAAAGAAACACCATGGGTGCCATTAAAGCCATTACCGCGAGCCAATTGGCATTACAAAGTAATCCTGATAAGGCAAAAGTAAGTTTAGATGCGGTGGTAAATACCATGTGGGAAACTGCACTCGACATGAATGCCAAATACAAAGAAACATCTGACGGCGGATTAGCAACCAACATTCCGATCAGTTTACCAGAATGTTAATTCAACATTGTTGCAATAAAATGACCGATGTTATTGATTTATTACAAAATTTTTGAGGTCAAATCAACAAGTATTTTTACATTCGCTGACTTTATTAATTATTCATAAAATGATCAACTACACCAAAATCAGTGTGATTGGTTTGGCATTGTCGTTATCTATATCAGCGACTTATGCACAAGACAATCTCGTTAATTCTTTAAAAAACAACCAAAGCGAAAACAGTGCAGCTTCTTTTAAATTTACGGAAGTAATTAATCTTGCCAATACCCCGGTTCAGAACCAGGGATCTTCAGGTACCTGCTGGAGCTATTCTACCAACTCATTTTTAGAATCAGAAATGATTAAAGCTGGCAAACAGCCTGTAGCTTTATCTCCGCTTTTCTCAGCCCGTAATGCTTATGTAGAAAAAGGTAAAAATTACGTGCGCATGCATGGGGCAGTTTCATTAGGCGATGGTGGCGCTTTGCACGACGTAATCAACATGTACAGAAAATATGGCGCAGTTCCACAAGAGGTATACACCGGACTAAACTACGGCACTAAAATCAATAAAACTGCAGAACTTGGCGATATTGAAAAAGGTGTTTTAGAAGCTGTTGTAAAAAATGCAAATGGCGAGTTAACACCTAACTGGTTAAAAGCTTATACAAGTGTAATCGACGCTTATTTGGGTGCCGTACCAGAAAACTTCACCTATAATGGTAAAAAATATACCCCTAAAACTTTCGCTCAGGAAGTGGTAGGTTTAAATCCAGATAACTATGTGGAACTTTCTTCATTCAACGATCACCCTTTCTATAGCAAATTTACTTTATTGGTACCAGATAACTGGTCTTTCGATCAGGTTTATAATGTAAAAGTGAACGAGCTAACAGATATTATTGATAATGCCTTAAAAGGTGGTTATACAGTGGCATGGGCTACAGATGTTAGCGAAAAAAACTTCAGCTGGAAAAATGGTGTAGCCTTTGTGCCGCAAACGCCTTTCGCTGATATGACTGCGAAACAAAAAGCAGAAATGTTTAACGGTCCACAGCCAGAGATGGAAATTACACAGGAAAACCGTCAGCTTGCTTTCGACAACTATCAAACCACTGATGATCATGGTATGCACATTGTTGGTTTAGCCAAAGATCAGAACGGTAAAGAATATTATATCGTTAAAAACTCCTGGGGAGCAAGCAACGATTACAAAGGATATTTATACGTAACTAAAAACTATGTAAAATATAAAACAACTGCAATTTTATTAAACAAAGCAGGTATCCCATCTGCAATTGCTAAGAAATTAGCTTTGTAATTCAATCAAAATCATTTAAGGAGCCGCAGAAGAAATTTTGCGGCTTTTTTTGTTAACCACAGAGCTCACCGAGTTTTACACAGAGGAACACTGAGAAACCCTGTGAACTAGCCTACTTCTCTCACTTTGACGTTTATAATAAATTAGAGTTTCTATCTGTGCCCATCCTTTCTATCTGTTGTTAAAATATACAAATCTCTGTGATCTTCGTGCCTTTTCTCTTCAGTCTCTGTGGTAAAAAAGTAAAATTAAACCACCCCTGAATAATTCAGCACCAACCACCATAAACCCGTAGTAATAAATGAAAGCAATATCCCAATCCCCACCACCAGATTAGAAAGCTTAGGGTTAAGGTTATATTGATCGGCTACTACACCAGCGCTTACTAATGTAGGCATAGCCATTTCGAAAATGCTGATTTTGATAATCATTCCATTTGCATTTAAGAGAATTGCCACAATCAACACAGCAAATGGCGCCAGGATCAGTTTGTACAATAAAGCAAACCCGATGTGTTTCAATTCGCTAAACCATCCCCCAAATTTTAGTTGTAAACCTATCGAAAATAGCGCCAATGGACCAACTGTGCCCGCCAGCTTTTCGAATAGTGGATCAAGTGAAGAAAGATTAATAAAATGTGGCAGAATCAGTGCTAAAACACAACCAATAAGCGGTGGAAAGGTCAATACTTTTTTCAGCACTAATTTTGGGCTTAACTTTTGATCCTGCGAAGAACGGATGGCCACAATAACACCAATGGTAGACAGCAGCATAAAAGTTACCTGATCACAGATAATAGCAATTGCCAGTTCCTTTTCGCTAAAATAAGCCAGAATTAGCGGGAAACCCACAAATGAAGTATTACTTAGCGAACTGGTTAGTTTTAATCCGCCAGCAGTAGCTTTGCTGATATTCTGGGTACGGCTATAGAGGGCAATAAATAGCCAACCCAATAGCCAGACACCAATTGGCGCAAATGCCGGAAACAATAAATCTTTACTCCAGGTAATATGTGGCAGATACTTAAACGACACAGCAGGCAGTGCAATATAGATAATCCATGCATTAATGCCCTTATGTGCATCTTTGGGCAACGACTTACTCTTTCTGAAAAGAATGCCAGCCAAAATGCATAAACCGATAAGAATGAAATTTGCCATCAAATAGCGCAAAGATAATCTATAAAAGAAAAACGCCAATAAGCACATTCTTATGGCGTTTCAGATTTTTTTAAGCTGAAGGTTTTGGTTTTTTCTTTTTATGCCAAACCTTTTTATTTCCTTTATGCGGTGCTTTCTTTTCTTCTACATGCGTAATTTCCATTGCAGCTATGGTTTCTGGGAGTGGCATACGCGGAACCGGTTTCTCAATTAACTTTTCGATGTTATCAAACTTGCGTTTATCCCTTCCGTTAACCAGGGTAATGGCTGTACCCTTAGTTGCAGCCCTTGCCGTACGCCCAATGCGGTGCACATAATCGGCCGGATCGCCAGGAACATCATAATTGATTACCAAATCGATTCCCTCTACATCAATTCCACGAGATAATACATCCGTTCCGATTAAAATTGGTAACCTTCGGTTTTTGAAGGCCAATAAAATATCCTCGCGTTCTTTTTGCCCCAAATCAGAGTGGAAAGCTTCGGCTTTAATGCCCAAACCTTTAAAAGCTTTATATAATGCCTTTACCTTTTCTTTTGTAGAGGCAAAAATGATACTGCTTTTATATTGGTCGCTTTTGAAAATTTCCGTTAACAAAGCTTGTTTTTGCTGATCGTGAATGTTATAAGCTTGTTGATCAATTCCTTCAGCAGGTTTAGCAATTGAAATGGTAATCTGTTTCGGTTCGTGTAAGATCTTGCCCGCCATGGTTCTTATTTTCGGCGCCATCGTAGCGGAGAACAAAAGCGTTTGCCTTTTCTTTGGCAGATAGCTAATAATGCGGATAATGTCGTCGTAAAAGCCCATATCCAACATTCTATCTGCTTCATCTAAAATCAAATGCTGTAAATGTTCCAGTTTTAATACACCTGAAGATAAATGCGCCATCAACCTGCCCGGAGTAGCAATAATGATATCTACACCATCGCGCATGGAGCGTTTTTGCTGTTCGTAAGCAATACCATCTCCCCCACCGTAAACCGCTAATGAACTGATATTGGTAAAATAAGCCAAAGCTTCTACCTGTAAATCAATCTGTTGCGCAAGCTCTCGTGTTGGCGCCAAAATTAAGGTATTGTTGTGCCTATTGGCAGCTTTGCTAATTTTATCCATTACGGGTAAAAGGTAGCTGGCCGTTTTTCCTGTACCAGTTTGAGCGCAGGCAATCAGATCATGATGAGCTAAAATTACCGGGATGGCTTGTTCTTGTATTGGAGTAGCGCTTTTATACCCCATGGCCATTAAACCTTCGTATAAATCGGGGTTAAAATTAAAGTCGTTAAAATTCAAGCTATTGTGTTTATGTCTTTTAGCAAAAGTACCTTAAAATACCGCGAATAACAAACCCACATTTAATTTCTGCTTTCTTAATTACCGTAAAGCATTATCAGGTGATTATTTTTCTCTCAAAACAAACAAAATAGCCCCAACTGCTTTAAACAATTAGGGCTTGGAAATTATAATAGACGAAACTTAGTCTACCAGAATATCCTTCTCTGGTGTATTCGTTTCAGGGTTTTTAGGGAGTGTAACCTTCAAAATTCCATCGGCGTATCTGGCCGAAATATTTTCGACTAAAACTTTTCCGTTTAAATTAAAAGCTCTTTCGAAAGTGCCGTTGCTGTATTCTCTACGGCTATACTTTTTACCTGCATCGGCTTCTTCTTTTGGTTGGTAAGAAATGGTTAATACGTCATCTTTGGTCACTACCTTTAAGTTTTCTTTAAGCAAAGCTGGCGCAAAAAGCTCAATAACAAAGTTACTTTCAGTTTCTTCTATATTAGCAGGCACCTTTCTAAAGCCATGGTTAAACATGGCGTGTTTGTGATGAGCAAACGGACCGCCAAAGTGCCTGCTAAATTTTCCTGCTCCTGTGCCGAAGTGGCCATGCATCTTGCCCGAATGGCATCTATGTTCATTATACATTTTATTTAATTTTAATTGTTATTTTATGTTGTTAATTCAAAGGCCAAGCCAATATCAATGGTAAACCGCTTGTTCCGTTTTAGGGATATCTAACAGCTGTGTAATGATATTTGCATAGGGATATGACGGTGATAAAACGGCATAATCAAATTTCAAACCCCTTAACTGAACCAAAATATCATCAATAAATTTCATGGGCTCCAGCAATGCGCTGATCAATCCCGATTTAGGCTTTTCTTCTTCTTCAACAGCCTTTTCTCCTTGAAAAATATTCAACTCCTGGTTATAGGCTTTAAAGTCTGCGCCAATTTGTTCTATCGGAGCCTTAAATTCATCCGAGCTAAAGAAAGTAACTTGCTCTCCCCGGGTAATCATTTCATTTGCCATACTCAAAATCGGACTAACATCGGCCTGATATGGATCGCTTAAAAAAAGTACTTTTGACATAAGGCTATCTATTTACTTTGTTCATACTGTCTGTTGGGATAATGGTATCGGCCTGCTGCGTACGATGATGACTGAAACCATGGTTTTTATATTGCTCGTGATCACAATCATCATGATAATGCCTGTTTTTAAAATCCAACCGATCAGGGTATCCGTGCTGAACGGCCAGTACATTTAAGCTGTAAAAAGTTCCTGCAGCAACGGCTAATGCCAATAATATTCTAAATGTTCTCATGGCGGTTAATCATTTACGTTAATAAGGTTAACTGTTCCGTTGTCTTGTACATTTGGCCTATACCATTGGTTATCGATTGGTACAATCGGACTGTAATGATTCTCGAAACCGTTAAAGCGATTATGGAAGTAATGGCGGCGCCTACCGGTAAAAACCCTGAACATTAAACCGATCAGCATAATGGCCAATATAAATTTGAATACAAATGGTATGAAGAAAGCAACTGCTCCAAGCAACATCCCGAATCCTATTGTTTTTAATATTTTTTTCATCTTCTATATATTTTAATTGACGGTAAGCGACTCACTGTTAGTAATTTGCGAGCACACCTGTTGTTTTTGTTATTTATATAGGAAGACGCAGCAAGTTTATTTTTACTTTAAATTATTTTGATTTTTTTATTTACTAAGAGTTATCCCTAGTTATGTCATCCTGAGCGGAGTCGAAGGATCTTTTAGTAGTTACCATTCGGTCGGTGAGACATCAACGGGTAGAATAAGTAGAAAAGTCGTTATTAGCATGACGGTTTAAAAAATCGACCGTCATTTCCTGAAGTGCAGCGAAATGGAGAAATCTGTCTTGATAGATCTCTCCGCGTTGCTGTGGTCGAGATGACGATACCTCATTCAGAATGATAGTAAAACAAAAAAGCCCCGAATTAATCGAGGCTTCCAAATTATTCCTTATTGCGGTGGTGGCCCCATCCGCCACATCTCCGCTTGTATTCTTCCTTAAATTTTGCACGCTCCTCCTCGTTCATCGAATCCCATTTGGCACGCATTCCGCGGGCACGTTCACGAAAACCATTATGCCCCCCACCTTTATTAAAGTTCCCAAAAAGCAACCTGCACAGCACAAGTAAACCGAGCGCTTGCCAATAATTAAGTTTGCCTGCATGTGCCACCTCAGGTAAAATCCAATTCCATAAAAACATAACCACATAACCCAATACCGCTGCAATAAGCACCGCTACGGGTAAAAAGAAAATAAATTTCTTGCGCCGATTAAAATTTCTATTCATCATGTCTGCAAATTTAATAGTTAATAAATTCCTGATATAAATTTTGTAAACGGTTACGCAGGTGTTTTACCGCATAACCCTTTCTTGATATTAATGTTTTAATATTTTCTCCGCTTTCATCGGCCAGTTCCTGAAAAGTACGTTCTTCCAATTCGTTCTGAACAAATACATAACGTTGATTTTCTGGCAATTCTTCCAGCGCCAAAAACAGTTGATCCCAGAATAGTTTCTTTAAACTTTCTTCTTCTGGCGAGTAGGCTTCTGCAAGTAAAATTTCTTTAAAATTGATTTCACCTTCTTCGCCTTCAAAAGTGAAATCTTCTAACGATTCTTCCTTTTGCTTGCGGTATTTATCGGTAATCTTGTTTCTCGCTACCCGATATAGCCAGCCGCTAATCTGCTCAATGGCACCTGCTTCTGGTTGATTGCTGAGTTGAAACCAAACATCCTGCAAGATATCTTCTGCATCCTCATCCGTATTCACCCGGCCGCGGATGAAACTAAATAAGCGTTTACCATAATTGGCAACCGTTGAAATGATATTTTGTGGTTCGTTTGTTGGCACTAAATTTTGCTTAATAACCCAGTAAACGGATGAGAATCAATATTACTTTAAATTTCGTTATTTTTTTTTAACCTTAAGATTTAGACCAACATGCGCAGCATAGATTAGATTTTAATTGTTTTTTAGAAATGAAAAGTGAATGTTCTTGGCAGGCTGCAGTCCCGCTTTTCATTTCAAGTCCGCACTCATTCTTCGCTTACGGGCTTTACATTACAATCGGGTTTAGGCACAAAGTAGGTGCACATTACAACCGCTAAAATGAACTGAAGCTTTGGCAACCAACCCCCCTGCCCGTTTCAGGCGGGCGGGTGAAGCGATACCCTGCATCCCGAGTATAGGGGGCAGCGTATAAGCGGAACACAGGAACCAACTTAGCTTCTTGTAACTCAATAAGTTTCTCCTACTTTAGCGCACCAGTTGGGTTAGTGCCTTTATCCACTACAGTTTTAATATTTCCATTTAAATCTGCCACATAAATTTGCTGTGCGTAAAAGGCTTTTCAGCTCCGCTGTAAAAAATCCGGTCATCAGCCGTAAGAAAAACATAAGCAACATGTACACCTTTTGGCGAAATCCGCTGTATTTTCTTACTGGCCAAATCTAAAATATAAACCGCTTCGTTTGGACCATTCAATCCATCTAAAGCATCGGCATTCCCTGCATTAAAAATTAATTTCGTACCGTCTTTTGTAAAAAAGAAACGGTTACTGCTTGCAATGGAAAATTCTTTCCCGATCAAATCGGATATCAGTTTGGTATCGATTAACTTTCCGGTAAGATCAAAGGTATAAAGCCTGGTAAGATCGTGCCCGATGATTTTCTTTTCATTTTTCCAGGTTGGGGCATAAATATTTATTTTAGATGCGCTATCAAGCATCACATATCCCGAATTATCGGTTTTAATAACACCTATTTTCCACAGGTGTTTGCTGTTAAAAATATTAAATGCAATCGTACTTCCATCAGCAGACCACATGGCTTGATAATAATTATTACTATTTACCTGTAATTTACCCTGGCTTTTGTTTTCCATATCGGCAACCCATATTGATCGGTTCCCGGCAGAATCGCTAAGCGTATATGCCAATTTATTCCCGTCAGGAGAAATAGCCGGATCAGTTGCACCACCAAACGAAATCTGCTTCATGGTATCGATACTCGTAGCTACAATTTTATCTCCATCCTGATAGGCTAATGCGAAGTTTTTACTGCTTAAAGAAACCGTATCTAAAATGGCTTTTGTATTTTCTGCCTCAGATTTATTGTTGCTGCAGGAAGCAATTAGTGCTACAGAGGGAATTAAAATAGAAAGTATCGTGGTGCTGATTTTCGTCATGTACAATTTTACAAATAGTTTTTGTGTATGCCGTTGCTGAGTGGGATCAGGAAGCTCTATTTTACTTAAAACATACTTTATGTTGGTCAATTTGCCGTGGTTCGTCTCCTCACGAGCAGCAATCAACACCTACAGTTAATCTAATTTCGGTCTGTGAGGACAAAGACCGAGGCAATCAAATTAAAACAGATTAAATCTCTTCCGCCGTGGTTCGTGTCTCCACGAATCACACCAGATTTAAATCTTTTTTCTATCCGCGTAACCAAATACTTTTTGAAGTAGCGTTGTGCTTCTTGAACTCAAGTTACCCCTAATTTTAAGCTCTTCTTTTGCTATTTCAACAAATAAACCATCAATTGCTTTTTGAGTAACGTATTCGGTTAAATTGGTGTTTACAGGCCTTACCAAAGGCAAACGGTTGTACTGTGTAGTTAAATCGCTGTAATATTTGGTGGCATTAACTTTATTTAAGCTTGTGGTTACAATTGGGCTAAATTTCTGCATCAATTGTGCCGTGGTTACCCTTTTAAAATATGCTGTAGCTGCATCTTTGCTTCCCATCAGGATATTGGTCGCATCGGTTAAGGTCATCTGTTTAATGGCCGATATAAAAATAGGCTTTGCTTCGGTGGCAGCATCCTCAGCGGCGCGGTTTAAACTAACAATTACATTATCACAAAGCTTGTTCAAACCTATACTACGTAATGTTTTTTCAACTTTTTGTGCTTCAGGGGGCATCAGGATTTTAACAGCTAAATTGCCTAAAAAGCCGTCTTTAACCGAAAGCCTGTCTGCACCAGCAGAAACACCGATTTGTAGCGCTTCTTTAATTCCCTGTCCTATTTCAAAAGTGGAAGGTGTGCCTGCAATGGCTGTGGTAGAACCCTGCTTCTCGGTTACCTTTTTAAATATATCGCTCAGTTTAATCTGGGCACTAACATTTAGGTTGGAAAATACCATCATGGTTAGTGATACCAATAAAATATTAATCTTTTTCATATTGTGTGTTTAATCATGCTTAGCAAAACAACGGCCATATTTTATATTCAAAGATAAGTCTTTGTATAGGACAGCAATATAAATGACTCAAAAAGATCGTCATTAACGTAAATATTTTGAACCTTTCTTCCTAAAAAATTAGTTTATGTCACATCAGTGAGAAATATTTTTTATACTTGAAAGATAATTCGAAATAGCGACCATTTTTTGAGGTTTATAAAAAACACAGCTGGAAACACCCAGCAAGACGACGCCAAATTAATTGCCGGGTATAAAAATACGGGCGATTTAGACGCGTTGGGTACGCTTTACAACAAATACATGCATTTAGTATTCGGGGTTTGCTTAAACTACTTCAAAGATGAAGAGCAAAGCAAGGATGCGGTGATGCAGATTTTTGAAGAACTGGTGACGAAGTTAAAAATACATGAGGTACAGAACTTTAAGAGCTGGCTTCATGTTTTAACGCGGAACCATTGTTTAATGGCATTACGGAAATCGGCGAAGCAAAATAATGTCTCTATAGACGATACTTTTGTGGAAAACAGCGAGTTTGTGCATCTGGATATAGACAACACAAAAGAAACGCAGCTTACCATTATGGAAAAGTGTATGGAAACTTTGCCTGAAGAACAGCGAAAAAGCGTAGATTTATTTTATTTACAAGAAAAATGCTATAAAGAAGTAGCCGATATTACGGGTTACGATATGCTTAAAGTGAAGAGTTACATCCAAAATGGTAAGCGGAATTTAAAGATTTGTATAGAGAAAAACAGTAGTGAATAACGATTGGTTAGATATTGATGTACTGGAAGATTACCTGGATGGTAAACTTGATGCTAAGGCTATGCATTTTGTAGAAAGACAAGCTTTGGAAGATCCTTTCGTTGCCGAAGCTTTGGAAGGACTGAAGCAATCGCCCAAACGCAAGCAAACGCTATCTATTTTACAAAAACAACTGTATGATCGTGTATCAGAAAAGCCTGTAAAGCGCAAACTATGGGGCATTACCACCCAAAGATTAAGTATTGCAGCAACCGCAACTGTGGCTTTTATTGCGGTAAGCATTTTATTCTTTATGCGCGAAACCAACCGCAGGAATGCAGAAATTGCTGCACACAAAAAGGAAGGTGTATTGGTTCGATTAGACAGTTCAACGAGTATCGCTTCAGCACAGACAAAAGCTAAGGAAGAAATCGTTACGCAAAACTCGACTCGAGCAACCCTGATTGATAACGCAATAACGGCCTCAAAAACAGGAGATCTGGCAAAAAACACTAAAACAAGCACTATTGTTGCACCTGCCAAACAGCAAATGGCTGAAGTAAAAGCGGCAAAAATTGCATCGGATAATAATCGAGCAAAAGCAATGAGCCGTGTAGGCCTTAACGATTATAAATCAAGCCAAGCTACATTAAGTGAGGCTGTTGATACAGCAGAACCTGCAATAGGCTCAAGTAAAATTGCATTTAGTGGCAATGTGGTAGATCAAAGTAATGGTCAGCCCGTTCAGGGAGCAGTGGTAAAGTTAGCTGGTTCTAAAAATGTAACCGCGACCGATGCCAAGGGTTATTTCTATTTACCTGCCGATAGTAATGCAAAAGATAAAGACTTATTAATTAATGCGATTGGCTTTAAAGAATTACCTGTAGCTGGTTTGCAAGACCCTAATGCGATTAAAAATGCATTAAGCGGCAATAAATCAATAAACGAAATTGCTTTAATTACAGGTTCAAACGGGCAAAAAAAGGAAAATATTGCTGCACCAAAAATTACGCTGCGTGCAGAGCAAAACCTTGATGGCAAATCAGTTACTGAAATTACGAAGCCTATTCCGGTTTCTACCATTAATTATAGCCAGTACTTAGCGCATAACAATAGGCTTTATAACCCTAAAGGACCAGAACAATTTGTAATTTTAAGTTTCAAAGTTAAAAGCAACGGGCGGCCTACCAACATCGCCGTTATCAAATCGCTGAACAAAAAAGCAGATGCAGAAGCAAAGCGGTTGATTCAAGAAGGTCCGGATTGGGTATTACCTAAAAACGGAACAGATTCGGTAGAAATCAGCGTTAAATTTTAAGTCCCTTCAACCACCGGGTACACAAAAAATACACGGAGGTCATGTAGATAGGAGTAAAAGTACTGTTAAAACCCTCATTTTATATATATTGAACTCAATAGCCTCTGTGGTAGAGAGCACAACTCATGTACAAAACATCCTATTCTAAAGCAGGCAATCAAGATGAAATTCTTGAATTTATGCAACAAAATAACTTTATCACATTAATTGGTTTTGATGGCGAGTATCCGGTTGTTACGCAGGTACCGGTTCAAACCATCACCAATGGTGATTTGATCAAACTTACCGGCCACATTATGACGAAAACCGATCATTGTAGGGCCTTTGAGCAAAATCCAAACGTAATGGCTCTTTTTACTGGTGCGCATGCTTATATCAGTGCTTCAGTTTACGAAAAACCAGCTTCAGTATCTACCTGGAATTATAAAACGGTTCAGGCAAAAGGCACGATCCGACTTATGGATTCGGAAGAAACTTACCAGGTGATCAAAGAACTGACAGATCAGTATGAGCGCCCTGAAACAAGTCCTGCTGCATTTAATAAAATGGATGAAGCATATATCCAGAAGCATTTAAAAGCAATTACAGGATTCGAAGTTATGGTCCAGCAGATCGACCATGTTTTTAAAATGAGCCAGAACCATTCAACAAAAAATCAGGAAAGTATTATAGCGAACCTGGAAAAAAGTGAAGATCCGCTTGCAAAAGAAGTAGCGAAGGAAATGAAGAAAAATTTGTAGGCATACGCATGCTTTAACCACCGGTTTTACCAAGAAAAAACACAGAAAAAGCGAGGTATAGCACAGTGGAAAATCTATGCAAGTAAATCTCTCCGGCAAATCGTCACCCTGAACTTGTTTCAGGGTCTTTCACAGAAAGAAAATATCTCCGTTGCACGCTTCAATCGAGCACGACCGTTTTGTTGGTATCATGTTAATAGTAGCCTATATGATAGCTTTTCTCCGTGTTGCTCCGTGCAAACTCAATTCCCTCTGTGGTAAAACAAAACATCGCTTTGCGAAAATTTAGCGTTCTTTGCGGTAAAAAAAGACCCAAAAAAAAGACCAAAGCTAATGCCTTGGTCTTCTGAAAATATTAAAGGATTTTGTTTTTATTTTAAGTAATAAATCACGGCATAAATAATGGCAGCCAATGTGGCCGAAACCGGAATGGTTAAAATCCATGCCCAAATTAAGTTGATGGTTACCCCCCAACGTACAGCCGAAACACTTTTTACCACACCTACACCTACAATAGAACCTGTAATGGTGTGTGTAGTAGAAACCGGAATACCGAAATGCTCCGTAATACCCAATGTTATCGCTCCAGCACCTTCAGCAGCAACACCTTCAAGTGCGGTTACCTTGGTGATTTTAGACCCCATTGTTTTAACAATTTTCCAACCGCCACTCATCGTACCTAAAGAGATTGCTGAATAACAGCAGATAGGCACCCAAGCGGGCATCGATTCGAAGTTTGGAATTACTTTCGATGCAATTAATGCCGTTGCAATAATACCCATTACCTTTTGAGCATCATTACCTCCGTGGAAGAAACTTAATGCAGCAGAAGAAAGCAATTGCAGGCGTTTAAACCATTTCTCAGCAGTTGCCGGCTTCGCATAACGACAGATATTGATAATAATTAGTGTTAATACAACTGATATCACCATACCGATTATTGGTGCCAATACAATGAAAGAAACAATTTTTATTACATAACCCATGTTTACAGCATCAAGCGGACTAGCGCCAGTAAGTAAAGCATGTGTCATACCTGCACCAGCAAAACCACCGATTAAAGTGTGTGATGAACTTGAAGGAATACCATACCACCAGGTTAAAAGGTTCCAGATAATTGCAGCAACTAAACCTGCCAGAATAACTTCTAAAGTGATATAATTTTCGATTACCGTTTTAGCAACAGTATTGGCCACTTTGTGGTCGGTAAAATAAAAGTAGGCAGCGAAATTGAATAACGCAGCCCATAAAACCGCCTGAAAAGGCGTAAGAACTTTTGTAGAAACAACTGTTGCAATCGAGTTAGCGGCATCGTGAAAGCCGTTAATGTAATCGAAAGCAATAGCCAGAATTACAACAACAACCAATAAGGTAGTTACCATGTTTGTTTTTTATTAAGCGTTTTTAACCAAGATAGTTTCAAGCACATTTGCCACATCCTCACACTTATCGGTTGCTTTTTCTATCGTTTGTAAAACCTCTTTTTGTTTAATTAATTCAATCGCATTGGTTTCATATTCAAATAAACGGGCTACCGCTAACGTAAATACATAATCAGCCTGGTTTTCGCCACTGTTAATACGAATACACGCATCAGCAATTACCCGGATGTTTTTAAAGCTGCGCAACTCTTTAATTGCTTTATCAATATCGGTACACATTTCTACCAAAAGTTCGGCAATTTTAACAATCGGCTCGTTAATGGTGTTCATGTTATACATCTGCATGCGGTTTGCAGTACCATAAATATAATCGGCAACATCATCAACAGCCGTAGCCAATGCATGAATGTCTTCTCTATCAAATGGTGTAATAAAGTTCCTGCTCAGTTCAAGAAATATCGAATGGGTAATATCATCACCTACATGCTCTAAGCGCTCAATTTCTTTAAAAATTGTTTTTCTGCTTTCAGCATCACCCGTACTCACCATTTCTAAAAGGGTTTCAGCAATTTTTAATGCATTGCTACCAGCTTGTTCGAAAAGCGGATGAAACTTTTTGTCTTGAGGTGTAAAGAACTTAAAAATATTGTTCATGTTAATTTTTAATATGTTGCAAAGCTACAAGCCCAATGTTAAGTTAATGTTAATTTATGAATTATATTAACTAATTTATTTTTTCTAAAACCTTGGTTGTGCCTTATTTCTATAGCTTTAGGCAGCAAACCATGAATAATAAAATGGCATAGGTGCGGGCACAACTACTTTGTGTATGATTTACGTGCCTGTGGGCTGCAAAAGACGATAAGCTGATGTACTTAATAAGATATAAATTACCCACCTTTTTGTAGGGTAAAGGCAAAGGTAGTTCCTATACCAGGTGTGCTCCTTACCGAAATAGTTTGCTGGTGTGCTTCTAAAATGTGTTTTACAATAGCTAAACCTAAACCCGTGCCTCCAACTTCTCTTGCCCTGTGGGTATCAATGCGGTAAAAACGCTCGAACAGCCGTGCGAGATGTTTTTCTTCTATACCAATACCGTTGTCGGTAACTTCGATCAAAACCTGATCATGCAGTTCGAAAATTTTAATGGCGGTTTCGCCTCCATCAATACCGTACTTAATGCTGTTTACCATCAAGTTGATTAGCACCTGCCTAATCTTTTCGCGATCGGCAGAAACCAGGGTCATGGCAGTGTACTTATCTTTAAAAAAGAGTTTAATGTTTTTTGCTTTGGCGCGGTCTTCGAGGTTTTCCATTACCTCTTTTGCCAGTTGTACAAAATCGAATTTTTGATAGTTAATTGGCGATTCTCCTGTTTCTAATTTTGAAATAACGTCTAAATCCTTAATCAAATAACTCAACCGCTCTACATTGTTTTCTGCTTTCTTTAGAAATAGAACGGCTTGATCGGGGTCATCTACCAGGCAATCCTGTAAAGTCTCGATATAACCTTGAATGGCAAAAAGCGGGGTTTTAAATTCATGCGAAACATTTGAAAGAAACTCTCTCCTAAACTGTTCCTGTTTTTTTAATAAATCGATTTCCTTTTTTTTTGCGCCTGCCCATTCCTTTACTTCTTGCTCTACATCATTAATCGGATCGGAACTCACATACTCACCAAGCGCATCTTTTAAATCCTTACCCAATTTAAGGTTATGGATCAGCTTGTAGATGAGTTTGATTTTGGTGTAGATATATTTCTCCAGCAGGTAATAAAAAACCAAAAAACTGCATAGAAACGATACGCCAAAAGAAATGGCCATGTAATACAGACTATGCTGAAAATAAAAATTAACCATCCCGATGGAAATACCAACGGCGAGAGCAGTAAATAAAACCAGCACACTTAATTTCATGCTGCAATTTAAAGCTTTTTATGTTAAATGTGTGTTAAGAGATAATGGCTATTCATTCATGCGAATAAATGCTAAAAACAAAAAAGCTTTCCCTTTTGAGGAAAGCTTTATAAATATGGGTAAGTATTACTTATTTCTTTGTTGAATCGGTTTTGGCCGGAGTTGAGGTTGCCGGTTTAGTGCTGTTTAAATTGCCACCGATTGGAGATGGTGACGGTGTTTTGTTTAAACGCTCCTGAATAGCTGAGTTTCCAACTGCAGCGCTACCACCGCTTGTTTTAGCAATTGTAGTAACGGCAAGCGTTAACACCACTATTAGTGTTAGCAATACCCAAGATCCTTTTTCTAAAACATCGCCGGTACGTTGTACACCAAACATGTTACTAGTGCCACCGCCTGTAGCTAAACCACCGCCTTTAGGGTTTTGTATTAAAACAAACAAGCCTAAGGCTACACACGCAATAATTAATAAAATGATTAAAAAGGTTACCATGGTAATATTATATTTTAAAATTTCTTTTCTATAGATTGGATAAGGTCGGCAAAGTAACGGCTTTTTTCCGGATATTTCAAACTTAATTTTTTATAAGTATCTATGGCTTTGTGATAAAGCATTTGCTCGATATAAATTTTAGCTAAAGTCTCCGAAACCAGGTCGTAATTGTCTTCCGCACTTTTCTTGGCCTTATTTTCATTATCGATCTGTTCTGGTTTAGGCGGCTTAATTGTTGGATCTTCTTTTAAGAATTTCTCGATAATTTCTGCACCCTTGGCATCTTTAATTTCGGCAGCAGGATATTCGGCTAAGTGATCGGCTACCTCAAAAGGGGTTTGTATGTGAAAAATATGCTCAACGTACTGTTGCTGAAACTCAGCGCTTTCCTGCTGTTGCTTATTTTGTGGCTGTGGTTTATTACTATTAGCATTAGGATGCGCATAAGGCTGAAAAATCTGCTCATGCTCTTTACGTGTTTTAGCTAACCACCATAAAAATGTGTATGGAAGCTTATCATCGTTATATTGCGAAACAAAATTCCTTTCTGGCTCGTCTGGCACAACAGTTTCGATTTCTGGTGCAGCGTTAACCACATCGGTACTTAATTTCTGCTCAAAGGCAAAGAAGTCTGTAGCGGCTACACTTTCGATAAAAGAATCATCATCTACAGGCAAGTCCATAAAATGGTTATTGCTGCCGGGCAGGTGGTTAGTTATTTCTGCATCTAACACCTGATCCGTAAAAGATGGACTATCATCAGTAAATTCACTTGTTTGCGCTAAAACTTCTGGCTCATGCTGTATATTTTCTGCAACAACTTCATTAATATCAGCTTCCTCTTCCTGCTCTGCCACCTCAACCGGAACCATATTGAGTACATGGAACAATACATGCCCCTGACCATATAATGCAGCTTTTGGAATAAATGAGGCATTGGCTTTGGCCAAAAGTAAATGGATGGGCTGTGCGTATGGAAATTGCTTAACCATTTCCTGCAACATGAATGCATGCTCTGGCCTAACCTTTCCAGGTTGCGCAAGTAAATCTGCCAGTAGCTTTTTGTTATCCATTATCGAGGTTTGCCGCTAAGTTAAAAAAATGTAAACGGGTTTTGAAAATTTTGTCTTTTTAGCGTACTGTTTTATTTACCACTGTGCAAATGCACGGTTAAAAATATCTTCCGATAACTGTTTGTTGATATTTTCTATAGCTCCAGGCAATAACGTTTGAATGGGCGCCCCATTAATCGGAAAATCAAAATATTTGGTAAAGCTCTCTTCAAAACTTTCTTTTTCGTGCTCTTTTATATTATTCTTATATTTTACCGAAACCGTAATGGTTAATCTGTTTGCTCCTGCGGTTGGTGTAGCACTATTCTGAAGCGCAACCGGTTTAATATCATAACCTGTTATTCTACCCTCAAATGATGCATCTCCCTCGCCTGTTGGAGAAATAATCAATTTAGTTTGGTTACGGATACGGCTTTTTAACGATTCAGTAATCTGGTTACTTAATGTTGGCACCACTAGAGGCGCATTATTTTCAAATACCCGAACAACCACCGTTTTTAATCCCGTTGTTGATGCTCCACTGAATTTATAAGAGCAAGCGCTAAATACCGAAGTAAGCAGAATTAAGGCAAATATTTTAATTTTCATCATTATCGAAAATGTAGTCTAATTTTTGAGAAACGTGCTTTACAGGGAATTTAATATAAGCAATTAAATTTATAGGTTTAATTCCTTAATCTTCCTATACAAGGTCCGTTCTGAAATACCCAATTCCTGTGCTGCAAACTTACGTTTACCCTTGTGTTTTTTTAATGCCTTTTTAATCAGGTCTGATTCTTTATCCACCAACGACAATGACTCTTCTACTTCTTCAGCCTCGTGCGCAAAATAATCAGCATTATTATTATTGTTAATGTTATTATTGCCTGGTGCAGGATGCTGAATGGTAAAGGCATGTTCCTGTCCGGCAGGCAACTCTACATCACGGTATAGCTGATTGATATACTGCGGGTTATCTGCCAATACTGTAGCGGTATTTCCACCGTGCTGAATAATTTCAGCCACTAGTTTTTTAAGCTCAACCATATCCTTTTTCATATCAAAAAGAACCTTATACAAAATATCTCTTTCTGTAAAATCTTCTTTCGATTGAGCGTTGATCGCCATTGGCAAGTTACTTCCAGCTTCGTTCGGGATATAATTTAAAATGGCCTGACCGCTCACATTTCGATCTTTTTCTAATACACAGATCTGCTCAGCTATGTTTTTTAACTGACGAACATTACCTGGCCAGCTGTAATTGGTTAAGACCTGAATGGCATCCGGCTCCAGATGTAATGCCGGACTACGGTATTTATCGCTAAAATCAGCCGCAAATTTTCTGAATAATAAATAAATATCTTCTTTACGTTCTTTCAAAGCAGGTATGCGCAATGGAACAGTATTTAACCTATAATATAAATCTTCGCGGAATTTTCCGTTTTTAACACGGTTATATACATCTACGTTAGTGGCTGCAATAATACGGACATCTGTTTTTTGTACTTTAGAAGACCCTACGCGTAAATATTCGCCACTTTCCAAAATACGCAGTAAACGAGCCTGTGTGCCTAAAGGTAACTCAGCAACCTCATCTAAAAAGATGGTACCGCCATTTGCCACCTCAAAATATCCCTTACGGGCCTCATGCGCACCAGTAAATGATCCTTTTTCGTGACCAAAAAGCTCAGAATCTATGGTTCCTTCGGGGATGGCACCACAGTTTACCGCAATAAAAGCACCGTGTTTACGGGCACTCATTTGATGGATAATCTGCGAGAACACTTCTTTACCACTGCCACTTTCGCCTGTAATCAATACCGACATATCTGTTGGTGCTACCTGGCTGGCAATATCTATGGCACGGTTAAGTAAAGGCGAATTGCCAATAATACCGAAACGTTGTTTAATATTTTGTGTATCCATTTATTCTTTCTAAAGTTCGTCACGCTGAATTTATTTCAGCGTCTTTCTGGTTAAGATGCTGAAACAGGTTCAGCATGACGGGATTTTATGATACTATTTTACCGATTAACGTAGCGGATGTACATTTCTCGATATACACATTTGCATACTGACCTGGTTTTACGCCTTCAATAGCAGGGAAAATGGCCATTGCTCCGCTGTCGCCTCTTCCGCAATAATCAAGATCAGACTTTTTAGAAGTGCCTTCAATCAGAACCCGAACAGTTTTCCCTACCCATTCTTGCAAACGCATTAATGAATGTGCCTGTTGTTTGGCTAAAATTTCAGCCAGACGGCGTTTTTTCACTTCTTCCGGAATATCATCTTCCAGTTTACGGGCGGCTAATGTCCCTGGTCTTTCAGAGTAAGTGAAATTATAAGCAAAATCATATTGCACATAATCCATCATGCTCAGGGTTTCTTCGTGTTCTTCTTCTGTTTCTGTACAGAAACCAGCAATGATATCGGTAGAAATTGCACACCCCGGAATAATGTTACGGATGGCGTCAATACGATTGATATACCATTCGCGGGTATAAGTCCTGTTCATTAACTCCAATATGCGGGTATTTCCCGATTGGACAGGTAAGTGGATATAATTACAGATATTATCGTATTTAGCAATGGTACGTAAAACCTCATCGGTAATATCTTTTGGATGCGAAGTAGAGAAACGTACCCTTAAATCTGAACTAACCAGTGCTGTTTGCTCCAAAAGCTGCGCAAAATTAACCGTTTCTGTACCATCTTCCGATGTCCAGGTGTATGAATCTACGTTTTGGCCTAAAAGTGTAACTTCGCGGTAACCCGCTTCAAACAAGGCTTTTGCTTCTTCTATAATGGAATGTGCATCGCGGCTTCTTTCGCGGCCACGGGTAAAAGGAACCACACAGAAAGAACACATGTTATTACAACCACGGGTAATGGAGATAAAAGCGGTTATTCCATTGCTGTTTAAACGAACCGGACTAATATCAGCATAGGTTTCTTCGCGAGATAATAAAACATTTACGGCTTTATGTCCACTTTCTACCTGCTCAATTAAGTTAGGCAGATCGCGATAAGCATCTGGCCCAACCACTACATCAACTAAACGTTCTTCTTCCAAAAATTTAGACTTTAAACGTTCTGCCATACAGCCCAAAACCCCAACAATTAATTTTGGGTTACGGCGTTTTTCAACACCGAATTGTGATAGTCGGTTTCTAACCCTGGTTTCCGCATTTTCGCGGATGGAGCAGGTATTAATGAAGATGACATCAGCCTGGTGATAATCCCCTGTCGTTTCAAATCCAGTTTCAGATAAAATAGAGGCAACAATTTCACTATCAGCAAAATTCATGGCACAACCGTAACTTTCGATATATAATTTACGGGCATCGGCTTTAACTGGTGTATCTAAAATTAAAGCTTCACCTTGCCTGGCTTCATCGTGTGTCTTATCCTGTACTTGTAAATCAATCATTATTTAAAAACATTTTTGGGATTGCAAAAATACATAAATAAAATTAAAAGTGACAATTTGACAGATTTTGTTTAAAGGTTTACAGTAAGATTATGATAAGACAGTTAGCAACCCCAATTAATCCATATTTTATATAATTGAATAAAAATTTTTGAAAATGTATAGTTCGGTGCCTGTGGCGGAATGTGTTCCTCCTAGTATGAGGGGTTTCCATGCCACTGCCCTAACCACCTAGCCCTTGGCGAAGCGGTACCCTACAGGCAGGAGGTACGACGGCCGAAGCGTACAAGCGAAGCAAAGGAACAAAAACGGTTACTTGTACTGCATTTGCGCTCCAAATTAATAGTTGCTAATTATAAAATGAGTCAGATGTTTTTGGAAACGTAGGCTTCGGTGCCAATGGGGCGATGCAGCCCCGCCACCGCTTCTGCCCCAATTGAAAAAATTGTGGCATCCCGCTTAGGTCGGGTTTAGATTACATCTGTTCTTGCTAATATGAGGGGTTTTCCATGCCACTGCCCTAACCAATTAGCCCTTGGCGAAGCGGTACCCTGCAGGCCCAGAGGTACGACGGCCGAAGCGTACAAGCGAAGCAAAGGATCAAACACTGTTGCTTGTACTGCACTTGCGCTCTAAATTAATAGTTGCTAATTATAAAATGAGTCAGATGTTTTTGGAAACGTAGGCTTCGGTGCCAATAGGGCGATGCAGCCCCGCCCCCACTTCTGCCCCAATTGAAAAAATTGTGGCATCCCGCTAAGGTCGGGTTTAGATTACATCTGTTCCTGCTACTATGAGGGGGGGGGTCCATGCTACAGGCCTAACCAACTTAGCCCTTGGCGAAGCGGTACCCTGCAGGCAGGAGGTACGACGGCCGAAGCGTACAAGCGAAGCAAAGGATCAAACACTGTTACTTGTATTGCACTTGCGGTCCAAATTAATAGTTGCTAATTATAAAATGAGTCAGATGTTTTTGGAAACGTAGGCTTCGGTGCCAATAGGGCGATGCAGCCCCGCCCCCACTTCTGCCCCAATTGAAAAAATTGTGGCATCCCGCTAAGGTCGGGTTTAGATTACATCTGTTCTTGCTATTATGAGGGGTTTCCATGCCACTGCCGTAAACACCTAGCGCTTGGCAAAGTGGTACCCTGCAGGCCAGGAGGCACGACGGCCGAAGCGTACAAGCGAAGCAAAGGAACAAACGATGTTACCTACCCTGTCCTTGCGCTCCTGAAAATAATTTTAACAATCAACCCCAATAGTAACGCTTTGGTCTTTCCGCTTTAGTCTTTCTACTTTGTTCTTTCTGCTTTGGTATTGCTCCTTTAGTCTTTTGCCTTGCCCCTAAAAAACCTTTCTTGCTCCCATCTGTTACGTAAGGATAAGCCATAATAAATGACACCGCAGAATAAAAACAAAATTTGGGTCTGGATAGGAAGCATATTCGGCATATTGATTTTAATTTTAGCATTTGGTGCGATGTTCTTAAGTGCCCGATGGAAGCCCATATTGACCGAAAAAATCAAAGCTGGTGTTTATAATGGATCGCATCATTTATATCGGATAGATTTTAAAAGCATTAACTTAAATGTAATTACAGGCAGCATGGCCTTGCGTGATGTTACCTTGACTCCCGATACGGCTGTTTTTGATAGCTTGAAGAAAAAACAACTGGCACCCGCCCATATTTTCGAACTAAAATTAAAGAAACTGCAGATTAGCCGTGTTGGAATATTAACGGCCTACTTTAAAAAGCAGATAGAGGTAAATGAAATCCTCTTACAAAAGCCATCTATTAACATGTATTTTAACAAAGTAACCAAGAAAACCGATAGCATAAAAGATGAAAAATCGCTTTATGAGCAGATTTCCAAAACCTTTAAATCGGTACATGTTAAAAGCATCAAAATTGTGGATGCAGATTTCGATTACATCAATAAAACCGCAGCCAAAAAAATCAAAAACTCAATCAAACACCTCGATATCAACATTAATGATTTTTTACTGGATTCGCTTTCAGGCAGTGATACCACTCGGTTTTATTATACAAAAGACGTAACATTTCAGATTGCAGGTTATAAATCGGTAACGAAAGACAAAATGTACACCATGAAAGTGGATACGATTAAAGGTTCCACCTCATCAAAAAAGATAACGGTTAAGGGCTTTAAACTTACGCCATTGTACGATGAACTTACTTTTACAAGAAAATACAAGATCCAGAAAGACAGGTACAATTTAAGCTTTGATAAAATAGAATTTAATGGCGTGGATTTTATTGGTTTAAATACCGACGAGAAACTACACGCAAAATCATTAAAGATTGGTCCGGCAAATGTAGATGTTTTTATGAGCCGCGAATCGCCACCTCAGCCGGGTTTTGATAAAGGCCAAAACTATCCCCATATGGCATTGAAAAGGTTAAACATGCCCATCCTGATTGATACGGTAAAAATAAGAAACGTTAATGTTAAATATGCAGAGTTTAACCCGGCAAGTAAAAAAGCTGGATCGGTTGATTTTAAAGCATTAACAGGAAATATTTTAAATGTAACCAATGATAGCTTACAATTGCTTAAAAAGAACCATGCCCTGGCAGATTTAAACACACTTTTAATGGGCACCGGAAAGCTGAATGTAAATATCGATTTTAACCTGACCGATAAAAATGGTGCTTTTACCTATAGCGGAAGTTTGGGCAAATTTGATATGAAAAACCTAAATCCATTATCCAAAGCGCTTGGGCTGGTTGAAATAGAAAGCGGCAACATACAACATATTGATTTTAAGGCCAACGGAAATTTAAGATCTGCAACAGGCAAGATGAATATGCTGTACACCAACCTGAAAGTAAAACTCCTCTCAGACAATATTGATGGCGAGGGAACAAAGGAAAAAGGTTTATTATCTTTTCTGGCCAATACCATTTTAGTTAAAGATGAAAATCCGATAAAAGGCGAAGCACCGAGAACGGCAAGTATGACGAATACCAGGATTAACTCTGCCTCTTTTTTTAACCTGATGTGGAAAACCGTTTTTGTGGGCATCAAAGATATTGTAGGCGTTGGGATCGTACCTGAAAAGGATCCGGTAAAACAGCAAAAAGTAATTGCAAAAAAAATAAGAGAACAAAAAAGGGCAGATAGAAAGGCAGCAAGAAAAGCCAGGAGAGAAAAAAACTAACCTACATTTTTCAAATATATGTTTATAACCGTATATTGCTAATAAAACCACAGCCTTTCATTTTTTAATGCCTGATACCAGAAGATACCGTTATAAAGTTTTTAAATGGATTGCGTGTACATTACTCAGTGTTTTTATCGTACTTGCAGGCATTGCCTGGTTGTTAAATGTAAAGTCTCGCCCTATTCTAACGGATAGGATTAAAACACTGCTCTATAAATCAACAGATAGTTTATATACCATCAGCTTTACTAAGGTATCCACGAATGTGTTTACGGGCAATGCCACTTTACAGAACGTAAAAATAACGCCAGATACCAATCGGTTCAGGCAACTTATCGCCTTAAAAAGAGCGCCAAACAATTTATATACGGTTTCTTTAAAAAAACTGGTGGTGAAGCGCTTCCATCCGTTAACCTTATACCGCGAAAAAAAACTGCAGTTAGAGGAAATCATATTTGATAAACCTGAAGTAACCATGGTTAATCAACAATTTGCTTTTAATGATGGACGTGCGCCCAAGCCCTTTAAATCGCCTTACGATATCATCTCTAAAAACCTGAAAGAGTTTAGCATCAAAACCATCCGATTTAAAGATGTAAGCTTCAAATATGTGAATAAAAATGTACCCCATTCAGTCCCATTCAATATTGACGACCTTAACATTACGTTAACCGATTTGCTGGTTGATTCTACCTCTGCAGATGACCCGAGCCGGTTTTACCTGCTAAAAGATATCGTAATCAACCTGAATAACTATGTGTACCGCACGCCTGATAAAATGTATGACATTAAGTTGGATCAACTTGATTTTAGGGCTACTACGGGCAAACTCAGGATAAATAGCTTTGCATTGGTTCCATTATATGATGAAATGAAATTCGGCAAGGTTGCAGGTTATGCCAGAGAACGTTTTGACATCAGCATGCGCGATATTATGCTCAACGGTATAGACTTGCCACTTTATATTAGTAAACAGGAACTTTGGGCAAAAGAAATGGCCATTGCGAATGGTTCTGTATCTGTTTTTAACCAAAACGGGCTCCCCAATAAACCACAGGAAAATAAGATCGGTAAATTTCCCCATCAGCTTTTGCAACTTGTTCAGGCACCTATTCTGGTGCAGAAAATCCAGCTGAAAGATGTAAACATCAACTATTCTGTTTTTAATAGCGAAAGTAATCAAAGAGGGCGGATCAGTTTTGAAAACACCTCGGGAATAATAAAAAATGCTACTAATCTTGATAATATTAAGGCCATTAACCCAACGATGGAGGTTAATTTAAATACATACTTATTTGGTCAGGGAAAGCTTGATGTGAACTTTATGTTCAATCTTACCGCTAAAGATGGTTCATTTTCTTATCACGGCGTTTTACAAAATTTCAATGCGCGGGTTTTAAACCAAATTACTAAGCCCCTTGGCCTGGTGCGCATTAACCGCGGCAGTGTAGATAAATTAAAGTTCAATTTCAAAGCAAATGATTTGGGCACAAAAGGAACGGTTGCATTCTCCTACTACGACCTGTCTGTTGCGCTGATGAAAAACGATCCAGAAAAGGATCACCTGGTTACACGCGGTTTTCTTTCTTTTTTAGCCAATGCATTGATCATCAAATCTGAAAACCCCGGTGCTGACGGTAAGCTGGTACCTGTAAATGTAAATTACAGTAGGCCTTCAAACACATCATTCTTTAACATGATCTGGAAGGGCCTTTTTACCGGGATAAAATATAGCATCGGAATTACCGAAGAAAAGCAGAATGAAGTACGTGAACATATTGCAAATTTTAAGTCGATGCGCGCTAATCATTTAAAAAGGAAACAAAAACGGTTAGAACGCCGGATAAAACGGGAACATGAGCAAAATGAAAAGCGATAACATGTTGTAACCTTTTCTTATCTTTATTATCTAAACCTTAAACTAAAATTTATGATTATTGCCCTCGTTATTATCGGATTCATCTTTCTTATAGGGATTTTCTTTTACAACTCGCTTATCGGGAAGAAAAACCAGGTAACAAATGCTTTCTCGGCCATTGATGTAATGCTTAAAAAACGGTTCGACCTTATTCCAAACCTGGTTGAAGTAGTAAAACAGTACACTACTTATGAGCAGGGAACCTTAACCAAAATAGTTGAACTGAGGTCAAAAGCAGGTTTACCGAATATCAGCAATGCAGAAAAAGCAGATTTAGATGCACAATTGAGCAGCAATGTGAGGGGTTTAATGGTTAACATTGAAAATTACCCAGATTTAAAAGCCAATACCAATTTTATTAACCTACAAACCACCTGGACGGAAAGTGAAGAACAGATTGCCGCTGCCAGAAGAACCTACAATGCTTCGGTAACCGATTACAACAATTCGATTATGATGTTTCCAGGCAGTTTATTTGCCGGGATGCTGAACTTTCAGCCGATAGCCGTTTTAGAAACCGCAGCAGAAGAACGTAAAAACATCAGCGCAAAAGAACTTTTCAATAACTAATGTTGTTCGATATTGCAAATAATGTAGCCTTACAGCAAGTTTTGGCTACAATGGAGGTAGAACGCAAAAGAATTGCCGGTACTCAAACTAAAGGCTATATTTTTATTGCTACAGGTATTTTGCTTGGCATTTTAGGCTTCGTTTTGGGTTTTCCTATTCCTGCTGTAATCGCTGGCCTAATACCTATAATTTATGGTGGTGTTTTGCTTTTCAAAATCAACGATTCTTTAATAGCTTACCAAAATGCCTATAAAACGAATGTAATTGGTGCTGCCCTTAAATTTTTAGACGAAAGTTTATCGATTAATCCCTATCAGGGAATTGAAACTTCGGAGTTTATGTACACACAGTTGTTTAACAATGAGCCTGATCGTTACAAAACAGAAGATTTAGTAATGGGATGTGCTGGTAAAACCCGGTTTTACTTCGCTGAAGTACATGCTGAATATAAAACAGTAACCCAAACAAAAGACGGAACCCGAACAGAGTGGCACGACATTTTTAGAGGGATCCTCTTCGCAGCCGATTTTAATAAGAAATTTAATGGCGTAACCATCGTCAGGCCAAAAGACTTCGGAGCAGCTTTTGGTGCATGGTTTTCAAAAAACCTGTTTTCTTTTGGCAACAATGACGTTATCCAATTGGAGAATGTAGAATTTGATAAGACCTTTGTAACTTATGGTTCAGACCAGGTCGAATCCAGGTATATCCTTACACCCGCTCTGATGGAACGGATACTAAACCTCAATCATCAAAGCAAGTATAATATCAGTTTATCCTTTATCGAATCGAGGATGTATATCGCTTTCCCCTTGAAACGGAATTATTTTGAAGCCCCGGTATTTAAATCTTTAATTAATACCGAAGTCCTGAATGATGATATTACCACTATAAAATTTATGTATGATATTGTTAATGAGCTGGATCTGAATACAAGGATTTGGGGTAAGGCTTAAATTTGGTTTAACCGCAAAGACCGCTGAGTTTTTTATGCAGAGGACGCTAAGGGGTGTTAAAACCTATATAGCCATTTTTTGGGGGTTGGATATTATAATTCTAAGTTCGATAGCAATATTACCTTTTATCAGCTTTTTAATTTAAGCGACCGTCACCCTGAATTTATTTCAGGGTCTTTCATGACTAAAAAGATGCTGAAATGAATTCAGCATGACGAAATGGTCTAGTAGGCATTTTTAAAACAGTTGTTTGCTTAAACAATTATCGAGTTCATGTGATAAGATGGCACTAACTCAAATGCTTTTTTACAATTTCTTCAAGCGCAGCAATATCAAAAGGTTTCGATAGGTAACTATCTGCCCCTGCTTCATCAGCCAATGAAGATATATCATTGTTGGCCGAGAAATAAATTACCGGAATATGTTTTAAATCAGGGTTGCTTTTTAAAGCTCTGGTCGCTTGTATCCCACCCAGGTCAGGTAACCAGTTATCCATAAAAATTAGATCAGGCATATAGGCCGCAACCTGTTCTTCTATGTTATTGGCACTTTCGGATGTTTTTATCTCATACCCGGCATCTTCCAAAATAAATGTACAGAGATCAAGGATATCCCTATTATCATCAAAAACAAATACTTTTTTCGTAACTATCATATTAATCTCCGAAAAGCAATTAATCATTTAATTTATTTATATATTGAGCCATATCGTGGCTATCCAATATTACATGCGGCTTAACATTAATAACCGCCTGCTGCGGCATATATGGCATTATAGCCGTATTTGGATTCTGTATAACTGCCCTTCCCCCTAATCTGTTTACGCATTTTAATCCTTCTACCCCATCTGAATTAGAGCCTGAAAGTAAAATACAGACTAACTTATCTTTAAAAACTTCAGCTGCAGATTGAAAGGTAACATCGATCGAAGGTCGGGAATAATTTACTTTTTCAGAATAATCTAAAGATATACTTCGGTCTTCCTCTATCAGCATATGGTAATCTGCAGGGACAATAAAAACTTTACCCGGTATTAAAAACTCCTTTTCATCTGCTTCGCCAACGGCCAATGTTGTGCGCGATTTTAATAAATCGGTTAAAAGAGATTCGTTACTGGGCTTCCGGTGAACCACTATTACAATAGGAAAACGGATATCACTCCTTAAAGCCGGAAAAATTTCTAACAAAACATCTAAGCTTCCGGCTGAGCCACCAATAATTAATGCCTCACAAGATGTAGAACCTATAGTTTGCGCCATATTTTCTCCATTTTAACCCTTTTATATTCTCTCGCCTTTGGCCAAAACTCCAAACTTTCTTTACTTCCCAGTGCAAGATAGCCCAATTTCTCGATGCTACTATCAAACAGGTTGAAAACTTTATGCTGTAGCCCTTTATCAAAATAAATTAATACATTTCTACATAAAATCAGTTGAAACTCGTTAAAAGAATGGTCTGATACGAGGTTATGCGTAGAAAAGATCATCTTACTGTTTAAGCTTTCATCAAATTTTGCCAAAGAGTAGTTCGCAGTATAATAAGCAGAGAAATCCTTTAACCCACCTGATTGCAGGTAATTTTCAGAATACTGTTTTAAATAAGTTAAAGGAAACATACCCTTTTTTGCCTTTTCTAAAACCGATGGATTAATATCTGTAGCGTAAATGAGTGATTTATGCAATAAATTGAGCTCTTTTAAAACAATGGCAAGGGAATAAGCTTCTTCTCCGGTAGAGCACCCAGCCACCCATATCCGGATAAATGGATAGGTACCCAGCACAGGCAGGACATCATTGCGTAATGATTTGTAAAACGAAGGATCTCGGAACATTTCGGTAACATTAACCGTAATTTCCTCTAAAAAGCGCTTAAAGTATTGCTTATCTGTCTTAACCGTATAACGAAACTCGGCAAAACTTACAAAATTATCCAGTCCGTAAAGGCGTATAATTCTTCTTTTTATCGATGCAGGAGAGTATTCCAGAAAATCATAACCATGATTTTCTAAAACATCATTCAACAGGATCTCTACCTGTTCGTTATCTATCACATCACTTATCACCTTTTATTTTGTAAAATTTTCTATTTGCTTTAATAATTCATCAACATTTATGGGTTTTGAAACATAACCCGATGCGCCTGCACTCAGGCAGCGCTCCTTATCACCAACCATGGCCTGCGCCGTAACTGCCAATACAGGTATATTCTGCATTTTATCTGATTTTTTCATTGCCGCTATGGCCTGATAACCGTCCATATCCGGCATCATCATATCCATTAAAACAACGGCAACATTATCGTGCTTTTCTAAAATAGAAAAACCATCGTGTGCACTTATAGCAGATAAACAATCAAAACCTTTGGCCTTTAAAACAGCTTTTAAAGCAAAAATGTTTCGGTTATCATCATCAATGATGAGAATTAATTTTTGAGGCATAAAATAAAATGTTTTATGATGTATGATGATTTTCGTATAACCAAACCCTTAATAACGATATCAGCTGATCCATATCTACGGGTTTGCTGATATAATCTGAGGCACCCGCAGCAATACATTTTTCACGATCGCCCATCATCGCCTTGGCCGTAACGGCCAAAATTGGCAGGTTGCGGTATTTGATATCCTGCCTAATGGCTGTTGTAGTTTCGTAGCCATCTAGTTCCGGCATCATCATATCCATTAAAACCACATCAATTTCGGGGTTTTCATTTAGTAGCTTAAGGGCTTCCTTCCCATCTATGGCGGCTATCACTTTCATCTGGTGCTGCTCTAACATTTTGGTTAAAGAGAAAATATTGCGCACATCATCATCTGCAATGAGAACCGTTTTACCGATCAATACATCCTGCAGCTCGGAAAACTTTTTAGGTGTTTTGGTTTTCTCCTTGCTTTTTTCTTCTACGAGGTGAAGAAATAGCCCTGCTTCATCCAGAATACGCTGATATGAATGCGCTGTTTTAACCACGATTGAATCAGCATATTGTTTAATCCGGTTTTCTTCACCTTTTGATAGGTTTTTACCCGTAAAAATGATGATTGGTAAATTTTCTAGGCCAGGTGTTTTCTTCACCACTTCAAGTGTTTCATAAGCATGTTTATCCGGGATGCCCATATCCAAAATCACACAGTTAACCTCTGGCTTATGCAGGGCAGAAACGCCTTCGTTTACCTGGTTAACAATTTCTGTCTGGATATTAAAATTGCTTAGAAAATAACTTAACGCCTTGGCATGCTGCTCATTTTCTTCTACAATAAGTACTTTTTTAGGATGACGGCTTAAGGCATGCTCCAATTTTGAAAAGATCTCTTGCATGTGCTCAAAGGCAAAGGGTTTATTGATAAAATCTACTGCACCTTTAAGCAAACTTTCTTTCTTCACCTGCAAAGAAGACATAATGTGTACTGGTATCGGGCGTGTAGCGGGATCCGATTTCAGCTCTTCCATTACCTGCCAGCCATCTTTAACAGGGAGTTGGATATCAAGTAAAATGGCAAGCGGTTTAAAAGTTTTCGCCATTTCAATCCCCACGTCGCCACGAACGGCAACCAAACCTTTATAGTTTCTCTTCCGGGTAAAATCTAAAAGTGTTTTAGCAAAAGGGGTATCATCTTCAACAATTAAAATCACCTTATCATCAGGCTCAATATGATCACGATCATCCTCAATCTCTTGCGGAATATTTCCTACGGTTAAGTGGCTTACTCTTTTTACCGGGGTTTCGAAAGCCGTTAAAGGTTTCTCTGTTTGGGGTACTACACTTTCAAAGCCTTTAATTTTATCAATGGGCAGGGTAAGTGTAAAAACACTTCCTTCACCGTCTGCACTTTTTAAATCGATGTATCCACCCAATAGTTTAGCCAGCTCTCTACTAATTGAAAGCCCAAGGCCTGTACCACCGAACTTGCGGCGCGTAGAGCCATCGGCCTGCTGAAAAGCTTCGAATATCATACCTTGTTTTTCTGGTGCAATACCCACACCAGTATCGGTAACTTTAAATATCAGTGCGCCTAATTTTTCATTGGTATGGATATTTAGGGTTACGGAACCTACCGTAGTAAATTTAATGGCGTTTGATAACAGGTTTTTAATAATCTGCTCCAGCCGCATTTTATCAGTATGAAAAAATTCAGGGACTTCTGCCGATTTTTCAATCGTGAAATTTAGATTTTTATCCTTAGCTAAGGGGTTAAATAAAGAACGCATACTGGAAACAATCTCGTCAACCTTAACATTTGTCCGGTCGAGTTCCATTTTGCCTGCTTCAATTTTAGAAAGGTCTAAAATTTCGTCGATTAAACTTAAAAGCCCTTGACCAGAGCTTTGAATAACCGCTGCGTATTCCTGGTGTTCAGGATCCATGGCTTCATTTTCGGCCATTAATCTTGATAATAGCAATATTGAGTTGAGCGGGGTTCTTAACTCGTGCGACATATTGGCCAAAAATTCTGATTTATACCTTGTGCTAAGTTCTAAAGCTTCTGCCTTTTGTTGAATCTCAATATTCCGTTCTTCAATCAGTTCGTTTTTTTCTTCTAGTAAGCTACTTCTTTCTTCAAGTTCCTGGTTACTCTGCAGCAATTCTTCCTGTTGCACCCTTAATTCTTCTTCACTGGCCTGAAGTTTCTGTGCCTGCGCTTCAAGTTCTGCATTTAAACCTTCTAATTCGCTATGCTGAACCTGTAATTCTTCTGATTGTGCCTGCGTTTCTTCTAACAATTGCTGCAGTTTTAGCCTGTTCTGCGCACCCAGCAATGCGGTACCCACATCAGATAAAACCAGTTTTAAAAAGTGTAATTGCAGATCGCTGTATTTACCAATCGTACCTAATTCTAATCCACCTATCGAAATTTCATTTCTAATTATTGGTAGCACAATTAGTTGTGCTGGTTTAATATTCCCGGTGGCATGCGTAATAGACAATTCGTTTTGAGGCACATCCTCCAACAAAATAGGTTTACCTGTTTTAACCACCTGACCAATCAAACCCTGACCAATTTCCAGCGTTTCGGTTAAATTCTGACCTTTTAAAGCATATTGACCTTTTAAATGCAGGTAACCATCATCTTTAAATAAATAAATGGCACCGATCTGGCTTTTGGTATAATTAGCCAAAAATTCTATAATATCTTCTGCCAGGTGGAAAACGTCTTTTTCGCCAACCATTTTCACGTTCAGGTTAGCTACTCCGGTCTGCAACCATTCATTCTCTTCTAAAATATCAAAAGATTTTTTTAGTGATGCCGACATGGTATTTAACGATTCGGAAAGTTCGCCAATATCATCCCGGCTTTGGCTATCGAGTTTTACGCCATAATTACCATTAGAGATCTGAACTGCGATTTCTTTAATGGCCGCAATACGTTTCTCCATCTCGTATTTTTTATCCTCAATTTCTTTTTGAAGTTTAACACGTTCATCAAAATCGATAGATACTTTTCGATAAAAGAACAGGGTAATGAGTATAGCAAGAACCGCAGCTATTAAAATCAAAATCGGCGTATAAGAAGTCAGTTTGTTCAGTTCTACCGTACGGGTTTCGAGTAACCTGCGTTCTTCTTTCACCATGCGGCTAACAACATTACGAGCCTGGTCCATATAGATTTTTCCTTCTAAAAGTGCTGTTGGATCGATCTGCCCACCCAGCGATTTGATTTCTATTGTAGAAGAAATGATATTGAGCCTACGGGCCAGGATATTTCTTAATTCAGCAACATTTTTCTGCTGAATAACATTGTCTTTCGTTTGTGCCTCTATCCTTTTTAAAGCTTCCATTGCCGTGTCGGTAGAGCCATAATAAGGCTGCAGAAATGTTTTATTTCCCGTTAGCAGGTAGCCCCTTTGCCCGGTTTCCGCATCTTTCAAGGTAGAAATTACACCTTCAGTGGTTAAAATTACTTCATCGCTATGTTTAACCAGTTCAGTGCTTTTAATCAGGTTACCAATACTTACGTAAGAGGCCAGTGAACTGATAAATAGAATAATTAGCGATAAGCCGAGGCCTAAACGTAAATTATTTTTAAGAGTTGTTTTCATTATATGGATTAAGGGTAATTAGATCTGGTTTTTAAGGATTTCTTCTTCGGTAATAGGAACGATAAAGTAAAACTCCGATCCTTCATCAGGAACACTGTTTACACCGATGGTACCGCCATGACGGTTAATAATTTCAGAACAGATGTATAAACCGATCCCCAGGCCGTTAAACCGGTTACTGCTTTCTTCTACACGATAAAATTTATCGAAAATTTTATGCTGCTGTTCTTTTGAAATACCGATACCAAAATCTTTAACGGCAAGATAAAGTTTTTCATCCTTGATATTCACGGTTACGTTAACCTGATTGGTGCCTGGAGCATATTTAATGGCATTGGTAATAAAATTGATAACCACTTGTTCCAGTCTCATTTCATCACCAAAAATCATTTCTTGCGTTTTGCCCAGTTTCGTGATTTTAAAATCGGGATTAGATTGCTGCAACATCTCAATGGCATTACTTACCATGTTATCAGCACAAAAAGTTTTCATATTAAACTTCATCTTTCCGCTTTCAATTTTCGAGATATCAAGCAGATCAACAATTAATTCGTTCAGTTTTTCGAGTTGGACACTGGCCTTTTCGAGGTGATTTTGGGCAATGGCTTTATCATCCCTTTTAATGCTCCGTTGCAACAGCTGAATATACCCCTTTACACTGGTTAAAGGCGTTTTTAGTTCATGGCTGGCAATACTGATGAATTCGTCTTTTTTATGTTCGGCCTGCTTTCTAAATTCAATTTCTTCGAGCAGTTTTTCCTGCACCTCATTGAGTTTTCTATTCTGCTCGTAAATGCGATAAAAAGTTTTTATTTTAAGCAGTAATACATTAATATCAACTGGCTTGGTGATATAATCCAATCCACCGCTCAGGTATCCTTTGGTAATGAATTTTAATTCTGTATTTACAGCAGAGAGAAATATAATGGCTGTATCTTTTGCCTTGCTGAAACCTGAAATGGCTTCAGCTACTTCAAAACCATCCATATCCGGCATCTGCACGTCGAGAATAATCAGGACATAATTATTTTTTAAAACTTTTTTCAGCGCTTCTTCGCCAGATGATGCGGTATCAACCTCAAAATTGTGTGCCTGGAGTACTTTCTGTAACGAGATCAGGTTTTCTGGCCTGTCATCAACTATAAGAATCATCTTGATTAAAAAAAATAAGAAGCCGGGATAATTATGTTTGGTTTGGAGATAGAATCTCTTTAACTGTAAACAAACAACCTGGTTTTAAAAATGTTTTGATTTTTTATAAATTATTTGAATTGAAGGTATCGCCCTGTTTAATATCTCCTGTTTCAAAACCTTTTTTAAACCAATACATCCGCTGTGCAGAAGTACCATGGGTAAAAGAATCGGGCTGCACTTCGCCAGTAGCCTGTTTTTGTAATTTATCATCGCCAATGGCATTGGCCGCTGTTAATGCTTCTTCTATATCGCCTTCATCCAATTTGAAATCCTTAAGATTTTGAGCATTGTGCGCCCAAAGTCCGGCAAAAAAATCGGCTTGCAATTCTAATTTCACCGATAAGCGGTTATATTCTTTTTCGCTAACCTGGTCACGTGCCCGATCCAGTTTTTCTGAAATTCCCAATAAATTTTGAACGTGATGACCAACCTCATGTGCAATTACATAAGCTTGTGCAAAATCTCCGGCAGCGCCAAAACGATTTTTTAAATCATCATAAAATGATAAATCGATATAGACTTTATGATCTCCCGGGCAATAAAATGGCCCCACATTAGCGCTGGCTTTTCCACACGCTGTTTGCACAGCTTCCCTAAATAACCTGAGTTTAGGATATTCATACTGCTTGCCCATTGCCTGAAACTCCTTATCCCATACCTGTTCTGTTGATTCTAGCACACCCGATACAAACTGTGCCTGTGGGTCGTTAGCCGGCACACCCTGTTTAACTTCTTCAGTGCCCGTGGTAGCTGGAACCTGACCAACCAAGCCAGTTAAATCTTTGCCAAAAATTAGGCCGAGCACCACAATTATGATACCCACACCTCCGCCAAGGATGGTTTTTCCACCACCGCCACTCCTACCGTCTTCCACATTATTACTGCCTTTTCCAAACCATTGCATAATCTATATTTTAGTTTTATGAATAAACCTCAGTTACCCGTGAATTGTTAGACTAAAGTATAAATTATTTTTATTGATTTATTCTTTTAGGTTGTGACTATAAAAGAAGCCAGATTTCCTGTTCAAGATACTATACTGGTTTTATCTCATCAATATCGTTACCTAACCTATAGCGCAATGGAAAGCTACACCGTACTGTGCATATAAAAAGAAGTCAAACTTTTAAAAGTTTGACTTCTTTGAAGATACTTCAACAATATTATGCGTTAAAAACAGCTATTGCTTTGGCTATTCTTGCTTTAGTTTCTTCTGCACCCAATAATACCGCAATATCAAAAACGCCCGGACCAAATTTACCGCCTACCAGCATAATCCGGAATGGCAGCATTAATTCACCCGGTTTAAAGCCTTTTTCTTCAGCTAAGGCTTTAAAGGCTGCTTCAGCAGAAATGGCATCACTTAATGTTAAATCAGCGGCAAAACTATTAAAGAAATCAGCCTTTTCAACTGTCCATTTTGGTTTTACCGAATTCACATCATATTCTACAGGTGAGGCAAAAAAGTAACGGCTCTGTGCCACAAAATCAGGCAATAAAGGGCAGCGATCTTTAATCAGATCGATAACGGTATTTAAAAAAGCATCGTCATTAACTTCTACACCTGCCTTTTCGAGCTCCGCTTTTACGCTTGGTGCCAAGCGCTCTGCACTCTCCGCTTTAATCCACTCGTGGTTATACCATTTGGCTTTTTCGAAATCGAATTTAGCGCCTGCTTTACTGATTCTTTCTATCGAGAATTTTTCTTCCAGCTCTTTTAAAGAAAATAACTCCTGGTCGGTACCATCATTCCAGCCTAAAAGGGCCAGCATATTAATAAAAGCTTCGGGCATAAAGCCCATTTCTTTAAATCCTTTGGTTACATCTCCGGTTTTAGGATCGGTCCAGTTCATGGGATAAACCGGGAAACCTAACCGGTCTCCATCGCGTTTGCTTAATTTTCCATGTCCATCTGGCTTTAAGATTAAAGGTAAATGTGCCCAAGCTGGCATATCCGTTTCCCAACCCAAATACTTCCAAAGTAAAATATGCACCGGTGCAGAAGGCAACCATTCTTCCCCTCTAAAAGCATGACTAATTTCCATTGCTTTATCATCAACCACAACTGCTAAGTGGTAAGTTGGCATTCCGTCGGCCTTTAATAATACTTTATCATCAACCAAGGCCGTTTCGAAACTTACATCGCCTCTGATTAAATCATTAAAATGTACAATTTCATCACCTGGCACCTTAATGCGGATTACATGTGGTGTTTTGGCTGCCAACAACTCTTCAACCTCACTAATGGTAAGGGTTAAAGAATTACGCATTTGCATGCGCGTGGCCTGCCCGTATTGGAAATTTGGAATTTCTTTACGTTTGGCATCTAAATCTTCCGGGGTATCGAAAGCATAATAAGCGTAACCATCGCTAATTAACTGTTCGGCAAATTTGCGGTAGCTGGGTTTGCGTTCGCTTTGGCGATATGGCCCATAAACCCCCGGGTTATCCGGGCTTTCATCTGGTGTAATACCGCACCAGTCTAAACAGTTTACAATATATTGTTCAGCGCCATCAACAAAGCGGTTTTGATCGGTATCTTCTACACGAAGTACAAAAGTTCCATTATTTTTTTTGGCAAACAAATAATTGAACAGCGCAGTACGCACACCACCTAAATGCAAACCTCCGGTTGGGCTTGGGGCAAATCTTACTCTAACTTTTTTATCCATGATTAAGCAAAGAGCAGGGAGTTATTAGCTTAGAGCCATGGTGCAATCCATGCTCAATGCGCCGCGCACTATGCTCGCTACAAAGATATATTTTTCATCCATTTTATCGAGTTTTCATCTGTGATGAAACTACTAGGTTTTCGACATGATTATTGGGGAGGTTTTGAAAAAGCATAATGGTTTGATGTTTTTTTCGTTTTGTTATTGTAATTTGGCTAGCTAAAGCATGAATCCCTATCAAAAGAAACGCCGCTGGAAGTTCTTCCTTCTCATTTTTGCCATCTTAATTGGCATTGCTTCAGTATTTTACACTGATTCTTTCGTAAAAAAAATGGAACGCGAAGAGGCAAACCAGTTTCACCTTTGGGTACGGATTCAGGAACGGGCCATGTTTCTTTATGATAATGATGATTACCGCGATGTGGTAGAAACCGTTAGAAAAAATACCAAGACCCCTGTAATCATGATTGATTCTGCAGGAATGATTACTTCTTTTTTTGGATTAGACAGCACTAAAACCAATTACCCTGTTGCAGATACCAAACTCACCTACGATAGTTTATATTTTGTACGGCAGTTAAGGCAAATGAAAGCTCAGCATCCACCTGACGAAATGAATATTTTTGGCCGCAAATTTAAAGCATACTACCGTGACTCATTTATTTTGACTCAGTTGAGGTATTTCCCATATATCCAAATGGGGGTGATCTTCCTTTTTCTTTTAACAGCTTATGCAGCATTCAGTTCTGCCCGTAAAGATGAACAAGACCACGTTTGGGTAGGTTTGGCGAAGGAAACAGCACACCAGTTGGGCACACCGATCTCATCACTTATGGCCTGGACAGAACTGATGAAATCTAAATTTGATGCTGAAGATGATCCGCTGATTGCCGAAATGGAAAACGACATTAAGCGACTGGAAATTATTACAGACCGTTTCTCAAAAATCGGGTCAAAACCTATCCTTGAAGATCATACGGTTTATATTGTAGTGAGCGATTTTATCCGTTATTTTAAAGTACGCACTTCAGACAAGGTTAAATTTAGCATTACTGGCGATGAACAGGTGCGTGCAATGTTAAACGTCCCATTGTTTGATTGGGTGATTGAAAATCTGCTCAAAAATGCGGCAAATGCCATAGAAAATGAAGGCTCGATCTCCATCAATATTATAGAAAATTTAGCCAAAGAGCAGGTATTTATCGATGTGAGCGATACCGGAAAGGGTATTCCAAGATCAAAATTCGATGCCGTTTTCCAACCTGGCTATACCACACGTAAACGTGGCTGGGGACTCGGTTTATCACTTACCAAACGGATTGTAGAAAATTACCACAGTGGAGAAATCTTTGTAAAAGAATCTGAACTGGGCAAAGGCACAACTTTTAGAATAATATTAAAAAGCAGTTTAAGATATGAACCGACCACAGCCTAACGAATATCCAACTTGGGGCGAAACCTATATCAGTAAAGTTAACGGAGATATTTTCGAAATTTTAAACGATCAGATCCAAAGTCTTCCAGCCCTGTTTAGGGCGAACGCCGATAAAGCTGATTACGCTTATGCCGAGGGTAAATGGACATTGAAAGAAATGTTAGGCCATATTATTGATGCTGAACGTGTTTTTGCTTATCGCATTACTTGTTTTGCCCGAAAAGAGCAGCAACCTTTACCAGGTTTCGAGGAAGATGAATATGTATTGAACGCCCGCTTTACCCAACGTGACCTGGAAGATCTGATAGAAGAATTTATCGCCCTGCGTAAAGCCAACTTATACCTTTTTAAATCTTTAAATGAAGAAGAGCTGAACAGAAAAGGTATTGCCTCGGGCAGAGAAATTAATGTAAAATCTATTTTATTTATTGCTGGTGGCCATATTATCCATCATGTTTCTATTTTAAAAGAACGTTATCATGTGGTTTAAGAACTTTACGGTTGATGAGCTGAACAACCGCCCTAAAAATCATTTAGGCGGGCTGCTTGATATTCGCTTTACTGAAATTGGCGAAGATTTTATTACCGGAACCATGCCTGTTGATGAACGCACACACCAACCTGCAGGCATTTTACATGGTGGTGCCTCTGTAGTTTTAGCAGAAACCTTGGGTAGTATTGCCTCTTATATGTGTATCAATCCTGAAAAACATGTTGCTGTGGGCTTAGAAGTAAATGCCAACCATTTGCGGCCTGTAAAAAGTGGTTTGGTTAAAGGCATATGCAAACCCTTACATATTGGGGGCAAAACCCACGTTTGGGAAATAAAAATTTACGATGAGCGAGGCAAAATGAACTGCATTAGCAGGCTAACTGTGGCGATTATTAACAAACCGCAATAAAAAGCATCACTACTTGCAATCAGGTGTTATCAATTAACAACGGTTTACTTACTTTTGGTTAACTGCGCTATAACCAACCGCGCTATATTTTCGGTAAGTAGAGTTGGCGAATTGCAATCACAGTTGGTGAGCCCAACTACGTAAATATCTTCGCTAGGTACGTAAATGCCCATGCTTTTGAACCCAAATATACTGCCACCATGCGCTCTGATTGGTAAACCATCCATCTCTTTAATGTGCCAGCCATAACCATAATTAAATTGTTCACCATTGTTTAATTTATAGCTTGAAAATGCTTTAGTTGTTTCCTTTGTATTTAGCACTTTATTCTGGTTTAGCCCGTTTTGCCATTTCAACAAATCAGCTAAAGTAGACATTAACGAACCCGAAGAAAAGGGCACACTAAAATTAATTGAAGTTTTATTTACATAAGCATTTTCTTTCTTTTGGTAACCATAAGCGCGATTTTTGATGATCTGCCTATCATTAGCGTAATAAGAATGGCCCATATCCAGCTGATCAAAAATGTGGCGTTGAATAAAATCTGCATATCGCTCACCAGAAACAAGTTCGATAAGGTAACCCAGCAACACATAGCCAGAGTTGTTGTATTCAAAACGCTCGCCTGGAGCAAAGTCAACTGGTTCATCCTTAAAAAAATCGACCATCATTTTAGCTGTCATCTCCTTTTGGGCAATACTGGCAAGCGATTTCATTTTGGTGAAATCTTTAATACCCGAAGTATGGGTAAGTAAGTGGTGTATGGTAATTTTATTGCCCGCAGGGTAACCTGCAATGTATTTGGCAATCGGATCGTTTACATTCAATTTACCTTGCTGCTCCAAAAGCAATATGGCTACAGCTGTAAATTGCTTTGTCATAGAGCCCAGCTGAAAAACACTTTCAGTATTAAGCTTAACGTTCAGCTCAAGATTAGCCTTCCCAAAAGTCTTCTGGTAAATTACCTTTCCTTTTTGGGCAACCATAAACGCACCTCCGGGACCTTGCCCATCCGAGATTACAGTCATGATTAAACTATCGATCTGATCATTCAGCTTTTGCTTTTGGGCCTTCACTGCCGCCGGCATGAGCAAGCAGCAGCTTAGTATGGATAAAAAGCCAAACAGTATTCTGATCCTTTTTCGTTTCACGTTTAAAACTAATTAGGATTTATCTTTCTCAATCGCTTTCTTCTCTACCAAAAACGAAATAATTAAGCCCAAACCACCAAAAACGCCCAGGCAGCCAAAATAAACCGCTACAGCTTGAGAGGCTTCGGCATGCGTCATTTCGCCTCCAAACATACTCCTTACTACTGTAAGGGCCACAAGCAGTCCAATGCCTAAGCCTACAAGCAATAAACCAAATTTTAAACTCAAATAAGGTTTTGGGGCCGATTTACCTATGCCTGGATTGATTCCTCGCTCAATCATGGCCATTTTCTCTTTGTTTGCTAAATAACGAATTCCAAATACCATTGCGAATCCGCCTAAAAAAAGTGCGATGGGAACTAATATACCGTTCATAATTATAATTTTTTTATGTGTTAATATGCTATTGTTTAAATTGAACCGTGTTCTGTGTATTATGACTACATGTTTTTTAATCAGGTTACACCTGTGATTTAAAATATTTAATAAGCAATTGCTGGGTTATACCCGAAAAACAATCAATTGCTAAAACCATTTGCAAATAATTAATGCTTTACTAAGCGGTACCGGTTAAAACATTCCTACTTTTGTAATAAAGCCTCCTGTTTTGATTGAACAACTTAAAGATATACCTGTTTTTAGCTCCTTAAGTGATAATTCGTTTCATGAGTTTAGCAATTACATGGAGTGTGTTCAATATCCAAAAGGTACCACAATCATTCATGCAGATAAAGTAGAGCCCTATTTTTATGTACTTAAAAGTGGTATTGCACGGGCTTATAGCGACGGCGAAAACCAACAGATTACCTTTTGGTTTGGACAAAAAGGTGATGTACTTTTTTCGTTCAATAGCTACATTAATAATAGCACCGGGTATGAGAACATTGAATTATTAGAAAACTGTAGTCTAATTCGAATCAGGCTAACTGATCTCTTTTCGCTTTATAACAGACATTTAGAAATTGCCAATTGGGGCAGAAAAATTGCAGAACAGGAACTTATTGCCACCGAAAGAAGATTAATTGATCGGGCTTTTAAGGGAGCTGCGGAACGTTACCAGGAGTTTATAACGCAATCGCCTGAGCTGATTAAAAGGGTGGCCCTAAAACACATCGCTTCCTACCTGGGTGTAACGCAGGTTACCTTGAGCCGGATCAGGGCTAGCTACAAATAATTTCATTTTTTAACATTTGTAAAATGTTACCCGGTAAATGTGCCTTAAATTTGCAGAAACACATTTATCATGAACTGGATGATCCTAATTATTGCCGGCCTTTTTGAGGTAGGCTTTACCACCTGCCTTAAATTATCAAACAATTTTTCGAACATAAAATGGAGTACAGCTTTTTTTGTATGTATAATTTTAAGTTTCTTATTGCTAAATAAAGCTACGCAAACCTTACCCATGGGTACGGCCTATGCCGTTTGGACAGGCATTGGTGCCGTAGGAACAGTAATTATCGGGATTTTTTACTTTAATGAACCCGCAACCTTTTGGCGGATCTTTTTTATCTGCACGCTTATTGGATCAATTGCCGGACTAAAGTTTTTCGCTTCGCATTAGCAGCCATCAACTTCCGAAGTTTACCAGGGCCAGCGCGTTGACAGAACTTCGGAAGTTTTGCCATGGCCCCACCAATCTATCTAACACCTAATTTTTCTTTCTTTCGGAGCGCAATGCCTCTGCAAGAAATAACCTAGTTCCCGTGTTCCGCTTTTACGCTTCGCCCTGGGCTAATTAGCCAAAAGCAATATTTATTCGGCGGTTTGCAAGGTTGCACCAAACGTTGTTGATAAACGCGATGGCAGCGGCAGCCCCGAAGCATGAGGGCTAAAGCGGACAGCGGGACTGTAATCCGCCATGAAGCGCAGTCCTTTCATTTCCAAATCGAGAAAAGTATAGGGTTGATTTATCTATTTCGAAGCGCAATGTCTCTGCAAGAAAATAACCTAGTTCCCGTGTTCCGCTTTTACGCTTCGGGCATCGTTCCTCTGCCCTGCAGGGTAACACTTCACCCGGGGCTAAATGGCAAAAACCGCATTTCATTTTTAGGTTTTTCAAGGCGCCACAACTTTGTGCGTAAACCTGATGGCAGCGGCAGCCCCGAAGCATGAGGGCTATAGCGAACAACAGGACTGTAATCCGCTATGAAACGCAGTCCTTTCATTTCCAAAAAATTTTACTTTTTGCGTTATTCACCTAACTCCCCATAATAATCTTTTTAATCGTGCTTCACCTGTAACCTCGTTCTACCTGATGTAGTCTTACTACTAAACATGGAGCAAAACACCACAGATTTAGCGCTGATCCAAAAAGTATTGAACGGTGAAACCGATCAGTATGCTTTATTGGTGAAACGCCATCAGCGGTTTGTATTTACACTTGCTTTAAGGTTTTCGAAAAACAGGGAAGATGCCGAAGAAATTGCACAAGATTGCTTTGTAAAAGCATATAAAGCATTGGGAACCTTTAAACAAACAGCTAAATTTAGTACCTGGCTGTACACCATTACCTACACTACGGCCATGACATTTTTAAGGAAAAAACGTTTAGATACTACTTCTATACATGATGAAGATACCGTTTTGCAACTCGAAAATCAGACCTCCAGTTTTAACGCGAATGGGTACGAGAGGCAAGACAGTCATGTTTTTTTAAATATGGCCATTACCCAGCTCTTACCTGATGATGCTGCTATTATTACCTTATTTTATAAGGGCGAACAGAGCTTGGAAGAAATTGGCGAAGCATTGCACATGGAGCCTAACACCATAAAAGTAAAGTTGCACAGGGCCAGGCAAAGACTTAAAGAAAAATTACAATATTTGTTAAAAGATGAAGTAAAGGAGTTACTATGAACACTATAGAACAACAGCTTTGGGATTATATTGATGGGAATTTGGATGAATTTTCAAAAAAAACCATTGAAGAAAAAATTGAATCTAATGCCGGGATTAAAACTCAGTATGAGGAGCTATTAAAACTTAATTCGGCTTTTAATGCGCTAGATCTTGATGAACCATCCATGTCTTTTACCAGAAATGTGATGGAAAGCATTGCCTTAGCTCCTGCCCCGGTAGCGATGAAAACCAAAGTGGATGAAAAGATTATTTACGCAATTGGCGGCTTTTTCATTGTTTCACTCTTATCCTTATTTGGCTATGTGCTCTACAACTCGAACCTCAGCATGCCTAAACTTGGCTTTAACGTTACCCTGAACTTTAATTTAGATCAGTACATCACGCCTACTGTGCTGTATAGCTTCTTATTTTTCGATCTAGTGATAGGATTGGTATTTCTCGATCAGTTTTTAAGGAAAAAATTTGCTCAGAAGTAAGATGAATTAGGCTTTTAATTTTCATTTCGACTGGAGTGCAGCGAAACGGAGCAATCTTTTAGACAGTAATAAATAGATTTCTCCGCTACGGTCGAAATGACGAGTTGTTAAGAATAAATTTTAACCGAATTTTTTTAAAATCTCTAATCCCTTTGGCCACTCACCAAACCCCGACGCAGCATTAATATGTCCGGCATTACCGATATTGATGAATTCACTTCCCCAATTTTCGGCAAAAAACTCAGCCCGTTCTAATGTTACCCACTCATCGTTTGAACTGGTTACAACAATGCTCTTAAAGTTGATTTTATCTAACGGTACATGATCAAAACCAACTGTATCGAAAGTATAACGTGGCGCTTCCAAATCGCTGGGCGCAACCAATAATGCACCTTTTATTTTCTTTTGATATTCTTTTGCCCAATTTGCAATTGCAATACAGCCTAAACTGTGTCCAATTAAAATTACATCGGCCAAATCATAGCCAACGAGGGTCTGTTCAATCGTTTCAATCCAATCTTTACTGGTCGGTTTATCCCACTCCAGTTGATTGATCCGGGTAAAATGATCACCAGATTTTTCGAAATACGTTTGCCAATGATCAGGGCCTGAATTACCCAAACCAGGAATAATAAAGTAGTAGCTCATAAATAGTGCTATGAATCCAGCTCGTCATAAAATAAAAAAGGCCGCCATCGCAAGAAAGCAGCCTCATCTTTAAATATGATAAATAAATTAAATTACTTTCACATTAACGGCATTTAAGCCTTTTTTACCGTTAGCAACTTCGTACTGAACTTTGTCGTTTTCACGGATTTCGTCGATAAGACCTGTTGAATGAACAAAAATTTCGCTATCGCCATTTGCAGGTACGATAAAGCCAAAACCTTTAGTTACATTGAAGAATTTTACTGTGCCTTCTTGCATTGTATTAAATATTAAAATTAAGTATGCAAGGTAAGTTTTAATTTTTAAAATTAAAATAAAATTTTAACATTTTTTAACGTTAAGATTTTGTAAACAACAGATTATTAAGGCTTTTTATTTGCTTTACCAATCATTGTTAAAGTAATTTCGCTATTATGCGGAATCTCTAACGATGTTCCAGGAGCTACATCAAAAAGGTTTCTAACATAAATATCCGCTATTCCCTGGGCTACCTTTTTTTTGGCTTCGGCATTTTCTGGAAGTATATTATAAACCGTTTTTACATGTATTCCTCCCTGAAAATCAACAATGGCCGCAACCTGGTAAGCAAAATCTTTATAAGCGCGGTCTATCCGGATAATATACTGTGGAAACATGTAATCATAAGCCTCGGTTCTGTTATTTGTCCGGTCTACTGTACTGATTTTTTCAACCCTTGCAATTTTGCTTTTAGGAATAAATTGAACCGGGCTTGTAGCAGCAAAAGCACTATCGCTATTTGCGTTAACCTGGGCAGAACGTTTCTCGATAAAAGCGGTGTCGGCTTTGGTTGGTTTTTGCAGATCTTCGGCTTTGGCTTTTAATTTATTTTTAATATAATCCTGCGCATAAAAGGTCATGTTTACATCAGAGCGAACATCCGCGGCAATCACCTTTCCATCAACCTGGATCCTTTGAAAAACCAAACTATCTTTACTGATGTGTTTTACCTTAAAAAATTCGGCCGCGAAATTATATACATTGCCATGATCGTATTGCAGGTAAAAATTCTGCATCCTATTCTTCTGAGGGCTCCATGCCGACATGGTGTCTTCTTTAACTACTTCGATAATCCATGATGGTTTTTGCATAAAACCATCCCGATTAAAAGAATACCCATCTTTAAACCGTCGCTTTACTTCAACATAACGGATACCTTTTACAGGTTCAAAAGTAAAATCCCTTAACGTTGGATTGCTGGTTTTAGCGCCATAATTACAGGCAGAAAGCATCAGCACAAAAAAGACAAGGTATATTGTATTTTTAATCATTTCAACAAAAATATTGGGCTAAAATAAGTTTTTTTAACCAGAGGCAAACACGGTTGTTAAAGGTGAATGCATGTTTATCTCCTAATTTGTTTTTTCAATGAGATAACATTGGCAAGCTAGATGACGCAATCTATGAAAATCTGTAAAATTTAGTCTAAACAAAAAACGGAGCGATCAATTTAATGATCGGCTCCGCTTTTTTGAATCTTGAATGAGAGAATTCACTCATTAATTATTTCTTCGGATCTAAAATGTTTTTAATTCTGATATTTAAATCTTCGTAATGTGCTTTGGTAATGGCATCTCCTGCTGCTGCCCTGGCTTTGGTAGTAGCCAATAAAGTTTTGAGTTCTGCCCTAACCAATGGCCTGATATCAGATAAGCCAACATTGATTGGCGTTAAACCATAACTCGCTGCATAATCTACCGGGAATCCAACCGGAAGTTCGTTTTCTTTAGTCATTAAATCCTGCAAACGATCTACGTAAGCACGTTGTAAATTACGTTTAAATGCATCTGCTCTTCCGGCAACAAAAACCGATGATCTTAAGTCGGTAAATAATTCAGGCAAGGTATATGCTTTTGCTGTACCATTTTTAGTTTCATTATCCAGCAAGCGTGCGATACGGGATGCAGATAGCAAATTGCCCAGCGTGTTTGTTTGAACACCTTTAATGCGGTTTAACAATACACCATTATCAAATTTATTTAATTGATCATTGCTGATTAACCAAAGCGGTGTAGTAAATAATTGCTTGTTGAAAAAATCAACCGCTTCTTTTTGTTTTGCTTTAGGTAAATAGGCATAAACAGGCCCTTTTTGATCGTAGGTTTTAAAGTTTTCGCTTAAGCCTCCAACATTTGTAGCCACATGCCCCATGTAACGGTTAAACTGGCCAACAATTTCAGTGTAAATTTCTTTTAAATCGCTGTAATCTTTTCCTTTTTGATAAGTCCATTTTTCTACGTTTGGAAGGATGCGTTTTAAATTGGCAATACCATAAGTACTTGCTTTCATTGCATTGTCGCCCAAATCTTCGCTCTGCAAACGGGGATCTAGTGAAGTTCCCTGGCGGCCGTAGAAATACAAAGGATTACCTGCATTTTTTAAAGTCCACTGGTCTAAAATTTCTTTTTCCTGCTCTGCAGTTTTGTTTCCAGGAATCCAGGAATAGCCCCATTTCACTACCCATTTATCGTATTCTCCAATTTGAGGGTGAAGTTTCGTTACACCATCGCCAGGTTGAGCAATGTAGTTGAAACGTGCATAATCCATAATGGATGGTGCTGTACCATGTTTATCTGTAAACGTTTTTGAACGTAACGAATCAACCGGGTAAGCGTAGCTTGAGCCAAAGTTATGTGGCAAACCTAAAGTATGGCCTATTTCGTGTGACGAAACAAAACGGATCAACTCGCCCATCTGTGCATCAGTAAATTGCGCTTTACGCACATCAGGATTAATGGCTGCCGTTTGTACAAAATACCAGTTACGCAACAGGTTCATTACATTATGGTACCAACCGATATGCGTTTCCAAAATCTGACCAGTACGAGGGTCGCTAATGTGCGGACCATAGGCATTTGCTATATCTGATGCAAAATAACGAACCACCGAATACCTGGAATCTTCTACGCTAAACTGAGGATCTTGTTGTGGCGTAGGTGCTTCTTTACCCATAATGGCATTTTTGAAACCAGCGGCTTCGAATGCCACCTGCCAATCGTTAATTCCCTGAATTAAGAAAGGCACCCATTTTTTTGGTGTTGCAGGATCGATATAAATTACAATCGGTTTTACAGGTTCTACTAATTCACCACGTTTATAGGCATTTGTATCTTTCGGAACCAAATTCCAGCGATGAATATAGGCGGTACGCTCTGCCTTTTGTGCATTGCTTCCGTAATCGATTTGAGATTGACCAAAAAAACCAACTCTGCTATCCATTATCCTCGCTTTTACAGGCGTTTTTGGCAATAATAACATCGATGTATTAAACTCGAAAGTAACGGCTCCATTACTGTTATCAGTTGGAGATTCTGCCGCACGGTAAGTTTTAGCTGTTTTGACTTCAACATTAATCGGAAAAGTTTTTATCGTATCGATATAAGAGCGTGAGCCATCGTACATCGTAACTTTGTAAGCCTTGCGGATCTGATCTGTAGCGCCAATGGCCATAATATCACCGTTATAAAAATCGGTAACATCAATCACAACGCCTGTAGTATCTTTATTATACGCTTTAATTTCAAAACTGGCTAAAATCTGCGCAAGATTAGAGTTTTGTACCGATTCGTACATATCGCTGTTCGGGTCGGCTTTGGTTGAATAGCTTGGTACACGGATGTAAACCTGTTTACCTCTACGCTCCCATTTCCACACCTGCTCGTTTAATTCTTCACCACCGTATTGCTGGTTGCCTACTTTAACCCCAGCCGGTACTTTTGCCAAACGGGTAACGACAAGCATTTCTCGGTTAATCATCGAATCTGGTATCTCAAAATACCACTTATCGTCCACTTTATGTGTTTTAAATAAACCGTTTGTTGTTCTTGCCTTTGCTGTAATTACTTCGGCAAATGGTTTAATGCCTTCTTTTTTTTGTGCCGCTGCCGGGGTTGCAGCTGGAGTTGTTGGAGTGCTTCCTTTAGTTGTTTTAGACTTTTTCTGGGCATATACCGAACCTGTTCCGGCTACACCAAATGCTACGATACCTGCGAGGGCAAGTACCTTAAAATTTTTCTTCATGTGTTATACAGTTAGTTTGCTTGGCAATAAGAGGTTAAAGTTAAAGCCTTGTTACACGACAAATCATTTGTAACTGGAAAATTACTTTATCAGATTCTTTTTTCGAGTCGAACGATTTTAAGATAAACTTGATTATCCCTAAAAATTTCGAGAATGATAGTTCTTTCTGCTTTCGATTTAAACATTTCGGAAAGATCGTTTAAAGAATAGGCATCAATGCTTTTAAAGTTTACTCCAATAATTTCATCGTCAGGGTGCAAACCTGCCTTTTCTGCCGGACTATTTGCGTCTATTTCTCCGATCAGCACTCTTTTATATGTTTTCTGATCAAGATATAATACCATACCCACCATATCGTGTTCGAATGGGGTTTTCCTGAATCCGTTGGGTTTAACATAAATAAACCCATCCTGATAGTTAAACTGAATATTAAATTTCCGAAGTAAATCGGCACCTAAATTGCCATTCCGTTTCGATAAATCGATTTTATTTGAAATGCTTTTAAAATCAGGGAATCCGGCAACAACATCTTTAAAAACATAGCCCCCAATATCAAATCTCCTTACACGACCAACATATCCCTTAATCTGGCCGCTTAAGCTCATTCCTAAATTAGCTTTGATTTTTTTTTCAGGTAATGGAAATCCTGTTCCATTGAGCATTTCGAGTGATAAAGCATGGCTGGCACCGGTATCCATTAATAATCTGGCCTCAACTGTTTTGCCGTCTGGAGCATCAATCGCAGCTAAAATATACGGCTTCTGGTTCTCTATTTCGATAGGTATTTTTTTTCCACGGTATTTAATTTTGGTGTCAGGGCCATAAATAATCAACCTATTCTCACTATACCTGATATCAACAATAAAGCTGTTAAAAAAACTGTAGCCCAGCAGACCATAAATTTTCAGCCCTAAATGTCCTGACAGGTTAAATAAGTCTTCTTTTAAGATTGCCGTTGGTATATATTTAATACTTGCATGGCCTACTTTAACATCGAGACTTTGAGAAACATATGCATCAACGCTTTCAATGCCCAGGCCAGAAACTTTAATTTTACGGAGCTCACTAAAATTCAAAGAATCGATAATAGATGGATCTGTAATAATCATAGGGCCTACGCCGGTGTCAAGCACAAAATCATATGGTCCTTTTCCATTTACATATACCGGAATAACCATTAGGTTTTTAATACACTTAAAAGGAATTGACTGTTTTTGGCGGTTTCTTTTAAAGAGGAATTCTTGCCCAAACCCAGAAAAAGCGAGAAATACAAGCACCAGGCAAATGGTCAGTTTACGTAAACAGATTATTACACCGGATTTATATTTGGCTAACATTAAACTAAATTTAATAAATTAGTTAATCTTTATGTCTCCTAAATTTAGCACATGTTTCCTTTAAAAAATCATATTTTTATTTTTATCGGCTTTGTTCTGTCCCTTAGCTTGTTAGCAGGCTGCTCAACGAATAAGAGTGTTTCAAAAAAAGTAGCCAGAGAATTTAAAAATTCGCAGGTGATTAAACAATATCAGGTTGGTTTTGCACTTTATAATCCAATAGATAAAAAAATGATTTTTCAGAAAGATGCAGATCAGTATTTTACCCCAGCATCTAATACCAAACTGTATACTTTTTTTGCGAGCTTACAAATGCTGCCCGATTTAATGCCAGCTTTAAAATACATCGAGCGGAATGATTCATTAATTTTTTGGGGAACGGGAGATCCTTCTTTTTTACAGTTTGCCGTAAAAGATAAATCGGCATACAATTTTCTCCTGGCCTCAAATAAAAAACTTTTTTTTTCACCGGGAAGATATTCGGGCAATTTCTTTGGCGATGGCTGGTCATGGGATGATTACGATTATTATTACCAGCCAGAAATTACCGAAATGCCCATTATGGATAACATGGTTACTTCTACCTATGCCGCTCCAAATAAAATTAATATTGAACCAAAGGTTTTTACCTCCTGCTTCGAAATAGATTCTACCAGGAAAACAGGCAGTTTCCAGGTAAGCAGAGATTTTTTAACTAACCGCTTCCACTACCCGGCAGTTGCGGTAAAACCCGGCTATAATCAGCAAAACCCGTATAAAACCAGTATGCAGGTTACTGTTGAGATACTGGCAGATACTTTACACAAACCCGTTGGCATCATAAATTTAAAAATACCACAGGATGCTAAAACCTTATCAGGTGCAAAGCGCGATTCGGTTCTAAAGCACATGATGTTGCCCAGCGATAATTTTATTGCTGAACACCTGTTATTGGTTTGCTCCAACCAGATTGGCGATACATTAAGTACAACCAAAGCCATTGATTACATTACGAAAAACTACCTTTCTTTTCTCCCTGATCAAGTAAAATGGGCTGATGGATCCGGGCTGTCCCGCCAGAATTTATTTACCCCACGTGATAATGTGTACTTACTCGATTCCATTTATAAGTTGGTAAACAATCGGGAGAGGCTGTTCGATATGCTGCCTGCCGGAGGAAAAAGTGGCACTTTAAAAAGTGCTTATCCTAAAACCGACAAACCTTTTATCTTCGGAAAAACAGGTTCGCTCGGTGGTGTTCATAATCAAAGTGGATATGTATTGACTAAAAAAGGGAAAACGTATATCTATTCCTTTATGAACAATAATTTTGTAAAACCAACTACCGAGGTGCGTGGAGAAATGGTGAGAATAATTACTTATATACATGATAATTTTTAATGCGGGATTTTAAATCGATTGATCAACCTTTTTCTAATAAAATAAATATTGAGGGGAACAACTATTTATACTTTGGCGGAACAGCCTATTTAGGCATTCCCCAAAATCAGGATTTCATTGATTTATATGTTGAAGGGATTAAAAAATTTGGTTTAAACAATGGAACAAGCCGCACCAACAATATTCAGCTGGGCATTTATAATGATGCCGAAAAAGTAGCCGCAGCACGCTACGGATCAGAGGCAGCTTTGATTACTTCAAGTGGATATTTAGCTGCACAGCTTACCGTTAAGGCTTTATCGAAACTAGGACAGGTAATTTATGCTCCAGCCACACATCCTTCGCTTTGGTTAGCAGAAAATCAAACCAGAAACTTAATGCCGTTTGAAAAATGGAAACTGGAAACCATCGAAAGGATAAATGCATCTGAAGAAAAAACTTGGGTTTTAATCAGCAATTCGATGAATAATCTTGTGCCCGAAATTTATAACTTCGACTTTGTAAAAGAAATCAGGAGAGATAAAAACGTAATGTTAATCGTTGACGATTCGCATGGAATTGGTGTAAATAACAATGGCATGGGTGCCACTATAAATCTCCCTAAACAAGAAAACATCGAAAACATAGTGGTTGCCTCAATGGCTAAGGCGTTAGGCATAGATGCAGGTATTGTTTTGGCGTCCAATAAAATGATAGCTAAATTTAAAAATACAAATACATTTATTGGCGCTTCTCCACCTGGCCAGGCCGGACTTTATGCATTTATCCATGCAGATGAAATATATGGCAAAGCATTAAAAAAACTGAAAACCAACATGCTGAGGTTTGAAACGGCACTAAACCACCCCTGCAAACATGAGTATGGTTTTCCGGTATATTTGCCCGGCGATATTAATTTCTCAGAACGACTCCTGCAAAGGCAGATTTTAATTTCATCTTTTCCCTATCCAAACCCAGGCGACACGCCTTTGGATCGTATCGTACTTTCTTCGTGGCATGAAAAAGAAGATATTGAAAAACTGGTCGCAGCTATAATTTTTTAGTTTTTCCTTATCTAATTAATTTTTTTAATATTTATCACATGAAAAAACTGTTCGTATTACTGTCGTTAATGCTGCTCTTTGTTAATATCGTTTCTGCACAAACGACTACTGTTTGGATAGTTAGGCACGCAGAGAAAGACAAATCTAATCTACAGGATACCAACCCCAACCTTTCTGATGAAGGAAAAATCCGGGCAGGAGATTTAGCCACATACCTTAAAAAGGTAAAGTTTGACGTTGCTTTTGCCACACCGACGAAAAGAACACACCAAACATTAGATTCATTAGTGATTCCGAAAGTGATCGATTATAAAGATATCAAATCGCTTGTGGATAGCATTAAAACCAATTATGTTGGCAAAACCATTATTATTGCTGCCCATTCTAACACCGTTCTTGAAATTATCGAGGCCTTTGGCGGTAAAAAGCCCAAAGCAGAATTAACGGATGATGATTACGATTATATTTTCGAATTATCGGTTAAAGAAGATAAAGCACGGGTAAAAATGGATCAGTACGGTAGGCCACACCATTTGTAACCTGAGTTGGATAGATAATGTGTTGTCAGGTGGTAACACCTGACACTTGTAAAATTAAATATCACCGATTTGGTGTAAAATGATAACATCTTACACCACAGGTATTTTCAAGAATAGATTTCTCCGTTTCGCGATGCTTCAGTCGAAATGAAGCAAACAGTGTTGTATTCCCAGCCCAATTAACCAATAACTATTGAACCAATTAACTTATTACAGCTTTTCGAAGGGAATATCCATTAAATCGTAATTTTTCCAATCCGAAAAATCATAATGCCACCATTCATTTTCTAACACATTCATGCGGTATTTGGCCATGATGGCGATGAGGAAATCACGATTTTTCTTCGCCTCTGGTGATACGTTTTCATATTTGGCCGCAGCAGCTGCCGAAAAACTATCGTAAGGTGTTGGCATAAGTAATTCTTTGCCCGTTTTCAGATTAATCAACGTTAAATCTACCGCACAGCCCCTATTATGTTTCGATCCCTTTGCCGGATTGGCTACAAAATTTTTATCACTTGCCTTTTTATAAAATTCTACCGTAATGGCGTACGGACGGTAGCCATCAAATATTTTTAAGCCGTAGCCTTTTTTATTTAATGCTGTTTGGATTCTTTTTAACGATTCTACCACTGGTTTTCTGGCAAATGCCCTCGCCTGTTTATACATTACCTGTTGCATAAAATTATTTTTAGTGGCGTAGCGGATATCCAGCTTAATCGTTGGAATGGCTTTTTTGATTTCAACCAGTTCGTTATTGGGATTCGATTTTACAGAAGCCAGGTATTGGTTGTAAGAATTTACTATAACCAGCTTTTTTATCGCAAGAGGTTTATTTTGAGCATTTACAGCAACCGAGAAGAAAAAGAATAAAGCTAACAGATTGAATTTTATCATAATAGTATCAAGTGTAAGAATCAAGTATCAATCCACCACCATTATCCCTCTCAAATCCCCCATTTTACATTTTTTTATTGATTCGAAACCACCAATAATTCAAGATCTTTAAACGGCAAATTAAACATATCTGCCAAATCTTTATTGGTACAATTACCTTGATAAATATAAAGTGCTTCGCGGATACCCGGATTATTCCAAACCATATTCATTAATCCTCCAAATTCACCTATATCCAATAAAATTGGAGCAAAGATATTAGTAAGTGCATAAGAAGCTGTTCTTGGAACGCGCGAAGCAATATTAGGCACACAATAGTGGATTACATCGTATTTTCTAAAAACCGGGTTGGTATGGTTGGTAACCTCCGAAGTTTCAAAGCAGCCGCCTTGATCAATACTCACATCAATAACCACCGAATGTGGTTTCATACGGGCAACAGTTTCTTCCATTACTATGCACGGACTACGGCCGTGTGTAGCCCTAATGGCACCAATTACTACATCGCAGGTTATAATTGCTTTATTTAAAACAATTGGCTGCATTACCGAGGTAAATACCCTGCTGCCCAGATTATTCTGCAGGCGGCGTAAACGGTAAATGGAACTATCAAAAACTTTTACCTCTGCTCCTAGTGCCAAAGCTGTTCTGGCGGCATATTCGCCAACCGTTCCGGCACCCAAAATCACAATTTCTGTTGGAGGAACCCCTGTGAAGCCCCCTAACATTAAGCCCTTGCCCCCGGTTACATTACTTAAATATTCGGCAGCAATTAAAATAGAGGTTGAACCTACTATTTCGCTCATGGCGCGTACTACACTCAGTATATTACCTTCATCACGGAGATTCTCAAAACATAATGCATTAATTTTTTTATGCATCAATGCTTTAAGATAATCCTGCTTTAACGTTCCGGTCTGTAAAGAAGAAATAAGTGTTTGCCCCTTATGCATCATCTCAATCTCTTCGAGCATTGGAGGGGCAATCTTAACCAGGATATCAGCATCAAAAACTTCTTTTTTGTTATAGGCAATTTTTGCACCCTGCTCCGCATATTCGGTATCAGAAAAATTAGCGGCAATACCTGCCCCACTTTCTAAAACAACCCGATGCCCGTTGTTTACCAACAAAGCAACAGATAAAGGGGTTAATGCGATTCTGTTTTCCTGAAAAGAAATTTCTTTAGGTATTCCTATGTATAGACTGTTTTTTTTATTTCTGGTTTCTAGCGTTGCTTCCTGCGTTTGTAGTAAACCCTGACGAGCTATATCGGCCATTCCTTCCCGTAATCCTGTAGCCATGTTGAATTAAAATTATGATAGTTTTAGGTCGTTCAAGATACGGAAAATCTGTTAATTTATTGATAACTAAATGTTATACCTTCGAAAACTTAAACAATCTGCGGTTTTCATCCAGTACGCTAATCTCAACCTTAATAAAGCTTTCGGGTAATAGTTCTTCTACCCGCTCTGGCCATTCTATTAAGCAAATACCACCACCATAAAAATATTCTTCGTAACCCAAATCGTAGGCTTCGTGAATATCTTTTATTCTATAAAAGTCGAAATGGAATACCGAACCACTAGGGCGCTCATACTCATTAACAATAGAATAGGTAGGGCTCGAAACCACATCTACAACACCTAAATGTTTACAGAATTTTTTGATGAAGGTTGTTTTTCCAGCGCCCATATCACCCTCAAAAATGAAGACTTTTTGGCCATTGGCAAAAGCTGAAAGTTGCTGGGCAACAACAGGTAAATCGGCTAAACTATTTACTTCGATATCCATTTGATAAAATAAAGGCAAAAGTAATACATAATTGCATTGCTTTTGCCTGATTATTTATGATTTGTCAGTCTGAGCCTGTCGAAGACCTTACCAGCGCGGCAGATCCTGAAAAAAGTTCAGGAGGACGATCCTATTGAAAATGAACGGCCTCATGTCTCAAATCTAATATCTCAAATCCCTCAAACTACCTGGGCGAATACGTCACCACCGGAATAATCATTTCCTCCAATGAAATACCGCCATGCTGGAAAGTTTCGTTATAATAATTCACAAATTGATTGTAATTGTTCGGATAAACGAAATAGCTATCCTCCCTTGCAAAAATATAACTGCTGCTGATGTTGATCTTCGGCAGCAAAGCATCATGGGGGTTTTTAATCAAAAACACTTCTTTTGCATTAAAATTAAGGTTTCTGCCCTGCTTATATCTTAAATTGGTATTTGTACTTCTATCACCAATCACTTTAACCGGTTTTTTAACACGGATGGTTCCGTGATCGGTGGTGATAATCACTTTTACTTTCTTCTGCGAAATTTTCTTCAATAAATCCCAAAGGGGTGAGTGCTCAAACCATGATAAGGTTAACGAACGGTAAGCCGCATCATCGTTAGCCAATTCACGGATCATCTGCATATCCGTACGCGCATGACTCAGCATATCAACAAAATTGAACACAATAGCGTTAAAATCATTCTGCAATAAGTTGTTTGTCTGTTCAACAAGATCTTTCCCCTGCTCAAAAGTTAGGATTTTATTATAACTGAATTTACAATCCTTTCTTAAGTTACGTTTAATATTATCGGCCAGGAAAGCCTCTTCATGCATGTTTTTACCGCCTTCATCATCATCGTTCTGCCAAAGTTGAGGGAAACGCTTTTCCATATCCAAAGGCATCATACCAGAGAAGATTGCATTACGGGCATATTGTGTTGCAGTTGGCAAAATACTGGTATACATATCCTCTTCATCTATCCTGAAATATTCTGATATCAACGGATTGATGATTTTCCATTGATCATATCTTAAATTATCAATCAGGATAAAAAATACCGGTGTATTATCATTGATAAGCGGAAAGGCTTTTTTCTTTAATAACTCGTTGGAAAGCAAAGGTGCATTATCTTTATTCTTAATCCAATCCAGGTAATTTTCCTCAATAAATTTTGTAAACTGGGTATTGGCCTCTTGTTTTTGCATGGTTAAAATTTCATGCATCTGCGGATCGTCCAGTTTTTCTAACTCAAGCTCCCAAAAAACTATTTTTTTGTAAACATCAATCCATTCTTCATAATTAAGCCTGTCACCCAATGTCATACCCAAACGGCGAAAATCTTGCTGATAGGCCATAGAAGTTTTCTCACTCACCAAACGTTTATTGTCGATCAGCTTTTTAATGGTCAGCAAAACCTGCTTAGGGTTTACAGGCTTGATCAGATAATCATCAATTTTGCTACCTATCGCATCTTCCATCAGGTTTTCTTCTTCACTTTTAGTAATCAGCACCACAGGAACATCAGGATTTAGGTTTTTAATGGCTGATAACGTTTCAATACCGCTCATACCAGGCATGTTCTCATCAAGGAAAACCAGGTCAAAATGGGCTTTGCCAAATGCTTCAAGAGCGTCGTTACCATTGGTAAAAGTGGTTACATGGTAACCTTTATCATTTAATAATAATATATGAGGTTTTAACAGGTCGATTTCATCATCAGCCCATAATATTTTAGTTTCTTGCATGTTTTTGTAAAAATAGATCACTATTGCCGTTTAATTACGGCAGGTAATTCAAACTATAAATAAAAATAGCAATTTTTGTACCGTATCTATCTATTTAACTATTTTTAACGATTGAACAAGAAGAAAATAATAAATGATCCGGTTTACGGCTTCATCAGTATCCCGTCCGAATTGGTTTACGATGTGATTTCACATCCTTATTTCCAGCGTTTGCGCTATATCAAACAGCTTGGAATGACACATTTGGTTTATCCAGGAGCTTTACACACGCGTTTTCACCATGCCTTGGGCGCCATGCACTTAATGAGTTTGGCCATCAATCTTTTAAAAAGTAAAGGACACATCATAACCGATGGTGAAGAAGAAGCCGCCATTTTGGCCATTTTATTGCACGATATCGGACATGGGCCTTTTTCGCATGCGTTGGAGCACTCTTTGGTTACCGGCATCAGGCACGAAGATATCTCAGCAAAGCTGATGCAGGATCTGAATGCCCATTTTGATGGCCGCTTAACCCATGCCATTGAGATTTTTAACGGCACCTACCCTAAAAAATTTCTTCATCAATTGATTTCCGGCCAGTTAGATCTCGATAGAATGGATTATTTAAACCGCGATAGCTTTTTTACAGGTGTAAGCGAAGGCGTAATCAGTTTTGACCGGATCATTAAAATGTTCAATGTTTACGATGATGACCTGGTGATTGAAGAGAAAGGTATTTATTCCATTGAGAAATTTTTAATTGCCCGCAGGCTGATGTATTGGCAGGTTTACCTGCACAAAACAGTAATATCAGGAGAGATGATTTTGGTGAAATTATTGGAACGTGCAAAAGAATTATCTGCTGCTGGAGAAAACTTATTTGCTTCGCCATCTTTAAATTATTTTTTAAAAAACGATATAAACGAAGGTAATTTCTTTGCGCAGCACGAAAATCTCGAGCATTTTACCAACCTTGATGACCAGGATATTTATGCCGCCGTTAAGGTTTGGACCAAACATGAAGATAAAATTTTGTCTACGTTATGTAAAATGCTCACTTCCAGAAATCTTTACAAAGTAGAAATGGGCAATGAAAGGGCTGATACCGACCGTGTAAACTTTTTGCAGGATGCGGCAGTTAATTTACTGGAAATCAAACCAGAAGAGGCCCGTTATTTTGTTTTCACAGATTCTATTCAAAACCGCGCATATAATGCAGGGGTTGGGAATATTAAGATTTTAATGAAAAATAACGATATTGTTGATATTGCAAAGGCTTCTGATTTGTCTAATCTGGAGTCGCTACAGAAAACAGTAGAAAAATATATCCTCTGTTACCCAAGAGGGATTTAAGTTTTTTTAACAAAATATTTGACTTTCAGTGCCGTTTTAACTCTTATTATTGTGCAAATAATACCCCGTTTAACCCATGCAGGTTTTTTTGTTCATATCAATTTAACATATACCTTTGTACGATGCAATTTACTGCCACGCAGATAAGTCAGTTTCTGAACGGTTCCATTGATGGTAACCCTGATGTAGCCGTTACCGAACTTTCTAAAATAGAAGACGGAAAGGAAGGCTCATTGTCTTTTCTTTCGAACCCTAAGTACGAAAACTTTTTGTATTCTACTCAGGCGTCGGTTGTTATCGTATCTAAAGACTTTGCCCCTACACAGCCTTATACCAGCACATTAATCCGTGTTGAAAATCCATATAGTGCATTTACGATCTTATTGGATAAATATAACGAAGCCATTAACGCCCAAGCCCTACAATCTGGCATTGATAAACTGGCCTTCGTTCATCCTACAGCTAAAATTGGCAATAACGTGTTTATTGATGCTTTTGCCTATGTTGCCGAAAATGTAGAGATTGCCGATGGCTGTAAAATAAATGCACAAACCTTTATTGGTGCAAATTCTAAGATTGGCAAAAACAGCACATTTTTTCCTGGTGTAAAAATTTATCACAATTCTATAATCGGTAGCAGAGTGGTCATCCATGCCAATACTGTTATCGGAAGTGATGGTTTTGGTTTTGCCCCACAAAAAGACGGCACTTACAATAAAATTCCCCAGATTGGAAACGTTATCATTGAGGATGACGTGGAAATTGGTGCAAATACCACAGTAGATCGTGCAACAATGGGATCAACAATTGTAAAAAAAGGCGCAAAAATTGATAACCTGATCCAGATTGCGCACAATGTAGAAATTGGCGAGAACACTGTTTTAGCAGCACAATCGGGTATCTCTGGAAGTACAAAAATTGGCTCTAACAGCGTAGTTGGCGGGCAGGTTGGTATAGCCGGACACCTAACCTTAGCAAAGGGTACGCAGATTGGTGCACAGGCAGGTATAAATTTTAATATCACAGAAGAAAATAAACAATGGCATGGTAGTCCGGCGCAACCATTGCGCAACTGGATGCGTGCATCAGTCATTTTCAAACATCTTCCAGATGTTGAGAAAAGAATTAATAAGCTCGAAGAGGAGTTGAAAAAACTCATCGCTGAACTGGAAAAGAATACATTACACAATGAACGTTAGACAAAAAACGATTAAACAAGAAATATCAGCATCTGGTGTTGGTTTACACACTGGTGCTAATGTGACTTTAACATTTTGCCCTGCCCCCGAAAATCATGGCTTTAAATTTCAGCGTATTGATTTAGATGGCCACCCAATTATCGAAGCTGATGCAGATAATGTTACCGATACCTCACGAGGCACTACGCTTACCCAAAATGGCGCTAGCGTAAGTACTGTAGAGCATGTAATGGCATCTCTGGTTGGTATGGACCTTGATAATGTCCTTATTAAATTAGACGGTCCGGAAACACCAATTATGGACGGGAGTTCTATTCAGTTTGTTGATTTATTGGAAGAAGTAGGCACAGTTGAGCAAAATGCAGATCGCGAGTATTTTACCATTCCACATAACATTACCTATACCGAAGAGGATAGAAAAGTAGAAATTGTGGCCATGCCGTTAGACGATTATCGTTTTACCTGCATGATCGATTACAACTCTCCTGTTCTGGGTAGCCAGCACGCAGGAATTAACACCATTGCAGAGTTTAAGAAAGAAATTGCATCTTGCCGCACCTTCTGTTTTTTACATGAACTGGAATATCAGCTATCACATAATTTAATTAAGGGTGGCGATTTAAATAACGCCATTGTAATTGTTGACAAAGAAGTTACCAAGGATGAATTAAGCCACCTGGCCAAATTATTTAACCGTAAGGATATTGATGTTGCCCCACAGGGGATTTTGAACAACATGGAACTTCGTTATCAGAACGAGCCCGCACGTCATAAACTTTTGGATATGATAGGCGATTTAGCCTTGGTTGGTATGCACTTAAAAGGCCATATTATGGCCGCCCGTCCAGGCCATGCGGCAAACGTTGCTTTTGCCAAAAAGATTAAAGCAGCCATTAAAAAAGAGAAAAACAAAAAAATACAAAAGGTATACGACCCAAGTGCAAAACCATTATATGATGTGGTTCAGATCATGGACATTTTGCCTCACCGTCAACCATTTTTATTTGTAGATAAAATATTAGAGCTTTCTAAAAACCATGTGGTAGGCGTTAAAAACGTAACCATGAACGAAGAGTTTTTTAAAGGGCACTTTCCTGGCGCACCGGTTTTTCCCGGCGTAATCCAGATTGAGGCCATGGCACAGGTTGGAGGTATCTTAGTACTTAGTACCGTTCCTGATCCGAGGAATTACTTAACGTATTTCTTAAAAATAGATAACGTACGATTTAGGGCACAGGTTTTACCTGGCGACACCATCGTTTTCCGCTGCGATTTACTCGAACCGATCAGAAGGGGCATTGCCCAGATGAAAGGTGTGGGTATGGTTGGCGAAAAAATCGTTGTCGAGGCCGAAATGATGGCTCAAATTTCAAAAATTAAACAAGCAGAACCCGCCCAATAATGATACAACCCTTAGCATACATACATCCTCAGGCAAAAATTGCCGAAAACGTGGTAATTGAACCTTTTGTAGTCATACATAAAGACGTTGTGATTGGCGAGGGAACCTGGATCGGATCGAATGTGACCATTATGGATGGCGCACGGATCGGTAAAAACTGTAGGATCTTTCCCGGTGCTGTTATTTCTGGCGAACCACAGGATTTAAAATTTGCAGGAGAAATTACTACTGCAGAAATTGGTGATAATACCACCATCCGCGAGTGTGTAACCATTAACCGTGGTACAAAAGATAAATGGAAAACCACAATAGGTAGTAATTGCCTAATTCAGGCCTACTCGCACATTGCGCACGATTGTGAGGTTGGAAATAACTGTATTTTTTCAAACAGCACCACCTTGGCCGGCCACATTACGATTGGAAACAATGTAGTTTTAGCAGGTTTAGTTGCCATACATCAATTTGTTAAAGTAGGCTCTTATGCCTTTGTAACTGGTGGTTCATTGGTACGTAAAGATGTGCCGCCGTATGTTAAAGCAGCTCGCGAGCCCCTTTCTTATGCAGGTATCAATTCTGTTGGTTTGCGTAGAAGAGGTTTTACTAATGAGCAGATTGATGAGATTCAAGAAATTTACCGCGTACTTTTTGTAAAACACAATAACGTAACAAAAGCTTTAGACATGATCGAAGCTGAATTTAAGCCTACCGAAATCCGTGATGAAATTGTAGATTTTATCCGCAATTCTAACCGTGGGGTAATGAAGGGTTTTGGCATGGGCAGTTAGTAAGGCAGAGGGTTGAAAGGTTTAAGGCGGAAGGTGAAAACCCAGCCTTAAACAAAATCGAAAAAATATTAATGAATGATTTAAAGCTAATCAGAACCGATTCAGACCATGCCGATTTCAGGAAACTGGTTGCTTTATTGGATCAGGATTTAGCTTTTAGAGATGGTGATGATCATGCCTTTTATGCGCAGTTTAATCAGGTTGATGCCATTAAAGAGGTTGTTCTTGCTTACCAGCAAGGGCTGCCGGTTGCATGTGGCGCAATAAAACCTTTCTCTACCACAGAAGCGGAAGTAAAAAGGATGTTTGTGCAGCCCGAATACCGAAAACAGGGAATAGCTGCTAAAATTGTAACTGAGCTGGAAAACTGGGCTAGTGAACTTGGCTTTACCACCACAATACTCGAAACAGGGAAAAAACAGCCTGAAGCCATTGCTCTTTATCAAAAGTTAGGTTATTACATCACGTTCAACTACGGACAATATATCGGCATTGATAACAGCGTTTGCATGGCTAAACCGCTTATCGCTAAACCCTAAACGCCTGGTACAAATGAATATTACTTTACAAAATGTTGGCAGAAGGTTTAATAAAGAGTGGATTTTTAGGAATTTAAGCACTGAATTTAACACAGGAAACAGTTACGCAATCCTTGGACCTAACGGCTCCGGTAAGTCGACTTTATTAAGCGTACTAACCGGCAGCTTATCACCCTCAGAGGGAAAGATTTCATTTTCTGATACGAAAGATATTCCGGTAGAAAATATTTATAATTACATCAGCCTTGCTGCACCATATCTTGAACTGGTTGAAACTTTTACCCTAAAAGAGATCATTGATTTTCATTTTAGGTTTAAAAATTTCGCTTCTGGTCTGGATGCAAAAAACCTGATCAGTGTTTTGGGATTGGAAAAAGCAACAAACAAACAAATCAAATACTTTTCGTCTGGAATGAAGCAAAGAACCAAACTAGCTTTGGCGTGTTGTGCAGATACACCAATTTTATTTTTAGACGAGCCGACGAGTAATTTAGACATTCAGGGAATAAGTTGGTACCGCGAACTCATCGAAAATTTTGGAAAAGACCGGCTTACCATAATCGGTTCAAATCAAATACAAGAATACGATTTCTGCACAAATCAGATACAAATATCAGACTATAAGTAAGTTAAACTATAATTAACCACTTATGAAACAGCCTTTTTTGTCATGCATTTGTATTATAAATAATTTTTTTAAAAAATATTTTGCAATTCAAAAATTATATCTACCTTTGCACCACCAAAAAGAGAAACAATTATTTTAATTTATCTCTCTAAGTAAAAGATCATATTTTCCGTTTTCGGAATCAAAATATATAGCCCTTAAAAGGCAAAGAGTTTTTCATAGTTTAGTTTGAGGTTTAGGTTGATTATGCCTTTGGAGTGGTTCCCAAAGGCATTTCTTTTATATTAAGTTTTTTTGTTCTTACCCGCCCCACACGATATCCATTACACAGCCCGCCCTTTGTAAAGCTGTTTATCGTTTTACACTTACAAACATTAAAAAGATTGAAAAAAAGCTACGCTTTCCCGCGCGATTAATGATGGTTTTGCTTTTCAAATCTGTAGGCATTTTTTAACTTTGATTTTTAATCCACAACAAAATAATATTCACTATCATAAAATGGCAAAGGCATCAGAAGTAAAAAGCGGAAACGTGCTTCGTTTTAACGGAGAGTTGGTAAGTGTAGAAGAATATATCCACCGTACTCCGGGAAATTTAAGGGCTTTTTATCAGGCCCGCATGCGCAATGTAAAAACCGGCAAAATTGTAGAATACCGTTTCCGGACAGATGAAGAGGTAACCATTTGCAGGGTAGAAACCAACGATTATCAATACCTATATGAGGATGGCGACTACCTGGTTGTGATGGACAACAATACTTTCGAACAACACAACATCCCAAAACTACTTTTTGGCAGTTCGATTAAATTCTTAAAAGAAGGCATGAATGTGACCATTGCTTTTGAAAGCGATGAGCCTATTGTTGCCCAACTGCCTAATAGTGTAGAGCTGGAGATTACCTATTCAGAACCTGCCGTAAAAGGCGATACCTCTACCAGCGCGCAAAAATATGCCACTGTAGAAACTGGTGCAGAAATCAGGGTTCCCTTATTTATCAATCAGGGAGATAAAGTAAAGATTGACACTAAAACGGGCGAATATATGGAGCGGGTAAAATAGGACAACAAAGGTTTAAATTTTTCTTAAACCCTAAGCCTTATGCCTTAAACCTTTATAGGTTTTTATTAAAATAATTTTACCTTTGCCGTCACGAAAAACTAAAATAAACCCCCAATTTGGGATAACACAATATGGCAAAAGCATCAGAAATTAAAACAGGTAACATTCTACGTATCAACAACGAACTGGTTACTGTTGACGAGTGGAATCACCGTACGCCAGGAAAAGGCGGAGCGTTTTACACAGGGAAATTCCGTAACATTAAATCGGGCAGAATTGTTGAAGCACGTATGAATACCGACGAGGCTGTAGAAATATGCCGTGTTGAAACAAACGACTATCAATATTTATATGAAGAAGGTGATTATTTGGTTGTAATGGACAACAGTAGTTACGAGCAGTTCAATGTAGAGAAATCTTTATTTGGTTCGGCTATTAAATTCCTAAAAGAAGGTATGAACATCATTGTTTCTATGGAAAGCGATGAAGCCATTATGGCACAATTACCAAACTTTGCAGAATTTGAAATTACTTATTCAGAGCCTGCTGTTAAAGGCGATACTTCAACAAATGCACTTAAAGCAGCTACATTAGAAAATGGTGTCGAAGTTAAAGTTCCAATGTTCGTGAACCAGGGCGATAAAATTAAAATTGATACCCGCACCGGCGATTACGTTGAGCGTGTAAAATAATTTTAAACTCATATTAAAAGCCTCTGAAAAATTAAATTCAGAGGCTTTTTTGCAATACAGGCCCCACGTTATAAACCTGATAGCGCAAAAAGCCCACAGCGCAGCGAGGACTTGAAGCGATGGCAGGGCTGCAGACCGCCATGATCGCATCACCGTAAATTTCCAAAAAACATCTCACATCTCTACAAATAAATTGTAAACAAGTACGCCAAAACCATACAGATCCTTAAATACCCACTTTGTTATTATGTTGAAAAACCAAATCAGGAAGCAAGCGATAAAGGATCGATTATCATTATCCGACTCCGTATACCACGAGTTAAATAAAGTACTATTGAAACAGTTTAAAACGCTAGATTTTAGTGAAATTAAAACGCTCCATATCTTTTTACCCATTAGAGAAAAAAAAGAGCCGGATACTTTTTTATTGATCGAATGGCTGAACAAAACCCATCCTGAAATTAAAATCATTGTGCCTAAGGCCGATTTTGAAACAGCACTGATGACCCACCACGAATACCTGGGCGAAGAAGACCTGCAAAAAAACCTCTACAACATTTTGGAGCCGCAAAAAGGAAACCTGCACGAAGGCGAAATAGACATGGTCATTATTCCGCTATTAGCCTTTGATAATCAGGGTTACCGCGTTGGTTATGGCAAAGGTTTTTATGATCGTTTTCTCCGAAATATAAATGCTCAGAAAATAGGTTTATCTTTACATCCTGCAATTGAAAAAATCGATGATGTAAATGAACACGACATCAAATTAGATTTTTGCATAACACCAACAGAAATTATAAAATTTTAAGCTTACCGGCATGCCACACGAAATCGTTATCAAAACCGAAAAACAATACGAAGACAACATGATTGCGGTATTCGAATTACAGGAAAAAGAAGAATTAACCGCCGAAGACCTGAAACAGATTGAATTGATGTTAAAGGCTGGTGAGAAATATGAAGCGGAGCATTTGTAAAGGGCCTACTCTCAAATCGTCACCCTGAATTTATTTCAGGGTCTATTTATAAGGCATTTACAGCAAGAAAGATCCTGAAACAAGTTCAGGACGACTCGCGCAAAATACTACGTGTTTTTTCGTATCAGGTGCCTAAACCTAAGAGATATTTGCTTTCACAAAATCACTCACTAAATAAGCGATTAACTTAGATGTGAGCTTACTCACCCTTCCGTCCAGCATCCGCGTAGCGCCTTCGCAAATGTGCAGGTAAGAGAATTTCTTAGCGTGGGTTAAAATCAGTTTTCTGACAGCATTAACCTCAAACCCAGAGGGGGTTTCGGCACTCGAAAGCACATTTTGAATGCAATCCAAATCGATTTCCAGACCCGCAGCAGGCCCTAATCCATCAAAAAAGCCATCGGTATCGGCACCCAGTAAAATATCATCAAAAAATATAGCCTTTAATTTAGGGTTGCTTTCAATCTGGCTTAAAATAGCCTCGTTATTATAATTTTGATGCAGGCCATACATCAGATAATGGTTGAGGTAATTTTCTTTTAAAGCATAAGAAAACCCATTTCCGCTATGCCGGCCTTCCATTTCCCTTAAATCGGCGTGAGCATCTACATTTAATACATCAATTGGGCCTCTATAAGCTAAAGAAGTACCTTTAATCATGCCATAAGCATTGTTATGACCACCGCCAATTACAATCGGAATTTTGCCCGCAGCTATGATTTTTTCAATTATTGGATAAACGAGATCATCAATTTCAGCCACCTTATCCCGCAGTCCTTTTATGGAAGTATCACTAGGCTCGTCGATCTCAAAATGGCCCAAAACCAAAATCTCCTCACCATTTAGAAACCGGTTACATTGGATATTTAAAAATGCCATTAATGCCGGTCGCCATACGGATGCTGCTCCCGCTATCCCAGCATTCGCCCTTACGCCAATATCTTCTGGGATGCCGAGTAATACAAATTTTCCAATTGTATTTGGCAATTCTTCCCATGAAGATAAAACCGCTACTTTTTCACCTAGTCTGGTTTCACCCTCGCGGTGAATAACCAAACGATCAATATCGTACTGTGCATATATTTTAAGATTATCCATTATAAATTTCGCCGTTTAAGATCACTTTATCTACCTGGCTTTCGCCAAAACTATAAGGCAAATAAGCAATTGAAGGCATCGGTTTAGTGATAAAAAAATTTGCTTTTTTCCCAACCGCAATACTTCCATAATCTTTGCTCAATTGCATTGCTGCAGCTCCGTTTAATGTTGCGGCATTAATGGCCTGCTCCGGAAACATCTTCATTTTAATGCAAGCCAAAGAAACCACAAAATTCATATTTCCGGAAGGTGTTGACCCTGGGTTATAATCCGTAGCCAAAGCCACAGGTAAGCCAGTTTTAATAAAGCCCTTAGCATCGGCAAACGGAATCCCTAAATAAAACGAGCAAGAAGGCAGCAATGTTACAATGGTATCCGCATTTCTTAAGGTTTCGATGGTTTCCTCGTTACTTTCCTCTAAATGGTCGACTGAAATGGCGCCATTTTCAACAGCAACCTCTATAGCTCCTGAAACGGAAAGTTGGTTGGCATGTATTTTCGGCTTCAATCCATACTTCGCTCCAGCTTTTAATAGCTGATCGGTTTCTGCAACAGAGAAGAATCCTTTTTCACAAAAAACATCGATATAATCGGCCAGTTTTTCTGCTGCTATCAGAGGCAGCATCTCATTAATAATTAAATCAATGTAACCTTGATGGTTATTTTTAAACTCGGCTGGAAATGCATGTGCAGCTAAAAAGGTTGCTTTTACTGGAATAGGAAATTGATCCTTCAACCTGCGAATGACCCTTAACATCTTGATTTCACTTTCGGTAGTCAATCCATAACCACTTTTAATTTCAACCGCACCGGTTCCCTGAAGAATCATCTGTTTTAACCTCAGCGCAGCGCTTTGAAACAATTCATCTTCTGTTGCCTTTTGAAGTTTACGCGCTGAATTTAAAATTCCACCCCCCGCCGCCGCAATTTCTTCGTAGGTTTTTCCCTGTATTTTCATGGCAAACTCTTCTTCCCGGGAAGCCGCAAAAACAATATGCGTATGGCTATCGCACCAGGAGGGAAAAACATAACGACCTTCCGCCGAGATATCTGAAGATAGATTTGAGATATGAGATGGGATTGAATCCATCTCACCAAAATCCTTGATCAGGCCATTTTCTACTAAAAGCCAGGCATTTTCGATAACAGGTAAATTGCTTAATTCGTTACCACGAAGCACTAACTTATCTTTAAGATGCAGGCCGATAAGGCCTTTTATATTCGTGATCAGCATTTATTGGCTGGTTAATTATTGAAACTTTATAAGTTGTTAGGCGAAAATTGGGATCAGTTAACCGATTTAAACAATTAACTAGTTAACAAAAAAACTATTCTATTTCCAATAGCACCGGGCAATGATCAGAATGTATGGCATAGGGTAAAATCCTTACATTTTTCAACCGGCTTTCCATTGATCTGGTTGCTAAATGATAATCGATCCGCCAGCCCAGGTTCTTCCCTCTTGATCCTGCACGGTAACTCCACCAGGTGTAATGATGTGGGTCTTTGTTAAAATGGCGAAAAGTATCAATGAAACCATTATCTAAGAATAATTGCATCCATTCCCGTTCTTCTGGTAAAAAACCAGATGAATTGGCATTGGATTTTGGGTTATGAATGTCAATAGCGGTATGGCAGATATTGTAATCGCCACTCACAATCAAATTTGGGATCTCTTTACGTAATTCTCCAATGTAGACATCAAAAAACCGCATAAATTCATATTTCTTTACCTGCCTGTCATCTCCACTTGAGCCGGATGGCATATAAAGGCTCATCAGGGAGAAGTTGTCAAAGTCAGCTCTTAAAATGCGTCCTTCTTTATCGATCCACTCTTCACCACAGCCAAATTCTACATGATTGGGTTTGATCTTAGCTAAAATGGCTACGCCACTATATCCTTTTTTCTCTGCCGGGAACCAATAATGGTGATAACCCAACTGCTCGATCAGCGCGATAATTTCAGGGATTTGCGAAGGGAGTGCCTTTACTTCCTGTAAACAGACCATATCGGCATTGGTAGCTTGTAACCAGCCAAAAAAGTTTTTGGTACTAGCAGCCCTAATCCCATTAACGTTATAAGAGATAATCTTCATTCAGTAAATTTCAATTGTTGTGGGCGGTAAATTTAGAAATTAATTGAATAAATGCTTAGTAATCCAATTAATGAATTCGTTAGGGATCGTCATCTTGACTGAAACGCAGTGGAATGGAGAGATCTGCTTCGATAAATCTCTCTACTACGCTGCACTCCGCTCGAGATGACGCCAACCAGGAAATCACCATCTAAATGACAATTATCTTTGATTAACCCATCAACAACTGTTTCTCCAATTTTTTTGCAGCTCTTCTTTTTAAAACTGTGATTTCCATTTTCACATCCTGTTTTGGACGATTGTTTTTATCGGTTGCCAAAACGGCAATTTTATCTACCATATCCAAGCCAACCACAATTTCGCCGTAAACAGTATAATTGCGGTCTAAATGTGGGGTGCCCCCTATTGTTTTATAAACCTCACGCTGCCATTCAGGGATTTTAAATTTTAAACGTTTCTCTTCTAAACTATTTAACTGCTGATCGGTAAAAACCTTACCCTGTACCAGGTAAAACTGACTACCACTTGATGCTTTTGCCGGATTAACATCATCACCCTCCCTGGCCGCAGCCAAAACGCCTTTTTTGTGAAATAAGCTATCATTAAACTCTGCAGGAATGGTATATTTAGGCCCGCCTTCGCCCAAAAGGGAATCTGGCTTTGCATTTTTAGAATCCGGATCACCACCCTGAATCATAAAATCTTTAATCACCCTGTGAAATAAAACACCGTTGTAATATCCTGATTTAGCCAACTTCAAAAAGTTATCGCGATGTAATGGGGTTTGATTATATAGCTTAATGATGCATTCTCCAAATTCAGTTTTAATCCGCACATATTGATTTTTAGGTTTTGAGGCAAAGGCTGAAAGAACAGAAAAGGTGCAGAGAAACAATAATATTTTCTTCATTTAATTGGTGTTTAAGGCTAAATTAAGCTAAAAAATGAAATTCAGTAAATAATTACTGGCATTATTCGATATTTTTTACTTTATCTTTGTATTAATGAAGTTAAAACAAAAAATAGCACTTTCTTTGGCTGTATTCTATGCAGTTAGTGTTATGGGTTTGGCTTTAAGTCTTCATTTCTGTGGAGGCAAACTAGAAAATGTTAAACTGTTCAGCAACGAGGTTTCCTGTAAATTCTGTAAGGATATCCCTAGCGAAAAGAAAGATGACGATTGCTGCAAAAACACCCAGGTAACGGTTAAGGTCAAAGATAGTCACCAGGCAGAGGCACAAGTAAAAATGCCAAAGCTCTTTTCTATCCAGCTTTTTCTTCATCCACCAGTTTTAGCGTTTTTAAACGATATTACCCCGAAATTTTTCAGTAAAATTTCAAATAAAGCGCCGCCACTTTCCTCGCGGATTGCACTGCATATTTTCAATTGTATTTTTAGGAATTAGGATTTCTTTTGTTCCCGTCATGCTGAACACGTTTCAGCATCTATTTTGCTATTTAAGCTCTGAAATAAATGCAGCTTGACAATGGCTTCTATTTATCCTAATTCAAAAAATCATGAAAACAGTAAAAATATTCAGCATCATTATGCTATTCTTTGCCGTTAATGTTTCGGCACAAAAAATATCCTCAGCAGATTTACAGGTAACCGGTTTAACCTGTTCAATGTGTTCAAATGCTACACAAAAATCCTTAGAAACCCTTGGCTTTATTAGTAGCGTTAAACCTGATTTAAATAAAAACATCTTTGTGCTCACTTTTAAAAAAGATGCAAACATCAATCTTGATTTAGTACGTAAAAAAGTTCAGGATGCTGGTTTTTCGGTTGGTGGCTTAACCGCTAACTTCAATTTTAATGATGTAAAAGTGGACGATAAGGGCCAGGCAGTTGTAGATGGCAACGTGTACCGCTTTGTAAATGTAAAAGGTAAAACGCTTAGTGGCACCATTAAGGCCAGCATAGTAGACAAAGATTTCATTTCAGGTAGCGCATTTAAAAAACAGGCAGCAACTGCTAATTCTGATGCTTATGCAAGCGGCACAGGTGTTGTTAACGGCAAAAAAACCCGCATTTACCATTTAATTCTTTCCTAGGATGAAGCGGATATTCGTATTGGCGCTGATGATAATTGGCGCCTATACAAATGGTTTTGCACAAGAACTATATGTATTTACAGAGCCGGCCAGCAATATGCCCACCAAATCAATTGGTGTAAGAATTACGAACGAGGGCATGTTCAATAATCCTGGATTTGTAAGCAGGACCATTCCGGAAGTAATGTTTGGTTTTAATAAAAACCTAATGATGCATGCGCAAGGTTTTATGTCTGATATGGATGGCAAATACCGTTTAGAGGGAGGAAGTTTATATGCAAAATACCGGTTTTTATCGTTAGATGAGGCACAAAGCCATTTCAGGGCATCAGCTTTCGGGCGGGTAAGCACCAGCAGGAGGCCAACATATACAAGAGACATTAATCTTGAGGGCGACAATAGTGGCATACAGGGCGGATTGATTTTCACCCAATTGCTACACAAACTGGCATTATCATCAACATTGGGTTATGCGCATGCTTTCGAAAACAGCGATAGGCAGATTACCGGAATGCCACAGCCAAATAACTTGTTGTCTTACAGTTTATCATCAGGCTATTTGGTTTTGCCGGTGGTTTATAAGGATTACAAGCAACCCAACTTTAATGTATATCTAGAGTTATTGGGCAAAACCGATCCAAGCAGCGGTCAGTCGTATTTAGATATCGCTCCTGCTGTACAAATGATTTTAAACAGTACAACACGTATCGATTTTGGCTATCGTTTTCAGGCTACTGGAAATATGGATAACCGATACACCAAAAACATGTACCTGCTTCGAGCAGAATTCAATTTCTTTAACGTTCTAAAATAAAAAAGATGAAACCATCATGGTTTCCATATTAAACTACACATAAAACCATGATCGCTTCATCACCATTAAAAACAATATAAAAAAGATGAAAAAAATATTAGGATTAGTTGCCATCATGACGATCGCAACCACAGCATTTACTTATGCACAAAGCAAAACAGATATAGCCTTAAATCAGGCATTAACAGCATATTATGATCTGAAAAACGCACTGGCAATGGATAAAAAAGACTTGGCCATCGAAAAAGCGAAAGTTTTATCGACAAAGGTGAATGCCGTAAATCACAAAGATTTGCCAGCAGAGCAGCATAAAATATTTATGGAGCAAGCTGCAATTATTAAAAGTAAATCTGCTCAACTTGCTGGTTCGAACGACATCAAAACACAAAGAAAAGCCTTTGAAGGGATTTCTTATGCGATGATCAAAACTTTGAAAGGCTTGAAATTTAACAGCCAAACCGTTTATATTCAACACTGCCCAATGGCAAAAGCGAGCTGGTTAAATGAAAAAGAAAACATCGAAAATCCATATTACGGAAGCATGATGTTTGATTGTGGCGACATTTCTGAAACCATAAAGTCTAAATAATGTACTTGCATATCAAAAATATGGTATGCAACCGTTGTAAAATGGTGGTTAAGGCCGAGCTGGAAAAGCTTGGCTTTAAGCCGCTATTGGTTGAACTTGGCCAAGTTACACTCGCCGAAAATATTACAGCAGAGGATAAAATCAAAATTGCGGAGCAACTGACCCATTTTGGCTTCGAACTGCTGGAGGATAAAAAAACCCAAATTGCAGAACAGGTTAAAACAGCCATCATTAACCTGGTACATTATACCAAAGAACCGCTAAAAATCAATCTTTCTGCCTACCTCAGTGAGCAGTTAGATCAGGAATATACAAGCTTAAGCAGCATTTTTTCTGAGATCGAAAACCAGACGATTGAGAAGTATTTCATTGCTCAAAAAATAGAAAAGGCAAAAGAAATGCTTACCTACGGCGAACTCACCCTGAGTGAAATTGCCTACCAACTGAATTACAGCAGCGTGGCACACCTATCGGCACAATTTAAAAAAGTAACCGGGATTACGCCTTCGGTTTACAAAGCAGCATCAACAGATAGCAGGAAAACGCTGGATGAGGTGTGAGAATGTAAAATGGAGAGGTGAGATGGAGGATGGACTTAAAGTTGATGGGCTACAGGCAACTATCCATAAGCGATAATACAAAGATTTTTTTTGACTAATGGTTAGATGGATCATGGTTGATGGCCAATCGTCTATGGACTATGAACTAAAAAAACCATTAACCAATTAACCTCTCTAAACAATTTCTTATCATACGTCAAGACTGATCGACTGATAATCAGCTATTTTTGCAATTAAATAAAATCACTAAATATGAAAAAATTATTCTTATTTCTGATCGCTACCTCAATCAGTGTGGCATCATTTGCGCAAACCAGCTGGAAGATAGATCCAATGCACTCGTTTGTAAACTTTTCGGTTAAACACATGGGCATTTCTTTTGTAGATGGTTCATTCAAAAAATTCGATGGAACCGTTACCGCGTCTAAACCAGATCTAACCGACGCTAAAATTGCCTTTACCGTTGATGTAAACAGCATTACAACAGGTGTTGATATGAGAGACGGCCACTTAAAAACAGATGATTTCTTTAACGCTGAGAAATTTCCAACGATGAAATTCGAAAGCACTTCTTTCAAAAAATTAAGCGGTAACAATTATGAGTTAAGCGGTAAATTAACCATCCGTGATGTAACCAAAGATGTAAAATTTGCTGTGGTTTATGGTGGTACAGCTAAAGATCAACAAGGTAATACTAAAGCAGGTTTCGGCGCGACTACAACCATTAACCGTTTAGATTATAATATCAAATATGATCCAACTGGTGCAGGTGTTGCAAAAGATGTTGCGATCAAATTAAACCTGGAGTTTGTTCAGGGAAAATAATTCATAAATCGTCATCTCGACTGGAGCGCAGCGAAATGGAGAGATCTTTTAACCCGTAATAGTTACAAACTTCAAGGATTTCTCCACTTCGGTCGAAATGACGATTACTTAAATAGAATACCCATGTCTGCATTATCCCAATTCAGAAACTTCACTCAACGCTTGCCTCAAACAGATTTAATGCCAACGCTTTTTATTGGCCATGGTTCACCAATGAACGGCATCGAAAATAATGAGTTTAGTGAGAGTTGGATAGATTTGGCCAAACACATCCCTGTTCCAAAAGCAGTTTTGGTAGTATCGGCACATTGGTACACCCACGGTACTTTTGTAACTGCAATGGATTTCCCAAGTACTATTCATGATTTTGGTGGTTTCCCGCAGGCACTTTTCGATGTTCAATATCCTGCCCCGGGCGACCCAAAATTGGCCACTGAAATCCCTGGTCTGATACACTCAACTCCTGTTGGCTTAGACCACGATTGGGGCTTAGATCATGGCACCTGGACAGTAGTTAGGCATATGTATCCAAATGCCGATATTCCCGTTTTGCAATTAAGTATTGATTATACCAAATCGCCAGCGCAACATTATGAAATTGCCAAAGAAATTTATGCACTCCGCAAAAAAGGCGTGCTGGTTATCGGCAGTGGCAATATGGTGCACAACCTGAGAATGTTAAGCTGGGAAATGATTAACGGAGGCGGTTACGATTGGGCCATTGAAATGAATGATAAATTCAAAAATTTAATTGCAAACGGCGATTTTCAACCTTTAATCAACTACCGTAACCTCGGCAGCGATGCCATGCTAGCCATTCCTACTCCAGAACATTATTTGCCCCTTATTTACACCCTTGGAATGAAAAATGATAAGGAAGAGGTTTCGTTTTTTAATGATAAAGCCGTTGGTGGTTCATTAACCATGACTTCGGTTTTGGTAGGGTAATAACTGTCATGCTGAGGCACAAAGCATCTTTAAACGATGAAAACTTCCTCTCTACGGTAAAAGATTCTTCACTGCGTTCAGAATGACAACTACCTAAATTCTATAAAACTTTATGATTATTCTGTAACGCTTTTGGTCTCCCGAAGCGGTAAATTTGCATAAAGATTTTAATCATGACACATACCTATCAACTCACAGGCATGACTTGCGGCGGTTGCGAAAATAAAGTAAAAAGTAACCTTCTTGTTTTACCAGATGTAACCTCTGTTGAGGTTTCTAAAGACACCAATTCGGCTACGATTAGTATGGGTAAACATATTGGCCTTGATACCTTGCAACAAGCTTTGGGCGGTGCCGACAGCAAATATCAAATTTCTGCTGCGCATCACAACGAAACGCTTGAAGAAGCAAAATCGTGGGCCGAAACCTATAAACCCATATTATTGATTTTTGGATATGTAACTGCCATATCGTTAGTGGTTTCCTGGCAGGACAATACGATCAATTTTTTGGTATTTATGCGCATTTTTATGGCAGGTTTCTTCCTGACATTTTCTTTCTTTAAAATGCTCAACTTGAAAGCCTTTGCCGAAAGTTATGCCATGTACGATATCGTGGCTAAAAAATTTAGTGGGTGGGGTTATATCTACGCTTTTATCGAATTGGGTTTAGGCTCATCCTTTGCACTAAACCTATCGCCAGTGATTGTGAATTGGGTCACCCTCATCGTAATGACTATCAGCATCCTTGGGGTTTTAGAAAGTGTTTTAAACAAAAAGAAAATTCAATGTGCTTGCTTGGGGGCAGTTTTCAACCTACCCATGAGTACCGTAACCATTGTGGAAGATGCAATTATGATTGTCATGAGCGCAGCCATGTTGGTTTTAATGTAGTTAGATATTATTCTCTTTTTAACGCGATCGTCACCCTGAATTTATTTCAAGGTCTTTCATGCTAAAAAGATGCTGAAATAAATTCAGCATGACGAATCGTCTATTACCGCTTATACCTAAATTCCGATTTTCGGCTTTTCCCATTAAGCTCGCCTTCAATCCAGGCGAGCATTTCGTTTTTACCCAAATTTTGGTAAACTATTCTTTGGGGAAAATCGTGTGCCACATTTTCGAAAATATAGATCTGACCCTTTGTGGAAATAAGTTTAAAACATACTTCTTTACCATCATTCTGATCAGCAACAGTTGAACAATAGAAAACATCTTTTCCTATTTTTCTGATCTGCAATGTTTCAGTAAGTACGCTATCTCCTTTTCCAATGACGCGAGAACTTTTCCCTTTCATTATTTTATTAGCACCCTGGATCCATTGTTCTACAATTTTACCTTTGGGCGTTTGCATTTCCCATGAGCCTAACACAAAAGAAAAAGTTTTTGAGGGATCTTTTTGCGCTTTAACATTGCTGTAAAAACCAACAAAAAATAAAATCAAGGCGTATAAATAGATTCTTTTCATTTTGTTATCGTATTGGTAAGGTGTGCCAAGTGATGTTTTCCGTGCCAGGCATACATGCCCAGCATATTGGCCAAAGTGAGTTCTTTATTGTGGGCCGGATGAATGTATCTCCGTTGGTAATCTTCAATTTTTAATGTTTTTAAAAAAGCAACCCAACGCTGATGTAATCCTGTTAACAGGTCAATCGACAATTTGACATCACCATTTTTGGCTTCTTCAGTTTCTGCCCAGCGTTCTTCATAATATGGCCTGATTACCGGAATGTCCTCAGTAATGGCCTGCTTAAAACGAATATAAGCATTGATATGACTATCCGGAAGGTGGTGAACAACCTGCCTCAATGTCCAGCCTCCGGGCCGATAATTTTGGTTTAGTTCTTCGTCTGTTAAATTTTCTGTAGCCTTTTTAATTTGCCCAGGTAAAGCCGCTATATCAGAAATCCAGCTATCAATCTGTTTTTGATCGAAAACATCAGGCATAGCAAATTGACCGATAGGGTATTTAAGCTGTTCTAAATCCATTAATTAATCTTTAATACATCTTACCGAATATCCCAAGTTTTTAGGGCTTTCGGCTATTTCGAGGTAACCTTTAACGTATAAATTATAATTCCAGGCAGTTCCGGTAGAATTAGCAGTTGCAGTCCACCAATTTGCATCGTAAAAAATACTATCGTATGTCCCATCACCATTTCTTTTTCCTCCAGGCAAACCAGTAAACTTTGTAATATTTGAAGCACCTGTGTCACTTACCCAGTGACGGGTACCACTTTCCTGAATTTTACCACCGCTATAGCGGTCTCCCCCAATATAATTATACAAAATAGTCCATTCAGCACTGGTTGGGATATGCCAACCTTGTGGCGCAAGCTTACGATCACTATTTATAGCATACCAATTATATAAAAAACCATATGTTTTGCCTAGTTCTAGACTATTATTATAGTTACAATAAGCCCCAATTGTTTGTGTGCCCCAATTAGAACTGCCTGTCACATTTTGTATTATCGTTCCATCTCTGTAATGCGTTGTCCGTAAATTTTCCATCATCCATGTCTGGCTCCCTATTTTTACTGTTTTATAAATATTTCCATCCACATCTGCCAATGTTTCAGCCACTACAGCCTCGGTAACAACAAGGTTTGCCGATATACTATGCGCACCATAAATTCCCGATTGAGCCTGATATGCTGTGATAATCGCTTTCCCAGAACCTTTAATGGTTACCAAGTTCCCTATAATAGTTGCAACAGCTGCATTATCACTCTTAAAAATGATTTCTCCATTACTGTTACTTTTGGGTGGCGTTAAAATAAACGGAGGATCATTTAATTTTTTTTCAGGCACTACAAAATCTGTAAGCAATGGAACTAAACGTGGTGCAATTACTAAGGTTGCTGTGATAGAATCTTTCCTGAAACTTTCCGCTGCTTGCTGTATTGCCGTTATAATACAAGTTCCACTTTTCTTTATGGTAACAAGATTGGCCTGAATCGTAATCAATGAAGTATCACTTGTTTTAAAAGAAAAAGCTCCAGTGCTTTTACTTTTCGGATTGGTAAGTGTAAAGGAAGGCTCTCCCACTCTAACTATATTTAGGCTAAAATCAGAGAGTTCAGGTGATTGCATTGGATTATTTTCCTTCTGACATCCTGTAAAAATTATCAAAAGAAAAAATACTAAGAGGTATGAGCGTCTTTTCATCTTTTTATTGCAAATATAATTACCTCAACTTAAGGAACATAATAAATATTACATCAATTTCTTCAACCATTTCAACAAACCCATTTTTGGTGCGTAAGGAGGATAAATCATTTTGGTTAAACCCAATTTTGATTGAAAAACCACAGCCCTTTCGTGCGAAAAGGTTTTAAAGCCAAAAATACCATGACAGCTTCCTATCCCGCTACTGTTAACACCACCAAAAGGTAGATTGGGATTGCTGATATGAACCAGCACATCGTTTATACAAGTTCCGCCAGCACTGGTTTCGTTAATAATTTTATGCTGATGCTGTTTGTTATCTGAAAAGATGTAAAGTGCCAAAGGCTTATTTTTGCTATTGACTACCTCAATGGCTTCCTGTAAATTTTTAAAAGTAATTACAGGCAAAATGGGACCAAATATTTCCTCTTGCATGATGGCGCTTTTTTCGTTTACCGAAGTTAAAATTGCGGGCATTAGGGTTAAACTTTTCTCATCTGTTTCACCATCAAAAGTCAATACTGCTCCATCGGCAATCGCATCTTCTGTTAATTTATTTAAACGCTTAAACTGTTTATCGTTAATGATTCTGGCATAATCGTTTTTATTAATTCCACCGCCTTCACCAAACATTTTGCCAACTGCAGTTTTGTAATGTTCGATAAAATCATTTTGTTTATTTTCTTGGATTATGACATAGTCCGGTGCAATACAGGTTTGCCCTGCATTAACCAGTTTACCCCAGGCGATTTTTTCAGCAGCTTTTTTAATATCACAGGTTCCATCTACAATAGCCGGCGATTTTCCGCCAAGCTCCAAAGTAACCGAGGTCAGGTTTTTCGCTGCCGCTTCCATTACCACTTTACCAATTGTGGTGCTTCCCGTGAAAAAGATATGATCAAAAGGAAGTTTCAATAATTCTGTAGAAACATTAGCATCTCCTTCAAAACAGGCAATTTCTTTCGGATCAAAAGTTTCTGCGATCAACTTACTGATCACGCAAGCAGTTGCTTCGCTTAATTCGGAAGGTTTAAGGATCACACAATTTCCTGCTGCTATTGCCGAAACCAAAGGACTCATCATCAATTGTAATGGGTAATTCCATGGGGCAATAATCAGGCATACGCCTTTGGGTTCACAATAAATTTTATTACTTGCAAAAAAGTTGCTCATGGTTCTGCCTGCCGATTTGGGTCTCATCCACCCTTTCAGTTTTTTGACGGCAAAATCAATTTCAGCATAGGTAAAATATAATTCAGTTACTGCGCTTTCGAAACGGTTTTTACGCAGATCCTTTTCCAAAGCGGCAAATATTTCCTCTTCGGCTTTTTCCAAAGCGTGCTTAAGTAATTTTAGTTTCCCGATACGGGTTTTAAAATCTGTTTTGCGTAAATCGAATTTATGTCTTTGCTGTAAATCGAAAACCGTCTTTATCTGTTGTTCCATAATCACCTGATATTACTTTCTTTCACACTTATTGGTTTTCTTCAGAATACGCGTTAAATTTAGTTAAAATGCAGCCTTTTCATTAAAAATTCATTCATTTAAAGCATATTGCAGTAAATTTTAATAATAAAGATGAAAAGACTGTTTTTTGTTTTCGCATTCATAATTCCTTTGGTTATCCATGCCCAAACCATAAAAACAGATGTACTGGTTATCGGTAACGGCGATGCTGCTTATGCCGCGTCTTTTCAGGCTTTTAAATCCGGCGTAAAAACCATCCTGCTTACCCAAAAAGAACAGATGGATTTAAATAAAATACCGGAAAACAAAAGGGCTCTACTCCCTTTTTACCAAAGTTTTTTAAAGCGCGAAACGGAAAATGCAAAAAGCCTGGAAACGCCAAAACCTAAACCGGATAAAAAAAACAGGACGAAAGTAAATGTTGTAGATAGCACCTTACTTTTAAACGTCATCAAGAACACTGCTTATACAGAAATTAAACGTTCTGGCAGTGGTTGGGAAGCTAAATTGACGCAAGATAAAAGCATTAAAGCAAAAGTGCTTGTGGTGGCCGACAACCCTGATAAATTGCTTGCTGTATTAAAAATCTCCACCTTAATCCCAGCATCTTCAAGTCCATTAAATTATAATGAAAATACTTACCGAACAACTGTATCTAAAGTGTCTTCAGGAGCCAGCTTTTTATCCCTAAACAGCTTATTGATTCCAGATCAGGAAAACTTGCTTTATATTGCTAATGATCAATTTGAAATTGGACAGGCAGCGGGAGCAACCGCAGCTTATGCCGCATTTTTTGACACTAAAACCAGCCTTTCAAACTTAAAAAGTATTCAGGGTGAATTATTGGCCTACAAACATGCATTAATGCCTTTTGAAGATGTAAAAACGACAGATTCTAACTGGCTAGCCATCCAAAAGGTTGGTGTAACCGGCATCATTAAAGCTGAAATAAAGCAAAACAAAGCCTATTTTAATCCTGAAAAAGAGGTGACTTATGATGAGATCAAGCAACCAATCAAAGATTACTATTACAAAGCCCAAATCTGGTTCGATGATCATCAGCATATCCCTATTAATTTAGAAAACACCATTTCTATGGTATGTTATGTCGGCAATAAATCAGTTGATGCCACAAAAAATGCACTGCAAAAAAACTGGAATAAAAATTACAGGTTCAGCTCCAAATACGAGCTGAAAAAAGTGCTAACCAGACGCGAATTTGCTACCATCATTAACGAATACCTGGAACCTTTTGATAGAGTGAACGTAGATAAAACCGGAAGAGTAATCCGTTAGATTAACGATAGGTTTGGTTTATAATTTCAAATTTCATCTGTGTTCATCCTATTTATCAGTGGTTAATTTATACAGCTGAGGAGATGTAACATTTCCATTTCCTTCTAAAACTTGCATGCTCATTCCTTAAATTGCATCCAAACCTAAATTCATGAAGAAATATTTACTCTTCCTTTTGCTTTGCACGGGCAAATATACTTTTGCGCAACAACTGGCGCCCTTAACAGTCGAAAAAATTATGCGTGACCCAAAATGGATGGGTGTTTCACCAACTAATTTTCGCTGGACAGCAGACAGCAAAACCCTATATTTTAACTGGAACCCTGAAAATAAAATCAAGGAAGAATTATTCAAAGTTTCGGCAGCTTCTGCTAAACCCATTAAGGCAGCGGAAAAGGAAGATGAAAAATTATTGAGTTTAAATTACACCTACAACGCCGATCGTTCCCTGGGTTTAGTAGAAAAAAGTGGTGATATCTATTTACAAAACTTCAAAACGAATAAGGAAACGCTTTTAACCAGCACACAGGAAAGGGAAAGCAGTCCGGTTTTTTTAACCAATGGAAATGTTGTTTACCAACTAGGCGATAATCTTTTCGTAGTTGATTTAAAATCAGCAGAAACCAGACAGCTTACCAATTTTGTTAAAGGTAAAAAAACCGGAAGAGCAGAAAGCAAACCGGCTACCGAACAGGATAAATGGCTAAAAGCACAACAGACCGAACTCTTTGAGATTATTAAAAAGCGAAATGCCGAAGCCAAAAATGGTTCACGTGGCGTAAGAGGCCGCTTTGGGAATAACGCTGCAGATACAAAACCTTTAAAAGAACTTTATACTGAAGATAAGTTTTTAAACGGCGTAATCATTAGCCCGGATGCACATTTTATCACTTATAAATTAACCACACCTGCACAGAACAACCATAGTACCATTGTTCCCAATTATGTTACTTCCTCTGGTTATACTGAAGATATTCCAGGTAGAACAAAAGTTGGTGAAAATGAAAATAGCTCGCAGGGTTTTATATATGATACGCAGCGTGATACGGTTTATGCCATCCAAACATCGACCATTACAGGCATAAAAGACTTGCCTGATTACCTGAAAGATTATCCAAAAGAATTGGACACCTTAAAAAAGAAAAATGCTGATCGTCCTGTAAACTTCTTTGGCCCGTTTTGGAATGATAGTGGAAGTACGGCAATTGTTGTGGCAACCTCTACCGACAATAAAGACCGCTGGGTTTTAAAATTGGACGCCCTAACCGGCAAATTTTCTTTAATAGACCGTCAACGTGACGAAGCCTGGATTGGTGGCCCAGGCATTAGTGGTTTTTACCAGGGTAATACGGGATGGATAGACAACAACCGTTTTTATTATCAAAGCGAAGCAACAGGGTATTCACACCTATATGTAGCCAATGTAAATACCGGAAATAAAAAACAGCTTACATCTGGCAAGTGGGAAGTACAATCGGTGCAGTTATCAAAAGATAGAAATACGTTTTATATCAAAGCGAATAAAGAGCACCCTGGTGTTACCAATTTTTTTAAAATCGGCGTAAACGGCGGCGAACTCGTACAGATTACCACCATGAAGGGTTTAAACGACATTACGCTTTCCCCTGATGAAAAATACCTGGCCATCAATTATTCTTTTATGGATAAACCAGGAGAATTATTCCTCCAGCCAAATAAAGCCGGAGCTAAAGCGGTAAAAATCACCCAATCTACATCAGCTGAATTTAATGCTTACAAGTGGCGTCAACCGGATCTGGTAAGTTTTAAAAACCGTTATGGTGCCGATGTATATGCGAGGGTTTATAAATCAGAAAATCCACACCCTAACCACCCTGCTGTGGTTTTTGTTCACGGTGCTGGTTATCTTCAAAACGTCCACTTTGGCTGGAGTACCTATTTCCGTGAGTTTATGTTTAATAATTTACTGGCCGATAATGGTTACACCGTAATCGATATAGATTATACCGGGAGTTCGGGCTATGGGCGCGATCACCGTACGGGGATTTACCGTCACATGGGTGGAAAAGATTTGACCGATCAGGCAGATGGGGTAAAATTTTTGGTAGAGAAATACGGTGTTAATCCGAAGCATGTGGGTCTATACGGCGGATCTTATGGTGGTTTTATCACCTTGATGGCCATGTTTAATGAACCAGATGTTTTTGCCAGTGGCGCTGCTCTACGTTCAGTTACCGATTGGGCACATTATAACCATGGTTATACTTCGAATATTTTAAACGAACCTTTCAACGATCCAATTGCCTATAAAAGAAGCTCTCCGATTTACTTCGCCGATAAATTAAAAGGTAATTTATTAATGGCCCATGGAATGGTGGATGTAAATGTGCATTTTCAGGATATTGTGCGCCTAACGCAACGTTTTATCGAATTAGGCAAAAACAACTGGGAACTTGCGGTTTACCCGGTAGAAGACCATGGTTTTATCGAACCAAGCAGCTGGACAGATGAATATAAAAGGATATTTAAATTGTATGAGAATACCTTGAAGAAATAGTTTCCACTCTGGTCGTCATTTCGAGCGAAGAGGAGCGCAGCCGAGAACCCGAAGGCTCAGCGAAGCTAAATCTATCTCTATAGATCTCTCCGTTCCACTGCGTTTCAGTCGAGATGACGGCCATTTATTATAAATTCCGCAGATGCTTCGTACCTCAGTATGACAGAAAGAGAAAAAATAGAACCCCACTATACTTCACAACAACATTATAGCTTTCATCTATATCGTTATCAATAAATACAATTAACTATTAATGAAACGATGTTGATAAACAACTGTTTTAGCCTTACCTTTGTGCCAACAAAATTAAAGACAAAAAATTATGGCAATAGTAGGTAAAAAATTCCCAAGTGTTAGTATTGATGCAATGTCAGACATGGGTGATGACTTGAAAATCAACGTATTTGAAGAAGCTGTAAACAAAAATAGCAAAGTGTTATTATTCTGGTATCCAAAAGATTTTACTTTTGTTTGTCCTACAGAATTACACGCTTTCCAAGCTGCTTTACCTGAATTTGAAAAAAGAAATACGATTGTAATCGGTGCATCTTGCGATACAAACGAAGTTCACTTCGCCTGGTTAAATACGCCAAAAGATAACGGTGGTATTGAAGGTGTTACTTATCCAATCTTAGCTGATACTCATAGACAATTATCTGGCATCTTAGATATTTTAGACCAGGAAGTAAACTACGACGAAGAAGGAAACGAATCTTTCTCAGGTTCTAACGTAACTTTCAGAGCTACTTACTTAATCGACGAAACTGGTAAAGTTTTCCACGAAAGTGTTAACGATATGCCACTAGGTAGAAACGTTAAAGAATATTTACGTTTAATTGATGCTTATGCTCACGTTCAGAAACATGGCGAAGTTTGTCCTGCAAACTGGGAAGAAGGAAAAGAAGCAATGAACGCAAACAGAACTGGCGTAGCTGAATATTTAGCCGCTAACTAATTAAACAAAACGTTATGTTTTTAGAATTAACAGAAGATAATCTTCAACAGTACCTTGCCGATAACTCAAAGGTAATGGTTCAGTACGCTGCATCCTGGTGTGGTAACTGCAGAATCATGAAACCTAAGTTTAAAAAGCTGGCTTCGGAGAATGAAGATGTAGCTTTCCTGATTGTTGATGCCGAAAAACTTCCAAACTCACGCAAATTTGCAAACGTTGATAATTTACCAACCTTTGCAGCTTTTGAAGGCGGTGCTTTGGTAGATCAGGTACAAACCAACAAAGCAGAAGGATTGATTGAATTATTTAATAAGATAAAGTAATGAAGATTCCAGTTATAAGACAATTATTTCAAAACACCACTCCGGCACAACTGGAAACTACTTTAGAGGTTTTAGAGGCTTTCTGCGAATTTAGAGGCGTTAGCGAGCATGAAGTTGATGTGGCAGGTGAAATGATTACCAATATCTGCGGTGCACTAGAGGTACACCAGATGGTAAGTGAAGGTGCTGCCGAAAAAGATGCATTAAATGCTTTCGGCCAAAAAGTGATGGGTTCGATTGATCGATAATCGTCTTAAAGCTTAATCTGGCTTTTTAAAATATGAAATCCCTCGTTGATGAAAATCAGCGAGGGATTTTTGTTTATTTCGTCATTGCGAGGAGGAACGACGAAGCAATCTTTATAGTTTTGTCATTCTGAACGTATTGAAGACCTGCGAAGCAAGCATGAATGCCGTTAAAACCTCAAACACAATATGAATAATCTGCTGCCTATGAATTACATGGTTGACGATAACCAGTCAATTTCAGTATCTGCTACTATTAAAAAGATTCTTCGCTATGCTCAGAATGACAGCACAATAACGTCCAAGGTCTGTGAGGACACAGACCTTGGACGTTATATTTTGAGACCTGCGAGGTTCGGCAAAAAGTATTAGGCCAAATTCCTACCAGCATTTACAATACCAAAAACCGTTCTTACCGCAAGTTTTTCTAAAGCATGCTGGTCTTTTTCATTCTGATCGTGCTGCAGTTTTTCTAAAGCAAAATGCTGGATCAATACCAATGGCAAAATGATTTTCTCACGTGTAGCGATTGATTTTTTATCTACAGGATAATTGGCCATCAACGTTGGTTGCCCTGAGAGTTTTAAGAGCATCTCTTTGGTTAATTTGAACTCTTCATGTAGTTGAGTCCAAAAGGCGCCAAACTCTTTATCGTTGGCTAAATGAGCCGTAATTACGAAGTCTGATTTACTCATGCTCATCATGCAGTTATCCACTATGGTTTTCAGGTAATCAGAATCTTCGTAAACTTTAACTACTTTATCCCAGTTCCCGGCCTTTTCCTGGTTTTTCAAAGCTGTTCCCATCCCGTAGAAACCAGGTACGTTCTGTTTTAGCATACTCCAGGCAGTAACAAAACTAATGGCCCTTAAATCTTCGAGTTTCATTTCGCCGCCACCGTTTCTTTTTACTGGTCTGCTACTGATATTAGCCTGAGACAACAGTTTTAAAGGAGATAATTTCTCCAAATAACTTACAAATAGTGGATGCTCACGCAGATCCACAAAAGCTTTGTAACTATCCTCGGCCATTTCATCAAGCAGGGCTTTATTTTCAGGGTCTATAAGAATATTGTGTTTCTCCTTCAATCCCGAACTCAATCCGGCATTGATTAATTGCTCAATATTAAATTCAGCACTTTCTATAGAGCCATATTGAGAACTGATGGTTTGCCCCTGAACGGTCAATTGCATATTCTTGTTCGCAATTTCCTTACCCATTGAAGCATAAAAACGATGCGTTTTACCTCCACCACGTGCAGGCGGCCCACCACGGCCATCAAAAAAGGACAACTGAATATTATGGTTTCCCGCAACAGCCGATAAGGATGTTTTGCCATTAAAAATAGACCAGTTTGCCATTAAGTAACCACCATCTTTGGTACTATCGGAATACCCCAACATGATGTGCTGTTTATTGCCACGTTTAGCCAAATGCGCCTTGTAGAAAGGATTGCTATACAGGGTTTCCATAATGGCCGCAGCACCTTTTAAATCATTTACCGTTTCAAAAAGGGGTACAAAATCAATGGTTAACGAATCTTTGCTCCAACCGTTCCAAAGGAAAAGTTCAATCAACTGAAGGATATCACTCGCCTGCTGGCAATTGCTGATAATAAAACGGTGACAAGCTTTTTCGCCATTGCGTTTTTGGATCCCCTTAATTTCTTTGATTACCTGAATGGTATCCTCAATCAAGGCATCAGGTTCACTTGCATAAACAATAGTGGCTTCTTTAAAAGAAATCAGGCTTAGTTTTTCAGCTTCTGATAATTTATCATAATCAGCAGGATATAGCGAAGAAATCGGCTTATTGGCCCGGCAGTAAGCATGTACGTTTCTCAGCACCCTGCTATCCTGACGGATATCTAGTGAGGCAAAGTAATTGCCGTATAAATCTATTTTGCGGATCAGATTATTAACCAGATCAACAAACAGACCTCCATGTTCCGCCAATAAGGTTTCTTTAATTTTATTCAGGTTGTCTCTTAATTCATCAGAAATATCGTGCAGCTCACAGGTCTGATCAAAAGCATTCTGATAAAGTACATCATGCAATTTGGCAATGTTTTCTTCAACGCCTCTAAAAGTGATGCGGCGTTTAATCACTCTGAAATCGCGGTAATAGCAGCGAAACAGGATTTGTCGCAGCATTTTAGAAACTTCTAGGGTCGTATCGGCATGAATATTTGGATTTCCATCCCGATCTCCCCCTGGCCAGAAGCCCAGTTCTAAAATTTTCTTGGTTTCCAGGTTATATTCATCCAGGTTCTGGTCTATTTCTTCCTGAATGTTTGCCGCAGCAAAATAAAAAGTATTTTCTAAGAACCAGGCCAGGTTTAAGGCCTCATCAACCGGCGTTGGCGATTTTTTGTTGAAAAACGGCGTTTTACCCAATTGCTGTAACAGTGAGTTCATCGAGGTGAGATCATTATCCCGAATAGCTTTGGTTAAATCGGTAATAATGGCCAAAACACTGCCAGGATAAAACTGGGTAGGGTGTGCAGTTAAAACCAGACGAAGCGAAAGTTCATCGATCAGTTTCTCAATTTTTGATAACATCGGTTTGTTATCGGCATTCTTCTTTAAAATAAAGGCCAAAGTACTCTGCTCGTCGGTAGTATTTAACTTGGTAAAAGAGGCGTCTTCTACAGCATCAAAAAGCACCACCTGACGTTCGATATACTGAATGAAACGAAAAAGCAGGTCAATAATATCTTTGCGCTCTGTGTAACTGGTATACTTAGCGAAAAATTCTTCTATAATCTGTGCAGGTTTTTCTCCGTTCGCAATACCTTCTTCACAGCTTTTAAAGAACAGGGGAAGCAGTGTTCCGGTATCCTTAATTTTGTAAAAAGGCAAGGTGAGAAATAAACTGTTAAACAGTTCGAATTTTGAGATGACCTCATTATTAAAAATTGATTCACGTTGCGTTGTTAAACGAAGTTTGGGCATAGCTTAGGCAATAGTTTTGTATACCGTAATACTACAAAAAATGCATAAGGTATTAAAATTCTAAGGCTTACAATTTGGAAAATTGTAGAATAAATTTTAATTTTAAAATCTTATTTGGCCACCATGTGGTTAAGTAAGAACATTTGCAATGTTTAAGGGCATTGCATTGATTGTTAATTTTTTGGGTTAAAACAGCCGATGTAATAAAATACACCGGCTGTTTTTGTTTTCTGGCATTATTTAAGCCAATTTGTTGCCAATTTTAGTGTGCATCGGTAACAATGTTTGCATTTTTCTTAAATTTCTGCAAATAAAGAAGCGGGATTGAAAACAACATAATCAATCCGGCAACCCAATAAGCATCGTTATAAGTAAGCAACATTGTTTGCTTAATCACAGAACCTTCAATTGCTTTCATTGCCATCAATTTCGCATCAATAAGTGATGATCCTTTGGCCATAAAACCGCTTGTTAATGCATTTAACTTCTGGATAAACGCGGGGTTATAATCATTAACGTTGGCAAGTAAACTACTCCTATGGAAACCTGAACGGATGTGGATTAATGTCGTTAATGCTGCAATTCCAAATGACCCTCCTAACTGCCTACTCATGTTATTTAAACCTGAACCCTGACCAATCTCTGCACCGGATAAATCTTGCATCGCTAGCGTGGTTAAAGGCACGAATAATAAAGCCATACCAAATCCCCTAATTACTAGCGGCCAAAAGAAATCACCCGTTCCGGAGGCCAATGTCGAATTACTCAACATCCAACAGAAAATAAAGAATAGAAACATTCCTCCTGTTGCCATAAACTGTGCAGGAACTCCCTTTTTAAGCATAATACCAATAAATGGCATCATGGCAATGGTACAAATACCTCCGGCAATAAATAGCTTACCAGTTTGTAATGGCGTAAATCCTAACAAATTCTGTGCAAATACCGGAAAAACGAATACTGAACCATAAAGTCCGAATCCAAGAATAAAAGAAGTAAACATCCCAATAGAGAAGCTTCTTTTTTTCATAATCCGGAGGTTTACAATAGGGAACTCTGTAGCGGTTTCCCTCCAGATGAAAAGTAGCAAGCCAAAAACAGATATAACAGCTAATGCAGTAATATACGGCGTTGAAAACCAGTCTTCGCTTTCGCCTTTTTCTAATAAAGTTTGTAAACTACCCACAGCTATTGCCAATAAAGCAATTCCCCACCAATCCACGGGCTTCCCTTTTCCATCTTTCGGCGTCTCTCGAATAAAGGTATAGGTACAGTAGGCGGCGAGTATCCCGACGGGAATATTTACATAGAAAATCCATGGCCAATCGGCTACTTCTAAAATATAACCACCAATGGTTGGTCCAACGGTTGGCCCGACAATGGCACCTAAACCAAACAGAGCTGTTGCAATACCCACATCTTCACGCGGCCAGGTTTCAATTAAGATTGCCTGTGCGGTAGAAATTAATCCCCCGCCAGCTACACCTTGTAATATCCTGAATAGAATCAGTTCGTTTAGTGATGTTGCGTTACCGCACAAAAAGGAAACAAGTGTAAAAACAATAATGGAGGTTAAGAAATAATTTTTACGCCCGAAACGACTTCCTAACCATCCTGACATTGGCAGGACGATTACGTTCGCAACGGCGTAACCAGTAGATAACCAGGCGATATCTTCAAGGGTAGCGCCCAGGTTTCCCTGTATCTGTGGAATTGCCACATTTACGATCGTTGTATCAATCAGCTCCAACAAAGAAGCTGTGATTACTGTAAATGTAATAATCCACTTTTTTAAACCTACTTCGGCCATTTTAATATTATTTAGTAGAAACTGAAGCTTTAACGCTCATTCCTGGACGTAATTTAGCCAACAGTTCTTTTGATGGATGGATTTTGATTTTTACCGGAACACGTTGCACAACTTTGACGAAGTTACCGGTAGCGTTATCTGGAGGCAATAAAGATCCTTTTGCACCTGTAATCGGTGAAAAGTTATATACTTCGCCCTCAATTTTTTGATCAGGATAAGCATCTACTTCAATCTCTACTTTAGAACCCTCTTTAATTTTTTCTAATTGGGTTTCTTTAAAGTTTGCGGTTACATAAATACTTCCGTCGTTCACTACAGAGAATAAAGATTGACCTGCCTGAACCAATTGTCCTTTTTGAACATTCTTTTTAGAAACAATACCTGTAGCCGGTGCTTTGATATCAGTATAGGATAACTGAAGTTTTGCAAAATCGATATCACTCTGACGTTGGCTGATTACGTTGCTGCTTACTGCCAATTGCGATTGTGTGGTCCCCACTTGTTTAACCGCAGCATTGTATTGATCCACTGCTGCCTGGTAAGCTGCCTGCGCAGATTCTTTTGTGGCTTTAGCCTGATCGAAAGCTTGTTGGGTAATCGATCCGTCTTTTACAAGGTTTGCATAACGTTCGTAATCCTTATTGGCCAGGTTTAATTTAACCCTTGCCGCAGCTACGTTCGCTTTTGCAGTACTGGTATTTGCCTGAGTTGCGATAATTTGCGATTGCGCCACTCCTACACCTGCACTCGCCCCTTTTTGGCCAGATTGTGCTTGCTCTAATTTCACTTTGTAATCGTTGTCATCAAGTTTAACCAAAACCTGTCCTTCGGTTACATGTGTATTTTCTTCAAAATTAATATCCTTAACATAACCGCCAACTCGGGCAACAACAGGACTGATATCGCCATCAATCTGCGCATCATCCGTATCTACGTGTTTGCTATAATAATTCCATTCGATAATCCCGAAGATTACTCCTATTACTAGTAAAACACCTAAAATGATGGGTACTACTATGTTCTTTTTTTTCTTTTCAGTTGTCATTTCTGTATTTATTGCGTTATTTTTCCTGTTGATTTTAATAGTGTATAGTAAGCTAAACCTGCATCTGCCTTCGCTATCTCTAAGTTTATTTTTGCCTGGTATAATAAAGTTTCTGCATCGATGCGGTCGGTAACCGAAGCCACATTGTTTTTATATTTCGATGCCAATAACTTATCGTTCTCAGTAGCCTGTGCAATTGAAGTTTCCAAAACCTGGATTTTGTTCATCGCTACCTGGTAATTTTGAAAGTTTTTATTGATGTCGGTTTTTACCTGATCAGATAAAATATCTTTCTGAAGGGTAATTTCGCTCTGTTCAATTTTTGCCTGGCTTACTTTGTTTTTATTAGTCCAAAGGTTTCCGAAATTCCATGAAACTGTAGCACCTAATGTAACCGGCATTAAATATTGGTTTGTTGGTGGAATAAATTTGCCGCTTGGATTAATGTAATAGAGGTTTGCGCCAACTCCAACGGTAGGTAAAGTATTTGCCTTAATGGTTTTGATGTTAAAATCGGCCACTTTGTTCTGAATATCAAGTTGTTTCAATTCCTGGCGGTTAGCGAAAGCCTGACCAATGTATTCATTTAACGAACCCGGTGTTTTTAAGCCTAAGGTTGGGTCAACAATTTTAACTTCGGTATCTTCTGGTAAACCTAAAAGAATATCTAAATTATAGTTGATTACTTTGCGGTTGCTCTCGATGTCCATTTGGGTTAACGTCACGTTTGCCTGTTGCAATTGGAAACGCAGTACATCGTTTTTGGTTACAATGCCCTGTTCGAAGAAACGTTGTGCCTGTTTAATCTGAGCAGCGATCGATTCTAAATTCTGATCAACCACTTTTCTACTCTGTAAAACCTTATATAAAGAATAGTAGGTATTGATAACTGCGTAGGTGATCTCTTCCTTACTCTTATCGGCATCCAAACGTGCAACCTCTGCCAATAATTTGGTCGATTCTTTTGCATATTTCAATTTACCACCACCGTAAACAAGTTCCTGTACTGCAGCAGTTCCGACAAAAGCATCGGCTCTTTTAGGCAGGCGAAGAGAAGATTCGCTACCTGGTAAAGTAAAAGTAGTGGTAGGGATTTCAGCGTGGTTGTATATAAAACTTGCATTTCCGGTTGGTAAAGCATTGTCTTTAACTACCTCCAGCTTTGCAACAGCCTGATCAATTTTGTTCTGAGAAAGTTTTAAGTTTTTACTGTTGGCTATGCCAAGTTCTATTGCCTGGTTGATATTTAATTCTTTCGAGCTCTGTGCAAATAAAGCTGCCGGAATTAATGATGCCAGAAGCATTAATCTAATCGATTTGGGTATCATCTTTTTGTTGTTAAATAAACTTTTGTTAGATCTTGTAAGTGGGCAACCGCCCTGTCTTTAATAATTTTTTTGTCTTTCGGGTTGTTCAGGTCGAAGTTTGAACATGACATTACCTTATGGGGGGAAATAACAATATTGGTTATAGTGCCCATAATGGTACCGATTACCATCCGTACATCTACCTTGTTAAAGCTGCCATCTTCAATCCCATCTGTGATAATCCGATCGATAATCTGCATGTTGTGGCTCATGGCATCTTTAATCTTGTCGTACATTTCTGGCCTTTGGGTTAAAGACAATTCTCTGTGCATCATTTTATGAAATGCGGTGTTATCCAATATCCTATTTACATAGCCCTCTATAACCCTGTGCAATTTTTCTAATGCCGAAATCTTATCTTCATTGATGATTTTTAACTGAGAAGTAAAACCAGCAATACGCTCGTTCATAATCTCCACAAAAACCCCTTCTTTAGAACCGAAATAATAATTTATCATCGCCATGTTCGCTCCAGATTCCTTAGCAATCTGGCGGGTGGAAGTACCTTCGTACCCCGTCTCGCAAAACAGCTTTTCAGCGGCATCGAGTATGGCCTGTCTTTTATCTACTTTTTCTGTTTTCATTTCTTTTTAACGACACAAAATTAATCAAACGATTGATTAACTTCCAAATGCCTACCTACTTATTTTACATTCTCTTGATAAAACTTTAATTTTTAAATAAAATAACCGCCCTAGGGAACGAAATAAGCTCTTTTACTAGATATGATCTTCGTAATTCTGGCAGGCTGCACGAGATCGTCATTCCCAACTCGATTGGGAATCGTAATGCAAGTGCTTTAAGATTCCCGCCTGCGCCTATCGTTTGGACACATTTCTATTAGCTGCATTTGTTTTTTATAGCACATATTCCTAAGGCGATCGTCATGCTGAATTTATTTCAGCATCTTTCCCGCCATTAACTGGTCCTCATTCCTTAAGAAGCATAGTTTTGGGGACAAATGTTAATTTTTTCCGCTCTTTGCCGCGGGGCATGGTACTTTGGAGCGCAAAAGTACCCCAAGCGCTTTGTCAATCCAGCAATGTGGCTTCTCACCGCCCACGCTCATCAAAAAAACAGTGGCACTTCGTTTTGTGTTCAATTTATATTAAATTTTGAATTCAACGCTAATGAACACAAAACCACTGCGTTTCAGGTTTGGCAATGCTATTTGGGCCATTGTGCACCTGTTTTTTTGATTCTCCCGCCACTTGGGATTGACGGCGTCCTTCGGTAAAGACTGTGGTTTATTAAGGTCAGCTAGCATGCTGCCCAAAACATTCTTAAAAAAAATGTGTCCACACGATAGGCCTGCGCGGGAATGACGGCCGTGTTAATGGATTCTGTCATAAACCCGATAGCCATCAGATCAGGGTGATGACCACTTACAGGATCGCTATTTACCACAGATGTGCTGGAATTGATAATTAATTAAAATTTGGACATATTGACAAATTAAAATTTAAAATAAATATTAACTTTGCCTCCAAATAACAGAAAACATGAGTGTACAAGAGAACAGCAGCAATAATTTCAACTGGTTATATTATGCGTTAGGTTTATTCTTCGGAGTGCTAACCGGAGCAATTATTACACAAAACTATATTTTTGCCTTATTAGGTGGTGTTTTAGGTTTGTTAACAGCAGGCTTATTTTTAAACGCTATCGTAAAAGGAAGAAAGTACTAGTTCTTTAGCCTTTTATTCAACCCTATCCTTTTTTAGGATTTCCAATAATTCGCAGCGAATGAGATTATGATGATTTTTAAGAACAAATTAAAATCGTGATCGCTCACCGCAACTGAAAACAAAAACCTACAAATGAAAAATATCTTCATTGTTGTTTTCGCTCTTTTTTGCTTTAGTGCCAAGGCACAACAAGGTGCTACTACTGAAGCAAAATTTCCTGCTGCAGATCCAAGTCCTGCAGATATTGTTTATTTTCCGCTTAATGCGCCAAAGGCAAAGGCCGGAGACCCAACAAGACCGGTTATAAAAATTGTTTACTCGCGTCCACAGAAAAAAGGTCGCGATATTTTTGGTGTTTTAGAGCAATATGGCAAGGTTTGGCGTTTTGGAGCCAACGAAAGTACAGAAGTTCGTTTCTTCAAAAAAGTAAACATTGGTGGCAAGAAAATTAAAGCAGGTACCTATAGCCTGTTTGCCATTCCTGATAAAGATACCTGGACAATTATTGTAAATAGCGAAACAGATAAATGGGGCGCTTTTACCTACAATCAGGCTAAAGATGTGGTTCGTGTAAATGTTCCGGTAAAAACCTTATCTAAACCGATCGAATATTTCTCTTTAACCTTTACAGAAATTAATAGTGGAGCTAATCTGGTTATCGGCTGGGACAGAACTCAGGTGGAATTACCAATTACTTTTTAAGTCAAAATTAATAAAAATACAAGTCCCGGCTATTGTCGGGACTTTTTGTTTAAATCGTTTTTTACCTCCCCCACACTCAAAAATATTATTTCTCATTTAAGGGAATAATGAGTAAAGTTACAGCTTCGGATATATCGAGAATTTACGGAATGTGTAATACCAAATAAACCTAATTTCTTTTAAAAGCTCCCCTCTTTTTGAACGGCATTTATTACACATTACCCATATATGGATCGCTTTGGGTAATTTCTCCTGTTTCTATTTTACCTGCATAGCGGTGTTTAAATGTGGTATTACCAGGCTGCACAATACTGAAATCGTACCAATTTGCATTTTTAGCCAAGTTAAATGAAACATTTGCACCTGATTTTGGCCTAATACTTATTGTTTTACTTCCTGATTTATATTTGTTATCTAAAATTTGAAGCGTAACTAAGTTGGTACCTGTGTTCTCAAAAGCGAAAACCAGCTTACCTGTAAGCTTTTTGCTTACCAAACCACCTTGCTCTGGGTATGCTTTTACAACAATGGAAGGATTTTTTTTGCTGCCTACAAAATTTCTATAAAATCCATTCGGGCCGCTTACTGTAAGATCGTAAACTTCATTATCAAAATCATCCAGTTTAATGCTATCCTGTACTATATCGCCTGCTTTTACAGCATAGGCCCATGTTTTGCCCACAACACCTTTAAATTTCGCAATGGTATTCATATTAAAAGGTGCGCCAACAGTTTCAATCTTGCTACCAAACAAGGTCTTTACCGATTGGAAAGTAAGTGCAATTTCATGATTAACCAAATTTGCATCAACCGTTAAATGATAAGGCAATGCACAGGCCTGTTTGGTGCCATTTTCCTGCTTAGGCGCATGGCTCGATGTTTCACTTGAGAAAGATTCATATTTATTGATTTTGGCCACTTCGGTTTTATTCAATGCAGTAGGACCAACCTGTGCGGGTTTGTTTTTTGCATTACCAATATTAGCCACCACAACATCGCGTTTTAAGGGCTCAGGAGATTTGATTTCTTCTCCATTGTATGGCCTAAACACAGAGGTTAAATCACCGCAGATATTCCTTCGCCAATCGCTAATGTTATTACTTTTTATGGTTTTGCCCGTCTTTTTTGCCAGCCACTTCTCCATAAACATTAATGATGAGGTATGGTCAAATACCTGCGAATTTACAAAACCACCTTTGCTCCACGGTGAGGCAATAATCAACGGAACACGGTAACCCAAACCTATCGGACTTCCTTTTCTTGCTTCAAAATCAGTAGCATAATTTATGCCTTCAGAAGTTTTTCCACTACTCGGGTCATCAGGATTGGGAACTATAAAAGGTGGCTGGTGATCAAAATATCCGTCATTTTCATCATAGGTTAAAACAAAAATTGTTTTCTTCCATACTTCAGGGTTTTTGGTTAAGATATCCAGTGCTTCGCTTACATACCATGTTCCGTACAAAGGTGAACTGGTATGATCGGAAAAACGTTGAGGGGCAACCAACCAGGAAACAGTTGGTAATTTTCCGCTGTCTACATCCTTTCTGAACTGATGAAAAATATCTCCTTTTGGAACATTTATAGTTTCGGACTGGCCTTGATCGTTTTTAAACGTGAGGGGTTCGAGGTCTAAGTAATCTTTTTGAGAAATATTGGTGGTAAAGGCTTTATCGATCAAATTCTTTTCCCTTTGCGATAATTTATCATACTTCTCCTGAACCTCTTTTGCAGTTAAAGCTGGTTTAACCGTGTTATCGCCATTTTTTCTAAAATAAGCCGATAATTTAACGTTGTGCCTGCTAATATATTCCACAGGATTATCACCATAATTCCCCAACCAATCATCTATTTCACCCTCTGGGAGTTTTGAAGTCCACAGTTCGTTTTGGTAAATGCGCCAATCAATGCCATTATCTTCTAGCGTTTCCTGAAAGGTTGGCCAGTCTACAAATACATTATTTTGCGATTCTGCCTGATCATTATTAACTACGGCAATCCGGTTTGCACTTTTTTCTCCGCGAACGGTCCCAGTAAAAAAGAACAGTCTGTTGGGTGTTGTTCCGGTTAACGATGAGCAAAAATGTTGATCACAGATTGTAAAAGCATCTGCCATGGCATAATAGAAAGGAATATCATTCCGGTCATAGTAAGCCAATGTCATAGGGGTTTTAACGGGTAACCATTTATCGTAACGACCGCCATTGCGCGCAGCTACCTGATCATTCCACGAGTGTGGTAAACCACCTTGCCAGGTAATTTTTGTTTTGTTAATATCAACATGAAACGGAGCATACGTATAGCCCTGCCCATCCTTTTGCAGCCAAACTTTGTTGCCATCAGGCTGAATGTGTGGATGTGGATCGTTAAATCCGCGTACACCTTTCATTTTACCGAACATATGATCAAAAGACCGGTTTTCCTGCATCAGAAAAACAATGTGTTCGGCATCATAAAATGTACTGCCAGGTTCGGGATTAATGGCCATAGCTTTTAGTACCGAACTGGGCAAAGTGTTGGCTATGCCAGTAGTTCCCGTAAATAAGGCTGCTTTTTTTAAAAATTCTCTACGTGAGTCCATAAAATTTTAACATATAGCTTAGCTACTGCATTTGTAGTTTTCAGTTAACATTTTCCAGTTGACAGTTAAATTTTAGTCTGAAGTCTTTAGTCTAAGTGAAATATGCCAGCAATAAAATATTTTCCAGTTTTCAATTGGAAGTTTGCAATTCTCATTTAACCGATTTCTACAATAAACCTTTAAAATGACCTATTGATCTATAATCCCATCTTCCCTTATCCATCTTTCATCACTTCTGAAATACCCTTACATAATCAACTTTCATCGTTGCCGGGAAAATAGCATCATCTACTCCTTTTTTTCCGCCCCAATTGCCACCTACCGCTAAATTTAAAATGATGTGGAAGTTTTGATCAAATGGCCAATCGCCAGATCCCTTTTTGGTATTTTTGAAAGCGAGGTATTTTTGATCGTCGATAAAGAAGTCTATATGATCAGAAAACCACTCTATTGCATAAATATGGTATTCTGTATAAGGATTATTAACTTTCAAAGCCTTACCTACCTGCGTATGAATCACATGATTGAATTTTTCGGTATGCACTGTTCCATGAACACTGTCGGGATCATATCCTACATGTTCCATAATATCAATTTCGCCACTTTTTGGCCAACCACCATATTTTGAATCGGTAGGAAGTGCCCATATTGCAGGCCACAAGCCTCTGCCTTTCGGTAGCATCGCCCTTACTTCTACTCTCCCGTATTTGAAATCAAATTTATCTTTGGTTACCAACCTGGCTGATGTATAATGCCTGTTTTCCTTCTCCGCTTTTAGCGCAATAATATTCAGGTTTCCTTTTTTAACGATCGCATTTGCACTATCGGCATCGGTATAATATTGCAACTCATTATTTCCCCAACCTCTACCACCTACATCATAGCCCCAGTTTTTGGTTAATGGCAATCCGGAATTGTCAAATTCATCTGCCCATTTTAGTTTCCATCCCTGTGCAACCGGTGTTTTTTTAATCTCTTCTAAAAGCAGTTCAGGTTCATTAGTGGTAATATAATCAACCTTGTGGGCCAAAAGCCATTGCATTTCGGGTACTGCATTTACCGTCCATGCATTTACGGTTAAACCTAGTTTTTGTGCATTTTCAATCCAGTTATCTTTCTGGTAAACACTGTAATGGTAATCAACACCCGTCAATTTATCTGCTTTCATTTGCTCAGCACTAACTTCTCCTTTTAAATAAGCAACTTTTGCATTTGGCAATAAAGTTAAAATGCGTTTGCAATAGTCATAATCAAAACTGATGTATTCAACCCAGTCAGTTACTTTTAATTTCTGAACCATTTCTACACATTTGTCAGTTACCTCTATGCCACGTTCCTTGCTAGTTAATGAGGGTTTTATTTCCAAAATCAGCTTCGTGGTTTTCTGTTTTTTACCTGCCAATAAATAAGCTTCTAACGTGGGGATCTTTTCACCATTGGTCATGGTTTTGGTTAAAAGATCCGCGTAATTTACCTTCTCAATTGTTAAACCCTGAAATTCTGGATCGTGGTTAATCACCAAAACGTGATCTGCTGTCATCCATACGTCGAATTCCGAACCATAACAACCCAGTTTTACCGCTTCGTTTAGTGAAGCGATGGAGTTTTGAGGAAAATTATTTTTCTTCCACGCACCACGGTGTGCAATCACCAGGTTTTTGTTCCAGTTAAATTTTTGGCCGAAAGAAGCAGTAAAAATGAACAACATCAGTGCAGAAATAAGTAATTGTTTCATATTGGCATGATTATACAAAAAGCCAAAAGTAGATTTTTATCAGAATACTCGTTTAAAATCTATGTAACCTTTGTATTAAATAAAACAAATTAAGATTTTTTAATTAATGCGGTGTTAACCGGGTGGTGATTTTTTAATAAAATGTGCTTTTTTTGAAGCGCAGAGCAAGTACAGCTATCAACGTTTGTTCCCGTGCTCCGCTATATCCTTTCGCTGCGCTACAGGGATGCCGCTGCGCCCGTGGCTAAACACTTCTGATCTGCAATAAAAACCAAACGCCTCCAATTGGAGGGGAAAACCAATAGCTTTTGTTGCAGCAAAAAGAGTAGCTAAAGGCCACACAGAACACAAAACGTTCTTCTCTAAATTACAAGATGCCTTTTTAACTAAAGCCAATCCATACAATAAACAATTTGAAATAAACGCGTTACCTTAAATACTTTCCTTTTAATTGACTGGAACAATTTTTACATTTACGGAGATATGGTGAGCAATAACTACAACGATTTATTACGCAAGATAGATGAGTTTATCCGCAAATTTTACCTGAACAAAATTTTGCGGGGCAGTATTTATGCCTCAGCCATACTTTTAGCGCTATATCTCCTCGTTTTTTTAAGCCTTTATTACCTCAACCCAACCGCTGGATTTAAAACCTTTGTATTTTTTGCTTATTTACTTATCGGTATATTTTTAGTTGGTTTTTTAATCGTTAAACCTTTGCTTGCCATGCTAAAGCTGGGCAAACACCTTACTTTAGATGAAGCATCGGTTATCATTGGAAATCACTTTTCCGATATTAAGGATAAATTATTAAATACCCTGCAACTTCATCATTTAGCTGAAAAAAATCCTGAAAATAACCGCCTCATCATGGCCAGCATCGATCAAAAGATTATTGAACTCAGGCCAGTTCCATTCTACACCGCGGTTAGGATTAATGATAACCGCAAATATTTAAAATATCTTTTTGTTCCCCTTTCCATCATTTTACTCATTGCCGTTATAGCACCCACTATTTTACGCGAAGGAACAAACAGCTTCTTTAGGTATAATGAATACATTGCGCCCCAAGCACCATTCAGCTTTAGCATTTTAAATAAAAGTTTAATCGCTACACAAGGTGATGATATCACCTTGAAACTAAAACTGACTGGTGATGAAATTCCGGCGGAGATTTACGTAGAAGACGGAAAAAACACCTATAAATTGGAGAAAGAGAACATTAGTAAGTTTAACTACATTATCAAAAATATACAGAACGATAAAAAACTGATTTTTAAAGGTGGAGGATTTAGTTCTTCCATATTTACCATTACCGTTAAGCCCCGTCCTGAATTGCTTAATGCTACAGCTACGTTAAATTATCCAGCTTATTTAGGAAAAAAATCAGAATCGATTGCCAACGCTGGAGATATGCTCCTGCCAGAAGGCACCAAAGTTACCTGGAATTTCAAGACTGAAAAAAGCAACGCACTCCTATTTGCGCTAAATGGGACAGAAAACCTACTTAAAATTATTAACGATGAGGCTAATTTTAGCACGACTATCGAATCCAATTCAAAATATAGTATTACCCCTAAAAATCAATACGTTACAATCAGAGATTCACTTTCGCACCAAATTACGGTGATTAAAGATCAGGCTCCGCAGATTACGGTAGAGGAAAAGCCAGATTCAGTTAATAACAAAGCTTTATATTTTAGTGGCCAGGTAACCGATGATTACGGATTTAGCCGCCTGAGTTTTAAATACATCCTCAAAGAGCATAACCGTATTGTGGGTACCATTACCAAAAACATTGCCATTAAAAGTAATGCAACAGCAAATAACTTTTTCTATTTCTGGGATTTAAAGGCTGTTGATGCCAAACCTGGTCAGGAAATTGAATATTATTTTGAAGTAGCCGATAATGACGGCGTAAATGGTGCAAAAGTTACCCGATCTGAAATTAAAACCTTTAAACAGCCCACTAAAAAAGAAACTGCCGAACAGGTAAATGCGAGCAACCAGGCGTTAAAAAAGAAAATGCAATCAGCTATACGCTTAGCCAACACCATTGAAAAAGAGAGCAAAAAAGTGGCTGAAAGCCTTATTGATAAAAAACAAATTTCTTTTGAAGATAAAAAACAGATTGAAGCGCTCTTAGACAAACAAAAACAGCTAGATGACGCCGTAAAAGAAATTAAGGAGCAGAACGATAAAAATATTCAGCAACAGCAAGACCAAAAGCAAACGGAAGAACTTATTGAAAAACAAAAACAGATTAAAGACCTGTTTGATAATGTATTAGACGAAAAAACAAAAGAACTTTTGCAAAAGCTGCAAAATCTAATGAACGAGAAAAATAAAGACCAAACGCAGAACGAACTCTCGAAAATGCAACTGGACAATAAAACCCTCAAAAATGAACTCGACAGAATTTTAGAACTCTATAAACAGCTGGAATTTGAGCAAAACCTTCAAAATGATATAGACCGTTTAAATGAGCTCGCTAAAGAGCAAAAGGAACTTGCTCAGCAAACTAAAGATAAAAAGCAGGATAATGAATCATTAAAGCAGAAACAGGATGAATTAAGTAAGGAAATGAAAGACCTGAAAGAAGATCTGAAGAAGCTGGAAGAGAAAAATAAATCCTTGGACAGGCCAAATCCTTTCGAAAACCCTGACAAAGATGTTCAGGATATACAAAAAGATCAGCAAGACAGTAAAGATGCCCTGGACAAAAAAGATTCGAAAAATGCAAGCCAGAAACAGCAAAAAGCAGGTGAGCAGATGGAAAGATTATCCAAAAAAATGAGCGATATGCAGCAACAGGGAGAAGAAATGGAGAATAACCTGAATGCCAAAGAATTGCGTCGCCTACTGGAAAACTTATTGACTACCTCTTTCGATCAGGAAAAAGTAATGCTTGCTTTAAAGAAAATGACTTCAGCTGATCCATCTTATACCAATAATGTTCAGAAACAACGCAGCATTAAAGATAACCTTAAAACTATTGCCGATAGCTTGTATAGTTTAAGCAAACGCGTTCCACAGATAGAATCGACCGTTAATGAGGAAATGAATAAAATTAATTTCAACCTTGATAAAAGTTTAGAAAATTTGGGCGATAGAAGAACGGCTGAGGCTAACCGTTTCCAGCAATTCACCATGACTTCTATTAATAATCTAACGCTAATGTTGAGCGAAGCGCTAAATCAGCTGCAAAATATGCAGAAAAACAGCAAAGGTGGTAGTGGAAAGAAACAAAAACAAGGAATGAAGCAACTCTCCCAGATGCAGGAACAGCTGAATAAGAGCATGCAAAAAGCCCGTGATCAATTGCAAAAACAAGGGGGCAATCAAGGTACGGTTGGCAAAGGACAAATGAGCCAGGAATTTGGTAAAATGGCTCAGCAGCAGCAAATGATCCGTCAGGCTTTAGAAAAACTCAATCGTGAAGAAAATAAAGACGGTACTGGCAAAATGGGTAATCTAAACCAAGCCATTCAGGAAATGAAACAAACCGAGAGCGATCTGGTAAATAAACGTTTACAACAAGAAACATTAAATAGGCAGAAAGACCTCTTAACCAAATTGTTAGAAGCAGAAAAAGCAGAGCGCGACCAGGAAGAAGATTCAAAACGCGAAAGTAAAGCAGCAAAAGCGTTTCCTCCATCCTATCAAAAAATGCTTGATCAATTTAAAAAACAGCAGCAAAATGGAAATGATATGCTGCAGAAGTTACCACCTAGTTTAAATTATTACTACAAAAATAAGATTGCTGAGTATTTGAAATCATTGAATATGGAGCAATAATACCTTATGGTACGTCATCCTGAACTTTGATTCAGCATCTTTTACTTGAATAGACCCTGAAATAAATCCGATAGGTATCGGATCAGGGTGACGAACTGCTTTAAATTTTAATTAAATTTGCAGCCATAAACATCACAACATGCCTGCAATTTCCTTTTTCACAGAATCAGTTAGCTATAACCTTCCACAAAAACTCAAAATCAAAAAGTGGATTAAAGCTACTATTGAAAAGGAAGGGTATAAATTGCAGGAACTCAATTTTATTTTCTGCAGCGACGAATATCTACTCGGTATTAACCAGCAGTACTTAAATCACGATACTTACACTGATATCATCACTTTCGATAATTCTGAAGAAGAAAAACAAATCATCAGTGATATATTCATTAGTATCGAGCGCGTAAAAGAAAATGCTAAAACCTTCAAAACCTCAGAATTTGATGAGGTTTGCCGTATTATGATTCATGGAACCTTGCACTTATTGGGCTATAAGGACAAAGGAAAAGCTGCCAAAACCCTTATGACACAGAAAGAAGACGAATATTTAGGGTATAGAACCCAAGTAGGACTAGTTTAGTCTGCACCTTTTCTTCCCCATCATGTTATTCTGAGCATAGCGTAGAACCTGGAGGCTCTGCGAAGCAAATTTTTTAATAAAACAAATTCTTATGCTCGTAATCTAATAGCCTGAGTCCGATTAACAATGCTGCTAATTCTTCTGTATGAATATTTTGCACACTCGGGTCGTCATCCTGAATTCATTTCAGGGTCTTCCTGCAAAATAAAATGCTGACCACGAAGTAGCTACAAGGCAAGTGAAAACACTATTTCCGCTTGTAAAATAAATTCAGCATGACGCGACGCCTAGTCTAGAAGCTATAAATCATATCCGCTCATATACATTAGCGTTCGTCTAAATGTAATTGGCGTTCGTCGATTATTACAGACTGCTGGTATAATACCAGCAATCTTTCTGCAACTTTTCACAATTACCAGCGTCTTATATTAAAAAAACAATAAATAGAGGGCTTGAATTTATATTCACAGGGCCACTATACAAGATAAAGTTTAGTTTTAGTTAATGATTGAAGCAGCGGTGGAGCGATTCCGACCGCTGTTTTCTTTTTATAAATACTATTATTCAGCTAGTAAGCTTAAATACAAAACTCAATACATCAAGCTTCTGCCATTTTTAGCTGATACACAACAGCTTTGAAACATCTATTTAGCTTTCCAAGATAATTTATACTTACCTTTGCACTAATTTTTCTTTATAAATCCGAAATACAAAAAAATTGAGCACATTAATTGCGGCAGAAGGCTTAGGGCATGGTTATCATGACGAATGGTTATTTAAAAATTTAACCTTGGGAATTAATTCCGGGCAGCGCGTAGCGTTGGTTGGTATTAATGGTGCAGGTAAGAGTACATTATTGAAATTACTTGCCGAGCGGTTTCCTCCCCTTGAAGGTAAAATTGTAAAAAATAAATCGGTTAAAATCGGTTTTTTAGATCAGGAACCTCAGTTTACAGAAGGCTTTTCTATTAGCGACCATATTTTTTCGCTTGAAAATAAGCAGCAACAGCTCATTAAAGAGTATGAAGAATTAATTGAAAATCCGAATCCCGATGAGAAAACACTTAACCGCTTGTATGAAGAATTAAGTGAGCATAATGCCTGGGAATATGAACATGAGATTAAAACCATTCTTAACCGAATGGGGATTACTCATCTTCAGCAAAAAATATCTACCCTCTCTGGCGGACAAAAAAAACGTTTGGCATTAGCTAAACTTTTAATTGAAGATCCAGAAATCCTGGTACTGGATGAGCCTACCAACCATTTGGATATCGATACGATCGAATGGTTAGAGAAATTATTAACTACTGGACAAAAAACAATTTTATTGGTTACACATGATAGGTACTTTTTAGATAATGTTTGTAATACCATCGTAGAATTAGACCGGGGAAAAATTTTCAATTACAATGGAAATTATGCTTACTTCTTAGAAAAGAAAAGTGAAAGGGAAGCTTTAGATGCAACGGTTTTACACAAGAACCAACAGCTCTTAAAAAAAGAATTGGAGTGGATGAGGCGTATGCCACAGGCTCGTGGAACAAAATCCAATGCCAGAATTAATGCTTTTTATGATTTAGAAGAAAAAACCAAGAAAAAGTCTGATAATCAGAGTATTAACCTACAAATGAAGATGTCGCGTCAAGGTGGGAAGATTATTGAGGTAGAACACATCGCAAAAGCATTTGACGGTCGCCCTATTATCAACGATTTCAGTTATACGTTTAAAAAAGGAGATAGAATTGGTTTGGCTGGAAAAAATGGAACTGGAAAATCCACGCTATTAAATATCATCACCAGTCAATTAACACCAGATGCAGGTAAAGTTGAAACAGGAGAAACTACTGTTTTCGGATATTATAAACAAGGCGGTTTAACTTTCGATCCTAAAGAGCGCGTTATTGATATTGTAAAATCTGATGCCGAATATATAAAAATGGCAGATGGTTCAGTAATTACTGCTTCTGCCCTATTAACGCTTTTTCTTTTCCCTCCTAAAAAGCAACATGGAATGGTAGAGAAATTAAGCGGTGGTGAAAAGAAACGTTTGAACCTGATGAAAGTGCTGATGCAAAATCCAAACTTTTTAATTTTGGATGAACCTACGAATGACCTGGATATTGACACATTAAATGTGCTGGAGGAATTTCTAGAAAATTTTCCTGGTATCCTGATGTTGGTTTCGCACGATAGATATTTGCTTGATAAAATGAGCGATCAACTTTTTATTATGGAAGGTGAGGGCGTTGTTAAAATCTACAACGGTAATTATTCCGAATATCGTTTAAGCTTGGAACAACCGAAAATTAAAGTAGAAAATAAAAAAATTCCTGTTCCTATTGTAGAAGAAGTTCCGGCCAAAACTGCAAAAAAATTAAATTTTAAAGAACAGCAGGAATTAGCAGAAAGCGAAAAAGGTATGGAAGAAACGGAAAATAAAATAGCCGTGTTAACAAAAACCTTAAATAGTATAGATGCTTCTGATTATATTAAAATACAAGAAGTATCAACGGAAATAGAAAAAATGAGAACCAAACTGGATGATTATACCATGCGTTGGTTGGAACTTTCAGAATAATATAAAAGGAATATAATCCTATTTTCTCTTTGATGTTTCACGTGGAACATCTGATACAGATACTGAAATAAATCTGATAATTATCAGATCAGCCTGATGAAAAGAGAAGTTTAAAACAAATTGTTCCACGTGGAACAATTTTAAAATGTAAGTAAGATGTTTTCAAAATATGATTTGATTGTTGTTGGTGCGGGTCACGCAGGATGTGAAGCTGCTGCTGCTGCTGCCAACTTAGGGTCATCTGTTTTATTAATAACAATGAACATGGGTACTATTGCCCAAATGAGTTGTAACCCAGCAATGGGTGGCGTGGCCAAAGGACAAATTATTCGTGAAGTAGATGCAATGGGTGGCTATTCTGGAATAATATCTGATAAATCGACCATTCAATTTCGTATGCTCAACAAATCAAAAGGACCCGCTATGTGGAGTCCAAGAGCACAAATAGATAGAATGCGTTTTGCAGAAGAGTGGCGCTTAGCACTAGAACGAACAACAAATCTAGATATATGGCAAGATAGTGTTGTTGCTCTACTCGTAAAGGACAATACAGTTTATGGCGTTAAAACCTCGTTAGGTATTGAAATAGAAAGCACAGCAGTTGTACTAACCAATGGAACTTTCTTAAATGGTGTAATGCACATTGGCGAAAAGAAATTTGGTGGTGGCAGAACAGCAGAAAGAGCATCGACTGGGATTACCGAACAACTGGTTGAATTAGGCATGGAAGCTGGTAGAATGAAAACTGGTACCCCACCCCGTGTTGATGGTAGAAGCCTTGACTATTCCAAAATGGAAGAACAATGGGGAGATGAAAATCCAGGGAAATTCTCATACACGGATACAGAAATTTCAACAGATCAACGCTGTTGCTGGATTACTTATACCAATGACAATGTCCATGAAACTTTGAAAGAAGGTTTTGAAAAATCACCTATGTTCACCGGTCGAATCAAAGGCTTGGGTCCAAGATACTGCCCTTCTATTGAAGATAAAATTAATCGTTTTGCGGAGCGTGATAGACATCAAATTTTTGTTGAACCTGAAGGATGGAATACTTGCGAAATTTATGTTAATGGTTTTTCAACTTCTCTTCCGGAAGATGTACAGTTTAAAGCCTTAAGATTAATTCCTGGTTTCGAACAAGCCAAAATGTTTAGACCTGGTTATGCAATAGAATATGATTTCTTCCCGCCTACTCAATTATCTTTAACGCTGGAAACTAAATTGATCAGCAATTTATTTTTAGCTGGACAGATAAATGGGACTACTGGTTATGAAGAAGCAGCGTGTCAAGGTTTCATGGCAGGCATAAATGCACACCAAAAAATTACTGATAAACATGAACTGATCATGAAAAGATCTGAAAGTTATATCGGTGTTTTAATTGATGATCTGGTAACCAAAGGAACGGAAGAGCCTTATCGCATGTTTACTTCAAGAGCTGAACATCGTTTATTATTAAGACAAGACAATGCTGATATTCGCCTCTCTCCTATCGGCCATGAACTTGGATTAATTTCAGATGAGCGTTTGGCTAAAGTAAACCAAAAAATTGCCAATGCTGATACTTTGGTAAAGTTTACAAAAAGCCAGGGTATTGAAATGGCCGATGCCAATCCAATGCTAGAAAGTTTAGGCTCAAGTGTTTTAAACCAAAATGTAAAAATCCACAGTTTAGTTGGCAGACCCCATGTTGGTTTACAAGATATCATTAAGGTAAGTAAACCATTAGCCGAAGCTACAAAAACGTTAGATAAAGAAACTATTGAGCAAGCTGAAATTAAAATCAAATACGAAAGCTATTTTGAAAAAGAAAATGAGATTGTAGCTAAAATGCTAAAAATGGAAGACAAGGAAATCAAGCCAGATTTTGACTATAATAAAATTGTTTCCATATCAAAAGAAGCACGTGAAAAATTATTTAAGATAAAACCGCGTACATTAGGTCAAGCGTCGAGAATTTCAGGTGTTTCGCCATCAGATATTTCTGTTTTAATGGTTTATATTAATAAATAGCTGATAATCAGTAATTTATAAAAAATAAAAACAGCTTTAAATAAAGCTATTTAAGAAAGAAAAAATATTTTTTAATCATAACATTCCAAAAAGTATAAAAATTCGTCAGAACGATTAAAATATGCCAAATTTAAAAGATCAGTATTTTAAGCTTAAAAATTTAGCAGCTGTTATAACCCTGCTCCTATTTTACGGTTGTGCCAGTATGCAAACACCACAAGGCGGACCAAAAGATACCAAGCCACCTAAAGTTTTGAGCATGACCCCAAAGAATCTGACGAGAAATTTCAATGCTAAAAAAATCGTAATTGAATTTGACGAATATTTTAATTTGAAAGATGAGTTTAAAGAATTTTCAATTTCCCCCGATCAGGAAAAAGTTCCGGAGTTAAGAAAGAGACAAAAAAGATTAGAAATTATTCTTAAGGATTCTTTAGAGAAAAATACAACTTATACTTTAAACTTTGGAAAATCCGTTGCAGACGTTAACGAAGGAAATGTCGTTAAAAATTTATCTTATGTTTTTTCAACCGGGCCAGATATTGATTCATTATCGATCAGCGGTAAAGTAATTAATTCATTAAGTGATGAACCGGAGAAAGATGCTACTGTATTTATTTTGCCCTTAGAAAGAGATACCATTTTTGGAAAAAAGCGCGCATCAATATATACTACCACCGATAGCGCAGGAACGTACAAATTAAGCAACCTGAAAAAAGGTACCTATAAAGTTTACGCAATTAAAGAAAATAGTGGTGGTGGTGATAAAATATACCAACAGATATCAGATGAAGTTGGATTTATAAAAGAGCCTATCGTAATCGACAAAAACCTGGAAAACATTAATCTGCAGATATTTAAAGAACTTGCACCAGAATTTCGCGTATTAGACCGTAAACTGAATAATGATGGTAGTATATCAATCATCTTCAATCAGCAGCTTAAAAGCCCTAAAATAACCATTACGGATCCTCCGGCAATAGATGCAGGTAAGTACGTTCATTTTACCAAAAATAATGATACCGCTAAAATTTGGCTTAAAGACATGAGTTTCGATTCAGTAAAGGTGGCTATTGAAGATCAGGGAAAGCTTTTACAAACGCTTAATTTTACCAAAGGTAAAAAAGATACTTACACACGGGATCTTACTATTTCTGATAACTTATTGGGTGGCAAATTAAACCCTTTTCAGCAGTTAACCTTAACCTTTCCTTTTCCAATAACTGCTGCAGATCCATCTAAAATCACCCTTTTAGAAGATTCAGTTAAAAGAACAGCTTTCGAGGTGGTGAAAGATACTGTAGATTTTCTTAAATACTACATCAAATATCCGTGGAAGCATAAAAGAAACTACGATATAAAACTGGGTGCTGGGGCATTTACAGCAATATTTAATGCGAAAAATAAAGATATAACCAAACGCTTTACACTGGAAAGCCAAGACGCTTATACCACTCTGTTATTAAATGTAACTGTTCCGGATACTTCAAAAAGATATGTGGTGCAGTTCCTAAATGAAAAAAAAGATGTCATAAAATCTTTTCCAGTTAGCCAAAATACGAAAGTTACTTTTTCTAAATATCCGGCAGGTAAGTACATGCTCAGGGTTATTTATGATGAAAATAAAAATGGTATCTGGGACACAGGAAATGTTAAGGAAGGATACCAACCCGAAAAAGTATGGTATTTAAAGGCATTAATGGATTTAAAACCCAATTGGGAAAGGGAAGATCCATTGGTAATACCACCTCCAACACCATAAATCGGTCGTCATCTCGACTAAAGCTCAGTGTAGCGGAAAGATGTATATTTTAAACTGATTTATTGCTCCCAATCGTCATGCTGAATTTATTTCAGCATCCTTTAATACGAAAGACCCTGAAATAAATTCAGGGTGACGACACTTTGTTATTTTGTATAGTTTAATGAAAAATTAGGTAGTAAACCAACCCGAATACATGATATAATTATCTGGTAATTTATTCAATAAAGCCCTTTGCTCTTCAGTAATGGGCTTTATTTTTTTTGCAGGTGTACCGGCATATAAATAACCAGTTTCGCAAATGGTATTTTCCAATACAACAGATCCGGCTGCTATAATACAATACGATTCTACAACAGCATGATCCATTACAATAGCACCCATACCGATCAAAACATGATCTTGAACGGTACAACCATGTACTATAGCATTATGCCCAACCGATACCCTATTTCCAATGTGTGTAGCAGCTTTTAAGTATGTAGCGTGTATTATCGCGCCATCCTGAATGTTCGTTTCATTTCCTATGGTAATTGCATTCACATCGCCTCTAATTACGGCGTTAAACCATACAGAACATTTATCTCCAATAGTTACATCACCCACTATTGTAGCATTCTCTGCAATGAAATTATCATTTCCTATTTCAGGATATTTATCTTTTACGGGCAATATTAAAGGCATAATATTATTTTACGTCACCCTGAATTCATTTCAGGATCTTTAAAGGATTATTTATATATCGTGTTAAATGCTGAACTAAATCCGATAGCTATCGGATCAGCTTGACGATATTCTACTAAAAAACAGTATCTACCAATTCATTAGCATGTTCCGGATAATCTGTAGTATAATGTAATCCCCTGCTTTCTTTTCTTTGCATGGCAGATTTTATCACGATATAAGCCGTTTGAATCACATTTCTTAACTCACAAAGCTTAACAGAAACTTTATTCTTTTTATAAAATTCTTCCGTTTCCTGGTAAATTAAAAATAAGCGACGATGTGCTCTTTCCAAACGAAAATCGGAACGTACAATTCCCACATAATCACCCATAATTTTTTGTAACTCCCTCAGGTTATGCGTTACCAATACATCCTCGTTAATTTGTGTAACGCCATGCGAATCCCATTCTGGAATGTGATCTGGAATAATGTTATTTTTAAAGTTTTCAATAGCATCCTGATAAATTCGATGTGCAAAAACTGTAGCTTCTAATAAAGAATTGGAAGCCAATCTATTAGCTCCATGCAAACCAGTTGATGAACATTCGCCACAAGCATATAAATTTTTAATGGAAGAACGACCATATTCATCTACCAGGATACCACCACACATATAATGAGATGCAGGAGTAACTGGTATATAATCTTTCGTCATATCAATTCCTATAGATAAACATTTAGCATATATATTAGGAAAGTGTTTTAGAATATCCTCTTTCTTACGCATGGTAATATCAAGATAAACAAATTCATCACCTGATTTCTTCATTTCATTATCTACCGCGCGGGCTACAATATCACGAGGTGCTAAAGATTTACGCTCATCATACTCATGCATAAATTCCTCGCCATTCTTACGCCTCAAAACCCCACCAAAACCCCTAACTGCTTCCGAAATTAAGAAGGATGGATACTCTCCAGGGTGATATAAAGCAGTTGGATGGAACTGAATAAACTCCATATTTCTTACTTTTCCCTTTGCACGGTAAACCATAGCCATACCATCACCAGTTGCAATAACCGGATTTGTTGTGGCCGAATACACGTGTCCGGCACCACCCGAAGCCATAACAGTCACATTTGCTAAAATCTTTTCCACATCGTTAAGCTCTGTGTTAAAGGCATATATGCCATAACAGTTAATATCTTCGGTACGTTTATCCACAAACTCACCAAGGTGATGCTGGGTAATTAACTCCAGTGCAAAGTAATGTGTTAATATCTCTATGTTGTTATTCTCATGAATTTCATTCAGCAACACCCGTTCAATCTCATATCCGGTGATGTCCTTATAGTGTAAAACACGGTGTTCAGAGTGCCCCCCCTCTTTAGCTAAATCATAAAAACCAGAGTTGTCTTTATCGAAATTTATACCATAGTCAATGATCTCCTGGATGCGCTGAGGTCCCTCTTTTACAACGATTTCCACAATTTTTTCGTCGCATAATCCATCGCCTGCAATCAGTGTATCTTCGATATGTTTTTCAAAAGAATCACCTTTATCCACCACAACTGCAACACCGCCCTGAGCATATTTTGTATTCGATTCGTCTTCATTCGACTTCGTAACAATTAAAACCTTACCAAACTTTGCAGCTTTAAGTGCAAAACTCAAACCCGCTATACCTGAACCGATTACCAGAAAATCTACTTTCCTCATTAATAAAAACATTTACTTTATCCACGATGTTAACAACTAGTTGATAAATGTTAACTCTGTGTCTAAATTATCCTAACAAATAAATTTGAATGTTTAAAGCTACTCTAAAAACACAATTTGCCACAATCTTTTGCGCAATTTTTAAGCAGCTTCATACAAGTAATTAACTTTTTCCCCACTTATAAACAATTAACATTCCACTATTGATAAAAATTGAGTGACTTTTCGATAACACTGAAAATCAAACCTATAATATTAGATTAATGTAATCTAAATGTTAGTAAACAATTAATAACTTATCTAAACGAAAGAAATTTCTAAACTTGCCAACAATACTAACACACTAATAAACAAACAAGATTTATTTATTTAAAATAACTTATTAATTATTGAGACGTGGAAAGCTTTATCTTTGACCAACGGCAAAATTCAAAAAAGGAAAATTTTAAAATGAACATAGATGTCTTAGAAGAAATCAACAAAAAAGGTTTCGCAGAAGAAGAAATTGATCCTACACTCGATCTTTTTGCAGAGATTGAGAAATTAAAAAAGGAAAAAAATGCCATAATCCTTGCACACTATTACCAAGAACCTGATATACAGGATATTGCAGATTATATTGGCGATAGTTTAGGTTTATCACAAGAAGCTGCAAAAACAGATGCTGATGTAATTGTGTTTGCTGGTGTGCATTTTATGGCGGAAACAGCCAAAATTTTATCTCCTAACAAAACAGTTTTGTTACCGGATGTAAAGGCAGGTTGTTCATTAGCAGATAGTTGTCCACCACACCTATTCAGGAAATTTAAAGAAAAATATCCAGATCACCTGGTTATTACCTACGTAAACTGTACAGCTGAATTAAAAGCTTTAAGTGATATTGTTTGTACAAGTACAAATGCGGTACAGATTGTAGAAAGTTTACCTAAAGACCAAAAAATAATATTCGGACCCGATCGAAACTTAGGGGCTTATGTTGCTAAAAAAACAGGTAGGGATCTGGTATTGTGGAACGGTGCCTGCATGGTACATGAAATTTTCTCACAGGAAAAAATTACAAAACTGAAAGAACGCCATCCGAATGCTAAGTTTATAGCACACCCGGAATGTGAAGAAGTGGTTTTGAAAATGGCTGATTACATTGGTTCTACCACCGGTTTGCTAAAGTACACGATCACTAACCCGGCTACAGAATTTATTGTGGCAACAGAAAGTGGAATTATCCATCAGATGGAAAAGGCAAATCCAACAAAAACATTTATTCCGGCGCCGCCAAACAATAGCTGTGCCTGTAACGATTGTCCTTACATGAAAAGAAATACTTTGGAAAAACTATATTTATGTATTAAAAATGGTTTGCCTGAAGTAACTGTTCCTGATCATATTATTGAACAGGCGCGTAAACCGATCCAAAGGATGCTGGATATTTCTGCAGAATTGGGTTTGTAAGAAAGATCGTCATTGCGAGGAGGTACGACGAAGCAATCTTAATGCATTTGCCGGTAGCGATGGTTGTAAGATAGCTTCGTGCCTCGCAATGACGGAAAATAAGTATATGGAAAAAAACAGTATTCTTAAAAATTATTCAGGCCTATTATGGCTTTTGGCGGGCATAACTGCTGGAAGCATTATCGGTTTAATTTTTGGGAAAAGCGTTGAAAGTATTAAACCATTAGGGGATATATTTTTAAACCTGCTGTTTACAGCTGTTATTCCATTGGTATTTTTTGCTGTTTCCTCAGCCATTGCAAATATTGATAGAACAAAAAAGTTAGGCAGATTATTAACCATTATGGTAATGGTATTCCTATCTACTATCCTTATTTCTGCGGTTTTAACTTTATTTGCCACTTGGATCTTTCCTATCCATCAGCAATTGGGGAATGCAACTTTACCAACTGAGCCTGAGAAAATCATGTCGTTTGGCGAACAAATGACACAACTTTTAACAGTAGGTGAATTTTTCGAAATCGGAAGCAGAAAAAATATGCTTGCGCTGATTATTTTTTCGGTACTGGTAGGTTTTTCAACTTTATATGCCGAAAAGGAAGGTGAAGGATTTAAAAAATTTCTGGTATCAGGTAATGAAGTGATGAAAAAACTCATCATTTTAATTATGAAATTGGGGCCGATTGGCCTGGGTGCTTATTTTGCCTACCAGGTTGGGGTATTTGGTCCACAGCTTTTTGGTACCTATGCAAAAGCTTTGGGGTTGTATTATGGAGTTGGCGCATTTTATTTTATTGTTTTTTTTACTTTGTACGCTTTCGTTGCGGGTGGATTTAAGGCAATTAAAGTATTTTGGAAAAATAATATTGTACCTTCTTTAACTTCTATCGGAACCTGTAGCAGCATTGCCACTATTCCGGCAAACTTAGAAGGGACTACAAAAATGGGCGTACCGGCATACATCACCAATGTAACGATTCCTTTGGGATCAACTTTACATAAAGATGGGTCGAGCATTAGTTCCATTATTAAAATTGCCGTTGTTTTTGCCATTTTTGGTAAAGATTTGGTACATGTTGATACGATAATTTTAGCGCTTGGCATTACCGTGCTGGTAAGTATTGTTGAGGGTGGAATACCAAATGGTGGTTATATAGGCGAATTATTGATGATTTCGGCATACCAATTGCCACCTGAAGCTTTGCCACCAGCGATGATTATAGGTACTTTGGTTGATCCAATGGCTACTTTGTTAAATGCTACCGGTGATAATGTTGCGGCAATGTTAATTGCCAGGTTTACTGAAGGAAAAAATTGGATGGAAAATATTAAATAGATAAATCCGTCACCCTGAACTTGTTTCAGGGTCTTATTTATTAAGATGCTGAAACAAATCCGATAGCCATCGGATCAGCATGACAATAATGTAATATAATTTATGTTTGAAAATAAAGAACGCACAGATATTAATGAATTAGGCGAATTTGGGTTAATTAAACACCTGACTACTAATTTCAAAATTAAAAATGATTATTCGGTAAAAGGTGTTGGCGATGATGCAGCAGTACTAGATGCAAAAGGCAAACAGACTTTAATTTCGACCGATTTATTGTTGGAAGGAATCCACTTTGATTTGGCTTATGTGCCATTAATGCACCTGGGGTACAAAGCAGTGCAGGTAAACCTGAGTGATATTTATGCCATGAATGGAAAAGCAAGTCAGATTACAGTTTCCCTGGGTTTATCAAGCAAATTTCCATTAGAAGCAGTTGAAGAAATTTATAAAGGCATTGAGCTGGCTTGTAATAAATATAACATCGATTTGATTGGGGGCGATACGTCATCAAGTAAGCAAGGTTTAGTGATCAGTATTACCAGTATTGGTTATGCTGATGCAGATAAAGTGGCATACAGAAATGGTGCTCAGGAACATGATTTGTTATGCGTTTCCGGTGATTTGGGCGGTGCATATTTAGGTCTGCAGATTTTAGAAAGAGAGAAATTAATCTATCTGGAAAATCCACAGATCCAACCCGATTTAGAGGGTAAAGATTATATCATTGAAAGACAATTGAAACCAGAAGCCAGGATGGATATTGTGGCGCTTTTAGATGAGATGAATATTAAGCCAACTTCTATGATCGATGTATCAGATGGTTTAGCTTCCGAAATTTTGCATTTGGCAGAACAGTCGGATAAAGGAATGACGATTTACGAAGAGAAAATTCCTTTAGATCCAATGACTTATGAAACCGCACGCGAATTGGGAATTGATCCAACCGTTTGTGCATTAAGTGGTGGCGAAGATTATGAATTATTGTTTACCATTAGCCAGGAAGATTATAAAAAGCTGAAACATGATGTAGATATCACCGTAATTGGCCATGTTACCGATAAAAATTCGGGTTGCAAAATGGTTTCTAAATCTAATAATGTACACGAGCTGAAAGCCCAGGGCTGGAATGCTTTTAAAAAATAAAAATTCGTCATTTCGAGCGGAGTGCAGCGGAGTCGAGAACCACGAAGTGCTCAGCGAAGCTAAATCTGTTTAGATAGATCTCTCCATTCCACTGTGTTCCAGTCGAGATGACGATTTTATGTTGTAGTTGATATTTTTAAGGCACCTATAAATCTTGCGACTCATTTAAATCCAGGTACTTTGTATCAATCTGTTTAGTCGCCTTTGCACCGAGTTTTTTAATCTTTTCTGAAGTATTGGTTAAATTTCCGGCGCCTACTGACAATTTATTAATGGCTTTATCGTAAGCATCCTGTCCATTTTTAATATATCTGCCAATGTTTTCCAGGTCGGCAACAAAACCCACAAATTTATCATACATGATGCCACTTAAACGGGCAATTTCCATCACGTTACGGTTTTGACGCTCCTGTTTCCACATGCTCGCAATGGTGCGTAAGGTAGCGAGCAAAGTAGACGGACTTACAATTACTACTCTTCTATCCCAGGCAAAATTGAAGAGTTCTGCATCTTTTTGAACCGCGATACTGAAAGAAGATTCGATTGGAATAAACAATAGCACAAAATCTGGAGAATTAATTTTATATAAATCCTGGTAGTTTTTTGATGAAAGTTCCTGAATGTGATTCTTAATGGAGGCCAGGTGCTGTTTTAGATAGCCTTCACGCTCTTCATCGGTATCTGCTGATACAGATCGCTCATAAGCTACTAAGCTCACCTTAGCATCAACAACAAGGTGTTTATCGTCAGGGAGGTCGATCACTACATCGGGTTGATAGCGGCCGCCTTCGGCGGAAGTGTGCGAGGCTTGAATACGGTATTCCTGATCGCGAACTAAACCTGAGCGCTCCAGAACCTTTTCCAGAATAATTTCTCCCCAATTTCCCTGCTTTTTACTATCACCTTTTAGCGCTTTGGTTAAATTATTGGCATCTTCCTGGATGAGTTTGCTTTGAATCTGCAGTTCTGAAATTACACCTTTCAGTATATTTCTTTCGTCTGACTCTGCTTTGTAAACTTTTTCTACCTTATCTTCAAAAGCCTTTATATTTTCTTTCAAAGGATTGAGAATGATATCCAGGTTGGTGCGGTTCTGCTCTATAAATTTAGTGGATTTTTCTTCTAGTATTTTATTGGCAATTAATTCAAAATCTTTATTCAGCTTTTGTTGCGACTGCTCGTAACTTAATTTTTGTTCTGTTAACTTTTCTTTTTCAGCCAGGTAAAACGATCTTGTACTTTCGAGTTCACGGTTGGCATCTGCAAGCCGATCCCGCTCAGCCTGTAATTCATCAATTAAGCGTTGTTGTTCTTCCTTAAGTAAAGTAGTAATGTGTTCTTTTTCTGCAGATAAATTAGAAACGCGTTCATCTGCTTTGGCTAAATTGATTTTTAGAGTTTCATTTTCACCTCTCATCCGTTCAAAATCCTCTACTGAAATAATAGATAAAGAAGCTTGTGGTTTCTTAAGTAATAAAATAACCAGAACAATTAAAATTATAATTAGTAAAGCAATGCCAACAATCTCCATAATGATAAAAATTTTAGCAAAAATGGAGATTTAAAATAGATATACCAAAAATAATTAGTCAGCATGAGCCAGATAAAACCGTAAAAATTATTTATAATTGGATATTAGTATTTTATAAATGAACGCTTTAACTGTCCTTATTTCTTGCCCCGATCAAGTTGGTTTAGTTACCAATATTACCCGTGTGCTGGCTGCACATCATTTGAATATTGTTGCTATGCGTGAGTTTGTAAACGAAGCCAATAAAGCATTTTTTACAAGAATTGCCTGTACCGGAAACCTGGAAGATGCAGAAAAATTAAAGGAAAAACTTTTAGAAAATTTACCGAATGCTGCAGAGGTAAATTTAATTACCAAACAGGAAAAGCAGATTGCTGTTCTGGTAACGAAAGAGTATCATTGTTTGGCAGAAATACTGATTAAAAACCAATTTAAAACTTTAGGGGCAAATGTTCAATGTGTTATTGGTAATTATGAAAGTCTGAAGGATTTTACAGAGAAACTAGGTATCCCTTATTTTTACGTAGATCATAACAATAAAGATAAAAGTGAATTCGAGGCTGAAGTAAAAGCGATTATTAATCAATTTGAGGTAGATTACGTGGTATTGGCGAAGTTTATGCGGATTCTTTCGGCTGACTTTGTAAAAGATTACGCAGGTAAAATCATCAATATTCATCATTCCTTTTTACCCGCTTTTATAGGTGCTAATCCTTATCGCCAGGCTTTTGAGCGTGGGGTAAAAATTATTGGGGCTACCGCACATTTTGTGACCGATAATTTGGATGAAGGTCCAATTATTACCCAGCATACCAATCATGTTGACCATAATTTTGGGGTAAAGGAAATGGTCCGTGCCGGTAAGGAAATAGAAAAAAAAGTACTACTAGAAGCGTTGGAACTTATTTTTGAAGACCGGGTTTTTGTAAGCGGCAATAAGACGGTAGTGTTTAAATGATGTAAAATGGATGACGGAATTGATGACATGCTCTTTTTTGCCACTGTCTGTTATCCCGAATGCAATGAAGAATTCTTTGCGAAAGCTATCTCCGTGTTCTCTGTGGTAAAGAAACAGCTATAATTTATTTAATAGCAAATTCGCCACGTCTTCTCCGGTTTGCGAGCCGATAGCAACACCCATACCATTACACCTGGTTGCACAAAATAAATTCGGACGGATTTCTTCAATAAAGGGCTCTAGTATTTTTCCAAAAGCCATAATCCCACTCCAACGATAATCAATTTCATATTTAGTGGCTGGTAAGATGACTTCTTTTAGTAGGTGTTCGAGTACCGATTGGACAGGTTCAGTTTGCCCAAAAGCGGTAGTTTCTTCGGCTTTGAAATCAATATTTCGGCCACCACCCAACAAAATTCTGTTATTTATATTTCTGAAATAGTAGTAACCTTTATCGTAATGAAAAGTACCCTCTATCTTTAAGTTTTTAATGGGTTTAGTTATCAAAACCTGACCGCGGCCTGGGTTGATATCCACATCAGGATATAGATCTTTGATAAAGGCATTTGTAGTAACTATCAATCTTTTACATAAAAAATTTCCATTTTGGGTAATCAGGCGAAAACCTTTTGATTCTTCTTTAATCTGATCTACAGTGCAATTGTTAAAAATGCCAATGCCAAGTTGTTGTGCATATTGCATTAAAGCAGACATCATTTTGCCACTATCAATTTGAGCTTCATATTTATTTTGGATTAACGTACCTATACTTTCGAAACCAAATAGACTGATTTTTCTATTTTTTAAACTGAATGCATTGGATCCGACAATATCGTTAACAAGAAGGTTAAAATGTTCAATTTTGGATACACCCATTTCAGCCGAAAAATTGTCTTCTTTTTTAAATAGTTCATATCCACCGAGGCATGATAATCAATCGTATTATCGCCCAGCAAATTACGCAATTTGAGCAGGCCTTTCCAACGTTTTTCGATAAGCGCCACAAGCCGCTCACTACCAATTATTTCTTCCTGCTCCATTAGTTCAGAAATGCTTCCAAAACATGCAAAACCTGCATTTTTTGTACTTGCACCTGTAGGTAAAAATCCCTTTTCGAGTATGACTATCTTTAGGGAAGGAGCTGTTTTTTTAAGGTGGATGGCAGCATTTAATCCTACTATTCCGCTACCAATTACAATCGCATCATAATTACTAAAAAATGATTCTTTTTCCCAGTATGAAAGTTCGGTTGGCATACTATAAATGTACTGTTTTTTAAACTTCAAATAATATGGGAACGCTTTTTGATATATGCTAAATGAAAAACATACAAAAGAAAATGGGAGTTTATTTAATATTAATCATCCCGGTATTATTGCTGAGCATGTTTGTACAATGGCGGTTTAGAAACAAGTTTTCCAAGTATGCCGAAATGCAATTAAGCTCTGGTTTATCGGGCAAAGAGGTAGCAGAAAGAATGCTGCATGATAATGGGATATACGACGTGAAGGTGATGAGTACCGAAGGGCAATTAACAGATCATTACAATCCATCAGATAAAACCGTTAATTTAAGTACAGATGTATATTATAGCCGAAGCGTAGCGGCAGCTGCAGTAGCGGCTCACGAATGTGGACATGCGGTACAACAGGCGAAATCATATAATTGGTTACAGTTAAGAAGCAGTATGGTACCGGTGGTGAGTATATCATCTAATCTTTTACAATGGGTATTATTAATAGGCGTATTATTAATAGGTTTTACCGGAAACCCAATTGTTTTGGCGATTGGTGTAGTGGGTTTAGCATTAGTGACCATATTTAGTATCATTACGCTACCTGTCGAATTTGATGCCAGTAACCGTGCATTGGCCTGGTTAAAAAATAATAATGGTGTAATGCAAACACGAGAAGAAAATGCGCAGGCAAAAGATGCGCTTTGGTGGGCAGCGATGACTTATGTGGTAGCAGCTGTTGGTGCACTGGCCAATTTATTATATTACGCATCAATGCTTTTTGGAAGAAGCAGAGATTAAAATATTACCTATGGAAAGTGTAAATGCGGAAAGATATATCTTTCCGCATTTCTTTTTTAATGCCTAAGGTAAATGCTTATTTACAATAAATTTTAAAAACGAGCTGTTTCAATTATCTTAGGAAAATAATTTAAATGAAACGGCTTAAATGAAAGATATCATTACCCAATTGTTCGAAATTGAAAATAAGATCAAGCCTGAAGATTTTCAAGCCTTTAAAAGGAATTTCCAGCGAATTTATCATGAACTTGAACAGGAAGGTTATACTGTGATTAACCCAATCGGACAGCCCTATGATGAAAGGGATGTTGCAATTGAAGCAAATATATCGAATGAGGATAAACGGGCTTTAGTAATTACCAAAGTGCTAAAACCGATCATATACAAATCAGAAGGGGGTATCCGGACATTAATTCAAAAAGCAGTTGTTATTGTTGGCTAAGATGGAGAATATAAACTTTGGGATAGATCTGGGAACCACAAATTCCGGAATTGGTAAATTTCAGGCAGGAAAAGTTACAATCTTTAAAAATCCTGTCGGTTTTAAAGATACCCTGCCTTCGGTTATCGCCTACAGGAACAATAGGATCCTGGTTGGAGATAAGGCCCGTGAAATGACAACAATTAATCCTGATCAGGTTTTTTCCAGTTTTAAACGCAAGATGGGCAGTGCGCATTTATATCAGGTTCCAGATAGCTGTGAAACAAAAACAGCCATTGATTTTTCGGCATTGATTTTAAAGGAACTCCTGGGATTTATTACTGAAGAAAAACCTACTGCTGCTGTAATTACCATTCCTGCATCCTTTGATACCATACAATCTAATGCAACCAAATTGGCTGGAGAAGCTGCCGGAATACATGAAGTTCTGCTGTTACAAGAACCAATTGCTGCCTGTTTAGCTTATGCCAATGTACAAAATATAGCTATTGATGAACTGAAGAATTGGTTGGTTTACGATTTTGGCGGGGGTACATTTGATGTGGCCCTGGTGAGTATAGATAATAGGGAACTTAAGGTTATTGATCATGAAGGAAATAATTTTTTGGGTGGCTTGGATATAGATCATTTGGTGTTGGAAAAGCTGCTTTGTCCCGCGCTTGAAAAGGAGCTGCAGGAGGAAAACCTGTGGAAGCAAATGGTAAATGGCGAAAATACAGCTTATAGCAAGCTTTTTTTTGAACTGCTTTACCGTGCTGAAGAAGCAAAAAAGGAATTATCTATAAAAGAAGAGGCTTTTGTAGAGATAGAAATTGCGGAAAGGTATATAGAAATTTTGATCACCAGAAAGGATTTTAACAAGCTTATTCATCCAAAAGTTGATGAAACCATCAAGCTTACGAAACACCTGCTGGAAAAGAATAATATTAAGAACAGCGAGGTAGACCGTATTATTTTGGTGGGTGGTACCACATATATTCCGTACATCAGGACCTGTCTCTCTCAAGTGTTCGATACTCATGTAGATGCAACCATCGATCCTACAACCGCTATTATTTTAGGCGCTGGTTATTATGCGGGAACTAAAAATAAACAAACCACCGTTACAAAAGAGGCCTTACCTGCTACGCTTAAAAATGTGAAGCTGGCCTATGAGGTAAACTCAAAAGATAATGAAGAACTTTTAACCGGCCTTGTTGATCAGGATTTTTCTGGCTATTATCGGGTTACACGTACGGATGGCGGTTTTGACAGCGGTATCATTGCTTTTCATTCCAAATTCAATGAATTTTTAAAACTAGTGCCCAAAACCACCAATATTTTTAACGTTAAAATCCTGGATAAATACCATACTGTGGTGTATGAAAACGAGCATATCGGAATTAATCATGGCATTTACAATATATCCGGACAACCGCTTCCGAATGATATCTGCCTTGAAATTGACGATACTTTAGGTACAACCTATTTGGAACAGGTATTCAGGAAAAGCGATATTTTACCACTTAACAAAAAGCTTTATAAAACAATTTCCAAAACCATTTTAAAGGCATCGGGCGAGAAACTGATTATTAATATTGTGGAAGGAAAATCGGATACCAGTCCTGCAAGTAATCTCTGTATTGGTTACCTCGAAATTGATTCGGAAGATCTACCATCAAACCTATTGAAAGGTACCGACATTGAAATTGATTTTGATATCAGCGAATCTAGAGATTTAACTGTAAATATCTATATCGGGGCCATCACGTTAGAGATTAACCAGGTATTTAATGCTTCAGCAAAACAGGTTTCGGCAGTAAAAATCACGCAGGAACTGGAGAAAGTTTTGGTAGAACTTGAAAATATATACTCTGATGAATTTGAAATGGCTGATGTGCCAAAACTCGAAGAATTGCGTGTTGAAGTGATCGAGCTCTTAAAATTGCTTATTGATATTGATGGTGACCTTTTAACCGACAAAATATACAATATAGATGAACGTAAACGTAAGGCTTTTCAAGCTTACGATCATCTAATCCGCAGGAGAAACGTGGTAGCTGAAATTGAAGAATATCAAGCGCAGAAGAATGAAATCAGAGAAGAATTGCTGTTAAAGCCTAATCCAAAAATCGAGCATGCTTTCAATAATATAACCAAAAATGAAATCAAATTTTTAAACTCCAATCAATCATCCATTATTAGATCAAAAATCAGGGAACTTCAAAAAATCGCTAACGAAATCTACTATCAGAATGATCAGTCATACATTGAGCTTTTTTATTACTATGCTATTAAGCCAATAGAGGATTATACCGACGAAAACCAGGCAAAAAAAATAATGAACAATGGTCAAAAAGCGATTGATAAGGAAAATTATGCTGAATTAAAGGCTATTATTACCAATCTTTATCATTTGCTTAAGGTAAAACCTAAAAACTTTTTTGAAGACCAAAGCGGAACGCTTGGTTTAAAATAATTAAATTTTATCTTATTTGTTAAGACGGCTGGCCAGTCGGGCCAAAAAGCTAATGCCCAAAATCGATGGACCAATAAATGAAGTTCCTCCTACAGATATAAGAATGATAATAGCCAGTGCAGCTGCAATATAAACCAAAATTCTATATGCAGACCAATCATTTTCATGGTTATCTTCAAACTGTAGTTGTGGATGGATCCACTGTAAAGCAATTTGACGATTGTTTTCCAATGTTTGCTTCAATTGATCAGAATAAGCAATGAAAAATGTTGCTGCATAGAGGATTTTACCAAGGTATATTCTGTTATTTAAGCTCGTACGTTGTTTTTCACTGATAATGTTATTGATGCTCAAGATATCGTCGTCAAAGTACAGTGCATCAATGCAGCTTAAACAGGTATAATATTGAATTTCTCCGGCATAAGCATTAGCAGATATAAAATTTACAAACTGATCATTATACAGCGCAGAAATAATGGATTGATTTTTATGTTTTAGCACCTCATAAATTTGGTTACGGGTAAAGTCTCCAATAAGAAATGGATAATTCATAAAAATACTTCTCAGGCTGTTCCATTTATTGTTGCGGATGCAGTATTTCAGGTAGTCTAGTATATTTTCTGAAAAAGCCTTTTCAAATTCTTCCAGCGTTTCATCACTGATCTGGTTGTGGTCTAATTTTGCAGAATTTACAGTACCTCGCTTTCCTGCTACAATAATACCGATGTTTTTATCCTTCAGAATTGGAATAAACCTGTTTCCATAGGTTTTTAAGAAAAGGATAAGCTGTTCTATGTCGTTGATTTTGATCGAACGCTCTAACTTTGCTTCTGCTTTTAGGATTTTTTCGACCTTGATGATATCATCATTTGAATCGAAGTTTAGTGTCGGAAACTGTTTTAAAACTAATTCTAAAAGATTTAGCTGGATCATTCTATTAATACGAGGCGTTAAATAACCAAAATGGATTTACAAATGTAAAATTAAAATGGGGAAAGAGGCTAATAAACAGCTAAATTAGCTCACCGAGAAGGATTTAATTCAATTTATAAGGTGCTACCAATTGAAATTCGGGAATATCAACGTCGAATTCCGAACCATCAATATCACGTTTCATTAAATAGGTACCTTTCATGCTCCCCATATCGGTTTTTAGGTTACAACCCGAAACATATACATGTGTTTCTCCTGGTTGTATAATTGGTTGTAAACCAACAACACCTTCACCTTCTACCTCTCTTTTACTACTGTTCGAATCGAAAATTAACCATTGGCGGCGCATCAATTGAACAGCGTAATCAGAAAGATTGGAAATTTCTACGCGATAGGCAAACATATAATGCTCGTTAGCCGGATTTGAATATTCTGGCTGATAAATGGTTTCTACTGAAACCTTAACCCCGTCTGTAATAGCTGTAACCATGATGATAACGAATGTAAGAAAAAAGCTTTCAAAAATCAAGCCAGTACACTAGTGGCGTCGTAGTTGGCAAATTTTTCTGCCACTTCCGCTAAAATGCTGTAAATGTTGTTGATATCTGGCTCTGCAACTAAACGCATGCGATATGGTTTAAAATCTGGCAGGCCTTTGAAATAGTTGGCATAATGGCGACGCATTTCGAAAATACCGGTTTTAGGACCTTTCCATTCCAGCGATTTCTCTAAGTGTGTACGGCAAACCTCAATTCTTTCCTCAATTGTTGGTCCGGCCAGGTGTTTTCCAGTTTTGAAGAAGTGTTTTACCTCGCGGAAAATCCATGGATAACCGATTGCTGCACGGCCAATCATGATACCATCTACCTCATATTCCATTCGCCAATTGGCTGCTTTTTCTGGACTATCTACATCACCATTGCCAAAAATGGGAATTTTGATGCGTGGATTGCGTTTGATTTCGCGGATTAAACTCCAATCGGCCTCTCCCTTGTATAATTGTGCCCTTGTTCGACCATGAATGGTAAGTGCCTGGATACCTACATCCTGAAGTCGTTCTGCAACTTCACAAACATTTTTGGTATTATCATCCCAGCCCAAGCGGGTTTTTACGGTAACAGGTAAATGCGAAGCTTTAACAACAGCATCAGTCATTTTTACCATTTTATCAATATCCTGAAGCAAGCTGGAGCCTGCACCTTTGCAAACTACATTTTTTACCGGACAGCCATAATTGATATCCACCAAATCGGGACCTGCTGCAGAAGCAATTTCTGAAGCTTCGCGCATGTGTTCGATATCACCACCAAAAATCTGGATGCCAATTGGTCTTTCATATTCGAAAATATCTAGTTTTTGTAAGCTTTTTGCGGCATCCCTGATCAAGCCCTCCGAAGAGATAAATTCGGTATACATCATATCAGCCCCGTTTTTTTTGCATACATAACGGAACGGTGGATCACTTACATCCTCCATTGGAGCGAGTAATAAAGGGAACTCACCTAAATCTATATTTCCTATCTTTACAGACATTTTCTATCTTCAACGATTAATAAAACATACAAAGGTACAAATAATGAATTTTGTAACACCTAAACGCGAGGAAATCAATCCTTTCTTACAATTACTTTTACTTTTATTTTACGCAGTTGCCGGGGCTTTTGTTTTCGGAATCATTGGACTGGTAATCTGTATGGCTATGTATGGAATGGGTTTGGTGAGTAATTTCAACATGCTTTTATCAGGCGAAGCCAAATATATTTCGGGTTTTAAGGTAATACAGATTTTAAGCTCGATAGGTACATTCATTCTACCACCCCTTGCCCTCGCTTTAACAGAAAGAATAAAGATAACCCGGTTTTATAGTTTTAAACAACCAAAGGTTTTATTGCTTTTACTGGTTATCATGATTATGATTGCGAGTATGCCTTTTATGGAGTGGACAGTAATCTGGAATCAAAAAATGGTTTTGCCCGACTTTTTGAAAGGAATTGAGGCTTGGATGAAAGAAAAAGAAGAGCTGGCAGCAAAAATGACCATTCAATTGATTACGGTACGTAGTAATTTTGATTTTGTGATTAATCTGATCATGATTGCAGTTTTACCAGCCATTGGTGAGGAATTGATGTTCAGGGGTGGTGTGCAGCGCTCATTGGAACGGTCTTTTGGCAATCCGCACTTGGCAATCTGGCTTTCGGCAATAATTTTTAGTGCTATACATGTCCAATTTTATGGTTTTGTGCCTAGGTTGTTATTAGGAGCTGGCTTCGGATATCTGTATTATTTTAGTGGTAGTATCTGGTATGCCATGTTTGCGCATTTTTTAAACAACGCTTATGCGGTTTGTGCGGCTTTTTATATGCAAAAACATCATATGCCGCTTGATAAAGCTGATGAACCGATCGGTTTTCCGTGGTATGGCTATTTAATTAGTGCAATAATTACCATAGCTTTGTTTAAATTTTTTAAAGATAGCGCATCACGTGAGCGAAAATTGGGTTAAAGTATATACCACCAGCAATGCGTTTGCGGCAGAGGTATTAAAACAGGGATTAACAGAAGCTGGTATCCCTGCGGTTACAATAAATAAACAGCTCTCGGCATATAATATTGGCGAAATAAATGTTTTGGTAAATAAGATCGATTTCGATAAGGCCATAGAATATATCGTTGAAAACGAAATTGAATAGTGATAATGACCTTAAACCTTCCACCCTTTACCTCTTACCTTAAATGAAAACCAGGGCAATAACCGCTTTCTTTTTTACTATCGTAATGCTTGGCTCTATCTTTTTAGGGAGTTATGCATTTACAATTTTCTATCTTATTCTAAGTGTTTTATCCTTATTCGAATTTTATAAGCTGATTAAAAATGCCGGTATCAGGCCGCATCGAAATATTGGTTTAATGGCAGGTTCCTTAATCTTTTTAATGGCTGCAGGCCTACATTATTTACAGTATGATGTTAAGTACCTGTTGCTTTGTATCCCACTAATTTTTTCGGTTTTTATTACTGAGCTGTATAAGAAAAACAAAATTCCATTTGCCAATATCTCTTACACATTTGTTGGCTTTGTTTATGTAACCATCCCTTTCTGTTTTTTCCATGCCCTTGGCTTTTTAAAAAACTGGAATGAATATAACTTTCATTTACCGCTCGCATTTTTGTTAATGCTTTGGGCAAATGATACCGGTGCTTATCTTTTTGGTGTAAAATATGGTAAACGCAAATTGTTCGAGCGTCATTCGCCAAAGAAAAGCTGGGAAGGGTTTTTTGGGGGGATGTTAACCAGCGTTTTGGTTGGTTTCGGTTTGTCCTTTCTTTTTACCGAAAGTCCGGCTTGGGTTTGGGCTGGTATGGCCGTGTTAATTGCAAGTTTTGGTACACTGGGCGATTTGGTGGAGTCAATGCTTAAACGCAGCTTGGATACTAAAGATAGCGGAGGTTTATTACCAGGGCATGGTGGTTTATTAGATCGTTTTGATGGCTTGTTATTGGCTGCACCAGTAGTTTACGCTTATCTGTATTTAATATTGTATTAGTAATTATTTTCTAAATAAGACAGCTTATTTCTCCCTAAGCAATGGCAGAAATAATATAATAATCTCTATCTACCATAAAGCCTGAAGTATTATTAATCTGCTCAGTTTTTTTGATGGTTTTTATGTTTTTAAATCCTGCTTTTCGCAGCAGTTCCGTGGCTTCATAATCATCATACAATTTAAAACCATATTTGATGTACGGCCGTTTTTGCAAATAGGTTTTATCTGCAAAACATAGTAAAAGCTGGCCTTCGTCTACTAAAATACGCTTAACCTCTTTGAGATATTCTAGGGGATTATTCCAAAAGTATATAGTGTTTACTGTAAATATTTTATCGAATTGTTTATCTGAAAAAGAAAGGTCGGTGCCATTGATAAGCTGAAAGCTAACTTGATTAATAAATTCAGCAGTATTTTTTTTGGCTTCCGCAATAATCGTTTCTGAAATATCGGCTCCGTAATATTTTAGATTTTCTGCTTTTGATAATAGTTGAGTGATGTGCCCACCATTGCCATGGCCGATTTCTAATATGGTATTATTATTCTGGAGGTTTAAAGCATCAATGGCCGAGCTGGTCATTCCAAGATTACTTGCGTGCATCATCTCCCCTGTTTTAATGCCATGCTCACCTTCAGGACAGCTTAATTGTTTCGCTATACTTTTTAACTCTTCTTCCGAATGTTGGTGCTCCATTACCAAATTTAAAGATTTAAACCTGATGATTTTTACTAAAATTTAGAAGTTTATTTGATTACCTGCACCGGTTTTTTGTTTTCATCAATAGCTACAAAAGTAAAATCGCCATGCACGGCAAGTTCCCTTCCTTCTGCATACATCTGCTCGATATAAATTTCTACGTTAACTTTTAAACTGGTGTTACCCACATGGTTTACCTTGCCAATAAGCTCTACAATGGTTCCTGCTGGAATCGGTTTTTTAAAATCAATCCTATCGCTGCTTACCGTTACCATAATCTGCCGGCTAAAGCGGGTTGCGGTGATAAAAGCAACTTCATCCATTAAATGCATGGCAGTACCGCCAAAAAGCGTATCGTAATGGTTGGTTGTATTTGGGAAAACGGCTTTAAAAATACTGGTTTTTGAATTTTCTATTCTTTCTGCTAAGGTCATGGGGTAAATATAGGGTGAGTAAAAAGCTTTGACAACTTTCTGATTAGAAAGTTGTCAAAGTTGAGATCAGGATAAAAAATTAATAAGTAAAAAATCTCATCCTGAGCATTTCGCAATACATTTTATTTCAGTTATTTACGATGAAGGGTCTTCAACAAGCTCAGACTATCAGCGAGTGAATATTTAACATCAGCGTATTATTACCTCGAATGCTAAAATTAAATTAATTCACCTGAAGATCTGCTGATAGGACTTCTTCCGTTTTACGCATCTCTTTTGCTGCTTCTACCATCTCGATCAGTGCTTTTTTGGTTTCGTCCCATCCGCGCGTTTTTAAGCCACAATCAGGGTTTACCCAAAGTTGTGCTGAAGGAATAACCGCTTTCGCTTTTTTCAGCAACTGAACCATTTCTTCGCGTTTTGGAACCCTCGGAGAGTGAATATCATAAACACCGGGTCCGATTTCGTTTGGATATTTAAAATCGGCAAAAGCATCTAATAATTCCATCTGCGAACGCGAGGTTTCGATCGTAATTACATCTGCATCCATATCGGCAATGTTTTGGATGATATCGTTAAACTCCGAATAGCACATATGCGTGTGGATCTGCGTATCATCTTTCACGCCGCTGGCTGAAATTTTAAAGGCTTTTACTGCCCAGTTCAGGTAGTTTTGCCAGTCTGCTTTGCGCAAAGGCAAACCCTCTCTAATAGCTGGTTCATCAATCTGGATGATTTTAATCCCTGCGTTTTCCAGGTCGCAAACCTCATCACGGATAGCCAGCGCAATCTGTGTACAAGTTTCTGACCGGGGCTGATCATTGCGTACAAACGACCATTGTAAGATGGTTACAGGACCTGTTAACATCCCTTTCATGTATTTTGAAGTCAGCGACTGCGCGTAGGCTGTCCACTTTACGGTCATGGGTTTCGGACGCGAAACATCACCAAAAATAATCGGTGGTTTTACACAGCGTGACCCATAACTCTGTACCCAACCGTTTTTAGAGAAAGCGAAACCGTCTAATTGCTCACCAAAGTATTCAACCATGTCATTGCGTTCAAACTCGCCATGAACCAAAACATCCAGATCGATTTCCTCCTGCCATTTTACTGCTTTTTCAGTTTCTTTTGCAATAAGGTCATCATATTCTTCAACAGTAAAAGTTCCATTTTTAAGCTTGGCCCGCCAGCTTCTTACCTCTGCGGTTTGCGGAAACGATCCGATGGTTGTAGTAGCATAAATAGGCAAGTTAAGCTCCTGTTGTTTGATTTTTCTACTCGAAAATGGGCTCAAACGTTCGGCATCCTGCTCTTTTAAAGCCGAAACCCTTTGTTTAACTGCAGGATTATGGATGATTGTAGAAACTTTACGGTTAGCAATTGCAATCTTATTTTCTTCGAGTTTTTGCAGGGTAGATGCAGGGCTTTCGTTGGTGATCAGTTTTTTTAAGGTAGCTACTTCCGTAATTTTCTGTTTTGCATAAGCCAGCCATTGTTTAATTTCAGCAGAGAGATTTTGCTCGTTGGTCTCATTGTCTAAATCAACCGGCGAGTGGATCAGTGAGCAGGATGGAGCAATCCACACTTTATCCTGACCTCTTTTTTCTATAGCATGATTAATGACCGAAAGCGATTTTCCGAAATCATTTTTCCAGATGTTTCTTCCATCTACCAAACCTAAAGAAAGAATGGTGTCTTCCTTTAACGAAGCTAAAACATCATTTAATTGATCTTCAGCACGTACCAGATCGATATGTAAAACATTTATTGGCAACGAGGTTGTTAAAGCAAAATTGTTACCTAAACCTTCAAAATAAGTCGCTAAAACAATTTTTAACCTTGGGAAGGCTTTCCGGATTTCTTTATAAGCATATTCATAAGCTTTTTTGTCCTTTTCATTTAAATCCAAAGTCAAAAATGGCTCATCAAACTGAATATATTCTACATTCAGCGCGTCTAAGCGGGATAAAATCTCTATATAAACCGGGAGCAGGTTTTTAATCAGGTCTATTTTTTCAAACCCAGTTTCTTTTTCCTTACCCAATAAAAGGTATGAAACCGGGCCGATCAGAACAGGTTTAGTGTTAATCCCCAATTGTTTTGCCTCGTAAAACTCATCGATAATTTTGGTTGAGAAAAGTTTAAAAGGTTGGTTTTTGTAAAACTCGGGTACAATGTAATGGTAATTGGTATCGAACCATTTCGTCATTTCCATAGCCACCACATCCAGTCCTTCTTTTTGGTAACCCCTTGCCATCGCGAAATAAAGATCTAGTTCCTCATTTCCTTTTTTCAGGATTACCTCATTGTACCTTTTCGGGATCGCACCAAAAGTTAAGGAATGATCGAGTACATGATCATAAAAAGAAAAATCGTTTGATGGAATCACATCAATCCCCGCTTCTTTTTGAAGTTTCCAATTTTCGTGGCGAATGTTTTTGCCTACCTGCAGTACATTTTTGTACCCAGTTTTATCTGCCCAATAATTTTCGCAGATTTTCTTTAATTCCCTTTGGCTACCTATTCGCGGATAGCCCAGATTTTGCGTTAGCATCTCTCTTAAAGATTAAGTAAATAAATCGTTTAAAAGCTCTTAAAGCAATATTTGTAATACTCTTTGTTAAAAATTAAAGGAAAGGTTATGGCACAGCCTGCCCACTTATCAGCAAAAAGCTTAAAGCAAGCATATAAAATTTTATTTTATCGTGTACAATCAGACCTGACCAATTACTTTATAACGCGAAAGCACCGTCAATTCAATATAGGCAGGTCTCCTGACTTATTCCCGATTTTATCGCCTTCCCATCCCTTTAAACGGCACAGTGGCATAATGATAAAACCGTTGTCTTTTTGTTAAAGACAGAATTTACAGTTGCGCGACAGCTCGTGATTTGCACACGATTCCCTATTAATCCCGGTTGTAATTCCGGGAACCTGTATCGGTTGATGAAAAATAAAGTTAAGAACTTACATCAATGCAAATGTATGGATTAGGATTTGAAACTTGTAACAAATTTACAGCAAGCCGTTTTTGGTGCTGATTCCCTATTATATTTGGTTACCTAACTAAACACCTTTATTATGATAAAAAATTGCTTTAAGGGGCTTTGCATTGCTCTTTTAATGCTAAACAGCTATGCAGTGCTGTCGCAGGAGGTACCAACGCCAAAATCTCATTTCGGTTTTGATATCGGCGACGATTATCAATTGGCTAATTATACCCAAACAGAAGCATACTTTAAAAAGCTTGCAGCAACTTCTAACCGTGTTAAACTGGTTGATATAGGGAAAACTGAAGAAGGCAGAAGTCAATATATGCTGATTGTTTCTTTGCCAGAAAATCTAAAAAAATTAGAACGTTATAAGGAGATTTCGCAACAGCTTGCTCATGCCGAAATTACGCCAGAGCAAGCCAAAGCATTGGCACAAGAAGGTAAAGCAGTGGTATGGATAGATGGTGGATTGCATGCAAATGAGGTAGTTGGCACCCATCAATTGATCCAAACGATATATGAGTTTACCTCTAGAACAGATCCTGAAACCTTGCGTATTCTGGATAATGTGATCATCTTATTTACACATGCAAACCCGGATGGGCAGGAGTTAGTAAGCAACTGGTACATGAGAGAAAAAGACCCAAAGAAAAGAACAACCTCAGGCTTGCCGGTTTTGTATGAAAAATATGCCGGGCATGATAATAACCGCGACTTTTTTATGTTAAATCTTAAAGAAACGCAGAATATCGGTCGCCAGCTTTTTGTAGAATGGATCCCACAGATTATGTATAACCACCATCAGGCTGGTCCGGCGGGAACGGTTGTTGCTGGTCCGCCTTACCGCGACCCTTTTAATTATGTTTTCGACCCAACCTTGTTAACCAGTTTAGATGCAGTTGGTGCGGCCATGCACAACAGGATGAACATAGAAAATAAACCTGGTTATACGCAGCGCGGAGGATCGGTTTATTCTACCTGGTACAATGGTGGATTAAGAACCACAACCTATTTTCATAACATGATTGGGCTTTTAACAGAAATTATCGGGAACCCTACGCCTTCTGAAATTCCGCTGGTTCCTTCAAGATTATTACCGAACGGCGATTCACCCAATCCAATCACACCAAGGAAATGGTATTTTAAAAATTCGATCGATTATTCGGTATCCTTAAATTATTCCGTTTTAAATTATGCACAACGTTATCGCGATGAATTGTTGTTCAATATTTACCAAATGGGCAGAAATTCTATCGAGCGGGGCAAAAAAGATACCTGGTCCTTCTCTCCAAAAAAAATTGAAGCCATTAACAATGTGGCAAAAGGCGAAGGGGCTGCTCCTATTGCAGGCGGTGATGCAGATTTGGGACCAAGAAACAAGATCAGCATAAAAGCTTTCGATACTGTTATGAAAGCCCCTGCGAACAGAGACCCCCGAGGTTATATTTTATCAGCAGATCAGCCTGATTTTAACTCTGCCGTTAAGTTTTTAAATGCATTGATCAGAACGGGAATTGTGGTGCAAAAAGCAACCACTTCATTTGCCGTTGCGGGTAAAAATTATCCTGCCGGAAGTTATGTGGTAAAAACTGATCAGGCTTTCCGTCCGCACGTTTTGGATATGTTTGAGCCACAGGATCACCCAAATGATTTTAAATACGAAGGTGGTGCACCAATTCCTCCTTATGATGCCGCAGGATGGACTTTGGCATACCTGATGGATGTGAAGTTCGACCGTATTCTGGACGATTTTTCAGGTCCCTTTGAAAAAAATCCTTATGGAGAGCTCTTAAAACCAGAAAATAAACTGCCAAACGGAGCAGGCTATTTATTAAGTGCCGCACAAAATGATTCTTATACCACAGTTAATGATTTATTGAAAAACAAAGTTGAGGTTTACCGCTCTACTGAAAATGGAGATTTTTATGTTTCATCAGCAGGAAAATCGGTATTGGAAAAAGCAAATATTAAACTAAAAATAGCTGCTGCTCCAAAGGATAAAATTAAAGTTTCGACAGCCAGAATTGCACTTTGGGATACCTACGGTGGTTCAATGGCCTCGGGTTGGGTGCGGTTTTTAATGGAACAATACCATTATAATGCTACCGTAATCTATCCGCAGGACATTGATGCGGGAAATTTAAAATCTAAATATGATGTGATCATTTTTGTGGGTGGGGCTATACCATCTGTTCAGGGCGCAGGTTTTGGAAACAGAACTTTCGGACCAAAGGCAGAAGAAATTCCTCAAGAATTTAGAAATCGTTTAGGGAGAATTAGTGGTGATAAATCAATCCCTGAATTAAAGAAGTTTTTGGAGGCTGGAGGAAATATTGTAACCATTGGCAGCAGTACCAATCTGGCTTATCACTTAAACCTGCCTGTACGTAATGCAATGGTAGAAATTGTAAATGGGGTGGAAAAAAGATTACCTGCTGAAAAATATTATGTTCCGGGAAGTGTTTTAAATGTTGGTGTAGATACGACTTTACCAGCCAATTGGGGCATGGAAAAAGAAGCCGATGTATATTTCGATAATAGTCCTGTTTTTAAACTCACTGGCGATGCCATTGCGGCTGCAAAGATTAAACCTTTAATGTGGTTTGAAAATGCTACGCCATTGCGTAGCGGTTGGGCCTGGGGGCAGGCTTATCTTCAAGATGGGATAACCGCTTTTGAAGCAAAGGTGGGAAAAGGAAAACTGCTTGCTTTCGGGCCAGAAATTGCTTTCAGGGCACAAACGCATGGTACATTTAAACTGATATTTAACCAATTGTATAAATAGTTATAATTGAGTTTGCCATGTTGAGCTTCCTGATCGGTCGTCATTCCCGCGCAGGCGGGAATCTTAATGCGCCTGCAAACCTACTAAGGCATTAAGATTCCCAATCAAGTTGGGAATGACGGTTCGTCTTAGCAGATCAATTATTAAGATTTTCTTGTCAATGTATATGAATTTTGTACAATAAATTGTCTCTCAGAATGACATTCTATGATTAATATGGAAGCCACTATCCCAAACAATAGTGGCTTTTTACTTTCACCTTATAATAGCCAATTATAATCCGCTTAATTTTGAGTTATGAAAGTAGAAATCTGGTCGGACGTAATGTGTCCGTTTTGTTATATCGGTAAAAGACATTTTGAACAGGCGATAGAAAAATTACCTTTCAAAAATGAAATTGAAGTGGATTGGAAGAGTTTTCAGCTCAATCCAGAGTATCACAATACCAATAAAGAAACGGTATATGATTACCTGTCGAGAAGTAAGGGAATGCCGGTTGAGCAGGCCAAACAAATGACAAAGCAAGTGGTTGATATGGCAGCAAATGCTGGTCTAACAATCGATTTTGATAAAAATATCCCTGCCAATACCTTCAATGCGCATCGTTTGATCCATTTGGCAGCAAAACATAACCTTCAGGATTTAGCTGAAGAAAAATTATTTGAAGCCCATTTTGTAAACAGCAAAAACATTGGCGAAACCGATGTTTTAGTTGATCTTGCAGTAGAAATAGGTTTGGATAAGGCTGAAGCTGTAGCCGTTTTAAATAGCGATCAATTTGCTGAAGCTGTTCGTTATGATATTTATGAAAGTCAGAATTTAGGTATCCGTGGCGTACCTTATTTTGTAATGGACCGCAAATATGGTGTTTCGGGTGCTCAGCCTGTTCAGGCTTTTACCGATGCGCTTACCCAAAGTTTTACCGAGTGGAAATCTGCTCAACCTAAAACCACACTAACCTCATTAAATAAAAATGATGATGCGGTTTGTGATGAGAATGGGTGTGAGATATAGGTTTGTTTCCCGCAGATTACACTGATCGACGCAGATTTTCTGTGGAAATATTTTTAATCTGCGGGAGATAATAATTCGTCTTGCTGAATTTATTTCAGCATCTATTGAAAGAAATCAATGCACGTTAGATCCTTCGACTACGCTACCATTGATGTTATTTTGCAAGTTATTATTAATCAGCATTTTAACTGCTTTCGCATTTCCACCCAACTAGGCCATAGCACGGTATCTCCGTTCTACTTAAATCCGGCCTAACAAATTTTTCGGGCTGCACTGTTCTGGCCGCACAACTGACTTCAAAAGAAAAATTTTCAGCCGGCATTTTTTGTTACTTTTTGATGCCAAAAAGAAAGAGCCCTTCGGCGGCGGCGAGCCGAGGCAAGACCGTGCTGTATGGCAAAAGAAATCAATTATACGTCACTAATATTGATTTTTATATAATAAATTACCCCTCAGGATGACATGGATTTAGGAGGATTTCTCTATTTAATTACTGCTGATTCTTCAAAGGCGTTAATAAATACTCCAAACCATTCACCCTAATTTCGAACATCGTGGCCATTAAATCGCCCAATTTCCCTTTCGGAAACCCCTTATCCTTGTACCAAAGCAAATAACTTTCAGGGATATTGCAGATCAGGTAACCTTTATACTTTCCATAAGGCATTTGCATTTTCACTAAATCGAGCAATAAGGTTGGGTCTAACATTTATAATATAAAATCTAAATAATTTTCTTTGTTAATTACAGAAAAGGTAGCTTGAGGGTAGTTTTTAGCAAAAAAACCAGGTATTTTCTTCTTTTGGTTTCCCCATTTGAAATCGGCAGCTAAAATTTCTCCGTTATTAATTTCAATCAGGTCTATTTCCTGCTGGTCATATGTTCTCCAAAAGTAATAGGTGGAATTTTGCTGTTCGTACTCCATTTTTTTAATCCGCTCACTAAAACAGTAATTTTCCCATAAAATACCCTGATCATTCCGTAAGGCTAATAACCTGAAATCGTTTACAATTGCATTCCGGATACCATTGTCGTAAAAATACCATTTAGATGATTTTGTAACCTCTTTCCGTAAATTATTACTGTATCCACCAACTTTATAGATGATAAAAACTTTCGAAAGTAAATCAAGATAACGGTCTACCGTATTTTTGCTAATGCCCAAAGTACGGGAAATTTCATCAATAGAAACTTCCGATCCCACCTGGTATGCAATAAGCTTTAATAATTCCAGCAGTTTAGCGCTATTTTGGATGTTCTCATACATCAAAATGTCTTTTAACAGGTATGATTTAACCAATTCAGTCAAATATTGCGCTTTTTCAGCCAATGAGTTTAGATGAAACAACTCTGGATAAGAACCAAAAATTAATCTTTCTTCAAGGTTTTGGGTGGTTTGCAGGGCATTTTCCATTTTATCTAATTCAACCTGTGCTATCGGGTAGAGATAATAGGTTAAACTTCTTCCAGTTAAAGGTTCACCTGTTTGGTTCGATAAGTCGAAAGTAGATGAGCCACTTGCAATAATGGTGAGGTCTTTAAAAGTATCGATCAGTAATTTTAATATTTTTCCGATTTCTGGTATAACCTGGGCTTCATCAATAATGAGCAGTTTGGCATCACCCAAAATCCTTTTATAATTTGCGGCTGTTCGGGTTGACAACAATACCTGTACATCCTGATCTTCTCCATTTAAAGAGAGATGGTTGATGTTGGCACCTTTAACAATGCTTTCTACTAACCAGGTTTTACCTACCCTCCTTGTGCCGAAAATTAAGATGACCTTATTTTTCCCAATTTTGTTTAGGATAATCGGCTTTAAAGATCTGATAATTTGACTTTCCATTTAAGTCAAATATAAGAAAAAACGTTAATTCAGTCAATAGACTGACTCAATTAACGTTAATTCAGTCAATGAGCTGACTCAATTAACGTTTTTAGTCGATAAGTTCTAAAGTTTCGATTGCTTCCTCAACTGTTTTTACATTATCAAAAGCAATTCTAAGTGTGTTTTTTACTTCTTTTAAATTGCACATGCGAGGATGGTTCTGTGCAAAAGTTAAAATTTTGGTGAAGGTATTCGAGTCGAAATAAGCCGACTGTTTATCACTTAAAAAATATCCACGTAAACTATTTTTCTTGAAACTGATTTTCTCAAAACCTAATTTCTTACCCAACCACTGTAAACGTACCACGCTGAGCATGGTTTTTACCTGTGGAGGTACCGGCCCGAAACGATCGGCGAGGTGTTTTTCGAAAACGGCCAATTCAGCTTCGTTATTGAGTTTGGAAAGCTCGGTGTATAAATTGTAACGCTCAGTAATGTTAGTAATGTAAGCATCAGGAATGTATAATTCGAGATCGGTATCTACCTGAGTAAAACCCACAAAAGGACGGGCGGGTTCATTTTCGAAGAGGCCTTTAAATTCAGCCTCCTTTAATTCCTGTATCGCTTCGTCTAATATTTTATGGTACATCTCAAAACCGATTTCGGCAATGAAACCACTTTGCTCGGCACCCAATAAATTTCCACTTCCACGGATATCCAAATCGCGCATGGCTACGTTAAAGCCACTGCCCAGATCAGAAAATTCTTCAATCGCGCTTAAACGTTTACGCGCTTCGGAGGTTAAAGTTGATAAAGGAGGTGAGAGTAAATAACAGAAAGCCTTTTTATTGCTCCGGCCTACCCTGCCACGCATCTGGTGCAGATCACTTAATCCAAACATGTGAGCATGGTTGATGATGATGGTATTGGCATTTGGGATATCTAAACCTGCTTCAATAATGGTAGTGGCTACCAAAACATCTTTTTCTCCATTGATAAAATCGAGCATTACATCTTCCAGTTGATCGCCGTCTAACTGTCCGTGCGCAATACCGATCCTTGCCTTAGGAACCAGTTTCTGGATCAATCCGCCTAATTGCATCAAGTCGTTTACGCGATTATGAATGAAGAAAACCTGCCCGCCACGGTCTAATTCGAACTGAACGGCTTCCTGGATCAGTTTATCATTAAAAACATGCAATTCGGTGCTAACCGGCTGCCGGTTTGGCGGTGGTGTGCTGATGATCGATAAATCTCTCGCCCCCATTAAAGAGAAATGCAATGTCCTCGGAATCGGAGTTGCGGTTAGTGTTAAGGTATCAACATTTACGCGTACCGCTTTTAACCGTTCTTTTGCGGTAACACCAAACTTCTGTTCTTCATCAATAATCATGATGCCGAGATCTTTAAACTTAACATCCTTACTGAGCAAACGGTGTGTTCCGATCAGGATATCAACTTTGCCTGCTGCGGCTTCAGCGAGGGTGTCTTTAATTTGTTTATTGGTTTTAAAACGGTTAATGTAATCAACCGTAACCGGAAAATCTTTTAATCGTGATGAGAAAGTTTTAAAGTGCTGTAAAGCCAAAATTGTAGTTGGTACTAAAATAGCTGCCTGTTTACCCTCTGCTACCGCTTTAAATGCCGCACGTACGGCGATCTCTGTTTTTCCAAAGCCAACATCACCACACACCAAACGATCCATTGGGTGTGGCGATTCCATGTCCTTTTTCACATCCTGAGTCGCTTTTAACTGATCGGGGGTATCTTCGTAAATAAAAGAAGCCTCCAGTTCAGTTTGTAAATAGCTATCTGGCGAAAATGCCGTTCCGGCCTGGGTTTTGCGTAAAGCATAAAGCTTGATCAAATCCCGGGCGATATCTTTAACTTTTTTTTTAGTAGTTTTTTTTAGCTTGTCCCAGGCATCGGTACCCAACTTATTCATTTTAGGTACGCCGCTTTCCTTACCGCTGTATTTGGCAATGCGGTTTAAGGAGTTGATGTTGACGTAAAGCAGGTCATTATCGGCATAAATTAAACGGATCATCTCCTGGGTTTTCCCATTTACCTCCACTTTTTCAAGCCCTGCGTATTTGCCGATTCCGTGATCGATATGGGTAACATAATCGCCTGATTTCAGTTCCCTTAGATCTTTCAGGGTAATGGCCTGACTTTTCTGATAGCCTTTTTTAAGCTTATATTTATAGTAACGATCAAAAATCTGGTGATCGGTATAAAATGCGGTTTGGATCTGCGGATCAACAAAACCCTCGCGCAACATGCTGTTGATTGGTGTAAACTTGGCCGTTTTATCAATATCCTCTAAAATGGCATATAAACGCTCAATCTGCTTTGGCGAATCGGTAAAAATAAAATTAACAATCCCTGCTTTTTCATTCTCCTTTAGGTTATGGATCAGCAGGTTGAAATCTTTATTGAAGGATGGCTGGGGTTTGGTTTCAAATTCGAAACGATTATCGGTTTTATAAAAAAACTGCTTTCCAAATTCGATGATAGGAAAATCCTGAAGATGATCGCCCAATAATTTTTCGTCAGTAAAGGCGAATTTCGGATCAATCCATTCGGGGTTTTGGGTTTTATCTGCTGCTGGCAAAGCTTTCCAAAGCTCAACAGCCTTTTTAAAACCAGCTTTAACAATATCCAGGGTAAATTCTACGTCTTTAAACCAAAGTTGCGTATCCTGATCAATATAATCAAGAATACTGATATTACTTTCCGTTAAAAATTTTGCCTGAACATTCGGTACAATAGTCAGCGATTTAACATCGGCAACTGAAAGCTGGCTTTCAATTTCAAAACTTCTGATGCTTTCTACCTCATCGCCAAAAAACTCAATGCGGTAAGGAAGATCAGATGAGAACGAAAAGATATCTACAATACCGCCACGGATAGAAAATTGTCCGGGTTCGTAAACAAAATCTCTTCTGTCAAAATCGTAATCAATTAAAAATTCATTAATAAAATCGATGCCTAGTTTGGCGCCTAAGCTAATTTCTAATGTATTTTTTTCAAGTGCCGATCGGTCAATTACCTTTTCGGCAATGGCCTCAGGATAAGAAACTACAATTTTTCCGTATTCCGAATCATGATTCAATTCGTTCAATACCTCTGCACGGGCCAGCACATTGGCTGTATCTACCTGTGTAAAATCAAAAGATTTACGGTATGAGGAAGGAAATAATAAAACCTGTTTATCTAATACGCTTTCAAGGTCAGATTGAAAATAAGCGGCTTCTTCCCTATCTGGTAAAACAAACATGATGGGTTTGTGTAATAAAAAATAAGAAGAAAGGGCAACAATAGCATCGGCTGAGCCCACCAATCCCTTTAATTGTATCTTTGGGTTTTTAGTTGCATTCAACGCTTTGGTAAATTGGGTTACCCTATCGTCGGTTTTGTATCGGTTTATTAAATCTCGAATGTTCAAGGCACAAAAATAAGCTTATCTTTTAATATTAACCCGCAATTTGTGTAAAGGTTTTTTTAACTATTTTTGGCTGGGTTGTGATATGGAAATCTGATTTGGGAAAAAACGAAAACTTATTCTTAGATGGTATCGTTCGTTTGGTCGAAATATATCCCCCTTTCGTCGATTAAGGGCAAATCGGTGTAACAAAGGTAGTTCCATAGCCTCTAAATTGTATAAAAAGTGAAACAATGAAGTACATTAAAAGCTTTCCACTAGAACTTTTTTTCTGGGTAACAGCTTTAATATTACTGGCAACAGCAAATGGCCACGAGCATCATTTTACACTTTGTCCTTTAGCCAATTTGGGTTTTAAGGATTGGTGTCCGGGATGTGGTATAGGCAGGTCAATTAGTCATATTTTACATGGCGAGTTTACCGAAAGCTTTTCTGAACATTGGTTTGGGTTTCCGGCACTTTTAATCATCGTTTATAGAATTTACACATTGATAAAAAATAAAAATAAGTTTAAAATTTCAACCACAAATACATAGAAGCCATGGATATATTTCAATCACCTCTAATGTCGTTACCAGGTATAACACCAGAGGAATACTCCTATTTACAACAAGCTACAACTGGTTTAACTGAAGAGCAGTTGCGTAATTTCCTGATGGTTTACAGTAGTAAAAGAAAAAACCCATCTGATATGTTGATTTTCTGCTTGATCGGACTCTTTGCTGTTCCCGGTTTGCAAAGGTTTATCATTGGCCAGATTGGTATGGGTATTTTATACCTCCTAACTGCTGGTTTATGCTTTATCGGATCGATTATCGACGTAGTAAATCACAAAACACTTGCTTTTGAGCACAACCAGAAAATGGTTTTTGAAAGCTTGCAGATGGTAAGAATGGGCGGTGGATTCCAGCAGGCAGGAAAATTCTAGGATAACTAAATCTTGATATTTACATCCGTATCCAAATAAATTGGGTGCGGATTTTTTCTGTTGAATGAAGTGACGGAAAAAGAAAACTAAAGCGATGAAATTTCTATATTTATCCAATGAAATTAGCTGAAATTACCAATTACTTAGAAAGCATTGCGCCACTTAATTATCAGGAAGATTATGATAACGCTGGCTTGATTGTGGGCGATCCGAACATGGAAATCCGTGCTGCTTTGGTGGCTTTAGATTGTGTAGAGAAAATTGTAGATGAAGCCATTTCGACAGGATGCAATTTGATTATTACCCACCATCCGATAGTTTTTAAAGGACTAAAAAAACTCAATGGAAAAAACTACGTGGAACGTGTAGTGTTAAAAGCCATTAAAAACAACATTGCGCTTTATGCCATTCATACCAATTTAGACAGTATCCATACCGGTGTAAATGCGAGGATCTGTGAACGTTTGGGTTTAACAGGTACAAAGGTACTTTTACCAAAAGCAGGTTTGTTAAAAAAACTGGTTACTTATTGTCCACAGGCCCAGGCCGAACAATTGCGATCTGCATTGTTTTATGCCGGAGCGGGGAACATTGGCAACTATAGCGAATGTAGTTTCAATGCTGATGGTTTTGGTACGTTTAAGGGGAATGAAGATTCAGACCCATTTGTGGGCGAAAAAGGTATTCGCCATCGCGAGGCTGAAGTGCGTATCGAAATGGTTTACCCTACACAGGCCGAGCGAAAAATTCTGGTTGCGCTGTTCGAAAACCATCCTTACGAAGAGGTAGCTTACGATATTTACAAACTCGAAAACAAACACCAACTGGTTGGTTCGGGCATGGTGGGTTGGTTGGAATACGACATGGATGCTTACGATTTTTTACACCTGGTAAAAGACAGGATGCAGGCTAAAGTGGTTAGGCACACAGAAGTAATTGGCAAAAGGATTAAAAAAGTGGCAGTTTGTGGCGGTTCAGGAAGCTTTCTGTTAAAAGATGCCATTGCTGCCGGTGCGGATGCTTTTATTACCGCAGATTTTAAATATCACGAGTTTTTCGATGCAGAGGAAAAATTGATCATTGCGGACATCGGACACTTTGAAACTGAACAATTTACCTCAAATTTATTGCTTGAAATTATTCAGAAAAAATTTACTAACTTTGCAATCCGTTTAACGGAGCAAAATACAAACCCCATAAATTACTTGTTTTAATGGAACAAACCGTAGAACAAAAGCTAAAAGCTTTATACGAATTACAAAATATCCACACAAAAATTGATAAGATCCGCCAGGTACGTGGAGAATTACCAATGGAGGTTGCCGATCTTGAGGATGACGTTTTAGGATTAGAAACTAGAATTGCAAAAATCAAAGCTGAGCTTGATGACCTTGAAGATTCGATCGTAACACGTAAAAATACAATTAAAGATGCGCAAGCAGCCATCAAAAGATACGATACTCAATTAAAAGAAGTTAAAAATAACCGTGAATACGATGCTTTAACTAAAGAAATTGAGATTCAAGGTTTAGATATCCAGGTTTCTGAAAAGAAAATTAAAGAACACGGTTTCGAAATCACTTCTAAAACTGAAATCTACGAAGCAGCTAAAGCAGAGTTAGATGGCAGAAAGAAAGATTTGGAAGTTAAAAAAGGCGAATTGGATGTAATTACTGCTGAAACTGAAAAAGAAGAGCAGGATTTACAAAAGAAAGCGGATAAAGCTGAGCCTCAAATCGAAGAGCGTTTATTGGTTGCCTATAAACGTTTACGCAAAAATGCTGTAAATGGTCTGGCTGTAGTAACCATCGATCGCGATTCTTGCTCTGGTTGTTTTAACCAGATTCCGCCTCAACGTCAATTGGATATCCGTCAACGTAAAAAAATTATCGTTTGTGAACACTGCGGTCGTATTTTGGTTGATGAAGCTTTAACACACGAAGTAGCAGAAGCTTAATCTAAATTATAAGATTATTTGAACGTCCCGATTTAATCGGGACGTTTTTTGTTTTGGTCAATTTCTGCGCTTACACAAAACAAGAATATGATTTTAGCGTTTAATGTAAATATTTGTTTAAATGTGAAGCTGTCGTGGCAGCATAGAACAAAACCGAAATAGAATCCCTAATGAATAAAAGCTTCCGTTTGTATATAACGTCTGCCCTGCTCCTCTCTCCTTTGTTTTCACTTGCAAACTTCGATTTCAATAACAACTGCTTAAATGCTTATAAAAGTATATTCGAACTGAAGTTGGGGAATGCAAGGGCTTATATCTCTACAGAAAAGAAACAGCATCCCAATAATTCCATTATTCCGCTTCTGGAAAATTATGTAGATTATTTTACAGTTTTAACTTCAGAGAGCAAGGCTGATTTTGACCGTTTAAAAGGAAATAAATCTAAACGTTTGGATCAAATAAGCGATGATGATAAAAATTCGCCATACTACCTCTATGCGCAGGCGGAAATTAATTTGCAATGGGCGCTCATTCGTGGCCGTTTCGGAGAGTATTTTAACGCGGCTATGGAAGTTAAAAGAGCGAACAGCCTTTTGCAGGATAATAATAAGAAGTTTCCAAATTTTCATCTGAACTTAAAAGGACTGGGTTTGATTAATGCCGTGTTAGGTAATCTTCCCGACGGTGCTTTAAAAACAGCGCTTTCAACCTTCGGTATTAAAGGAAACCTGCAGAGCGGATTAAATATGTTCGAAAAGTTGGCTGATAACCTGCCAAAGTCATCTTATGAACCTTTTTACGAAGAAGTGGTATTTTATTACGCTTATGTATTAACTGATGTGGCACATAGCCCGCTGGCATATGCGAAAACAATGAAGTATACCGAGAGAATTGCCGATACCAGTTTACTAAAAAGTTATTTGCAAAGTTATGTATGCATAAAAAACGGGCATAGTGAACAAGCCATTTCTATTTTAGCCAAGCGACCAGAGGGCGGCGTTTATCAGCCTTTTCCTTACCTGGACTATCTGGAAGGAATTGCACATTTAAATAAACTTGACCTCAATGCTGGCACTTATTTTAACCGGTTTTTACAAACTACGAAGGGTGTAAACTTTGTAAAGGACGCTTACCTTCATTTGGGCTGGATCGCTCTTCTGAAAGGAGATAAAGCGACATATACGGCCTTTGTTGCAAAGGCAGTTAAAAATGGCTATACCTATATGGAGAAGGATAAACAAGCCAAGGCTGAAGCTGTCGCAGAAATACCAACCGTTGACCTTTTAAAAGCCAGACTGCTGTTTGATGGTGGTTATTTAAGCAGGGCCTTACAGATAATTGATGGTAAGAAGGCAATGGATTACACTAACGATAAAGATAGAATAGAGCTAAATTACCGTTTAGGTAGAATTTATGATGATTTAGGGAAAGACGATCAAGCATTAGCGGCTTATCAGGAAACAATTAATGACGGGAAAAACCTGAAGTATTATTTTGCGGCAAATGCTGCGGTGCAGATGGGTAAGATTTATGAAAGAAGGAAAAACCTAGCAAAAGCAAAAGAGGCTTTCAATACTGCCATTGCCATGAAAAATCATGAGTTTGAAAGCAGTATTGAAAACCAGGCCAGGGCCGGGTTAAAACGGTTAGCCAATTAGAAGCGGTGTATAAAAGCATTAATGTGCATACCTGCTCCTACTGAAGCAAATACCGCTACATCGCCAGCTTTCACGTTATAGCCTTTAACCTCTCCTTTTAATACAAGGTCAAGCAAGGTTGGTACTGTGGCAACAGAACTGTTTCCTAACCACGAAATCGTCATCGGAACTAAGTTTTCTGGCACCGTATCTTTTCCGTAAAGTTTAAACAGACGTTTCATAATAGCGGTATCCATTTTGCCATTGGCCTGGTGCACAAATACAATGTTTACGTCATCAACACTTAAGCCTGCTTTGTCTATAGCTTTTTTAATTACCTGCGGTACCTGAACTACTGCAAACTCATATAGTTTACGTCCGTTCATTTTTAAGTAGAGGTTTCCATTGGCTTCATCAGGATGAGCACTCTTGCCCATGGTTAATAAATTGCCATAGTTTACGGCATGCGTTTCTGTTTTATGTGCTAGGATTCCTCTTTTTTCCGCTGATTCTTCTCCCTCGAAAATTACAGCTCCGGCACCATCCGAAAAGATCATACTATCACGGTCATGCGGATCGATAATTCGGCTTAAGGTTTCTGCACCAATAACCATAACCCGTTTTGCATCTCCGCTTTTAATGTAGTAATCTGCCTGTATTGCACCTTGAACCCATCCTGGGCAACCAAAAATAATGTCGTAGGCAACGCAATCTGGATTTTGAATGCCTAGTTGTTGCTTTACCTTTGAAGCTAAAGATGGTAAAATATCTGTACGGTTACTACCTAAAGGGATATCGCCAAAATTATGACAGAAAATAATATAGTCTAAGGTTTCTTTATCTATACCTGCATTTTCAATTGCTTTTTCTGCGGCTTTTGCGCCAATGTGATTGCTTAGCTGATCAGGACAGGCGTAACGACGCTCCACGATCTCTGTAATTTCAGAGAATTTATCAATGATCTCTGAATTCTCCTTCTCTAATAGATTTCCATTCTCAAAAAATGTTGAGTTTAAGAATTCATTACCGGAAATAATATTTTGTGGAATATAACTCCCAGTACCGGTAATTACCGTATTTATTGCTTTGCTCATAATTATAATACCGCATACCAAAACGGTATGTAGTATAAAAATATCAATTATATTCGATATTCGAAAATAAATTTAATTTTAGCGCAGCTTATTTTCAAGGGCAAACTTTAATAATCCTGCTTTTCCCGTCACGTTTAGCTTTTGTGCCATATTTTTACGGTGGGTATCAACTGTGTTTAAAGCTATAAATAATTTTTGGGCAATCTGCTGTGAAGAATAGTCTTCGCTGATCAATTTAAGGATTTCCATTTCTCTCGCTGTTAGGTTGTGGCTTTTTTGAAAATGATCACCATCGTTAAATACAGATGAAGCAGGCGGATCAGATTTTGCTTTTTGGAAATATTTTTCTCCCCGCTGTATGCCGGTTATGATTTTAAATAGGGTTTCTGCGTTGGTATCTTTCTGGATAAAAGCTTTTACGCCGATATTCTCGAGTTTAGCAGATAATTTGGTTGTATAATACATTGATAATACCATTATTTTTACCGAAGGAAATAACTGACCCACCTTTTCTGCGGCCATTTCACCATCTAGAATGGGCATATTTAAATCGAGGATTAAAACATCTGGCAGCTGGTGATTAAGCAGGTGCAAAATTTCTTTCCCATTTGCGGCCATTCCAATTACCTTAAAAGCAGATTGTTCAGAAAGGATTGCAGATAGCCCTTCAGCGAATAGTTTATGATCATCTGCAATCATAATGGTTATGGGGCGCTGTTGAATCTTGTCCATTAGTTTAGTGGAATATCAATAGTTGTAGTTGTGCCGTTCTGATTACTATCTACCTGGATTTTACCGTTGAAGTAATTTACCCTCGATAGAATATTTTGCATGCCTAAACCCTTTTTATCTATATCAGGATTGAAACCAATGCCATTGTCTTCGGCCATAATGCTAATTCTTTCTGTAAATGATAAAATTTGTATGGTTGCCTTTGAGGCAAAAGAGTGCCTGATGATGTTATTGACCAATTCGTTAACCATCCGGTATATGGTAATTTCCATTCCGCTATCAATAGGATGCTCTACCTGAAAAACGAACTCAAATGCAATTTTACCAGAATGGTTAAGGGTTTTAAAATGCTCATTTAATGTTTCAATCAGACCATGTTGTTCAAAGTTTTTTGGCATCAGGTTATGCGATATTTCCCTTAAGTCTGCACATGCCTTTTCGATCATGCCAATGGTTTGATCATAAAATATGCGGTCATTTTCAGTAAGTTTTAAAACTTTGTGCTGAAACGCAGTGATATTTAGTTTTATAATCGATAGTGTACCGCCCAGATCATCATGTAAATCGCGGGCCAATCGTGTTCTTTCATCTTCCTGTGCATTAAAAATCCCATCTGCCAGATCAACCTGGTGCCTGCTTTTTTCTTCCAGTAAAATTTCTTTTTCTTTTTTAAGGAAGTTATAACGCTGTGTTAGTGCAAATGAAAGAAAAATGATTTCGGCCGTTAAACCCACCACTAAACCATTTGGCTTTAACAAATTAAAATTGGTAAGCCCCAAGGTATTAAATACGTAATTAAAAACGCCAAATAACAGCATCACGGTTGCAATAAAATAATACCAGCCCAACTTGTATCCGGATCTTATTCTTTCTATCACACAAATGATAATGATAATTACGGTAAGGAGCGCAAGAAAATTGTTGATATAAAAAACCGTTTTTTCTAAAATAATAAAGGATTTAAAGAGCATAAATACCGGAATAATGGACATGGCCCAGCAGAATCTTTTATAATAGTTTGTAAAGCGGTATAATTTACTATTTGAGCTATTTTGATTCACAAACAGCTGCATTACCTGGATTAATAAGCCACAGCTTAGCGATGCCATAATTAACCGCATATAATCTTGCAGGCCTGGCAAGTTAGGGTAAAACCATTGAAAAGCCAATCCTTCTTCTTCCAGTATAAAAATTAAGGTGCAGAAGATGTAAATGGCATAATATAGATGGATATTATCTCTTATCGAAGCAAACATCAATAAGTTAAAGATTACCGCGAAAACAAAAATACCGGTGTAAAATCCAAACAAAGTGTGCTGTGGAATCTCTGCCTGAATAATATCCACATCACGGCCGATAGACATTGGCATATACATGTTCTGTCCGCGTTTATCAGCCCACAAATAAAAAGTAGCTTTCTCATGGGGTAAAAGAACCATTGGATAGATAAAGCTTCTGTTGCGATATGGACGTTGTTTAAAAGGGAAATGATCGCCGGTTAAGCCCAGTGGATAAATCTCTCCCTGCTCATTTACTTTAAACAGCTGGAGCTGGTTAATGCTTGAGCTTTGCTCCTTAAACATCAGATGTACGGCTTGGTCCAGACTATTTTCTATATCAAAAACAACCCAGTAATAAGATTGGGTGTAACCCTTGCTAAAAACCTTTCCTGCTGTTAATGGGGTGAGTTTACCGGCCTGCTTATATTTTATAACAGAATCGATGTTCAGGTTTAAATTCCTGTCCTCATAAAAATAACCATGCCTACTGATATTAAACTTTTTGGCGGTATCTATTAAAATAGGATTTCCCTGCTGGGCAAAGCATATACGAAATGGGTTTAGGAAAAATAGGAATAAGAAGAAAATTTTATCCATTGATGAGAGAATTAGCGGATGCAATCAACATTTTATAAATATAGTATATAAAGCAGATATTAAATATACCGAGTAAAGGGTATATAAATCGTTTGGTTGTTCGGGTATTTTTACAATAAATTAAACGAACTTAAAATGAAAAATTTCTTAATCACTATTTTGTTGCTGTTTCTGGTACAAATGGTAAATGCTCAATCACATGTTTCGAGAAGCGAATATGCAAGGTATAACTGCAGATTTGCCCCTAAAGGCTCGAATAACTCGGAGGGCAAAAATATGTGTCCAGCTTGCGCAAAAGAGAATGAAGATGCCAGAAAAAAGAAGATAGCAGATGATAAAGCGGCCTATGAAGCAGGCAAAATCAGAAATGCAAAGCTTAAGGCTGAAAGGGAGGCAGACTTTAAAAAGAAACTGGCCGAGACTGCAGAGAAAAATAAAGTGACCGAAGTACGCGTAACGATGGGAAAAATGCCTGTAACAGCAAGCAAAAAGACTGAAGTGCCCGTAAAAAAAGTACCATCTAAACCCACAAAAGATATATTGTTTTTTGCCGATTATCCAGGATCAATGTCGATGAGTGGTAAAAACTTAAACTATTTTTTGAACGAAAGTGGTGATACGGTTTTAAAAAGCAAGGATTATGAAAGCACTTTCGCTGCTTTTGGCGACAATAAAAATAATTTCCCTAAGAATATAGGAATTGTGATTTTGAATGAAGAAAACACCTTAACCAATGGTAAAACGAGAAAAGTTGCAGATCTAGTTGACCTGAAAGGAAAACGGCTTTTTAATGATAAGAGCATCAGTACCATCTTTCATCTAATGAATGATTATTTTGTGATTGGCAGAAGTAAGGATTTTGGAGAGGATTCTAGCTGGGGCTATAATTACAGGCGAATTCAGGAAGTAGATATTTACAATGTAAAAACGAGAAAAACCATCACTTTGGATAAAGACCGCTCCAGAGTAGAGCTTTATTTAACATTTGATCATCATAAACTGGAAGATGAAGGGCTAAAACCGGTGTTATCAAGAAGATATTCTAACTATGATGAAGACATATATTGCATAAATCCTACAGGTGAATTGGTGGTGAAAAGGTTTCAGGGTAAATAATGAATTCTATAATTATAGGCTAAATTTTATCACCCATATCGTGTTATTATTTTACTTTAAACTAATACCTTTATTAAATAAATCAAATTCGAATCATGAAAAAACTGATCGCAATAATCGTTTTATTTATTGGATTTACCCATGTTAGCGCCCAGATAACGAAAGTAACCACCCAAGAACTTTATACAGCATTTAAACAAGACCGTGTCCATTTTGCCGGTATATTGAGCAAATTTGGCGGTGGGGGTAACTGTGCCTCAGTTGCGCTCATAAAAGCATCAATCGGAATCTTTGGAATTAATGGTGTTTTTAAAGAAGTGAAAACAGACTCGACTGCAAAAATGGTTTACATTAAAAGAAGAGATGATAAAACCATTGTGCTTTCTTTTGATAGGTTAAATTTCGCAAAAAAACATTTTTTTATTAAAAGTCAAACTGATGCTATTTCAAAAAAAATTAGTGATTACGCGGCATTTTGTTTTGCTGTAATGTGCAGGGCTAAACAATTGGAAATGGGATATGATGCAAAGTATTTTTACCGAGGAGTGGATAAACTTAACAAAGGGCAAGATGCCTCAGAAATACAGAATATGTTGGGTTTGCAGAAGGCTATTGTTAATGATCTTAGCATTAGCAATATTAAAAAGTACTCAAATCTTGTTTTATACAATGCCCCGCATGCTGTATATAGCAGTAATGGCTATTATGATGAATTTTTTAACGGGACCAAAACAGGTATTGAACCTTTAGAGAGATTAAGTGAATTCCATTGTAAAACGGCAAATGGTTGTCCAATTTTGGGAGCATATACACTCAAATAATTGATACTGCAATCAACTAAAATCGTCAATCAAAAATACAAACAGTTCTTTAGGTCCATGTGCACCTAAAACCAATGTTTTTTCGATATCGGCGGTTCTGCTCGGTCCTGTAATATTGCTGATCATGGATGGGAGCTGATTGCCATACTTATTTTTCAATAACAAAAAAGCATCTTTAAGATCTAAAACTAACTGACTGGTTTTGGCGATCACAATGTGATGGTGTGGAAAGATGCTGAGCCTTCTCCCTGCAGCGCCCTGGTTAGTTACCATTACGCTTCCATTACGGGCAATTAAGGCTTCGCATAATGTAATACCTACTTCAGCTTGTTCAAAATCTTTATCGGTCTGGTAAAAAGGAAATTCGTATTTGCTTAAAAACTGCTGAAGTTCTGGTTCCCAGCAGTATATTTTCCGCCATTTAAACTTATCGGCCAGCTGCAGCATATTTTCAAAAAAATCAATCCCGTCTTCGCAGAAAATAAAGTTGCCGGATATAGCCGTAAGCTGTTCAGCAAATAATATTTCAAGCTCATCTGTATTTTTTTTATACAATGGGCTTTCTTCTAAATTAGGATAGGGGTTTTCGCGCTTCTCTAACAGTGCTTTCCTTATCTTTTTCAGTATTTGTTCTTTCGCTGTCGTATTATCCTTCATTATAAAAAAAAGCTACCCTAATGATTAAACTAGGGTAGCAAATGTAATAATAGAAATTATTTATTTAAGCCTCAACTGGCGTAATATGTCCTGGTGTTCCGCTTTCACCTTGACTTTCGAATAAACGTTTTCCGAAAATCACTTCTAAATCGTCTTTAAACAAAACTTCTTTTTCGATTAGGATATCGGCCAACTGGATCAGTTTATCTTTATTTTCTTCCAATAACTGGATCGCTCTCTGGTATTGGCCTTCAATTAATGCCGATATTTCTTTATCAATAGTTAAAGCGGTATCCTCTGAATATGGTTTAGAGAAATTATACTCATTCTGACCAGATGAATCATAATAAGTAATGTTTCCTAATTTTTCGTTCAAGCCGTAAATGGTCACCATTGCCCTGGCTTGTTTATTCACTTTTTCTAAATCGCTCAATGCGCCTGTAGAAATGGTATCGAACATCACTTTTTCAGCTGCCCTACCGCCCATAGTTGCACACATTTCGTCGAGCATTTGGTGAGGACGGACAATTAAACGTTCTTCAGGCAAATACCAGGCCGCACCTAAGCTCTGTCCGCGTGGAACAATGGTAACCTTAACTAAAGGCGCTGCATGTTCCAATAACCAGCTTACTGTGGCGTGACCAGCCTCATGAATAGCAATAGCGCGTTTTTCGGCAGGTGTGATGATTTTATTTTTCTTTTCTAAACCACCTACAATTCTATCTACAGCATCTAAGAAATCTTGCTTATCTACTGCCGATTTATTTTTACGGGCTGCAATTAATGCGGCTTCATTACAAACGTTAGCAATATCTGCACCCGAGAATCCTGGTGTTTGTTTAGCTAAAAATTCGGTATCAAGCTCTTCTGATTTTTTAAGCGGAGTGATGTGAACCTCAAAAATCTGTTTACGTTCAATAACATCTGGTAAATCAACATAAATCTGTCTGTCAAATCTACCTGCTCTTAATAAAGCTTTATCTAAAACATCAGCACGGTTGGTAGCAGCCAGGATAATAACATGTGTATTGGTGCCAAAACCATCCATCTCAACTAAAAGCTGATTTAGTGTATTTTCACGTTCGTCATTTCCACCCATTACACCGTTTTTACCACGGGCACGGCCAATAGCATCAATCTCATCAATGAAGATAATGCAAGGCGATTTATCTTTTGCTTGTTTAAACAAGTCGCGAACACGTGATGCACCAACTCCAACAAACATCTCTACAAAGTCAGAACCAGATAGAGAGAAGAAAGGAACCTGTGCTTCACCTGCAACCGCTTTTGCCAATAGGGTTTTACCGGTACCCGGCGAACCTACCAATAAAGCACCTTTAGGGATTTTTCCACCCAAATCAGTATATTTTTTTGGGTTTTTAAGGAAATCTACAATTTCCATTACCTCTGTTTTTGCTTCTTCTAAACCTGCAACATCGTTGAAAGTAATGTTTACCTGGCTTTCTTTATCAAATAAAGTCGCTTTTGATTTTCCGATACTGAAAATCTGACCGCCGCCACCAGCGCCGCCGCCCATTCTGCGCATCATAAAAATCCAGAAACCGATTAAAAGCAGTACCGGTAAAATGATACTTAAAAACCAACTTGCCAACGGATTGCTGCGGCTGGTTTTTTCTGCCAGTATCCTTGGCTGGTTAGCTGGAAGATCTTTTTGAGAATCTGCAAGTTGTTTATCCAGCCCATCCATCGTTCCGGCATTGAAAAACACAATAGGGCTGGAGGCATTATTTACATTAAAAGTGCTCGTGCTCTTGTAAGCATCGTAAAGTTTCTTTTTCTCTAAACTATCCTTTTTGATATAAACCTCTACGCGCACTAAATCGTCTGATTTGTAGGCAACAACTTTTTGAACGTCACCTTTAAGTAACATCTGTTGCTCAAACTTTTGGTAGGTTACTTCTTTACCCCCGTCGGTAGTAAATAAAAATTGTGCTGCAATAATGGCTATAATAATGGCCGCATACACCCAGAAAATATTAAATTTTGATCCTTTTTGTGGTTTTTTAGGGATGTTTGGAATCCTTCTTCCCTGTTTTTCGTTGGTATTTTGATTGTCGTTCATTTGTCTTTGTCAAAATGGTTCTATTAGGTTATGCGCTCTGATAATTTGTGCTTTCTGCATCACCCCAAAGTTCTTCTATGCCATAAAAGTGGCGCTTTTCCGTTTTAAAAATGTGCACAACCACATCGAAATAATCAAGAATTATCCAATCTGCTGATTCGAAACCCTCCTTATGTCTTGGGTCTGCCTGAGTGGCTTTATATATTTCTTTTTCTACACTATCTGCAATAGCTTTTACCTGGGTGCCAGAGTTGGCACTTGCGATAATAAAGTAATCAGCTACTGAAGTGTGAATATTTCTAAGATCTAACCGCACGATATCTTCTCCTTTTTTTTCCTGTATGCCGTGAACGGCCAACTCAGAAAGATATGTAGAAAGGGCTACTATTTTCTTTTTTACCATTAAAATGCTTTAATTTTGGAATTACAATATTATAAATTCAACACTTGCAAAATAACACTTTTTCGACACTATTTGTTGGTCAAAATTTAATCAAATTAAAAGAAGTTGATTCTACTAATAACTTTTTAAAAAATTTGGCGTCAAAATCCGAGCCATTAGCAGAAGGGACTGTAATTATGGCAGACCATCAGTTTGCCGGAAGAGGGCAGCAGGAAAGTGTTTGGCAAACTCAAGCAGGGAAAAACATTAGTACAAGTATTTATTTAAAGCCTTCTTTTTTGCCACTTGATAAGCAGTTTTATTTAAATATTGCCGTTAGTTTGGCTGTTAGTGATGCCTTGGCTTGTTTTGTGCCGGAGGGGATAAAGGTAAAATGGCCCAATGATATGTATTACCATAATAAGAAATTAGGCGGGATATTAATCGAAAATACACTGACAGGCAATTCTTTTAAATCATCAGTAATTGGCATTGGCGTAAATGTAAATCAATCAGAATTTTCTGAAAGTATAAGTGAGCGTGCTACCTCCGTCATTCAAATTTTACAAATAGATGTGCCTTTAATGGATATTATGGAGAAAATATTCATATTTATGGAAAAATACTACTTAATTTTGAGGGGAGGAAAATATAGTATTTTACAAAATGATTACCTTGAGCGGTTGTATAACTATCAGGTTTCTGCTTTATATAAACATAACGGCGAGATTTTTGAAGGAACTATTGTAGGCGTTGAAGATAATGGCAGACTAAACGTTAATACCGAAAAAGGGTTAAAAGTTTTTAACTTTAAAGAAATTGAATTTACACACACAAAATAAACACAAAATGAAAAAAATCACCCTGTTGCTTTCGATGGTACTTTTTACCATTGCTGGCGCATTTGCTCAAATTGAAAAACCTGTAACTTGGGCTTATTCTGCAAAGAAAGTAAGTAAAACTGAAGCTATAATTTATTTAAAGGCTACAATTGATGATAGATGGCATATTTATTCTCAGAATGTAAAAGACGGAGGACCAGTAAAAACCACTTTTACTTTTGCGCCTTCTAAAGATTTCAGTTTGGTAGGTAAAACAATTGAGCCTAAAGCCATTGTTAAATATGAAAGCACATTTAAAATGAATGTGAGTTACTTTGAAAAATCAGTAATTTTTCAACAGAAAATTAAGCTAAATAAAGCAACTACAACAGTTAAAGGCGTGGTAGAATTCATGGTTTGTAACGATAAGCAATGTCTTCCGCCAGAAGAAGTTGAATTTAGTGTTCCGGTTAAATAATTGACTTCAAAATATTTACAAACAGTCCCGAATTTTTGGGACTGTTTCTTTTTAAAGTAAAATCTACAAGGTGTTGTGGTTTAAAAAAAATCGTTTCTAAAATTATTCTTAATTTCACGGTTTCAAATACACACACAAATGAAAAAGGTTTTATTATTGTTGTTAATGGCTACCATGTTTATTGCCTGGCCTGCCGTTAAGAGTTACGCCTTGGTAACTCAAGATACCACAGCAACCGCTCCCCCGGATGATATTGTTTTTACTGAGGTAGGTTCTGCACAGGACAGTGCTGCGAACAATGTTGTAAAAGACACCGTAAAAAAAGATACAGTTAAATCTGTCGCCCCAGTATCAAAAAGTGTTGATGCTGAGAAACTAACGTTATGGCAAACTTTTCTAAAAGGTTTACTATTCGGCTTTGCAGCTATCTTAATGCCTTGTATATTTCCTATGCTACCACTTACCGTTAGTTTTTTTACTAAAAAAGCCGGAAGTAAAAGGAAAGCCATTGGCCAGGCACTAATTTACGGCGTATCCATTATCATTATTTATGTTGCATTAGGAATGTTAGTCACCATAGCATTTGGCTCAGATGCTTTAAATGCGCTATCAACAAATGGAATATTTAATGTATTTTTCTTTTTGATGCTTGTTGTTTTTGGTGCGTCTTTTCTTGGTGCGTTCGAAATTACTTTGCCAAGTGCCTTTGTAAACAAGATTGATGCAAAATCTGATAAAGGTGGTTTAATGGGCATCTTTTTTATGGCCTTCAGTTTGGCGCTGGTGTCCTTTTCATGTACGGGGCCGCTTATTGGAACATTGCTGGTGGATGCCGCATCAAAAGGAGATAGATTAGGCCCTGCAATAGGAATGTTTGGGTTTTCTTTTGCTTTGGCCATTCCGTTTGCATTATTTGCTATTTTTCCATCACTATTAAAATCTCTTCCAAAATCAGGGGGATGGTTAAACAGTGTAAAGGTTGTTTTAGGATTTATAGAACTTGCCTTTGCATTTAAGTTTTTATCAAATGTGGATCTGGCATACCACCTAAACTTATTGGACAGAGAAGTTTTCCTTGCCATTTGGATTGCTATTTTTGCTTTAATGGGAATTTACCTTTTAGGGAAGATCAAATTTTCTCACGATAGTGATTTGCCATATTTGTCAGTACCAAGAACATTTTTGGCTATTATTGTATTTGCCTGGGTAATTTATTTGATTCCGGGTATGTGGGGTGCACCATTAAAATCAATCAGTGCATTTTTACCTCCAACTGCAACACAGGATTTCGATTTGAATAATCTAACTGCTTCACCTGCCAGCACAGGAAATAAAACATCTATCGGCGAAAAAAAATATGCCGAGCTGTTTCATAGATTAACGCCTAAAGGATTTGATCCTTATTATGATTTCGAACAGGCCAAACAAGCATCAAAAGAATTAGGAAAGCCAGTTTTAATTGATTTTACTGGATGGAATTGTGTAAATTGCCGTAAAATGGAAAACAATGTATGGTCTAATCCGGAGGTTGCAAAAAGATTAAAGAATGATTTTGTAATGGCCGAACTGGTAGTAGATGACAAGACAGAATTGCCTGTAGAAGAGCATTATGTTTCTACTTTTAGTAAGAAGAAAATAAACACGATTGGGAAGAAGTGGAGTGACTTTCAGGCCGCAACTTTTAACAGTAATTCTCAACCTCAATACGTGATTGTAGATGGTGATGGAAATGTTTTAGTTCCACCTCAGGGCGCAGATTATGAGCCTGAGAACTACATTAAATTTTTAGACAAGGGAAAGGCAGCTTTCCAAAAACAAACAAATGAATAAGATCAAGAACATTGGCGTTTTAACCTCTGGTGGAGATTCGCCAGGCATGAACGCTGCAATTAGAGCTGTTGTTAGGGGCTCTATTTATTATGATATTGAAGTAACGGGGTTTCTCCGTGGATATGAAGGATTAATCAACAATGATTGTATCCCTATGGACCGCAAATCTGTTGCGAATATTATTCAGCGTGGCGGAACTATTTTAAAAACGGCCCGTAGTGAAGCATTCAAAACAGTTGAGGGTAGGAAAACTGCTTACGAAAACCTAAAAGCCAACGGAATTGATGCCCTGGTGGTAATTGGAGGAGATGGAACATTTACAGGAGCCAATGTTTTTTCTAAAGAGTTCGATTTTCCTATTGTGGGCTTGCCAGGTACCATAGATAATGATTTGGCAGGTACCGATTTTACCATCGGTTATGACTCTGCCATCAACACCGTTATTGATGCGGTAGACAGGATCAGGGATACGGCCGAATCACATGATAGGCTTTTTATTGTCGAAGTGATGGGTCGTGACTCCGGATTAATTGCTTTAAGAAGTGGAATTGGTGTGGGCGCAGAGGCCATTATGATTCCAGAGGCTAACATGAACGCTGATGATATTTTACATAAATTAGAGCATAGCCGTAAGGATAAATCCTCAAAAATTATTATTGTTGCCGAAGGCGATGATACAGGAGGTGCATTTAAGGTTGGCGAAATTTTGCAGGAAAAATACCCACATTACGATACTAAAGTTTCCGTTTTGGGGCATATTCAACGCGGGGGCAAGCCAACCTGTATGGACCGTGTGCTGGCCAGCCGCTTAGGCGTAGTTGCGGTAGAAGGTTTAATTCAAGGAGAAAGTGGTGTAATGGTGGGGCAGATTAACCGGGAAATCGTTTTTACTCCTTTTGATCATGCTATCAAGCATATTAATGCGGAGAAGGTAAGTTCTAAATGGCTCAAGCTAATAGACATTCTTTCGTTTTAAACAAAAATAAAGTATAAAAGAAAAGTCTTTCCCGCACCGGAAAGACTTTCTTATTTTTTGCTTAGTTTTCGCAATAAGCAAATTTCTTAATCGGCTAAAATTACCGCAGTACCATTGGCGCTTACCATCAGCATGCTTCCGCCGCTGCCCACTGTTTCGTAGTCTAAGTCAACACCAACAATAGCATTTGCACCAAGTGCGGCCGCATATTGTTGCATTTCGTTAACTGCAGTATCTTTCCCCTCTCTTAAAACACGTTCGTAAGAACTCGATCTGCCTCCTACTATATCTGTTATTCCTGCAAATAAATCTTTAAAAATATTTGCGCCAATAATGGTTTCTCCGGTTACTAAACCGATATATTTTATAATTTTTCTGCCCTCAACTGTAGGCGTTGTGGTTACTAACATAGTTTTAGTTTTTTATGATTAGAGCAAATTTTTTACGAAATGTTACATCTTCATACATGCGGCAACTCAATAAAAATTACACTTTAGGCCTAAAATTACAGACCTCGATAAGAGTTATAGCAGCAAATCCGCTACCTCTTCCCAGCTATTTACGCGCTCATACTCTTTAACCAATAAATTATGTGGCGAGGTAAATAATAAAGGCCGGACAGTAAAATTTATAAAGTTTTTAGTGCGGTCGTCAATGATGATATCAACATTCACAATTTTATTTCCGCAGAACATGATGTGCTGCCAATCTATGAAAGAAAAATGTTCGGCCAACCAATCATACTTATCCACCAGTGAGTTACGGAACTCCATTGCTGCTGAAACAATGTAAACATCATATTTCTGTTGTAGGGCCTTAATTACGCGTTGGCTATCAGCAATAACGTCAAGATCACGAAAAAAGCCAGGCTCATTGATATATTCGAACCATTTCTGATTCACATCTTGTGGAACATGGTGATAGATTTCATTCCCGGCGTCAATCTTTAAGTCTAAAGGAACATTAAAGTCCCGGTTATACAATTTAATAAATTTTCCAACGGCATCGGCAATCACCTCGTCCATATCAATCGCAATTTTTTCCATTTGTATCTGCAGGTATTTTGGTGTAAATATCCTGAAAACAAAGAAATTAAACTATGTTTTTAATTTCCAGGATTTTAGTTATCTTTGCAGCCCCGCAGCATGAAGCTCCGGGAACTATGTTGAATACATAAATACAAAAGAAAATGGCAACTAAAATCAGATTGCAAAGATTCGGTAAAAAAGGAAAACCTTTTTTCCACGTTGTGGTAGCAGATTCTCGCTCTCCACGTGATGGTAAATTTATTGAGCGTTTAGGTTCTTACAACCCAAATACCAATCCTGCTACCATCGAAATTAACTTCGAAAAAACTTTAGCTTGGGTTAACAGTGGTGCACAACCAACTGATACTGCTCGTGCTATCCTTTCTTACAAAGGTGTTTTATACAAAAAACACTTAGAAGGTGGTGTTAAAAAAGGAGCTTTAACTCAAGAACAGGCAGATGAAAAATTTGCAGCTTGGTTAGATGCTAAAGCGGGTAAAATTTCTGGTAAAACAGAAGGTTTAGCTACTTCTAAAGCAGATGCACGTAAAGCAGCATTAGCAGCAGAAGCTAAGAAAAAAGAAGATAAAGCAGCAGCTATCGCAGCCAAAAATGCACCAGTTGCAGAAGAGGTTGTGGAAGAAGAAGCTCCAGCTGTTGAAGCTGAGGCAACTGAAGAAGCTCCTAAAGAAGAAGGCGCAGAATAGTTTTAATTATTTTGTCTCATGAAATAGCGTTCCGATCTCCGGAACGCTATTTTTATTAATACCCCCTGCCCCTAAAGGGGGGTGTTAACAAGTCCCCTGTAGGGGATTTAGGGGTAGAAATGAAACACGAAGAAGCATTTTACATCGGTTACGTAACCAAAACGAGAGGTTTAAAAGGAGAAGTTCAGGTATTTTTTGAATTTGATGAATACGAACAGCTCGAATTTGATGTGATATTTGCTGATATGAATGGCAAACTCGTTCCATATTTTGTAGCCTCGGCTAAACTACAGGCCAATAAAACAGGCTACTTCAATTTTGATGATGCTGATCATATTGATAAAGTGCAGCCGTTATTAAAGAAGAAATTGTACCTGCCCCTTTCGCAAATGCCCGAACGCGAAGAAGGAGAATTTTTCTATACCGATTTTAAAGGTTATTTAGCGATAGATGAAACTTTAGGCAAATTGGGCGAAATTCTGGAAGTAAACGAATATCCACAGCAATTTGTGGCTACGGTGATGTATAAAGATACGGAAGTCCTGTTTCCGCTAAACGAAGATTTTATTGTAGAATACGATGAGGATGAAAAGATCATCACCCTTAATTTACCTGAAGGTTTGCTGGATGTGTATCTGGAAAAATAAATCATCCGACATATTAAAATTAATTATCATGATATAGATCTAAATTTTTATATTGGTTGTATCTAATTAATTCTTTTATGTTCAAAAAAAGCTCTAAAGCTATTGCGGTACTTTTAATCGCTGCTTCGTTTCAATCCTGCACCACACAAAAACTATCTTTCAAGGCTAACAAACCGTTAGTTGGGATTTGGCAAAATGTTAAAGAGCCAGCATCTTTTATTACTTATACCGAAGATGGTCATTTTTACAATAGTTATAAAGAGGGCGATAACCAGGTGATTACACACAGTGGTAATTATAAAATTATAGGGAATGATGCCTATTTGCTTGATATCACATATGAATTGCCTAACCGAAAGTATGCACTAAAAGATCGTCAGTACATCAATCATTATGTTTTTGGAAAGGATCTTAAAAGTGTAAAGCTTTCCGGGGTTGTATCTGGTAAATCTGGGTCTGATACACTTAAATGGGAAGAAAACATGGTGAAAGTGAAATCATTGTAACACGACATTCAAAAATCTTCAGATTCTTTCTTGTTGTGGCTCCTTTTTTCTTAAGCTCGAATTGTATTATTGCCCAGGAGAAAGCAACGTTATCTGATTTTGTTGGTGTATGGCAGTTTGTAACTCTACCTCCTCGGGCTGATGCTCTTCCGATGCCCTTTCTGTAAACCCTTAAAGTATTTGATGCCATGGGCAACTGTCTGCAGTTAAAGTAACTGAACAAGGGATAGTGGTGTGGCAAACTGCTAAAATCGAGGTGGAGATTGAAGGTACTCTGAAAGAAAGTGTAAATTATGCTATCAGCCAACCTTTAAATAGTGCAGTTTTTAAACTGAAATATAAATCGATGGACCTGACGGGAATAAATGTCTTGGCTTAATGGATGGTGCTAAACAAGTTGATGGAAAAGAAACTTATGAATGGCAGGAATTATGGCATAAAGTAGATAAAATTAAAAAAGGTTAAATATTTTTTCCAGTTATAGTGTTTGTATAACTAAATATTATTCAGTTTTTTTCCAACAGAAATAGATGCGTATTGCTCCAAGTATGTTCTGTTTATTATTTGACGGTCAAAAGGCTATCTTTGCACTATGCGTTTCGATATTATTACAGTTTTACCCGCTTTATTAGAAAGCCCTTTTGCCCATTCAATTTTACAGCGTGCACAAAAAAAGGGCATTGCCGAAATTGTTGTGCATAACCTGAGGGATTATGCCACTAACAAACAAAAAAGTGTAGACGATTATCAGTATGGCGGAGGCAGTGGTATGGTAATGGGTATTGAGCCTTTTGCAGCTTGTATCGAAAAACTGCAGGCAGAAAGGGATTATGATGAGATTATATTTATGAGTCCAGATGGCGTTACTTTAAACCAGAGTACGGCTAATGAGCTATCTATTAAAAAGAATATCATTATTCTGTGCGGCCATTACAAAGGCATAGATCAGCGTATACGGGATATTTTTGTAACGAGAGAGATATCTGTTGGCGACTATGTTTTAAGCGGCGGAGAGCTGCCTGCTGCTATTGTGGTAGATGCTGTAGTGCGCTTAATCCCCGGGGTTTTAAATGATGAGACTTCGGCCCTGTCTGATAGTTTTCAGGGCGAGCTATTGGATGCACCGGTTTATACCCGGCCAGCAGATTGGCGTGGGCATAAAGTGCCAGATGTTTTATTGAGTGGCCATGAGGCAAGAGTGAACGAATGGAGGCACGAACAGGCCTTAGAACGGACTAAAACCCGCCGCCCTGATCTTTTGGAATAGAAGCAATTAACACAATCGAATGTGGAATTCATAAAGAATGTGGAAAAAATTAAAATAGGTTTTTTTTTCTCGAAAATAATCCCTAATATTGCAATCCGATTTTCACGGGATGAAATATCGATTTAATAGCTTAAAATCATGGATTTAGTAAAATTTGTTGAAGAGCAGGCCATCGCGAAAAAAGATTTTCCTGCGTTCAAGTCTGGCGATACAGTGAGCGTACACTATAAAATTCGCGAAGGTAATAAGGAACGTATCCAAATTTACCAAGGTGTTGTAATACAACGTAACAGTGCAGGTGCTAACGAAACTTTCACGGTTCGTAAAATGAGCAACGGCGTTGGTGTTGAGCGTATTTTCCCTTTTAGTTCTCCAAATATCGAGAAAGTTGAAGTGAATAGCTATGGTAAAGTTCGTAGAGCGAAATTGTTCTATTTACGTGCTTTAACTGGTAAAGCTGCTCGTATCAAATCATTGAGAAAATAATATTCTTTATTATATGATATAGCCTTCACGATTAATTTCGTGGAGGTTTTTTTGTTTATACCTTTGTTAAATGTTAGATTCTGCTTTTTTCGACCAGGTTTTTTGGGGCAATAGTGTAAAAGCCTATTTCCTTTTCGGAGGAATTCTGTTTTTAGGTCTGGTATTTAAAAATATTTTTTCCAAGCTATTGAGCAGGTTGCTCTTTAAGCTTTTCAGAAATTTCTCCAATCAATCGCATAACGATGCCTTTGTTGCGCTACTTGTAAAACCAATAGAGGTTTTTATTCTGTTAGCCACGCTTTACCTTTCTATCAACCAGTTAAAGCATCCGTTAGAGGTAGCTGTATTCCATTATAGTAAATTAATCGGTAAGGTTAAAGAGTTGATCCCGGTAACCATTGGGGATTGTATAGACCGGATATTTTTGTTTGGAATCATTTTATCTGTTTTTTGGATTATCTTAAGAATAATCGACTTCATTAGCCACGTTTTGTTGTATAAAGCATCGCTTACTGAAAATAAAGCCGATGATCAATTGGTGCCCTTCTTAAAAGAACTGTTTAAAACGGTCGTGATCTTTATCGGTTTTTTTACCCTATTAGGTTTTGTTTTCGAGGTTAATGTATTGACACTGATTACCGGACTGGGTATTGGTGGTATTGCCATTGCTTTGGCTGCTAAGGAGAGTTTAGAAAATCTGATCGGTTCATTTACTATTTTTTTAGATAAACCTTTTACAGTTGGCGATCTGGTAAAGGTTGATGGCGTGGAAGGTACAGTGGAAAAGGTTGGCTTCAGGAGTACCAGGATCAGAACTTCTGAAAAAACCATGGCTACCCTACCCAATAGGGGCATGATAGACGGGGTTTTAGAAAATCTTTCCTTGCGAAACTCACGTAAGGTATCATTTGTAATCGGACTCACCTACGAAACCAGTTCAGATTCGTTAAGAAAAATTATCTTCGAGATACAGGATTATATCAATCATCATCAGGGCACTAGCGACGATGGTAATGCCTCCTTTAAAAGCTTTGGCGATTCAGGTCTGAATGTAGAGATCAACTATTTCGTAACCGTACTTAATTATGCTGAATTCCTAAAAATCAGGCAGGAAATCAACCTCGAAATTATGGATATCGTTGTCCGTAACCAATCAGATTTTGCTTATCCTACACAGCGTTTAATTAGCGACAAGCCAGCGTCCTCTGGTGCTAAGGAAGAAGTGGGTAATGATGCTACCGATTAGCGCTGATCCCGTGTACGTCTAGACAAACCACTGCGTAAAGTAAGGAAATTGCCATACAGAAGTATAATGGATAAAGAAAAAAGGTTGCTTTTTTTGTAAAGCAAAGCCTGTGGCAATGATCAAAGTTTGTTCCTGCTATACACTACAAGTCCTCTCCCGATGAAAAATCGGGATCCGGGCTTTCCGTTGCTATCAGGTTTAAGTGGGTTCTTCAGTATTTCAAAATCCTTTCAGTTCCGGTGGGTGCGTCCTCATAGACCACCGCATTAATCAAATTAGTAATGAAAACAAAAAGCCGGATTAGCGTTAACTAAACCGGCTTTTTTATGAAATATGATATCCTTAACTTAAAGTTGCCAAGGTAGTGATCCCGCCTTTCACAACCTGGTTCAGTTCTACGTTAACCTTGGTGCCTACCGGAAGAAAAACATCAACTCTCGATCCGAATTTGATGAAACCGAATTGTTCAGTTTGTATCACCTGATCGCCCTCTTTTACATACCATACAATTCTACGGGCTAATGCGCCTGCAATTTGACGGAACAATACAGGTGTACCATTTTTATGTTCAACAACGGTTGTAGTACGCTCATTCTCAGTAGATGACTTTGGATTCCACGCGGCCAGATATTTTCCTGGGTGATATTTAAAGAACTTTACCACTCCTGAAATCGGGTTACGGTTGATGTGAACATTTACGGGCGACATAAAAATCGAAACCTGTAAACGTTTATCTTTAAAATATTCGCCTTCTTCCGTTTCTTCAATTACCACTACTTTACCATCTGCAGGGCAGATAACGAGGTTATCGCCTGAAGAAAAGCTGCGGCTTGGATTCCGAAAAAACTGCAATACAATAATAAATAATGCCGCTGAAAAGATATAGATAAACCAGCGCAACCAAGTAATGTCATGGTATTTATAATCCACTACGGCGTTGATTACGAAGATAAATAATAGGCTTATGGCAATGGTGGTATAGCCTTCTTTATGTATGGTCATTGTTTTAGAAATTATTGGGCAAAGGTGCGAAAAATAAATTAATCCAATCTAAAAATTATGCGCCCGTTGCTCTGTAAATATCAGTCAGGTTTCTGCCAAGGCCATTATAATCCAGGCCATAACCCACCACAAACTCATTAGGTATTTCAAAACCAACGTATTCTAGCGCTTTAATTTCATGTTTTAAAGCACTCGGTTTAAGTAAAAGAGAAGCTACTTTAACTGAAGCTGGATTTTTTTCATTTATCGTTTTTAAAATATGCGTTAAAGTTAATCCTGTATCAACAATATCTTCTACGATGACGATATCTCTACCTTCGATGTGATCTGGCAATCCGATCAGTTCTTTCACATTCCCCGAACTTGATGTTCCTTCATAAGAAGCTACACGCATAAAAGCAACTTCGCATGGTACATTAATCTCTTTGATCAAATCAGCCATAAACAGGAAGCTACCATTTAGCACACCGATAAATAACGGGCATCTATCCTCATAATCTACATTCATCTGGATACCCAGCAAACGAATCCTTTTGTTTAAAGTATCATTTTCTAAAAATATCTCGAACTCTTTATCCTCTACTTTTATTTTGTGCATGCCGCTTAAAAATGGTTAATGTTTAGGTTAACTAAAAACTGTGAACTGCCAACTGATAATCGGTTATTGTTGCAAGCTCTTTTCCAGTTCCTTTTGGCGTCTCCGTTCTTCTCTTCGCTCCTGCCTCAATTGCTTTTTGGTTTTAGTGGTATCGGCTGGCGTGGTCATCTGTTTATTGGTTGTCGTATCTTTTTTAGGACTGCCACCGAAAAGGCGTTCGAAAAAACTTTTATTTTTGTCGTGTACAATTACAACTGGTAATCCATCCCCATCATCGTCAAAAGCAGCGGTATCAACCACAGCAGTATCTGGTGCTAAGTAACGACGCAGTCCTTCTCTTAAGCGAACATTATAAAAGCCATAACCAGAAGTGTCGCCAGGTGTTAAACCTTTTCTGGCCATAATATTACCCATAAACCTGAAATAATTAAACATGTAGGGTTTGAGGCTACCATCTGCCATAAATTTATACATCGAAGCTTTTGGTTTAGGCACAATACTGGCAAGAAATAGCCCTTCGCCAATGGTTAAATCTGCTGGTTGTTTTCCAAAATAGTACCTTGATGCTTCCCCTATTCCGTAAATGTTCTGTCCCAGCTCCATGATATTGAAATATACCTCCAACATCCGCTGTTTACTGATCAGGTGGTTATGTTCGATAAGCCAAACAATTAAAATCTCTTCGGCTTTACGGGCCAAAGTTTTTTGCCGACTCAAATACACATTTTTAACCAGCTGCATGCTGATGGTACTGCCACCGCGTTTAAATTTCTTTTCCTTAAAATTTACAGCGATGGATTTGCGGATAGATTCTTCAACAAAACCATTGTGCGTAAAAAAAGAAGGATCTTCTGCAGTTAAAACGGCATTGATAAAATTCTTTGAAATGGCTGATAATGGCGTGAAATTTGAGTTCGATGGGCCAATGGTAATATCACGCATCGGTTTGCCGTACTCGTATGGGGTGTAGATAAAAGTACTGTTGATTTTTTGTAAGTTGGTTTTGCCCCATTGCAAAATTTTAAAATTAACCGGTGTGAGCGTGGAGTTGAAGCGTACACTATCCGGCACTTTGGTATCCAGGTAAAAATTAAGGCTGTATTTAACCTTGCCTTGTACTTTTAATCCTTCCAGCGATTCAAACAAACCCTGTGGAAATGCATCTAAAACCGCTTGCGCATCCTGTTCTTCAGCATTTAGCTTTAGCTCATATATTTTGTTTTTTCCTAAAGTATATTTAACAAACGGATGGATTTGTGCATTTTTTAAATAGGCTGTGGAGCTACTGTCTAACGCAATGTAATTAGGCCCAACTAAAATATCGGCATCCAGTTTTGCGCTTTGTACAATAATATCGTTTGATGCAATACGCGGCTGATTGATCAACATATTTTTAACTGACCATGAGCCAGATATCTTGTAATCATCACCACTGTATTTGGCATTTTTTAATTCGGTCTGTAAGGTGTCGAAGCTAAGCTTTGCATGCAATTTACTGTTGAGGTAAGGCAGTTCCAGCTTTTTTCCATCTGCATAGGCTAAAAAGTTCAACTTTTTGCTCCCTGGATTAACATAACCGTTAATATGCCAGGTAGCTTCGTTATTATTTACATCAATGGTTGATTTTAAGTCGCCTCCATCAATTATGGCATTGGTTGCAAAACTCAATTTGGCCGTATCATGATCGTTTAGCTTAAAAACCATGTTTTTTACATCCATATCATCAGGAATTTTATATAGCACCTGATTTAAAATATTGCTGGCTATTTCTGATAAATTGGCTTTTTGATTGTTTTGCGTGCTGTCTTTTTTCTTCCGTTTTAAGATGAAATCGATATTTGTAGTCGAATCTTTTAGCACAATGCTAACATAACCTTCTTTCAGTTTTACTTCTGAAAGTTTTACATTACCGAATATTAATGGCAAAAGTTTAACGCTAATACTCAGCTCATTAATATTTGAAAGTGTATCACGTTCTTTAGGAACGACAGAAATATGGGTCATTTTAACGGTGCTGAGTCCGGTAAAGTCGGCTGATCCGATTTTAACCTCCAAATCATAATCTTTATCGGCTTTGGCAATTGCTTTAGCCACCATTCTTTTAAGAAGTGCTTCCCTTTTGCTATAGGCTACGGCCCCTAGAGCAATACAAACGACGAAAAAAACACCTAAAAACCAGGCTCCGATTTTTAAATATTTTTTGGGGATCTTAATTTTTGGTATTTGCATATAGTCGTTAAAATGATTAATTGCTTAAACGTAACAATTAAATGTTTATTTCGTGTTAAAATTACAGTTAAAAAGCCTAAATAAAAGTATTTGTGGCTATGTTTTGTTAATTTTGAATTTAAATTAATACCATGCAGATTAGCCCGCAACAAGTTTTAGATGCGCTTAAAAATGTCGAAGATCCCGATCTTAAAAAAGACCTGGTTACTTTAAACATGATTAAAGATTTACAGATAGCAGATAACCAAGTTAATTTTACATTGGAGCTTACTACGCCGGCATGTCCGATGAAGGAAATGCTGAAAAATGCCTGTACAAATGCCATTAAGCATTTTGTATCGCCAACGGCAGAAGTAGTGATCAATGTAACGTCGAGGGTTACTCAGCCCAGCAATTCATCATCGTTAGATAACATCAAAAACATTATTTTGGTTTCATCTGGAAAAGGAGGAGTTGGTAAGTCTACTGTGGCGAGCAATCTTGCGGTTGTATTGGCTAAAGATGGTGCCAAAGTTGGCCTTATTGATGCCGATATCTATGGCCCATCGGTACCAACCATGTTCGATCTGGTTGATGCAAAGCCAGGCGCCGAAGAAACAGCTGATGGAAAAACGAAGATTTTACCTATCGAAAAGTATGGCATTAAGTTGCTATCCCTTGGTTTTTTTGCGGATCCCGGACAACCAGTGCCTTGGCGAGGGCCAATGGCTTCGAATGCAGTAAAACAATTATTTAACGATACCAATTGGGGAGAACTGGATTATCTGATCGTAGATCTTCCACCGGGAACGGGCGATATCCACATTACCATTACGCAAAGTTTCCCAATTTCTGGGGCGGTTGTGGTTACTACGCCGCAACAGGTTGCGCTGGCTGATACACATAAAGGTTTGGCGATGTTCAGAATGCCGGGAATTAATATCCCTATTTTAGGTGTTATAGAAAACATGTCTTATTTTACACCAGCCGAATTGCCCGAAAACAAATATTATATTTTTGGAAAAGGTGGCGGTACCGAGCTTGCAGCACGTTTTGATGTGCCTTTTTTAGGTGAGATCCCAATCATCCAGAGTATTTCTGAAGCTGGAGATCAAGGAAAACCTGTGGCACTAAATCAAAACCCCTTATTGGATGTTGTATTTGGAGATATCGCAAGTAAAATTGCGCAACAAATATCCATCAATAACGCACAAATGGTGAATTGCTAAAAAATTACTATTTTTAAAAATTAAAATATATATAATGAATTTAACAGAACAAGTAGAACAGGCATTGGAAACTATCAGGCCGTATTTAAAGGCTGATGGAGGTGATGTTTCTGTTGAAGAAATTACAGCCGAAGGAACGGTAAAGCTTAAGCTTTTAGGCAATTGCGGTTCTTGCCCGATGAGTTTTATGACTATGAAATCTGGTATCGAACAAGCCATTATGAAAGCTGTTCCGCAGATTACTTCAGTAGTTGCCGTTAACATGGCCGAACAAGAATAAGCTTTAACAATATTTAACAAGGAAGTTTTATTAATAAAATTACTTTTGTCTTAATGAGATATTGTGTTATCCTAATTTGCCTTATTTTTTCTGTAACCGCTTTTGCACAACAAAAGCCGGCTCAGGATAAACTGATCCAATTTTCTGGGATTATTACCGATATCGACAGTTCAAACGTAATACCATATGTTACCATCACCAATCTTTCTGCCAGGAGTAAAAGGGTTGGTGCCGATTACAGGGGATATTTTACTTTTATTGTTAATCCTGGTGATACGATTTTATTTACAGCCATTGGTTACAAGAAGTTTTCTACGGTGATCCCGGAAAGTACGCCAGATAGTAAGTACACCATTATGGTTAAATTGAAAGCGAATGTGATCGATTTACCTTCTGTGCGCGTTTTCCCATGGGCAACTACAGAAGAATTTACCCGTGAGTTTTTATCAATGAAACTGGCGGATGATGATATGGCTATTGCCAAAAAGAATCTTTCGCGTTCATCAATCGATGGTATGATCCAAACGCTACCGCGCGACGGACAGGAAATCGGCAGTCAGAATTACCGCTATAATTTTGACAGGATGATCAATAAGAATATGGTGCAAACCAATCCACTACTTAATCCTTTCGCCTGGGGCAAGCTGATGCAACAGATTTTTGATGGCGATAAGAGCAGGACGAATTAGTCGGGAGTCTTAAGTCCGGAGTCCTTAGTCTTGGACACCGGAGTTTAATTAATAATCATATCATCATTCAGATTTAAACATGTCCGGAATGGAACTTTTTCCCTCTCAATCATTTGTATTACATTCGGATATTTCGGCTAATGAAGCCTTAAATAATTTATCGAGCGCTTTACCAAAAGATCAAAAACTTACTCTACGTTTCATTCCCCGAAACCCTGACGAAATACCATTTAAAGGCTATATCTACGGTTCCAAATTTAATATCAAGAGAAATTTATTGTATAGAAACTCTTTTCAGGCAGATATTTCCGGAGAAATCTTTGTAGAGGATAGTGGTTGTAAAATAGATGTTGAACTAGATTTAATGCCTCTTGTAAAAGGATTTTTAATGCTTTGGTGTTTATTCGCCGCATTTTTTTGTCTTATATTTCTTTTTGGGGCAATAAAGAAACATAATCCGAACCTGGCTTTTGGCTCGTTAATATCATTGGGCATGCTTGGATTTTGCTATTTAATAACTTCTTTGGGCTTCAAATCTGATTGTGAAGCGTGCCGAAAATCACTAAATGCTATTTTTAAGGTTGAACCGTAACCTATCTTTAAAGGGAAAGAACGGTGGTTGATGAATCTCATATCAAAAAGATCCTGAAATAAGCACAGGATGACATCCGGGGCTTAATAATGGTAATATTGCCTTCTAATAAAAAAAAGGGAAAACGTTTTCCATTTTCCCTTTTACATCTTCCATCGAAGCCTATCTTTTCTTGCTTTTGTTCGGAAATTTCATTTTGTAATCTGTTTTGATATTTCCTTTCGAAATGGCATCCAGTTTACTTTTAAGCATCGTTTTGCGTAGTACACTTACTTTATCGGTAAATAATTTACCTTCGATGTGGTCGTATTCATGCTGAATTACACGTGCTGGCATTCCATCAACATCATCGGTATGTTCTACCCAGTTTTCATCAAAATAAGTAATTTTGATGTTGGGTTTACGCATGATGTTTTCGCGAATATCTGGAATGCTTAAGCAGCCTTCATTAAAGCTCCACGCTTCGCCTGTTTCTTCCAAAATTTCGGCATTTATAAATACTTTTTTATAGCCAGGGTTTCCGTCTTCATCTTCACCGGTATCTACAATAAACAAACGGATTGGCAAACCGATCTGCGGCGCAGCCAAGCCCACACCATTGGCGTAATACATGGTGTCGAACATATCGCTGATTAATTGTTTTAATTCTGGATAATCTTTATCGATATCGGTTCCTACCTTTTTCAAAACAGGATCTCCGTAAGCTACTATTGGTAATTTCATTGTATTGTGTTTTATGACGAAAAAAGTCAAGCAATGCAAATCGCATTTTTTTTACAAAAATAACAATTATTCTGCTATTGGGCAGAAAGTAAAGACATTCAGCTGCTCAATATTTAAAATCTCATCGGTTACTTCTATCATTTGCCTCGTGGTAACTGCGTTAATTTTCTCAAAAACGTTTTCCAACGAGTCTATTTTATTATGATCGATCAAACTTTTTGCCATTGAAATGATTAAACCAATCCTGTTTTCTTCTCCCAAAGCAATCTGTCCGATAAACTTGTTTTTGGCCTTTTGAAGCTGTAAATCATTTAAAGGTTGATCTCTGAGCTTTTTGATTTCCTTGAAAATTAAAGATAGTGCTTTGGCCTGTTTTTCTTTATCTGTTCCAAAATAAATAGAAAAAATACCGGTATCACTTAGTGGTGAAAAATTGGATTCGATGGTATAAGCAATGCCGTATTTTTCCCTGATCTGCAGATTTAACACCGAACTCATTCCGTTGCCGCCAAAGTAATTATTCAATAGCATTAAAGGAACTTTCTGTGTTTGGTGGGTAGAATATGCCTGTGTACCCAAAATGCAGTGTGCCTGCATAATCGGTTTGTAAATGGTGGTATTGCTTGGTGGAAGTATAGCTGGTTTAACCCTTACTTTATTTGGGTTATTCATTTCAACATCGGCAAAATGTTTGCTTCCATTATTTACAATTTTATTTAAATTATAATTGCCTAAAACAGCCACTACAATTTCATTTGTGCGGTAATTGGCCTTTCTGAAATTGATTACATCCGCTCTGGTAAAGTGCTGAACGGTTTCGGTTGTACCCAAAATGTTATTACCTAAAGCATGGCCAGCAAAAAGCATATCTTCAAAATCATCATTGATGGCTTCTTCAGGTTGATCCAGATAAGAAGAAATTTCATCCAGAATGACACTTTTCTCTTTATCCATTTCCTCTTCGGGAAAAGTTGAATGGAAGAGAATATCGTTGAAAAGATCTAAGGTTCTATCTAAATAAGGATTTAAAAAAGAAGCATGTACGCAGGTATATTCTTTAGTGGTATAAGCATTTAAATCTGCCCCAACACTTTCTAAGCGATTTAAAATTTGGTTAGTACTCCGTTTTTCGGTACGCTTAAAAATCAAATGCTCAATAAAGTGTGCTAAACCTGCCTTGCCTTCAGGCTCGTCTCGCGATCCTGTATTAACGATGATGCATGCGTGAGATATGGCAGAGGCCGCGGGCACGTGTAATAAGCGAATGCCATTTGGCAAAGTGTGAACATTGTATTCCATTGAGGGGCAAAGATAAGGCTAATTGCTTATAAAGACCCGGAATCTGGATGTTGCAATTGTAAAGTAGAAATCAATTTATCCTTAGTTGGGCGTTTCAATACCAAAAATATAAAATTAGCTGCCCCGAAAATCAAAAAGAACGAATTACGTGTCATAAAGAAACCAACGATATTAAAGAGGGCTCCACCTTCCAATAAAGCTGAACTAATGATAAATGCACTTTGGTACATGTTGATTTTGACATCATCAGAAGCCGTTTTATCAATTTTAGCGATTAAATTTCGGTAAAAAAAGATACTTGCAGAGAGCGTGATTAATCCCATGACCGGAAAAATCGGGTTAAAAGGTGCCGTTGTTTTAGGATCGGCATCAAAAAACATGATCTCGCGGTTAAGAAATATCGTTACCAATGCAAAAAGTAATACACTTGAGCACAGCGCAAGATGAATGATTTGTATTGTTTTTAGTTGAGTATTCATGTTGGGATAAGTTTTAATTCAAATTAAAAATACGGCCGTCATTCCTGCGTGGGCAGGAATCTAATGCAGTCAGCTTTAAGATTCCTAATCAAGTTGGGAATGACGAGCCGAGTAAAAAATTATTTCGTTATGCCTTCCAGCGAGAATAAAAATGCCCATCTCAAAGACACATCTTTCAAATAATCAAAACGGCCTGATGCACCCCCATGGCCAAATTCCATATTAGTTTTGAGCAGCAGTACATTTTTGTCGGTTTTAGTGGCCCTTAATTTAGCTACCCATTTTGCAGGCTCGAAATACTGCACCTGGCTATCGTGTAAGCCTGTAGTGACCAACATATTTGGGTAAGCTTTTTTCTCGATATTTTCATAAGGGGAATAGCTTTTCATGTAATCGTAAGCTGCCTTTTGTTTCGGATTGCCCCATTCATCAAATTCGTTTGTGGTAAGCGGAATGCTTTCATCCAGCATCGTGTTAATTACATCAACAAAAGGTACATCAGCAATAAGACCATTCCATAAATCGGGCGCCATGTTGGCTACAGCCCCCATTAACAAACCGCCTGCACTGCCTCCATGGCCATATAAATGGCCTTTTGAAGTATATTTCTGATCAATCAAATACTCTCCTGCTGCAATAAAATCAGTAAAAGTGTTTTTCTTCTTCATCAGTTTTCCGTCTTCATACCATTGGCGACCCATCTCCTGTCCACCACGAATATTGGCGATAGCAAATACAAATCCGCGATCTAGCAAACTTAAGCGGGGAGAAGAGAAATAAACATCCGAATTTGAACCATAAGAACCATAACCATAAAGCAACAATGGCGATTCACCGTTCTTTTCGAAGCCCCTTTTATAAACCAATGCAATGGGTACTTTGGTGCCATCTTTAGCAGTTGCGAAAACACGTTCAGTAACATAATCTTTTGGATTATAGCCGCCCAAAACCTCCTGTTGTTTCATTAGTTGCTGATCTTTCTTATTGAGGTCATAATCGTAAACCGAGTTGGGAGTGGTTAATGAAGTATAATTGTAACGCAAGGTAGTGCTATTGTATTCTGGATTCGCGCCAACACCTGCATCGTATACAGGTTCATCAAATTTGATGTAATAATCACTTTTGTCTTTTTTCAGTACACGCAATTCAGTTAATCCGTTTTTACGTTCAGATAAAACAGTAAAATCTTTAAATTCTTCAACGCTTTCCAATAAAACATCGGCACGGTGCGGAATCACTTCTTTCCAGTTTTCTTTTTCGGTTTTATCCAGTGGACATTCCATTAAACGGAAATTTTTAGCGTTCCAGTTGGTTAAGATCAGGAACTTGCCATCAATAGGCATTACATCATATAGCACATCTTTTGAACGGGCCGCAAAAACTTTAAAGGGGCTTTCCGGATGGTCAGCATCAATCATTTTATATTCGGCAGTTAAAGTTCCCTGTGAGGCGATGAAGATATATCTGCCATTTTTCGATTTGCCTACCCCAATATAGTTCGTGTTATCTTTTTCATCGTAAACCACCGCATCCGTTTTGGGATCTGCACCGAGTACATGTTTTTTAATTTTTTCACTCAATAGCGTAACAGGGTTTTTCGACGTGTAAAAGAACGTTTTATTATCGTTAGCCCAAGCTACTCCACCTTCGGTATTGGTAATGGCATCTTTTAAAATCTCTCCGGTTTCTAAATTTTTAATGTTAATGGTGTACTGCCGGCGCGAAACCTGATCGACACCAAAAGCTAAAAGTTTATTATCTGGACTAACACTAAATCCGGTGGCGCTGTAATAGGAATGGCCTTTTGCCAGTTGATCTACATCCAGCAAGATTTCTTCCGCTGCAGATAAACTTCCTTTTTTGCGGCAGTATTTAAAATATTGCTGACCATCTTCTGTACGTGAGTAATAATAGTACCCATTTCTAAAAACCGGAACGGATTCGTCTTTTTCTTTAATCCGGCCTTTCATTTCTTTAAACAGATCAGCCTGAAATTGATCTGTACTTTTCATCATCTTATCCAGGTAGGCATTTTCTGCTTTCAGGTAATTCACAACCTTGGTACTGTCCGGTCCTTTTTTAAAATAATCGATCATCCAATAGTAGTTGTCTACTACTGTATCGCCATGGATTACTCTTTTGTGCGGAATAATTTCTGCTACCGGGGCTTTGGCATCGGGCCACTTAATCGCTTTCATTTCTTTCTTTTGAGGGTTATTGCAAGCCGTAATTGCACTGAGCAAGATCAGGCTTGGTAAGATACGTTTCATAGCAGTTTGGTTTAGGATCAATTGCAATTTAATAATTTAGTTCAATAGTTCATTGGTCATTAGCTTATTAGTGATTAACTGATTAATTGTTTAAATCGGTTAACTGTTTTATTCGCCAAGACTTTTGACTTCGGTTATCAGACTTCGGCCTTAAAACAGTTAATCGACTCCAAACGCCAAACGCTCAACCCCAAACTCATTTACATTTTCGTAAAAATCCATCAAGCCTATAGATAATCATCCGAATTAGAAAAATTGATGTTAAATTGCCACATCCAAACGGTTTGAAATTATAATGAAATTAGGTTACAAAAAGATAGTTGTTAAAATTGGTTCGAATGTAATTACGCAGGCGAATGGTTTGCCTGATGAAGCGAGGATTAAACACCTGGTAAATCAATTGGCAGACATTAAAAAGCAGGGTATTGAGGTAATTTTGGTATCTTCTGGTGCAGTAGCATCAGGTAGAAGTTTAATCAAAGTAGCTGAAAAACAAGATGCCGTAACTACCAGACAACTATTGGCGGCCATTGGTCAGGTTAAACTGATCAATACCTATGCTAATTTTTTTGCAGCACACGAAATTCAGTGTGCACAGGTTTTGGTTACCAAAGAAGATTTCCGCGACCGGGCACATTATTTAAATATGAAAAACTGCTTACAGATTTTGCTTCAAAATGAGGTAATCCCTGTGGTGAATGAAAATGATGTAGTTTCGGTTACTGAGCTGATGTTCACTGATAACGACGAACTGGCTGGACTAATTGCCTCTATGTTAAATGCCGACGCTTTGATTATTTTATCGAATGTAAATGGCATTTATAATGGCGATCCAAAAGTAGAAGGTTCAGCTGTTATTGAGGAAATTAATGGTTCGGTTGCTAATTTGGCCTCTTTTATACAAACGGGTAAATCTCAATTCGGTCGTGGCGGTATGATTACCAAATCGACCATGGCACAAAAAGTGGCTAAATTGGGTATAACAGTTCATATTGCCAATGGAACGATGGACAATGTGCTGACTTCTCTGTTAAACGGTGAACTGGTGCATACACGCTTTGTTCCGGAGAAAAGTAAATCGGGTAAGAAAAAGTGGATTGCCCATTCTGAAACTGCGGCAACTGGCGTGGTAAGGCTTAATGATGGCGCCAAAACGGTATTAACCTCAGGCAAAGCCACCAGTTTATTGCCCGTAGGTATTATCGAAATACAAATAGACTTTTTAAAAGGCGATATTATTAAAATTATCGACGAAAAAAATAACCTGATCGGATTGGGTATTGCAGAATATGGATCGGATAAGGCCAGGGAACGAATCGGACAGAAGAAACAGAAAGCCCTGGTGCATTACGATTATTTTTATTCGGCTATTTAGTTAGGTTAACCACGGAGCCCACAGAGAAAAAATCACAGAGTGGCACAGAGTTAAGCAAATTCTCTCTTTTCCTCGGTGTAGAACTCGGTAACCTCTGTGGTAGAAAAAGAAAAAAATGGATTACAAACAATATTTCGAAAAAGCAAAGCAGGCCAGTCGTACCTTGATTAGCTTGGACAAAGAAACTACAGATGCTATATTAAAAGATCTGTCAGAAGCTTTAGTGGCCAATACAGCCGAAATTCTTACTGAAAACGCTAAGGATTTAGCTAAAATGCCCATCGAAGACCCTAAATACGATAGATTAAAATTAAGCGCTGCACGTATTGCAGATATCGCCAACGATCTCAAAAATGTTGCCAGCTTAAACAGTCCTTTGGGTAAAGTTCTTTCTGATAAAATATTGGATAACCAGCTTCATATACAAAAAGTAAGTGTGCCACTGGGCGTTGTTGGTGTGATTTACGAAGCGCGGCCGAATGTTACTGCCGATGTATTTTCGCTTTGTTTTAAAACCGGAAATGTTGCTGTGCTAAAAGGTGGCAGCGATGCTGAATTTTCTAACCAGGCCATTGCAAAAGTAATACATGAGGTATTGGATAAGCATAAAATCAATCGGGATGTTTTAACCTTATTGCCTGCAGAAAGGGCCGCAACCGAAGCTTTGCTAAATTCACGCGGGTTTGTTGATGTGCTGATTCCGAGGGGAAGCCAATCGTTAATTAATTATGTTCGTGAAAACAGTAAAATCCCTGTTATTGAGACCGGAGCAGGAATTGTGCATACTTATTTTGACGAGACTGGTGATTTAGAGAAAGGCAAAGCGATTATTTTTAATGCTAAAACCAGGAGAGTAAGCGTTTGTAACTCATTAGACTGTGTGTTGATTAATGAAAATAGATTGAATGATCTGCCTGCACTTTTATATCCCCTAGCTGATGGAAATGTAGAATTATTCGCAGATGAGAAAAGCTATGCAATATTAAAATCTTCTTATCCATCCCACTTATTAAAGAAAGCTACACCAGAACATTTTGGAACGGAGTTTTTATCGTTAAAGCTGGCTGTTAAAGTAGTAACGGATTTAGCAGAAGCATTGAACCACATTGCCGATTATAGCTCTAAACATAGTGAAGCCATTATTTCCGAAAATGCGACTAATATCGCTCAATTTTTAAATGAAGTAGATGCCGCGGCGGTGTATGCCAATGCCTCTACCGGATTTACTGATGGTGCACATTTTGGCCTCGGAGCGGAAATTGGCATTAGCACGCAAAAACTCCACGCCCGTGGGCCAATGGGTTTGGAGGAACTGACCAGTTATAAATGGGTGGTGAGAGGTGATGGACAAGTGAGGAAGTGATGTTTGATGGAAAATGGATGATGGAATGAATAAGCAATGACCAATAGCTACTATTTGTATCATCATCATTTCGAGCGGAGTCGAGATGACGACTTTATTTATTGGAAGCCATCAAACTAAAACCAATGAACTACAACTCAAACACCTCTCCCCTTTCAGGCACTGTTACATTAAAACCATCTGCTTGCAGGGCCAGTGATAAACTTTGCAGGCTTTTGTCTTCCCCATGAACCAGGAACACCTTTTTTGGTTGGCCTGTTTGTTTAATCGTTTTTACTAAATCGTTATGATCGCCATGTCCACTCAGTAGATCTGTTTGGTGGATAGTAGCGTAAACCATCATTTCGCGGTCTTTAATGCGCACTATTGGTGCTCCGCTTAATAATTTATATCCAAGCGTTCCTTTTGCACAATAACCAATAAAAAGAATGGTACAATAATAGTTCTGAATGTTGTAATATAAGTGATCCTGAATCCTTCCTCCTTCTAACATACCTGCAGAGGAAATAATGATGCAGGGATCGAAATAATTGGAAACATCTTTACTTTCTTTCATGGTTTGAACATAAGCCAGGTGCTCAAATTCAAATTCATCACCCATGGTTTGGTAAAAATCTTTCGCCTCCTGATTCACGAGATTATGGTGTTTTCGGTAAACCTCGGTAGCCTGGATGGCCATTGGGCTATCTACAAAAATCTGAATGGGTGGCAACAGTTTTTTGGTGAAAATCTGGTTTAAGGCAAATACCAACGATTGCGTACGACCAATACTAAATGCTGGAATAATGAGCCTGCCAGGGCTTTTAATGCAGGCTTCAGTAATTTCCTGAACCAGGCGTTCTTCCAGTGTTTGGTCTTTGGTATGCATTCTGCCTCCATACGTGGCCTCGCTTACTACATAGTCTACTTCAGGCAGCGGCTCTGGATTAACTAAAACCGGATAATTTTCCCTGCCGATATCGCCGGTAAAAGCTATTTTTTTGTCTATACCATGATCATTTATGTTTAGAATGGCTGCTGCAGCACCCAGCAAATGGCCAACAGGTACAAAAGTTAAGCTGATATCGCCATTAATCTTAAAAGGTTTGTTGAAAGCAATGGTTACAAAACGATCGATGGTGTCCATTACATGCTTATGCAGGTATAATGGTTTTGGTCCGCTAAAATTGCCGCGTTTAGTACGTGGTTTTCTGCCCGCTTTTCTTAAAAAAAGTTCAACAGAATCGAATAATAATATCGACGTAAGATCGGCTGTGGGCGGTGTACAAAGTACCTGGCCATCAAAACCTAATCGAACCAGTGTAGGTAAATTGCCAGAATGGTCAATGTGTGCGTGTGTTAAAATTACCAGGTTTATACTGGCTGGATCGAAAGGGAATTGTTGATTTTCTTCCTGGTAGGTCTCCTTCTCGTAATCTAATCCACAATCTATCAGTATTTTATAATGTCCAATTTCGAGCAGGTGCATACTGCCCGTTACTTGTTGTGCTGCGCCCCAAAACGTTAACTTCATCTTCTTATCTATCGCGTAAAATCTTTAGCCGTAAAGTAGTATAAATGATGGGATTTTTAAACAATCATGCGTAATTTTTTAATTATCATTTACCACGGAGAAAGATCATTTCGCACACTAAATGAACAGTAATTCCTTTAAAATATAAAATCAGACCTCTACCATTCCTGAATTTGGCCTTATTTATAGTTGATTAACTTCTCTGAATTTAAGACGCTTTGATATTTTACTTTTTGCATCTTCCGAAAAGTCTTCTAAATCAGCTGTAGTAATGGTTTTATCTACAAGCATAGCAATCACCGTATCAAAAAACCACGAATTTCTAAGTCCGTCGTATCTTCTGGCAATATGTTTATCAAAATCTGTTACAGCAGTAAAAATTTTATAATAATCGTCTTTATTGTCTTCAGGCTGTTGTGTTTTCCATTGGTCTAAAATCTCAGAAAATGCCTGCATTTCTTTTTTGAGTTCCCGTTGTAAAGCTATCTCGAATAATTTTCGGGCAACTTTGTTGTCTGCTTTTGAAAAATCCATGTGTAAATTTATACCATAAAGATAAGGATGTCATCATATATAACTGGCTTAACCCAAAGAAAGATTTTTTATCTTTGAAGAAAAATATCCGCATGCAAGAACCTTTTGATATAGAAATCGGCCCAATTAATTATTCAGTTTTTCCGGAAGGAAATGATTCGTATACCATTTTTAAAGATGGAAGAGAATACATTCAAATTCAGAAAGATACTTCATCCATTTGGTTGAAAATGGATTACAAAACCGAACTTCCGATTTTTGAAGAAGACGAAGAAGTGAATGCAATTGGACAGGCCATTGAAAATTATGTGCCTGAAGCTGAAGACGAGGAAGAAGACGAGCTATAATAAGGAATCCTCAACAGGGATGGGCAAACCAATCTCTGTTGAGGATTTAAATTTAGGCAAGAAGCTTTAATAATTCTTCTGCAACTTTTTCTGATGATGCAGGGTTTTGGCCGGTAATCAATAAGCCATCAACTACGGCATAAGGATTCCAATCGGCTATCTTACTGTAATGTCCACCATTCTTTATTAACATATCTTCAACCAAGAAAGGTACTACGTTTGTTAATTGTACAGCTTCTTCTTCTGTATTGGTAAACCCGGTTACATTTTTTCCGTTTACCAGATATTCACCATTCACCTTTACATCTTTGAGTACTCCGGGAGCATGACATACAAATGCAACAGGTTTATTAGCGGTATAGAATTCGGTAATGAGTTGTTGTGAAGTTGTACTTTCTGCTAGATCCCAAAGTGGTCCGTGGCCACCAGGATAAAAAACGGCATCATAATCATCCATCTTTACATCGGCCAATGGGATGGTATTTTTCAATTTATCTAAAAGAACAGCATCTTTGTCCATTCTTTTCGTTGTTTCGGTTTGAAAAGAAGGGTCTTCACTTTTAGGGTCTATTGGGGGCTGGCCACCTTTTGGAGACGCCAATACAATATTAACACCTTTATCGGCTAATGCATAATATGGCGCAGCCAGTTCTTCTGACCAAAAACCTGTTTTTAAACCTGTATTTCCTAATTCGTCGTGGCTTGTAATCACGAATAAAACTTTCTTATTCATATTCTTTTATGTTAAGTATATCACAAAATTAATGCTGTTGGTTTTGGCTACAAAGGACTTCAATCACAGATTTAATGTGCGCGAAATCACGTTTTTGCGGAAAGTCTGCTTAAGGTTTCTCTTGAAATACCCAGGTAAGCTGCAATTATTGTTTTAGAAAGCCGTTGCATCAATTGCGGATACTGTTGAGCGAGTTGTTCAAAGCGCTCTTTTGGACTTGTAGTTAAAAGTGATAAAATTCTTTGCTGTAAAGCTACATAGCCCAAACTGTTTTTTATCCTGAAAAAATGTTCCATTTTATGGCTTTCGCTGCATAGCTGATCTAAATTATCTTTGCTGATGGAGAGTAGTTCGGAGTTTTCCAGACAGCTGATGTTGGTAATCGATTTAACACGGCCATAAAAAGCCCTGAAATCAGATAGCCACCAGTTTTCCATTGCAAACTGGATAATATATTCTTTACCATTGGCATCCGTAAAGGTGGCCTTTAATAAGCCTTTAACTACAAAATAAATGTGATTGACAAATTCGTCTTCCTGGATGAGGTACTGATGTTTTTTAAGCATTTTGGGTTTGAAATGTGCTGCTATATGCTCAAACTCCTGATCAGTGAGGGAAATGATTTCTTCGAGGTGTGTTTTTAATTCAAAACTCATGCTATAAATTTAGCTAAATTAAGCATGAAAATTATTTTTTGGCATTCAGAATGATGCATGGATAAAAAAATAAGGCCCGATTACGAACCGGGCCTTAAATTAAAATTATTCTTTATTATCTGGTACAATCTGCAGTCCAGAATTGGCTGTCTTTAGCTACCCTGATGGTGAGGTTACTGGCATCTATACTAATGCCCGTTAAGCCCGAGCCAATACTTACATAGCTGTTGTCGCCTTTCTTTTCGAATTTTACTCCGGTAATATCAGGGATATTGTTTCCAAAGTAAAAATTATAGGTTTCGCCAACTTTGCTCACGGTTACTTTTCCATCGCTGCTGGTAATTGTATTTTGGCCACTGCGGTAAGAAACTGATCCTTTGTACGTGCCTACAAAGAAATCGCGATCTGCTGGATCTGTATCTTTTTTACACGATACCATTACTGTTAATGCTATTAAAAGCATGCTGAAAATCTGGATTGTTTTTTTCATCTCTTTCACTTTTTTTAATTTTAAATAGGTCAATAATTGTAACAGTGCTATGACAATGACTATGCCAAACAGAAATGTGATTTGTGAATGAGATATATGATTAGCAATTAAGGTTAATTAAAATTAGTTTGTAATCTTCTGTATTTTAGGTTGTTAATTAGGTGTCGCTTTTTTGATTTTGGCTATTTGAATGATTCATTTTCAAAGACTTGCTGATTCGTTTAAAGGATCAAAACTGTTTAGTTTAAAGGAGCTTGTTCAATAGCCAATGATAAACTAAAATTACTTCATGCTATTCTTTAGTATAGTTTGATGGGCCATTAATATCAACCGTTTCACCTAAAAAATGGGGTTTCCTGCCGATAATCAGATCAATAGAAGATTTTACTATAGCCAAGTACTCTCTGAACGAAGCATATTTGAAGCCTTGGTATGTTCCTTGATCTGCAGCAAAACCATAAGATTTTATTCTTAATTTATTACCAATGTTGATACATCTATTTAAATGATATTTTTGCGAGACCAGAATTGCGGTATCTATATTGAAAATAAATTTTGACCTGTAAAGTGTAGAGTAACTATCAAACCCCGCATAGTCGAGATAAATTTTACTGGTATCAACACCATGTTCATAACAGTACAGTTTCATTACAGTGAGTTCGTCGTGTGCATCACTACCGTTATCTCCTGACAGCAAAATTTTGTCAATTTTATGATTGTTATAGAGTTTTATGCCAGCATCAAGTCTGTCTTTTAAGTATTTGCCAGGTTTATTGTTGTTTATTCCCGCTCCAAAAATAATACCCACTTTAGTTTTTGGTACATCTTGTTCATTCGAATAAATTGCCGGATTAGTCTGGTGTTTTATGAGCAAGTTTATAATTAATACCATAATGACACCCAAAATAAAGGCATAGAAGAGCAGTTTAATGATTTTTTTGATGTTCATTATTGATAGGTTAATTGTTATCTCTTAGATCTGTGGTTTTGGATTATTGTTTTCTTTAAAATTGAGGCAATCTTTTTATCTAGATCTAAATCATCAGTTTCATCGAAATGTTCGCCAATTTTATATGGTATGTGCTTTTTATTAAGTCTATACAACTGATAATAATTGGTGCCTGTTAAACCATAACTCACAATCACCTTGTGCTTTTTGTTGTAGCTGGGGTTAACAATATTGTCGAAATCTTTTACCTTGGTTAAAGTATGGTTTTTAGGATTCACAAGGTAGAGATTGTAATACGAATTTCCTCCTCTTCCACCTGTATCTTCGAAAATTAACAGATCTTTTATATCGTCATTATTATAGTCTTCGTAAGTGATATTTCCGGAGATGTGGCGCATATCAAGATTTTCTTTCCAGAAAATTTTGTCTACTGTTTTTCCGCTTTTACCGAAATAAATGTTGGCGTTAGCCGGTTCTTTATCAACTATTAAGTGTTGTATGGCCAGTACATAACTTGTATCTTTAAAGGGATAAACGTATTGCCATGCTCCTTTTGCAACAGGCTGACGGAATATTTTTTGTGCAAAAGAATTAGTAGTAATAAGCACAAAGATTAGATAAAGGATCTTGCTCAAGGCGTCTCAATTTTTTAGTCAACTAAATATCGGTAAAAATCGTTTACAAATGTTTTTTGTCCATCATTAAAAATGTTGGTACTATTGAAGTTAATAATTAAACCTTGAGGGGCTTCTAGTAATTTCATATAAGTTAGTATCTGTGCCTCTGCAATAGGCTCAATAATTTTTGAGGCTTTTATTTCAACAACGAGGCAGTTTTCGATAAGTAAATCACATCTCAGTGTTGTAGCAACTGTAATGTTTTTATAGTAAACTGGTGTAGCTATTTCTGTTAGGAAATTAATATCCCTAAGTGATAATTCATGTTTCATACATTCGTGATAAACACTTTCTAGTAAGCCGGGGCCAAGGGCTTTGTGTATTTCAATGGCTGCTCCAATTACGTTATAGGTTAATTCCCTTAAGCTAGATTTAGTAGTCATATTTTTGTTTAAATTTTAATTGGCTAAATTAAGTGGCCACATAGTTAAGTTACTCTATGGACTAAATTTTGATATGGTCAATTTGGTATGCAATTATATTAATGTGCCATATAGGTATATAGGGCATATAGTTTTGTATTGATCTCTTATGCTATTTACTTCTGTAAGGGTTATATGTCTATATGGTTAATTTGGTATGCAATTATATAATGTGCCATATAGGTATATAGGGCATATAGTTTTTGTATTTATATCTTATACTATTTATTTCTATATGGGTTATATGTGTCTATATGGTCAATTTAGTCTGCAATTATATTAATTTGCCATATAGGTATATAGAGCATATAGTTTTTGTATTTATATCTTATACTATTTATTTCTATATGGGTTATATGTGTCTATATGGTCAATTTAGTCTGCAATTATATTAATGTGCCATATAGGTATATAGGGCATATAGTTTTTGTATTTATATCTTATACTATTTATTTCTATATGTCTATATGGTCAATTTAGTCTGCAATTATATTAATGTGCCATATAGGTATATAGGCATATAGTTTTTGTATTTATATCTTATACTATTTATTTCTATATGGGTTATATATGTCTATATGGTCAATTTAGTCTGCAATTATATTAATGTGCCATATAGGTATATAGGCATATAGTTTTTGTATTTATATCTTATACTATTTATTTCTATTTGGGTTATATATGTCTATATGGTCAACTTAGTCTGCAATTATATTAATCTGCTATATGGGTATATAGGGCATATAGTTTGTATCAATATGTTCTTTACCCTGCCCAGCCATCCCTATCCAAACTCCTGTAATTAATTGATTCGGCCAAGTGTTCAAGCTCTATATTTTCACTGGCGGCTAAATCGGCTATGGTTCGGGCCACTTTTAAAATCCGATCATAGGCACGTGCCGATAATCCTAATCTTTCCATTGCAGTTTTTAATAAATTGGTTCCGGCCTCACTGATCTGGCATACTTTACGGACCATTTTCGGACTCATTTGAGCATTACAATGTAATTCTTCTCTGTCTGCAAAACGGAGGTCCTGAATTTCTCTTGCTTTAATTACCCGATCCCTGATGTGGTTACTTCTTTCTGTTTCCGTAGTAGAGGCTAATTCTGTAAAATCAACAGGTGTTACTTCTACATGCAGATCAATCCGGTCTAGAAGCGGTCCAGATATTTTGCTCAGGTATTTTTGAACCACACCAGGTGCGCAAACACAATCTTTTTCCGGATGATTGTAAAAACCACATGGACAGGGGTTCATGGAGGCCACCAACATAAAACTGGCTGGATATTCTACCGAAAACCTTGCCCTTGAAATGGCGACCTTACGATCTTCCAAGGGCTGGCGCATTACCTCTAAAACGGTTCGTTTAAATTCTGGCAGTTCATCTAAGAATAGAACGCCATTGTGTGCCAGTGATATTTCTCCTGGTTGCGGATTAATTCCGCCGCCTACCAGCGCAACATCACTAATCGTATGGTGTGGAGAGCGGTACGGACGGCTTGTCATTAAAGCATCGCTTGCAGAGAGTTTTCCTGCAACGGAATGGATTTTTGTGGTTTCTAAGGCTTCGTTTAAATTTAATGGGGGTAATATAGTGGGCAGGCGCTTGGCCAACATGGTTTTGCCTGCCCCTGGCGGACCGATTAAAATAACATTATGACCACCCGCAGCTGCAATTTCCAATGCTCTTTTAATATTTTCCTGGCCTTTAACATCGGCAAAATCGTGTTCGTAATTATTGATGTTTTTTAAGAATTCTTCTTTGGTATTCACTTTAACTTGTTCCAGCGCTTCGCTTTTATTAAAGAAAGCAATTACCTGAGCCAGGTTTTCTACACCATAAGCGGCTAAATCGTTTACAATGGCTGCTTCTCGAACGTTTTGCTTCGGTAAGATGAATCCTTTAAAACCTTCCTGTTGGGCTTGTATGGCAATTGGCAAAGCTCCTTTAATGGGCTGGATACTTCCATCTAAAGAAAGTTCGCCCATAATAAAATAATCTTCTAATTCGTCAGCTGGGATTTGGCCTGAAGCCGCTAAAATGCCGATGGCAATTGGCAGATCGTATGAGGAGCCTTCTTTTTTCATGTCGGCAGGTGCCAGGTTTACCACTATTTTCTGTTTAGGCATGCGAAAACCTGAAACATTAATGGCGCTGGCCACCCTTTGCAAACTTTCTTTTACCGCATTATCGGGCAGGCCTACCATATAGTATTTGGTACCCGCGCTAATATTCACTTCGATGGTTATGGTTAGTGCATTTACGCCATAAACAGCACTCCCGTATGTTTTTACAAGCATTTAATTTTAATTAAAATAAACTCGGATGTAAATTATTCGGGATGAATATTGATGACTAATATAAGAATATGATTAATAATTTTTACTTTAAAATCGTTTTAATATTAATTATGTTAAAAATATTATCGGTAGCAATTTTTCTAGTTTTGAGCCAACAGCTTTATTCACAGGATAGAGGAGGAACGGTTAAGGTAGATTTGAAAGAAATAGCCGAAAATAAGGTCTATTCTTTAGATGAAGTAGATCATGTGGCTCATTTTCCAAACGGAGAAGCTGCCTTAGAAAAATATCTCTCAACCAACTCAAGATATCCTCAAATGGCGAATAAATATAAAACTAAAGGCAAGGTATATTTATGGTTTGTAATTGAAAAGGATGGCAGAATAACTGATGCGGTTGTAACGAGGGGAATAAACATTAAATGTGATGAAGAAGCATTGAGATTATTGCGATCATCTGGAAAATGGATTCCTGCAACTATAAAATCCAGAAAAGTGCGTTCAAAGGGAAATCTCAGTATCGGTTTTGGTTTGAATTAGGTTGATTAAACTGTCTTTGTTAAATAAACCTGATTGGACGAATGCCGATTCCTTCTATCGGCAGCAGGGAAAGCAGGGCTGAACCGACCTATGGAAAGCTGAACATTCATTTCCAAAACCTATAAAACAAAAAATCCCGACCATTACTGATCGGGATCTATATTATTTAAAAGATGCTGAAACAAGTTCAGCATGACGCGATTGCTAACCTTACGCCTTAAACCCTCTCTGCCCTAAACCTTTTAATCTATCTGCCAAATGGCATTTTAGGCATACCTTTCATCATGGCTGCTGCGGCTGCAGGGTTAGAAAACTGCTTCATCATTTTACGCATATCTTCAAACTGTTTAATAAGTTTGGTTACTTCTTCAACCTTACTTCCTGAACCTTTTGCGATACGTAAACGGCGACTTTGCTGAATGCTATCTGGGTTTTCTTTTTCAAAAGGCGTCATCGAATTAATGATGGCTTCGATTGATTTGAATGCATCATCCTGAATATCAACATTCTTCATCATTTTACCCACGCCTGGTATCATGCCCATCAAATCTTTCATGTTACCCATTTTCTTGATCTGCTGAATCTGGTTGTAGAAATCGTTGAAATCGAATTTGTTCTTACGGATTTTCTTTTGCAATTCTGCGGCTTCTTTCTCGTCAAACTGCATTTGAGCACGTTCAACAAGTGAAACCACATCACCCATACCTAAAATACGCGATGCCATACGATCTGGATAGAAAACATCCAGTGCTTCCATTTTTTCGCCGGTACCGATAAATTTAATTGGCTTGTTTACCACCGATTTAATCGAAAGGGCTGCACCACCACGGGTATCGCCATCCAACTTGGTTAACACAACACCTGTAAAATCTAAACGATCGTTAAATACTTTGGCCGTGTTTACTGCATCCTGACCAGTCATCGAATCCACTACGAATAAAATCTCGTGTGGTTGAGTTTTGGCTTTAACTTCAGATATTTCGTTCATTAAAGATTCGTCGATCGCTAAACGACCTGCAGTATCGATAATGATGATGTTATTTCCATTTTGTTTACCGTGTGCAATACCTTCTAAAGCGATACCAACAGGATCGTTTGATGCGCGGTTGGCATAAACTGATACACCAACAGAGGTTCCTAAAACCTCTAATTGATCTACAGCTGCCGGGCGATACATATCGCCTGCTACCAATAAAGGTTTTTTGCCCTTGCCTTTTAAATGTAGGGCTAGTTTACCGGCAAAAGTGGTTTTACCCGCCCCGTTTAAACCTGCAATTAAAATAATAGTAGGGTTTGCTTTAGTATCTAACTCTGTAACTTCGCCGCCCATTAAGGCTGCAAGTTCATCGTTCATTATTTTAGTCAGCAACTGACCTGGGGAAACTGCGGTAAGTACATTTTGACCCAAAGCTTTTTGCCTCACCTCATCAGTAAAGGCTTTTGCTGTTTTATAGTTAACATCGGCATCAAGCAATGCTTTGCGGATTTCTTTCATGGTTTCTGCCACGTTGATTTCCGTAATACTGCCTTGACCTTTTAATACTTTAAATGCTCTGTCTAGCTTGTCCTGTAAATTATCAAACATCTTTTTTTAAGCTAAAAGCTTCATGCCACAGGGCAAAAAGCTACTTGTTTTTAATAAAAGGCAAATGTATCAAATTTTGCTTGTAAATCGCTGCACCTCAAAGTCAAAACTTAGGGAAGATATATTAAATTTTTCTTTTGGTGCAACATTTTTGTTAAGGTGCGGTCTTATACCTAACTAACCTAAACGAATGAAACGCTGCCTCCTTATTCTTTTTGTATTTTCTTATGCTTTTTCTCAAGCTCAGGATATTTCGAAACAGCGCCAACTGGAGGCGAAAAGAACGCTGCAAAGCCCTAAAATAGATGGTATTTTAGATGATGTATGTTGGAATAATGTTCCCATTGCTACTGATTTTATTCAGCTCAGGCCAAATCCCGGAAAGGTAGAAACTCATGATCGGCGTACTGAAATGAAGGTGCTTTATGATGATGTGGCCATTTATGTTTATGCCCGGATGTACGATCACCCTGATAGCGTTTCGCACGAGTTGGTTTCGAGGGATAATATTGGCAATGCAGATTTCGTTTCGATTATTGTTGATCCTTTTTACGATAAAATGAACGGAAACGGGTTTTTTGTAACTGCTGCGGGCGTGCAGTTCGATGCTAAATACTCGCAGGTGGGCGATGAAGACGCCAACTGGAATGCGGTATGGGAAAGTGCCGTTAAATTGGATGATAAAGGCTGGACCTGTGAAATGAAAATTCCCTATTCGGCGCTTCGCTTTTCCAGTAAAGATATCCAGAATTGGGGTTTAAATTTTAGCCGGAGGGTGCAGCGGAGCAATACACAGACCTTTTGGAATTTTGTAGACCCTAAAGTAAATGGCTTTATTAACCAGGAAGGACTTTGGACGGGAATAAAAGATGTTAAACCACCTTTAAGATTATCTTTTTCGCCCTATATTTCGGCTTATGTAAACCATTATCCGGTTAATTTGCCAGGGGTAAAAAACACCACCTCTCGTTTTAATGGCGGGATGGATGTAAAGTACGGAATTAACAACAGTTTTACGCTGGATATGACCCTGGTACCCGATTTTGGACAGGTGCAATCTGATAACCGGATATTAAATCTTACTCCTTTCGAAGTAAAATTTAACGAAAACCGCCAGTTTTTTACTGAAGGAACAGAGCTTTTTAACAAAGGCGATCTTTTTTATTCCAAACGGATTGGTTCTATTCCATCTTATTACGATTATAGTGGTGTGGGCAACGATAAAATTGTAAAAGATCAAACAGAGGCTAAGGTGTTAAATGCCACAAAGATTTCTGGCCGAACAGCAAAAGGCCTTGGTATTGGCATTTTTAATGCAGTTACCAGTAGTATGGAAACTGAGGTTGAAGACGCTCAGGGTACCTTTCGGATGGTGGAAACGCAACCACTTACCAATTATAATATTTTGGTTTTCGATCAATCGCTAAAAAACAATAGCTCGGCTACATTTATCAACACCAATGTGCTGAGGCAAGGAACAGCTTACGATGCCAACGTGAGTGCTTTGCTTTTCAATCTAAATAATAAAGGCAATAAGTATTTCGTAAATGGCGGGGGTAAAATGAGTTATTTAAGGGGAGAAGAATCGAGTACGGGATACAGTTATACACTGCGGTTGGGTAAACAGAGCGGCAACTTTACCTGGAGTTACAATCAGGTATATGCTGATGATAAATTTGACCCATCAGATATGGGATTCTTTACCAATAACAATTTTTTAGATCAGCGGATAGGCATTGGTTATAACGTATATAAACCAAGTAAATGGTATAATCAATTTGAAAGCTGGGTTAATTTAAACTATTCGCGTAGGGTAATACCAAGTATTTATCAAAAAACAAGCACAAATGCAGGGTATTGGGTGCAGTTTAAAAATCAATGGTCGGCAGAATTGGATTTGAGCTGGGAGAGAAAAGGTAATGACTTTTATGAGGCTCGCAACGGGCAGTTATACCGTGCACCAGAAAATTACGGCATCAGTCTTTATGTAAACCCCAACAGGGCCAAAGCCTATAATTTTGGGGGAAATGTAAGATACTTTAAACAGCAGCTATTTGGCGGAAAACAGTATAACTTTTACCTTTTTCAGAACCTGCGGTTGAATGATCAGATTGCCTTTGGGTTAGACTTGAATTTTAATCCTAATTACGACTACGTAAACTGGGTAACGGCACAAGGGAACCAGGCTATTTTTTCGAGATATGACCGCAGAACGGTAGAAAATTCGTTCGATGCTAAATATACTTTTACCAATTTAATGGGATTTACGGTGGTGTTGAGGCACTATTGGAGCGACAGAAGAAATAAAGAATTTTACCTGCTTAAAGCCGACGGTAATTTAAGCGATTATACCGGATCAACATTAAACGGACTGGACAGAAATTACAATGTATTTAATATCGATTTAATTTATACCTGGCAGTTTGCACCTGGCAGCACCCTTTCTGTTTCGTACAAAGATGCAGCAGAAACTTACGATACTTATTACACACAGCGTTACAACAAAAACCTGAGTGGAATTTTGAATGCTCCTCAGAATAATAGCCTTTCGGTAAAGGTTTTATATTATGTAGATTATCTTGATCTGAAGAAAAAAAGGAAGAAGGTTTAAACTCCTTTTCGTCATGCTGAATTTATTTCAGCATCTTTCTTGCAGTTAGGACCCTGAAATAAATTCAGGGTGACGATCACTTTTAGGCTAATGACTAACCTAACGCGCTTTCCCCGGGCTGATGCCGAATTTTTTACTAAATGCACTGCTGAAATGCTGTACCGAAGAGTAACCTAATTCTTCGGAAATATGCTTAATATTTTTAGCACTGTCGGCCAGGAGTTCTTTAGCGCGCATTAATTTATAATCACTTAAATAACCAAAAACAGTATTCTGAAAAACCTCTTTAAAGCCTTGTTTTAGTTTAAACTCGTTTATCCCTGCTGTTTTTGCCAATTCGCTTAACGATGGCGGATGACTGGCATTGGCTAACAAATATTCGCGTGCATAATAAATGCGGTCTTTATCATAGGTTGATTTTAGGGTAGGCGTATTGGTTTTTTTTGCTGCAAGTTCAAAAGCCTGGGCTTGCAATGCCAAAAGTTCGAGGCATTTAGATTGCAGGAACAAGAGTTTTAATCCGCCGGTAAACTGGCAATTCATAATATCATTGATACAACTGTGCATCGCTAAGCTGATGGGCAGATTTTCTGAAGAAAGTTCTACTGAACGGCTATTCATGATGTTCTCGCCAAAACTCTTGAGCAGGATGCTGCTTTCGCTGGTTAGATCAATAAACCGTGACCTCTCGAAGTTTATCTCAAAAAATTTATGTGTACCTCCTGTATCAAACTCTGCCATCCCGTCAAAATCAGGGCTGTAAATGATATTATGCTGGTTTGCTTTAATATCCAGGCGTTTTTTAGTGATGTAGTTTTCCATAATGCCCCCACCAGTAAGCGCAAAGTGGAGCTCTACCATATCAGGTTCATCAAAAGATTTAATGCGCAGGCGGCTCTGTTTCACAACCATATCACCGTAAACAATATAAATACCCGAAAAAGCGATCTCTACAATCTCAGCATCGCCAAAAGGAAAACTGTATTTATCCCTCCTTTCGGTTACCAATGGCTGATTAAGTTGAGAAATGTCGAACTTACTTCCTACAACATAATATTTATCTTCGCTATCGTAAATGTTTAAGGCCATAAAATCCTTTTGATATAAACTTTAATCCTTTTGGTATAAAAAGGTGCATTTGTTAGACAACTACTTTTGTTCAAAGTTACTAAACAAAAGAATACGATGCCTAAATTACCTTCATGGCTGGCCAACACAATGGAAAAAGTGATCAGCGATAAAATATATCAAGTAGAAGTTGTAGCAACCAAAATGTTAAGCAGCAACTTAAAGTGCGTTACCTTCAAAGGCGATTTTTTTAATGCTAAATTTATTCCCGGAATGGAAGTGCTTTTTAGGGTTAATGCCAACGAATACAGGCATTATACCTTATCGGGTTTTGACGAAGCACACGAAATCTGTGAAGTGATTTTTTACCTGAACAGACAAGGGCCTGGACATCATCTGGCCGTAAATATCCAAAAAGGAGACCGTTTAAAACTGATTGTAGATCGGGCAAAGGTAAAATACAATGAAGCATCCAATCAGCATTTCTTTTTTGGCGATGAAACCAGCCTGGGTTTGTACGAATCGCTTGGGAGAAAAGTGATAGATGAGGATGCAGAATATTTTGGGATTCTGGAAATGCAGGAAGAGAACCTTTGTTCAGTTAAGAAGCTAAATCTACTGATCGATGCCGTGCCTTCTGATATCAATGCTCCTGCTCAAAATGCCATTAACTGGGTGCAAAACATGCACCCCTTGTGTTGGGAAATGTGGCAAAATGCTACGTTTTACTTAACAGGCAGGGCAAAATCGGTACAGCAGTTTAAACGTTACCTAAAACAAAGGGGCGTAAGCTTTAGGCAGATTGTGACCATGCCTTACTGGGAAATGGGTAAAATTGGTGGTGGGTAAACCTATCGGGGGAAGGTAAAGCCAAAACCCAATGCTAAAGTCTGGTTCGCCTGTATTTTATTGGTGCCGGTATCTTTATCGAACAGCAGTACACCCGTTAAACTGGTATTCATAAAGCGATTGATTTTTGCCGTTAATGCAACATCTAAGCGGTGATCAATATTGCTCATTTTAAAATCCTGATACGGAATGAACATCTGATAACGTGCTTTAAGGTTTGTATTGGTAAATATATCCTTATCAAATGCACTTACAATCTGGAAAGCCAGTTCATTACGTACTTTTTTGCCATATTCTACACCATAAACGGTAGCTTTGGGTGGATTGGCATTATTCGTAGGATCAAGAAAAAGCTTTTCGTCCAATACAAAAGTTTGACGTGCCGTACCAGTACCTATACGGGTTGAAAAATATTTAACTGGTTTATACTCGAAACCGATAGATTCTGTTAAATAACCCGGCCCCATAAATTTTGAAATCAGCGTGGCAGTTTCCTGTCCGTTTGTAACGCTGTAAGAATAACCATTGTCAAATTGTGATTCAAAACTTAACGATCCGAAGAAAAACCAGCTTTTGGAGAGTTGAAAAGAGGCTTTGTTATCCCAGAAAATACGGTCGTTGGTTTTCTTTTGCAGCTGATCTTTATTTTTGATTTTACCATACTGCAAAACCAGCTCGCTTACAGAACTATAGCTGTCTTTGTTATACTCTGCCTTCCAGTTTAAAAGCCCCCCAACTGCCACAGAGTTGGTACCCCCACCTTTCCAGTTATTACTGAACTGGGCCTGGTTAATATTGATGCCGATATTGGTCCTTGTTTTCCAGTAATTAATCTTGGCGTTTACAACCAAAGGCTTAATTTTTACAGGTTCAAAGTTTAACGGCCCTTGCCTGCTTGGCAACGGACTGCGTTTTAACTTGATATTCAGGTCTTTTGTGTTGATCGGAATAGTATCAATTTCCTGTGCATATAATTTTGTAGAGCAGAAACTTAGAATCAGGACGATGGCAGCTAAACAGTTCTTCATTACCTACAAAGAAAAAGAAAAATTTTAGAGATAAAAAGCATTTAACAAAATGATTGCCAGAACACCTATTAAAGCAAAAGCAGAGGTGGCAGTTTTACTTCTTCCTGATCCAGCCATACCAATTACCGTTTTTCAGGTAATTTAAATCAGTTTCATAACGGTACGCTTCCTTTTCAAAAACAATATTCCGATAGGCGAGATCATGTTTTTTGTATCTGATCAGGTTGAATAGGTAATTAAGCAGATACAAGATATAAAAAGGAAGCACAAGTAATTCCAGCTGTTGGCGCAAATGGATTTTCTCGTGATTGATAATCTCCTGATCGTTTTTAAGCCTTGCAGATTTTAACAGGATAAATGGAAAGATGGCCATGCCTGCTGCAGGAAGTTTCTTAACAATCAGAATTGGCGTGCTCACAACTTATCGATCGTTATTTTGGGCAATGTAGGTAATTTTAAGGCCGTAGGGTTTAACCTGTAGCTTTTATAGGCGTTCCTGATAAAAAGATTAAAAGCATAATCTGAGGCATCCAATACAAATTGGTAGGTTGGACGATATTGTTGCATAAAATCAGTTAGTTCAGCATCCTTTATGCCTAATACCTGACTCACCAGGTTGGCATTAAAACGGTAATCGATCAGGTCTTCACGATAATCTTTTTCCAGGACTTTTTGCAGATGACGGGCATTTCTCCCTTGCCTGCTTAACAGGTTGTAAATTGCATCAATGCCTAAACCAACGCCACCATTGCCTAAATTCAATAAATCCTTACTACTTCCTTTCATGGTTTGGTAGCGGTATTCTTGAACATTCTTTTCGTATTGCTGCTGCGGGCTCAATCTTTTTTGTTGAATAACCACATCACGGAGTCTGATGCCAAGCGATCTGAGTTGAAAGTATGCCGCAGTTTGTCCCTTAAAAACAATAGTATCTACGCCATAGCCCGATAAAGCCGCAACCAAGGTATCGCCAGGCAGTGCAAAAGTGCTGAATTCGCCTTTTGTATTATTGTATAAGCCATCACCCGTACGGATGTTATAAATATAAACTTTAGCCAAACGCTGCTTGGTTTCTTTATCAATAACAATACCCTGCACAGGTTTATTTTGTGCGTGAAGCCACGTAGAGAAGCCAAAAACAAGTATAAAGGGAATAAAAAATTTCATTCAGTTACAAAACTACAAATATCTTGCTGGCTATGTTTGCACTTAACATTATTTAACCTTAAGTATCTGGCCAAGTTTAATGGCATCGGAAGTCATTTCGTTCAGCATTTTTAACTGATCAACCGTTAAATTAAAGCGTTTTGCAATATTATATAGGGTATCTCCTTTTACAACGGTATAAGTGCCATCGGCCAGAATTGGTTTTGCACCTGCTGGTGGCGTTTCAACTGGGGTAAATTTAGCCTTCTCTTTGGGGATATTTTGATTGATTTCTGAAAAGACACGATCCTCGCGGGCAATTTTTTGCTTTTCGCTTTCTGGTTGATCGTATTGGTAAAGCTGGTATTTTTCGATGGTGTTGATGAGCAGATCAGGATATCTCGGGTTGGTTGCATAGCCAGCTGTTTTCAATCCCTGTGCCCAGCTCTTATAATCGTTTTTGTCTAACTGGAAAAGAAAACTGTAGCGTTTACGTTTTAAAAACTCAGAATGGTCTCTGAATGATTCCCGGGCATCTTTATAGACCCTAAAACAGTCGTTTTTCTGGTCATCATCACGGAAATAGTTCTTTCCCTTCCAATCTGAGGTGCATTTAATGCCGAAATGGTTGTTGGCATACTTGGCTAAATCGCTGTTTCCACTACCAGATTCTAAGATTCCCTGTGCCAAAGTAATACTTGCAGGAATACCGGCCGAGTTCATCTCTTCTATGGCCACACCTTTAAACTCATCGATATAACTTAAAGTATTGTAGCTTTTGTAATTATTGTTATTCGCTTTGTTGGCCTCTTTTTCGATCTTTTTATTGTTTTTAGAAAATTTTCTGGTGCCGCAGGAGCTAAAAAAAACGATGATTGCCGCTAATATGATAAGATAGTTGGTTGAACGCATTGTATAGTGATATTTAATTGGTTAATTGTTTAAATTGGTAAACTGTGTACTGCAAACTGTAAATTAGACTTATGACTCCCAACTCAAAACTTAATCCTCTGTCCTGGTTTTAAGTTTGTCTTTTTAATGCCGTTTTTTTGCATAAGGGATTTAACGCTTGTGCCTTTCTTTTTGGCAATTATGTTTAGGTTATCGCCAGATTTAACGGTATATATCCTTGTTTTTCTTCTGTTTTTTGTCCTGCGATGAACGGGAGCTGCATACACAGGTTCTTCGTAGCCCTCTGGACGCTCATCGTATTGATAGAGCTCGTATTTTTTAATTAAGCCAATCACCTGGCTGGCCCAGCTTCTGCTACGGGCGTAACCACAACGGCGGATACCGTAAGTCCACCCCTTATAATCGTATTGATCATATTTCCCAAAAAGATTGTTAAAAGGCTCCCGGGTTTCCATAATTTCTACAAAGTGGCTGTAAGATTCGTCAGCATTTAAATAATCGCGGTATGAGGAATGGATTTCTGCATTGTTATTTGGCCCTTTTACGCCGAAATGGTTATTAAGATGCTGTGCGATTTTACTATTTCCGGCGGCAGATTCATGTATGGCGACAGCTAAAATAACGCTGGCCGGAATTTTATGATCATGCATTAAACCTTGTGCATATTGTACATGCGCTGCAATGTAATCGTCGGTATCTTGTGCTTTCGCGATCATTCCGGATAAGAGCAGTACACAAAAAGTAAAGATTTTTTTAGTCATGGTTTTTATATTTCCGTCATTGCGAGGCACGAAGCAATCTTAATGCATTGGTTTGACCAGCGATCGTTGTAGGATTGCTTCGTTCCTCGCAATGACGATTTATTTTTTCCTGATCACAAACAAACCATCCCGCACAGGTAAAATCAATTTCTCAACGCGTTCATCTGCAGCTATTTTATCATTAAAACTAGTGATATTTCTGGTGTCTTTATCCTGTTTCTCTTGAAGTACTTTTCCACTCCATAAAACATTATCAACAATGATAATCCCGCCAGGGCGAACACGGTCAAAAATCAGATCATAATAGGTACCGTTGTTTTTCTTATCTGCATCGATGAAAATAATGTCGAAAACTTCATCTAAACCTGAAATCGTAGTAGTAGCATCACCAAGGATGTACCTGATCTGATCATTATAGGCTGATTTGGCGAAGTTGCGGCGAACCATGTCTTCCAGTTCCTCATTAATATCCAGCGTATATAACAGGCCATCTTTGGTTAATCCTTCGGCAAGGCATAAAGTAGCATAACCAGTAAAAGTGCCAATTTCTAAAATCCTTTTGGGGGAAACCATTTTGCTGAGCATACTCAATACCCGGCCTTGATAGTGGCCAGAAAGCATGCGTGGCATTAAAACTTTAAGGTTTGTTTCGCGGTCTATCTGTTGTAGCAACTCGCTTTCAGGCTCGCAATAGGCAATTAGTAAATCCTGTAAATCGTCGTTTATTAGGCTCATTTGTTGGTTATAAACGGTTACTTTCCATAAAATATTGTAGAATGATGGTTGCAGCAATGGTGTCAACCCGGTCTTTATCTCTTCTGTCCATTTTTTTTAAGCCACTTTGCATAATGGCCTGATGGGCCAGTTTAGAAGTAAAACGTTCATCAACCCAATGCCTTGGGATATCGGGAAATGATTTTTTCAACAGCGTGGCAAAACCTTTTACATGTTGTGCCGAATCAGATGGAGAACCATTCATTTGTTTAGGATCGCCCAATACAAAGGCCTCAACCTGCTCTTTAAGCATGTATTTTTTAACATATTCGATCACATCTTTAGGATGTACCGTATCCAGGCCTGTTGCAATAATCTGCAAAGGATCGGTTACCGCAATGCCGATGCGTTTTGTTCCATAATCAAATGCGAGGATTCGTGCCATAAATGTTAAGCGTTTGGTGTAAAGCGTTTAGCACCATTTAAAAAAATAAAAGCCAAAGGTAAGGTTTTTGAAATAATAGGTAAACCTAAGTGGTAATGCCTTGGTAACATGTTTGTATTGACTAAAAAATCTATTTTCTGTTTTTTGGAAAGCAAAACCTGTGGTACTTTGGTATATACGGCCCTGCTGTATGCTTTATCCCGATGAAAAATCGGGATGCCCGCTCCCATCAGGTTTAGTTGATGCAGACCGGTGCGGTTGGGTAATGTTGCGTAGTGCGCTATTTAATGTTTCCCAAGAATTACTGATTTTAGTTAAATAAACCTGATAGAACGAAAAGCCCGGAGCGCAGTGAGGACTTGGAGGGATAGCAGGACTTTCGGAACCGAAACGCACAAGGCCTTGCTTTTCAAAATAATGTGAGCACATCAATTAACTGAAAAAATCTATTGAAACGATTCCGTCAACATAAAATCCGGAGGTTTCTACAACATCAAAAGTGTGTTTCAAAAGTAAGAACGTGATGACGAATGTGTGAATCTCATATCTATTTCTTATTTTGCACCAAATGCAGTTTAAAGAAATCATCGGACAAGAAAGAGTGAAGCAACAATTGGTGCAGACGGTTAAGGAAAACCGCATTAGCCATGCGCAGCTATTTTTATCGCCTGCTGGTTCAGGGGCTGTAGCCTTGGCTATTGCCTATGCACAATACATCAATTGCCTTAATAAAGGCGAAAATGATAGTTGTGGCGAATGTTCGAGCTGTAGAAAATACGAACGTTTAATTCATCCTGATCTGCATTTTTCCTATCCTTTTTTTGCCTCGGCAAGTGTAAAAACCGCTGTAGATGTATTGGAAGAATGGCGGGGTATGTTACTGCAGGATCCTTATTTTGATATGGATATCTGGCGCTCCAAACTCGATGCGGCCAATAAACAGGCCAATATCAACATTGCCGAGTGCCACGACATTATTAAAAAACTAAGTTATAAGGCCTTCGAAGCGGAAACCAAGGTTTTGATTATGTGGCTTCCCGAATACCTGGATAAAGCTGGAAATGCCTTATTAAAATTAATTGAAGAACCGCCTGCAAATACATTATTTATTTTAATAGCACAAAGTCAGGATCAGATTTTAACCACCATTTTATCCAGAACGCAAATTGTGAAGATTCCGAAGCTTTCATCAGAAGAGGTAACCGGATATTTATTAAATGCCAGCGGATTAACGGAGCATCAGGCTGTTGATTATTCCTTTTTGGCCGATGGAAATTTAATTGAAGCAAAGGCACTAGCCGCCGATACGCAAAGTGATAGTTCGGGTACATTTACGGCCTGGCTGAGGATGGGTTTTGGTAACAAAGTTCCCGATCTGATCGAGTTTACCGACGAGGCCGCGAAGTGGGGAAGAGAAAACCAGAAGAATTTTTTAAAATATGGCGTAAATTATTTACGCGAATGCTGTTTAATTTTAAGTGGTGCCGAAGAATTGGTGAAATTACCTCCCCTAACCTTCGAAACCGCGAAAAAACTCAGTACACACGTACTTACCTTACCTATGGCAGAGGCTATAATCGGCGAACTGGAAAAGGCACATTACCACATTGAAAGAAACGCAAACCCGAAAATTCTGTTTTTAGATGTATCTTTACAATTGGTAAAAATTATCAAGTTTAAAACGCTCCCTTCGGGGACTCAATATATATATAATTAATATGGGATGTGGAAGTTGTTCAACAGGTGGTGGTTGCACCCCTAATGGATGCAAAAGTAATGGCTCATGCGGCACCGGTGGTTGCCAAACAATGGAAGTTCACGATTGGCTGTCTAATTTAGATATGCCTTCTAATTATAAACCTTTTCAGGTTACCGAAATCAAATTTAAAGGCTCTCGTAAAGAGTTTTTCCTCAATAACGATAACATTTACCTCGAAATTGGAGAACTTGTTGCCGTTGAAGGGCCAACTGGTGGTTTTGATGTAGGACATGTTTCGCTTACGGGCGAGCTGGTGCGGATCCAAATGAAACGCCGCAAAACCACGCTTGATCAGGTAACCAAAAAAATATACCGTAAGGCTACCGAAGCTGATGTGGAGAAATGGAATGCCGCCAAAGGGATGGAATGGGAAACCATGCATAAAGCGCGTAAACTGGCACTTGATCTCCGTCTGCAGATGAAAATCAGCGATGTGGATTATCAGGCCGATAAAACTAAAGCTACTTTTTTTTATACTGCTGATGGACGTGTAGATTTTCGCGAGCTGATTAAAAAGATGGCAGAAAGTTTCCGGATCCGGATTGAAATGCGCCAGATTGGAATGCGTCAGGAAGCTGGCCGTTTAGGTGGAATCGGTTCTTGTGGTCGCGAATTATGCTGCTCTACCTGGTTAACCAATTTCAAAACGGTATCTACGGCTGCGGCCCGATATCAAAATTTATCATTAAATACTTTAAAGCTTGCGGGGCAGTGCGGTAAATTAAAATGCTGCCTAAACTATGAGCTGGATACTTATCTGGATGCTTTAAAAGATATTCCTGATAGAATTGAAAACCTGGATACTGAAGCTGGTTATGCCCGTCACCAGAAAACCGATATTTTCAAAAAAATCATGTGGTTTAGCTATCAGGGTGACGAAAACTGGATCCCGGTTAAAGCCGCACGCGTAAAAGAGATCATGGCGATGAATAAGGCAGGTAAAAAAGCGCCTAACTTAAAAGAAGAAGCCGTTCAGATTGCCGCGCCGGTTATAGTCGAAAAATCTTTTGATTACGAAAATGTAGTGGGTCAGGATAGTTTAACCCGCCTTGACGAACGTTCTCGCGGTAAAAATAACCAGAGCAGAAACAGCAACCAGAAAAATAACCGAAATAATAACCAGAATAAAAGAGAAAGAATTCCTGCAGGAGAGAAAAATGCCGGCCCTAATAACAAGCCTCAGCAGCCTCAACAAGGTGTACAGAAAGCGCAACAAAGCGGAAAACAACAGCCTAACGGAGCAAAGCCACAACAAAATGCGGGTCAAAAGCCTCAACAGGCGGTAGCAAAACCACAGCATGTTAATGGACCAAGGCCTCAAAATAACAAACCGAAGCAACCGCAAGGACCAAAACCTGAAGTTAAGGCCGAAGGAAATGTTACTGTAGAAGGTACCAGGCCAGAGCAGAGCAAAAATAAGAACAGAAATAACCGTAGGAAAAACAATAATCGCCGAAACAATAATAATGGCTCAGAAAATAAACCTGCTGCTGAATAAAAGGCGAATCATTTTGCTTGCCTTTTTATGGATGGTTACGCTATTTGCAGGCTGTACTGACAGTGTAGTTGATAGTAATATAGAAATTGCCGACCGCAGGTGGACTTACCGTAACCACATTTCTACAACATTTGACATTAAAGATAACACCAAAGGCTATAATATTTATTTTAAGTTAAGACATACCGCCAATTATAAATATGCCAATATTTTTATCCTGGCTCATTTTAAAGATGGTAAAAAAGTGGTAACCAAACGCTATCAATATAAATTGGCCAAAAATGATGGCGAATGGCTGGGTAGCGGTTCGGGAAATGTATTTAGCTATACCCTGCCAATGTTAACCAGCTATCATTTTCCGCGAAATGGCAAATTTGAGATTGAAATTGAGCAGAATATGCGCGATAATCCACTTTTGGAAGTAAGCGATGTTGGGTTGTTGGTAGAATAGTAAAGCGCATTAGGCTATGCATACCCTACAAATATTGCAACAGGCTTTCCAGTTTCATTCCTCGCGAGCCTTTGAGTAATACTAAATGATCCTGAACTAAGTTTTCTTGTAAGTATTGAGCAGCTTCGGCAGGCGTTTCGAAAAATATGCCTTTAAAACTGTCTTTAAATGTATGGAAATCCTTCCCGATAAAAATGATTTGATCTAAACCACTTTCATTGGCCTGTTTTACTATCAATTCGTGTTGATCATGTGATTCAGGGCCTAATTCAAACATGTCGCCCAAAATAGCTGTCTTTTTATCAGCCGATATTACGGAGAGGTTTTTCAAAGCCGCAGCCATGCTGCTTGGATTGGCATTATAGAAATCGCAGATTACCGTATTTTTTTCAGTTTTGGTGAGTTGCGAACGATTGTTTTTCGGCTTGTATTTTGATAAACCGGCGTTGATCTCTTCAGGGCTCATGTCGAAAAAGTCTCCTATGCAGATTGCTGCCAGGATGTTTTCAAAATTATAACTTCCGGTTAGATTGGTTTTTACTGATGATGTAACTTCATGATTGGTCCAGTTTACTTCGATGAAAGGATCGCTGCTTTTTAGTTCTCCTTTAATGGTATTCCCATTTTCGGTGCCATAATAAATGAGCTTATTTAAGCCTGCTGCCATACTCATTTCAAGTAAATTAGGATTGTCCCTATTGATAAAAGTGTATCCATGAGTTTCTTTTAAATAGGCGTAAAGCTCGGCCTTACCCTTTTTTACACCTTCAAAACCACCAAATCCATCTAAATGCGCCATGCCTACATTGGTAATGATGCCATGGGTAGGCTGTGCGATGGTACAAAGCAGTTCTATTTCCTTTTGGTGGTTGGCACCCATTTCAATTACCGCAACCTGAACATCATCGGTAATGGATAATACAGATAGAGGAACACCGATATGATTGTTTAAATTACCAAAGGTGGCAAAGGTTTTATACCGTTCGGTTAAAACAGCATTTACCAGTTCTTTGCTCGTGGTTTTTCCGTTACTGCCCGTTAAACCGATTACCGGGATGTTGAGTTGCTTCCGGTGATTACGGGCCAGATCCTGTAAGCTACTGAGTACATCTTCAACCAATAAAAATTTATCGTCTTGTGCATATTTTTCTTCATCAATTACGGCAAATGCTGCCCCTTTTTCTATGGCCTGGGTAGCAAATGCGTTGGCATTAAATAGATCACCCTTTAAGGCAAAAAAGATACAACCGGGTGTAATGTTTCTTGTATCGGTAGAAATAACAGGGTTTTTAAGGTAGTAATCGTATAGTTTTTCGGTTGTGATCATGTTTATCGAAAGAGTTGGTCAACAAATTTATGCTTATTAATTAAGAAATTAGATTGAGTCTCGTTTTGTATTAAATAATATATTTGTTTCAAATCAAAAGATGCGCGCACTAATTGTTGTCATATTTTTAACTCTCATTTTTTTTCGATCTTATTCCCAAGGTAAGTATCTCACAGGTATAGTCATTGATGATGTGACGAGTAACCCGATTAAGACCGCTAATATCTTAATATATTCTGATAAGAAAAAGACAGGGTATTTTGTGAGTGACAGTTTAGGTAAATTTAAGATACCTATCAATTTATTATTAGTTTCGAATTTACTTGAGGTAAGTATGAAGGATTATCACGCTTTTAGTTCGAAGTTGGAATTAACTAGCCTAAGTATAAAAAACGAGTTAGGGGAATTTAGATTAAAACCAGAGGGGATTAATCTAAATGAGGTATTAATAAGAAAAAGAAAGAGGTATCGAGATACTACAAATATTGACTTCTCGGATAAAAAATTTGAGAGATATATAATGATTGATGATTTGTTCTCGAAAAATATAGGCTTTTATAAAGACAATAATGGTAAGTTATTCTATAAGGGTAAGCCAGTTACTGATTTGTTAGTTAATGGAGGTGATTTTTTTGGAAAAAATAATACAGAAATTTATAAAAATCTGCCAGCACTTATCCTTAATAATATAGAAGTAATAGAGACAGATATCGACTCTCTGACTAATACGACTTTACTAAACCCAGCTGTTAAAGTAAACTTGAAATTTAAAGAAAAGTTTAACAAGGGAAAATTTGGTAATGCGAGTTTAGGGATAGGTACTTTGAAGAGGTATATCGGGACAGTTGATCTTTATACCTATAAAAAGGATGAACAGATATCATTAAATCTAAATTCCAATAATTTAAATGTAGGTGACAGTTTTTCAGAACCAAAAATTAGTTTTTCTGCGAGCAGTAATAACACATCAAACTACAGTTCAAGAATAAGCTACAGAAATCTCTTTTACAATAGGAAAATTGAGTTATCAGTTTACATAAAACCCAAAATAAGTCGATTAAAGTTCAAATCAGAATCTTATCGGAAAGATGAAGAATTTAATCAATTTTCAAATACATTTAATTCTTCCAAAATAAAGACATTCTCATTTGAAGGGACAAGTGTTAATATGATTTACAAAATAGACTCGCAAAATGTTTTAAAATTTACACAAACATTGGATTATGAAAACAGCAAAAAATTAGACTCGCTGAATTATTTTGTAAATTCAAACAATAGCCTAAATATTTCAAATCTATACAAAGCTTCTGGTTCTGTTAATGAAACTATTTTAAGCAATTTATCATACCAAAAATTATTTTCGAAAAAAAGAGGGAGGTCATTTAATAACGAATTAATTTTCGGTACTAATAAATACAGATTCAATGAGGAAAATATAGTTGATAATTATTCAAATAATTTAACTATAAAGTACTTTGTAGATGGACAAAGGGAAGCAGTTAAAAAGCAATTTGCAAATAATAGCTATTTTATCGAACCTTTTTCAGAAAGCGGATACATTAGTTTTCTAATGAATTATAAATATGAAAGTCTACATTTTCAAGAGATTCTGCTTAGTGATTCTTTAAGTAATAGCCAAAAAAGAAACGCATTGAACTACCAATATTTCTCTCCTGGTATAAAGGTTTTTAATCGTTTTAATGAGTTTAGCTTAGAAAGTTCTGTTAATGGATTGTTAAATTTTAGAGACTTTGATGAAGGTAGAAAAGAAGCGCTTTGGAATTTAGACGCGAGCTTTGTATTTGACTATAAAATTACTAAAGATAGAAACCTGTTATTTCATTATTTAAAAAAAACAAATTATCCAAACGTTCTACAATTAACAGGGACTAATAATTCTTTTGATATAATTTCCTTTTCAAAGGGTAACACAAAATTAAAAGCAGAGTTACAAGATCGTCTAGAGTTTACATACGACTTAAAAAAAACAGATTCTATGAGTTTAATTTTTAATGCAAATATTGAACAATATCGATCTAAGATCGGATTCTCAATAAATGCATCACCAGGAGAAACACAAACAACCATTGTTGAAAATTTGGGGAAAGCTACGAATGCTGATATTTCAATTTCTTTCTCAAAAAACTTTACTAATGGAAATAATTTAGTTTACCGACTATTAGGAAATTATCAGGAACAACCAATAAGCCTAAATCAAGTTAGGCAGGTTAGTAAAAATCATGGTATAAGTCATTCATTATCAAGTAATTTAAATATTATAAAAAGTATATTGTCGATTTCTCCTTTTATTTCAAGCGTCTATTCAAAATATACCTACCAAAACAGTAATGGCAATCAGATTAATATAATTTATACGGATAAAATTTCATTAAATTATTTAAAATTTGAATTTAGCATAAATCCATTTCTGAATTTTAACTATAGCATCAGTAAGAATTTTAGTTTTGCTACGAATGCAGAAATACGAAGAACTTTTTTGAAAAAATCTGCTGCAATTTGGTTAAAGGCATATGATGTGTTTAATTCTTATCATTATGTTAATAATAATATTTCCGGATCATATATTCAAACGGTAAAGTATTCCAACATTAGCAGGTATTTTTTGCTAGGTGCTAGTATAAAATTTAATGACATGAAATAATACATAAAAAATATTATCTTAGGCAACACTAAATTAACAAATAAAAATGAAAAAACTCTTTCTAATAGGAACGGCTATGTTATGTTTCTTTTTGAGCTACTCTCAAACACTTACCCCTTCGCCTCAAACCGTTGAGAATAACGGTATTGTAACATTAACTGGTTCAGGTGAATTTGCAAGTATGCATTTTGGGACTATTTCATACCAGCCTAATTTTACTTCTACAAGTTCTCCTGCTGCAGGCTATGGGCTTTATCTAGATTTGACAGATTTAACTTATACCCAAGCTTATAGTCAAACCAGTAGTTCGCCAAGTAAATTTACTTTTAAAATTTCAAACAGCATTGATCAACCCATTACTGTTACTTTGTATTTTAAGTGCACAATAATTAATGACTTACAAGGCACTTCAAATTCTTTTCAAAAGTCAGTTACAATAACCGTTAAGCCGACTACACCGGCACAAACCACCGTTTATAATGTAGCAAAATCAGGATCTTTTACAAAAAACAATTGTGGTCCAGGAAAAATAGGTTCTATCGTAACATATACTGTAGCAGCAGGTACTTATAGTGCAAGTTCTCAATCAGCTGCAGATCAATTGGCAATAAATGCTGTTAATGCAAATGGTCAGGCTTATGCTAATGCTAATGGTCAATGTAATACAGCATATTATAATGCTCAATTATCAACAAGTTATACCAGAAATTGTGGGACAGGGTATGCAGGTTCTATCGTAACATATACTGTAGCAGCAGGTACTTATAGTGCAAGTTCTCAGTCTGCAGCTGATCAGCTTGCATTAAATGATGCAAATGCAAATGGTCAAAATTTTGCAAATAATAATGGTACATGTACTGAAGTTAGAAAAAGATATCGTGTAACACTTCGCCCAAATGGCGCATGTGATACCTCTGGGGAAGTATCTTCATTTATTTGGTTGCGAGAGGATTTTGATCTTAATAATAATAATGGCTACATCCCAGCTTATTTATCTTCAACTGGCGACACTAGAGCTGGAGATGGTGATTACAAATTTTTATATGTTATAAATTCATCAATAAATGAATCGGGAGTTAGAATATTTCAAGTATTAAGTGGCGCAGTTCTAGGTTACACGCTTTGCTCACAATAACTACTTGATTTAATATTATTTCTTCTCTACATTTAATGCTTCTTCACTTTTTTAAGTTTGGAAGCATTTTTATTTACTCACTTTTAAGCTTTTGCAGTAACAAAAAGCAAAATTAGTACATTAGATAAAATTATTTTTTCGAAGAAGCCAAATTTGCACTTAAACCACTCAGTTTGGCTATCGTAGAATAGATTTGTAACCTAAGCAAACCAAAGTCAAATGAAAAAAATCCTAGCGTTCTATCTGTTTTTTATTGGAGCACTTGCTTCACATGCACAAATAAAATCTCCTGATGAATTTTTAGGTTATGAATTAGGTTCGCACTTTACACCTCACCATAAAGTAGCTGATTATTTTAGGCAAACTGCTGCGGCTTCAGCTAAAAACATGAAGCTGATCGAATATGGTAAAACCAATGAAGGCAGGCCGTTAATGGTGGCAGTTGTTTCTTCACCAGAAAATATAAGCAAACTGGAACAGGTCAGGACCAACAATTTAATTCTGGCAACCGGTACCAATAACACTATCGATCTAAGCAATCAGCCTGCTATACTTTGGTTAAGCTATAATGTACATGGTAATGAGGCTAACTCTACTGAAACCGCCATGAAGATGCTTTACACTTTAGTTTCGGGAGATAATAAGCCTGCTGCCGAGTGGTTAAAAAATACCGTTGTGGTCATTGATCCCTGCTTAAACCCCGATGGAAGAGATCGTTACGTAAATTATTTTAACAGTGTAGTAGGGAAAACGCCAAATTCAGATCCCTCATCCAGGGAGCATATTGAGCCTTGGCCGGGCGGCAGACCAAACCATTATTATTTCGATTTAAACCGCGACTGGGCCTGGCAAACCCAGATTGAAAGTCGGCAGCGTTTGGCCTTGTATAACCAATGGATGCCACAGGTACATGTCGATTTTCATGAACAAAGCTATAATGAACCATACTATTTTGCGCCGGCAGCAGAACCGGTTCACCAGAACATTACATCTTGGCAAAAGGGTTTTCAGGTGGTTGTAGGTAAAAACAATGCCAAGTACTTCGACGCTGAAGGCTGGCAATATTTTACCAAAGAACGTTTCGATCTGCTTTATCCCTCTTACGGAGATACTTATCCTTTATACAATGGATCAATTGGTATGACTTATGAGCAGGGCGGTATCAGGGCCGGATTATCAGTGGTAACCAATGATGGTGATACCTTAACTTTAAAAGACCGTATTGCACACCATTTTACCACAGGCATGTCTACCCTCGAAGTAACTTCCTTAAACCACCAGAAGTTATTAGAAGAGTATAAAAAATATTTCCAACAGGAATTGGCCAATAGCCCGGGTATTTATAAAAGTTATATTATAAAAGCGACCAATTTATCACGCTTAAAAAAACTGGCCGAACTGTTAACTAAAAATAAGATCGAATTTGCCTTTGGAGGCGATAAAACTGGAAGAGGTTATGATTATGATACCCAAAAGGAAGAAAATTTTAGCATTGCCCGGAATGATTTAATTGTAAATATGCAGCAGCCAAGAGCGGTTTTGGCTAATGTTTTATTGGAACCACAAACCTTTGTAACCGACTCTAACACTTACGATATTACGGCCTGGGCCCTGCCCTATGTGTACGGATTAAAGGGGTATGCCAGTAAAGAAAGTATAAAAGGAAAATTCGCAGCTATTGAGGAAGCTAAGATCATTAATACGGAAGTGGAGAAGCCTCTTGCCTGGCTATTTAGCTGGGGAACAAGTGAAGATGTTCAGGTTTTAACAGCATTGCAAAAAGAAAATGTGAAGGTGAGGCAGGCCGATCAGCCATTTTCGGTAAATGGCAAAGATTACCCTGCCGGAACCCTAATTGTACTGAGAGCAGAAAATGAAAAAATAATAAGGGGTATGAAAGATAAAATAGCCTTTATTGCTAAAATGTTGGATAAACCTATTCAGGCGGTAAGCAGTGGTTTTGTAGAGAAAGGTAAGGATTTTGGATCTAATGTTTATCCATTGTTAAAACAGCCGAAAATCGCCATTGTATCAGGTATGGAAGTTTCTTCTCTGGCTTTTGGCGAAGCCTGGTTTTTTCTTGAGCATGACCTCAATCTTTCGCCTATTATTATTAATGCCAAAGATTTGAATAACCTTGACGTTAATAAGGTAAATACATTGATTTTGCCAGATGGAAGTTACAGCGCTTTTATTGGCGATGGTTTAACAGCCTGGTTAAATAAAGGAGGCAAACTGATTTTGATGGAAGATGCCATTGAAGGTGTGCTAGATAAAAAAGGCTTCGATATTAAAAAGAAGGAAGCTGCAGTAAAAAAAGATGAAAAAACAGATGCAAGTAAACTTCTTTTTAAGAACAAAGATAAGGATGATTTTGAAACGACTATTCCTGGTGCTATCTATAAGATCGATCTTGATTCCAGTCACCCGTTTTCTTATGGGCTCGGTAAAACCTATTATAGCTTAAAAACCGATCGTAAAATCTATGAGCCTTTTATTAAAGGCTGGAATGTGGGTTTAATCAACGAAAAAAGTTTAATGGCCGGTGTAGTGGGCAAAAAAGCAAAGGAAGAGCTTAAAGCAGGGCTTTTAATTGGAGTACAGGATTTTGGGCGTGGCCAGGTAGTTTATTTGGCTAACGATCCGCTTTTTCGAAACTTCTGGGAGGGTGGAAAAACATTGTTTTCTAATATAATTTTTTGTGGATATTAGTGCATTCATTGTCTAAAGTGACTTTTGAGTCTTCATTTCTTCATTATAAACTATAGAAATAAATAAACCTTTTTTGTTAATGGCCTGATTTCGATTACATTTAGAATGTAACTTTTTAATTTTAAGCATCTAATGAGGTTTAATGGCCATGCTGATCCGATGGTTATCGGATCCTTTATAAGTACAAAAGATGTTTAAAGTGCCCTATACTGCCTCGTGGTTTGCATTTTCTATAAAAATAGGTACTGAAATGAATTACCTTCATTGGGTAAGCTTTAGGCTCTGTTTCTATGTATCTATCCGCTGCGCTAAATGCGGTGAAGGATAGTGAAATAAAAACCTTCATAAAAATCTTCACAACAGATTATTAATCAATACAGGAATAAAGTTGCCAAGGCGTGTTCATGGCCTACTTTGTTAAATAAACTTTACAATACGTCGATTATTAGATGTGAATATCTAAATTTTAAATTTTTTAGTTTGTTTTTCTTGTAAATTTCTGTTTCACCTTTCGATTATTTGCTTATAGTAAATAAAATCTCCTTTTTTAAGTTGAAATTTGAATTTATTAGGCTTTAATTTCAAGTTATTGTGGTGTTTTTATAGTTTATTTTTATTTTATATTTAAAATAATGTGGTTTTTTTATTTTTTTTGTTGTAAATATTTTTATTTCATGATTTATAGTTCATAATTATTTAAAATTTGTAGTTCTTGTTAGTCTTTTTATTGATTTCTTGATCTGTTTTGTTGTTTTTTGGTAAAAATTTATCAAAAAAAGTTTTTTAACCTGAGTTTCAAAACTTACATTAGGCGAATTATTAACTAAACTACTTCTTAATTATGAAAAAACTTCTACCGAGTTTGTTCATCTGGATGTTTTTTGCCCTATCGGCAATGGCACAGGAGCGAACTATCACCGGAACAGTTACGTCTTCAGAAGACAAACTGCCAATCCCTGGCGTAAGCGTAAAAATTCAGGGAGCCACGGGAGGCACCTCAACTAATGCTACCGGAAAATTCTCCATTAAAGTCTCACCGGACGCTAAAGTTATTGTATTCTCCTCTATCGGCTTTGCCACTCAATCCAAGCCCATTGGAAGTTCAGATGTAATTAATGCTGTATTATCTTCAGATGCTAAGGCTTTGGATGAAGTTGTGGTAACTGCTTTGGGCCAGGTTAGGAAGAAAAATACCCTGTCTTATGCGGCGCAGCAGGTAAAGGGAGAAGAACTTACGCTAACTAGATCATCGAATGCGGCGTCTGCCTTATCAGGTAAAGTATCTGGTTTGCAGATTATTCAAGGCAATGCAATTGGTGGATCAACCAATGTTGTAATCAGAGGTAATAAATCTTTAACAGGGAATAATCAGGCATTATTTGTCGTTGATGGCGTTCCTGTCGATAATTCAAACAATAATTCTGCTAACCAGCAAGGAGGGAGGGGTGGTTATGATTATGGAAATGCGGCAGCAGATATCAATCCCGACGATATTGAATCGGTTAACGTGCTTAAGGGAGCTGCAGCGAGTGCGCTTTATGGATCCAGAGGAGCTAATGGTGTAATTATGATTACCACAAAAAGCAGAAAGAGTAAAGGCATGGGAATTACAATTAATAGTGGTTTAACCGTGGGAACCATTGACAAATCAACTTTTCCGGAGTACCAAACGGAGTATGGTGCCGGATATTCAAGTGGATATGAAAGCGGAGATGGTTTCTTATTAATTGATGTTCAGGGTAATGGTGTTAAGGAAAGGGTTGTTCCCACTTCTGAAGATGCATCTTATGGGGCTAAATTTGATCCAAACCTACTGGTGTATCAATGGGATGCCTTTGACCCATACTCTCCTAATTATAAGAAAAAAACGCCTTGGGTTGCTGCTGCAAATAATCCATCAACATTTTATGAGACAGCAATTTCTAACAACAATAATATTATGTTAGATGGCGCATCCGATAAAGGGACAATCAAGCTGGGCTACACCAGAAGTGATGACCGGGGAACGTTACCGAATAGTAAAATCATTAAAAATATATTAAATTTTGGTTCTACGTATCAAATTACCGATCGGTTAACCGCATCAGCACTTGCGAATTACTCAAAAGTTGAGGGTTTAGGTAGATATGGATCAGGATATAGTGGGTTAAATGTGAACCAGAATTTTAGGCAATGGTATCAAACCAATGTTGATATGATGGCTCAGAAAGATGCTTACTTTAGAAATAAGCAGAATGTTACATGGAATTGGGCTGACCCTTCCTCACCTGAAGGCCTGGTTGCTAAATACACTGATAATTATTATTGGACAAGGTACCAGAATTATCAGAATGATACAAGAAGCAGAATTTTTGGGAATGCTTCTTTAAATTATAAGGCAACTGACTGGTTAAATATTCTCGGACGTGTTTCATTAGATAATTATAGTGAATTCCAAGAAGAAAGGGTTGCCGTAGGAAGTCAGGGAGCAGCTTCTTATGCCCGAACAGATCGGTCGTTCAACGAAACAAATTTTGACCTTATCGCAAACTTTGATAAAAATTTAACGAAGAACCTTAATTTGAAGGCATTGCTTGGAGGTAATATCAGAAAGAGTTTATTAAACAGTGTTTTTTCCACAACAAATGGTGGACTCATTGTGCCGGGACTTTATAGTATTTCTAATTCTGTTGGTGCCGTAGCAGCTCCTGTAGAAAACTATCAGCCAAAAGAAGTTGACGGATTTTTTGGTGGGGCTACTTTGACCTATAATGAATTTTTAACCTTGGAAGGTACTTTCAGAAGAGATAAATCTTCTACACTCCCAGAAGGCTTAAATGCATATAACTATTATTCTGTAGCAGGTAGCTGGTTGTTCTCTAAGCAACTAAAAGATAAGGCAGACTGGATCTCATCCGGAAAACTACGTGTCAACTATGCTACAGTTGGAAACGATGCGCCTTGGGGAAAGACCAAAAATGTTTATGTCTCTCAAAATCTATTTGGATCAAGCATTTTATTTGCATATCCTTTTATTACTAATAATCCTTCACTAAAACCCGAAAAGACTGAAAGCAGTGAGATTGGTTTAGAGATGGCATTTCTGGATAATCGTATTGGTTTTGATGCTTCATATTATTTAACAAAAACAAAAAACCAAATTATACCAGTTGCCGTTTCTGCTGCAACGGGATTTACCAATACCTATGTTAATGCTGGCGTAATAAGAAATAATGGTGTAGAAGTTTCATTGTATGGTTCGCCGATCAAAACACAAGATTTTTCTTGGAACATTAACATCAACTGGACAAAAAACGACAGTAAGGTTTTAGAATTGTATAATGACAGTAAAAATTTGCAATTAGCTAGTTTTCAGGCGGGTATAAGTGTTAATGCTACTTTGGGTCAGCCGTATGGAACCATTCAGGGCAAAGATTATGTTTATAATGCAAACGGACAAAAAGTTATTGGTGCAGATGGATATTATAAAATAACAACAAGTACAACGAATGTTATCGGCAATATTAACCCAAATTGGATTGGCGGTATTTATAATAGCTTTAAATATAAAAATGTATCCTTAGGATTCTTAATCGACATCCGTTCTGGGGGTAATGTTTGGTCATTAGACCAATTTTATGCTACTTATACTGGTATTTTGCCAAATACCGTTGGTTTAAATGATCTGGGTAATCCGGTAAGGAATCCGGTAACCAATAGTGGAAATAGCGGAGGCGTTATTTTAGAAGGCGTAACAGAAGACGGTAAAGTTAATACTAAGCGTGTCGTGATAGATGCCAATTCTCCTACTCTACCGCAATCTGCATTTTCATACGATGCGAGTTATGTAAAATTAAGAGAAGCTACATTAACCTATTCTTTTCCGAAAGCCATGATTTCAAAATGGGGCCCTATAAAAGGCATTGATCTTTCTGTTTTCGGAAGAAATTTATGGATTATACATAAAAATCTTCCTTATTCAGATCCAGAAGAGAATTTGTCTTCGGGAAATGCGCAAGGGATACAAAGTGGTGCATATCCAACAACCAGAACAATAGGGATTAATGCAAAGCTATCATTCTAATTAAATCAACAATAAAATGAAAAAATCAATCATATTTTTTGCAATGCTTGTTTCTTTGACGGCTTGTAAAAAGAATATCACATCACTTAATATTGATACCAAAAGGCCATCGGAGGTTCCTGCTGCGACTTTGTTTTCATTCGCAACCAAATCTTATAGCGACGTTATTACGAGCGCAAGTGTGAACACCAATGTTTTCAGATTCACGACGAGTCAATGGGCAATGGTAACGTATCAGGATGAAACCCAGTACGACTTCGGTACCAGAAATATTCCTCAGGCATGGTGGACTACGATGTATAGAGAAGTACTCCAAAATTTAAATCAATCATCAACCATTATAAAGGCCAATACAACGTTAAACGCGGGTATAAAATCAAATCAACTGGCAATTATTGATATTATGCAAGTGCTGGCCTTTAGTACACTGGTTAATACTTTTGGCAACGTGCCGTATAGCCAGGCGTTAGATCAACAAAATCTTTTTCCGAAATATGATGATGCGAAGACGATTTCGTTAGATCTATTGAAAAGGTTAAATACAGACATAGCCCAGCTCAATACAGCTAGTGCAGGGTTTTCTAAAAGTGAGGACCTTGTTTTTCTAGGAGATATTTCAAAATGGATAAAATTTGGTAACTCTTTGCGGATGCAACAAGCTTTAATTTTGGCAGATGCAGAGAATGCAATTGCCAAAACTGCTGTCGAAGCATCAGATGCAGGTGCAATTTCTGCCGATGGGGATAATGCAGCTTTTAAATATCTGGCAGGTGCACCAAACCAAAACCCACTTTATGTCGATATTGTTACGAATGCGCGTGGTGATTATGTGGCTGCAAAAGATTTGGTAGACAAATTGTTAGCGCTGGCAGACCCTCGTTTACCACAGTATTTTAGTACCAATGCAAACGGCGCTTATGTTGGTGGTATAGTTGGGCAGGTGAATACGATATCTGCTGTTTCTAAACCAGGACCTAAAGTTTATGCTCCTGATGCGCAAACCTTGCTGATGGATTATGTGGAAACGGAATTTAATAGAGCAGAAGCTGCTGAAAGAGGATATGCTGTTAGCGGTAGTGCAGAAACGCATTACAATAATGCGATTACGGCATCAATTTTATATTGGGGAGGTACTGCTACAGAAGCATCCACTTATCTGGCAAATCCACAGGTTTCCTATACAACGGCATCTGGTACCTGGAGAGAAAAAATAGGTGTCCAAAAATGGATCGCGCTTTATAACAGGCCTTTTAATTGCTGGACAGAGTTAAGAAGATTGGATTTTCCAAAAATTACGGCACCGGTAGGCGCTAAATCTGGTTTTCCTAACAGGCTTAGTTATCCAAGCAATGAACAGCAGTTAAACGGTAGTAATTACAGTCAGGCTTCCGGTGCAATTGGTGGAGATGTTGTAACCACAAAATTGTTTTGGGATAAGTTTTAAAAAAGGAATAAAAATTTGATAACAAAAAACCACTATAAACGGTTCTGTTATATTACATTCTAGTTTTAGAAGCGTTCCTTAATTTATTTATAAGACACTAAGAGGCTGTCCGATCTTTTCGGACAGCCTCTTTTATAGAAGGATTTGATGAAGAAAACTTTAGATAAGCCGGTTTCGGCTTTGGACAACATTTTATAAATCCTTGTAATTCCATTTGTATTTAATGTATGCAGAATTAAAGATGATCTTTAAACGACTATTCCTGCGCAACAAATAAAGATCAATCTTGATTCTAGGCATCCATTTTCTTGTTAATTCGGTAAAACGTGTCACAACTTAAAAACCGATAGTAAAATTTATGAGCTTTTCTTAGGGCTGGAATATGGGTTTAACGCTTTTAGAAACTTTTGGAAGAGTAAAAACATTATTCAGAAATATATTTATGTGTATTGATAGCATGCTTAAAAACAGCAGTATTTACTAGTTTTTTAGTTGAAATTTTAATTAGCAAAAAAGTTACGATTGCGAAATAGGCCTTAATGGGCATTTTGGAAGCCAAAAGTTAAAAAATGTTAAAAATAATTTGCTTGAGGAATTAACTAACTCTAATTTAGAGCATTATTTTACACATTAACTAACCTATTTCTATTATGAAAAAACTTCTACAGAGTTTGTTCGTTGTCCTGTGTTTCGCGATGAGCGCAATGGCACAGGATCGAACAATCACAGGAACAGTTACGTCTTTAGAAGACAAGCTACCAATTCCTGGAGTAAGCGTAAAAATTCAGGGTACCGCTGGAGGTACCTCTACTGATGCGAATGGAAAGTTCTCCATCAAAGCGTCATCAAATGCCAAAACAATAGAGTTCTCCTCAATTGGATTTGCAACTAAAACGCTCCCAATCGGAAGCTCGAGTGTGATTAATGCCGTTCTTTCTACTGATTCTAAAGCCTTAGGCGAGGTTGTAGTAACGGCGTTAGGCGTTAATAAAGCTACCAAAACTTTAGGCTATTCTCAAAGTACTTTTAAATCAGCCGAAGTAAATGCTTCTGCACCAGCAAGTTTGTTTGGTGGTTTGCAGGGTAAGGTTGCAGGGGTAAACATTTCTAATACTTCTGGTGCCCCTGGAGGGTCAACCAAGGTTATTTTAAGAGGTTATTCTTCAATAACCGGTAGTAACCAACCCTTGTATGTTGTGGATGGTGTGCCTTTAGATAACTCAACTGCAGGTTCGAGTGACAATTATGACTTTGGTAACAATGCAAACGACATTGATCCGAACAACATCGAAAGCATCAGTATTTTAAAGGGATCTGCGGCAACAGCATTATATGGTTCTCGCGGATCGAATGGTGTTTTAATTGTAACTACTAAAAAAGGAGCTGCTGGTAAATTGAAAGTAGATCTTTCTACATCCACAACCTTAACAAATGTTGCTTCAATTTACAAACCTCAGGATCAGTTTGGGCAAGGTTGGGACGGTACTTACATTCCTTCTGAAAATGGTAACTGGGGTCCGAAGTTTGATGGACAGTTAAGGACCTGGGGTGCCGTAGTGGATAACTCTCAGTTATTAAAACCTTACTCTTTCATCAAAAACAATGTGAGGGATGCATTAACTACAGGTATTGAGTTGAACAACAATATTGCCTTAAGTGGAGGAAATGAGAACAGTACGGCATATTTTTCTTATGGTAATATTTATAGCGACGGTTATCTTCCATCTGACAACGATTCTTATAAAAGAAATAACTTTACCTTAAAGGGATCAACCAAGTACGGGAATTTTACTGCTGATGCCTCTTTAAATTATGTTGGTAAAACCACAAAATTTATCAATCAAGGTGGTGGTGATTCAGGTATCGGCTCTTCATTTTATGAAGAAATACTACAGATCCCTGGAGATATTCCAATTAAAGACTTTCGGGATTATAAGAACAAATTTTTTAATGTAGACAATTATTTTACTCCATATGCAGAAAATCCTTATTATGCCCTTTACGAAAATGGAAGTAGGTATAAAAGCGACCGCGTTTATGGTAACATTAATTTACATTACAAAGCAACAGATTGGTTAAGTTTTCAATTCCAGCAAGGTGCTGATGTTGATAACGCCATTAGCAAAATCTGGCATAATAAAAATGCACCAAGCCCAGGTAGCTATAATGCAGGTGGTAACATCGAAGGTTCTTCGAGAGCAAAAGATGCCGGTGACGTAATTGAAGGATCTGTAAAAACTTTTGAGTACGATACAAAATTAAATGCCTTATTTAATAAGGAATTAAATAGTCACTTCGATTTAGATGGTTTAATCGGGGTAAACTATAATGATCGTGGTTCAAGAATATTAAACACGCGTATTGAAGATTTAGCGATACCAGGTTTTTATCAGATCAATAACTCTGCAAATAAACCAACATCAACCAATACAGAATCTCATCGTCGTTTATTTGGTGCTTATGCCTCTGCAACCTTAGGTTATAACAAATATTTGTATTTAACTTTAACAGGGAGAAACGACTGGTCATCAACACTTCCTCAGAGCAATAACAATTACTTCTACCCTGCTTCCAGTTTAGCTTTCATTGCTTCTCAGGCAATCGATTTAACTAAAACACCAATCAGTTTTTTAAAATTAAGAGCGAGTTATGGTGAAACAGGTAGTGATACCGATCCTTACCGTGTATTTAATACCGCTAGCAGAACATCATCTTCATTAGGTTTTGGAACCTTGACCTTCCCTATTTTCGGTGTGGCAGGTTATTCGATTTCTAACCAGTTAAATAGCAATAACTTTAAACCTGAGCGCGTGCAAGAGGTTGAGTTAGGTGCAGAGATCAGGTTCTTGAAAGACCGTATCGGTATCGATGCAACTTTTTATAATAAATTAAGAAAAGATCAGATTATCCCATTGCCTATTGATCCGGCAACAGGTTATTCTTCTTACATCGTCAACTTTGGTTCTGTACGTAACAAGGGTATCGAGCTGGCCGTAAATATCAAACCAATTAAAACAACCGATATCGACTGGACTTTAAATTACACCTTCACTAAAGAAAAAAGTAAAGTAACCGAATTGCCTGCCGGATTGGATAAGGTAGTATTAAATTCAGCTTATGATGCTCAGTTTGTAGCGCGCGTTGGTCAACCACTTGGTGTAATTGAAGCACCCTCACGTACTTATAGCCCAAGCGGACAGGTAATTGTAGATAAAAATGGCTATCCTGTATATTCTTCTGATAATGTAAGCTTTGGCACTACACTTCCGGATTTCGTAATGGGATTAAATAATCAGTTCCGTTACAAAGACTTTTCACTTTCATTTACCTTAGACTGGCATAAAGGTGGGGTGTTCTATTCTGGTACGGCCGATCTATTGAACTTCGTAGGTGCTGATGCAAAAACAACTTATAATGACCGTCGTCCTTTTATTGTTCCTAATTCGGTTCAGAAATTAGCAGATGGTACATTTGTAGAAAATACAGCGCCAATAACAGAAGCCAATACAGATGATTTTTATTACACCACATCAAACAAGGCTGATGCTTATGCCAACCGTATTTTAGACAGATCTTTCCTGAAATTAAGAGAAGCTACATTGAGCTATAACCTTCCTAAATCTATCGTGGGTAAAGTAGGAGCACAAAGAGCAAGCGTTTCTGTTTTTGGAAGAAATTTAATCACCTGGCTGGCTAAAACGAACAAAACGATCGATCCGGAGGTTTCTAATTTTGGAAATGATTTAGGAAGTGAATTTGGTGAATTTAGAACTGCGCCTCCAGTTAGATTCTTTGGTGCATCATTAAAAGTTTCATTTTAATCTATCTCGTAATGAAAAATAATCATACAAAATATAAAGTGCTGATGTTATCAGCAATGGTGTTTCTTACTTTTGGATGTAAGAAAACGCTTGATATTAACGTGAGTCCAAACAACCCCCTACTTGAATCAACAACCCCTGAAGTATTATTTCCTTCAGCTGTGGCTTCTACAACAGGACGTGTTGGTGGTGAACTTACTATTCTGGGTGGCATATGGTCGCAGTATTATACACAGGCAAATGCGTCAAACCAGTATAAAACCATTGATGCTTATGCGCTAACGCGTAACGACTTGAATGGCAGTTATAATGAACTGTTTTCTGGTGCTTTGGCCGATTATCAATTGGCTATAAAGCTGGCAGTTGCAAAAAGCGATTGGCGTTATAATTTAATGGCAACGGTAATGAAAGCTTATACCTATCAGGTATTGGTAGATTTGTACGATAAAGTTCCATATACAGAAGCATTTAAAGGCCTTGATAACCTGCAGCCAAAATTTGATGATGGTTATACCATTTACGTAGGTTTACTTGCTGAAATCAATGCAGCTCTTGCGAAAGATTATTTAAGTGTTCCGTTAAACAGCGATCAGATAAAAACAGATTTTCTTTTTGGTGGTGATATGGACCTCTGGACAAAATTTGCAAACACCCTGAAGTTAAAAATGTATTTGAGGATGGTTAATGCAAAACCTGCGGAAGCACAGGCTGGCATTACTAAACTGTATACTGATGGTGCAAACTTTTTAACTACAAACGCTGGCATTGCTACATTTGCAGATGCACCTGATAACAGTAATCCTTTTTACGAATACAATGTTCGTCGTTTAAATACCACTACCAATTTAAGGGCAAGTAAAACCTTTACCAGCTGGTTGGTGGAAAACAATGATCCGAGGGTAAACTATTATTTTGGAACTGCTAACCCAGTGCCCATGAATCAAGGTGATTATACTGCTACCGCAGTTGAACAGCCTACTTATGCGGGCGCAACCGTTTTTGCGCAAACAGCTAAAGATCCGGTTTGGTTTATTTCTGCTGCAGAATCTTATTGGATGCAGGCTGAGGCGTTGGAGCGTTATTTTGGAGGAGCAGGTGCTGCTACGATGTACCAAAATGGTGTTAGAGCGGCTTTTTCTCAAGTTGGATTAGGAGCAGATGTAATTCCATCTGATTACCTAAACTACCCAACTGGGGCTACCTTTGAGCAAAAGCTAAAGACAATTATTGTGCAAAAATGGGCCTCTTTTGCAGGTTCACATAGCCTGGAAGCCTTTTTTGAACAACAACGTACAGGGTATCCTAATAAAAGTAGTGTGTATTCAACTGACCCTAATTATATCCCTGGCGAATGGGTATTTTCAAAAAATGGCGTTACGGCTGGCTTGCTGCCTAAACGTTTGGTGTTTCCTGCATCATCAAGAGATAGAAACAGCAATACACCAACAGAGGTGCCAATTACAACTAAAGTTTGGTGGGGTAAATAGTGTATATAATTGATAAAGAGATGAAAAGATATTTAACAATAATCATATTGGGAGTTATAAGCATGACTTATAGCTCTTGCAAAAAAGAGTCCTTTGATTATCCGGAAGGTTATGTAGGTATTTCTAAAATAACGGTGTTCCCAATAATTACCATGAAAGGTGATAAATATGTAGCAGTAGCAAAGGGCGCAACCTATACTGATGCAGGTGCAACAGCTGCAGCTGGTACAAATAACATCGACGTGAAAGTTACAGGATTGCCAAATACGGCTACGGCAGGTGTGTATTTAATTACCTATTCGGCAACAAATGCCGATGGTTTTTCTGCCACAACAACAAGATCGGTTGTGGTTTATGATACTAAAGCCGATGCCTTAGCGAATGATTTTTCAGGAGATTATTTAAGAGCCGCTACTGGATCCATTTCAAAATGGACTAAATTAGCGCCGGGTGCCTACTTGGTGAATAATCCAGGCGGTGCCCCAACGGGTACAGCCGTTAACGTAATTGCAATAAACCCTACCGGTAGCGTAATTGATATTCCGCAACAAAATACCGATAGTGGTCCGTGGGGATCAAATACAGAGAGTAAAAATTTAGTTTCAGGTAATTATTCCTGGGCAGTAGAAAATCCAGGTTACGGTACGGCAGTTAGAACCTTTGTTAAACAATAATTATAAAACGATGAAAAAATATTTTTATATACTTACCCTTTTTATACTAAGCATATCTGCTTGTAAAAAGGACGAACCTGTTGGCGGTACAGCAGTGCAAGACCTATCGGGTGAATGGTGGGTACAGATTGACGGAACCGGAAATTATTATGGCATTTCTACCTATAATACAGCTGATAATTCATCAACCCAGATGTGGATAAATTTAACTAATTTTTGGGGAAATGCTGACAATACTGTTTTTGGTAAGGTAAATGTAAATTTAGACAGCAAAACCTTTAGTGGGCAAAATGTAACTAATGCAGGTACTTATTCTGGTGGCATAAAATTTACAGTAACCAATGGCAAAATAACACCAAATGGCGCTGTTGGTCCATCATCAAAAGCAACAACTGATGCCATTTCATTGGATGTTGAATTTTCGGATGATCCAGGAACGGTTTATCACCTTAAAGGTTACCACCGCACTAAGTTTGTTGGAGACGATCATTAATCTTAATCCAACTAATTTTTGTCTATCCAAATTATTAGGATAGATAAAATTCATTATATAATTAAAGGAGCATGAGACTATGGTTTTATGCTCCTTTTTATTATGTGGAGTGTACATAAAACCTATATGTTATTTCATTCGTACTCCATTTCTGCATATTTGTTTCTTTAGTTGCACTGTATCAATAAGATCGGATGAAAGATTTTATCTATAAAGCTGATGAATATGGTGTGTGTACGCCAATTGGTATTAGCTTGTTGATAATATTTTTAGTGTAGATAAAAAAAATCACCATTTTTGGCATAGTTTTTTTTTAGAGAAAAAAGATCTTTTTTATTGGTTAAATATCAAATTCTGCATAGTTTGAATTAAAATCTAACTACTATCTTTAAATTAGCGGGAAATCTCCCCAAGTTTGCCTTTGTAATCAGACAGCATTCTTGTCATTATAAGGTCATTATATTATGGTGTTTTGTTAAATTTTGTTAAACTATTAACAAACTCCATTATATTTAAAGCTTCAAATAACTAAATCATTAATTAACTTAAATTTCATGAAAAAACTTCTACAAAGTTTGTTCGTATTTTTGTTTTTTGCATCTACAGCAATGGCTCAAAATAGAACAATTACTGGTACAGTAACTTCTTCAGAAGACAATCTTCCGATACCTGGAGTAAGCGTAAAGGTAAAAGGAACGCAAACCGGGACCGTTACAGATGCTAACGGTAAATATTCCGTTAGAGTTGACGGTTCAAAAGAATTAGAATTCAATTTTATTGGTTTTACTTCTGTTACCAAATTAATTGGTTCTACCAACATAATTAATGTTGCGTTAGAAAACGATACAAAAGCACTACAAGAGGTGGTTGTTGTAGGTTATGGTACTCAAAGTACAAAAACAATAACCAACTCCATAGCAAGAATATCTGGCGATGCCATTAAGGATCAGCCTGTTCCCAATGTTGCTCAAGCATTGCAGGGCCGTTTAGCCGGCGTTCAGGTAACTTCAGGAGGCGGTCGCCCAGGTTCTCCGATCCAGATCAATGTTCGTGGCAGGTCATCAATTTTAGCTGGTAACGACCCACTTTATGTAATAGATGGAGTTATTTTGCCCTCTAATAGCGGAACAACTCCTGTTTCTGCTGGTGCCGGTATTTCTCCGCTAGCTAATTTAAATAGTGAAGATATCGCTTCCATCGAAGTATTAAAAGATGCGTCGGCAGCAGCAATTTATGGTTCAAGAGGATCAAATGGTGTTGTATTAATTACAACTAAAAAAGGATCAGCAAGTGGTAAATCGATCATTAATTTAAATGCCTATAATGGTTACCAGTCTTTTGCTGGTACTAAGCATTTTTTAGATGCATCTTCTTACCGCCAAATGTACAATGAGGCTTTAATCAATGCAAAACAGGCGCCTAAGTTTACTCAAGCTCAAATTGATAATCCTGAGGCCAATGTGAACTGGTTAGATGCAATTCAAAGAGATAAATCGTTGGTGCAAAACGTGCAGCTTTCTGTTGCCTCTGGAGGTAATGCAAAAACACAATTTTATACCTCATTAAACTATTTTAATCAGGATTCTAAATTGTTGAACGGGTCATTCAAAAGATATGCAATTCGTTTAAGTGTTGATCACCAGGTTAACGATTTTATTAAAATTGGAAGTAATATTGCGATTTCAAAATCTGATCGTGCAGAAACCCCAGTTGATAACAGTATCTTCTCTCCTTTTCCCAGAGCCTTAATTGCGCGCCCGGATCAGCCTATTTATAATGCAAACGGTACTTTTGCAAGTAATGATTTTAACAATCCGGTCCACATGTTCGAATCAAAGAACTATATTGGATTGAGTAATGTTTTTAACTCTACATATGCAGAGGTTAAAATATTACCAGAATTAAAATTTAAATCATCAGTAGGTATTGATTATACTTATTTAGACCAGAGAACCTTTAATCCATCTACATCATTATCTGGTATAGGAACTGTAGGTTCTGCAGTTAGTGGCTATTATCAAACTCAGAACTACCTAACCACGCAAACGTTATCTTACCTGAAAAAATTCATCGATAATAAATTAACGGTAGATGGAACTTTGGTTTACGAATTTCAATGGAATAACAGAGATAATAACCGGGTCGACGGTCAGAATTTCCCTTCTAACGACACTCCTTATTTAACTTCAGCTGCAAAAATCACAGGGGGAACATCGTCTTTCACCAATTATAGGATGGAATCTTATTTAGGTCGTGTAAATTTAGCATGGGAAAATAAGTATCTATTGGGTGGATCGATTAGAAGAGATGGCTCAACAAAATTTCCTGCCAAAGGAAGGATAGGTTACTTTCCTTCAGTTTCTGGTGGATGGGTTGTGAGCGAAGAGCCATTTATGAAAGATGTTGCTGTAATCTCAAATTTAAAAATAAGATCAAGTTATGGCCTAACAGGTAACCAAGAGGGAATTGGAAACTTTTCAAATAGAAGATTGTTTGGAACAGGGTTTAACTATGATGATCAGCCCGGTTTTGCTTTAAATGCGATTGGCAGCCCAGATCTTAAATGGGAATCGACCAGGCAATTTGATTTAGGTTTGGATTTGGCTCTATTTAAAAATAGGTTAACAATTAGTGCAGATTATTATCACAAGACAACGAAGGATATTTTGCAAAATAGACCAATTCCAAGTACAACAGGATTCTCTACTATCTTAGAAAACGTTGGTTCGATGGTTGGAAAGGGATGGGATTTCAATATTAATAGTGAGAATCTAGTTGGAGAGGTGAAATGGAATACCTCATTTAATATCTCTACCTATAAAAACAAAGTTACTGAACTTTACAACAATCAAGGCCTGGCTGGTTCATTTGTAACACGCTCCGAAGTTGGTCAGCCGCTAGGTTCTTTTTTCGTGATCAAGGCTTTAGGTGTGAACCCTTCAACTGGAGATATGATGTACGAAGATCTTAATAAGGATGGACTTATTAATGGTGATGATAGGCAGTTTTTAGCAAGCCCGCTTCCTAAATTTTATGGAGGCTTAAATAATACGGTATCATATAAAGGTATTGACTTAGGCGTTATGTTTCAATATTCTTATGGTAACTACCTTTATAATTTATCAGCGGAAGGTACTGGTGGTTATGAAAGTTTAGGTGCGGCTGCTGGAGGTTCTGGGATTGCAACAAACATATCGCAAGAAGCATTCGATGGAAGGTGGACACCTAGTAATCCAAATGCAGAGTACCCACGAGCTATCGCCGGAGCTGTTGGCGGAACTAACACTCAGCGTTCATCTAGGTATTTAGAAGACGCAAGTTATATTCGATTGAAAAATATCACGTTAGGGTATTCTTTGCCTGGCAGTTTTCTAAATAAAATTAAGTTATCAAGTGTAAGAGTTTATGTTTCCGGACAAAACTTACTAACGTTTACGAAATACAAAGGATTTGATCCTGAGGTTTCCTCAGAGTTTACTGTTGAAAATACCGGTGTAGATCAAGGTGCTATCCCTCAGTTTAAAACAGTTATGTTTGGTATTAATGTAGGCTTATAATTCTCAAAAATGAAAAATAAAATATTTTTAATCGCTGTGGCCATTATTGGTTTAATGGCTTCATGCGAAAAGCAATTAGATATTAATCCTAGAACTGCATTATCGCCAGAAACGGTTGGTCCTGCGGATGTTCAAAAATTGATGGCTGGTGTTTATGACGGACTTCAGGAGGGTAATACTAGTTATTTTTACCTAAGTTATGCCGTAGAAGATTTGTCTGCTGATAATCTGGTTTACCGTGCTACTTTCTTTCAGAATGGAGAGATTGACAACAATGCGATTTTATCTAATAATGTTTTAACACAGCGTTATTTTAATGCCCCCTACGTAGTTATCCAAAGAGCAAATGATCTGTTAGAGATTTTAAATAACTCTACTTCAGTTCCTGATGCGACTAAAAAGAGCCTTTTAACCCAAACTTACTTTTTAAGAGCTTATGCTTATTATAAATTGGTTACTTTGTTTGGTGCTGTGCCAATTGTATCTAATAGAGATGTGGTAAAAGTTCCACGTAAATCTGTTGATGAGGTATATGCCCAGATTGTAAGTGATTTAAAATTAAGTGTTGAGGCAGGTGGCACAAGCACAGATAGTAAATATGCATCTGCTGATGCTGCAAAAGGTTTATTAGCCCGCGTATATCTAATTAAAAAAGATTATGCAAATGCAAAGAAATTTGCGGATGAACTGATAGCGAATCCTAAGTATGCATTAGCATCTGATTATAATTCGATATTTGCTCCTCCTTACAATTCATCTGAGCATATCTTTAAAGTTGTTTTTACGCAAACAGAAGGAACAAATTCTTTGTCATATTTCTTACAACACCCATCTATGCCAGGTGGAGGCCGTGCAGAGTTACCGGTTGATGCCAGTTTAGTTGCGGCTTATGAGCCAGGTGATCAGAGAAAGGCAGCGTCAATGACGCAAATTGTTGCACCAGCGGCTAACCCAGGTTGGTACTGCCGTAAATACCAGGATCCAAGTGGTGCAGCGGCACATCCTTACTACATTTTAAGAATTGCCGAAATGTATTTAATTTCAGCTGAAGCACAATTTTTAACCTCAAATAATGCAACTGATCCAACTGCACTAGCATCTATTAACAGTGTAAGAACTAAAAGAGGGTTGGGTGCTTTAACAAGTTTAACCCTTCAAGACATTATAAAGGAAAGAAGAGTTGAAATGGCATTTGAAAATACAAGATGGATGGATATGAGAAGAACACCTTCTCCAACCAATCCAGCTAAATCTATGGCAACCGTATTTTTAGAGGCTAAGGGTAGATCTATCAATGATGAGATTTATCCAATTCCTCAGGCAGCTATTGATGTTAATGACTTATTAAAGCCAAATAATCCAGGTTATTAATTAACCAAAGTATGGTTTTAAAAGGCCTTATCCATCTCAAGGTGGATAAGGCCTTTTTTGCTTTTATTTCTATCTGTTACTCTTTTTTCCTAAGCAATTCTTTTAGATTAATAAATTAACAAAATCGAAAAGGTAAGGCTGTAACTAGGTTATTGTCTTTTTGAATGAATAGAATGTCTTAATATCTTAGGTAATGCATCCTTTTTATTCCTAATTAGTGTGTTTTTTGTGTTTTTTCAGCTGCTTTTCTGTAGGTTGTATGATTTTTTGTCAATTTCTTTGATGATAACCTTTTAAATCATATTTTGTGGCAAAATTATTAACTAAACTAAAAAATTTCATGAAAAAATCTCTACGGTATTCTCCCGTATGGTCTTTTATTGCGATTCCTGTCGTAATTCACCATTTAATTAATGTAAAAATCCCAGTTATGCGGAACGGTTCCTTGTTTCTTTATAATTTATATCCTAGTTAAATACAACTTATGGAGCCATCTTAATTGCAGATTTGGATAAGATGTTTTGTCTCATTAACCAAATTATTATTCCATAAGCTTTTTTAAAAAAAAACATATTTTTTAATTGTGAGATAATTGCTTCATTATAAGGAGATTAATTTCTGCTAAGCCATGCAGATTTAATTTCGTAAAATTTGCATTACAAAATACTAAATCCTATATTGTACTATCATTAACTAAACTAAAATTTTTTATGAAAAAACTTCTACAAAGTTTGTTCATTCTCGTGCTATGCGCATTTTCAGCATATGCTCAAGAAAGAACAGTTACTGGTACAGTTACAGCACAAGAAGACGGACTACCGATTCCGGGTGTATCTGTTAAAGTAAAAGAGGTATCAAACCTCGGAACACAAACTTCCGCCGACGGAAAGTTCTCCTTAAGAGTGCCATCAAATGGCAAAACATTAGTAGTTTCTTATTTAGGGTATACAACTAAAGAAGTTGTAATTACATCAGGAGCTATGTCTATCGTATTAGTTTCTGATACGAAATCCCTAAATGAAGTTGTGGTTACGGCTGGAGGTCTTTCTGCCACAAAGGCCCAATTGGGTACTGCTTCAACAACTGTTAAAGCGGAACAACTGACCCAAGCCAAACCTACTAACGTTGCTGCGGCACTTACCGGTAAAGTCGCAGGTTTACAACTAAATGTTATCGGAAGCGGCGTTAACCCTACTTACCGTTTAGTGTTGAGGGGTAATCGTTCATTATTGGGTAATAACCAGGCTTTGGTTGTTGTTGATAATGTTATTGTACCAAGTAGTATCCTTGGAAATCTTAATCCGGATGATATTGAAGATCTTCAGGTATTAAATGGCGGCGGTGCTGCGGCACTTTATGGCTCGGAAGCGTCAAATGGTGCATTAATCATCACAACCAAAAAGGGTAAAAGAGGCTCTACAACTTACAAAATTGGCCAAACTACCAATGCAGAATGGGTAAGTTTTTATCCTGAACTCCAGAAGAGATTTGGATCTGGAGCAGATTCTGATGTGCAGATTTACACTTCTCATGAAAATCAACAGTATGGTCCAGCTTTTGATGGCGTACCAAGAACAATTGGTGACCCATTGGAAAATGGAGCAATACAAACTGTTCCTTATGCTTATAATGATTCTAAGTATAAATTTTGGGATACCGGTGTAACGAATATGACCGACTTTTCAATGTCAACCGGAGATGAAAAATCATTAACTTTCTTATCTGCACAATATCTGGATGCAACAGGTACAACCCCTAAAGATGCTTTTAACCGTTTTACATTACGTTTAAATGGCGATAGAGATTTCGGTAAGGGTGTAAGTATGTCATTCAATGCAAACTATGTTCAAAATAGATATAATGTTACAACTGCTACTTCAACAATTTATGATCAGTTGATGCAAACGCCAAGTAATGTGGTGGTAACTGATTATAAAGATTGGCAAAATAATCCATTTGCGAACCCTGACGGTTATTATAATGCTTATTATCAAAACCCTTATTATACAATTGATAGTCAGCGCCAAAATGTTAGGAACGATTATTTAACCGGTAACGTTGATTTAAAATACAAACCATTAGATTGGTTGAGGTTCTTATACCGTGTCAACATTACTAGTCAAAATGCATCCAATAAAAATTATGTGGATAAGTTTGTTAGATCGGCATATACTAAAGGGCTGGGTTTATCATCGTTGAAAAACAACGATATCGCAGGTAGTGTTTCTGATGGCGAATCATTTTCAAATCAATTGTTGACTGAGTTCCAAACAAACATTAATAAAGCACTAACAAAAGATTTAAGGTTAGACGTGACCTTAGGTGCCAGTTTGAGAAGCAATACGGCAAAAAATATCGGTGTTGCTGCTTCAGGCTTAACTTTCCAAGGTCTATATAACATAGCGGCCCGTACAGCTGCAAATATTACAGGCTCTGAGGCTAACTCAAAAGTTAATCAACAGGCTGTATATGGAGACATGAGGTTAAGTTTTAAAGATTACCTTTACTTACACGCAACCGCGCGTAACGATTGGTTCTCAACATTGCCAACCGCAAACAGATCATTGTTTTATCCTTCAGTAGATGCTTCATTTATTGCTACTAATGCAATTGATGCATTAAAAGATAATAAGTTCTTAAACGTATTAAAGTTTAGAGCAGGTTTCACTACTGTTGGTAACGTAAACTTAGGCGCTTATTCCTTATTAACAACGTTCGGTCAATCTAGTGGGTATCCATATAATAACAATCCAGGTTATGCCATTGGCACACAAACAATTAACCCTAATTTAAAGCCTGAAAAAACTAAAGGTGTTGAGGGGGGTATTGATGCGGAATTTTGGGATAACCGAGTGAGCATTAGCAGTACTTTATATTACACCAGCACTACAGATCAAATTGTTCCTGTTAGTATTTCTTCTGCTTCGGGCTTTTCTTCTTATTTAACAAACACAGGGGAGGTAACTAACTTTGGTTCTGAGAATTCATTAAATGTAGTTGCTTTCCGTAATACGAATTGGGAAGTTGCCGTTGGAACAAACTTTAGTTATTATGATAACAAAGTAAAATCAATCAGTGATGCCGTTTCAAGATTAAACATATCTACTGGTAGTAATGCACAGGTAGTTGCCGAAGCAGGTCAAACCTATCCAATGTTGAGAGGTATTGATTACAAACGCGATCCTCAAGGACGTGTAATTGTTGATCCTAGAACAGGTTATCCCTCTGCTACAGAATCTGGAGTTATTTTAGGAAATACCAGTCCAAAATATATACTAGGTGTTAATCTTGCTGTAAAATATAAAACCTTAAGATTAGCAGCTGTTGCTGAATACAGAGGCGGCTATATTGTTAATTCATCGGGTGCTGGTGATAGTTTTGACTTCTCTGGTTCAGGTGAAAGAACAGTAACTTATAATAGAGAGCGTTTTGTTTTTCCTAACTCATCTTATTTAGATCCTGTTACCAACCAATATGTTGCCAATACGACTCTAACTGTTAGGGATGGTGGTGCTGGATTCTGGCCTTCATCAGCTTATAACAGAGGAATTGCATCGAATTATACATATAATGGCGCATATTGGAAAATTCGTGAAATTAGCTTATCATGGGATCTGCCAAAAAGTTGGTTGGGCAATATGAAAGTAGTTAAAGGTATTAATGTTGCTGCCCAAGGAAGAAACCTATTCTTGTTCGTTCCAAAAGAAAACATTTATACCGATCCAGATTATATTTTAGGAAGCAATGCTATTGGTATAAACACTTTAAGTCAAACGCCTCCAACACGTTTCTTTGGTGGTTCAGTTTCAGTAACATTCTAAATGAAAAAAACATGAGAAAATTATTTAAAATATTTATTCTTGGAACAATAATTTTATCAGGCTCGTCTTGTAAAAAATTCCTTGATGTTAACACAAACCCAAATAATCCAACATCATCAACTCCAAATATTGTTTTGCCTCAGGCAATTGTTACTTCTGCTGCGGCAATGAACACATACGACAATTTTGGAGCCTGGACGGGCGGTTATAAAGCTAATGCCGGTGGTTATGGTGGATGGGGTACAGTCTGGACCTACAATTTTACTACCGGTGATTACGCGGGTGTGTTTACGGATACATTTGCTGGTATAAATCAGTTAAATTTTGTAATCAATAACACAACACCTGATGGTCCTTTGAAATATTATAATGCAATGGCTCGTATCATGAAAAGTTTCATGTATACAAAACTTGTTGACCAATATGGTGATGTGCCTTATTCTGACGCAGGTAAAGGCTTAAATAATTTAAGTCCTAAGTATGATAAATATACCGATGTTTATGCTACTTGCTTTACAGAACTAAATAATGCAATTGCAATTATGAATACTGCTCCGGTTACAAACGTAACCACAGCAGTAACTGCAGCACAAGATCCATTATTTGGCGGAAGTGCAACTGCAAATCTTGCAAAATGGAAACAATTTGCAAATACGATTAAATTAAAAATGGTGATACGTGCCAAAAATGTGGCAGCACTTTCTTCATTTGTAACATCAGCTATTGCTTCGTTACCAACAGCTACTGGCGACTATGTAAATGATGATGTAATCGTTCAGCCAGGTTATTCATCTGCTACTGCCAGCCAGTTTAATCCCAAATGGTCTACTTATGCTTGGGATATTAACGGTACAGCTATCGGTAGTGGATTATCGAATTTACCAACACCATGGATTGTTTCTTTCTATAACGGAACCAAATTAAGTGATAATGTCCGCGGTAATGCAATTTATGCATCTTTCGGTACCAATATTTCGCAAACGATCAATGGTAATACAGTTACCTTTCAAGGTCCAGCTACAAATCAGCTGGGTTACGATACAGAGCCAGTTAAGCGTAGTCAGAATGGTTCATATTGGTATTCTGGCGTAGGTAGATCTTCTAGACCTACACAGACTACCGCGAATGCAGCAACAGATGTAGGTGGTGTTTTGAAAGGAGCATCAATGGGTACAGTATTAATGTTGGCTTCTGAATCCTACTTCTTACAAGCAGAAGCGTCGTTAGCATCGGTAAATATCCTTCCTGCTTTAAATGCTACTGGACAAACGTTGTTTGAAAATGGCATAACCGCATCATTTAATTATTTATATAAAAATGCGGCTAATGTTTATTTTAATTCAACTCCGGCAGCTACTCTGAAAGATAATTATAAAACAGCAAATGCTACTAGTACCCTAGTTAATTGGCCGCTGGCACTTAGCGATGCAAGTAAATTAGAAGCAATTATTACCCAAAAGTATATTGCAGTTAATATGATCAATAGTGAGGAAGGCTTTAACGAATATAGAAGAACAGGGTATCCAACAATATCTGCTGGATCTACTTCTGCTACTGCTACTTTTGCTTCTCTAAAATCGGGCGCACCAGCGCTAGATAAATTGCCAACAAGAATTCTTTATCCTGCCGTTGAGTTTCAAGTTAACTCTGAAAATGTACCAAAAGGAGTTAGTCCTTATACGACTAAAATATGGTATGCTAAATAGTAACAATATTAAATTGTAAAGAAATGAAAATATTTAAATTATTAATAACGGGAGCAATTTTGACAACGGTGATGTCATCTTGCTTAAAAAATAAATTCGACATTATAAACCCTAGTGGAAGTCCTTCTGTTGTCGAATTTAAAAATCCTGTTGCACCATCGTCAGAAACTCCTGAAGGTTCGCTTTATACTGTTTTTCCGGTTGCCTATGAAGTTGCAGCAAGTGTTGAAGTGGCTTATACCGTGCAGTTAACAGGCCCTGATCCTGCACCTCAGGATGTTGTTGTAAACATTGGTGTAAAAAGTGCTGCAATAGCTGAATTGAATGCAGATAAATCAGTTATTTCCTCTTACGTGCCATATGTTGAGTTACCAGCATCATTGTATACTATTACTACACCAACAGTAACAATTCCTTCTGGTCAGCGTACTGCCATCGTAAAAGTTGCCTATAAAACGGGTAATTTTGATTTTTCTAAAAAATATGCATTACCTATTTCAATTACTTCTAGTAATTATGGTGGCGTAAGCAAAAATTTTGGAACTGTTTTATTGAATGTTTCAGCCAAAAATGCTTATGACGGTATTTATGCAATGCAAACAGGAAGCTTTGTGCAACGTTATTCAAATCCTACAACACCAACAACAGGTGATGCATTAAATGGAAATACTTCTACAAATCCTAATGTGACCTTAACTACTGTTGGCGCAACAACCTTAGAGATTACAAATTTGAGATGGGCGGGAGGATCTTCTAACGTTGCTGGTATCGACAATCTTCGTTTAACAGTTGATCCTGCCACTAATTTGGTTACCATGAGCTCTTTGGGTAACCCCACTTTAGCAAATGTTCCTGGATCTGTTAATAAATATGATCCGGCAACCCGTACATTTACATTGAATTTTGACTGGAATCAGACCGCGGCAAAACGCGTCTACGGTTTAAATATCAAGTATAGTGGTGTTCGATAAAATTATATTTTAATTTATTAAAGGTGTTCACTATATTAGTGAGCACCTTTTTTATGCTCATGAAAACCAGATATTTAATTTTGATATTTCTTGTTATATCAAGAATATCTTATGCTCAAAACATCCGTCAGCAAAAGATGGACCTTCCTGATGGAGCTAAATTAACATACCAAACAATAAATAATGAACTCAATGGAATTTATTCAATTGAAAAAGACGGTTTAACAGTTTTAAGAGGTAATTATGTAAGTGGAAAACGTGTAGGTAATTGGTATATCTTTAATAAAGATAAAAGTCTGTACGCCAGATACAATTATGATGCTCGGAAATTGATTTCTGTGGATACTAAAATGTTAGCTTTAGCTACCATCAATGTCCGGTCTGGAAATGATGATATCAATTCTAAAGCATCGGTGAGTTTTCCGCTAATCTCATTAGAACAATATTTTCCTTTAGTGACAAGATTGGCCGAATCAATCGTACCCTTAAACGATATTTATAAACTTGAACAAAATCAAGTTACCATCACAGCGAAGATTGACAATAAAGGGAGCGCAGAATACTTTGTTTACTATGAAATAAAAGGAAAAAAAATAGAATATAAACTCAAAGTTGACAAAGCCCCCTTTTTTATTGACTGGGTAGTTTCATCTTACGAGGGTAAGCCATATGCTTCAGAATTTGTAATTAAGGCCAAACTTGGACCTCCAGCTGAACAAGGTAATCATAGAAGAATTAGCTGGTTGTAGCAATTCATTATTTTAAAGAATTGACCGTTTCATAAGTAATTTTGGAACGGTTTTTTATGCAATATTGAATTGTAACTTTTAGTTACTGTCGCAATGAAGCAGATATAGACGAAAACAATGGTCGAAAAGCTAACTCAAAATGTTTCATTCTTAATGAGCCCTCTGGTTCGAAACTTTAAAAGTAACGATTAATTTTTAACTTATTTTTTTTCCAAACATACAAATATGGGTTTATTGTGAACTCGATTTTGATGGCGTTGTTATACAAGCAATTCTTTTAATTATCTTTTTTGCCAAAACAGAGCCATCAGATTAAAAAGCTGGTTAATGTTATATATAGGCTATATTTCTAATTCTATTTTAATGTATTTGTATCTTTTTTATTAAATTATTTATCAGTTTGTAGCTATTTATCTGCCAATTGTGGTTTTTTTATGTTTTCAGACACATTTTTTTTATAACTAATAGAAAATCAGTAAAATAATACCAGTTTTTTTATTTCATAAAGTTTGTAAGAAGTTTTTCTAAGTGCTATATTAGATTGTTAAACGGAAATTAAACTAATTTTAAATATACTTCAGCGTTATTCGCACCTTAATTTATTGCGCTCGGGCAGACATCAATGGAATAGCCGATTGGTGTTTAATTCGCCATTAGTATGGTCATGATCGGATAAATTTATATATCTCCGGTTATATGACAGTTGTAATAGACCTTGAGGTTATTCGAAGGCTGTATGCATAATATTTCTAATCTGTTATTCAATTAGTCGAAGTGAGGTGTAAAGGAATGACTATTTGATTGTAAAATTTGCGTTACAAAACACTAAATCCTATATTGTATTATTATAAACTAAACTAAACTAAACTTTTTTATGAAAAAACTTCTACAAAGTTTGTTCATATTGTTGTTTGTTGCCAATTCGGCAATAGCGCAAGAACGAACAATCACAGGTACAGTTACGGGAAAGGATGATGGAATGCCTCTTCCTGGTGTAAGTGTTAAAATTAAAGGTGCATCCGGTGGAACCGTAACGGGTGCAGACGGAAAATTTTCCATTAAAATCCCTCAACAAGCTTCAGCCTTAGAATTTTCTTACATTGGCTATATTGCCCAGTCAAGGGTAATAGGTGGAGGGTCGACAATTAATGTTGCCCTGGTGAGCGACTCGAAAACATTAACCGATGTAGTGGTTACTGGTTATGGTGTAACTAAGAAAAAAGATTTTACAGGCGCTGCTGCCACAGTAAAAGGTGATGACCTTAAAGATAAACCGGTACAAAGTTTTGTGCAGGGCTTAACTGGGCAAGCTGCAGGGGTTAGTATCATCCAGCCGAATGGTTTGTTAAATAACCCGCCTGTTATTCGTGTAAGGGGGGTAAGTTCAATCTCATTAAGTTCTTTTCCTTTGGTTGTGGTTGATGGTATCCCCTTCCCTACTGGCGATGCATCGGCGAACTCTGCAACAAACAATCCACTAGGCGATATCAATCCTGCAGATATCGAAACGATTGATATCTTAAAAGACGCAGCTTCTACGGCGCTTTATGGTTCAAGGGCAGCTGCTGGTGTATTGGTTATTACTACTAAAAAAGGAAGGAGCGGCGATGCTAAAGTTACTTATGATGGATGGTATGGTGTAAACAATGCGGTACGCTTGCCAGAGCTGTTAAATGCACAACAATATATGGATAGTAAGAATACAGCCATTGCAAATGCGCTGGTGCTAAATCCAAATGCGGTACCGGCATCTCAAAGAGACGCCAATAATAAGAGTTTCTTTCCAAGTTATAATGCCGATGGTTCTCTGGTTGATACAAAGTGGTACGATGAGGTTTATAGAACAGCCAGGTCTCAAAATCACAACGTAACGCTGAGTGGTGGTACAGCTAAAACAACTTACTATTTGTCTGGAGGTTTATCAGATCAGGATGGTTTCTTGAAAAATAACACATTCAAAAGGTATGCGGCCCGCCTAAATGCGACACATAAAGCTACAGATTGGTTAAGCCTAAGCATGAATGTGAGTTATAACAATAGCATTAATAAGGCGCCAAACAGCGGATCTGCTCCAGGCGCTGCATTTAACTCTTCAGGGTTAGGCCGTATCGCTATCGCTATTGCCCCAAATGTACCGGTATATAATGCCAATGGTGGTTATAATATCTCTGCTAATAATGTGGGTAATGGTGCTAACCTGATTACCAGTACATGGGCTCACCCAACTGTATTGGTAGACAAAGATGTAAACAGTTCGGAGAATAACAGGTTCTTAACTAATTTGGGAGCAGACCTTAAAATTATTGATGGCTTAAACTTCAGAACAAACTTCTCTTGGGAAAGAGCTAACACTGAAAATATCCAATTCTGGAATCCTATTCAAGGGGATGGTTATTCTTATAACGGCTATGCTTATAACAACGTTGCAAGAAGAAATAACTGGAACTGGATAAATACCTTGCAATATATGAAGACCTTTGATGGAGCACATAACTTGAGCTTGACCATTGGTAGTGACGTTCAAAATACTAGAACAACAAACTGGGGGGCAATCCGTCAAGGATTAGGAGATCCAACTTTCTTCAATCAATTTCAGGGAACCTTTACGACCAATGTTCCAGGTGGGAACAGCATCAATGAAATCGCATTTCAGGCATATTTGGCCAGTGTGAACTATAATTATAAAGGAAGATATTTTTTAAGTGGGAATTTTAGAAGAGATGGTAACTCTGCTTTGTCAGCAAATAATAAATGGGGTAATTTTGGTGGTGGATCTGTAGGGTGGACAATATCTGAAGAAGAATTCTTTAAAAATTCTTCATTGAGCAAAACGATCAACTCTTTAAGGCTAAGGGCCAGTTATGGGCGTGTAGGTAATGGCAATGTGCCTGCTTACAGCGAATATACGACTTATAGCCCAGGCCTTTATGGAGTTACGCCGTTTGCATGGATTTTCGGTCAGGCTGGGAACAAAGAGCTTAAGTGGGAAACAAGTAATCAATTGGATATCGGTTTAAACCTTGCTCTGTTTAATAACAGGTTAACTTTTGAAGCTGACTATTTCAAAAAGAACATCAACAATTTATTACTTAATGTACCGCAGGCACTTTCAAAGGGTATCCCGAACGATCCCGCAGGAACAATTTTGGCTAACGTTGGATCAATGTATAATAAAGGTTTTGAGTTTGCTTTGGGCGGTACACCAGTTAAAACAGCTAAATTTTCTTGGACAGCTAATTTAAACTTAACCACTATTAAAAACGAAGTAACGGCTTTAGATCCGAACGTATCACAGATTATCGGTACCACTGGCGGTCTTGAATCAGCTAGCGTAACTAAGGTAGGCGAATCAATTGGTAGTATTTATGCAGTTAAGACAAATGGTGTTAATCCTGCTAATGGCAGAAGGATTTACATTAATGCTGCAGGTCGTGAGGTTCAATACCAGCACTTTGGTGGTGCCAATGCATGGACTTATTTAGATGGTACACAGGCTCCTTCTCCTGCAGGTGATGCTCAGGTAATTGGTGGTACGCTGCCTAAGTGGTACGGTGGTTTCAATAATACTTTAAATTATGGAAACTTCGACTTAAACATAATGTTTACCTTCTCTGGTGGAAACTATATTTACAATGGTACCCGTGCCGGACTTTTAGATCAACGTGTTTGGAACAACTCGACTGAAGTGCTGAATGCATGGACAACGCCAAACCAACAGACAAATATCCCGAGGGTGGTTTATGGAGATAACGTTTCAAACGGTTCATCATTTGCAATTGATGCAAACGTAGAGAAAGGCGATTTCTTGCGGTTGCAGGCAGCAACCTTGGGCTATCGTATTCCAAAAAATATTTTTGGTAAATCAGGCATTAACAGTATCAGGGTTTACGCTTCGGTAAACAATGCTTTCTTGATTACAAAATATACTGGTGTAGACCCGGAAATATCAACAAATGGAAATAGTAACCTTGCAAGTGGCGTTGAACGTAACTCTATTCCACAGGGCAGATCATTTACATTCGGTATCAGTTTAGGCTTATAATATTAATTATCACATTCATGAAATTATTTCATATCAAAACATATCAATTGAAGTTCGCTACTGCAGCTATACTGGCAATACCCTTAATTGGAAGCATTTCATCCTGCAAAAAAGAATTTTTAGAAAAAGTTCCGGAACTAACACTTCCTGATCAAGATGCATTTGCTAACCCAACAAGGATTTTAGGTCAGGTAAATGGGCTATATTCTTCATCAAAATCGGGTTCGTTATTTGGTGGGAGGTATCTTATATATAACGATATCAGGGCAGAAGAATTTGTTAATAGGACCGGAAATTCTGTTACAGGTTATGATGTTTATCAGGGAACCAATAATTCAACCAATACTTATGTTGCCAGCTTTTTTTCACAGGCATATCTAACAATCAACAGGGTAAATCTATTTTTAGATGGCCTCTCTAAGAACAGTACAGTTTTAACACCTGCCGTTAATGCGAACTATGCCGGTGAAGCCAAATTTATCAGAGCGTTAAATTATTTTGCGTTAATACAGATTTTTGCAAAGCCATATGTAACTGATAACGGTGTTTCAAGGGGACTGCCATTGCGTTTAACACCTGAAACATCATTAGCAAACAATGCGTTAAAAAGTAGTACAGTGGCCGCAGTCTATGCGCAGATTTTAAAAGATTTGGATGAAGCTGAAGCCAGTTTGCCTGATACCTATAGTACACCTTTGTTGCGTACCACACGGGCGCACAAGAATAGTGCTATAGCCTTGAAAACCCGTGTTTATCTTGCAATGGGCAATTACCTAAAAGTATTGGAAGAAGGAAATAAAATAGTGCCGCAGGCGGCACCCTTTAAGAACGCAGCTAGAACTGCTCACGAATTACAGGCAAGCATAGTAAGTGTTTTTCAATCACCATTTACCACTTCCGAATCGATATTCTCTTTCCCAATGGCGGATACTAATGCACCGGGGACGCAGAACCAGCTTGGATATTATTATAGCTGGGCTGGAAATGGAAACCTGGAATATTCATTAAATAAGACTGGCGCCGGTATTTATGCAGATCCTGCATGGCCAACAAGCGATGCCAGAAAATCACTTTTAACACAGGACGCAACAATTTCAGGGGTATTACACGCTTATCCAATTAAATATGGAGCAGTATCTCCATTTATTGATTTTGTTCCGATGATTAGGTATGCAGAGGTATTATTAAACGTGGCCGAAGCCGAAGCGCTGGCCCCAGGAGGAAATCTTATCCGTTCGAAAGCACTTTTACAAGCTGTTCGCACGCGTTCAGATGCATCTTATGCTTACGGAGCATTGCTCACTCCAGCAACATTAGAAGCTGCGATATTAAAAGAAAGAAGGATTGAACTTCTAGCCGAAGGATTTAGGTATAATGATCTTGCCAGAAAAGCGGCCCCACTTCCATCATTCGGTGCTGGTGCATCTATTCCTGTTAACGATCAGCGCTACACATTCCCCATACCGATTGGAGAGTTAAATACAAACCCATTGGTTAATACGCTTTAATAAAAATCTGGTAAAAAAAACGAGGCTGTCTTAAAAGACAACCTCGTTTTTTTGCGTTTAAAGTAGCCTACTTCTTATCCACACTATATTTCCCCGGGCCAATAAAAATCAACCCGAAAAATACAATACCCAATTCAATGGCGTGGCTGGCACCTTGTAAGCCATCTCCTTTGCCAAAATGAACTAGTGCAGCGATAATCATCGTAAAGATTAATAAGATTAGAGCCGGACGGAAAAACAATCCCACAATCAAAAGGAAACCACCAAAGGTTTCGGCAATGGCGGCCATAAAACCCCAAAATATGGGTAAAAAGTTTATGCCAATTACTTTCATACTTCCACCTAAGCCCGTCCAGCCGTCTGGTCCGCCTGCAAGTTTCGGGAAACCATGAATAATGAACATGATCCCTAAACCAATACGGAGAAGTAAAAGGCCTGTATTGCGGTATTTTCCTAAATTGTCTAAAATTGCCATCTTATAAATATTTAAATTGAACGTTTTTTGTTTCTATTTTTAAGTTCACCTCAGCGCCTAAAACCATACTGAGGTTATTATCGATATGTCCGGTTGGGAAGTTAAAGCAGACCGGGAAATTGTAATCTTTAACAATATCCCAGATTACTTCATCAGCGGTTTGCCCAAAAGAAATTTTTTCCTCTTCAATTTCATTAAAGGCACCAATAATCAGGCCTTTTAAGTGTTTTAGCTTGCCTGCCCTCTTCAGCATGCGCAACATTCTGTCAATGCCATATTCTTGTTCGCCTACATCTTCCAAAAAGAGGATTTTATCGGTAAAATCCATTTCCGAAACAGAGCCCTGTACCATGGTGAGCAAACTTAAATTGCCGCCAATTAAAATTCCGGTTGCCGCTCCTGCCCTGTTTTCAAATAAGCTTTGATAAGAATAAGTCTGTTTATCACCAAATAAAGCTTTTTGTAATGAAAATAAAGCTTCTGGTGTAGATTCATCAAATGTATAAGGCATTTGTGCATGTATGCATTGGCAATTGCATTGCGCAACCAGATGTGATAGCAAAACCGTGATATCGCTGAAACCCACAAGCCATTTCGGGTTCTTGTTAAACTCCGTAAAGTCAAGCTCGTCAATAATCCGGATGGTACCATATCCCCCGCGGCCCGAAATAATTGCTCTTATTGATGGATCATCTAAAAAACGCTGAATATCTTTAGTTCTTAAAGCATCAGTCCCCGCAAATTGATGGTGGCTGGCGTATACACTATCACCAATAACAACCTCCAGGCCCCAGCTTTCTAATTTTGCTACGGCATGGTCTATAGGTTTGGGCAATTTCTTTGCCGGACATACCAGCGCAATCTTATCTCCTTTTTTTAAATATGGGGGCTGCTTAATCATCTTCAAAACACTTATCTTTGCCAAATTAATAAAAATTGTTTTGGATAATAGTAAAATAAAAAGATATACCGTAACTGCAGCGCTTCCGTATACAAACGGACCGGTTCATATTGGGCACCTTGCTGGTGTTTATATCCCTGCAGATATTTATGCCCGTTATTTAAGATCGAATAAACGCGATGTAAAATTCATCTGTGGATCTGATGAAAATGGTGTGCCTATTACTTTAAAGGCCAAAAGAGAAGGGATTACGCCCCAGGAAGTGGTAGATAAATACCATAAAATTATTGGCGATTCTTTTAAAGAGTTTGGCGTATCTTTCGATATCTACCACCGTACTTCATCGCTTACGCATCATCAAACGGCTGCAGATTTTTTCGAAACCCTTTACGATAAGGGTGTTTTTACCGAAGAGGTTACTGAGCAATATTACGATCCCACCGCAAAACAATTTTTGGCCGATCGTTACATAACGGGTACCTGCCCTAAATGTGGCAATGAAAATGCTTATGGTGATCAGTGCGAAAACTGTGGTTCTACACTTAATGCAACCGACTTAATCAATCCAAAATCTACCCTATCCGGCGATAAGCCTATCTTAAAGGAAACTAAAAACTGGTTTCTGCCGCTGGATAAGTATGAAGACCGTTTACGGACTTATATCGAAAGCCATAAAGAATGGCGCCCAAATGTTTACGGCCAATGCCAAAGCTGGTTAAATGCAGGTTTGCAGCCAAGGGCAATGACCAGAGATTTAGACTGGGGGGTACGTGTTCCACTTCGTGATGCTGAAGGTAAAGTACTTTATGTGTGGTTTGATGCGCCTATCGGATATATTTCTGCAACCAAAGAGCTTTGCAACTATGCCAAGCTAGATGTGTGGAACCCAAAAGCAGAGGAATATTATATCAACAATTACGAAAACGATAAATGTGGGTGGGAAGAATACTGGAAAAGCGACGAAACTAAGTTGGTTCACTTTATCGGTAAAGATAATATCGTTTTCCATTGCATTATTTTCCCGGCGATGTTAATGGCGCATGGAGAATATACTTTGGCTGATAATGTGCCTGCAAACGAATTCCTAAACTTAGAAGGACAAAAAATCTCCACTTCTAAAAATTGGGCGGTTTGGTTGAATGAATATTTAAGAGAGTTTGAAGGAAAACAGGATGTATTGCGTTATGTATTAACAGCAACAGCTCCTGAAACTAAAGACAATGATTTTACCTGGAAAGATTTTCAGGCGAGAAATAATAATGAGCTGGTGGCCATACTGGGTAATTTTGTAAACCGGGTAGTGGTGCTTACGCATAAATACTTTGATGGTTCGGTGCCAACCTGTATGGAAATTACGGAAGTAGATCAGGCTGTTATTGATGAATTGGCGGGCTATCCGGCTAAAATTTCTGCATCTATAGAAAACTACCGCTTTAGAGAGGCTTTATCAGAAGTAATGAATGTTGCCCGTTTAGGGAATAAATATCTGGCCGAAACCGAGCCCTGGAAACTGATTAAAACAGACGAAGATCGTGTAAGAACGATCTTGCATCTTGCACTTCAAATAGCCGCTAATATTCAGATCCTCATCGAACCTTTTATGCCTTTTACAGCAGAAAAACTAATGAAGATGCTTAAAAATGGCGGTCATGATTGGGATGATGCGGGTACGGTGAGCCTGTTAAAACGTGGGCATGATATTGGAGAAGCTGTGCTCTTATTTGATAAAATTGAAGATGTAGAAATCGACTTTCAGATTGAGAAATTGAATCAAAGCAAAGCCAGTAATGCAGCCAATAATGTTGTTGCTGCTCCGGCAAAAGAAAATATCCAGTTTGATGATTTTTCAGCAATGGATATCAGGGTAGCCACTATTGTAGCCGCAGAAAAGGTAGAGAAAACCAAAAAGCTACTAAAGTTAACGGTAAATACGGGCATTGATGAGCGGACAGTGGTTTCTGGTATTGCAGAATATTATAAGCCTGAAGATATTGTGGGTAAACAGGTGAGCATGATTGTTAACCTGGCGCCTAGAGAAATTAAAGGTATTTTATCACAGGGCATGATTTTAATGGCCGAAAATGCAGAGGGCAAACTCACTTTTGTGGCACCTGTAGAAAAATTTCAAGAAGGTAGTATAATCAGGTAGTATTTATCTATCCTAAAAATATCAAGCCATTCGGGATGATTCGAATGGCTTTTTTATCGTTTATTCCTATGCAATAATCCTAAAGGGCATCTATTGTAATTGATTTTTTTATGTTTTTAAAAGCAATTATCATTTAGATAAATGCTTGTTAAAATGAATTCTCTTGCGACAAAACTTTTGTTATATTTGCGCAACAAATGGTCCCGTAGTTCAACGGATACCCGCCTGAACGACGTAGTCGGGCAGGGAATAGAAGTTTTCTAAACTTTATATATGAGTTCTTTGCCTATGTAATTAAAAGTGTACACTTTGATTATTTTTATAAAGGACATTGTTAAGATTTATTAGATAAACAATTAAAAGAACACAACGCTGGTAAGACGAAGTCAAATAAGGCTTATCTCCCCCTTCATAATTTTTTATTATGAAGAATTCCCAACGAGGAATGAGGCAATTAAAAGAGTAAAATATTTTAAATCTGCTTCTGGAAAGGCGATATTTGAAAAATAAAATGGCCCCGTAGTTCAACGGATAGAATAGAAGTTTCCTAAACTTTAGATAGCAGTTCGATTCTGCTCGGGGCTACAAAAAAGTCATCATTCTGGTGCGATTGATGGCTTTTTTTATTTATCTCTTTTTCGATTAATATAATCCTGATCATTCCTCTCCTCATCATTCAAAATCGAGTTTTCAGCAATATCCTTCAAACTTGTAATATCACCCCCTTCGCAAACCAACCACCATTCGTCTAGAAATTACGGGCGTTGGTCTATTGGTTGTTAGCAATGGTATAATACCAGCTTTTTGCCTGCAACGTTTACGGCACAACTGCGTCTTAATAACAAAACAATAGCAAAAACCTAAAATAATAAACGATATGAAAACTTTAGCAAAAACAATATTCGCAGTAGCATTAACAGCAGTAGTATTTACTTCATCAGCAATGGTAACTTTTGCCGCTGAGCCTGTTAAAACAGAAACAAAAACTTCCTCATTATCTACATTCAACAGGATCTGGGTAAGCGGTAATGTAAAAATCGTCTTAACGCAAGGCGACAAACAAAATGTAGCAGGTGCGAGCAACTACGATGCTGCAAAAACTTCGGTAACCACTGATGGAAAAACCTTATTTATCAATTCAATGGAAAGCAGTCAGGTAACGCTTAATATTACCGTAAAAGATTTAGAAAGAATTGAAGCTTATGGTCAATCAGTTGTGGTAACCAGCAATAACCTTGATGTAAAAAACCTTCAGTTATTTTTGAGCCAAAGTGCTACTGCAAAGATCAAAACTACAGCAAGCAGTTTATATACAGTCGTTAAAGAAGATGCGGTATTAAAATTAAATGGTACTGCTGATGAAAGTACAATGATCGTAAGTAATATGAAAAATGTAAAATTAGCTGATTTTGCCAGTCTTAAATCATCATCATATGCTTCTGAGGCGATCATGAAAGCAGCGCAAAATGCAATGGTTTTATCAAAATAAAATTATATATTTAGATGAACAGAGCTGCCTATTTGGGCAGCTTTTTTGTTTAAAGGGGGAGATCTAAAGAATATTACTATAATACGAAAATAAACTGATCGCGTGTTTGTCTTATAATTTTCAGATATTGGTTAAGTATAATTTCCGGTAACTGTATGCATATATATCACGATATGCAAGCAATATAATGAGTCGTTACGCTTGCTTAGCTATTCCGAGATGAATAAGTTCACTTGGTGCTAATCCAAATTTCTTTTTAAAGGCATGTGAAAAATGCGAAAGGCTTTCGAAGCCTAAATCCAAATATATAGTGGAAGGCTTTTGATGTTTATGCTCAATTAGAAATTTTGCGGTATCTAGCCGTTTGGAGAGCAACCATTGGCGGGGCGGAAGGTCGAATTTTTTTTGAAAATCTCGCTTAAACCCGGCCAGGCTGCGGCCCGTCAGCTGGGCAAATTTTTCTACGGGAATATTAAACTGAAAGTTATTGAGCATGAACTTTTCCAGATCTATTTTATAGGGTTCTGAATAATCAAATAAAAAGCTTCGTAATATCGGCAGCGCCAGAAGCAATAATTTAACGCCCTCTTTTACTTTCAAAATGCCCATTTCATCCGTCATGGAGGCTCCTGAACTTCTGGCATATGGAACAATGGAATGAAAATAGCCCTGCAAAAATTCATTGGAGGGAATCAAAAGGTTTGGCTGGCCATTATACTTCCCGCCAGATTCCAGTTTTTCCTCCAATGCAATTTTGCGCATCAGGTCTTCCTGTAGTGAGATCACAATGGTTTCATAGCTGCCTCCATCACCGGGCGTTTTGGTCAACATACCCAGTTGATTTTTACCAATTAACAGCATTTCTCCTGCGCCCATTGATATGGTTTGAGCAGAAGTTTCCAGGGTGAATTGACCTGAAACCTGCAGTACCAGGGTATGATGGTTCCAGAAGCACGCTTTCTGTTTCCTTTCGGTAGACAGGTAGGAATAAAAGATTACACCAGGAAGAATTTCGGCCGGACTTTCCATTTATCGTTCTAAGTAGGTGCCCCCTTTAATGGCCCCTATTGCAAAAGTAGTATTTAATACAGTCATTTCTTCTGGGGTGAAGCTGATTTCCATCGCCTCGATATTCTCGGCCAAACGCGATCTTTTGCTCATGCTCACCAGAGGCATGATCTGGTCACCCTGTTCTTTTACCCAGGCAATGGCAAGCTGTGTCGGTGTACAACCTTTTGTGATGGCCAAATGTTTCAGCACCTCAACTTTTTCGAGGTTATGCACAAGATTTTCATGCTGGAAACGGGAGAAATGGTTCCGGTAATCATCATCGTTCAGTGGTGCGGTCATTTCGCCGGTGAGCAAACCTTCTGCAGTATTTGCAAAAGCCACAACAGCAATACCCAATTCCTTAGCTGCCGGTAGCAATTCAGTTTCTATCTTTCGTTCTGCAAGCGAATAACCAATTTCTAATGCACTTATCGGATAAACATCATTGGCTTTGCGAAGTTGAGTTGCGGTAATTTCAGATACACCAATGTATTTAACTTTACCTTCCTTCACCAGATCGGCCACAGTGCCAATAATATCTTCCACGGGCACGCTATTGTCCATCCGGCTAGGTTGATAAAGGTCAATGGTTTCAATGCCGAGGCGCGTTAGGGAGTAATTAACGAAGTTCTTGATAGAATTCGGTTTGAGGTCAAGCCCCAGCCACTGACCATTATGAAAGATGGCGCCAAACTTCACGCTGATGAAAGCGTCATCGCGCCTGCCTTTAATCGCTTTTCCAATCAGCATTTCGTTATGGCCTGCGCCATAAAAATCGCCGGTGTTCAAAAAATTGATACCAAGATCCAAGGCTTCCTTTATGGTGGCGATACTTTCTGCTTCGTCGGGCGTTGGCCCTCCCCAAATGGAAGACATACGCATGCAGCCGAGTCCAAGACTAGATACTAGTGGGCCGTTCTGGCCTAATTGAATTTTATTAATGTTTTCCATACACAAATATCTCCATTCGGACTATAATAGAATTGCTTGTACGGCTCAATTAATTTGCTTCTACAGCTCATTTTGGCTCTACATATAAAGACGATACGTTTGTAATATCATTATTTATCCCCGATCACATCATCTATAAAACAGGCATAACCAATTTGATAAACACCATATAAATTGAACAAGGCTGGATGCACTGGATGGAGATGAGCGCAAATACCAGATTTAAGGGCAAGTAAAGGATAAAATTTAATAGGTGTTCGTCTAGAAATTACAGGCGTTGGTCTAGTAGTTATTGATGCTGGTATAATACAAGCTTTTTGCCTGCAACGTTTACGGCACAACTGCGTCTTAATAACAAACAATAAAAAAGAACTTAAAATATTAAAGATATGAAAACCTTAACAAAAACCTTATTCGCAGTAGCATTAACAGCAGTAGTGTTCACTTCATCAGCAATGGCCACTTTTGCCGCCGAGCCAGTTAAAGCAGAAACAAAAACATCCTCATTATCTACATTCAACAGGATCTGGGTAAGCGGTAATGTAAAGCTCATCTTAACACAAGGTGAAAAACAAACTGTAGCAGGCGCGAGCAACTACGATGCTGCAAAAACTTCGGTAACCACTGATGGAAAAACCTTATTTATCAATTCAATGGAAAGCAGTCAGGTAACGCTTAATATTACCGTAAAAGATTTAGAAAGAATTGAAGCTTATGGTCAATCAGTTGTGGTAACCAGCAATAACCTTGATGTAAAAAACCTGCAGTTATTTTTAAGCCAAAGTGCCACCGCAAAAATCAAAACTACGGCAAGCAGTTTATATACAGTCGTTAAAGAAGATGCCGTATTAAAATTAAATGGTACTGCTGATGAAAGTACAATGATCGTTAGTAATATGAAAAATGTAAAATTAGCTGATTTTGCCAGTCTTAAATCATCATCATATGCTTCTGAAGCGATCATGAAAGCAGCGCAAAATGCAATGGTTTTAGCAAAATAGAAAATTATTATTTTAGATGAACTGAGCTGCCTATTTGGGTGGCTTTTTTTGTTTAAGTGATCGAATTTCAGGAATATTTACGTATTATGCGTAACCATACTAGTTGTATGTTTTACCAATAGACATCGTGGTCGTTATACCTGCCGGTGAAGCCTGGTTTTAAACCGGTAATGATTATTTTTAACCTGCAGACCGATAGGGTAAAAGCCGCTGCCGCCCGAGACACCCATGGAGAGCTGGTATAATACCTACCTTGCGCCGGCGGGAAAGAAGTGGCCTGGTAGAACTGTTGCCATGGGGCAGTATTGTTCAGCCGTTGAAGCCAGAATAACCCATAGAAAAACAGGATTAAGGTTATCCATTATAAAACCAATAATCCTGAGCTGTTCGGGATTAAACCAAGATAATATGCGATGAAAAATACCGTAAAAACCCATTTGGGAAGCCTTAAGGTGGCCACTCAGAAATCCTATAAATTAACTGCCTGCCTGATTTTGTTTTTTTTAGTTTTCAGTTTTAACATTAGCCTTGCACAATCCACAGTCGAAGACCGAATCAAACAGGTGGAGAACGGGCTTACGGAGAATATTCAAACCGGCGATTCCGCTGGTGCGAATTTGCTCGAGCGCATGAAACATTTTAAAGTGCAGGGACTCAGCATCGCGGTGATTAAGGATTATAAGGTCGATTTTGCAAAGGGCTATGGCTTTGCAGATCCAGAAAAGAAAATCCCGGTAACCGATAAAACGCTTTTTCAGGCAGCATCTATCAGTAAATCGCTGAACAGCCTGGCCATCTTAAAGCTATTTAAAGACCGCAAGCTGGATTTATATGCAGATATTAATACTTATCTCAAAAGCTGGAAATTCCCTTACGATTCGGTTTCGAAGGGAAAGAAAATCAATATGGCCAATCTGCTCAGCCATACCGCGGGCTTAAATGTGCATGGCTTTGGAGGTTATGAGGCAGGTAAGCCGTTACCTTCCGTTATTCAGATTCTAAATGGCGAACCACCGGCCAATTCAGATGCGGTACATTCACTTTTCCCTCCGGGCAGCCGCCAGGAATATTCAGGTGGGGGCACAACCATTTCTCAGCTGGTACTCACCGATGTTAACGGAGAAAAGTATGAAAACTATTTAAAGGAGCAGGTATTAAAACCGCTGGGCATGCTCAGCAGTACTTTTGCACAGCCGCCAACAGGCATCAGCCAGTCATTACTATCCGCAGGATTCGACAGGGATGGGAAAGAGGTGAAAGGCAAATATCATATTTATCCTGAGCAGGCTGCTGCGGGTTTATGGACCAACCCTACAGACCTGGCCAAATATATCATCGAAACCCAGCTTGCCTACCAGGGTAAATCGGCAAAGGTGCTTGATGAAAAGACAACGAAGTTACGCCTTAACCCATACATGAACAAAAATGGCGCTGCATTGGGCGTTTTTGTGGAAGATTACAATGGAGTAAAGTACTTTGGCCATGGTGCGGGAAATGCAGGATTTACCGGCGGATACTATGGGAGCTTTGACGGTGGGAATGGTCTGGTAGTGATGGTTAATTCAGATAACGGAGAAATTGTTCAGGAGCTAATCAACAGCATTTCCACGGTGTATGGTTTTAAGGGCTTAAGCAAAACCAAAAAAGTAACCCTCTCTGAGGTTCCTGATCAGGACCTCGATCGTTATCTGGGCAATTATCAGCTTACCCCCGAACTGGTATTAACCGTAAGCCGTGAGGGTAAAAAGGTTTTCGTACAGGCAACCGGGCAGCCCAGTATAGAGGCCTTTCCGGAAAGCAATAACAAGTTCTTTTTTAAAATGATTCAGGCCAGTATGGAGTTTGTAAAAGATCAGAATGGGTTAGTAACAGAGCTCATTTTTATTCAGGGCAGAACGATTCATGCGAAAAGATTGTAAATTCCTTACCTAACCTACGCAGGTAAAGAATTTTCATTTTTATTTTTTTCAGACGAAAGTCGCATATCCCAATGTCTTAAATCATTAATAACCTCTACCATTAGGCTTAGGGGCATAATACAACATAACCAGTATACATTTTGAAAGTATTTAAGCAATTATGTAGAGCAATTTAGCTTGAGGTGATTGGTTTGAATGCTTAAAAATGTGATGGTTGCTTAAAATTAAATCAAAATTTTATCGCCTATAATTTTCTCTTTACGGTTTTCCGTAAGGATTGCCGTTACCGTGCTTATACTTTTGGTCAACTAAACCATACTCAAAGCACTAAAACGTATAAATTATGAAAACAGGCAATACCCGGAACTTTATCAAGATAATGGGATTATTGGGGCTATTTGCAATTTCGGCTTGTAAAGGTTCCGGAGAATCCCAATCAGAAGATCCCTTCGCAGCTACAAATTTCAACCCTTATGATCAGGATTTAGGAAGACGTATCCAATCGTACCATAATGCTAATACACCAGATGAGACCAAAAAAGGTACTCCGGCACTTTATATTGATTTCTCATCTGGAATAAATAAGGCTTTTAGTGATCCTACGATTAAAAGTATGATGTCGGCCTGCTTTAACACCATTTTGGCCCAGCAATTTGAAGTTTACAAATTAGGTTCCAATAAAATCTCATTGCTCAATGTAGCTAATACCACCGAACTGGGTCAACAGGTGAGCGATCCAAAACAATACGCCGATATTTGGGCGCCCTTGCAATCATCGGTAGAAAAAATTGTGGCCGGTAATGGCGATGCACTTCTGATTACCGATTTTGAGGAGTGGCAGAAAAACATGGAGGTTACCAATACCGCCTTTTTAAAAATCCCATTCTCCAGTTGGATTGAAAAAGGAAATTCCATTCACTTTTTTATTGCTGATTACAAAGAGGGCAAGGTGAATAAACACCTCTATTTTACCATATTCAGTTGTGGTCATCCAGATGCAGGAAGTTTGATTTCAAAACTCGAATCGAAACTTTCACCATCAACAACCAGGTTTGATTTATCGAACAATGCTTACCAACTGTCAACCGGATATCCTTCAGAAAAATCAGGTGGTATTTTTTATGATGATGGCGCAAAATCAGACAAAGCCAAAAATATACTCGATTTAAAAGACGGTTACATTAATGGACTTAAAAACGGGTTTAACTTCGAGTTTTATCCACTTGGATTAGATTGGAAAAGCATTGATCAACTGCACAGTACTTATGCTGGGCAAAACCAGTTTAACGATTTTTTCAGGAAACTTTTTATCGACCTCAGTAATGAAGATAGTTACACTTTTGGAAACTTCAGCGTAAAAGTTTCGGATGTAACTACTGATTTTGAAAACTTTGCAAAAGCAGATGAAGCTAAAAAACACCAGCCAAAATTAAGTAAAGGCAATAATGGCGAGGCTAAGTTTTCTGATCAGGAAAAGGATGCAATTGCAATGACCTGTTACAATACCAATGGGAAATTAAAAGAACAATGGATTTATAAAGCACAGGCCTCAAACCCACTCAATGAGGTTTTTACCCTTAACCAAACCCTTTTTACCAATACCAGGGCATCTAGCCCAAAACACGTAGAATTTGGTGTTGCCTTCGACCCTAAATTTAGTGTAGCCAATATCCATGATCCGGAAGGTTTGATCAGGGTAGATATTTTATCAAACACGGCCACACCAAATCTGCAGGGGGGCAAAATGGCCAAATTCGAGTGGGTAAATGCTAAAAATACCGCTAATACAGCTTTGTCAGAATCTATAAAAAACACTTTACAGGAACTTAAACCTGTAGACAAAGTAGTGTACTCGTACTACATCAAAACTAAACAGTAATCTAAAATCATTAAAATAAATTCTAAAATGGAATCAACTTCAGCTTACATTATCTCCGTCATCACCGCATTAATTTTTCTACTGTTATCGGCCATTATTGCAAACGCCATTAAATTTGAAGGGGGGAGTAATCCCAAAGATCCACAGGCACGTAAAACCTGGTTTTGGGTATTGGCCATCTTAAATCCGGCAGTTTGTTTTTTACTGGGTTATTATGTATTTAAACCAGATGCAAACATTATGGTACTGAATAACTATGTAACAGCCCTGAGTATTGGTACAGCTATCGGTTTTATACTCTACATCATCATCGGTTTTGTAATGAGCAAAATATTTGCCACCGGAAAAATCGGGCACTGGTTTTAATCCTTAATCAAAATAGCAATGGATAAATTATTCGTAATCGCCATAGGCGGTACAGGGATGCGTTGCCTGGAAGCGTTTACGCACCTGTGTGGAATCGGGATGTTCGACAATCAGGAAATCGAAATCCTTACGCTTGATACCGATCAGAACAATGGGAACAAAGGACGGGTTGAAGAACTGATCGGGCTTTACAACCGGATTAAAACAACCGGTACCGGGCTGGGCGGAACGCCAAATGCAAATACTTTCTTCTCGGCAAAGCTGAATTTACACCGGTTTTTTACCAATTATGCCGGCCCGGGAAGGGAAACCTATAAAAACATCAGCAAAATTGCAACGGGTTCACCCGAACAGCAGAAAGCCAATAAATTAATCTCAGATCTGTTTTTGGATAATAGTTCGGTACAGGAATTTGCTTTAGATCATGGCTATAGGGCACAAACCCACCTCGGTTCTATGCTAATGTACCATGGCATAGTAGAAGCCGCCCGTAATATTATTAAAGGTGCTGCCGTACAATCGCAGGAACGTGAACTGGACACTTTTATGGGCAAACTGGAAAGTGCCGGTGCAGATGCCAGGGTTTTTATTTTTGGTTCTATATTCGGTGGTACAGGTGCATCATCTATCCCGGTAATTCCAAAAGCACTACAGGATTTTGTAAAAATCCGTTCAAACGGCAACGCCAGTATCGATTTCGCCAGGGCCAAATTTGGTTCTACTTTATTAACAGCGTATTTCACTTTTAATAAACCAGATGATAAACAGAAAGCAAGCAAAGCCAATAGTATAATAGCCGATTCGTCGTTTTTTCCGCTAAACAGTCAGGCAGCGCTGCAGTTTTACCAAAGCGACCCTACCGTTCAGAAATGTTATAAACTGCTTTACCATATTGGCTGGCCGATAGAAAGTAAAAAAATTGACGGCAACAACATTTCCAATCAAACCATCACCGGTGGAAGCGAACAGAAAAACCCCTGCCACATTACAGAATTGTTGTGTGCCTGTGCCGCTTATGATTTTTTTACCCGGAAAGATGGGTTTAACAGCGCAAAGGCTGATTACCTCTATAAAGCAGTAGAATTTAAAGATAATTCGTTCAATTTCTCGTTTGACGACTTTATAGGAAATGAAAATAAATCAGGCGAAATATTTGTAAATAAACTGGGTGCTTTTTTCTCCCTGGCACATATTTCATTAACCAAAAACGGTGGTGCTTTTGATGATGCCGGCATAAAAGGTTTCATTAAACAATGCGAGAACCAAAAACTCAACCAATACAGTACCATTACCGATGCGGAGTGTAAAGACATCAACGAATATTTTAAACTCTTTGCCTACACTTTCAAAGATGCCAAATTTATACCGGGCTGGCTTTATCAGGTGAGAAACTCCGTTGCCCCGGGCAGGTTCCTTTTTGATAGCAAGGCATTTCCGGATAACCCTACTGAACTAAAAAAACTGGATGTCGGCACCATTTTCCTGGATGAGAAACACCATTGGAGTAAAGGCGGACTTTTTAGAGACCGTTATGACGTTTTTGTTGAAAAACTGATCAACACCAATCACAAAGACGAGCAAAAGGTAAATACCACAAAAGAGAAATTCCTTGCGCATATTTTTAACGCACTTACCATTTCACAAAACTTCGATATAAACTAAAGCACCATGTCTGATAAAAGAATCAAAGCACTGGCGATAAAAGTTCATCCCAAAACAGAGCCGAACGGCGTCGAATTTGCCTGGGATAAAATCCCCCAGCTTGAAGTATTTACCAAAAACATCCTGATCCCCGAGATCGCTGTAGATCAGGATGGTAATTCTGCTGTTAATATCGGAACTATTGTTTCTGGCATACCCTCTGTATTTGCCCGGGCCAATTTATTCAAGAATGCCATAGATAATATCCGCGATAAAGATGCTGAAGCATCAGGTTTAATGTTGTTCTACAAGTCGCTGATCAGTGAATGGAAAGGATTGATCAGCTGTATAGCCTTAAACTATAAAGATATAGAAGCCAATAGAATTCATCTATCTTATTCAGACGGCGGGCATTTAAGTACAACAGCAAACCTATACGAACCTACCGGTGCATTTGGCAATATGCTGTTTGAACGTAAACCCTTGTGGTGCGATCAATCATTGGCGAATAATGCCGATAGGATACCCTTTATTGATGTCATTTCCTTTAAAGGTAACGTTATCGGTGGAACTTCTCCTGACTGTTTTGTTTTTACCTCGGTATCCTACCAGATCAGGGAGAGATTTCCCTTCATTAACGTACAGAACGGAAAATTCATCGATCCTTTACAATCGGAGATTAATCCGCAGGAACTTTTTACCCTATATAGTTACGCTAAACACATTCTGGATAATATTGAAAGTTTCAGGTTAAATTATGCCGGTTTAGAAGAACTGATTAGGCCCGAGTATGGCAATATCTCTACCTGTATCCAGGCCTGGATGAATGATATGGTCATTTATCAGCAGGCTAAGGGCTATCCTAAACTAGATAAATCTACCCCACCAGAAGTGGGCTCGTTATTCAATTATCCTTTTAGCCTGCTTTTTAACTATTCCACTGCATTATATGGTTCCGAAGGAATTATCTATAATGAATCGAAAGAAGGAAGTATCCTGTTTGATCCGAAAGATTTACTGCTTCCGGACACGACCGAAATTGCCCAGATCGATTTTGGCAGGGAAGGTATGGAGACCCGGAATTTCCTGAAAACGAAACCCATATTGCTACTGGCGGCCGAAACCAAAGGACAGTTGAACAGTTACGCCTATTTTACCCTCCCATTAACACCGCTGGCCTTAAATGTTTTTGGTGCCACACTTGATGCATTCGTGGGCATTTCAGAATCATCAAATGTAAAATCGCGGATTACCGCCATTTACGACCCAACAGATAAAGACGGTGAACGGTTGATTGTTCAGTTAAAACTATATACCGAAACCGGAAATGAGATTGTTAAAGAGGTCATTTACAGGATAACCTCCGAATCGATCAGCGGTAAGGACATTTTAATGTGGCCTAATTTTATTTCCAAACAATGGAACCGCTATTTTCTGTATTCGGAAATACCGCATAACGATGCCAAGTTTCAGGCTACCCCATTTATAGGAAATGTGGATGACGATTTTTTCAGGATTGTACTGGATGAAAAGGGTATTCCTTTATACCTGGCTACTAATGGAAAAGCAGCGGTAATTTCCGAAAAATACGGCAATATTAAAGCACAGTTGCATATCGCATCCAATAATGCGGTGGCCGACAATAAATACAAATACGAGATATACGAAAGCAATAAACCTTTTAAAGGCGTAAAATTTGCACATGCAGGGGTTGATTGTGGTTTTGGGATTATCCGTTACGATGGATCGGGCAATACGCAGGCTTTACCGGTGAACATGCTAAACGCGCCAAGGACATTGTCGCCAGCCTTTTTAGGGGTCGATTTTGGCAGTACCAATTCTTCTATTGCTTACTTTTCCGATCAGCGGAACGAGGTTTGCGAAAACCTGAAACTCACCAATAAAAGGGTATCATTACTGGCCAGCGACAGCAAAAACAACGATGAGCGGCCTGCTGTGGAAGATGAAATTTTCTTTTTTCAGAACGACGAAATCCTCACCAATTCCATCAAATCTGTATTAACCATCCACGATTCGAGAAGAGTGGTAAACGATGGCAACATCCAGGTTAACTCCTTAATGGCCCATGCGGTAAAAGGTGGTTTCCCCTGTTTTGAAAAAAATCTTCCTATCGAAAATGCAGAGAACAACCGCTACATTTTAGGTTATAACCGCATTGGCAGGGCAGAGCTGGTATACAATATGAAATGGTCTACCCAGCAGATTGACAAGAGTTACAAAACCGCCTATTTAAGTACCTTACTGCTTCATGTATATGCACAGTTATTTATCGAAGGGCATGAGCCGCATACCTTAAAATGGTCTTACCCCTCCTCAATGGGTAAAGAATTATTAAGCGAATACAGGGGTATTTGGGATTCGCTTAAAGAAATATCACCGATTGAAAGCCATATTAAATTAAAAACCTTCCCTCCTTCCGATCTTTCTGATATCGGCGATACATCGGGCAGCAGCAGTTGGGGGTCTCCGGCAGCTCAATCGGATGGTTGGGGCAGTCAGGCTTCAGCACCTGTTGCCACAACACCCGAATGGGGTTCAACTGGCACTGGCAATAGCGCCTGGGGCGAACAACCCCAGGAAGCTGTTGCCACAGGATGGGGAAATGAGGCTAAAAAAATACTTACAGCGGTAGATATCAAAACGGAAACCGGTCCGGTAAGGTTCGATTTTAAGAAGTTGAGCAACGAAGAATCTTTATCTGAAGCCTGCGCCGTAGCCAACTACCTGGTGCGCCCAAATGGGGGTTACTCCATTAATCCCGGAGAACTGGTGCTTTGTTTCGACATTGGTGGCAGTACAACGGATATTACAGCATTATGCCAGATGGAAGGTGGAAAGGCAATGATCAAACAGAACTCCATTCGTTTCGCCGCCGAACGTGTGGCACAGGCAACTAAATTTTCGCCCAACTTTAAAAATGTGCTACTCAGGATCTGCGAAAAGAAAAAAATATCAATCCAGGGTTTAAATTCCGGCACACCTAAATTTAACGAAAATACGGCCCCCTATTATTTCGAACAGGTTGTTGACCGTTTAGAAGCTTCGGATTTTGAAACTTTTTACCTCTTAATCGCTGCCGAATGTAAAGAAATGATGAGCATTAACCTTTACGTTACCGGTTTGATCATGTTTTATGCGGGTCAGTTGGCTTATAAGTTAAGGAATGAGATTTTAAAATCGGAAGATGCACCACCCCAGGTTAAAGCCATTCCGCCTAAAATAAAAATTGCATTTGCAGGTAAAGGAGCCAGGATATTCGACTGGTTTACGGCAGTAAATCCGGCTGCAGCCGATGATTATTATACACAGATGTTTATCAGGGGAATGGGCGGGGAAACAGTGGCCAAACAAACCATTAGCCCGATCACCACAAGCCCTTTAAAAATAATCGATATCAATTCGCAACGCGGAACGGATAATGCCGATGTTAAATACGAAGTATCGAAAGGTTTGGCCATCCCAACCAATATCACGAGCATTTTGGTACCGACCAATAAACAGGCCATTGAGATATTGGGCGAAGATAATTTCTGTGTGGTTACGCCAAATGGCGAATTTAAATACCTGGAATCAACCAATTCCATTACGCCGGAAATGCTGGAACACATTGGCAATCATTTTATCTGTTTGCCACAGGAAGGCAAACCGCACTGCCCTAGGTTTATGGATTTTGCAGATCTGTTTTATAAGGTATCATCCGGAATGTTCGGTTTAAAAATGAACGCGACCGATTTTATGGCGGGTTTTCAGGATATGAACATCGAAAACTACATCAAAGGCGAGCCAGATTTTATCAAAGCACAAAAGCGGAAACACGATGATCAGAAAGATTTCGATTATGTAGCGCCGATCATCATTCTTGAGGGGATGAAATTCTTCGAAAAACACCTGCTTAAAGGCATTCAAAAACAATAGTAACGATGGGATTCTGTGTATTGGCAAAAATATCGAAGCGGACGGTTGCTTTCTGGTATCAATCAGACAGTAACCCTTATGCCCCATTAAAAATGAGGGAATCGAACGAGGTTCCCTTATACTTTTATGTAAATGGCAACGATTTTATTTTTGGTGCCGCCGCCAGGGAACGCTTTTACAAAAACGATCCTTATGCTTATGGTAATTATTTCGAAATTGTAAAAGATCCGGCTAAACATTTCAGTATATATGGTAACAAAAAACCTGTTAAACAGCTATTTTATTATGGTGTTGAACAATACTTATCGCACTTTTTAAACACGGTATTATACAAATCCGATTCTATAGAATCGTACAGGCAGCAGTTTCCTTTGCGCTTTTTATTTGATGATGATATTGAAGACAATGAGAAATCGCTGATCGAAAACCTATTTCAGGAGGCGGGCTATTTTAATTTAGACCGCATTCGATATCATCATACCCTTTTTAATATACTTACCCAAAAGCAGATTTTATCAAGCAACAAGGCTATTTTATTCATGAATGGCATTGATGATGTACTTTATTTAAACCTATACAAAAATAGTACGGCTGAAGCGCTTGGATCGGCCAAACTGGTAGGTCAGGGTGCCGACCCGAGGGTAAAAATTCTGGCCGATATGATTGTAGAATATATCCTCATGCAACATTCTTACCTGTCGGTTAATAAAGATACTGAAATTGCATTCCTTCTTCCATTCTGTGCAGCTTTACTTCAAAACATCAGTCCGATTATTAAAGGTGAAGCGGAACTATCTGATGGAAACCGGTATTGGTTTAACGTAAGGGAAAGAAATCTGAACGACAGGCTGCAATATTATGCCAATGACGGGATGATTTTTGCCGCGATAGACGATCTGCTGAGGGCAAATAATTTGCAGGCAGATCATGTGATGATCCTGCTTGGATCAGAAGAAATTAGCACTACGTATTTTTCCGATAAACTGCTTAAAAAGTATCATCATGTGGTGGCGTTGCAGCCTGTTGACGTTAGAGATACCATGCTGGCTATTTTTCAGGCCATTGGCCGTGCCGGTTACAGTGTAAAGGTAAAAGCACCAATCGCACCGCTGGTATCGGCGCGCCCCCCACTCCCAACGCCAAAATTGCCGCCACCATTACCACCAAAAAAACAAAGCGATGTTCCAAAATCCATAAACATCCCCAGGTTGCCCGAAATAAAAGCAACACCTAACACGAAAAACAATCCGGTAAAACCACCGCCTTTACCTCCGAAAAAAAATTAAGGTGCATAAAATCTAAAACTTAACAAAATGGCTATACAAATAGAAAAAAGAAAGCCCGTTTCCCTGATCGGAGAAGAACCAGGCTTAAATCACATTATTGCAGGCCTGGGATGGGATACCGCTCTTATAAACGGGCAAACGGTAGATCTTGACCTCTCCGTATTTATGCTGGGCGCAAACGGCAAACTCCTTGCCGATGAATACTTTGTTTTTTATAATAACAGTACCAGTCCCGATGGTTCCACCCATTATCCTGGCGATAGCAGGGGCGGCGAAGGCGATGGAGACGATGAAGTAATCCATATCGATTTATCCAAAATAGACCCGAAAGTAGAGTTCCTTTATTTTGCCGTAACCATTGATCAAAGTGAAGAAAGAGGACACCATTTTGGCCATGTTCAAAACTCCTATATCAATATCAGGAACCGTGCTAATCAATCGGTTTTGTGCGAATACCAGCTTAGAGAGGAATTTACAAATGAGGATTCCATTATGATTGCTTCCATTTCCAGAAACGGGGGAACATGGAATATAGAGGCCCTTGGCCAGGCTTTTTCAGGCGGTTTAAATACACTAATAGAATTATATCAATCATGAGCAGTTTTAATTTAAATAAGGGAGACAGGTTCTCTCTTTCCAAGGCAGCACCCGGACTCACCATTGTAAAAATAGGAATGGGCTGGAATCCTAACGAAGAACCTGGCGGTCCGGAGTTTGATCTCGATGTTTCTGCTTTTTCGATTGGCGGAGATTTCAAGATCCCTTCCGATTCATATTTTACCTTTTACGGGCAAATCCGTATGGGTAATAAAATTGAGGATAAAGTAGAAAAAGGCCTCTTTAGACCGTTTACAGAAGACGGTGCAATTACCGGGGCCATTGATGATCCGGATGGGAGCAGAAGTGATGGCGACGACGATGAAGATATGTTTATCGATTTATCCAAAGTTAGCGATAAAATCGAACAGATTATTATATGCTGTACGATCTGTAAATATCCTCACGACAATAAAAAAGACAGGAGAACATTAGACCTGAACTTTGGAAAAGTGAATGACTGCTACATCAGGATTGTGGATGAAAGCAGTGGTTCGGAAATACTGCGTTACGACCTGAAAGACCAATATACCAATGAAGATGCGGTAGAATTTGGGCGTTTGTTCCGTGTTGGCGAAAGCTGGGAGTTTGAAGCGATGGGCAGGGCACATACGGGCAGTTTGCAAACTTTCGTTGATATGTACACTTAGAAAATAAAATTATGGCATTCGATTTAAATAAAAACGATGGTGCTAAAACAGCACCATCTAAATTTGATCTTTCAAAAGGAGAGATCGAAAAACCCGCAGGCCGATCGCGGGCCTGGTTGATCGGTTTATTCGGGATACTGGTTGTGGGTGGCGGCATCTGGTATTATACATCAGGCAAAACAGATCCCGCAGCAAAAACATCCGTACCAAACATTTCTTCCGATCCGGCTTCAGTTGTTGTACCTGCTGCACCAGCAAAAGAAAAAGATAGCGGTATGGATACCATTGCTGTATCAGAGGTAAAATCACCCGCGATAAAAGAAGATTCGATCAGAAAAACCCGTCAGAATACAGCCGATGCCAAATTACCAACACAAGCGGTCAAAGCTTTAAACCATGCTGTGCCGGTAACCTTTGTTCAGGGTTCATCATCTTTTGCAAGTACCAACAATATTTTAATCAAACACATTGTTGCTTATTTGATCAAAAACCCTGCAGCATCCATCCATATTGATGGTTATGCCAGCAGCGATGGTCCGATAGCCTTAAATCAGCAGATATCGCAGGCAAGAGCCGATGCCTTTAAAAAGTATTTAAGTGCATTAAATATCGAAACAAGCCGCATAAGCGCCACAGGCAAAGGCATTGAAAATCCGGTTGCCTCGAATAAAACCGCCAGCGGAAGAAGAAAGAACAGGCGTGTTGAAATTACGTTTCTATAAGTTATCGTATCGCTGTCGGATGTGAGCCTGAATATGTGCGAACCAAAGCAATCTATCATGTATTTATTTTCAAAAAAGATTGCTTCACTCCAACGCAAAGCCCTTTCTTCAGTTCGCAATGACGAAATTAAGATCCAAACTCACGTTTAGTTAACCATTTAAAAAAATCTTGTGGCAAAAAGAAGAACCAGAAAAACAAAACAAAGAGGTTTTAAAGAAATCTTAGTCCTATTGGGGGTGCTTTTTAGCGGCATCCTCTTTATCATCAAAATAATTTTCGGGCGGATTGGCTGGTTAGAAGTTTTTGCGCCTTTGATTATCGTATTTCTAATTCTATTTCTCCTCTCGGTATTAAAAACGGCAGTGAGGAAAGTGTAGCTCAAAAAACGAAAATTTAAAAAACCTGCACTAACGGCTATAATTGGCCAGTTAGACAGGGTTTAATTACTAAGCCTGTGGAATGGTAAAGTTTCTGCGAAAAACCGATCATAAAATCAGGGTAATTACCAACAACTGCCTGGTTTAAAAAGATCTTATTGCAGCATTGTAGGCTGTAATTTTGCTTAGCTGTTTATTTTTAAAGCCAGTATAAAACATCCTTAACCAGCTTAGGTACTGGCGCAAGGGCAAACTTGTTCCGCTGTGCCAATTAAGGTCAGTACCGGGCTTACTGCTTTTTTAGGTAGTTACCTTGGGTAATCTACGCTGCGCCAGTTGCTGCCAATAACACTACCCACCTTGCCAGAGAATGTGCCATTTGCGCCTTTTGAATACTTTGCCATATTTTGGCTTTTTAAGTGAAAAATGTTTAGCCAATCGGATTTCTGTTATACCGGTATGTTCAAATCCATGATCAAACCTAGTCGCGTTAAAGCAATGGAACTCATTTTGGACTCAATCGGGCCAAAATGAGCCAATTACATATTATAATGGCTAAAATGAGCTATCCAACAATCCAGTTTCGCGGGCAAATCAGCAGGCATGAGCGGGCAGCATGCCTTAGGGCAACATCACCAAAAGCACAGTAAATTTTTACCATAAAAAAACCTATTCTTTACCTTTTAGGTAACGAATAGGTAACCAGGGGGTAACGAAAAGGTAACCATGGGGTAACCCAGGGGTAAGCTTGGTACCAAGAAAAGGTAAACAACAGGTAAAGAAGGGGTAATTAAATACGGCCTTTTCGCTGGCTTTCCAGGCAGGTGAACAGGCATATCGCGCACTCAAAAAGAAATACAGACTGACTGATAATATGCTCACAGAGATTCTTGTGTTTGCCATGTCATACTGCAAGTGATAAATACCATTGACAGCTATTGTTAACGTAAGCTTATTGTGAAAATAAACTATCCTGCGCAGCGCTACCACCTAATACAGAAGGAACATTTGTAGTGCAGTTGAATTTATTTCCCAGAAAGATGCTTCGTTCCCCGCCACTCCCATGGCGCTACCGCGTCTGCTTCCTGCCATAAACCTACCTTGTTTTTCCTCGCGGTGATTTCCAACTGCGCATATAGCGGGTCATGCGAGTATTTTTTAAAATGCCAGGCCATACCCAGTTTAAGCATTTCCTGATTAAGCACCTGTTTTTTATCGTTAACAACCACGGCGATCAATCTTTTATAACGGTCGTATTTTTGGCCCTGAACGGTTACCATTTGCCCGAAACATAAATCGGACAAGGCTTGTTTGGCTTTAGTCCCAAAAGGCTGGTGGCCACGTTTCTCGGGACAATCGATATACGCCAAACGGATTTTAACCGGATGATCCTGATACAATACCTCCAAAGTATCGCCATCTAAAATCCGGATAACCCTGGCGGTAAAAACCAGATGACTATAGTTGATGCCTTTATTTCCTGCCGGCTGGATGAAGCAGGACTGAAGTGTGAGCAATAACAGCAGCAGGCTTACTTTTCCCAACCGCATAATATTTTGCCGTCTTTTTTGGCTTTTTCTATATCCACTTTTACAATATTGTAAGAACAATTACTTAAACCACGACAATTAGAGGTGTTGTGGTATTTTTTAGCACCTGGACTGTTGCATACATATACGGTTGTAGTTTCTTTGCAGGTAATCATGTTAGCAAAAAAGAAGATGAGTAGTGAGAGTGTTTTCATGATGGTGGGACATTTATTTTTTAATAAAATCTAGAATATATTTCACAGCTTCAGCTTGATTGCTTGCTGCAGGCTTAAGTTCAACTCTTTTTACACCAGAGCTTTTCATCCAATCCGTCCAGATTAACCGCATGATTTCCATATCTGTTGGATGTTTTGTGGCTGCACCTGTTTTAGAAAGTGATCGGTCATACATTTCGATCACGATTACCTCAAGGGACTTTAAATATGGATTTTTTGCAGGTTTAATTTTATACTTACTGTTTTTAGATAGGAATGACGCCATATCTCCATCTTTCGATTTCAAAAAAGCATTTCGAAAATCTTCAATCTTTTTAGCACTTAAATCGTAGCCCTTATTATAAATGCCAGCCTCAATATATCCATCAGTCATTAATACCATGATATTGCGAAATTTGTGCGTTATTTTACCGACAGCGAGATCTGGCAAAATAATTCGATCATCAATACCTGATTGAAAGTAGGTCCAAATATCTGCTCCATTATTAGAGATTGCGGCTTTATCATTAAACTTCTTATATTCAGTAGTAAAGTTATAGATGTCCTTAGGTAATGAAGAGATAACTTTATTTCTCTCTAATATATAATTAATTCTATCAACTTGTTTATCAAATTGCTGGAGGTCGATAGCTAATAAATTCGTATTGATTTTATATAATCCTATTAGTCCTTTATTGATAAAATCGACGCTATAATGGTCTAATTGGCCATCTGTTCGTTTGAACTTCAATATGTCTGGCCAGACTTTCTTCAGTACCCCCTGTACAATATCTACATCATTTACCGCTTTCGGATAAAATTTAGGGTTCAGCCGATTTGATAGATCGGGTGCGAAGACGATGTTATAGTCAGTAGCCTCTTTTCTTTTTTGAGCCGTCACATAGGTACAGGCCGAGCATATCAAAACGCTTATTAAAAAATACTTTTTCATCAGATTACCACCCGTTTGTCTATTTGTGAACTTTTTACCTTTTCATTTTGCCAGTTTACAGCAGTATCAAATGCCTCGCGCGATTTTTCTGTAGCTTTTATGATTGCGTATTCTTCGTGAAGGTAATCGTTCCAGCCTTCTAAAAAGATATTGATCCTATCATTTAACGAATCAATTGAAATTGGAAGATTGTCATTTTCAACATGGCTTTTGTATATCGTAGCAATATCTACAATATGTTGTTTTCCTGTAATTAAGTCTGTTTTTTTAATTTCCCGCAATAGGTTTAGTTTACTTGGAATAGATGAGAGCTTAGATTCGGTGATTTTATATTGTGCTTCTAAACCGATGTTCTTTCCTTCTATCAGGTAGATTTCACCTTTAACCAATAGACTTTTTTCTTCTTCTAACTTTAAATCCTCGTCCATTTGTTTGATGAGCAGGTTGTTTTTTAATGTGGCAACGTCAGGGTTTCTTTCATCAAAAATTGACATGAGTTTTTCGAAAGCGAACTTTAGCATAAGCAAACCGAAGGCACCTAATAAAAACACCAAATAGAAATTAGGATCTTTAAAGGCCATTGATATTAGCCAGGCTTCAGTAACATCACCTATTTCATATTTCATTTGATAAATAGCTGCCGAAACTTTGTAGGCGATTGCTGTATCAACCAATACAATTCCAACGAGGAACATGGATACGATAATCCATGTTCTCTTTGTGAAAAGTTTGATGAGTGCACAGAAAAGTGGGATGCTTACGAAGAGCAAAATAAAAATGATACCTGCGCCGCCTTTTGATAAGGTTAAGGACAATGCTTTTGGATTAAATATTTCCATTGGAATAGCATCAAGCCCTGCGGCTTTGGCAGCCTTTGCATCTTCAACAGCAAACAATAAAATATAACATGCTGAAGAGTAGAAGATAAAAAGATAAGTGATTAGGCAGATATTTGCGAACAATACTGGAATAAACTCATACCATTTAAATTTTGGACTAACAAAATCTGTTTGTGCAATACGTATCTTATTCTTTATCTCGGTAATAATCTTTTCATGAAAGCCAATTTTATTTTCTTTAAGGCTTTGGATTTCCTGTTTATTTTTTTCAGTCTCTGCTTTGAGATTAATGAGCTGGTTCCTGGCATTTAACGTTTCGTTTTCCGCTTCTGCCTCAGCGGTTTGCAATTGCAAATTAAGATTTTCTTCAAATGCGTTAAGGCTCTTTACTTCCTGCTCATCAATCTTTGTTTTCAGACGTTTCTTTTTGTCTTCAACTACATCTATGTCATTTATAAAAACAGAATAAACTGTATCTAATGATTTAGTAAGTACCTGATGATCGCCGTTATTAAATTTGGAACGCTCATAGCCTTGCCCCCTTAATATGGATCGATCAAAATTTCCAATCTCAGCAGCAATCATTGAATCGAGCACTTTGGTAAACTCGGAAATAGCATGTTCTTTGGCTGTGTGGGTTTCGATTTTTGCCTCAACTTTTAAAGGTACTATGGGAACATCAACCGTCTCGCCGCGTTGCAGGGCTGCCTTATGATTAATATCGTTAAAATTGGCGATTAAATGCGCTACAGTCGCTTCATGATTGGTTGCGATAATGCTTTCATGATTATTTTTTCTGGCATTTACCGACCAATTATAAGAGCCATGCAGTGCAATCCGTTTATCAATTACACAGAACTTTTGGTTCATGATGCCATAACCCACATTTTTTATTTTAGTTACTGAAGCACCCAATGAAATGAGTTCATCAAAATCCAACTTTAGATTCTCTTGATTATCAGCGATAATCAACTCAACCTTTACATTTTGGGCGGCCTTACTTTTAACAATATCAAATAATTCCTCGTCAGTAAACCATGCACTGGCAATCAGAATTTCGAAATCGGCTCCCTCCAGCTCTTTAACTATCCGGGCAAAAATCTCTTTGTTGTCTTGCAACACTTGCTGATCAAGTTGGGTATTTTCTGTGAGCATGGGATTTTATTTAGAAATGAACAGATTTTTTAATTTTATACCCCCAAAACTATGTAGCTTAAAGAGGCTTTCCTTACGGGAACCCGTAACGCAAAAAACTATTTTCATGATGCCTGCAATCTAGACAGATATTAAAAAATGCTAAATATCAAATAGTTAAACAAAGCTTAAGTCATAGTGAACAGTAAAAGAAGTACAACTATATTTTCTCAGCAAATTTTTCCACTGCGTTCGAAATGACGAAAAACCATGAGGTCCGCAGGCTTAAATGATCTTATATTTCTGATCTGGTTGAAAATAATAATATACTGATTGGTAATCGTTATAAAAGATCCTACGACTCCGCTCAATGACAAATAGAGCAGGATTTTATGCGTTTAAAAATGAGAGATTGCCCTGTCTCCTCCCAAGATAAGCCATGAAGCAACCCCAACATTTTTGTGAGAGATGTAGCTAATTAATAATTTTCTAAAGTTTGATGTAATTGAGAACGGTAATCATAAAGCTCATCAAGATTAAACAATTGTTTTTTCTCTCCGGCATCTTTCCCTTTCTCAAAAGTTTCGATGTACTTGTTAACCGTATTAAAATGAAACCTGCAGATGGGTTTTCGGTTATTGTCATCTAACAATACGCCAAAGTAAGATTGTGTATCACGAGCAGCAATGCGCGCTGAAGGAATTTTTTCGCGTAAAATAGCCTTTACGATCTGAAAAGCTTCCAACTCTTCTTCCGTGGTTATAATTTTTGAAGTATCAGCATCTTCAATAGCGGGAATTAATTTATCTTCTTCCTTTTTTTCTATTTTTTCATTAATGTTCAAGGCCGATTTTAAGCGGTCGCTGATGGATTCATTAATGGAAATGGCGAGGGCTTTTTTAGTATATTCCTTAAAGGCAATCATCCGGTTTGCGGTTAAGGGTTTGTTGAAAAACCGGTTCACTAATAGTTTTACCATTTCATCAGATGGACCGTCTATTTCTTTTTCGAATTCCTTTCTAATGGCTTTGATGTATTTTAAGCCTTCGGCCGAATCGAGGATCGTTTCTAGATTATATTCGTTTTTGGTAAAACTTTCCAGGATTTTAATGGCGTTATCTTTCAGGTCTTCGATATCAATCGTCAGGAAAGGCTTCTCATCCATAATATTCGGTTTTTCCAAATCAGCGTAAAAGTTGTAAATCGTACCGTTGGTTAATACCCCAAAACGGGCTTTAGAAACATGGTAGTATCGGTGCAGCTGAGAATTGTGTGCATCAGCATTTTCTTTCCAGTGTTTACATTCGAAAATGAGGATAGGTTCGTTATTTTTTCGGATGACGTAATCTACTTTTTCGCCTTTTTTAGTGCCGATATCACAAATATGCTCCGGAATAACTTCGGTAGGATTAAAAATATCGTAACCCAGGATTTGAATAAATGGCATTACAAATGCATTTTTCGTAGCTTCTTCTGTATTGATCTGATCTTTTAATCCGACCACCCGTTGGTGGAGTTGTTCTAATTTAAGTTTAAGGTCCATTTAGGCTTGCTTTGGTTTGTTGATCAAAAGTAAAGCAGCTGAAGATGTTATTCTTACGGGAAACCGTAGCGCCGAGGGGGGTAACTGGTTAATTGTTGAAATTGGTTAACTAACCCAAACACAAACCCTATTTATCACAGATCTTTCAACTCTCGAATATTCGGGAAGGGTTACGCTTAGGATGGCAAGCGTTTTTTAACCACAGAGAATCAGGGAGAAAGCGTAAGGAGAACACAGAGCTTGTTAAACTGCTTAGATTCATTTCCATCTTAAAAGATCCTTTAACTGCGCTTCCATTGACACATTTCAATCGTGCGGTCGTCAT
>NZ_JAPIVP010000049.1 GCF_026239555.1 Pedobacter sp. PF22-3 | reverse complement strand
CGCAAATACCCCGGCTGGTATTTATACCTTGACCTATACCATCACCGATAAACTGGATGCTTCTAAAACTTCGACCGCAACGGTAAAAGTAACGGTAGCTTCCGGAGCGATCTTAGCTAAAGATGATGCGGGAACAGCAAACTCGTTAACCGGTGGCACAGCGGTAGCCAATGTTTTAGCCAATGATGCTTATAATGGAACATCAACTGCTCCAACCTTGAATGATGTAACCATTACCAATGGCACTAACGACAGCAATGGAAAAGTAATACTTGATCCAACTACTGGAAAAGTGAGTGTTGCCGCGAATACCCCGGCTGGTATTTATACCTTGACCTATACCATCACCGATAAACTGGATGCTTCTAAAACTTCGACCGCAACGGTAAATGTAACAATAGCTTCAGGAGCTTTATTGGCTAAAGATGATACAGGTTCAGTGAACTCGGTAACCGGTGGAACTGCTATTACGAATGTTTTGGCTAATGATGCTTATAACGGCACTACTACGGCTCCAACCTTAAATGATGTAACCATCACCAATGGTACGAATGACAGCAACGGAAAAGTAATACTTGATCCAACTACTGGAAAAGTGAGTGTTGCCGCGAATACCCCGGCCGGTATTTATACCTTGACCTATACCATCACCGATAAACTGGATGCTTCTAAAACTTCGACCGCAACGGTAAA
>NZ_JAPIVP010000048.1 GCF_026239555.1 Pedobacter sp. PF22-3 | reverse complement strand
ATTCCTGAATCATTTGTGGCAGCCAATGCTGGTACACCAACCGTGATGGTTACCGTAGCCGTTTTGGTCTGACCAGGATTCAACTTATCTTCAATCTGGTAAACCAGCGTGTAAGTACCCGCAGGCGTGTTCGGTGCAACGTTAACCTTTCCGGTGGTTACATCCAGGGTAACATTAGGATTGGTCGTTGAAACCTGGCTTAATTCTACATCATTTAAGGTTGGAGCCGTTGATGTTCCATTATAACCATCATTCGAAAGAACATTATTTACAGCTACCCCTCCTATCAAACCATTTACAGTTCCTGCATCATCATTAGCTAATAATATTCCTGTAGCAACGGTTACCTTAACCGAAGCGGTCGAAGTTTTGCTTGCATCCAGTTTATCGGTGATGGTATAGGTCAAGGTATAAATACCGGCCAGGGTATTCGCGGCAACACTCACTTTTCCAGTAGTTGGATCAAGTATTACTTTTCCATTGCTGTCGTTCGTGCCATTGGTAATTGTTACATCGTTCAGCGTTGGAGCCGTAGTAGTGCCATTATAAGCATCATTAGCCAAAACATTCGTAATAGCAGTTCCACCGGTTACCGAGTTCACTGAACCTGTATCATCTTTAGCCAATAAAGCTCCTGAAGCTATTGTTACTTTTACCGTTGCGGTCGAAGTTTTAGAAGCATCCAGTTTATCAGTGATGGTATAGGTCAAGGTATAAACACCGGCCGGGGTATTCGCA
>NZ_JAPIVP010000047.1 GCF_026239555.1 Pedobacter sp. PF22-3 | reverse complement strand
GCTCCTATGTTTACAATGTTTAATTTAGTAAGCATAAAGTGAAAAGGATCGAGAGTAGACCGATGGCAAAATAACTCATGAAGTATATTGACCGATAGATACTACCTCTTTCCTTTTTATCTCTTAGAGTTTGAACAGAATGTAAGGAATTATGTATGTCATGATATCCAGGATATCCAACCAGGAGAAAAAACGAAGGGAGGTTCATCACTTTATATTAAACTTAAAATGATGAAAAAAATATTGAAGGAAGTACTGGGTGTAGATGTTGCACAAAATGAGTTGGTAGTTACCGCCGGCAGGATGTTGGATGATCTGAGTATTGATCTTTATGCCCACAAGGTTTTCAAAAACAACGAGTCTGGTTTTTTAGCCTTATTGGATTGGACAAAAAAACTTTCAAGTGATGAGTTTAAAGTTCGTTTTGTAATGGAAGCTACCGGTGTCTATCATCAAAAATTTGCCTTTTACCTTTATGACCGTGGCCGTGAAGTAACGATTGTTCTACCAAATAAAATAAGTAATTACATTCGGACACTGGAAGACAAAACCATAACAGATAAAAGCTGTTCTGCGGCGATTGCACAGTTTGGGCTGGAAAGAAATCTTGATCAATGGCACAGGCCCAAGAAAGTCTTTCATGTGCTCCAACAACTCACAAGAGAGCGCGATCAGATTGTAAGTGAACGGGTTATGGTAAAGAACCAGATCCATGCGGAAAAGTCTGAAGTGGAGCCGAATGAACGCAGCCTGCAACGGTTCTATGAAAGGATTAAACTGTTGAACAGGCAGGAAAAAGAAATAAAAGCTGATCTGAAAATACTTGTCAACGGTGATGCTAATTTAAACGGAGAAATAAAACGTATCTGTAGTATCACAGGAATTGGGGAACTTACCGCTATCATCGTTTTGGCTGAAACAAATGGGTTCGAGCTGATCAGAAATAAAAAGCAGCTTACAGGCTATGCTGGCTTGAACGTGAAAGAAAAACAATCGGGAACATCAGTAAAAGGAAAGCCGAGAATATCCAAGAAGGGAAACAGGCATCTTAGAAAGGCAATGTATTTACCTGCCCTGGTAGCGGTTAGACATGATAAAAATTTTGCAGAAATCTATCTTCGGATAGTTTCAAAACATGGAATTAAAATGAAAGCACTTGTAGCAGTTCAAAGAAAGCTGTTAGAAATGATATATGTGATTTATAATAGCAAACAGGAATATCAAAAAGAATACTCGGTTTTAAAAGAAAGTAGCGCACTAAACCTAAAGGATCAGCACGCTACACTGGCTAGTTCTTGACCGCCCATGAAACAAAAATAAAATATTTTATTTGCAAATTAACACAGAATCTATCGG
>NZ_JAPIVP010000046.1 GCF_026239555.1 Pedobacter sp. PF22-3 | reverse complement strand
TTACACTTTAACTTATGTTGGTGCTGATTTAACGATCGGTGCAAAAACGGTTACGGTAACTGCAGCAGCTAAAAGCAAAACTTATGGCGATGCCGATCCTGCATTGACTTATACCGCTGCACCTTCATTGGTAACAGGGGACAGTTTCAGCGGAAGTCTGACCAGAACACCGGGCGAAAATGTGGGTACGTATGCGATCAACCAGGGAACATTGGCCTTGAACAGCAACTATACCTTAACTTATGTTGGTGCTGATTTAACAATCGGTGCAAAAACGATAACGGTAACAGCAGCAGCTAAAAGCAAAACTTATGGCGATGCCGATCCTGCATTGACTTATACCGCTGCACCTTCATTGGTAACAGGTGATAGCTTCAGCGGAAGCCTGACCAGAACACCTGGTGAAAACGTGGGTACTTATGCAATCAACCAGGGTACATTGGCCTTGAACAGCAACTATACCTTAACTTATGTAGGTGCTGATTTAACGATCGGTGCGAAAACTATCACGGTAACTGCAGCAGCTAAAAGCAAAACCTACGGTGATGCAGACCCTGCACTGACCTATACCTTTGCTCCGGTACTGGTAACCGGCGACAGTTTCAGCGGAAGCCTCACCAGAATACCTGGCGAAAACGTAGGTACTTATGCCATCAACCAGGGTACATTGGCTTTAAACACTAACTATACCTTGACTTATGTTGGTGCTGATTTAACGATCGGTGCAAAAACGGTTACGGTAACGGCAGCAGCGAAAAGCAAAACCTATGGAGATGCAGACCCTGCACTGACCTATACCTTTGCTCCGGTATTGGTGGGTACAGATACTTTCACGGGAAGCCTGACCAGAACACCTGGCGAAAACGTGGGTACATATGCCATCAACCAGGGTACATTAGCTTTGAACAGTAACTATACCTTGACTTATGTTGGTGCTGATTTAACGATCGGTGCAAAAACGGTTACGGTAACGGCAGCAGCTAAAAGCAAAACCTATGGTGATACTGATCCTGCATTGACCTATACCTTTGCCCCGGTATTGGTAACCGGCGACAGTTTCAGCGGAAGTCTGACCAGAGCAACTGGCGAAAACGTGGGTACTTATGCAATCAACCAGGGTACATTAGCCTTGAACAGTAATTATACCTTAACTTATGTGGGTGCTGATTTAACGATCGGTGCAAAAACGGTTACGGTAACTGCAGCAGTGAAAAGCAAAACCTACGGTGATGCCGATCCGGCATTGACCTATACCTTTGCTCCGGCATTGGTAACCGGCGACAGTTTCAGCGGAAGCCTGACCAGAACACCTGGCGAAAACGTAGGTACATATGCCATCAACCAGGGTACATTGGCTTTGAACAGCAATTACACTTTAACTTATGTG
>NZ_JAPIVP010000045.1 GCF_026239555.1 Pedobacter sp. PF22-3 | reverse complement strand
TTTCTTTTCCTCTTATCCCAATTACGGAACAACAACGGGTTTGCTTTCCTTATTACTGGTTTTGTAATTCTTTTTCCTCCAGTATTTCTTAAGTGTTCCATTTCTTTCGTGCGCCATTATAGGGGTGAGCCTGCCACAGCTGTCATGTATCCTGATGCTGTTATATTTGGTTACGGCATCATCTACGGCTGATTTTGCCTTTTCAAAAGAGAGAAAGGTTTCTTTAAGCCCATGTTCATACTTCAGTATCCCGTTAATCCTTTCTGCAATGGCATTTTCATATGGATCCCCACTTTCGGTCATTGATAGCTGTATATGTAAATAGTCTATAACCCGGACATATTCATTGCAACAGTACTGTATGCCCCTGTCACTGTGATGGATAAGCCCTGAAGTTCTTTTCAGGTCCTTGGCTGCCATCAACAGTGCATCAATGGCCCCTTCACTATGCAGGGTCGGGTGAAGTTTGTAACCTACGATCTTTCGGCTATAGGCATCGGTAACAATGCTTAGGTAGCTGAAACCGGAAGCCTGCCGGATATAGGTGATATCGCTTACCCATAATACCCCTGGGTTATTGATCACCTTTTCACGGATCAGGTTTGGGTATTTCCTGTAATGATGATTGGACATGGTGCAGTAGGGCTTTCTCCTACGGTGCCTGATGAGCATCCCATAACTGCCCATAAGCCTATAAAGGCCATCCCTTCCCAGTTTTATTCCATGGGCTGTAAAATCTTCCTTCAGCATGTGGTAGAGTTTGTCGACCCCGCAGTATGGAAGCTGTTCCCTGATCTCTGTAACCAATCTGACGACCAGTGCATCGCGCATATGCATTGCCGGCTGTGCTTTTTGTTCATACCAGGCCTGACGGCTCTTGCCAAACAGTCTGCAGTAGTAGCTTATGCTAAAGCTACCGTAAAGCTGCATCAATAGTGTTACTGTTTGGCACCAGGCTTTTTTCTGATATTGATCTTGAGTTTTTCCTCCGCTACATCTATTAGTGTATTGAGGGCGATATTGTGCATCCTGGCATCCTCAAGCTGCTTTTCCATCGCTTTTATCTGCTTCTGCAATGCAATCAGATCCTGTCTTTCCTGTTGGGTCATTTCTATGGGTTCTGGAATAATATCGTCCGAATACCTCTTGCGCCAGGTTCTTATCAGTTCTGGTCCACTTGAGGGATTGATGTTAAACTTCCTGATCGCTTCGCTAACTGTCATTTCCCTTGCTTCCAACTGAGATACCAGCCATCGCCTGAAGGAAACTTCATAGGCATTGTGGTCATCCGTACGGTCGAAAGAATCGGAAACTAAAATACTAAATCCATTGCTTTTTTTCTCTTGATTCATTTTGAGTTTTTTTAAGCCAAAATGTGTCAAGTTTTTTTAGGAGAGGACA
>NZ_JAPIVP010000044.1 GCF_026239555.1 Pedobacter sp. PF22-3 | reverse complement strand
CGGGCTCATATCTTTACCTTTATAATAAAAATAATCAAAAGAGGGAGAAAAATTTGTGGTCGGGCTGGACACGGGATTAACCGATGTTGATGTAAAAGGATCACCCTCCCTTTTTTATTTCTTAAAGTTTGAACAGTACCTATTGACCATTTCACTGTATTTGGATCATCTATATCATGAGCAAAAACTAAGAGAGATTATTGATTATTTCTATCTAAATAATTAAAGGTATGATGAATTTAAAGTACTCTATCGGAATTGATGTCTCAAAAAAAGATTTTCATTGCTGTTTGTCGGTCATAGACAGCAGCCAGAAAGTAACTGTAAAATCCAGCCGTAAGTTATCCAACAACCCTAGTGGTTTTAAAGATTTTTTATCCTGGATCAAGCAGCACCAGAAAGAAGAGCTGCCCCTGCGTATCGTAATGGAGGCCACTGGTGTGTACCATGAACAGCTTGCGTGGCTTCTGCATTCCAAAGGCCTGGTGTTAAGTATTTTATTACCAAATAAGGCTAAAAAGTACCTACAGGCAGATGGATCAAACTCTAAAAATGACAGTATAGATGCCAAAGGCCTTGCTAAAATTGGTGCAGAAAAGAACCTGGAGCCTTGGGTTCCCGGCAGTGAGAAACTTTATGAACTCAGGCACTATACGCGTCAGCATCAAAACTTAAGAGAGACCATCAATGTTATGGCTAACCAGCTTGAGGCACTGAAACATGCCCAGTTCCAAAGTAAAGAAGTTATAAAACAACTGAACAAAACGATAAAACTGCTTGAGCAACAAGTAGCAGAAATGGAGATGGCAATGGAAAAGCTTGTTAAAACAGACAAGGTCTTAAATCTTCATTACGAAAACATTACAGCAATAAAAGGGATTAACCTGCTATCTTTTTGCGTAATCGTAGCTGAAACCAATGGCTTTACACTGTTTAAAAATTCGGCATCCCTGGTAAAATATTCAGGTTACGATGTGATAGAAAACCAATCGGGCAAACACATCGGAAAAACAAAAATTTCAAAAAAGGGGAATTCCCGAATTAGAAGAATTCTGTTTATGCCAGCATTTTGCGCGGTAAGGGACGACCAGCCACAATTTAAAAGCCTTTATGAAAGAGTTTTTGAGCGGACTGGATTTAAAATGAAAGGCTATGTTGCCGTGCAAAAGAAACTGCTGGTAATGATGTACCATCTTTGGAAAAATGAGCAGAGATACAATCCCCAATTCAATTATTCAGAAAAAAATAATAGCTCCAGAAAAATCCAGAGCTACACATGATAAAATTCCAGAAGGAAGTTTTCACTAAAACAAAGGTAAAGTTATGGCACTGTTTCACAAATGGAAAGCATTTAAATTAATGCTTCTCAAAAGCTAAATTTTTATAAGCTTTTATTTGCTTTTTAAGACAG
>NZ_JAPIVP010000043.1 GCF_026239555.1 Pedobacter sp. PF22-3 | reverse complement strand
GGATCAAGCGGAAAAGTTGGGGGGAATTAAATAATTTCTTTCTTTTGTAGTTTACAACAATTACGAATCCCCTTGAATCAAGCCGAACAGACCCTTATCAGCTTTTTATTACCAGAAGGTATCCTGGATTATTTCGAAATACTCAAAGTAGAAAAAGAGTTAAAAGAACTTCAAATTTATCTGGAAGAGAAGAATATAGCCCCTTCAGGGTATCAGATAATGGATCTCGAATCAAAGGGCTTTCTTCCGGAAGTTGCCATTCAGGATTTTCCTATCCGCGGGCAGAAAGTTGCACTGCGCATAAAAAGGCGTAGGTGGACAGTAAAAAGGACTGGCGATATCATCAGTAGAGATTGGGATTTAGTAAGAAAAGGGGCTCGGATGACTACGGAATTCGGTCTTTTTTTAAAAGGAATATTTGGATAACCATCCCATTAGCTGCTATCATTTAGGACATTATTTTCAAATTGACGGCAAACAGCTCCAGGAGCAATATAAAGAGCATATTAGCGATTATAGTCATTGGGATCAGAAAGGACATGCGGATAATTGGATGCTTTTTATAAAGAATGTAAGTCCCAGGCTCAGTATTGATGAAACAGCTTTATCCAATGGTGAACTTTATACTGTTGTGACCAATAAGGAAGCCAAAGGTAGGAAGGGTGCTATTGTTGCCATGATCAAGGGTACAGTTGCCGAAAACATTATATCTGTACTGAAAAAGATTCCGGAAAGACTAAGAAAACGGGTTCAGGAAGTAACCATGGATATGGCGGCCAATATGCAATTGGCGATAAAAAGGTGTTTTGTAAATGCACATCGGGTAATTGATCGTTTCCATGTTCAGAAATTAGCCTATGATGCAGTTCAGGAAGTTAGGATAAAGTATCGTTGGGAGGCTATCGATTCAGAAAATGAGGGTATTGTCAAGGCAAAAAAAAACAAAACTGCTTACCAGCCAGAAGTATTGGCCAATGGAGATACGTTAAAGCAATTGCTGGCACGGAGTAGATATCTTTTGTTTAAACATCCCTCAAAATGGACTCCGAATCAGGAACTTAGAGCAGCGCTACTTTTTCAAAGGTATCCCAAATTAAAGAACGCATATGACATCGCCCAAAAACTGGGAGATATATTCAGAGTATGTAAAAGTAAGGAACAGGCCTTTAAAAGATTGGCAATATGGTATAATAAGGTAGAAACATGCGAAATTGACTCTTTCAGAACTGTTGCCAGATCAATTCAATCGCATTATCTATACATCCTTAACTTCTTTATTAACAGATCCACGAATGCCTCTGCAGAATCTTTCAATGCAAAGATCAAAGCTTTTAGGGCAACTTCAAGAGGCGTCAGGGATATTAAATTCTTCTTATTTAGATTATCGAAAATATATGCCTAAAAAATCCCCCAACTTTTCCGCTTGATCC
>NZ_JAPIVP010000042.1 GCF_026239555.1 Pedobacter sp. PF22-3 | reverse complement strand
GTAATTCTGGCCAGAGATGTTACCGTTGAACTGCGGTAAGCTACCATCGTTATATTTCAGCTCCATGCTAAACTGATCGGAGGTACTGTTCTTCATCCAGCCACGTTCATTGTAAGCAAATGTGGTAGCCTGGCTATCGTTGTGCAGGTTCTTTTTGATCAACCGGCCGATCTCGTTGTATTCGAGGTGGTTTAGCGCAATATCTCCCTGGTTGTTGATGTTTTCAAAAGTGGCTATCTTGCGTCCTACATGATCGTACTCGTAGCGGTTGGCAATGGTGGTCACCGTACTACCTACCGTATGGGTACGCGTGCTGGCTTTCAGGCTGCCATCAAAATTCCAGGTATTGTCTACTACATCGGTACCGTTTAGGTGGTTGCTGCTTTTGCTTTGTACGATACGTCCTTCAAGGTCGTAATAGTTTACCGTAAGCAGCATTGCACCCGTGCCCAGGTTCTTTACCTTGATACCCGTAAGCAGGCTTTTGGTGCGTGCCACTGGTGCCTGGCTGCCTGAGGGCTGGCCAAAGCTATCCGGAAAGTCATAGTTATCGTAATAATTAATGGCATGGAAAATTATGTTGGCATTATCTTCTCCTGCCGAGGGATGTGTATTTCTGGTGTAGCCTTCAGGATAGGCTGTGCTACGTTCTTCCCATTGTGCCGCTACCCCATCATTATAATTTTGCATATCGACACGACCAATGCCCTGACCGTTCTCCACACCTGTAAGTACCACTCTGCCAAAAGCATCGTATTTGATCCAACTCCATTGACTGGCGGCTCTTTGGTTGGCATCCTGTGTATGGGTAACCTGATCCAGCTTATTGTAAACCATGAATTCCCAACCCTTGCCCGGTATTTTTTTCTCTACCAACCTTTTGCGCCCATCGTAACGGTAACCGTAGATAAACTGGTCGAAAACCGTCTGGCTTTCATCAAAACTGCTGATCGGCGCAGAGAGCCTGTCTGTATGCTCGTTTACCGCCGGTGGCAGCACATAACGCAGGTTGCCGAGGTCGTCGTAAACATAATAGGTATTCAGGCTTTTGGTATCGGTTTCCCATACCCGTTTCAGTACCACATGCCCTTCAAAATCTTTAAATTCTTCGGTGGTTCCGGCCTTTAGATCTGCTTCTTTCCAGTTCTCATCTTTCATGATGGTTTTATAGAGTTTGCCCGGCTGGTAAACATCAGCTGTTGCACCGTTACCCGTACCATTGATCTTCCATAGTTTTACCTCATCATGTACATTGGTGCCATAATCGGTTTTAAGGGTATGGCCAGCGCTGATCTGCCAGTCGGCACCTGGAGCGCCCTGTTGCAGTACACGGTTTAACGGTGAGGCCTCAAAAACCGTTTCGGCAAAGGCATTGTCTGTCGCTTTGATACCCGCTGCTTGTGGGAAATGGAAAAAATTATACTGATCGTCGAGTGCAGCTGATCGGAAGCTTCCAGAAGCGCCTGTTTGTGCCGCATAGGGCTGGTACTTAAATCGCTCTCGGCCAAAGGCATCGTAGGCTACAGGCTGTACAAGATCCTTAAAACCAGGACTGCCCTGCACCTGCAG
>NZ_JAPIVP010000041.1 GCF_026239555.1 Pedobacter sp. PF22-3 | reverse complement strand
TTGACGCACCGTTGGTATAATTCTGGCCCGAGATATTGCCATTGAACTGCGGTAAGATACCATCGCTATATTTCAGTTCCATGCTAAACTGATCGGATGTACTGTTCTTCATCCAGCCGCGCTCGTTGTAGGCAAAGGTAGTAGCCTGGCTATCGTTGTGCAGGTTCTTTTTGCTCAGCTGGCCGATTTCGTTGTATTCGAGGTGGTTCAGTGCAACATCTCCCTGGTTGTTGATGTTTTCAAAAGTAGCGATTTTGCGGCCAACATGATCGTACTCGTAGCGGTTGGCAATGGTGGTTACCGTACTGCCTACCGTGTGGGTACGGGTGCTGGCTTTCAGGCTGCCATAAAAGTTCCAGGTATTGTCTACCACATCGGTACCGTTTAGGTGGTTACTGCTTTTGCTTTGTATAATGCGTCCTTCCAGATCGTAATAATTGGTGGTAAGCAACATCGTGTTGTTACCCAGGTTTTTCACTTTGGTTCCGGTAAGTAGGCTTTTGGTGCGTGCCGCTGGTGCCTGGTTGCCAGAGGGCTGGCCAAAGCTATCAGGAAAGTCATAGTTATCATAATAATTTACGGTGTGGAAAATAATATTCGTATTATCTTCTCCTGCCGAGGGATGTGTATTTCTGGTATAGCCTTCGGGAAAGGCTGTGCTACGTTCTTCCCATTGTGCCGCTACCCCATCATTATAATTTTGCATATCTATACGACCAATGCCCTGACCGTTCTCCACACCTGTAAGTACCACTCTGCCAAAAGCATCGTATTTGATCCAACTCCATTGACTGGCGGCTCTTTGGTTGGCATCCTGTGTATGGGTAACCTGATCGAGTTTGTTGTAAACCATAAACTCCCAACCCTTGCCTGGTATTTTTTTCTCCACCAACCTTTTGCGGCCATCATAACGGTAACCGTAGATAAACTGATCAAAAACCGTCTGGCTTTCATCAAAACTGTTTAATGCAGCCTGGCCGTTCTCGTTTACCGCCGGTGGCAGCACGTAACGCAGGTTGCCCAGGTCATCGTAAACGTAATAGGTACTCAAGCTTTTACTATCGGTTTCCCATACCCGTTTCAGTACCACACGCCCTTCAAAATCTTTAAATTCGTCGGTAGTACCGGCTTTTAAATCCGAAGGTACCCAGTTCTCATCCTTAAGGATGGTTTTATAAAGTTTTCCAGCCTGATAAACACTGGCGTCCGCACCGTTACCGATATTGTTTACAATCCACAACTTTACCTCATCCTGGGTATTGGTACCATAATCGGTTTTAAGGGTATGGCCAGCGCTGATCTGCCAGTCGGCACCTGGAGCGCCCTGCTGCAGTACACGGTTTAACGGCGAGGCCTCGAAAACCGTTTCAGCAAAGGCATTGTCTGTCGCTTTGATACCCGCTGCTTGTGGGAAATGGAAAAAATTATACTGATCATCGAGTGCAGCTGATCGGAAGCTTCCAGAAGCGCCTGTTTGTGCCGCATAGGGCTGGTATTTAAATCGCTCTCGGCCAAAAGCATCGTAGGCTACAGGCTGTACAAGATCCTTAAAACCAGGACTGCCCTGCACCTGCAC
>NZ_JAPIVP010000040.1 GCF_026239555.1 Pedobacter sp. PF22-3 | reverse complement strand
TGCTGTGTACAACATTGCAACAGCAACAGGTAAAGATCCTAAAGGAAACAACGTTACCGATCAGTCTGAAAGTGGCAACCCTTCAGGTCCTGGTACGCCTCCTGTTGATCCTGCCTGTCCGGATTGCACGGTTACGCCACTTCCGCAAACTCCTGTTATTAAATTAACCAAAACCGGAACATACGCAGATACGAACGGCGACGGTAAAGTGAACCTTGGCGATAAGATCAGCTATACTTTCAAAGTTGAAAACACGGGTAACGTAACGGTGAGCGGCATCGTTATTACCGACCCTAAAGTAACCGTAACCGGTGGCCCGGTAACATTACTTCCAGGTGCTGCTGACTTAACTACATTTACTGCTTCTTACACGGTAACACAGGCCGATATTGATAAAGGTGCTGTTTACAACATTGCAACCGCAACGGGTAAAGATCCTAAAGGAAACAACGTTACTGATCAGTCAGAAAGTGGTAACCCTTCAGGTCCTGGTACGCCTCCTGTTGATCCTGCCTGTCCGGATTGCACGGTTACGCCACTTCCACAAACCCCGGTGATCAGATTAACCAAAACCGGAACTTACGCAGATACCAATGGCGATGGTAAAGTAAACCTTGGCGACAAGATCAGCTATACTTTCAAAGTTGAAAACACGGGCAATGTTACGGTAACTAATATAGTGGTTACCGACCCTAAAGTTAATGTTATTGGTGGACCAGTGACTTTGCTTCCCGGTGCAGCCGACCTATCAAGCTTCACTGCTTCTTACACGGTAACACAGGCCGATATTGATAAAGGTGCTGTGTATAACATTGCAACAGCGACTGGTAAAGATCCTAAAGGGAACAACGTTACCGATCAGTCTGAAAGCGGTAACCCTTCAGGTCCTGGTACACCTCCTGTTGATCCTGCCTGTCTGGATTGTACCATTACGCCACTTCCACAGACTCCTGTTATCAGATTAACCAAAACCGGAACATACGCAGATACGAACGGCGACGGCAAGGTGAACCTTGGCGACAAGATCAGCTATACTTTCAAAGTTGAAAACACTGGAAACGTAACGGTGAGTGACATCGTTATTACCGACCCTAAAGTAACCGTAACCGGTGGACCGGTAACTTTACTTCCCGGTGCTGCCGACTTAACTACATTTACTGCTTCTTACACGGTAGCACAGGCCGATATTGATAAAGGTGCTGTTTACAACATTGCAACCGCAACGGGTAAAGATCCTAAAGGAAACAACGTTACCGACCAGTCTGAAAGCGGTAATCCTTCAGGTCCTGGTACACCTCCTGTTGATCCTGGCTGTCCGGATTGCACGGTTACGCCACTTCCACAAACCCCGGTTTTTAAATTAACCAAAACCGGAACATACGCAGATACGAACGGCGACGGTAAGGTGAACCTTGGCGACAAGATCAGCTATACTTTCAAAGTTGAAAATACTGGAAACGTAACGGTGAGTGATATCGTTATTACCGACCCTAAAGTAACCGTAACTGGTGGACCGGTAACATTACTTCCTGGTGCAGCAGACCTATCAAGCTTCACTGCTTCTTACACGGTAACACAGGCCGATATTGATAAAGGCGCTGTTTACAACATTGCAACAGCGACTGGTAAAGATCCTAAAGGGAACAACGTTACCGAT
>NZ_JAPIVP010000004.1 GCF_026239555.1 Pedobacter sp. PF22-3 | reverse complement strand
CATAATATTCATATTTGTTGTTGCATAAGTTGTCTAATCTCAATCTAAGTTTATGCTATACCTTTAGATTCGCATGACGTTTTCTTTTGATTCTCTGAGGCATAAACATTTTATATCCCCATAAATGTTAAGTATTTTAGCATTTTTGCGTTATGCAGAAACCTACAGATGATATTATAACCCCGAGGCTAATACTTCGTTTAATGAATAAGGAAATGATATCCAATTTCCTGGAAAATGATTTAGAAGGGGCAACGCTTTTACTGGAAGCTAAAATTACTGTAGAAATGTTCGCTCATTCAGGTAGTTGGCAATATGGCTCAAAGCAATTTGAAGATTCAGATTATTTGCCATGGTCGGCAAGGGCAATTATATTAGCAGACGAAAATAAAATGATAGGATTGGTGAGGTTTCATAGTAAGCCTAATCCCGAATATTTAAAAGAATATGCTACAAATGCGGTTGAATTAGGCTATCGCATTATTAAAGACTACAGGAAAAGCGGTTATGCAACAGAAGCTGCTACAGCTGTAATAAACTGGGCTAACATAAACTTTGGTGTTGAAAATTTTATAGCCAGTGTTTCGCCGCAAAATAAAGATTCGCTTAAACTTGTTTCTAGCTTAGGATTTAAAAAGATTAGTGAAGTAATGGACGATATAGATGGCTTGGAGTATGTTTTTCTGACGAATATAAATGACCATTTATAGTGAATGTTATTTTTGATCATCTAAATCGGTTGAGTGCGTGATGTGAAATAAAAATATTTTTTCATTGCATCTTCTTGCTTATCAAAAAGATGAAGCTTTAAAGTCTTGTTTTGATGAAAAAAATTGAAATCCTTTTTTGGAATTGGAAAAAAGAATACTACATTTGCAATCCCAAAAGGGGGTGCCATAGCTCAGTCGGTAGAGCAAAGGACTGAAAATCCTTGTGTCCCTGGTTCGAATCCAGGTGGCACCACTTCCAAAAGCCTTTCAGTAATGAAAGGCTTTTTTGGTTTTATATATTTCTTTAAGTCTTATCTTTCGGCTATTTCTTTAACTTTAACTAAAGCTTTTGGCCATGTTTCTTTAAAATATTCGGTCCATTCTTTAATGATGTCCATATCGATCAATAGTTCGGTTTGACCTTCTTTTTCGTTTAAGGTGTAGTTTTCGAAAGATTCGCCCCAGTTGTGCAACGTTTCTTCCCCATCTTTTATTTCGCCGATATGTTTAATGGACAGGTATTGGTAGGGTATATTTTCATGGATTACCGCAAGCATGCCATTTCCTTTGCCATCACCAAAAATTGCCCTGCTTCCTTTTTTCCAGTCGGTTTCTACCTGCGATCCTTCAGCAAATACAGCAGTCCATTTTGGGTAACTGTCAACACCAAAAAGCACATCCCAAACTTTCTCTTTTGAAGCGTTAATTGTGGTTTTAAATTTAATTTTTTCCATGAGGTATAATTTAGGTTGTCATTGGTTTTTACTAAACCTTAATTAGGAATTATATTTTAATGTTATTGATTATTAAATTGTTATCGCAAATTTGCGAATGATCTGATAAATTGAAGTGGTGTAAAGGCGACAATTTATGGGGGCATAAAGGTTAATATCTGTACGCCTTTTAAAATATCTCTTGAAATTTAATAAATATTACAGTGAAAAGAATTTAATTGGTAGATTTACTTAACTCATTGTGCGGGTATAGGCATACAATATTTTGAACGGGATTGAGTTTTGGATAGATAAAACTTTGTTTTGTAACAACCTTAACATTGCCTAATACGTATATTGAAAATTATACTACAATAATTTCTATGAGAAATAAGAAATTCCTTTACCTGGTAATACTAGGTTTTTTAAGCTTCGGAGCAATTAGCGGCTGCAAAAAGAGCAGTACTGAACCCGAGACCGAAGTCCCTCCTGTTGTAACAACACCTAGTGGAACTCGGGATGAATTGACTAAAGATTCTATTTTCTTATACGGAAAGGAACTTTATTATTGGAATACTTCGCTGCCTACTTATGATGTGTTTAATCCGCGGAGATTTAGTTCGAATGAGGCTGAACTTTATGCCATGACACAATATTCCTTAGATCCTGCAACCGGAAAGCCCTATGAATATGTAAGTACGTCTGGTGAGCCTAAATATTCGTTTTTCGACTACACGGCAGCTACTACAGGAAAAACAGGATCGCTTAAAGCAGATGTAAACGGTTCTGCAAATGATTACGGTTTTTCTGTTCAGTACAATTACAATAGTACCACAGATCTCATGGTAAAATACGTTTATCCAAACTCGCCAGCAGCATTGCAGGGTTTAACACGTGGTTGTAGGATAACGAGTGTGAACGGAAGAACCGATCTGACCTATCCGGGTGCGGTTAATTTTTTAAATAACGCTATTTTTGGTAACAATGCGACGGTTACTTTAGCTTTTAATGATGTTGCTGGTAACCCGAAATCAGCCGTTATTTCAAGCGGGATATATACGGTTAATCCAATATTGTTTACAAACGTTTATACAGTCGGCACAAAGAAAGTAGGTTATATTGTATTTAATAGTTTTACCAATAATGCTTCTTCTGCAATAAGTGCAGTTTTTTCTAATTTTGCAACGCAGGGCGTGAGTGAAGTGGTTGTTGATTTACGCTATAATGGTGGGGGCTATGTTTCAACAGCTATCGAAATGATCAATCTGATGGCCCCGGCAGGCGAAAACGGTAATACAATGTTTACTTCTTATTACAATAACTACCTGCAAACCATTACTACTGCCCAGCGAAAAACCTCTGTTTTGGCACACCAACCGCTCTTGGATGATGCAGGTAAATTACAGACTTTTACAACAGGTGTAAACGGAAAGTACGCTACTTATGCAGATTTAAATTATTCGGCTACAGCAGCCGATAATGTAGAAAAGTTTGCAAAAACTGGCGGTTTAACATTAAACAGGGTTTATTTTATCGTAACGGGATCTACTGCATCTGCGAGCGAGCTCACTATTAACAGCTTAAAACCGGTAATGGATGTAAAGCTAATTGGGAGAACAACATATGGTAAACCTGTGGGTTTCTTTCCGATCAGAATAGATAAGGTGGATATGTATATTCCAGAGTTTGAAACCAAAAACAAACTTGGTGTTGGCGGCTATTATTCTGGCCTTACGGTTGATAAAGAATCGCCAGAGGATTTAAGTAAAGCATGGGGCGATGAAACCGAAACCTTGTTGAATTACGCATTGACTTATGCCAAGAATGGTAATTTTGTAACTTCGGCGAAAAAAACATCCAGTTTGAGTACAACAACCACAGCAGTGCCAAAATTATCTATAGCTCAATTAAGGGAGCTCGACGAAAAGCTAGATGCAAATGGCTTTAAAGGAATGGTTATGACTCCTCATAAGAAATTTTAATGAAATGCTCATAAAAATGCCCGTTTAACATATTTAGTTAAGCGGGCATTTTTTGTTTATGATGGTATTTATAGTAATATTTTACTGCTGATATCTTTATTAATGGTAATGTAACCCGGATATTTAACAGGTGTACTGCCAAGCATAAAGGTTGGCCTTATTTTAATGGTTAATAAACCTAATTTTTCATCTTTCGAGGATGATCCTTTTTGAGCCGCCTTGATAATATCGTTAAAAACATTCCCATTAGATATCAACCCGTAAATATTGCTCATCAACTGTACGGGAACAGTAACAGTTTGACCTTGCGCAATGCTCACATTCTGATTAACAATGCCTTCTGCCAGATCAGTATTATTAACCAATATTTTATATTCGAACTGGTTTATCGCTGCTAAATTACTCGATGGATTGGTTATTTCTAAATTCAGGTTTGCTTTTAAAGGGATGTCTTTTCTTAACAAGCCTAACGCCACACCGGGCAAGCTCGTTAAACTAAAGCTTTGCTGATCCATTAATGTTTTAACATCAGTGCCTGCAATCGATATCTGTTTTACTCCGGTAATCTTATAGGTGCAGTCTTCCAGCGCTTTTATCTGCTGTGCCTGCCTGTTTATTCCACAGCCAAAAATGCTGATGGTAAACAAAAAAAGCAATAGTTTCTTTTTCATATCATTCATAACGCCAAAATACTAAAACTATTTCAGCTGCAATATGCGTTTAACCAAAATTAACCTAGGCACTAGGTGTAGCGGTTTCAATATTGTTCCGTTTATCATTGTCATCAGTTTTACTTTCTTCAGCTGGTTTTTCCGTCTTATCTGCTTTTTCAACCTGATCGTTAGAATGAGCTTTTTCCTGATCTGCAGCTTCTCCCGTTTTTTCTGTGGCCTCTCCTGGTTGAGCTGTTTCCTTTTCTGTAGACGGCGTTACAGTTTCTATTTCCAGCTGTACATCATCTGTTGGTTTTGGATGATCGTTGCCCGGTATTGTCTCTTTTTTGTTTTCTTCGTTTTCCATGGTATAAATCTTTTTTAATATTTATAATGGAATTTGATTGTATTTTGTTTGCATTTATTTTAAAACAATCGGTCGTTTTTTAATTTTGCATAAAATGATAAGATATGGCCATAACCCTTAGAAAGATAACTCCGGCAGACAATATTGCTGCTGCTTCCATGATCAGAACGGTTTTAAGAGAATTTAAAGTAGACAAGCCAGGTACTGTTTATACCGACCCCACAACCGACGATTTGTCAACACTTTTTGAGCATCCTAAATCTGCTTATTGGTTGGCCGAAGAAGACGGGGTTATTATTGGCGGCTGTGGTATTTACCCAACCGCGGGCTTGCCAGAGGGTTGTGTTGAACTCGTTAAATTTTATGCCCTTCCAGCTTCGCGTGGCAAAGGCATTGGCAAAATGCTGATGGAAAAAAGTATAGAATCTGCGCAGCAATTTGGTTATAATGAAATTTACCTGGAATCTTTTCCGGAACTTGCCAAAGCCATTACCATGTACGAAAAGGCTGGATTTAAAAAACTTGCAGGTCCGCTGGGAAATTCTGGTCACTATGCCTGTAATATTTGGATGCTACTGGTTTTATAGCTGGTTTAATTGTCGAAACCGGTCAATCGGTTAACTGTAGAAATCAAACTCAGTTAACCGATTTTTTATTTTACCATCATGCTTAATTTTTGCCTACCCTGTTTTCTTCATCGCTTGTTCCGGTTTGTCTTTTACGGGCGGTTTTGATTTTCATATTCCCGAATTTATAGGTGAAACTTAGGTTTACCCTGCGACTTTCCCATTCGTTTTGCCAGTAGGTTTTAATGTTATTGTATTCCAGGTTGGCCCTAAATTTACTCGTATTAAAAATATCGTTAACTTTTAGTGCCAGTGTGGCATTTTTGTTCCAAAATGATTTTTTAGCCCCAATATTGAGCTGATAACTTTCTAAGCTTCGAAAAAGGCCGTTAACGGATGGCGAATCGTAAAAGGCATAAGCTGATAAACTATAGTTTTTAGGCAAAGTAATGGTATTATCCATAACTACTGACCAATTCCAGGAGAAAGCATTGAAACCGCTTCCCTGTACAGCTGATTGTGTCCGGTTAAATCCTGCTGAAACTTCGGTACTGTTATTCCACCATTTGGTTACATCAAAAGGACTTCCCGTGGCCATGTAAAAGTTTGTGGTGCGGTTTAGGTTTTCAGGTCTGGAAATACTTTCTTTTGTAATATTGTTCTGATAAACCACTTCCGATATCGAACCATTGTTAACCGAATAACTTAAAGTAAGCACCCTGAAGTTTTTAATTGAGTAATTAAATTCGAAGCTATTGGCGTAGGATGGCTGTAGCAACGGGTTGCCTTGTAGTGCAGTATATGGATCGGAATAAAAGGTAAATGGATTTAAGCTGCTGTAAGATGGCCTGTTAATACTCTTGCGGTATGCAGCTGTGATGAGGTTGTTCGAATCGAGTTTTATGGAAACAAAAAGCGTAGGAAAAAGCTTCCAGTATTTGCGGTCAATTAAAGTGTTCGTGCCTGATGAGCTGCCATTACCTAAAGTTTGTTCTGCGCGTAAACCCGCTTTAATTTGTATATTTTTAAAACTTTGATCGAGGGAAAGATAACCTGCATTAATATTTTCGTTGTATAAAAAAGCATTGGTTCTGCCGGGATCGTTAACCCAACCTGCTGTTTTTAAAGAGTCGAAACGTACATCGCTCTGCGAATTTACCCAGCTGCTTTTCCAGCCGGTTTCCATTTTTAATGTTTTTGAAAAATTTAAGCTATAATCAGCCTTAATAGAATAGATAGAAACATTGCCCATCCCTTTATTGCGTAAATCGATAGGATTCCCGATCAACTGATCGTTTGCATCAAGGTAATTATTAGTAAAAGTTTCATTTTTGCTATTATCGTATTGAACATAATCTGCATCAAAACCCAATTCTCCGCCCAGCGTATCCGTTTTAAAACGGTAGTTGAGGTTAAGGGCATGGTTTTTTTCAGTATTGCTTTGTGGATTAAACATTGATGTTCCGCCCATTTTTATGCCGGCCGCGTTATAATTTACTGAATTACTGTTTACCTTTGTTTCTTCAGGAGCGGTAAAGCCTTTTACCATTACCCCTAAGGTATGTTTCTCGTTGATAAAATAATCGGCGCCGGTAGAATAATTTAAGCTGTTGGTTATCGGGTGCCAGAAATTAAGCTGGTTATACTGCTCATCCCCAATGGTTCTGTTTAATGTTAACCTGTTGTATGAATTGAAATGTCCGGCGTCTAAACGTACATAAGTACTCACCTTACCGATATTGTAATTCAGGTTGGTACCTGCGTAAACTTTTCCATAACGGCCATAACCACCACCCATATTCATGTTTCCGTTAAATCCCTGCATTTTATTTCGTTTAAGTTTAATGTTGATGATCCCTGCTGTGCCAGCGGCATCAAAAGAAGATGGTGGGTTAGAAATCAATTCTATTTTGCTTAATACAGATCCGGGCAGCGACTTTAAGTAAGTGGTTAACTCCAGCCCCGTCATATAGCTCATCTTACCATCAATCATTACATTAATTCCCTTTTTACCTTTAAGTACAATATTATCGTCTTTATCCAGTTTTACGCCTGGCGATCTGCTGATTACTTCCAGTGCATTATCACCTGCGGTATTCATCTGTTCTACATTTACAATCACACGGTCTGCCTTTTGGTCTATCACAGGCATTTTCGATACGATATTTATATCTTTCAGGTTTTGAGCCTGATCTGCCAGTATAATTAATGGAACTTTTACGGCCATATCTTTTACTTCAAATGGTGCAGACTGGTTTTTGCCATAACCCATCATTAAAGCCTTAATAAGATACTGGCCAGGTTTAATATTGCTGAATTCGTATAAACCTTGTTGGTTGGTAACCTGTAACGCAACTGAAGCCGAATCAGGTAAGTGGATTAATGCTACTGATGCATAATCAAGTGATTTGTTTCTTTTGTCGGTAATGGTTCCTGATACCTTGATGTTTTGAGCAAGAGTAGTTTGAAAATTAAAAATAAGTAGGGCAAAAAGAATGGATTTAAATAAAGGATTCATCATCGTGTTGGTTTTTAATATTGACGATTCAAAGATGAAGAGGTTCCGGTACCCTAAAAATTATATAATCCCAACCCTTTAAAATATTATCCCAATCCATTTTTAGCGCGTAATTGGCGTTCATCCTTAAAATGTAGCGGTTGGGATAATTATTTGCCCGTTTGGAATAAGAAAATAGGCATTGAAAAAAGCTTTGTCTAGTTTTGGACTATGAAAACAATAAAAATCATTTTTATTCATGTTCTTGGCTGGTTGCTTGTTTTGGGCTATTTTTATGGCGGTCATTTAATTGATGGCACAACCTTCAGACAATCTGCTTTTAGCATTTCTATGAATTTTATACAGGTGATAGAATTCTATATCTGTTATGCATGGGTATATCCAAGATTTTTGAAAAGAAACAAATTACCCCAGTTAATAGGCGGTATTTTATTTACCATGGCCGTTTTTACATCACTTCGGTATTTAATAGAAGAGATCCTCTATCGAAAATGGTTTGGTTTTCATAATTATGATGATGGCGTAACGGCATGGAACTATATATCTGATAATATTTATTGGAGTTTAGCTTTTATTGTGGTGCCAGCTGCGGCATATGGAATTGAACAGAGCTTTAAATCAGAACAGGCTAACCGTAAACTTAAGGAAGAAGTGGTTAAGGCCGAACTTTCATTTTTAAAATCGCAGATCAATCCACACTTCCTGTATAATACTTTAAACTATGTTTATTCGCTGGCTATTCCTGTTTCAGATCAGTTGGCCAATGCTGTTTTGCGTTTGTCAGACCTGATGCGTTATACCTTGAACGATAGCCCCGATGGTAAAGTAAGTCTGAGCAAGGAAGTGGAATATTTAGAGAGTTATGTAGCGCTTTTTAAAATGCGTTTTGAACCCAAGTTTTATGTCGATTTTGTTACAGAGGGAATTGCTGATCAAAAAATAGCTTCGCTGGTATTGATCCCATTTGTTGAAAATGCTTTTAAACATGGTGTAGTAAATGATGAAACTCAGCCAGTGCGTATTAAACTTAAAGTGCAGCATAAAAGATTAAGTTTCGAGGTGAGCAACAAGATCAGCCATGCACAGAAAGACCACTCAAGCGGTGTGGGTATGGTGAATATCCACCGAAGGTTAGAACTGATCTACCCTGAAAAACATGAGTTATTAATTTCCAACAATGGTAATACCTATAAAAGTACTTTGATTTTAAATCTCTGATGGATAATTTGTATCATTGAAATATTTTAGTTCGCCAAACGCTAACCCCTAAACGTTAACCCATAACCGTCACCTATGATCCGTTGCCTTGCCGTTGATGATGAGTCTTATGCCTCAGATATTATTGCTGCCTTTATCAATAAAACCCCATTTTTAGATTTGGTTGGAACCACTACCAACGCTTTTGAAGCACTTAACCTGGTTCAGGAAGGTAAGGTAGATCTTGTTTTTTTAGATATACAAATGCCTGAATTAACGGGGATCCAGTTTTTGAAAATCTGTGGCGGTAAATGCAAGGTGATACTGACTACTGCCTACCCCGAATACGCTTTAGAAGGTTTTGATCTTGATGTGGTGGATTACTTACTAAAACCGATCTCCTACGAGCGTTTTTATAAGGCAGCTACAAAAGCGCAACAGATTTTAATGCCAGTAGTGCCCATTCAAAAAGAAGTTGTTGTACAGCCTGTAGCACAGGTAAACGATTTTATTTTCATTAAAGGCGATACCAAAAACAAGTTTATCAAGGTTGATTATGAAGATATTCTTTATATAGAAGGCTTGAAAAACTATGTTTCGGTTTATACAGCCAACCAAAGAATTGTGACCTACCAGGCATTGCGTGAGCTGGAATCGGAACTGCCTCAGCCACCTTTTTACCGTGTCCATAAATCGTATATCATTTCTCTCGAAAAGATTAAAATGATCGATGGAAATACGGTTTATATTGGCGATCAATCCATCCCCATTGGCGAAACCTATAAAGAAGAATTTTTTAAGGTAGTGAGGGAAGGGAAGAAGAATAATTAATCGATTTCTTCAGTTTTCAATTTGCAGTTTTCAATTAACCAATTAACCGATTCAACAATCTATTCAGTTTTCAGTTTGCGATTTTCAGTTAACCAATTTGAACAATTAACCGATTAAACAATCTGTGCATAAATTCTCCCCAATATCTCTTCCGTTTTTTTTAAGTTTGCTGCATCAAGATTAAATACCACCATGCAAGAAACAAATTCGCTAAACCAGGTTGCAGAATTTCACACTACCTTTAAACATCCGATTCTGGAAAGTCCGGTAATTCCTTCAAAACAGCGTGCCAATCTGCGTATTTCGCTTTTAGCAGAAGAGTTGAAAGAATTGCAGGAAGCCGTAGAAAATGACGACCTTGTAGAAGTTGCTGATGCCCTTTGCGATTTACAATATGTTTTGGCCGGTGCCATCCACGAGTTTGGCCTGGGTGAAAAATTTAAAACTTTATTTGATGAAGTTCACCGCTCTAACATGAGCAAAGCCTGTAAAACGGTAGAAGAAGCCGAACAAACCATCCGGTTTTATTTAGAAAAAGACGGAACCGAATCTTACTACAAAGAAATAGACGGACTGTTTTTAGTGTTCAGAAAGTCTGACGATAAGACTTTAAAATCGATCAACTATTCGCCGGCTGATTTAAAGTCGCATTTGGTTTAACTATAAGCAGGCTAGAATTGAAAAGGCTAAAACAGATTGTTAATGCGCTTAAATTAACACAGTCAACACCCGATGCAGCACTAATGCGCGAATTTATTTTTTATTCGCCCAAAATGCCTTTACGCTTACATCAGGAACAGCTTGTTGCGGTTTCTAAACAGTTTAGCCTTCAGGTTTATGATACCTATTTTACCAAAGCCGATGTAAGCATTAATTGTTTTAGCTGGGGGAATGGAAAACGAAAAGTGTTGCTTACACATGGCTGGGCCTCAAAAGCTTTAGATTTTTATGAGCTGATTATTGAACTCCAGAAAATTGAAGATTTGGAGATTATTGCTTTTGATGCACCTGGTAATGGAAGTTCGATCTCCGAATTTTCTAACCTGATGTTATATGCTGATTCGGTAAAATCGATTGCCTTGAACTATGTACAACCTGATGTCCTGATCGGACACTCACTCGGTGGTATGGCCAATGTAATTGCATTACAGGCACTTGGTTTAAAGCCTCATCTGCTCATTAGCATTGCACCATTAATCAGGCTGAAAGAGAACTTTGAACAGAGTTTAGGTTCTGTAAGTATCGGAGTTAAAGATCAGGATGTATTTTTCAGCAACTTTGCCCATGAATTTCCTGTTCCTGCCGATCATTTTAACCTCACTGAACTTTATCAATTAGGTCCCGATCTGGATCATTTTCTAGCTTATGATCCTGCCGATCACATTTCTCCATATCCATTTCTAAAAGAATTTTTAGCTAAAAATCCTGCAATAAGTGCCAAATCATTTGAAGAAGTCGGACATTATAAAATTTTAAAATCTGCTGATGTAATTGAAGATATTGTGCAGCGAATTTCTGCAATTCCAATGCCTTAAATCGCCATTGCGAACTGAAGCATAGGGTAGACCTGTTGCTCACATGATAACATCTGTCGTACCCGGTAAAAAAAAACTTCCCGTCCATATCAATTAAATTGTGTATAAAAAACCAAAATGGAGTTTTAGCTAAAACTTATTAATGATTACTTTTATCATTCAACTATTTCAGTTTAAATGAGTGAACAGGTAACGGCGTATACAGTATCAGAACAAAATCCTTACGATTATATTTTAAAGGATTTTAACCTGAAAGATCTAAGCCAGATTGTTATCCTTAAACATTTAAGCGGATTGATCCATACGGATGTTAAGGGTTTTTATCAGCTCTTTCCGGAACAAATTGAGATCGATTTTGCAGCTTTTAGCGATGAAGCTTCCGGATTGCCTTTTCCAATCGTTCAGGTGCAGCAAAATGAAAACTCCGTAAAACTCTCCTGCCGTTGTGCTACACCAAAACATAAACTATGTGAACACCAGGCAAGGGTTTTGTACAATATCCTTCAGCGCCAGGATCTGCTCATTTTTTTCGATAGTAACCTGCGGCAACAAAAGCTTGCCAAAATTGCAATTGATTACGGATTGGAAAAAGAAGCGCATCTCGATCTGCTGTTCAATCTCCGTTACGAAAACGGACAGGTTGCAATCCGGCCGAAAATGGATGCCCTCCAGCCATTCAACAAAGAAGCCCAGCAAAATTTACAGGAACTTTTATTGCCGGCAAATCAATCCAAAACAAAAGTGCCAATCGAAAACGATACAGGTCAAATGATCCTGGTTTTTGGGCAGCACCGCTATTATAACCATTTAACAGTAGAATTATTCGAAGCCAAAACCACCAAAAATGGTAAGGTTAAAAATCCGCTCAAAGGAATTAATCCGGCTGATTTACTGTTTAAAACCAATGATAACGATCAGGTAAAGTTTTATAGTGGCATTGCCACTTTTCAACAGCATTATAATCAAGATCAAAATGAGGCAGAAATTGAAGCCTTAAAAGCGGTTGTGAAAAATCCGCTGCAAATTCCCTTTTATTTGCAAGATGATAAGCAATCTGGGGCGGCCATTCAAGCTTCTACCATTAAACAGGTTGATGCACATTTGTTGGAGGTAGATTTACATCTTTCGGTAAATCAACGCGATGATTATTACGAAATTACCGGCCGATTGATTATCGAAGGAAAATCATACGAGTTGGATAGCCTGGTATTGGTACACCAGTATTTTGTTAAACTTCACAATCAACTTTATTTAATTGGCAGACTCGATTTTCTGCGGGTAATTGGATTTTTCAAAAAGCAGAGTAACAGATTAATCTTGCATAAAACTAAATACCCTGAATTTCAAAAGGTTATTCTGGTGCCATTAGAGGGCAGTATCCGTGTTGATTATTCTTATTTAAAACCTGCTACCAAAAGCCAGATCGAAGAAAAAGGTTTTGATCTCGAAAACGAGCAATTAATTTATCTTTCAGAATCTGAAGATTATATTCTCCTTACCCCGGTAATGCGATATGGGAACCTGGAAATTCCTGTATTGTCTAAAAAACAGATCCAGGCACAGGATAAACTGGGCAATCTCTTTACCTTGCATCGTGATGAAGGGGCTGAGCTACAGTTTATTGGAAACATTTTAAAACAACATCCATATTTCTACGATCAGGAAACCAACGATTCTTTTTATCTGCACCGTAAACGGTTTCTGGAAGAAGCTTGGTTCCTGGATACTTTTGAAGTATGGCGGAATAAAGGCATCCATATTTTAGGATTCAACCAGCTCAAGAACAATAAATTGAGTGAGTTTCAGGCTAAAATTAATATTGAGGTACTAAGCGGGACAGATTGGTTCGAAACTAAAGTAAAGGTGAAGTTTGGCAAACAACAGGTGGCGCTAAAACATCTTCATAAATCGATCAGGAACAAAAGTAAATTTGTAACACTTGATGACGGAACCCAAGGCATACTGCCTCATGAATGGATCGAAAAATTTGCGGCTTATTTTAATGCTGGCGAAGTGACTGAGGATGCCATTCTGACACCAAAAATTAAGTTTGCTTCTATAAACGAGCTTTATGAAGATGCTTTGCTGGATGGTAATGTAAAAAATGAATTAAAACTGTATAAGCAGAAATTTGACGCTACTGATGCTATTCAAGAAGTAGAAGTACCAAAAGGTTTAACCGCAACTTTACGCCATTACCAAAAAGATGGCTTAAACTGGCTCAACTTTTTAGACGATTTTAATTTCGGTGCTTGTTTGGCCGATGATATGGGATTGGGTAAAACCATTCAGGTTTTGGCTTTCATTTTATCACAGCGTGAAAAAGTAACACACAATACCAACCTGGTGGTGGTGCCCGCCTCATTAATATTTAATTGGAAGGCAGAAGTAGAGCAGTTTGCACCATCTATAAAAGTAAAAACCATTTATGCCGGCGAACGGACTAAAACAACTGATACTTTCGAGGATTACGAAATTATTCTAACCTCTTACGGAACTTTGCTTTCTGATATCCGTTTTTTAAAAGATTATCGCTTTAACTATATCTTTTTAGATGAATCGCAGCTGATCAAGAACCCAGATTCGCAGCGTTATAAAGCAGTTAGGATGCTACAATCGCGGAATAAAGTAGCAATGACTGGAACACCAATTGAGAACAATACCTTTGATTTATATGGTCAGCTGTCATTTGCTTGTCCGGGTTTGTTTGGCAGTAAACAACAATTTGCCGATTTATATTCCACCCCGATCGATCAGTTTAAGGATAGTAAAAGGGCAGAAGAACTCCAGAAAAAGATAAGACCGTTTATTCTCCGCAGAACCAAAGAACAGGTAGCAAAAGAGCTTCCTGATAAAACTGAAATTGTGCTTTACTGTGAAATGGGAGTGGAGCAGCGCGAAGTATACGAAGCGAACAAAAAGGAAATTCAGGATTATATTTTAGGTAAACAGGAGGATGAGCTGCCTAAGAGTTCGATGCATGTATTGAAAAGCATCACCACCTTACGACAGATTTGCAATTCGGCAGCCTTACTGGCTGATGGAAAATCTTATGTGCAGGCCTCCTCAAAAATTGATGTATTAATGGAGCAGATCGAAAGCAAAGCGGGTAAACATAAAATTCTTGTTTTTTCCCAGTTTGTAACCATGCTCAATCTGATTAAAAAGCAATTGGAAAGCAAGGGAATCAGGTATGAATACCTCACCGGGCAAACACGAAAAAGAGCCGAAGCAGTTGCCTCATTTCAGGAGAATGCCGACATTCCGGTTTTTCTGATCAGTTTAAAAGCCGGTGGTACAGGGTTGAATCTAACAGAAGCCGATTACGTTTACCTGGTTGATCCATGGTGGAACCCTGCGGTAGAAAACCAGGCTATAGATAGGGCATACAGAATTGGCCAACGTAAAAATGTAATGGCTGTTAGGTTAATCTGCCCTGACACGATTGAAGAAAAAATCATGAAACTTCAGGCGACTAAAAAAGATCTGGTAAAAGATCTGATTCAAACAGAGGGTAGTTTGTTTAAAAACTTGACGAAGAAAGAATTATTAGGTCTGTTAAGTTAATAAATTCGTCATTGCGAGGAGGAACGACGAAGCAATCTTACTACTCAGGGCATTAAGATTGCTTCGTCGGCTGAAAAAGCCTTCTCGCAATGACGAAGCAATAAATTAAATCCCTACCTCAAACTCATAATCAAGGTATTCTGGTACATTTAAACTCTCTACAATTTTCCAGTTTTTCTTTTCTGCAATAAATTCAGGAATGGCTAAACCCGAGGTTTTGGCCGCTTCAACATAGAAATCCATTTTTGCAGGATGGTTTGGTGAGCAGGCATTGTATGTTCTGCCGAATGCCTGTTTTTCCAGGAGTTTTACCGCAACGCCTACAGCATCCGTTTGGTGAATCAGGTTTACCGGAGCCAAACCATTTGGAATGTCTGTTTTTCCGGCGAAAAATCTTCCAGGGTTACGGTCTGGGCCAATTAAGCCTGCAAAACGGATGATTGTGCCTTTTTTAGGAAGGAGTTCCTTAAACAACATTTCGGCTGCTAAAACAACCTTTCCCGAATCCGTATCTGGAATGGTTTCGCTGTTTTCATTTACTGTTTTGTTTTCATCTGCATAAACACTTGTCGAACTGATCAATACCACATGTTTGGATTTATCTTTCGCTGCGGCCAAAATTGAATTTATCTTATTTGGATAATCAAGAAGTTCAGTCGAATTGCGTTTTGGCGGAATACAGATAAACAGGGCATCAGTCTCAAAAAAAGTAGTATCTGCCACAATCGATTCTGCTGTAAAATTGACTAAAAATGGCTGTATCTGCTCAGCCTGGAGGATTTCTAGTTTCTCCTGACGCGTGGTAGAACCTTTAACGGTATAGTTTAATTCGATCAGTTTTTTGGCAAAAGCCAAGCCGAACCAACCACAGCCTAAAATCGATACAGTTTTAACACTGCCATCCTTTTTATTATCTTGAATCATTTGCGCTAAAGATAGACAGTTAGCTTTATAATTTACACTTACGCTCGTTAATTCTGTTTTTTATACATCGTTTTCGAGAGTTTCAAAATCCCATCATGATAAGCTGTAGGCTTAAAGTTAAAGGCCTTTTCAAATTTGGTAGAATCGAAGTGATAATCGTGATCATACTGGTAGTACATTTCTACAGTACCGGCAACTACTTTTTTAAATAAACCTACCAGGCGTAACATCAATTTGTTAATGGTTAAATATTGAGGTTTGGTTTCATAAATCTTTGCAGCCATTTCGATAAAAGCTTTCCCTTTTAAAGGGGCTGAAGTTGGCAGGTGCCAGATCTGGTTACCAGAGTCTGGTGTTTTTCCCAACAGGAGTAAAGCTTTTGCCGCATCTTCAATGTAGGTAAAACTGTGTAAGGTATCTGGGTTTCCGATCCATTGCGCTTTTTCTTTTTTGGCAAACTTGTCTAGCACCATCATATCAAAAAAACTGTTCATGGAATCTGCACCGTAAAAATCTGCAGCACGGGCAATGGTTACGTTAATTTGTCCCATTTTAGCTTCGCTCATTAATTGTTCAGCGATTTTTGCCCTTACTTCTCCTTTCAAACTACAAGGATGGTAAGGCGTATCTTCTGTCATTGGACCATTTACAAGTCCATACATATAAACATTATCGAAAAAGATTAACCTTGCCCCAGTACGTTTAGTTAAGTTAATAACGTTTTGAATAATAACCGGCCACTGTTGTTGCCATACTTTAATATCATAAACCAAACCCGCGCACAGATAAATCACTTTCGAACCTTCGGCAGCAGTGAAGAGTTCAGCTTCATTCAATAAATCGGCTTTAACCCAGCTTACATTTGGATTGCTTGTAGTGATTGGTTTTCGGCTAACCAACCTAATGGTTTCTTTAGCGTTGGTTAATGCTGTGGTTAGTGCGTTGGCTATAGGTCCGCCGGCGCCAAGTATAGTGTGCATATCTTTGTTTTTTGATTGATTCAAAGTTATGCCGCATGCAACCCTGAAAACGTTAACAAAAGATAAGGATTTCAGATTATTCAGCGTTGACAACTTTAATAGTCTGTTTGCTAGAAAGTTGTCAACTTCTTTATTGCAAAAGTGTTCGTTTACGGATCCGGGAGAGTGAAACAGGCGTAATGCCTAAAAAGTTGGCAATAAAGTGTTGTGGAATGCGCTGGAAAATATCTTTTGCCGTTTTTTCGAGTATAACATAACGCTCTTCAGGACTCTGGGTGATAAAGGCGGTTACACGGTCTTCATAACAGCAGATGTAATATTCGGCAATTAAACGACCAAAACGCTCTATTTTTAAAGCCAGTAGCGGATGATTTAACATTTGCTGGAGATTTTGATGTGAGATCATCACCAGTTCTGTTTCTTCAAGTGCCTGAATGTAATTGGTGTTAGGTGTGCGTTTCAGGAAACTTTTATAAGCACTCATCAACTCATTTTCAAAGCTAAAGTAGCCGGTTATTTCCTGACCATCTTTAATATGATAGTAACGAACGGCGCCACGTGTAATAAAACACATGTAGTCACACACTTTTCCTTCAACCGCGAAATGTTCTTTTTTACTCAAGTTAGAAAAACTAAGGTATGGAGTAAAGATTTCCCATTCTGCATCGTTAAACGTTACAAATTGGGCAATACCCTTTCTAAATGCTTCCAGTTGAGCTTGTTTGTCCATATCTATACAAATATGGTTTAAAGATACAGATTAATTAATATGCTTATCCTTTGTCGAGATTATAACAAGCCCTGCAACGTGGCTCGTAACTTTCCTTTTCGCCCAATAAAACGGTAGCTTCATCAGCAACTGTGCGGTAACTGTACAGGGCAGGATTGCCACAACAAACACAAACTGCATTTACTTTGGTCACATGTTCGGCAATGGCCATTAGTGCAGGCATGGGGCCAAAAGGTTTGCCTGTAAAATCCATATCTAAGCCTGCAACAATAACGCGTATGCCTTTAAGGGCCAGTTTGTTGCAAACATCGGGCAATTCATTATCGAAAAACTGTGCCTCATCTATACCCACTACCTGGGTATTGGTACCCAGTAATAAAATGGCCGAAGCGCTATCTACAGGGGTAGAATTTATAGAGTTCAAATCGTGCGAAACCACGGCAGTTTCATGGTAGCGCGTGTCGGTACGGGGTTTAAAAATTTCTACATTCAGTTTAGCAATCTGTGCTCTTTTTAGCCTTCTGATCAGTTCCTCCGTTTTACCAGAAAACATAGAGCCACATACTACTTCTATACTTCCTGAAAATTCGCCCCTTCTCCTAAAATTTTGTTCGCTAAATAACATGCCTGTTTTTTTATTTCCTCTAGTCGGTTCTATAATTTTAAACCAAACAAATATGAGAATTATGCATGATTTTTGGCTACTTATTTACCAACATGATAGTTTGAAATTTTATTCGTTTCTGTAATAAGGAATGATGTATGAAGATCTGAGATACTTCTGGATGGAGTTAGAATCAGATTTTACTAATGTTTTTTAAAGAAAAAAGAAATAATTATAAATGCAATAATGGGGGTAGTAAATATCCCCAATAATACCGAACCACCAAAACCAAACCATGTATCTCTTCCATACCTGCCCAGAGCGTAGAAGATAGCGATAGAAATTAAAAGAAGTAATATTTCTATTATACCCATAAGTCAAATATAATTATTTATCATTAAGGTTGATCATTAGCAAACAATAAAAGGTATTATTGGGTTTGTGAGATATAATGACCTATTTTAGCAAATAAGATGTTTTATTAAAGTTATTGAAACATCCCCTGGAGGAATACCAGAGATAAAATAAATATGAAAATTATGTGTTATTTTTGAACACATAGTTACCAACATAAATCGGCTTAAATTTCGTTTTAATTTTATGATGAACCAACAAGATATTTTCAGAAAGATCGGCAGTATTTTAACAGAGTTGAATGAGCAATACCAATTTTTGGCTCAAAATCCTCAACAATTAAACGAATTGGAACTGGAGCTTTTCCTGGCCAATGCCCATTTCCTTTCTGATCATGTTAATATTATCAAAAAATTAAATGCCACCATAGAAAATAAGCCAGCTGAAGCCGGAAACCATACGTTATTGGCCGAACAGAATACCATTATATTGCCGGAAGCTGAAAAAAGTTATGCAGAGGATGATGAGTGTTTTGATCCGCAGGAGCTGGAAGAAGTGGCAACGGCCCAGGAAGAGGAAGAACGCGTGGATGTAAAACCTGAGCAGGAAGTGCTTGATGATGAAATGATTGAAGCGGAAAAGACTGCTTCGCTTTTGAATAAGGATTTCTTTAAGCCCGACCAGGACGACCATACTTTCGAATTCGTACTGAATACACATCATGAAAGCGATCAGTTTGATTATGAAGCAAATCCGATCGCCAATGGATCTGTTGAAGAAATTTTTGATCGTCCTCTAAGCAAGGAAGAAGCAGAAATTTTGGCTCGTAAAAAGATCATTCATGAGAAAGAAGACGCTTTAGCTATTCAGGAAGAGCCTTTATCTGTTGAAGAAGATGAAATTGGTCCGGAGCCATTTTTAATTCCGCACGAAGAAGAAACGCCTGAAGTAATTTCAAAAGAGGAGCCTGTTTTAGCTAAGGCAGAAGCGCCTGTTGTGGCCATCGAAGTAGAGGAACCCAAACCTGCAACTGCTAGCCAACCGATTGAGGCACTTAAAGATGTTAAATTTGATGATCCGATTATTTCACCACCTGTAGAAGAAGATCGTCCTTTATTTAGACCTGAGGCTGTCCCTGTAAAACCAACTCCGCAGCATGAAGTGGTTAAGCCCACACCAAGTTTAAATGATTTGCTTGCCAAAACAAATGGGAAAACCGATGAACCTGTTAAAGCGCCGATTGCTGATTTAAAACAGGCCATTAATTTGAATGAGAAGTTGCTTTTTATTAAAGATCTTTTTAACGGTTATAATTTGGCCTATTCTGAAGTAATTGATATCATTAACAAAATGAGCAATTTTGAAGCTGCAGATAGTTTCCTTCAAAATAATTATGCAGCCAAAAATAACTGGGCCAATAAACAGGCTACTGTTGATCAGTTTTATGAGCTGTTAAATAGAAGGTTTAGTAAGTAAAAGTGAAGAGCGGTTAGCGGCTGGCGTTAAGCGGTTTGGTTAATGATATAACCTCGCGCTGTCCTCAAACCAAAATATTTTTTTGGTCAGGAAATGAGCGTGCCGTGTTTCACTGGTGCTGTAGTCCCGCCATCATTTCAATCTTTTTGAGAAAGCTGCTGCACAAATATGAATGTTGTTGCTCCAAAAAGTATTTCCATTTTTGTCGGGTTTATTTACTGCGGATAGTAGCACGTATGGCCCACCTAAACCCGATAAAAGCGAACACGAAGTAAAGCGTTTAGCGGGAGCAAACGAAAATTTGATTGCAGGTTTTGCTTTCCAAAAAACAATCGATATCTTCTAATTTACAATGTTTAAACTTCGAAATATCGACTTCAGACTAAAGACTCAGGACTTCCGACTCTTTAAATAAATCCCATCCGGTTAGAATCCAGTTTTAAAAAGATAAATAACAGGATCGTAAAACTCCATAACGACGAACCGCCATAGCTGATAAAAGGCAGTGGAATCCCGATTACTGGAATAATACCAATGGTCATGCCGATGTTGATGAATACGTGAAAAAAGAGGATACAGGCCACGCTGTAGCCGTAAACCCTTGAGAAAGTAGATCGCTGCCTTTCTGCCAGATTGATCAACCTGAGCAATAGAAATATATACAAGCCAATTACAACTGAACAGCCTACAAAACCCCATTCTTCACCAATGGTAGAAAATATAAAATCGGTACTTTGAGCGGGTACATAGCCATATTTAGTTTGGGTGCCTTGTAAAAAACCACGGCCGGTTACCTGCCCCGAGCCAATGGCAATCTGCGATTGGATTACGTTATAACCCGCACCTTTGTTATCAGCTTTAAGGCCTAACATTAACTCGATACGGCTACGCTGGTGAGGTGCCAAAACCTTTTCGTAGGCAATTTTAACTACAAATAAATATGCAATGGCAATGATGGTGACCAATACGGTAGAAATAATGATTTTCTGTTTACGTCTATTGTTGTAGATAAAAAGTCCCCCAATGGTGGTTAGGATGAGAACCAGGATGTAAGTTGGTACCAGGAAATCGGCAACAAACAATACAATCATTCCAAGAAAAATCAACAGGAAATAACCAGATAGGCCCTCCCGGTATAAAGGGAACATAAAGGCAAGGAAAACCAATGCAGAGCCTGTATCGGGTTGTAGCATAATCAATAAAAGCGGTGCCAATACAATTAAACCGGCAATTACGATTGATTTAATATCCCTGAATTTTGGATTAAATGTGCTTACGTACCTCGCCAGGAGCAAGGCCGTACCAAATTTGGCAAACTCTGAAGGCTGAAGCCTAAAAGAGCCTATAGGGATCCAGGCTTGGTTTCCGCCAACATTTCTCCCCACAAACAGTACCACAACGAGCAAAAATAGGGTAGCACCATAAATAAATGGAGCAAACACATTAAACAATCTACCGTCGAACAATAAAATTGATAGCCCCAATATCAAACCGGTAATGACATAAATTAACTGTTTGCCATAACTACTCGCAAAATCGAAACCTGTTGCTTTGTCCGGATTGTAGATAGAAGCATAAACATTGATAAAACCAACAGCGCATAAGGCAATGTAGATTAAAACAGTAATCCAATCTACATTAAAAAAGAAACGGTTTCCCTGTTGTTGAATCATTACTTATTGGTTACAGGTTTATGGTTTGTACTGGGTTGACTTACTTTTAGCTTGGTAGCAACTGTTTGTTTTAATATAGCCGGTTTTATTTTTAAGCTGTCTTTAACTTTTTTGAGCGAATCGGCCTTTTTTAGTTTTAAACTGTCTAATTTGGTGGGTGTAACTTTTTTGGTCTTATCAATTAAAGCTGGTAAAAGATTGGTTTCGGAGAACGCTTTTACCGTATAACCATTCGAACGTGGCTTAATGCTATCAGTTAAATATTTTTCAACAATAAAACTTGATATCGGTGCAGCATACGATCCGCCAAAACCGCCGTTTTCTACAATTACTGCAATGGCAATTTTAGGGTTGTCCATTGGTGCAAAACCGATAAAAACCGAGTGGTTTTTGCCATGTGGGTTTTGTACCGTTCCGGTTTTACCACACATCACAATATTGGGTATCTGAGATTCTTTTGCTGTTCCCCAGGGGCTGTTCACTGCATCTCGCATTCCATCAATTACAGTAGGAAAATATTTCTCATCTACACCCACATAGTTTTTAACTACATATTCCTTTTTCACTACGTTTTTATCGCCAATACCTTTAATTAAGTGGGGCTTTAAATAGTAACCACGGTTAGCAATTGCCGCCATCACGTTGGCCATTTGTAATGGGGTAGAGGTAATCTCTCCTTGGCCAATGGCCTGTGAAATTACAGTGGTATATCCCCAGCGTTTGCCGTAAATTTTATCGTAATGATCAGCCTGATAAAAGATACCCTTTTTTTCGAAAGGCATATCGATGCCCAATTTCTGGCCAAAACCCCATTTGGAAATCTGCTCGTGCCATTTCGAGTAGGTTTGACGTTGGTTTTTCATGCCATTTTTAGTGATGATGCTCTGAAAAACATGACAGAAATAGGTGTTGCAAGAGCGGGCGATACCTCGCTGCATATTAATGGTGCCATCAACGTGCTCGCATTTTACCTTATGATTCCCGGCCATATAATAACCCGGACAGAAAAATGTAGTATTTGGATCGATGGCGCCATCTTGCAGGGCAACCAAAGCATCAACAGGCTTGAATGATGAACCCGGAGAATACTGACCAGCAATAGGTCTTACAATCTGCGGACGATAGGGGTTCGCGATCAAACTCATGTAGTTTTTCCCCCAATCTTTACCCACCAATTGGTTAGGGTCGTAACCTGGGCTACTTACAAATGCCAGAATTTCTCCGGTAGAAGGCTCAATGGCCACAATTGCACCTACTTTATTTTTCATCAATTCTTCGCCCAGGCGTTGGATCCTGATGTCTAAAGAAGAAATCAAACGGTCTCCCGATACGGCGTTGATGTCATATTTTCCATTGGCATAACTACCCTGTGCAATGTTTTTGGCATCGTACAAAGTATTGATTACGCCTTTTTCTCCTCTTAAAAAGTCTTCGTAAGAACGCTCCAGACCACTTTTTCCAATAAAGTCGCCTGGTTTATAATAACCTTCCGATTTTTCAATATCATCAGGACTCACTTCCTTAACATAACCGAAAAGCTGCCCGGCAATACTATCCGGATAATGCCTGATCGTTCTGTCCTGCGTTCTGAAGCCCGGGAAACGGTACATGATTTCCTGTAAACGCGCATAACTTTGTACGGAAATCTGCCGCTCGAAAAAGGTTGATTGATAAGAAGATTGTGCCCTTGCTTTTTTTAGTTTTTTACGCACATCTTCAACGGTAATTTCTAAAGCATTAGCCAATCCAAGCGTATCGAATGGTTTAACTTCATTTGGGGTAACCATTAAATCGTAAACGGGTTCGTTCTGTACAATTACCTTCATGTTCCGATCGAGGATGGCACCGCGGGCGGGATATTTATAAATTTTACGGAGTACGTTACTTTCGGCAGAGCTAAAGGCTTTATCGCTGATAATTTGGATATAGAATAACTTTCCCAATAAAATCAGGGCGACTACAATAAATAATCCTTGAACGATATATTTTCGGTTAAATAACTGATCCATTTAGCGCGGTGTTCTTCTATAGAATATAAACTCTACCAAAAAAATAATAAGCAGTGTAAAGATACAACTTAAGCCGCATCTCATTAAGGTATAACCCACTTCGGTTAACCTAAATGTTTCTAAAAAGAACAGCACCAGGTGATGTGAAACAACACAAAGGAAAGCATAAAGAGAAAACCATTGAAAACCCATATAACTTAACGAAGGTTCGGGATCGTCAATGGCGTCGCGGTTTAAACTGATTGAGATAAAAGAAATCCTAACAAAAGCCAGAACAACACAAGCTGTGGCATGTACGCCCATGGTATCGTAAAAAGCATCGAGTGTTAGTCCGGTTATAAAAGCCAGTAAATACAATAAGATATTTGGGATGCCGAATGGAAGCAAAAGTAAAAACAACACGTAGATAAAAGGTGTGGAAAGGTCGTAAAACCCCATATTCTTGAGCAGGAATATTTGCACAAAAAGTAGTAAAAACCACCTGATCACATTTACAATTATGATTCTACTATTCATTGGGTTTAGCCATGCTTTCTAAAGCTTTTTGCTCATCAGCTTTTTTATCTTTAACTACATATACATACTGCAATGTGCTAAAGTCAGTAAACAAATTTAATTCTGCTGATAAAAAATTATCATTTGTGGCCACATTTGCCTTGCTAATTTTTCCAACCAGAACCCCGGCAGGAAAGGAGCCATAACCAGAAGTTACAACCGTATCGCCAACGTACATTTTAATGTGGTTGGGTACCTCTTTTACAAATGCCTTTTTAATATCGAAATTTCCGTCGCCCCAAACCAGTGATCCCAGTGCATGGTTCTTTTTCAAGGTTACACTGATCTTCGTATCTTTATGCAATAACGACTGGATGGTGGCTAAATGTGCAGAAACATCGCGGATAAAACCAACCACGCCGCGTTGAGGGGCAATAACAGCCATACCACTTTTAATACCGTCAACAGTTCCCTTATTGATCGTCATGATGTTATTGCGCAAAGTAACCGAGTTTTTAACCACTTTGGCTGCCAGATAAGTATATTGCTGATTAGTAACCGTATCTACTACTTTAACATCTTTAGCTGTATCTACAGTAGTTAAACCCAGTAACTGGCTTTTAAGTTTAGCGTTTTCTGCTGCCAGACTATCGTTAACCATGCCCAAGTTTAAATACCGTTTAAAAATGTTTAACCTTTCATATGCAGTGCCTACAACCTCATTGCTGGAGTTCAAGGTTACACTTCGCTGATAAGCATTGTTTTTAACCGTCAGGTAGATGCCAACAACAAAAAAAATGATAAACAAGAAAAATGCGTTGTATCTGCTGATGAAAATCCAAAGGTTACGCATCCGAGTATTGAGTTGGGAGTTAAAAGTTTGGAGTTTGAGTGGAAAACTCCAAACTCACAACCCCAAACTCCAAGCTAAATGTTATTGCATTAAGAATTTATATCCGCCAATGTTTTTAAGGGCGATGCCAGTTCCACGGACTACTGCACGAAGCGGATCTTCTGCAACGTGAACAGGTAATTTCGTTTTGGCTGCAACACGTTTATCTAAACCTCTTAATAATGCACCACCACCGGTTAAATAAATACCTGTTTGGTAAATATCTGCCGAAAGTTCCGGAGGGGTAATCTCTAAAGCTTTTAAAATCGCTTCTTCAATTTTAGAGATGGATTTATCTAAACAGTGTGCGATTTCGGTATAAGAAACAGTGATCTGTTTAGGTACACCTGTCATTAAATCGCGACCTTGAACGGCAAAATCAGCAGGAGCATCCTGTAATTCAGGTAATGCTGCACCAACTTCAATTTTAATTTTTTCAGCAGTACGGTCGCCAATCATGATATTGTGTTGACGGCGGATATAATTTACGATATCAGAATCGAAGTTATCTCCCGCAACGCGGATAGATTGGTCGCAAACTATACCTGATAAAGCAATAACTGCAATTTCGGTAGTACCGCCACCTATATCAATAATCATGTTACCCATTGGTTCTTCTACATCAATCCCGATACCTACAGCAGCAGCCATTGGTTCGTGGATCAAGTAAACTTCTTTTGCGCCGGCAATTTCAGCAGAATCGCGTACCGCACGTTTTTCTACTTCAGTAATACCAGATGGGATACAGATTACCATACGCAAAGAAGGAAACATCCAGCCTTTACCACCGTTAAGCATCCGGATCATTCCTTTAATCATCGCTTCAGCAGCGTTGAAATCGGCAATTACACCATCTTTTAATGGGCGTACAGTTTTAATATTATCGTGGGTTTTACCCTCCATTTGCATCGCCTGACGGCCAATTGCAATAACTTTATTTGTAGTACGATCGAAAGCAACAATAGATGGCTCATCTACTACTACTTTGTCGTTATGTATAATCAGGGTATTCGCGGTGCCTAAATCAATGGCAACTTCTTGCGTAAACCAGTTAAATAATCCCATGTATAAGGTATGTTTTCTTTATTTGATCAAATCTATACTATTCCTAATGTAAAAATAGCTTTTTTATTGTTTTAAGTTTTATTTTCTTCAGTTATTAAATTGTTTTTAAGACAATTAAAATGTTCTGAAAAATAAAAGCTAAAATAACAAAGGTAAAAGTCCAAAGCTGAAAGACTAAAGCGATTTGCAATATGCTTTACTTTTTCGGCTTTAAGCTTATTTTCGCTTTAAGCTTTAGTCTGCCAGCTTTAAGCTTAATTAGTGTTTAAAGTGTCTTACCCCTGTGGTTACCATGGCAATACCTTTTTCATTAGCTTTTGCAACAGAATCGGCATCCTTGATTGATCCACCTGGTTGAAGTACAGCAGTAATTCCTGCGTCGGCAGCAATTTCCACACAGTCTGGAAAAGGAAAGAAAGCATCAGAAGCCATTGCAGCACCTTTTACGCTGAAACCGAAAGAAGCCGCTTTTTCAATTGCTTGTCTTAAGGCATCAACACGTGAGGTCTGGCCAACACCGCTTGCAATCAAAACATCGTCCTTAACCAAAACAATGGTGTTTGATTTAGTGTGTTTTACAATTTTGTTGGCAAAGAACAAATCTTTTAATTCTTGTTCGGTAGGTGCTTTATCTGTAACGGTTGTCATTTGCTCCGGACCTTCGATAATTAAATCTTTATCCTGCTCAATTACACCGTTTAATAATGTTTTAAATTGTTTTTTGCTCAGTTCAACCTCGTTGCGCTGTAAAATAACGCGGTTTTTCTTTTTGCTGAACAGCTCTACTGCTTCTGCCTGGTAAGAAGGCGCAATCAACACCTCAAAAAACAGGTTATTGATTTCTTCTGCTGTTTCAAGGTCAACTTCCACATTGGTAATCAGTACACCACCGAAAGCCGAAACCGGATCACAAGCTAAAGCATCAATCCATGCTTGTTTAACTGTTGGGCGTGAAGCAATGCCACAAGCATTGGTGTGTTTTAAGATTGCAAAAGTTGGGTCTTCAAATTCGTCGATTAAAGCAACGGCTGCATCTACATCAACCAAGTTATTGTAAGAAAGCTCTTTGCCGTTCAGTTTGGTGAACATGGCATCTAAATCGCCATAAAATAAGCCGCCTTGATGAGGATTTTCGCCATAACGTAAAGTTTTGGCCTCTGTTACACTTTGTTTAAAAACATCAAGCGGCTCTTCAGTATTGAAATAATTGAAAATGGCAGTATCGTAATGAGAAGAAGTATGGAATGCTTTTTTAGCAAATGCTTTGCGCTGTGCTAAAGTAGTTTCGCCATTTTGTGCTGCCAATTGGGCTTCTAAAGTAGGGTAGTCGTTCTTAGATGCGATAATCACCACATCGTTGAAGTTTTTTGCAGCAGCACGGATTAGGGAAATACCACCGATGTCTATTTTCTCGATAATTTCTTCTGGTGTTCCGCCAGCTTTTACGGTTTCTTCAAATGGATATAAGTCAACAATAACCAGGTCAATTTCAGGAATTTCATATTCAGCAATCTGCTCTTGGTCGCCAGCTAATGCCCTTCGGTTTAAAATTCCGCCAAATACTTTTGGATGTAAGGTTTTAACACGTCCGCCTAAAATAGATGGATAACCAGTTAAATCTTCAACCGCCGTAACAGGAAGGTTTAAATCTTTGATGAATTGTTCTGTTCCACCTGTAGAAAATAATTGTACCCCTTGTGCGGCCAACAATTTTACCAATGGCTCCAAACCATCTTTATAATATACTGAGATTAAAGCGTTTTTGATTTTAATGGATTGACTCATTCTACTGAAAATTTTGAGCCGCAAAGGTAGTAAAATCGTATGGCTTTTTTATTATGTTAGATGGGCAAAAAAAGAATAAGGTTTGCGACAGCTGTTTCGGTTTTGCTAAAGGTTATTGAAGCCAGGCTCACTGCATAATAAATAACTTCTTTTTACCTTTTTTACGAAGGTATTTTATTGAATGAATAGCTGTTTCACTGCAAAGTTAAATCCGAATTGACCAGATGATGCTTTTTCTTTTAATCAGATCAAAATTTCTACGCTAACTTTGGTATCCCAATAACTTTCTGATTTGGTATAAAAACCGTTCAATTAACCTTAAATCCTGCGTTACAATTTCTGCATTACCTTTTAATTCTTTATCAAAAGTGAGGGTTTTGTTATACGAGGTGGTTAATCCTTTTGGTAAACTAACATCTACATAGTAGTTTCCCTTTTCATCTGGGGTGAAGGAAATATTTTGTACACTGCCTTCTAAAATGCCGTATTCCTGAAAACGATAATTATCCAGTTTGATCAGTACCTTTTCGCCGCGGGCTATTTTTCCTGAATTAATTGCGGGAACAAGTAACCGGCCAATTAGTGCCTTTTTATCATCAGGAAGTATGGTTAATATGGCATCACCCCGTTTTAAAAATTGATTTTCACCCCAAAACTGCTGGAAACTGGCTATACCGTCTGTTGCTGACATGATTAAATAATTTTGCTGCCATTGCCTTAACGATTTTTTTAATTGTTCAAACAACTGTAAGGTTTGCAAAGCAAAATTACTTTTGTCTTTCTCATGATTAATATTTATCCCACTTTTTGTTTTATTAAGGTTTGCAATGGCTTCTTGGGTTTGCGAAAGGGAAATTTCTATGTTTTGTATGCTTTGTTCGGCTTGTATAAATTTAATTTTTTCATTTTCAAATTCGGCGGTCGAGATTACTTTTTGATTAACGAGCTGTACCGTTCGCTGATAATTTTTCTTAACCAGCTCAAATTTGGCCAACTCCAGTTTTTTTTGGTTTTTTAGCGCAAGTTCTCTACTTCTATTGGCGGTGATGTTTTGTTCAGTGGCTTTGTTTTCTGGTGCGTAGGGCTTAAGTGATGCAAATAATTTCTCGTCCTGAAATGCCTTTGCGAAATTATTATAATCGCTCTGCAGCTCACCCAATTTAAATGTTGATACCTTATTTACCGGGAAAGAAGCCATTTGGGCCGGAGCTGTTGAATCAATGATGTTGATGAGTTGCAAAACATCCTCGTAGTTTGCTGTCGACTGTAATATCATCAAAACCTGGTTTTTATGAACCTGCTGATGATCTTTTATCAAGATTTTTTCCAGTTTAGAATCTATTCTTGCTTCTAGCTTTTCTGGTGGGTTTTGTGAAGTTACTATAATTGTAGCAGGTACAAATTCCGGATATTTGATAAAGTAACTCATGAGCAAAATCATGAACAGAATACCCAAAATAACGGCATTGCCCCAGCGGAACATCCAATGCGGGGGATTTGATAATACATCCTGAACAGCTTCAGAACGGAGCTGTATCTCATCTAATTTATCTTTTTTAGTTTCCAAGTTCGAGCTGATTTTTAATTAATCTATAGTATTCACCTTTTTTTGCTACCAATTGGTTATGGTTGCCTTCCTCTACCACAATTCCTTTATCCAGTACTATAATCTTATCGGCATGTTTCACAGTCGATAACCGATGTGCAATAACAACTGCAGTTTTTCCCTTAAAAAACTGCGCTAAATTTTCGATAATGATTTTTTCATTGTTTGCATCTAAAGCACTTGTAGCTTCATCAAAGAAGATATAATCCGGGGTTTTGTAGACTGCTCGGGCAATAAACAGTCTTTGTTTTTGGCCCCCGCTCATGCCAATGCCCTCGTTGCCTATTTTAGTATTGTAGCTTAAGGGTAAATCTTCAATAAAACCTTGAACGTTTGCAATTTCCACCGCTTTTCTCAGCTTTTGTTTATCTATAATATCTTCGCCAATAGCAATATTGTTGGCAATGGTATCGTTAAATACGTAGCTTTCCTGCATCACTACACCGCAATGTTTTCGCCAATGGCTGGGTGATATACTTTTGAGATCAGTGCCGCCAATCTGAACATCACCTTTTTCGGGTTCGTAGAATTTGGTAAGCAGTTTTAATAACGTAGTTTTTCCACTGCCGCTGGCACCAACAATTGCAGTGGTTTTTTGATAGGGGATAACCAGGTTCAAATCTTGAAAGACGAATGTATCTGAGCCAACATATCTAAAAGATACATGATTTAGCGCAATATCTTTTTGTGGGATTTCGGTTATATATTGTCCATCAATACTTTCTTCGTCCTTTTTATCATGAATTTCGCCAAGTCTTTCCAAAGATATTTTGGCATCCTGAGTTTGTTTGATAAAATCTATCAATTGTAACAATGGACTATTTAACTGGCCAATAATATACTGCACAGAAAGCATCATTCCTAATGTAAGATTCCCATCGAGTACCAGTTTTGCGGAAAGAAAACTGACTAAAATATCTTTAATCTGGTTGATAAAGCCACCGCCAACAGATTGCCATTGTTCTAAGGAAAGTGCCTTTATTCTGATTTTAAACAACTTTACCTGTAAAAATTCCCACCCCCATCTTTTTTGTTTCTCCGCATTGTGCATTTTGATTTCCTGCATGCCATTAATAAGCTCGATTACGGTGCTCTGCTCTTGCGAAACCTGGGAGAACATTTTGTAGTCTAGTTCTTTTCTTTTTTTAAGGAAGAAGGTAATCCACGCCACGTAAAGGATGGCTCCAATTAAATAAACCGCAAACAGCCGGTAATCATACATCAGCAATACAATGCTAAAAATGATCAGGTTAACCATAGAGAACAGTGTATTTAACGAAGAACTTGTCAGCAATTGCTCAATTCTATGGTGATCGTTAATGCGTTGCATAATATCTCCCGTCATTCTCGTATCAAAGTAACTGATTGGAAGTTTCATTAATTTGATGAAAAAATCGGAAACGATAGAGATGTTTATCCGGGTCGAAAGATGCAGCAAAATCCAGCTGCGAATAATATCAATACCCATTTTACCCATAAAGAGCATTACCTGTGCCAGTAAAACCAGATAAATAAAATTGATATCCTGATTTTGTATCCCTACATCTACTACACTCTGGGTAAGAAAAGGAAAAATTAACGATAGCAAACTTCCGGCAAGTAAGCCCAAGGCAAGCTGAATGACGAGCGATTTGTATTTTAATAAATAGCGGGATAGAAAAGCAAAACTTGTTTTCTTTTCTTCCTCATCAAAGTCATCCTGATAGAATGACGGGCTTGTTTCTAATATTAGCGCAATACCTTCTTCTGTTTCTTCATTCGCATTTTCGCCAATCCAATATTTAATAAATTCTTCTTTTGCGTAAGTGATTAAACCATAACCAGGATCTGATATATAAACTTTTTCGGCTTTATCAATTTTATACACTACTACATAATGGTTTTTGTTCCAATGTATCAGGCAAGGTAGAGGGGCATCTGCAACCAGGGTTTTAAAATCTATTTTAACCCCTAAAGTTCTAAAACCTAAACTTTCTGCCGCATTGCTGAGCCCCTGTAAGCCACTACCTTCTCTGGTTGTTTCTGTAAGTGTTCTTAAGTGCTGAAGCGGAATACTTTTATTGTAGTGTTTAGCTATAATGCGTAAGCAGGTAGGGCCACAGTCTTTTTCATCTGGTTGTTTATAAAAGGGGAATTTTTTCATTTTATGCTGTCCAGATTTTATTAAAGGTTTCGGATAATTTATCCCTATCGATTATGCTGCCTGATGCAGAAACATTTATGCCGGATTCTTTTAGCGTAAGATAACCTTCTTCATTGTTCCATTTGGAGATATAAGGATTATATGCGCATTCAGAACGATGAAACCAGTATTTTGCTTCCTTTTCAGGTACCCGTACATCAGTACACATGTATCTGAATTCGCAGTTTCGGCAAACCAGGGTATCTTCCTTATTGATGTTGCCAAGGGTTAAAAATAGTTTACTATTGATGATTTGATGAAATTCATCATAACCCATTAAATTAATGTTGCCAAAACTTTTGATGTTATTAAGTCCATTTTTAATATTGCCACTTTGGTCTATATAGATTTTGCCATTGTAATAAGTGTGTTTGTTATAAGCCTCCAGGAAAAAATCCTGATTAACGAATAACTTGTCTATGGTTAGCAGCCGCTGGTAATCTGCAAAACTTTCAGTGAAAAAATTATAATATATGTTATCTTTCAGTTTGGTTTGTGCGCTGTCTAAACCAAAAAAGTTAACTGAAAATAGGGCAGTCTGTCTGGCAAATTCCCGCTCATATTGGTCAAAGCTTTCTGCATCAAACATTTCGATATAAAGGTAGATGCTGTCGATTTCCAAATGGGCAAACGACTTCATCATTTTGATCACGTCATTATCCAACCGGGGTGAAATTATGCTTAGGTTTTGAAGTGGGGTCTGACTTATAAAACCAATAAAATTGTTGCTCGTATTCACATGTACTACAGCGTGCGTGAGCTCGTTAACCTGATGTAATGCCTTCGATATTTTCGGAAATCTTTTCTCTTCCTGAGCAGATGCTACCTCAAAAATGATCTCTAAATTTAAAAGGTAATTTATGAGTTCGCTGCGCTCAGATAGATCGGGAATCATATCAAAATTAATAAGGCCATCGGTTTTTAAAATATCGTAATGTGCATTGGAAATAAAATAATAGTCTTTACGCCCCAAATCGTAAATAATAGATCTATTATAGCCACTTACTGGTACGCAAAGCTGATTTCTGAGGTATGATTTAGTCATATAGGAGATTTAAAATATAGATCGAGCTGTAAGCTATTAGTATGGTAGATTTTAGATACTCTTGTTTTAACCAGGTATGTGGGTTTAGGCTTTTTTATCAATGATTTTATATGCAATGGTGCTTCTCCGGTAGCTATCAGATCTTTTATTTTTTTCATTGTTTTTATCGATGTGGTTTAAAATAAGTGGAGGTGCATTCTAACTTTTTCATTGTTTAAATAAAGTTTTTGGATTGCCCTTTTTTCGAATCGAGGTTTGGTCAGTACCATCCAAATCAGATTGAATAAAACTTAAAGTGCCATTGCAATTTCTTTCTCTAAATTGTAGTTACAAGGGGCAGATACCATCCCAAATTGACCAACCGGGTTTAAGTCTAAAAAATAATATTTAGCGTCATCGCTTGCGTAAATCACATCAAACGATGCACAGTTCAGTCCGTATGCATCAAGCATTTTTTTTAGCTTTTGTTCATATGTTTTTTCGAAAGTGTAAGGCGCAACCCTATTTGGTTTATCTCGATCATAATTCCTGAAATCTACATTCGTCTTACTATTGTTCTGAGAGAATATGGCCATGGCATAAAATTTACCATTGAGGTAAAAAGCCCTAATCTCATAAGCTTTCGCAATGGCGCGCTGAAAAAAAGTGGGTACAAATTGCTCCGGAAGTGCATCAATATCTTCGCGCTTAACCATTGAGGTATAGGCCATGTGCGAGAAACCCTCATCATCCTGCAAAGAAAACGGCGTGCTAATGGGTTTAGAAATAATACACTTTTCTTGCTCGAAAAAATTATGGAGTGCCTTTTTGCAACCTGTTACCAGGTATTGAGGCGCTAAAATGCCGTGTTGTTGACACAGATCCATTAAATATAACTTATTGATGTCGCTGTTTTTGAATTTATTGATTGACGGTATTTTATCTAACCTATGATAAAAATATTCAATCAGTGCGGTGTGCTCAGTGCGCAGATAATTTTTAACCAAATCGTTCTTAAATTTACCAAAGAGATCCAATCCGCCTCTGCGGTACCACATTTTGGTAATCTGGCTACCTAAAATTGTTTTCCCGTTTACAGTGATTGCAAAATCCAAAGAGGTAAGCCACAGCAGATCCACCAAGCTATCTTCATTGATTCGGATAAAGGGCTTATTGAGCTTGATAAGCCAGCTAATTACAGCACTGGTAGAATAATCGTTGTTAATGGAGAATATTAATATCACGTTACCCGAGGTTATAATTTTATATTTAGCCTGTTAGGCCACTTATATAGATGTTATTTTTTAGCTGCGCAATGACGAAAAAACAAGCTTAAGTTGTACTAGTCTACACCCCACAAATTAGTGATTGCCGATAATCAGGTTAGTCTGATTTCAAAATTAACGCTAGGTTTAATAAAACCATCGAGCTTATATGCCCGATGGTTAATGGAGCTGGTTAATTAAGTTTGCCAAGAGGAAGATGCCGGATAACCGATTGTTTCGCCCTGATCATTGTACATTGTTGTGGTTTTATCAGCACAATGATCGCCATAGGTATATTTGGTGCACAGTGCTGTACTTCCCATAGCACGGCCACCGTTAACCTGACAGCTGTTTAGCGCTATTTTCTTTTCCAATAATTTTTTGCTGTTTTTCATGTTCTGTAAATTAAATCATGGTTTGAGGGATAGCTATTACGGACAATTTGTGAAAAAGCATTCTTCAACTAATTGCTTCTTATCTGTCACTACTTGAGAATGTGTCACCGTACAGCCCTGATCATTTGTATAAGTATGGTTTACATTTTGGTAAGTCTCAGCCGACGCACGACCACCACTGATTTGACTATTCTTTAGCTCGATTTGTTTCTCGAACAATTTGTTGCTGTTTTTCATGTTTTTCTGATTAAATTTTACACTTTATAATTCGTTCAACAACTTTAAAAAAATGAAACCTTAAATGTAATGGTGAAAGCTTTGGCATACTTTATTATCCTCACTTAATTCATTAACATTTAAGCATGAAAATTTCTAAAAGTTAAGATAACACGGTATTATTTGTCTGTAAAAATGGGGTCGTAACCAATTGGTGAGCCAGAACCAGGTTGGTCAAAACCGATATCTGTGCAGGTGTCAGGGTTTTCTCTTGTTCCTGTTTCTGCTACAGAAGTTTGGTTGCTAATGCCAAGTTTGCCACCGTTTATTTGGCAATCTTTTAACTCAATTTTTTTTTCGAATAAGCTTTTTTTTGTTTTCATAATGAAAATTTAACTTAATTAACTCGCCACCTTACCCTGGCGTTTGGGCTTTTGCTAATTGGCTTTTATAACTATTATTTGTACGTCTACAAAAGATATATTAAAGCAGCCTATTTTGTTGGTGATTTGGAAAAGCAAGCACGCGTTATTGCTTAACCACATTAAACTTCCTTAAAAAGTAACACCGATACAAGGGAGAATTGATATACGGGATGATTGAGTCTACATTCGTTAATGTTTTATATAAAAGCGCTAAACATTAAAGTGGCTGTGTTTAGTTTTAATTGATTGGGCAAACTGATTAAATTGGTGCATTAGCCGATGTCTGTGCCTGTTTAAAAAACAGGATCAAACCGACCATGCTTATCCAGATTGTATTGAAGATGAAGCTATAGGATTTAATTTAAAGAAAAGTGTGATTTGCTTTCAATGCAAATGGCAAGCAAATCGGATTTTAAAGTGACCAGCAAAAAAGCAACTGTTGCCAGCTGATTTTAGTTGCAAATTAAAATTCTGATTACCAGTAAATACAAGAATGATATGAAATGAGGAGGCTGCCCAAAATTAGGCATAAGTGTTTCTGTTGGGTATTTATAGATATATAAATCAGCAACATGCATGGCAGGCTTTTATTCCAACCTTACAACAAGAATGTTTTAACTTAAGAAGCTATTTGCTGATTTTCTTGACCAGGCTTTCTACTATGCGTGGATAATGCTGGTGTTCAAGCTGCTGTCCCTTAAATTTTACCATTTCCAGGTTATCGTTTTTGTCTATCCTGTAGCGGGCCTGGTAAATGTATTCACCTTCATCATAATTTTCGTTCACATAATGAATGGTTATTCCGCCTTCGGCTTCGCCGGCAGCCATCACCGCCTGATGTACATGGTCGCCATACATGCCCTTTCCGCCAAATTTTGGAAGGATTGCCGGGTGGATATTTACAATTCTGCCTGGATAAGCGTGGATCAGGTTTTTAGGAATCAGCCAAAGGAAGCCAGCCAGTACAATAAAATCAATTTCAAGATTTTTGAGCAGATCTACTACCTCATCGGTCTGATAGAATTCATTTCGATCGAAAATATGAGTGGGAATTTCGAAATTATCGGCTCTCTGTAATACATATGCATCGGCATTGTTGGTCAATACCAAAGATATTTCTATTTCATTACTTCGCTTAAAATGCTCCATCAGCTTTTGGGCATTAGAGCCAGAACCTGATGCAAAGATGGCTATTCTTTTTTTCACTCAAAATCGTTTTGCCCAAAAATAGTATTTTTAAGCCTGTTTTCTCCATGGAAAGGAATTTTTATTCAATTATGTTAAAGTATTATTAATGAATAATTTTAACTTATTTTTACTGCTCGAAAACTGGGTTAAGTTTTAATGAAAAAAAAGTTAAAAGTGTTTTGTAATTTAAAAACATTAATCCTATATTTGCAACCCGAATTATAGGAAACGAATAGAAAAATAAAAGGCTAAATAGAAATGGCAAATCATAAATCTTCATTAAAAAGAATTAGAGCAAACGCAACAAAACGTTTACGTAACAGATATCAGGCAAAAACTACGCGTACCTTTATTAAAAGATTACGTGCTGCAGAAGATAAAAAATCTGCATCAGATTTATTGCCTAAAGTAATCTCTATGTTAGATCGTTTAGCTAAAAAGAACATCATCCACAAAAACAAAGCGGCAAACAACAAATCAAAATTAACGAAATTCGTTAACGGTTTAAAATAAGCCATTTTTTTTACGATATTAGGAAGGCATCCCAACGATAAGTTAGGATGCCTTTTTTTATCTTAAAAAATGGAAAACTACGAACAGAAGCTAGGTATAAAGTTATGGGCTGAAGAAGATCGCCCGCGTGAAAAACTTTTATTACACGGCAGAAGACATTTAACGGATGCCGAACTGATTGCCATTTTAATTGGCTCGGGTAACAAAAATGAAACCGCTGTAGATTTAAGTAAAAGGATTTTATCTTTTTACGATAACAATTTAACAAAACTTGGTAAAGCTTCCATTGTGGAACTTTCGAGGTTTAAAGGGATCGGAGAAGCCAAAGCCTTAACCATTATCGCTGCTTTAGAGCTTGGCTTACGACGAAAGGAAACTACAGAAGAGGTGATTACGCATGTAAATACTTCTAAAGATGTGTATAAATATTTACATCAAACCTTTGCTAATCTCAACCACGAGGAATTCTGGATATTACTGCTAAACAGGTCTAACCGGGTAATAGGAAAATTTTTGATCAGTAAAGGCGGGCAGGCGGGTACGGTAGCCGACCCGAAAATTATTTTTAAAACGGCTTTAGAAAACAATGCCGCAAATATTGTATTGGCGCATAATCATCCTTCAGGAAATTTAAAGCCTAGCGAAAGCGACGATAAATTGACCAGGGATATGGTTGCTTCAGGTAATTTGCTCAGTCTATACGTGGTTGATCATCTGATTTTTGCCAACAACCGCTATTATAGTTACAGAGATGAAGATTTAATTTAAAAGATATTTCGATGTTAAAGTACAATTAGCATTAAATTAGTATAATAGCGGCTTAAAATTAAGCGTTACTGGCCAACCAGTATGAATTAAAATAGTTAAATTATATTTATGCGTACTTTAAAAATCATTCCTCTTTTTCTTTTATTAACCATTGCAGCTTTCGCTCAAAAACAGGCTGTTCCCATTAATATCATCACCTATAACATCCGCTTGAATGTAGCATCAGACGGCGTTAATGCCTGGCCAAACCGAAAAGACAATGTAAAAGCTTTGGTCAAATTTCACGATGCCGATATTCTTTGCGTGCAGGAAGCCTTACCAGAACAATTTGACGCCCTGCTCGAAAAATCTAATTTTGATGTGGTAGGCGTTGGACGCGATGATGGTAAAAGAAAAGGAGAGTTTTCAGCTGTTTATTTCGATAAAGACCGTTTCACTAAAAAAGATGGCGGAACATTCTGGTTATCAGAAACGCCTGACGTACCTTCAAAAGGATGGGATGCTGCGCTTAACCGTGTGTGTAGCTGGGTAAAGCTTTATGATAAGCTAAATAAAAAAGAATTTATTGTTTTTAATACCCATTACGATCATGTTGGGGTAAAAGCGAGAATTGAATCAGCTAAACTTTTAAAGCAAAAGATACAGCAGATAGCGCCAAATTTGCCAGTTGTTTTTACCGGTGATTTAAATGTGACGCCAGAAACAGAGGCCATTACTACCATCAAATCTTTCCTTATCGATGCGAAAGATATTTCTATAGAACCTCCATACGGGCCCTCTGGTACTTTTAATGGTTTTCACTTCGACAGCGACCTAAAAGACCGGATTGATTATATTTTTGTAAATAAAGGCTTTAAAGTGCAAAAGTTTGCCGTATTAACAGATAGCAAAGATAAAAGGTATTATTCTGATCATTTACCTGTTTTTTGCCGGTTATTCTTTTAATCAATGCTGTTAAAATCCGTATCGCCATTTCCTTTTCAATTCGAGCTTCTTGGTCATCAATACCATTATCATTATATTTTCGAAACCCTGGCCTTTATAATTGGTGTAAGGTTATATTACTATTATAAAAAGGGAATTGTAGATCCGATATCAGACGAAAACAGGCTTTGGATCATGTTGGGGGCTATGCTTGGCGCCCTGATCGGTTCGCGGGTAATCGCGGTACTCGAAACACCTCAGGTGCTCCATCATCTTAGTTTTTCGGTTCTTTATCAAAGTAAAACCATTGTCGGCGGTTTGCTTGGTGGCTTATTTGGTGTCGAATTGATTAAAAAGATAATAGGCGTAAATATTGCCTCCGGAGATGTTTATGTTATCCCGATTTTAGTAGCATTGATTATAGGCCGCATCGGCTGCTTCTCAATGGGGATCGACGAGCCCACCTATGGTGTCCCTACGCATTTTTTTATGGGCATGGATCTGGGCGATGGTGTACTTCGGCATCCCATCATGCTCTACGAAATGATTTATCTCATGCTTTTGATTTTCTTTTTCAATAGCTTAAAACATAAGGAGCTAATTAACGGCGATCAGTTTAAGCTATTTATGGTTTTGTATTTTCTATTTCGCTTCTTAATCGAATTTATTAAGCCTTACCAGTCATTATTTTTAAATTTAAGCAGTATTCATTGGTCTGCATTGTTTATTTTTATTTATTATTATAGATTCATCATCAGAATTTCGAAACAGATTTTAAATAAGCAGTAAACATTATGGCCAATACCAGAGATTATATATACTACGATTATACCAAAAGTCTTTGTCCGGAGTGTTTGCAGCTTTGCGATGCGAAGATTGTTTTTCAGGATGCTAAAGTGTTTATGTTGAAAAACTGCAGAACACACGGTGATAGTAAAGTGATGATTGCCGATGATGTTGAATATTACAAACAGATCAGGAATTACAATAAACAATCGGAAATGCCCCTTAAGTTTAATACCAAAGTGCATTACGGTTGTCCTTATGATTGTGGCTTGTGTACCGATCACGAACAGCATTCTTGTTTAACGGTAATAGAGGTTACTGATCGTTGCAACCTGGCCTGTCCAACCTGTTATGCTATGTCGTCACCTAGTTACGGCAGGCACAGAACTTTGGCAGAAATAGAGCGCATGATGGATGTTGTTGTGGCCAACGAAGGTGAGCCCGATGTGGTACAGCTCTCAGGCGGGGAACCAACTGTGCATCCTGAATTTTTTAAAATTTTAGACCTTGCCAAAACTAAACCCATTAAACACTTAATGGTGAATACCAATGGTATCAGGATTGCCAAGGATATTAATTTTGTGGAAAAATTGGCAACTTACATGCCTGATTTTGAAATCTACCTGCAGTTTGATAGCTTCAGCGCTGAAGTATTAACAAAGCTAAGAGGCGAAGATCTTACCGAAGTGCGAAGAAAGGCTATCGATCATTTAAATCAGTTTAATGTATCTACTACTTTGGTGGTAACCTTGCAAAATGGGTTGAATGATCATGAGATTGGCGATATTTTAGACTATGCGCTTAAACAGAAATGTGTTCGTGGTGTTACTTTCCAGCCTACCCAGGTTGCCGGAAGAAATGATGATTATAACGATCAGCAGGGAAGAATTACCTTAACCGAAGTGCGCAGAAAGATTTATGAGCAATACCCAACTTTTACGCCGCAAGATTTAATTCCTGTGCCATGCAATCCCGATGCATTATGTATGGCCTATGCTTTAAAAATCGGTGACGAGGTGATTCCGATGACGCATCTGATCAATCCTGAAGATTTGCTCAACAATTCAAAAAATACAATCGTTTTCGAACATGATGAAAAATTGAAAGAACATATGCTCAATCTGTTTAGTACAGGTGTTTCTGTTGATTGTGCAGAAGATACTTTTGGAGAATTGATGTGCTGCCTGCCCAGGGTAAAATCAGATAGTTTAAGTTACGATAATTTATTTCGGATCATTATCATGAATTTTATGGATCCGCTGGACTTTGATGTGCGTGCAGTTAAAAAATCATGTGTACACATTGTAAGCGATAAATATAAAATGGTGCCTTTCGAAACCATGAATATTTTTTACCGAGACAATAAAATAGATCTGATCAGGGAAAAATTAAATATGAACTAATATGGGTTTATTTGGCTTATTTGTGATCTATTGCCTTACTGCAATCGTACTTTTTGTTGTGGGGATTATTCAGATTATTATTAAATCATCCAGGAACGAACCGGTAAAGCCCGGCCTAAAATTGCTTATTATTTCGGTAATTATGGTGGTAATCGGTTTTGGTGCCTGTGCAGTATTACTCGCCAACAGTTAATTTCAAAATAAATCATGGAACTTTTTATTGTATACTGGGTAATTGTCGGATTGTTATTTACAATTGGTATCATTCAAATTATTGTAAAAGCAGCTAAAAATCAACCTGTTAAGCCAGGACTTAAATTGGTTATTGCTTCAGTGATTATGCTGGTAATAGGAGCAGGGGCATGTGCGGTCATTCTATCCAATCTGAATATTCGCAATTAGTCATTTATACGGTGTGTTTGAACTGGAGTTTTTAGCTTTCGTAAGTCTCTAATCTCATGTCTGGAATCTCAAATCTAAATAATTTAACTTTCTCCTTTGACCTTTAAATAATATCTTTGCGTTTTATAATTCTTGAACCAGGATTTTAGCGCTCATGAGTCTCAAATCTAAGGTCTCGAATCTCAAATCTCAATAGATGAAAATATCATATAACTGGTTAAAACAATTCGTACAAATTGATAAAACCCCTCAGGAGCTTTCTTTAATCCTTACCAATGTTGGTTTGGAAGTAGAAAGTGTAGAACAAGTGCAGCCTGTTCTGGGCGGTTTAGAGGGCTTGGTTATCGGCGAAGTATTAACCTGTGTTCAACATCCCAACGCCGACCGTTTACGGATTACAACAGTAAATGTTGGCGGAAAAGAAAATCTTCAGATTGTTTGCGGTGCACCAAATGTAGGGGCTGGCCAAAAAGTTGTAGTGGCTGTAGTGGGTACAACGGTATACCCTTTAGATGGAGAACCTTTTAAGATAAAAGAATCAAAAATAAGGGGTGAACTTTCGCAGGGAATGATCTGTGCCGAAGATGAAATTGGTTTAGGCAAATCGCATGATGGAATTATGATCCTTGCTGAGGATACAGAAGTTGGGATCCGTGCGAAAGATCATTTCAAAATGGAAGATGATTTTGTTTTCGAAATCGGATTAACACCCAACCGTGCCGATGCGGCTTCACATTTAGGCGTGGCGAGAGATTTAGCTGCTTATTTCAGGAGTGAATACGAAATGCCCGATCTTTCTGCATTCAAAACGGACAACGAAAACCTGGTTATCCCTGTAGAAGTAGAAGATTTGGAAGCTTGCCCACGATATAGTAGCATTACCATCTCGGGCGTTACCGTAAAAGAATCGCCAGAGTGGTTAAAAGATAAATTAAAGGTGATCGGTTTACGTCCGATCAATAACATTGTTGATATCACCAATTATGTGCTTCATGGTTTAGGGCAACCTTTACATGCTTTCGATGCCGATAAAATTACGGGTGGAAAAGTAATCGTAAAAAAAGTTGCCGAAGGAACACCTTTTGTGACCCTTGATGATGTAGAGCGGAAGCTAAGTGCAGATGATTTAATGATCTGTAATGCTGAAGCGCCAATGTGTATAGCAGGGGTTTTTGGTGGAAAATCTTCTGGTGTTGATGCCAATACGCAAAATGTTTTCCTGGAAAGCGCTTATTTCAATTCAGTTTCTGTTCGTAAAACTTCAAAAAGACATGGTTTAAAAACCGATGCCTCTTTCCGTTACGAGCGTGGTACCGATCCGGAGATTACGGTAACAGCATTAAAATATGCTGCCCTGTTGATTAAAGAATTAGCTGGTGGTGAAATTTCTTCTTCAGTTGCTGATATTTATCCAAGCCACATCAAGCCGTTTGAGTTTGAAGTAAGTTATACCAATATCAATAAATTAATTGGCGCAAATATTCCTTCCGCCGAAATTAAACACATTATTACCGCTTTAGGCATTTCGGCAACCAATACTTCTGATGATACCTTAGCTTTAAGGGTGCCATCATTTAAAGTGGATGTAACCCGCGAATGCGATATTACTGAAGAGGTATTGCGTATTTACGGTTATAACAATATCGAAATTCCTTCAAAGGTAAATGCATCACTTTCTTACAGCATTAAGCCTGAAAAGGAAAATACACATAACGTAATTGCAGATATGCTTGCCGCTAATGGTTATGCAGAGATTATGTGCAATTCTTTAACCAAATCGGCCTATTCGAAAAATTTAGACGAAGCCGTATTTATTTTAAATCCATTAAGCAGCGATTTAAATGTAATGCGCCAGAATTTATTGATGCCGGCTTTAGAAAGTGTAGCTTACAACCAGAACCGTAAAAATGCAGATGTGAAGTTTTACGAGTTTGGTAAAACCTATCATTTAATTAATGAGCAATATGTTGAGCGCCCAAGGTTATTATTATTGATTTCTGGCGCTAAACAAAGTGAGCAATGGAACCACAATGCCAAATCAGCAACTTTTTATAATTTAAAATCAGCGGTTGATGCCATTATATCGCGTTTAGGTATTGCAAGTTATCAATCTGAAGTTTTGAACGACGAAAACTTTGCTTACGGAATTAAATATTTCCGTGGAGACAAAGCCCTTGTAAGTTTTGGTGCTGTTTCAAAGGCCGATCGTAAAGTGGCTGATGTAAATGCTGAAGTATTTTATGCTGATTTTAATTGGGCTGTTATGTTGGATATTGTAAGGAAAAATAAAATCGTGCACAAAGATGTTGCTAAATATCCGCAGGTTCGCCGCGATCTTTCTTTATTGATAGATCAAAATGTAACTTTCGATACTTTGAAGGGCATTGCTTTTAAAACTGATAAAAAGCTGATCAAGGAAGTTGGTGTGTTCGATGTATATGTTGGTGATAAATTGCCAGAGGGAAAAAAATCGTATGCTTTGAATTTTATTTTGCAGGATGAGGAACAAACCTTGACAGATAAGCAGATTGAGCATACCATGCAGAAATTAATCGCGAATTTAACGGCACAAGCTGGTGCAGAAATTAGGAAATAAAATATAAATTCGTATTTTTAGAAATAAATTCATGGCTTCTGTTGCAGATCAATTAGATAAAGTATTACAAAAAACGGCCCAGGTACTGGCCTTATGTAATACGCTACAGGAAGAAAATGATTTATTAAAGCTTGAAAATCAATCGTTAAAGGTAGCGCTCGATACAGCGAAAGGTAAGAATGTAGAACTTGATGAAAAATTAAGGGTTACAAAATTGGCTAAGCGTATAGAGGGGGCAAGTGAAAAATCGCTTGACATTAAACAAAAAATTAACGATTTTGTGCGGGAGATTGATAAGAGTATTGCATTATTGAAAAAATAGTGATGCAAGGAAATCAGAAACTAAGCTAACAAATGGGAGAAATCTCGATTAAAATAACCATTTCCGACCGTATTTATCCGCTAAAGGTGAATATGGAAGAGGAAGAAATTGTGAGACGGGCAGCGAAAATGATCAATGAGCGCATAAAAGATTATCAGGATAATTATGCGGTTAGAGATAAGCAAGACCTTCTTTCTATGGCTGTATTGCATTATGCAACGGCCGTATTAAGAACAGAAAATAAAGTACAAAACCAGGATACTGCTGTTGCCGATAAAGTTGAAGAATTGGATGTTTTACTCAGTAATTTCTTTTCAAAATAAGGTTCGTTCTTTCGGCATTCGTAACGTTGAATTATTTCAGCGCTTAGGCGATGCCCATATTTAGCATAAAAACATAGCCGTAGCTAGTTTTTGAGTTTCAAATTTTATAAAACTTAACACTTCAATATCTATAGGGTTAAGAGGGCGTATTTCATCTGCTTTGGCACCTGAAAATGGCTTAAACCCTAATTATGCTTAGTTGAGGTTTAAAATGTATGAGACTTTAAAAATTAGTTGCGGTTTTTTTTTACATAAAAAACAAAATGGAAATAGTTGAAATATTAGGATATGTATTTGCCGTAATAGCGGGTATAGCTATTGGAGTAGTAATAGGAAGATTTCTCCTGCGTAACTTGCTTAAACAGCAGGAAATTGCCGCACAGAATAAGGTGAAAAAGATTTTAAAAGATGCAGAAAACAATGCAGAAATTTTAAAAAAGAATAAACTTTTAGAAGCAAAAGAGAAATTTTTACAGTTAAAAGCCGAGCACGAACAAGAAGTTAGTGCCAGAAACAATACCATTAACCAGCGCGAAAATACCATTAAGCAGAAAGAGCAATCGGTAAATCAACGCATGGAAAACTTTAATAAAAAAGAGCAGGAACTCGATAAGCACAAAAGCAACCTCGAAAAACAAACCGAACTTGCTATTAAAAAGCAGGAAGAAGTAGAACTGCTTAAAAATCAACATCTAAAGCAATTGGAAACCATTGCTGGCCTTTCTGCTGAAGAAGCCAAAGAACAATTGGTAGAAAATCTGAAACAGGAAGCCCGTACACAGGCTATGATGCAGGTGAAGGATATTGTAGATGAAGCCAAATTAACGGCAAGTAAAGAAGCTAAAAAAGTAGTAATTCAAACCATTCAGCGTACCGCTACAGAGGCTGCAATTGAAAATTCTGTCTCTATTTTCCATATTGAAAGTGATGAGATTAAAGGTCGCGTTATTGGTAGGGAAGGTAGAAATATCCGCGCTTTAGAAGCGGCAACCGGTATTGAGATTATTGTAGATGATACACCAGAAGCCATTATTTTATCAGGTTTCGACCCGGTAAGAAGAGAAATAGCCCGTTTGGCTTTACACCGTTTGGTAACGGATGGTCGTATCCACCCGGCGCGTATTGAAGAAATTGTAGCCAAAACCAAAAAACAGATCGAAGATGAGATTGTAGAAATTGGAGAGCGCACGGTAATTGATTTAGGTATCCATGGTTTGCATCCTGAGTTGATCCGTATGGTTGGTCGTATGCGTTACCGTTCATCATACGGACAAAACCTGTTACATCACTCACGTGAAGTAGCCAATTTCTGTGCTACTATGGCTGCAGAACTGGGCTTAAACGCTAAAATGGCTAAACGTGCAGGTTTATTACACGATATCGGTAAAGTACCTGATGATAATCCAGAATTGCCACACGCTATTTTGGGTATGCAGCTGGCCGAAAAATATAAAGAACATCCTGAAATTTGTAATGCCATTGGTGCCCACCACGATGAAATTGAGATGACTTCGATGATCTCTCCAATTGTACAGGCTTGTGATGCCATTTCTGGCGCTCGCCCTGGTGCTCGTCGTGAAGTGGTGGAAAGTTATATTAAACGTTTGAAAGATTTAGAAGAACTGGCTTTATCTTACCCAGGTGTAGAAAAAACTTTCGCTATTCAGGCTGGTAGAGAATTACGTGTAATTGTAGAAAGCGAACGCATTACTGATGCGCAGGCTGAGCTTTTAGCTGCTGATATTTCGACCCGTATCCAAACCGAAATGACTTATCCGGGACAGATTAAGGTTACCGTGATCAGGGAAACCCGTTCTGTAGCCTTTGCGAAATAAAGAAGTCAATTCGCCGAATCGTCATCCTGAACTTGTTTCAGGATCTATATAGCAGAAAGGATGCTGAAATAAATTTACTGCGTAGCTTTCCGCTGCGCTACAGGTCAGCATGACGAGCTGTTTAATAAACAATATATTAAGCGATGGAATATCCGTCGCTTTTTTTATTTTTACATAATGAGCAAGCAAACCATTAAAATTGAACCAAAAAGACCAGTAGATGTACTTTTTGATAAGTATGCAGAAAGTCACCAAAATCCAACTAATAAGTTGGTACACTGGATTTGTGTTCCATTAATTGTTTTTAGCCTATTGGGTTTAGTGTGGCAAATTCCGTTTCCACATTTAAGTTTTCTTGGCAGTTATAATGGATTCTTTAACTGGGCTTCATTTCTTCTGGCTTTTAGCTTGTATTATTATTTCACTTTATCACCAGTATTATTTTTCATGATGATCTGGGTAGTGGGACTAATGAGTTACATCATCGTTAAAATTGAGCAGGCAGTTGGTTTGGGTAGTGGAACTGCTTATGTCATTTATGCAGCAATATTTGTAGGTGCCTGGATAGGGCAGTTTATTGGGCATAAAATAGAAGGGAAAAAACCTTCATTTTTGGATGATGTTAAATTCTTGTTAATTGGGCCAATCTGGTTATTGCACTTCATTTGCAAGAAGACAGGAATTAAATATTAGGATTGAATGCTGTTAACTTAGAATTAACCTTAAGGTAAACAAACCTTAATTAACATCTAACCTATAGTTAACACTGTGGTAATAATTTTGCCCTTATCAAATAAAGGCAAATTGGAATTACTAAACTCTTTTAAAAGAGCGGCACTTACTGTGTTCGCTTTGACGATCAGCATACTTTCGTATGCCCAAACTGGAAAAATTTCTGGTAAAATAACGGATAAATCCACAGGTCAAACTTTAGTGGGCCTATCTGTACTGATAGAAGGAACATCAATTGGTACTACCAGTGATGCTGATGGTAATTATATTTTAAATACTGTAAAACCAGGAACTTACCGCGTAAGTTTTTCTTTTATTTCTTTTAAAAAACAGGTAATCCCAAATGTAAAAGTTACTCCAGGAAAAACAACTGTGATAGATGTTGTGATGGAAGATGATCAATCTACCCTTAACGATGTTGTAATTACAGGCGCTAGGAAATCAGGTACTGAAGTTTCTCTTTTGGCAGAGCTGAAAAAGTCTCAGTCAATTGCAAACGGGGTTTCATCTCAAACCATTCAGCGATCTGGTGATACGGATGCTGCGCAGGTGGTAAAACGTGTTCCGGGTATTACGATTGTAGACAATCGCTTTATTAATATTCGTGGTTTGGCCGAACGTTACAATAACGTTCAGTTAAACAATGTTACTGCACCCAGTCTGGAAACAGACGTTCGATCTTTTTCCTTTGATTTAATCCCAAGCAATCAAATTGACCGTGTATTGGTTTATAAAAGCCCTTCGGCTGATATTCCTGCAGATTTTGCAGGAGGGGTTGTTAAAGTTTTTCTTAAAAGCATTCCTGATGATGATCGGTTAACAATAGATTATGGTACAAGTTACCGCCAGAATGCTACTTTCAAAGATTTTAAAAGGACTAATACAGGAAGCTTATATTTTACTGGCTTTAATACAGGTGAAAATGATTTACCTATTAATTTCCCTTCAAATTTAAACCAGGTTAATGCAAGCAAATTGAACGCCGCAGGGCACGCACTAAGAAATAATTGGGTGCCAGAAGTTAATACCGCTAATCTGGATCAAAAATTAAATATCTACGGTAGCAAGCGATTTAACATCAACAATAAGTTATTGGGAAATATTACGGCGATTACCTACAGCAACAGCAAAACAAATAATGCTGTGTTTAGGGGAAACTACGAGGTTTATGATCCAATTTCGAAAATTGCTGAAGAAAATTACAGGTATAATGACGATCAGTACACCTACAATGTTCGTTTAGGGCTTGTACATAACTGGGCCTTTAAATTAGATAACAACAATACTTTCGAGTTCAAAAACTTGTATAATCAATTAAGTACATCACAATACGTTAGTCGCTTGGGGTCTGAAAAGCAACAAGAGTATGCCAATTACGCTTCGAATGTTTTATATCGTGGCATTTATTCAGGGCAACTATCGGGTGTTCATAAATTCAATGAAGAGCATACCAAGTTTGACTGGGTATTAGGTTATAGTAAATCATTCAGAGATCAGCCAGATTATTCGCGCTACAGAACACTTGCCAACGGAGATGGTACTTATAATATTTTCGTGCCAACTGGTGGTGCTCAACCAGAGTTTTTGGGAAGGTTTTATTCCAAAATGAATGAGGATATCAAAACTGGTGCATTTAATGTTGAACAGGCACTTGCGCCAAAATCAGAAGGTTTTAAGCCTTCGGTAAAAGTTGGTGGTTATTATGAAGATAAGCAGAGAACATTTTCTTCAAGAAACATCGGTTACGTGCGGGCAAATTCATTAGAATTTGATCAGTCATTGTTAAAAGGTACTATAGAAGAACTTTTTGACTGGAAAAATATTAATACGACAACAGGAATCAGATTGGATGAAAAATCTAATCCGTATGACAATTATGATGCTTCAAATAAACTATTAGCTGGATTTGCGAATTTTGTTTTGCCTTATAAGGATAAATTAACAATAGTTGCAGGCGCAAGGGTGGAGAATAATGTTCAAAAACTGAACAGTTTTGATACTGGAGGCCCTGTTAATGTTAATAATGATATTACGAGGGTACTTCCTTCGGCGAATATTCAGTTTAATATAAATGAAAAATCTTTATTCAGATTAGCTTATGGTAAGACATTAAACAGGCCAGAATTCAGAGAGATTGCTCCCTTTTCATTTTATGATTTTGATCAGAATTTCAATGTTGCCGGTAACCCAAATTTAAAAACAGCAAAGATTGATAATTATGATTTAAAATATGAATTCTATCCTTCAACAAGCGAACTGATTAGTATTTCGGGTTTCTACAAAAAATTTAAAGATGCCATCGAGATGACTGCTATACCTGGTTCTAATGCGCAGTCTTTTAATTTTAATAACGCTCAGAACGTTAGAAATATAGGGGTAGAACTAGAAATGCGTAAATCACTTGCAGGATTAAGTGAAAGTAAGTTTCTAAATGATATCACAATTTTGTTAAATGCTTCTTACATTAATAGTAAAGTGATGTTTGATGGTGCCAGCGCAATTGGGCAATCAAATAATCGTCCGATGCAAGGACAATCGCCATATATTTTAAACGCAGCTATCTTCTATAATAACATTAAATCTAAATTCCAGGTTAACCTGCTTTATAATGTTGCAGGAAAACGTATTGCATTTGTTGGCACAGATCTGATCAGGGATATTTATGAGATGCCAAGAAATGTAGTTGATTTAGTTGTGACGAAAAACTTTACCAATAAACTATCCTTAAAAGCCAACTTCAACGACTTACTTAATCAAAACTTTACATTGATGCAAGACGGAAATCAAGATGGAAAATTTGATCAATCGGAAGATCAGGTTACTGCCCAGTTTAGAAGTGGCCGTCAATTCGGATTAACGCTTTCTTACAAAATATTTTAAATAAAAAATAAAGACTTAAATAGGAAAAATGAATATGAAAAAGCTTTACAAGCCAAAATTTGGTACTAACGGATTCAAAACAATGGTATTTGTTTTGGCAGGAACATTAATTTTTAGTTCATGTAAAAGAACAACTATTATCGAATACAATGAAGCAGGATATAATTCTGGCAACGGATCTGGCACAGGTACAAATCCAACTACCGGATTTACTAAACCAATAGTTGAGGTTGCGAATGGAAGCATTACTACCAATACCAAGTGGACTAAAGACAAAATTTACAGACTTAATGGTTTTGTTAGAGTAGGTAGAGATGCAAAAAATAAAGCAGGTTTAGCAGCCATTGAAGGAGTTACCTTAGAAATTGAAGCCGGTACGGTGATTATTGGCGACAGAGAGACAAAAGGTACTTTGGTTGTACAAAGAGGAAACAAATTAATTGCTGAAGGTACTGCATCTCAACCTATCATTTTTACTTCAGAACGTGCTCCGGGATTGCGTGAGCCAGGAGATTGGGGTGGTGTTGTATTATGTGGAAAAGCAACTAACAATCAATCAGGTGGTGAGGCCGAATTAGAAGGCGCTTACGAAGGCTGGCACGGTGGTACTGTTGATACAGATAACTCTGGTGTTTTAAAATATTTAAGAATTGATTATGCCGGTACACCGATTAATCCTAACCAAGAAGTTAACTCTTTAACCATGGGTTCAGTAGGTTCAGGAACTGTAATTGATTATGTGCAGTGTTCTTATGGCTTAGATGATGCCTTTGAATGGTTTGGTGGAACTGTAAATGCGAAACACTTAATTGCATACCGTGGCCTTGATGATGATTTTGACGTTGATTTTGGTTTCCGTGGTACCGTTCAGTTTGCTATTGGTATCCGTGATGCAAATTCTGCTGACCAATCTGGTTCTAATGGTTTTGAAGTTGACAACGATGGAACTGGATCAAGTGTTACACCTTACACATCTCCTCAGTTTTCAAACGTAACAATTATCGGCCCAAAGAAAGACAGAACAAAAACCATTTCAACTCAATTTCAAAATGCAATGCATTTGAGAAGAAATAATAAAATAAAAATCTATAATTCTGTATTTACAGCATATCCTAATGGATTGTTTATTGATGGTGCAACCACTTTAGCTAATGCTGCTAATGGTGAGTTAGTATTAAAAAATATTGTTTTGGCAGGTGTTGATGGTTGGGGAGCAAATGGTTACGGTACAGGTGGTACAACAACATTCCCAAATCCGGTTGGTGTTGAAACTAAATCAACTGGTAATGTTGGTACGCAGGCAATTGATGTTTGGTTTAAAACAGCATCATTCGGAAATGAAACTTATGGAAAATGGCAGGATTTGGGAATTGATGAAACCATTTTTGATTTAGGTGCTACTCCTAAATTCACATTAAATACCGGGTCAATTTTATTAGCAGGTGCTAGTTTTACAGGCTTAACTGGTTTTGATGTAGTTGCCCACCGTGGTGCATTTGGTACTTCAGATTGGACAGCAGGTTGGGCTAATTTTACACCTCAAACCAACGTATACTAATCATCAAATAATGATTATAAAATGAAGCCGTCTCATCAGTCATGTGACGGCTTCATTTTTTTAAATATTTTCCTTTTCAGCCTCAACTTTAGCTTTTTTTATAGAAACAGGTTTAACTGTTTTTGCTTTTGTTGCAGCAACTGGTGTTTCTTCCTCCTTAATATATGGCGTAATAGAATCATCTTGAGTAGCGAAGACAACTTTTTTAACCAGTTGCTTTGCAAATTTCTCGATTACTTTTTCCGTTTTTTTTGATTTGCCATATTGATTAACAAGTTCGTTAAATGCAAGGGCTAATTTCGATTCTAATTCTTTGCGTAGCTTCTTATTTGTCGAATGATTTTTCGACTTGGATTTATTCTTTTTCATCTAGATTTTATGGATTTTGACAAAGATAAAAAAACAGAAAGTTAAGTTAACATTATGATTATGTTAACAAAAGGCCGCTTCGTTAACATATAAAATACTTCCTGCAGTTTAACAGATCTGATAAATCTTAACTATTAGTTTTAACTAATCTATAGTGACGAGCGTTAAGTTTATGGTTGTTGTTTTAACTGCTAGGCAGATTAACAGAACGAAAAGAAGTTTGAGAAGGGGTATTTGCACAGAACTGCTATGCAAATATAATGCTTAGAATTTTAAAAATTAACGCCCGGTGCTACAGCACCACCTAAATCCATGGTGTTTTGAAAAGCCTCCAGATAGCCCAGCAAATGGCGTTCCGCATTGGCATATGAAGTAAAAGTAGAAGCCGGTATATTGGCGTCCTGTTCGCTGTTACTTCTAAAGTGCGAGTTCACCTGAAAAGTAAAGTTTTTATCGTCATTAATGGGCGATAGGATTCTGGCCTTTACCGGATGACCATGAATTTCGACAAAGAATTCTTTAATTACAGTATATATGATAGCGGCCATGTATTTATTATGCTTAATGCATAAAAGTACGTCAAATAAGGTATTAATAAACTTGTTGTTAATAAGATAATATTGTTTTAATATTATTTTAACTTTAATTTAACATTGTAAACCTTTTTACTTATTTCCAGGTTCATAAGCATATACAACCTCATATTTCAGGTTTTTAAGGTTGGTGGCAATCTGGCCTATTTTTAGGTTTTGTGCCTGGGGTGTGGGTTCGCAATAAGAATATTTCTTACCATTATAAGTAATCGCTTCACCGATTGGCTTGTCGAACTGTACGGCAATGGTTAAATGTTTAGGGTATAACAAAGCAATCATCGGCAGATTATATATTTCCTTTACCAGGTAAAAAAATAATGCAGCCCTGTCATCACAATCGCTGTATGTACTCAATAATGTTTGTTCTGGAGAGAAACGTTTTTCTTTCCCAAAGTTTTCGCCATCATCTTCGTATAGAAAGCCATAACGGGTAAATCTCATCAGGTAATCAACACCTTTTTTCTGATCCATATGTTTCAGATTTTCTTTTAGCGTAGGAATAAGAGAGCCATAGGTTTCTCTGCTCAGCGGAATATTAAAATAACTCTCAAAATCTACTACGGGGTAATTTTTGAAAATGGCTTGTACATCTTGATTAACTTTCAGCTTGAAATGATGTATTTTCTGACGGTAGCTAAACTCAATATCTTTTTCCTGGTAACTTTCGGGCTTAAAATCAGGCATCCTCGTTACTTTGTACGAGAATGGATTTTTAGCTTCTGGTATTGAGATTTTAACGGGCTTGTAAGCATCGGCCTGTTTAAACAGTTTACCATAGTCGTGGTAATTTAGGCACATAAACTTTTGCCCCTCGATCATAAAAAATGGAATATCGCTAATATCCTCTTCATTTCTCACATAAAAGATTACCTGCTCATTGCCTATCGCTAATCTAGCATCATAGCCGCATTTACTCAGTAAAAACCATTTGTATAAAGTATAGGCAAAATAATTATCTGCTTTCGGACTAATCTGTTCGGCTGTTTTACGGATCAATTGGTAATAAATCCAATCGTTTAAATTGTATTTTTTCTGGTATTTTTCTAAAGATGAAATAACTGAAGCGTATCTGGCAGAAGAGATTTGATCGTAAAAGTTTGAAACAGCTGATGTTGTTGCCGTTTGAGGTATAGGAAAAACAGCGGAAGAATCTACACTAAAATTAAAGGTGCCATCATAAAAATCGAAGGAATAATTCTGTCCCTTCGAGATGACGGTATTCATCATCAGGGCAGCGAACAAAATGGTTCTCAAAATATATATATAATTCCCTCTTTTCAAACCACCTTATATTTGGTTATTTTAAATTTACTTATTATTAACACAAAAGCAACAATTTCTTTATGTGAATAATGGAAAGCGGCTTAACAGGAAATTAACATTATATTTTCATGAATTGGGATAAGGTTACTCTTTTAGGGCGTAAAGGCCCTTTCTTAAGTGTTTTAAAAGGGAGGTATTACAATCTTTACAGTCTATTTCTTCTAAAAGAACAGGTTTGCCGATACTGATTTTTAACTGGTGACCATTTTTGTTGAATAATTCTGAAATCAGTTTTGCTGTTTGTAACGAAGGGTGTATAAACTTCAGCAGGCTAAAAAAGATGCCATTGTTGCCATGAAAATATATGGGTAGTATCGGTACTTTGGCTTTAGAGATGATTTTTCCAACCACGGGATGCCACTCGCGGTCGGTAATCTGATTTTTTCTGAATTTATATGAAGAAACTTCGCCTGCAGGAAAAATAGCAACAGGACTACCATCTTTTAAAAGTTTTAAAGTTGTTTTCAATCCGCTGATACTTGATGAATCCTGAACTTTTTCGAACGGATTTACCGCGATAATACATTTCTCCAGATTTGGAATTTTCTTTAACAGAAAATTCCCCATAAACATCGTATCAGGTCGGTGATTGGCAAGTGTACTTAATAATGCCAATGATTCTATAGCACCATAGGGGTGGTTTGCAATCGCAATAAATGCACCTTCTTTTGGAATGTTGGCTAAATCCTCATCACTGATCTGAATAGTAACGCCCAGGACATTCAGAATATGATTGGCAAATTTTTCTCCTTCCAGGGCATTGGCAGCTCTAATAATCTCATTGAAGTCGTTAATCTTCAAGAACCTCATTAAGAAGGAAGCTAGACCAGGGATTGGAATGTTACAAATGCCTGTTGCCTTTGAAAAATTCTCTTTAGAAATGATTGTCATAATGATAGTTCAACGTTGATCCCATTAGGGAACCAACCTGATAAATGATTTTTTATTTGAGCTAAATATAAGGGAGGGAAACTATTCGGTTCTCATGAAGAAGAATGTTTATCATAGCTCATACAGAGTACCTAAAGATAATGGAATAATATGAACAACAGTATTTTAATCGGTTAAGAAATTGTAAGAAAGAAAATTCTATAAATAATATTTCATTAACACCAATTTAACAAGGCTGGCCTACTTTTGTGGCATAAATATTTGGTTAGTATTTATAAAGTTTAGGTTAGTTGATAATAAAAAACCCAGATGGATGTCTGGGTTTTTTTATGGCTTAAATTATAAGTTCTTGCCTAGTTTTTCCAAAATCTCTGGTGGAATACTATGTGTATCAACCACTAAGAAGCCATCTAAACAATCAGAAAACTTAGGGTCGATATTGAATGAGATGATCTTTGCATTCAGGTTCATGTACTGCCTTAACAATACCGGGATTTTAATATGCGAGTTTTCGATGTCTCCGATAATGCTGTCCAGATCTTTAAAAGATTCACTGCTGTCAACCAGTGTGTCGGTAGAAATAGGCAATAAATCAGCTTTAAATTTGTTTCTCGGTTTAACATATTTAGCCATTTCGTAATCGAAGTGGTTTTTGGTAATGTAATCCACAATTAAAGCCTTGCTGAATTTCGAAAAATTATTGCTGATACTTACCGGGCCAAACATATAGCGGTACTGTGGGTTATCGATCAGGTATTTTAAAATGCCTTTCCACAATAAGAATAGGGGTAGAGGCTTACCCTGGTATTCTTTTCTGATCCACGATCTGCCCAGTTCAATCCCCTGTCTTAGCATCGGGTAGAACTGATCTTTCATTTTAAAGAGTTCAGAAAGGTAAAAACCACGGCGTCCCATGCTTTCTAAAATCTCATCGCCCTTGCCAATACGGTAAGCACCTACAATATTTTCTAAATCTTTATCCCAAATAAATAAGTGGTTATAGTAAATATCGTAATTGTCGAGATCGATTTTTTTGTTGGTACCCTCGCCAACCTCACGGAAAGTGATTTCGCGCAGACGGCCAATTTCTCTTAAAATATTCGGGATCTTTAAAGTTGGGACAATATATACCTCATAATTCTTCTCTGTCCAAACCCTGAAATCTTCAAGCAATGCTACCTCATTTTTAATTAAAAGCCTCGAAGTTTCTTCAATTACCTCGGCAGGTTTCTTCTTAATCTTAAATAAGTTTAATGGGTTAAAGAGCTTTTTCTCTATATCTAAACCAATACCAAGCGCATATGTACGGGCTCTTAAAAAGTCCATCAGCTTATTGCTGCTGTTCATGTGCGAAATTTCAGATACAGCTATTGGCTTACCAATCCGGACTTTAATGGTGCGACCATGTTTATTTAAAAATTCTGAAGGTAGTTTTGCTGTACGCAGGGTAGGGTGTATAAAGCTCAAAATATTAAAGAAAACACCGTTATTGCCATGGAAATAAATCGGTACAACAGGTACTTTAGCTTTGGCAATCAGTTTTCCAACCACAGGATGCCACATCCTGTCGGTTACCTGCTGAGCGTCTAATTTAAAGGTAGAAACCTCTCCTGCAGGGAAAATGCCAATTGGTGTTCCGTTTCTAAGCAGATCAAAAGTAGTTTTTAATCCGCTGATGCTGGAAGAATGCTGCACATTTTCGAAAGGATTTACAGCCACAAAAAACTCATCAAGGTTTGGTATTTTTTTCAAAATAAAATTAACCATTACCTTGGCATCCGGCCTCACCGTACACAATAGTTTAACTAGTGCTAAACCTTCTACACCACCATAAGGATGATTTGCAATGGCTATAAAAGGCCCTGTTTTAGGAATACTATTTAAGTCATCATCATCAAATTCTATAGAAACGCCAATGGTTTCTAATATTTTGTCTACAAATTCTAAGCCTTTAAAATGTTGATTTTGAGCAAATACGTCGTTAATGTCGTTCAGTTTCATGATCTCCATCATCAAACCTGCTAAACCTGGTACACCTAGCTTATCTATCTTTGTTGCTTTCGCAAACTCAGATGTAGTTATGATCTTCATATAAATTCTTAGATTGTTGATAGACAAAACCTATTCGGTTTTGCAATCCCAAAAATAAGATTTATATTTATAATACACATGTCATATCGCATCAATGAGAATTTGGTTCAACAAAAATTTTGGTGTTAGCAAAAGTGAATTCAACGGGTTACTTTTCCTGGTGGCTATTATTCTTATAATTAAGGCTGTTCCGGTTATATATAGCTATTATCTGCCAGTTCAGAAAGATGATCCGAATCTCTTAGCTCAAATTCAGCAGATCAGTGTTAAAGATGAGGTGTATGATCATGCTGTTCGCGATCTGATTGAAAGTTCCAGCCACAAAAAAACAGTCAAGCTCTTTAAATTTAATCCCAATACATTAGATAAGGAAGGTTGGAGAACTTTAGGCCTATCCGCAAAACAGGCACAGTCCATTGTGAATTATACCGCTAAAGGCGGCAGATTTAATAAACCTGAAGATCTTCAGAAAATGTATACCATTTCGCCAGAAATGTATAAAAGGATATTACCATATGCTAAAATACCCGAGCAGGCCATTAATGTCTCAAAAAATGATGCGCTTTCTGAAAAAAAGGAATATGCTAAGAAAGCTTTGGTAATTGTTGATATCAATACGGCAGACTCTACGCAGTTAGATGAGGTTAAAGGCATCGGCGGGACTTTTGCACTTAGGATTATTAAATATCGTGAACGTTTAGGTGGTTTTTACAAGAAAGAACAACTTCTCGAAGTTTATGGTTTAGACTCCAATAAGTATGCGGAGATTAAGGATCAGATTAAAATTGGCAATATGCCTTTAAAAACAATCAATATTAATACTGCAACTTTTAATGATTTAAAGCGTAATCCATATCTTACTTTCAAACAGATCAATGCCATTATTCAATACCGCAGGCAGCATGGCAATTATACAGGTATTTCTGATCTGAAAAAGATTGTACTCCTAAACCAGCAGGTGATTGATAAAATTACGCCCTACATCTCTTTTTAAAAGGAATATCGATTTTTGATTTTGGAAAGCAACACCCGTATTCCATAGTAAAGTTTCTCCCTGCTCTTCGCTTTACTCCGTTGCACTCCGTGTTCGCTGCGATCAGGTTTAGTTACTTAGGGCAGTGCTTCAAGCCTTTGCACCTGATTAAAAGCATGTAGTTTCGTTACCCCGCAACCCCAAATATGGTTACCAGCCGCGCCACCTAAACCCAATGGAAGCGTGCACGATTAAAGCGGGCAGTGGGACCGCATTATCCTAAACGCTCCCAAACTGCTTTTCTAAAAACAATAGTATTAAAGATTTCTTTTTTCGGAAAGCAACACCCGTATTCCATAGTAAAGTTTCTCCCTGCTCTTCGCTTTACTCCGTTGCACTCCGTGTTCGCTGCGATCAGGTTTAGTTACTTAGGGCAGTGCTGCAAGCCTTTGCATCTCATTAAAAGCATGTAGTTTCGTTACCCTGCAACCCCAAATATGGTTGCCAGCCGCGCCACCTAAACTCAATGGAAGCGTGCACGATTAAAGCGGACAGTGGGACTGCATTATCCTAAACGCTCCCAAACTGCTTTTTTAAAAACAATAGTATTAAAGATTTCTTTTTTCGGAAAGCAAAACCCGTATTCCATAGTAAAGTTTCTCCCTGCTCTTCGCTTTACTCCGTTGCACTCCGTGTTCGCTGCGATCAGGTTTAGTTACTTAGGGCAGTGCTGCAAGCCTTTGCACCTGATTAAAAGCATGTAGTTTCGTTACCCTGCAACCCCAAATATGGTTACATTCTTATTCAATTGAGACCTATTTTCCAAAATATTCGGTTATCGTTGTAAAAATCTTAAAAAAAAATCTCCCTTGATTTTCAAGGTTTAAAATTAACCGTTAAACTTATTGAACCGAATACCATTTCATTCTGTAATGGCACAAATATTTAATGGTAACTAACTATCAAATAATTGTTTATAATTGCCCAAACTAACTATAAATATAATATTTAATGAGCGTAAGCTTCGATTTTTCAGAAACAGAAACTCAGCAAAGTGTAAAGGCCATGGTCCGCGATTTTGCTGAGAAAAACATCCGTCCAAATATAATGGAATGGGATGAAGCACAGCATTTTCCTTTAGAATTGTTTAAACAACTCGGAGAATTGGGGTTGATGGGCGTTTTGGTTCCCGAAGAATATGGTGGCTCAGGATTAGGTTATCAGGAATATGTTGACATCATTGTAGAAGTGGCCCGGGTTTGTGGTTCAATTGGTTTATCATTAGCCGCACACAACTCTTTATGTACCGGCCACATTATGGCATTTGCTAACGAAGAACAGAAGCAAAAATGGCTGCCTAAACTGGCAACTGCTAAATGGATTGGTGCCTGGGGATTAACTGAGGCCAATACTGGCTCAGATGCCTTAAGGATGATGACTACGGCTGTTGAAGATGGAGATGATTACATTATTAATGGTGCAAAAAACTGGATTACCCATGGCAAAAGCGGCGATATTGCGGTTGTGATGGTAAGGACAGGGGAACAGGGAAGTTCGAAAGGGATTTCGGCCATTGTAGTAGAGCGTGGTACACCGGGTTTTACTGCTGGAAAAAAAGAAAATAAACTGGGAATGCGGGCATCAGAAACCACAGAAATGATTTTTGATAATTGCCGGGTACCAAAAGCCAATCTCTTGGGCAATGTTGGCGAAGGTTTTAAACAGGCCATGAAGGTTTTGGATGGCGGAAGGATTTCTATTGCCGCATTGGCCTTAGGAATTGCTAAGGGAGCTTTTGATGCTGCGGTAGCTTATTCAAAACAGCGTCAGCAATTTGGACAGCCGATCTCCAGCTTTCAGGCCATTAGTTTCAAACTTGCGGATATGGCTACAGAGATTGAAGCTGCAGAGCTATTGATCCGCCAGGCAGCCGATTTAAAGAACAGGCATTTACCTATGACAAAAGAATCGGCTATGGCAAAATATTTTGCTTCAGAAGTTTCGGTAAGGGTAGCAACCGAAGCTGTTCAAATATTTGGGGGTTATGGTTACACCAAAGATTTTCCGGTGGAGAAATTTTATCGTGATAGTAAATTATGTACAATAGGTGAGGGCACATCAGAAATACAAAAGATTGTAATTGCCCGCGAAATATTGCAAGGGTAGAAGGTAAAAGGCTTAAGGTTTAAGGCAAATGTCGGTCACCCTATGCCTTACACCCTACACCTTCAACCTTATTAAAAACCAAATATATGATGAGCAATCCGGACGGTTTAATCGCCTCCGGATTTTTTTTTGCTGAAAATTTTAAAACCTCCCATCTGGATGTAATGTTTTAACTAAAGACTAAAGACTAAAGACTAAAGACTAAAGAAATTAACAGTTTTCAGTTGGCAATTGGCAGTTACCAATGAACAGATGACTACTGAACTAATGAACTATAAAATGGCAAAGTATTCAGAAAAAGCTGGTGAAAAAGTAGAAAAAACCATGCACGAAATGAAAGAAGGTAAGCTCAGGAGCGGATCAGGTAAAAAAGTGACTTCCAAAAAGCAGGCAATTGCCATCGGATTATCGGAAGCCAAAAAGGCAGGAGCGAAGGTGCCTAAGAAAGGTTAAATAGGTGGAAGGTTTATGGTGTAAGGTTTAAAACTAAATAGCAAAATAATAATTTACCCTAAACCCTAAACCCTAAACCCTAAACCCTAAACCTATTGAGGTAAATCTTTCGAAGTTAAAATGCTATCTACTACGTAAACACTAAATCCTCGCCATGGCAGGGCATGTTTATATTCTTTGTAGTGTAGTTCAAAAAACTTGCCGCTATTGGCCATCATCTTTTCAGCAATTTCCTGATTTGCAATAGAAAATTCGAATTCGTTGTTCTGTAGCGTGCCTGTTTGTCGCGATTTTATCCCGCTCTGAATTAATTTGCCTTCGTAGGTTTTAAATACATAGCCTTTTTTTACTACATAGTTTAACTCTCCTGCTTTAACACCTTCACCAAAAACAAAGAAATAACGGTAGTAACAAATTGCGATTAATGCGATAACAACTATAACTGCGATAATTGAACCTACTTTTTTACCTGTTGTCATATATAATTATGTATATAAATGTAGCTAAACAACACATAAATTCTACTAATGATTTAAATAAAAATTCTTTTTGTAAATCTTTCTCATTTTCAATATTTTGCTTACATTTGCAGCCCCGATAATACGGGAAAATTTAAAAAACCACGAGAGGAGGTATTTCAGCGTTATGATCATTATCAACATTAAAGACGGCGAATCATTAGATAAAGCCCTTAAACGTTTCAAGAAAAAGTTTGAAAAAACTGGTGTATTGAGAGAACTACGTAGTCGCCAAGCATACGAGAAAAAATCCGTTGCTCGCCGTACTGAAATTAAACATGCTGTTTACATTCAGAATATGAATCAAGATACAACTGCATAGTTGTTTAAGATATAAATACGTTAAAATCCTCCTGGTGTTAAATCAGGAGGATTTTTTGTTTTAAGGAACATCAAAAATTGAAAATAAACAATTCGTTAATGATTTCTTTATATCAAAACTATTTGTAACTTCATATCAATGCCCCTTAAAACGTTATGGAATGTTGCAAAAAAGTTTTATCACCTATTTAACTCACGAGAAGCGCTATTCTCAGCACACCATTACCGCTTATCAAAAGGATTTAGATCAGTTTGAAGTATTTATCCAGGCACTGGAAATGGATTTTGCCGAAGTTAAACATCAACAACTTCGCGATTACCTGATTGAACTGATGGACGACGGACATTCAGAAAATACCATTAACAGAAAAATCTCTGCTTTACGGAGCTTTTACAAATTTTTACATCGGTCAGGAGAAATTGATCAGAACCCTACGGTTTTAATCAAGGCACCAAAAATACCTAAAAGGCTGCCGGTATTTGTAGATGCGCAGAAAATGGATCATTTACTGGATTCGCAGCAATATTTCGATGAAAGTTTTCCTTCCGTTCGCGATCATCTGGTAATCGAATTGCTTTTTGGAACCGGTATACGTTTAACTGAACTGTTGCAGTTAAAAGATACTGATATTGATATTTATTCAGGAACGATAAGGGTACTGGGTAAAAGGAATAAAGAAAGAATTATTCCAATAAATAAACAGCTTATCAATCAGGTAAATACCTATATTGAGCTAAAAAAGTTGCAAAACTTTAATAACAATTTGCTAATATTAATCGTTACTAATACAGGTGCAGCGGCATATCCGAAATTAATATACCGTATTGTAACCTCATACCTAAACCATGTATCAACCAATGAAAAGAAAAGCCCCCATGTGTTGCGGCATAGCTATGCCACCAGCCTGTTAAATGCAGGTGCAGATCTAAATGCAATCAAAGAACTCCTGGGCCATGCCAGTTTAGCAGCCACCCAGGTTTATACGCATAATTCGATCGAAAGATTAAAAACAATTTATAAACAAGCCCATCCAAAGGCATAAAAAAAGGAGGAAAAATGAAAATCGGAGTTCAATCAATCCACTTCAGTGCAGACAGTAAGTTGTTAGATTTTATACAAAAAAAAGCAAATAAGCTTGATCAGTTTTTTGACCAGATCATTAGCGGAGAAGTGTATTTAAAGTTAGAGAACGTAGAGGACGAGGCCAATAAAATCAGTGAGATCAAACTCATTGTACCAGGAGGTACCCTCTTCGCTAAAGAACAATGTAAATCATTTGAAGAAGCCACAGATCTGGCAATCGAATCGTTAAGAAAGCAAATTACTAAACATAAAGATAAAACACGTGCAAAATTAAGTGAGCATAAAGCAATTTTAAGTGAGAGTGAGGCAGCTGACTATTAATAGCACAAAAAAATATAATGCAAATGGGGCGGTACAGTTAAATGTGCCACCCCTTTTTTGTTTTAGTGATACCTTTGCAGGTACCATCAATCGATGAAAAATTAAAAAGATAATTCCCTTTGGCGGCGTCATCTCGAGCGGAGTGTAACCTAGCCGAGAGATCTATCTTGAGAATACTTTTTATTTAGATCTCTCCGTTTCGCTGCGCTTCAGTCGAGATGACGACTTTTTTTATATTAGTTTCTTCAAATAATTTAAAGAAATCGGAAGCTATTCGTACAATTTCTATACACCAATTTTAATTTTCTAAGCAATTCTCCGTGAAAAAATAGACCTCGGGATATAAATTTTAATTTTTATTGAGGTTAATGCATTTGTTGTTTTCTGTTGGTTATTGTGATTACAGATCGTAATCATGTTTATTAGAACAATGAACATAAAAAAAATATTCAATTTTAAGAGATTGATTATTAAGCTCCTTCAAGCGTATGATGAATACTAACTAAAATAACTTCATTATTTTTTTCAAATTTATTTTGAAGTGAAATATAAGTGTGTATATTTGCATTCCATTTCGGAAACGGCATCACGCCAAGAAGAAAAGGGTTGTTCTTTAAAAAGATAAAAGTTTTAAAAAAACACGTTAATAGTATGAAAAATGAAGATTTTTCGTATCATTGCAGAAAATTTAAAGCCTCCTTAGCTCAGCTGGTAGAGCAACTGACTTGTAATCAGTAGGTCATTGGTTCGATTCCGATAGGAGGCTCTTTTTATTTTAAAGTGTTAGCATTTTAAAGTAAAAGATGGGGAGATTCCAGAGCGGCCAAATGGGACAGACTGTAACTCTGTTATCGCAAGATTTCGAAGGTTCGAATCCTTCTCTCCCCACACTTTAGATGAATGACCAAATGTTTTAATGATAGAATAATTCTCTCATTCTTTCATTCAATCAATCACTGATTTTTAAAAGCGGAAGTAGCTCAGTTGGTAGAGCGATAGCCTTCCAAGCTATAGGTCGCGAGTTCGAACCTCGTCTTCCGCTCCAATAAAATTAGAAAGTGGGCAGTTGTTGGTAACAGTTTTAATGTAGTTAAAACCAAAGGCTGGAACTGGAAACTAAAAAGCCGACTTAGCTCAGCGGTAGAGCACTTCCTTGGTAAGGAAGAGGTCGTGGGTTCAATTCCCATAGTTGGCTCAGGTATAATAAAGCTTTGTTAAATCTGTTTAATAAGCAGAGTAGACAAGGTTTTTTGTGTTGAAATAACAATAAATAAAAAAATAATAAAAAGTTAACCTACTAATTAGTTATAAATAAAATGGCAAAAGAAAAATTTGACCGCAGTAAACCGCACTTAAACATCGGTACAATCGGTCACGTCGATCACGGTAAAACAACTTTAACAGCAGCTATTACAAAAGTTTTGGCTGATGCTGGTTTAACTGAGGCACGTTCATTCGATTCAATTGACTCTGCTCCAGAGGAAAAAGAAAGAGGTATTACAATCAATACAGCTCACGTTGAGTATTCAACAGCTAACCGTCACTATGCTCACGTTGACTGTCCAGGTCACGCGGATTACGTGAAAAACATGGTTACTGGTGCTGCTCAGATGGACGGTGCAATTATCGTTGTTGCTGCTACTGATGGTCCAATGCCACAAACTCGCGAGCACATCCTATTAGCTCGTCAGGTTGGTGTACCTTCATTGGTTGTATTCATGAATAAAGTGGATATGGTTGATGATCCTGAATTATTAGAATTAGTAGAAATGGAAGTTCGTGAATTATTATCATTCTACGAATTCCCAGGTGATGATATTCCTGTAATCCAAGGTTCTGCACTAGGTGGATTAAACGGTGATGCTAAATGGGTTGGTAAAATCATGGAATTAATGGATGCTGTAGATAGCTACATTCCAATTCCTCCACGTTTAACAGATCTTCCTTTCTTAATGCCTGTTGAAGACGTATTCTCAATCACTGGTCGTGGTACTGTTGCTACTGGTCGTATTGAGCGTGGTGTAATCAACTCTGGAGATCCAGTTGAGATCTTAGGTATGGGTGCTGAGAACTTAAAATCTACAGTAACTGGTGTTGAGATGTTCCGTAAAATCTTAGATTACGGTGAAGCTGGTGATAACGTAGGTTTATTATTACGTGGTATTGAGAAAACTGATATCCGTCGTGGTATGGTAATCTGTAAACCAGGTTCAGTAACTCCTCACACTGATTTCAAAGCTGAGATCTATGTATTATCAAAAGCAGAAGGTGGTCGTCACACACCATTCTTCAACAAATATCGTCCTCAATTCTATTTCCGTACCACAGACGTAACTGGTGAGATCTCACTAGCTGAAGGAACTGAAATGGTAATGCCAGGTGATAACGTTACAATCACTGTTAAATTAATTAACGCGATTGCAATGGAAAAAGGTCTACGTTTCGCTATCCGTGAAGGTGGTAGAACAGTAGGTGCTGGTCAGGTAACTGAAATCTTAGCTTAATTTTAAGCTACAACAATACAAAAAAGAGCTGGTTTAGGCTAGCTCTTTTTTTAAAACACACGGGAATAGTTCAACGGTAGAATAGAGGTCTCCAAAACCTTTGATCAGGGTTCGAATCCTTGTTCCCGTGCTAATATATTGATTGAGTACAAGAATGAGTGAATGGTTAAATTTGAAGCTTAGTTTCAAGTAATATCGTCCACTCATTTACTCATTCATTCATTCAATAATTTGATATGGCTAAAGTAGTTGAGTTTATAAAAGAATCGTACGATGAGATGACCAATAAGGTTACCTGGCCTACATGGGGCGAACTGCAAAGTTCTGCAATCCTTGTATTGGTAGCTTCTTTAATTATTGCATTGGTTATTTTTGCAATGGATAAAGGATCGACATTTGTGTTAGATACTTTTTATAAATCACTTTCTAATTAATATTTACTAATGAGCGATCTAAAGTGGTACGTTGTAAGGGCGGTTAGCGGTAAGGAAAAGAAAGTAAAACAGTACATTGATGCTGAGATCAGCCGTTTAGGTTTCTCTCATTTGGTTCCGCAGGTATTGATTCCTATGGAGAAATATTACCAAATGAAAGATGGTAAAAAGATTGCCAAAGAACGTAACTTCTATCCAGGTTATGTTTTAATCGAAGCTACATTAGATGGAGAATTAGAGCATATCATTAAAGGCATCAACAGTGTAATTGGTTTCTTGGGTGATAAAGCCGGTAATCCAATCCCAATGCGCCAGGCAGAAGTGAACCGTATCTTAGGTGTGGTTGATGAAATGAGCGAACAGGGTGAAACGATGAACGTTCCTTATTATGTTGGCGAAGGCATCAAAGTAATGGACGGACCTTTCAATGGTTTCTCTGGAATTATCGAGGAAGTAAACGAAGAGAAGAAAAAACTGAAAGTAATGGTTAAAATCTTTGGTCGCAAAACACCACTGGAACTCAATTACATGCAGGTAGAAAAAGAGTAATAAAAATACTAAAATATTAGAAAGCTTCGAGTAATCGGGGCTTTTTTTATGACCGTGAAATCAATCAAATTCTGAAAATAACTGCCGCCTGAATTCGATAATTATTTAATTAAAACTGATTTATAAACGCACTTAAATAGACCAATTCGTCGTGCTGAATTTATTGTAAAGGTAGAGATTGGGTTTTCAAACGCCTTTAGCAGCATCTTTATAGCATGAAAGACCATGAAATAAATCCAGGATGACGTTCACTTCAAATTAAAACCGGATAGGCTGCCAAAAAATAATAATAATGCTTAAGCTGGTAATAAATTTTGGTATTTGTTCGTTAAATATATAAGAATTGAATTTCGGATCTTAACCCTACAAAAACTACATTAAAATTAATTTTATCAATACTATTGTTTTACTGTAAGTTAATCCATATCTTTGCAGTCCTTTAAGCTTTATAGGAGCTGTGAGGAAATAAATGTTACATGCTTCCAATATTTAACATTGAGTTTTAAATAAACAAAAAACACAAAATGGCAAAAGAAGTCAGTGCAATGATCAAATTACAGATCAAAGGCGGAGCGGCAAATCCATCGCCACCAGTAGGACCTGCATTAGGTGCTAAAGGGGTGAACATTATGGAGTTTTGCAAACAGTACAACGCTCGTACCCAAGATAAAGCAGGTAAAGTATTGCCAGTTGTAATTACTGTTTATGCTGATAAGTCATTCGATTTCATCATCAAAACCCCTCCGGTAGCTATCCAGTTAAAAGATGCTACTAAATTACAGAGTGGTTCTGCTGAGCCTAACCGTAAGAAAGTTGGGTCGGTGACCTGGGACCAGATTAAAGTTATTGCTGAGGACAAAATGCCTGATTTAAATGCATTTACAATCGAATCAGCAATGAGTATGGTTGCTGGAACAGCACGCAGTATGGGAATCACCGTTTCTGGTGACGCACCCTGGAACAATTAATTAAAAAACAGTTTACAACAGTGGCGAAATTAACTAAAAATCAAAAAAAGGCACATGCTAAAATAGAAGCTGGTAAAGCTTATACTTTGAAGGATGCTGCTGCTTTGGTAAAAGAAATCACTACTACTAAATTCGATGCTTCAGTTGATATTGATGTATCTTTAGGTGTAGATCCGCGTAAAGCCAATCAAATGGTACGTGGTATTGCTACTTTACCACACGGAACAGGTAAAACTGTACGTGTTTTAGCTTTGGTAACTCCTGATAAGGAAGAAGAAGCAAAAGCAGCTGGCGCAGACTTCGTAGGTTTAGACGAGTATGTAGCTAAAATTGAAGGTGGTTGGACCGATGTAGACATTATTATCACTACACCAGCTTGTATGGCTAAGGTAGGTAAATTGGGCCGTGTTTTAGGTCCAAGGAACTTAATGCCTAACCCAAAATCTGGAACAGTAACCAACGAAGTTGGTAAAGCTGTAACAGAAGTTAAAGCAGGTAAAATTGATTTTAAAGTAGACAAAACGGGTATCATACACGCCTCGATAGGAAAAGTATCATTCCCAGCAGACAAAATTTATGAGAATGCTCTTGAGATTATTCAAGTAATTTCTAAATTAAAACCATCTGCTGCAAAAGGAACTTATTTTAAGAGCATTCACGTGTCTTCTACAATGAGTCCTGGGATTGCAATTGAAACAAAATCAGTAGCGGGGATCTAATCATGAACAGAGAAGAAAAAAACGAAGTAGTTTTAGAACTACAAGGACAAATGCAGGAATTTGGCAATTTTTATATTGCTGATACTTCTAGCCTTTCTGTTGAGCAGATCAATAACATCCGTCGCAAATGTTTCGAAGGTGATATCGTAATGAAGGTTGCTAAAAACTCTTTAATCCGCAAAGCGATTGAAGGTTTAGACGGTGATGCTTCTGAGATATACGAAGCGCTTAAAGGTTCATCATCATTATTATTCTCAAAAACAGCTAACGCTCCGGCGAAGTTGATTAAAGCTTTGAGAAAAACATCTGATAAACCGGTGCTTAAAGCAGCGTTCATAGATTCATCAGTATACGTTGGCGATGACCAATTGAATAACTTAGTAAGCTTGAAATCAAGAGAAGAGCTTATCGGAGATATCGTTGGATTATTACAATCACCAGCTAAAAATGTTCTATCTGCACTTCAATCAGGCGGTAGCAAAATTGCAGGAATTGTTAAAACTCTTCAAGAAAGAGAAGGTTAACGAACACCTTAAGTTCGCAAATTAAACAAAATTATTACACACGTAAATTTTTAAAATCTTAATAAAATGGCAGATTTAAAAGCGTTTGCTGAGCAATTAGTAAACTTAACAGTAAAAGAAGTTAATGAATTAGCTCAAATCTTAAAAGATGAGTATGGTATTGAGCCTGCAGCTGCTGCTGTAGTTGCTGGTCCTGCTGCTGGTGGTGATGCACCTGCTGCTGCTGCAGAAAAAACATCTTTTGATGTAATCTTAAAAGAAGCTGGTGGTCAGAAATTAGCAGTTGTAAAACTTGTTAAAGATTTAACTGGTTTAGGTTTGAAAGAAGCTAAAGACTTAGTAGACGGAGCACCAAAAGAATTAAAAGCTGGTGTTGCTAAAGACGAAGCAGAAGCTCTTAAAAAACAATTAGAAGAAGCTGGAGCAGTAGTTGAGATTAAGTAATCACTTAACTTAGCTAAGCTAAAAATGTATCAGACACCGACTGAAAATGTCGGTGTCTTTACCTGTTTATAAACATCTCATTTTGTTTGGTTAATGAGCCTGTTTGAAATTCGAACCAAACAAATAGTTTATTCTTAAACTAAAATCTTTTAGTCCATTGGCAAAGACAGTCGAACAAAGAGTAAATTTTGCAACAAGTAAGCACATTATAGACTATCCGGATTTTCTGGATGTGCAATTGCAATCATTCAGAGAATTTTTCCAGATAGATACCACATCAGACGATCGCTCTAGCGAAGGTTTGTTTAAAGTGTTTGCTGAAAACTTTCCAATAACAGATTCAAGAAATATCTTCGTATTAGAGTTTCTTGATTATTTTGTTGATCCGCCACGTTACGATATACATGAGTGTATTGAGCGTGGATTAACCTACAATGTTCCATTAAAAGCAAAGCTTAAGCTTTCTTGTAATGATGTAGAACATGAGGATTTTGAAACCATTATCCAGGATGTGTATTTAGGTACAATCCCGTATATGACACCAAAAGGTACATTTGTTATCAACGGTGCAGAACGTGTTATCGTTTCGCAATTACACCGTTCTCCAGGCGTGTTCTTCGGCCAAAGCCGTCACACTAATGGAACCAAATTGTATTCTGCCCGTGTAATTCCTTTCAAAGGTTCATGGATCGAGTTTGCTACAGACGTTAATAACGTGATGTATGCATATATCGATCGTAAGAAAAAATTCCCGGTTACCACTTTATTACGTGCTATCGGTTACGATTCTGATAAAGATATCTTAGAACTTTTTGATCTTGCTGACGAAGTAAAAGTTAGTAAATCTGGTTTAAAGAAATACATCGGTCGTAAACTGGCTGCAAGGGTATTGAAAAAATGGGTTGAAGATTTTGTTGATGAAGATACTGGTGAGGTAGTTTCTATCGACCGTAATGAAGTGATTCTTGAAAGAGAAACCGTTTTAGAAGACGAACACATTGATATGGTTATCGAAGCTGGCGTAAAAAGCATCATCTTATCAAAAGAAGATGGCGCAAGTCAGGCGGATTATACCATTATATATAATACATTACAAAAGGATACCTCTAACTCAGAAAAAGAAGCTGTAGAAAACATCTATCGTGCTTTGCGTAACGCAGAACCACCTGATGAGGAAACAGCCCGTGGTATCATTGATCGTTTATTCTTTTCAGATAAACGTTACGATTTAGGAGATGTTGGTCGCTACCGCATTAACCGTAAATTGAAGATGAATACCCCTGATGAGGTTAAAGTTTTAACAAAAGCAGATATTATTGCAATTGTTAAATACCTGATCAAGTTGATCAACTCAAAAGAGGAAGTGGATGATATCGATCACTTGTCTAACCGTCGTGTACGTACGGTAGGTGAGCAATTGTACGCACAATTTGGTGTTGGTTTAGCCCGTATGGCCAGAACAATCCGTGAGCGTATGAATATTCGCGATAACGAGGTGTTTACCCCAACTGATTTGATTAACGCCCGTACGTTATCATCAGTGATCAACTCTTTCTTTGGTACTAACCAGTTATCTCAGTTCATGGATCAAACGAATCCATTAGCAGAGATCACTCACAAACGCCGTTTATCGGCTTTAGGTCCAGGTGGTTTATCGCGTGAGCGTGCCGGTTTCGAGGTACGTGACGTTCACTATACTCACTATGGTCGTTTATGTACTATTGAAACTCCAGAGGGACCAAACATTGGTTTGATTTCATCACTTTGTGTGCATGCAAAAATCAATAATTTAGGTTTCATTGAAACACCATACAAACGTGTTGAAGATGGTAAAGTAGTTGTAGATTCAGACGTTATTTATTTATCTGCAGAAGATGAAGATGGTAAAACCATCGCTCAGGCAAATGCAGAGTATGATGATAAAGGTAACTTTACCACGCCACGTGTTAAAGCACGTTACGAGGGTGACTTCCCGATTATTGAGCCTGAGAAATTAGACTTGATGGACGTTGCACCTAACCAGATTACTTCAATTGCTGCTTCGTTAATTCCGTTCTTGGAACATGATGATGCGAACAGGGCTTTGATGGGATCGAACATGCAACGCCAGGCCGTACCATTGTTACGTCCTGAAGCACCAATTGTTGGTACAGGTTTGGAAGGTCGCGTGGCACGTGACTCAAGAACTTTGATCAACGCAGAAGGTGACGGTGTTGTAGAGTATGTTGATGCTAATGAAATCACCATTAAATATGAGCGTAACGAAGATGATCGTTTGGTTTCATTTGAAGGTGATAGCAAAACTTACCGTTTAATTAAATTCAAAAAAACCAACCAGAATACTTGTATCAACTTAAAACCAATCGTTAAGAAAGGTCAGAAAGTTACTAAAGGACAAGTACTTTGCGAAGGTTATGCAACTGAAAATGGCGAATTGGCATTAGGTAGAAACTTAAAAGTTGCGTTCATGCCTTGGCAAGGTTTCAACTTTGAGGATGCGATTGTAATCAACGAGCGTATTGTTCGTGATGACGTTTTCACTTCATTGCATATTGAAGAGTTTGAATTAGAAGTACGTGATACTAAACGTGGAGAAGAGGAATTAACACCAGATATCCCGAACGTTTCTGAAGAGGCTACTAAAGACCTTGATGAAAACGGTATTATCCGTATTGGTGCTGATGTAAAAGAAGGTGATATTTTAATTGGTAAGATCACTCCAAAAGGAGAATCTGATCCTTCACCGGAAGAGAAATTACTACGTGCAATTTTTGGTGATAAAGCAGGTGATGTTAAAGATGCGTCTTTAAAAACTCCTCCTTCAATCCAGGGTGTGGTAATTGATACTAAATTATTCAGCCGTGCTAAGAAAACTACAAAAGCTGAAGAGAAATCGGCAATTGAGAAATTAGACAAAGGATATAACAATATCACTGAGAAATTAAAAGCAGAATTAGTTGACAAATTATTCACGATCGTAAACGGAAAGACATCTCAGGGTGTATTTAACATTTACAAAGAATTATTGGTTGCTAAAGGCGCTAAGTTTACTCAGAAAATTTTAGCAGAGCTTGATTATAACCACATTAGCCCTAACAAATGGACTACTGATGATGATAAAAACGAGCTGATTAAAATGTTGCTTCACAACTACGGTATCCGTGTTAACGAAGAACTTGGTGCTTACAAACGTGATAAATTCGCGATCAGTGTAGGTGATGAGCTTCCTTCAGGAATCGTACAGATGGCAAAAGTTTATGTGGCTAAAAAACGTAAATTAAAAGTAGGTGATAAAATGGCAGGTCGCCACGGTAACAAAGGTATTGTTGCACGTATTGTACGTGATGAAGATATGCCTTTCTTAGCTGATGGTAGCCCGGTTGATATCGTGTTGAACCCACTGGGTGTACCTTCACGTATGAACCTTGGTCAGATCTACGAAACCGTATTGGCATGGGCCGGTAAAGAATTGGGTGTTAAATTTGCTACTCCGATTTTTGATGGTGCTACGCATGATGAGGTGGAAGAATGGATCGCTAAAGCAGGAGTCCCTGCTTCAGGAAAAACCTACTTATACAATGGTTTAACAGGTGAGCGTTTCGATCAGACTACCACTGTAGGTATTATCTACATGTTGAAATTAGGTCACATGGTTGATGATAAGATGCACGCCCGTTCAATCGGACCATACTCATTAATTACACAACAACCATTGGGTGGTAAAGCCCAGTTCGGTGGTCAGCGTTTTGGTGAGATGGAGGTTTGGGCATTAGAGGCATTCGGTGCAGCTAATATTCTTCAGGAGATCTTAACCGTTAAGTCGGATGATGTAATCGGAAGAGCTAAAACTTACGAAGCCATCGTTAAAGGTGAAAACCTACCAACACCAGGTGTACCAGAATCGTTCAACGTATTGGTACATGAGTTACGTGGATTAGGTTTAGATATTACATTAGATTAATTAAGCTGAAAGACTAAAGACTAAAGCTAAAAGCAGCTTTGGTCTTTAAGCTTTCCGCTTTAACCTTACATAAGTATGTCTTACAAAAAGGATAATAAATTAAAAAGCAATTTCACATCAATCACGATTAGCTTATCGTCTCCGGAAATTATTTTGGAACGTTCAAGCGGTGAGGTGTTGAAACCAGAAACCATTAACTACCGTACTTACAAACCTGAGCGTGATGGTTTGTTCTGTGAGCGTATTTTTGGTCCGGTAAAAGATTACGAATGTCATTGCGGTAAATACAAACGTATCCGTTACAAGGGTATTGTTTGTGATCGTTGTGGTGTTGAAGTAACAGAAAAGAAAGTACGTCGTGAGCGTATGGGGCACATCGCTTTGGTGGTTCCTGTTGCACACATCTGGTATTTCCGTTCATTACCAAACAAAATCGGTTATTTATTAGGTTTACCTACTAAAAAATTAGATTTAATTATCTATTACGAGCGTTATGTAGTTATTCAATCAGGCTTAATGGCCGATGAAGGTATCAACTACATGGACTTCTTAACTGAAGAAGAATATTTAGATATCTTAGATAAATTACCTAAAGAAAACCAATACTTAGACGATAAAGATCCTAATAAATTCATCGCCAAAATGGGTGCTGAAGCATTAGAAGATTTATTAAAACGTATTGATTTAGATACTTTATCTTACGATTTACGTCACCAAGCAGCTAACGAAACTTCTCAACAACGTAAAAATGAGGCTTTAAAACGTCTTCAGGTTGTTGAAGCTTTCCGTGGTGCCAATACCCGTATCGAGAATCGTCCTGAATGGATGATTGTTAAAATCGTTCCGGTTATTCCACCAGAATTACGTCCGTTGGTTCCATTAGAAGGTGGCCGTTTTGCTACTTCAGATTTAAATGATTTATACCGTCGTGTAATTATCCGTAACAACCGTTTAAAACGTTTGATCGAGATTAAAGCGCCAGAGGTAATTTTACGTAACGAAAAACGTATGTTGCAGGAAGCTGTGGATTCGTTATTCGATAACTCACGTAAAGTTAACGCAGTAAAAACTGAAGGTAACCGTGCTTTGAAATCACTTTCAGATATCCTGAAAGGTAAACAAGGTCGTTTCCGTCAGAACTTATTAGGTAAACGTGTGGATTATTCAGCTCGTTCGGTAATTGTTGTAGGGCCTAGCCTTAAATTACACGAGTGCGGTATTCCTAAAGATATGGCTGCTGAGCTTTACAAACCATTCATTATCCGTAAGATGATTGAGCGTGGTGTGGTAAAAACAGTTAAATCTGCTAAGAAAATCGTTGATAGAAAAGATCCATTAGTTTGGGATATTTTAGAAAATGTATTAAAAGGTCACCCGGTATTATTAAACCGTGCACCTACGTTACACAGACTAGGTATTCAGGCTTTCCAGCCAAAATTAATTGAAGGAAAAGCGATCCAGTTACACCCATTAGTTTGTACTGCATTCAACGCCGATTTTGATGGTGACCAGATGGCTGTGCACTTACCGTTAGGTAACGCAGCAATTTTGGAAGCCCAGGTATTAATGTTGGCTGCACACAACATCTTAAACCCTGCAAATGGTACACCGATTACTGTACCTTCTCAGGATATGGTTTTGGGTCTTTATTATATTACTAAAGGCCGTAGAACAGATGAAACTAGAGTAGTTAAAGGACAAGATTCTGCTTTCTATTCTCCAGAAGAAGTTATTATTGCTTATAACGAGAAAGAATTAGACTTGCACGCATTTATCAAAGTAAGGGTAAATGTTAAACAAGCTGACGGTTCTATCGTTAATAAATTGACTGAAACTACTGTAGGTAGGGTATTGTTCAACCAAATGGTTCCGGAAGAAGTTGGTTATATCAATGAATTATTAACCAAAAAATCTTTAAGAGATATTATTGGTGAAGTAGTGAAAATGACTGGTATGGCCCGTGCTTCTCAATTCTTAGATGATATCAAAGAATTAGGTTTCAAAATGGCATTCCAGGGAGGTTTATCGTTCAACTTACAAGACGTAAACATTCCGGTAGAGAAACATACTTTATTAGAACAGGCAGCAGCTGAGGTTGAAGAGGTAAGAAACAACTATAACATGGGTTTCATTACCAACAACGAGCGTTACAACCAGATTATCGATATCTGGACCCGTATCAACAACAGGTTAACTACTTTCGTTATGACCCAGTTATCGTCAGATAACCAAGGTTTTAACTCAGTTTACATGATGCTTGATTCAGGTGCACGTGGATCTAAAGAGCAGATTCGTCAGCTTTGCGGAATGCGTGGTTTGATGGCGAAACCTCAAAAATCAGGTTCAGGCGGTGATATCATCGAAAACCCGATCTTATCAAACTTTAAAGAAGGTTTATCGGTATTAGAGTACTTTATCTCTACTCACGGTGCGCGTAAAGGTTTGGCGGATACGGCGTTAAAAACGGCGGATGCGGGTTACTTAACCCGTCGTTTACATGATGTGGCACAGGATATGATTGTTAACGATAACGATTGTGGTACTTTAAGAGGTATGTATACTACCGCTTTAAAAGATCAGGAAGATATCGTTGAGCCATTATACGACAGGATTTTAGGCCGTACTTCATTACATGATGTGTACAATCCTTTGGATAATACATTATTAGTAGGTGCGGGTGAAGATATTAACGAAGATGTAGCTAAATTGATCGAAGAATCTCCACTAGAGGGTATCGAGATCCGTTCAGTATTAACTTGCGAATCTAAACGTGGTGTTTGTGCATTATGTTATGGCCGTAACTTAGCATCTGGTAAACGTGTTCAAAGAGGTGAGGCAGTTGGTGTAATTGCAGCACAGTCAATCGGTGAGCCGGGTACACAGTTAACACTTCGTACTTTCCACGTGGGTGGTACTGCATCAAACATTGCTGCAGAATCTAACATCGTAGCTAAGTTTGATGGTGTAATCGAATTCGAAAATATCCGTACTGTTGATACACAAACAGAAGATGGTACTGTACAGGTTGTATTAGGCCGTTCAGGTGAGTTTAGAATTGTTGAGCCAGGAACCGGACGTGTTATTGTAACCAACAACATTCCTTACGGTGCATTCTTGTTCGTAAAAGAAGGTGATAAACTTTCAAAAGGTGATAAGATTTGTTCGTGGGATCCGTACAACGCGGTTATTTTATCAGAATTTGCTGGTAAAGCACAATTTGATGCCATTATTGAAGGTGTAACCTTCCGTGAAGAATCAGATGAGCAAACTGGTCACCGTGAAAAAGTAATTATCGATACACGTGATAAAACCAAAAACCCTTCAGTTCAGATTGTTGATAAGAAAGGTGAATTCATTAAAGGTTATAACATTCCAGTAGGTGCCCACGTTTCAGTTGATGAAGGTGAGGCTATCCAAACTGGTCAGATTATCGCTAAGATTCCTCGTGCAACTGGTAAAACCCGAGATATTACGGGTGGTTTACCTCGTGTAACAGAATTATTTGAAGCACGTAACCCATCTAACCCAGCTGTAGTAACTGAGATTGATGGTGTGGTAACTTTAGGTGGTGTTAAACGTGGTAACCGTGAAATCACAATCGAATCTAAAGATGGTGAAGTTAAAAAATACCTTGTTCCATTGTCGAAACACATCCTTGTACAGGATAACGACTTTGTGAAAGCTGGTATGCCATTATCTGATGGTTCAATTTCTCCTGCTGATATCTTATCAATTAAAGGCCCTGCAGCGGTTCAGGAATACCTGGTAAATGGTATTCAAGAGGTTTACCGTTTGCAAGGTGTGAAAATTAACGATAAGCACTTCGAGGTAATTGTTCACCAGATGATGCAAAAAGTTCACATTGAAGATCCGGGTGATACTATTTTCTTAGAAAACAATGCTGTTGACCGTTGGGATTTTGCTGACGAGAACGATGCGATGTACGACAAGAAAGTGGTTGAAGATGCAGGTGATTCTACAGATTTCAAACCAGGTCAGATTGTTTCATTACGTAGATTAAGAGACGAAAATTCTCAATTGAAACGTAAAGATTTAAAACAGATCACGGTAAGAGATGCAAGACCGGCAACTGCAAGTTCTATCTTACAAGGTATTACACGTGCATCATTGGGTACTAAATCGTTCATTTCTGCGGCTTCGTTCCAGGAAACTACGAAAGTATTAAATGAGGCAGCGATTGCAGGTAAACGCGATAATATGTTAGGCTTGAAAGAAAATGTGATCGTTGGTCACTTAATTCCTTCAGGTACTGGTGTACGTGGTTACGAACGTATCATTGTAGGTTCTCAAGAAGAATACGATAAATTATTAGCTTCGAAACAAGAAGAAGTAGAAGCTTAATATTTTTGATATTTTTTTAAAAACTCCCTCAAACCGAGGGAGTTTTTTGTTTGGAATAGATTTTGTAACTTTAATAAATTAAAAATAAACCATGAGTGTTACAGAAATTCAACTTTTTCTGATCTTAAAAGCTAAACTAGGCGAACAAGAAGCAGAGCAGTTGGTTTCTTTTGTTAAAGCCGGGGTTAAATCTGAATTTGATAATAAACATGAGATCTTAGCTACCAAAGAAGATATAGCCAATATGCAAAAAACAATATGTGTAGTAGGATTAATTCAATTTTTTGCTATTATTGGATCAGTGATAGGGATTGTAAATTTTATGATAAAATAGAATATTTAATTAAGTACTAATATTATATTCTCAATTCCGCCATTAAGCAGCGGAATTTTTTATTTTTGAACCATTATGGAAGAACAACAAAACGAGAATCAATTAAACATAGAATTATCAGAAGAAATTGCTGAAGGAATTTTTTCTAACCTGGCTATTATTACCCATTCCAACACAGAATTTGTATTGGATTTTATCCGCGTAATGCCGGGTATTCCAAAAGCAAAGGTAAAGTCGAGGATTATTTTAACCCCGGAACACGCAAAACGTTTATTATCAGCATTAGAAGATAATATTCAAAAATTCGAAGCCGTAAACGGTCGTATTAAAACTCAAGAGGAACCACCTTTTCCGATGGGCTTCGGTGGACCGACTGCTCAAGCCTAAAACGCATAAAAATTCTTACGAACAAAAGTTTGTTTGTTATGTTGGCATAGTATATATTTGTGATATAACCATTTATAAATGAAAAAAATTTTATTGAGCGCATTACTTTCTGCCCCACTTTGGGTTTTGGGGCAGGGTTTCCAGGTTAATTTACAAGGTCAGAAGCAAATTGGTATGGCTGGTGCGGGTTCTGCACTGGCTTTAGATGAAGCTTCTGTATTTTATAATCCAGGTGCAGTAACTTTCTTAGAGAAAAACTCAGTTTCAGCAGGAGTAAACCCATTATTATTTAAATCAGCCTTTAAACAAACAGGTTCAAATGTTACGGAGAATGTGAAGAACAAAATTGCTCCTCCTTTCGAATTTTATGCTGTTTGGGGACCTAAATCGAATAAATGGAAGTTGGGTTTAGGTGTTTATACCCCATTTGGTGGTTTAGTTGATTGGGGAAATGACTGGTCTGGCAGATATGCACTAACCTCATTAAATTTAAAAGCCATTTATTTCCAGCCCACTTTAAGTATAAAAATTACCGATCGTATTGGTATTGGTGCTGGTTTTGTATACAATCATGGAGAGGTAAACCTTCAAAGGGCATTGCCGGTAAACTATCCCGACGGCCGCTCTGGCCATGCTACCTTAGAAGGAACTGGAAAAGGTTATGGATGGAATGCAGGTTTATACATTAAAACCTTAAGCAATATTTCATTTGCATTAGTTCACAAATCGAAGGTAATTACGAAATTAGACAATGGTACTGCCGAGTTTGATGTGCCAAATTCACTGAGGTCATCATTCCCTGCAGGAAATACCTTTAACGCAGAGTTACCCTTACCTTCAACAACAAGCTTGGGTATAGGCATTCCGTTATCACAAAGCACTACATTAGCGTTTGATGCCAGTTGGGTACAATGGCATATTTACCAGGATTTATCATTTGATTATGCAACCAATACTCCGGCATTGGCCGATACAAAATCTGCCCGTAACTATCGCGATGGTTCTTCATTTAAGTTGGGAATTAATCACCAGGCTTCAGAAAAACTTGCGTTAAGGGCAGGGGTTGGTTATGCTTTTTCTCCGGTTCAAGACGGTTATGTAACACCAGAAGCACCAGATGCTGATCGTTACATCTTAAGTGCTGGCTTAGGTTATACGCCTACCCGTCATTTCGAAGTAAATGCATCATTCTTTTTTGAGGATGTTAAATCGCGTAAACAGCGGAATATAGAAACCGGCCTGGATGGTACCTTTAAAACTTTGGTTTATGCACCAGGTATTTCGTTAACTTATAAATGGTAGGAGAAATTACAAATGAAAAAATATATATTAAATAGTTTCGTTGCTGCTGCCATTCTTTTTACCGCGGCCTGCAAACCAGAAATTGAAACTCCCGCAGGTACCTCAGCAGGACAAGCAAATTTCAGCAAGTACATTGCTATAGGTAACTCTTTAACCTCAGGATATGCCGACGGTGGCTTATATTTGGAAGGACAAAAAGTTGCTTATCCAAACTTAATTGCAGCGAAGATGACTTCAGTAGGGGGAGGAGCTTTTACTTCTCCGTTTTTTACTGACGCACAAGCTAATGGTTCGGGATATATTTCACTTACAGCTTTAGTAAATGGCACCCCAACTTTAACTCCTGTAGCAGGTAATGGCTGGAGAGATACACCAACCAATAGTCGTTTATTTAAGTATTCAGGCGAAATTCAAAATTTAGGGATTCCTGGTATGCGTGTCGATTTATCCTTCGATCCAACACTTACTTTTAGTGCCGCCAATCCTTTTTTCGAGCGTTTATTAACTGATGCGCAAGTAGGCAAAACCAATTATTTTCAATATATCCAGGGAAGAAACCACACTTTTTTCTCCATCTGGTTGGGAAATAACGATGTATTGGGTTATGCTTTGAATGGTGCCGTAACTGTTACCGGTGATCCAACTACAGTATTAACTGATAAAGTAACCTTTTCATCATTGTATGCTAATTTGTTAAATGCTTTAACCGCTGGTGGTCAGAAAGGTATTGTGGCTACCATTCCTGATGTAACGGCTGTTCCTTATTTTAATACGGTTAAGCCTTCGCTGCTACTTGCTGCTGCAAGGGCCGCTAATCCTGCCGCTCAGGCCGTATTTATTCAAACAGGTACAGGTTCGGTAAGGGTAGCCACTGATGAAGATTTAATCCGTTTACCTTTTCAATCCGCTGGTTTATTTGGTCAGGGTACTATTCCTTATGGTTTACATCCGTTAAATCCAATCGCAAATAACTGGGTACTGGATAAAGATGAGGTGATTAAGGTAAAAGATTATGTAAATAGTTATAACAGCAGCATTAAATCTATCGCAACCAGTAAAGGTTTAGCGATAGCAGATACATATGCTTATTTTAATCAGGTAAAAGCTGGTATAATGGTACAAGGTATTGGCATCAATGCCGCATTTATTTCCGGCGGAGCCTTCTCTTTAGATGGGATTCATTTAACGCCAAGAGGAAATGCGGTAATTGCCAATGTATTTATTGATGCCATTAATGCAAAATATGGTTCTACTATTCCAACTATTGATGCCACGCAATATAGAGGAGTGAAATTTCCAGATGCAAAATAAGATATAAAGATTTATGTAAAAGGGGAGTATTTATGCTCCCCTTTTTTATTTTCCGGTTATTTTATTCGTCACAAAGTGGATAATGTCTGTACGTTCATCAGGTTCAAACCAGTTGATTTCCTCATCTTTTCTAAACCAGGTAAGCTGACGCTTGGCAAAGCGACGGGTGTTCTGTTTGATCGCGGCAACGGCATCTGCAAGAGTTAATTTTCCGTCCAGGTAATCGAAAAATTCACTATAACCTACCGTATTTAGCGCATTATATTTTCTGAATGAGATGAGCGATTTTACTTCATCTACTAAGCCATCAGCCATCATTTGATCAACTCTGCTGTTAATTCGATCATAAAGAATAGCCCGATCGGTATTTAACCCTACTTTAATAATATTAAATGGTCTTTCCTTTTTTGTTGCCGAAAGCATTGAAGAAAGTTTTTGACCCGTTGATAAATACACCTCCAAACCCCTGATCATTCTTTGTGGATTTTGTTGGTCTACTTTTGCAAAATACTCAGGGTCTAATTCGGCCAGCTGACTTTGTATAACAGCTAAGCCTTCTTCTTCAAATTGTTTATTTAGTTTTTCCCTGATTGATAAATCGATATCAGGCATTTCATCTAAACCATTTATTAAAGCATTTACATATAATCCAGAGCCTCCTACCATAATAGCGAGATCATGGTTTTGGAAAATTTCTTCCAATTTCTTTAAACCTTGTACCTCAAAATCACCTGTACTAAATAATTCCTTTACAGTGTGAGAGTCAATAAAATGATGCTTAACCGCAGCCAGTTCTGCTGCATTGGGTTTTGCAGTGCCTATTGCCATTTCTTTAAAAAACTGGCGGGAATCTGCAGAAATAATTTCTGTGCCAAAATGTTGTGCCAGCTGGATAGCTAAGGCTGTTTTGCCAATGGCAGTAGGGCCAACAACGGATATTAAGGTTTTGTTTTTTTTTAAAAATTGTTTAGCTGTCAGCATAATTATTTTAAAAGAAAAAGTCAGATGAGCTTTACATCTGACTTAAAATTTATTTAGATAGATGCTGAAATAAATTCAGCATGACGGTAAAGAAGATTAATAGTCATCTTTGTGGCTCTCATCTTCGAAGTGATCGTCATCAGAAAATTCATCTCCAAATTCGTCTTCTTCATTTTCTTCGTCTTCGTCCCGCTCTTTCTCGTTGATCCCCATTTCGCCCATAGCTTCTAATTCGTCGGTATCTTCAGGTACAAAGTTCATTTCATTTAAGAAATCAAATTCACTGGCTGCCGCCGCCGCACCTCTAGGGTCAACAGCTTGTGGACTATTTTGCTCCATTATTTTTGGCGCTTCACCTGTGCTTTTGGCTAAAAATGGATATTCGATATTAGGGTCTGCATCCAGTATGATTTTTACCAGTTCTACATGGAAATCATAAGGGCGATCGAAATTATAGATATAGTAAAACTTTTGATGTGGATCTTCAATAAAACCGCTCAGTTTGGAATTCTCCATTAAAACTACACGGTCTTTTTTACGTTCGTTTGGTAAATAAGCAATTTCATCGCCTTTTAGCCAATTATCGGTACTTACATAAAAAGAAGAAGGTTTCTCTGCATTATAACCAGTAGATCTGTGAATAGCCTTATGGAGGTCTTCAAATGTTTGGTTTGATTTAATGTCGATCTCTCTCACAACATCATCAAAATCTTCAAAAGTAATTCTAAATTTATAAATAGCCATTATTGTATTTTGGAACAGTAAAAATAAAGTTAATTTATAATTACCACAAACATGATGTGCCCTAAAAGGCACCATATTCATATTGTTACGGCAATTAAATTATTTATTAACAGGATTTAATCCCATTTGTTTTGCCTGATTGAGCATAAAATTAAACGCTTCCTGATAATCGTTTGTGATCTCACCTTCCAATATGGCCTCACGAATAGCGTTTTTAATGATACCCACTTCTTTACCTGCCTCCAGACCAAAAGTTTCCATAATATCGTTACCAGTAATTGGAGGTTGCCAGTTTCTGATTTTATCACGTTCTTCAACATCCCTGAGCTTTTGTTTTACCAGTTCAAAGTTGTTTCTGTATTTTGTTTTCTTGTATTCGTTTTTGGTGGTTACATCGGCATTGCATAGTAACATCAGGCTTTCAATTTCTTCTCCTGCATCAAAAAGTAATCGTCTTACGGCAGAATCTGTAACAGTTTCCTGTGCCAGCACAATTGGACGTAAATGCAGTTGAACCAATTTTTGCACATACTTCATCTTTTCATTTAAAGGAAGTTTCAGCTGTGCAAATATTTTCGGAACCATTCTTGCCCCTCTATCTTCGTGGCCGTGGAATGTCCAACCGTGGCCTTCTTCAAAGCGTTTGGTAGCAGGCTTGGCTATATCATGTAAAATAGCTGCCCAGCGCAACCATAAATCATCGGTATCTGCACAAATATTGTCCAATACTTCCAGTGTATGATAAAAATTGTCTTTATGTCCTTTTCCTTTAATAATTTCCACGCCATAAAGCTGCGCCATCTGAGGAAAAACGAGATGTAATAATCCGGTATCGAAAAGGTATTTAAAGCCTATCGAGGGCTTTTTGGAGAGAATGATTTTATTCATCTCGTCTGTAATCCGTTCTTTTGACACAATAGCGATACGCTGTTTTTGTGCCTTTATCGCGTTAAGTGCGACTTGATCTATGTTGAAATTAAGTTGTGAAGCAAAACGGATGGCCCGCATCATGCGTAATGGATCATCAGAAAAGGTAATTTCAGGATCAAGCGGCGTACGGATCAACTTATTTTCGAGATCTTTAATCCCGTCAAACGGATCCAGCAATTCACCAAAATGTTCCGCATTTAAATTGATCGCTAGCGCATTGATGGTAAAATCTCTCCGGAGCTGGTCGTCTGCTAAAGTACCGTCTTCCACAATGGGTTTACGCGAATCAGAACGATAGGATTCTTTCCGGGCGCCTACAAACTCAATTTCTAAATCCTGAAATTTGATATTTGCTGTGCCGAAATTTTTAAAAACAGCCACTTTTGCGTTTAGTTTTCTGCCAACAGTTTCAGCATATGCTATTCCGCTGCCCACAACAACCACATCAATATCTTTTGAAGGGCGATCTAAAAATAAATCGCGAACAAATCCTCCGATTACATATGCTTCGGTTTTGTTCTTATCGGCAATTTGTGATAAGGTTTTAAATATTGGATTTTGTAGGTGTACCCCTAAATCCCCTGAAAGGGACTTGGGGTTCCCTTCGTTTAAATCAGACTGCATATGTAAGGGTAGTTTATTTGTTCAAAATTAAGCAAAACATTTGGTCGGTAAAGACTATCAAAGATTCAAAGCCCCTTTAGGTATTGGGCTTTACTTTCGAATAAATTCAAACTGTCCACCAGGTGAAAGTTTCATGATGGTTGATGGTTTTTTGTTCGTCCGATTTTCCTGGTCAAAATCTACCACATAATCAACAGCATGGATGATTTCATGATCAATGTCGTCAAAGAATTTTGGCGAAGGTTGTCCGCTTAAATTTGCTGAGGTAGAAACGATAGGTTTTCTAAAACGTTGGATTAGTGGTGTACAGAAATCGTGTTTAACAATTCTGATGCCTATACTGCCATCTGCGTTAATTACATTTGGAGCCAGATTTTTGGCGTCTGAAAAAACGATGGTAAGTGGGTTTTCTGCATATTCGATCAGGTCGTAAGCCACTTCGGGTATTTCAGTAACATAACTCTGCAGTTTGCTGTCTACATCCAATAAAACAATTAAGCTCTTTTCAGCGGGACGATTTTTTATTTTAAGCACTTTATCTACCGCTTCAGGATTTGTGGCATCGCAGCCTATTCCCCAAATGGTATCGGTAGGATAGAGGATCACCCCGCCTGATTTTAATACTTCTAAAGCTTTGTTAATCTCATCTTTTAGCATTTTGCAAAGTTAATTTATTAAGAGGAAGTTTAGATAATCTTAATGTGTATTTCATGTTGGTGTCAGATATTTCTATATGAAACATACATATCAATAAAGTAATATTTAAGATCGTAACATATTCTTTATCTTTTATTTATTTCAACTGATGTGGTTTAATCCAATAAACTAGTATTTTAGTAATAGGTTATTAAATAAAACATCAAATGAAACACACACTTAAATGGGGTATGCTGATTACTATTGTAATGGCATTTACCAGTTGCATCTCTGTGCTTACCGCATCAGATTACGATAAGAAAATCGATTTTTCTAGGTTGAAATCCTTTGCTTATTACGAAAAAGGAATTGAACATTTGCAATTAAACAATCTCGACAAGCCCAGGATGTTAAATGCAGTTGAAATTGCTATGGCAAAAAAAGGTTTTGTTAAATCAGCTCAGCCAGATTTTTTAGTTAATGTAGCGATTTTGAGCAGCATGAATACGAGGGCAGATTGGGGTTATAGTGGAGGCGGTTATCAATGGGATGCAACTTCATTATCCTATCAATGGAAAGATTCGCAATTTGGCCCCCTCAGTTCCAGCAAGCCATATCAAAGTGGCACCATTATTATTGATTTTTTGAATCCTGAAACCAAGGCAATTATGTGGCATGGGGTAGGGTCAGGTTTTAATTTTGATGATTATGAGAATAGAGAAAACAGGATAAATCTGGCTGTTAAACAGATCTTATCGGAATATCCTCCGATTTATTAATTTGATCCATTTAATCCTATTGTAAAATATTTAGTCTGAGTGATATAACGTCAAAACATAATCAAGTAGAAATCGTTTTATAGATAAAATCTGATTGTAAAAAAATGTTAAATGATTTCCATTTTGATATGCAAGATCGTTATATTTATGTCGGGTTATTTATACAACAACGCACAAAATGAGAACAGCACAAAAATTATTAATGCTTTTTACAGTGGTATTGGCATTAGCAGGATGTACAACACTCCGCACCGCATCAGATTATGATAAAGATGTTGATTTAAGCGGTTATAAAACTTACAATTTTTACGATAAAGGTATCGCAAGAATTAAGCTCAACAATTTAGACAAGCGCAGGTTAATGGCTGCGGTTGAATCTGAAATGAATGCGAAAGGCTTTACAAAATCAGATCGCCCAGATCTATTGGTTAATTTGGTAGTGGTTGCCCGCGAAAAAACCGATGTATATGGCCCAGGTTATTATGGCGGCTGGGGATGGGGCTGGCGTGGTGGCTGGGGAAATCCTTTCTGGGGTGGGGGAACCTACGTGAACCAGTATATTGACGGTACCATTGTTATTGATTTTCTGGATCCGGCTAAAAAGATTTTATTCTGGCACGGACAGGGATCAGGTTTTAACCTTGATAACTTTAATAAAAGAGAACAACGTTTGTATACCGGCGTAAAAGAAATATTGGCGCAATATCCATCAAATGGTGTTACGGCTAAATAAGTAGTAAAAATTAATATTATAAAAGGGCTTTTGAATTTTAAATAATTCGAGCCCTTTTTTTGTTAACACAAGTCGATTAGTATTGGGTTATAATGATTGCTTTTGATAGCTCTTTTACCTACTGCGATCGTCATGCTGAATTTATTTTATTAGCAGTTTTTATTGTTTTAAAGGCCTAATAGCTACTTCGTGGTCAGCATCTTTTTAGCATGAAAGACCCTGAAATAAATTCAGGGTGACGACACGCATAAAAAATATATATGTAACGATTAAAGAGACAGATAGCAATCCATTAATTGCTGCGTAACTATAGGACTATTGAATTTTTGAACAAATTCCAACCCTTTTTCCTTCATTTCTTTTTGTAGTTGAGGACTTTCCACAATTTGATTAATTGCTTTTGCTAATCCGGTAGCATCTTTTGGGGATATGTATAGACTATTAGGACCACCAGCTTCCTCCAGACACGAGCCCGTTGCTGCAACTACCGGAACGCCCGAATATAAAGCCTCAATAACTGGGATGCCAAACCCCTCGTAAAAGGAAGGATAAACAAAAACACTCGCCATTTGGTAAATGCCAGGCAAATCGGTAAAAGGAATGTTTTTTAAGAATAAGATCCTGTTTTTAAGGCCAAGCTTTTCTATTTCTTTCTCAACACTCTTAAAATAGGGAGTTTGCTTACCTATCACTACCAATTTGTATTCATCGTTTACTTCTTTTAGCGACTGGATAGCCAATGTTAGATTTTTACGTTCTTCAATAGTGCCAACATTCAGTATATATTTATCTGGCAGTTTGTAGGTAGCCTTAATCCTGCTTAAAGTTTCTTTAGGGAATGGTGTTTTAAAACTATCATCACAGCTTTGGTAAATTACTTCAATTTTTTCTGGGTTAATTCCATATAAATCGATAATATCTTCCTTGGTTTTTTGGCTGATCGCGATAATCTTATTGGCCCGTTTGCAAGCAGATTTACTTTTCCATTCGTATAATTTCCGGTCGATAAATTTGTAATACTGCGGATAGCGAAGAAAAATCAAATCATGTATGGTCACAATTGATTTAATTCTGGTATGCTGTATGGCTAACGGAATTTCATGACTGAGGCCATGAAAAATCTGACAGTCATCCTGGGTTAAATCTTTTAGAATATTTAACGTTCTCCATAAAAAAGCCCCGTTGTTGGGAAGCTTCAGTTCGATGTTGTCTTTTTCAAAAAAAGTATCTATCTGTTTGGCTGATTTTACCTTTGGGGCATAAACCAAATACTCGTGTTCAGGAAACTGATCTGACAGGTGCTCAATTAAAGAACGGCTGTAATTGCCTAAGCCAGTTAAATTATTGGCAGCACGCTTGCCATCGTATCCTATTTTCATTAGAGGTTTAAGGTTTGAGGCATAAGGTGTAAGGTCTTGATGTTACCTTACACCCTAAACCTTACACCTTTTACCATTTTAAACGGCTACATTATTTTCTCTTAACGCATCGTTAAGTGAAGTTTTCTTATCTGTGCTTTCTTTACGTTTACCGATAATTAAAGCGCAAGGCACCTGAAATTCGCCAGCAGGGAATTTTTTAGTATAGCTACCTGGTATTACAACTGAACGTGCAGGAACAATGCCTTTATATTCAACAGGGGTTGGGCCGGTAACATCAATAATTTTGGTCGATGCTGTTAAAACTACATTGGCACCAAGAACTGCTTCTCTTTCTACTTTTACACCTTCTACAACAATAGCCCTTGAACCTAAAAAGGCATCATCTTCGATAATAACCGGAGCAGCTTGTACAGGTTCTAAAACACCACCAATACCTACACCACCACTTAAGTGAACGCGTTTACCAATTTGTGCACAAGAGCCAACAGTAGCCCAGGTATCAACCATGGTACCTTCATCAACATAAGCGCCAATGTTTACGTACGATGGCATCATGATTACACCTTTTGCCAAATACGAACCATAACGTGCACTTGCCATAGGTACCACACGAACACCAGTTGTTTTGTAATCGGTTTTTAATTCCATTTTATCATGGTAAACAAAAGGACCGCTTTTAATTTCCTTCATCTCGCGGATCGGGAAATACAAAATTACTGCCTTTTTTACCCATTCATTAATGCCCCAAGAGTTTAAAACTGGTTCAGCTACGCGGATTTCGCCTTTGTCCAAACCTTGAATTACGGTTTCGATGGCTTCGCAATAGTTGCTATATTGTAAAAGTGTTCTGTCTTCCCAAGCGGCTTCAATTAATTTCTTTAAATCTGAATACATGATGTTTTTAAATTTTACGCAAAATAAATCAATTTTTGTTTATTAAAGGGTTTATTGCATAAATTGTTTTGTTCTTGGGTTAACTGGTTAATTGTTTAAATCGCTTAATTGTTGAAAGCCGTATCGACAATTAACCGGTTAACCAGTTTTTACAGTTAACCTAATTACGTACTTTTGTATTTGATGACAGAGACAGAAAAACTTCGGATAGATAAATATTTATGGGCAATCAGGCTGTTTAAAACAAGGAGCCTGGCTACAGATGCCTGTAAAGCGGGTAGAGTAAAGCTTAAGGGACAGAATATTAAACCTTCGGCTATTGTGAAAGTTGGTGATGTTTATCAGGTATCAAAAGGGATTGAGAAGAAAATTATCGAAGTTGTAGCGCTTTCTTATAACAGAACAGATTCGCCGACAGCCTTAACCAAATACAAAGATTTAACGCCTGTAGAAGAAACCCATGCTTTTAAATCAATGTTTCATGCGCCAAATCTAAAAAGAGATAGGGGTACCGGCCGACCTACGAAGAAAGATCGTCGTGAAACAGATGATTTATTGGGTGGGATGTTTGAAGAGGAATAGTTAGTTGCCAGTTTTCAATTTACCGTTTTCAGTTTCTTGCGAACTGATAATTGCATATTGCAAACTAAAATATCTCATTCTATAACTCATCATTGCTGTTTTGCCCAATTTTTCGATCAGTTTATAATTAGCAATGGCACCAACTGCTGCACCTACAAAAGGAAGCATCTGCGCAAGTTTGGCTAAATCTATATAATCGCGGTATTGTTGTTGGAAGGTAAGCCAATCAAATTCATCAATATTAGTCGGTAACTGATGTGCTTTATCATCCCAATCCTGCATTTTGATGAAAACACTCTGGCTTTCTTGTTTACTTGAAAAGGCCAGTTGAAAAACGTGTAAAATGTATAAACGCTCGCGGTAATCTTTAACATCATACCCGTAAACGGCGGCTATATCAAAAAGCATTTTCATTTTTATGCCCAGTAATAAAGGGAAATCAGCCAGACTCATTAAAAAACCACCTGCACCTGTAATTCCACCTTCTGCAGCCCCGGTTTTTTTATAATTTTCAATTTTTTGCTTAATTAAGGCTTCACGGTGCATCAAAGTTAAATCGATAATGGGTTTCGATGTAGTAAAAGTTGAACCAAATAGCACCGCCTTAACCATTTGTTTTATGGCAGATGTTATGGCATCATGAACCCGATCAGGTATGTAGCTGTTTATTTTCTTCTGAACTTTATCGGTTACCTTATTTAAAAGAGATGGTTTCTGTAAAGTTTTAAACTTCCAGAAATCCAGTTCTCCCTTTATTTTTTGTTCGTAGGTCATGCTCATTATCCTACAATAATTATTCCTTAAAAATTTAACATAAATAGCTTTGTTGAAAATGAAAAATTAAGGCAGCTAGGTGTCAAAAGAAACAAGTAAATAAACCACTCAATTTAAAGTAGCAGATGCTGATAAATCAGTGCATTTTACTTTCAATATTCTATCCGCATTGGCGATGTTTCCCATAGTTTGAAAGCAGCTAAGGCTTCATCGCGCATCAGCTGGATTATTGGCAGGCTTCTGTTATTCATTGGCTTATCAAGCTCTTCATAAATGAATTTATCGCTAAAACCAATATCTTCGGCATCGACTTTGGTATTTGCATAATAAATGGTGTCAATTTTTGCCCAATAAATGGCACCTAAACACATGGGGCAAGGTTCGCAACTGGTATAAATTACACAGCCGCTTAAATCGAAAGTATTTAATTCGGTACAGGCCAGTCTGATGGCCGAAACCTCTGCATGTGCCGTTGGATCGTTGGTTGAGGTTACTTTGTTGGCCGATTTGGCAATCAGTTTACCATCTTTTACTACTACTGCACCAAATGGTCCGCCAATGCATTCGCTCACATTCTGTACCGATAGGTCAATGGCCATCTGCATATATTCCTGGTGTTGTTTTTCCATGTTTATTCTATTTGGGTTAATAGCTCACTGCTTATCTAAAAATAGAGCACAAAAAAAATGCCCCGATTTTGTCAGGGCATCCATACTTAAATATCTTTAAGTTTATTTTTTACTGTATTCTGCGTTTAAGCCTTTAATTACTTCCGAAGTAACATCTAAACTTTCGTCGGCAAATAAAATAGAACTGTTACCTTTAGAGTAAGTTAATACCATTTTATAACCTTTTTCTTTTGCATAACCTTTCAGGTAATCCGCTACTTTATCATAAAGTTTTTCATTTTCAGCAGCTTGCTCATTCTGTAAGGCTCCGCCAGCATTTTGTTGGTAAGTTTGTAACTCTTGTTGTTTACGTGCTAAACGCTCTTCAGTACTTTTACGCTGATCGGCTGATAAAGTTTGTGCCGATTGTTGGTATTGTGCCACCTCTCTTTGAAAGGCCTGACCTTTAGCCTGCATGTCTGCCTGAGCACTTTTGCTTTTACCTTCAAATTTCACTTTAAGATCTTTGAAGTATTCATATTTTGTAAGTAACGAGTCGGAGTTTACATACACAATTTTCTCGGTTGTAGAAACCGGTGCAGTAGTACCCTCTGTTTTTTTAGTTTCAGTAGTTTTAGTGTCTTTGTTCTGGCATGCAGAGAAAGCAGTTATCAAAGTTGCTGTTGCAAGTAAACCAAAGGTTTTAAAGGTTCTTCTTTCCATTCTTGTTTAATAAATTTTAGCAAACTTATATAAATTAGTTTTGATATGCAATTTAAAGAAAGGCCTATTGCGCTACAAGGATACTTTTGCGTTTGGCGCGGGGCGTAAAGCGCTTTATTTGCTCATCGCTAAGCACCTAACGCCAGTCGCTCAATCTGGATAGCATAGACCTGAAAAGCAATGACTGTGTTTCAAACGGTTGCTTGTCCTGCTGTCTACTTTATTGCATGCCCGCTTCCATCAGGTTTAGGTGGCGCGGAATGTGCAACTATTTGGGGCTGCTTGGCGGCAATGGCAAATTTTTAAACACCAAACGTTCGTAAAAGGCGACAGACAATTTTTAATTTTAAAAAATGTCTGATTGGCACAGTTCTTTGGTGAAATCGTAAATGCTTTTTTAATCTATGAATTGCTACTACAGATAACGCTATTAGTTAAGGAGAAAACAAAAACCATTTTCATTCTGAGGGATAATTTATAGTATAAAATCAATATTAGTGAAAGATTTTTTTGGCAAATGGTAGGTTGCAAAAGATCGTCATTGCGAGAAGGCTTTTTCAGCCGACGAAGCAATCTTACAACGATCGCTACCAGCTTGCGCTTTAAGATTGCTTCGTGCCTCGCAATGACGACCCTTTTTTGTTTAAATATGTCAATGATAGCCTGTAGAAGAACAAATGTTTTTTAGTTCCATAGGAACGTTTGGTGAATAATCCGTTCATATTTAGCATTAATTTGTCCACCTAAACCCGATTGAAATGAAAAGCACCCGCTTCTTCAGCGCGACTTGTAATGGAAAGCGGGAAGAGACATGGATTGGAATGCGGGTTTTGCTTTCCAAACCCCTTTTAATCCAATTGGAGAGGCTTTTGTGTCAATCTCTTAACAGCTCAAAAATTATCCACATATTAGTTTAAGTGGCAAAATTTCCGTATTTTTGATACTTATTGTTTTTAATTAAAATATGAGCGAAGAACAGGATTTAAAGTCAAATTATTCGGCAGATAATATACAGGTTTTAGAAGGTTTAGAAGCGGTGCGTAAGCGTCCTTCAATGTATATAGGTGATACTGGTGTAAAAGGTTTGCACCACTTGGTTTATGAGGTTGTAGATAACTCTATTGATGAGGCCTTAGCTGGTCATGCAGACACCATTGATGTTCGCATTTTAGAAGGCAACTCCATCAGGGTTGAAGATAATGGTCGTGGTATTCCGACAGGAATTAACACAAAAGAAAATAAATCTGCGCTTGAAATTGTAATGACGGTTTTACACGCAGGTGGTAAATTTGATAAAGATACCTACAAAGTATCTGGAGGTTTGCACGGTGTAGGGGTAAGTTGCGTTAATGCCTTGTCTACAGATTTAAAAGCAGAAGTGCACCGCGAAGGTAAAATCTGGATGCAGGAGTATAAAATTGGCGTTCCACAGTATGATGTTAAAGAGGTTGGAACTACTGATAAACGTGGTACGATTGTAACGTTCACTCCGGATGCTACCATTTTTACCCAAACTACCGAATACAAATACGATACTTTAGCTGGCCGTTTGCGTGAGTTATCTTTCTTAAATAAAGGAATTAAATTAACCCTAACTGATGAGCGTGAGAAACTGGAGGATGGTACTTTCTTTTCAGAAACATTCCATTCTGAAGGTGGTTTAAAAGAGTTTGTCGCTTTTTTAGATGATACCCGTACTTCGATTTTGGCTGAGCCAATTTACATTGAAGGGATTAAAAATGGTGTTCCGGTTGAGCTGGCTTTCCAGTATAATGACAGTTATGCAGAAAATGTTCACTCTTATGTAAATAATATCAATACCCACGAGGGCGGTACACACATTGCTGGTTTCCGCAGGGGTTTAACCCGTACTTTAAAAAACTATGCCGATAAGGAAGGTTTATTGAAGAACGTAAAAATGGAAATTACTGGTGATGACTTTAGGGAAGGTTTAACCGCAGTAGTTTCGGTAAAAGTACAGGAACCTCAATTTGAAGGGCAAACCAAAACCAAACTGGGTAACAGTGAGGTAATGGGATCTGTTGATATTGCAGTAGGAGAGGCTTTAGGTAATTACTTAGAAGAGAATCCGAAGGAAGCTAAGATGATTATCAATAAAGTAATCTTAGCAGCTACAGCCCGTGCAGCGGCTCGTAAAGCCCGCGAAATGGTACAGCGTAAGAGTGTAATGGGCGGTTCGGGTTTACCTGGTAAACTTGCTGATTGCTCTGATAGTGATCCTGAAAGATGTGAGATTTACCTGGTAGAGGGTGACTCGGCAGGTGGTACTGCTAAACAAGGTCGAGATCGTAATATTCAAGCAATTTTACCCCTAAAAGGTAAGATTTTGAACGTAGAAAAGGCGATGGAGCACAAAATTTACGAGAATGATGAGATCAAAAACATGTTTACTGCTATTGGGGTAAGTATTGGTACGCCAGAGGATAACAAAGCATTAAACATGACCAAACTGCGTTACCACAAGATTGTAATCATGACGGATGCGGATATCGACGGTTCGCACATTACTACGTTGATCTTAACTTTCTTCTACCGTTACATGCGGGCATTAATCGAAGCAGGTTATGTTTATATTGCTTCGCCGCCACTTTATCAGGTTAAAAAAGGTAAAGAATTTGAATATTGCTGGAATGATGTTCAACGCGATGCTGCTGTACAACGTTTAAAAGGTGCAGGTAAAGAAGACAGTGTGCATATTCAACGTTATAAAGGTTTGGGTGAGATGAATGCAGAACAATTGTGGGAAACTACTTTAAATCCTGCAACACGTACTTTATTACAGGCTACTATCGAAAGTGCAGCAGAATGTGATCATACTTTCTCGATGTTAATGGGCGATGAAGTTGCTCCGCGTAGAGAATTTATTGAGCGTAATGCAAAATATGCTAAAATTGATGCTTAAGCATTAGATTCTTTAAGAGAAATTTAATATACGAACCCTCTTCAAGTTAAACTTGGGGAGGGTTTTTTGTTCCTGGCGGCGTCAGTTGTATCTAACTGATGTTAGAGGCGATAGAGGTTTAAGATTTTACATTTTGAACTGCATGGAATTTTTCATATTATCTAATAACCTGAGTTCGATTAATAATGTGCTTTAATTCGGGTCATTTGCGCTTTGCATGAACGGTCGTTACCCTGAACTTGTTTCAGGGTCTTTATAACAAGTCGGTTTAACAGGGAAAGATGCTGACCACGTAGTAGCTACAAGACAATTAAAAATACTACTTCCACTTGTAAAATAAATCCGATACCTATCGGATCATCATGACGAAACGGCTAGCCAATTCGTACTAATAAAGTACATTAAATTTTAAACATTAATCGAACTCAGGTTAATCGTACGTCAGATGGTAACAAAAAAAGCCATTCACGTTTGAATGGCTTTATATTATACACTATGGCAAATGGTCACACTTTATCCAAAGAGCAAGCCATTGCGCTTAACTAACCATCTCAGTAAAGAGACTTATCTTTAGGCTTTGTGGCGGTTACAAAATGTAATACGATCCCACTTGGGCCAATTCGGTTTGAGGCTTGTCCTCGTAAATTTTATTATCGTCTAACATCTGGCAAAGATCGCGTTCAATAGTTCTGCAGATGGTTGTAGTTGGGGTATCTGTAGGCTTATTCTCAAAAGGATCCTGAAGATGAACCGCCATTTTCTCTACCAGTAAAAAGAATGCTGCTATAGCAACCACCAACGGAATTTCCATGTAACCGAAGTATTCGATCAACCCAAAAGGCAACAATACAATGAATAAATGGATAGACATGTTGATATACTTGCTATAGGTTACCGGGAAAACGGTATTTTTAATTCTTTCCGATCCGCCCATATGGTTACATAAGCCCGTTATCGTTTTGTCTATTTCTATCTGTTGGTATTTATTGATCCAACCTTCCAGTAATGCCTTTTTTAAATCCATAGCGTGTAATTCCAATATGGTTGCCGTTACATTCTTACGTTTCTTGATGAACTCGAATTCTTCTGCTGAAAGGTATTCTTCCAAGCCTTTTCGTGGATTAAAACCCCGCAATGCCTGACTCAAGGCATAACACCAGGCAATTTGCCTTTTAATAAATCTGGCCTTAAATGCCTCAATTTCGTCTAATCCATATGGGTTTTCTACGAAGGATAAGATCTGGCGCGACACAGTTCTCGAATCGTTAACGATGGCACCCCACAGAATCCTTGCTTCCCACCATCTATCATAGGCCTGGTTAGAGCGAAATGCCAATAGAAGGGAAATGATTGTTCCTAATAAGGCGGGTACTGCAACTGGAATAGAAATACGGGTAACGTGAAAGTTCTCGTACAATATCACAATACCTATAGAGTAACCAATAACAAACAGGAGTTCTTTTTTGATCTTTCCGAATATATAAGTGAGCGGAATATTATTTCGTAATAGCATAATATGAAATTTAAAAGGTGGTAATTAAGAATTTGCTTCTTGCAGCTGCGTTTCGTGTATTTTTGTGTCGATTAAATTTTCATTGGTATGAATGGTCAGGGTGTTTAGCAAAATCACTTCACAACCTGCGCGTTCTGTCAATATTTTAGGATCGATACTATATTTGTTGATAGGAGTAAAGTTATATCCCTTTAGGTAAGCAATACATTCTACATCAAAAGCTTCAATAAAATTTTTAAAAGCCGCTACTGTACTTCCATAAAAATATTCAATCCCAATGGCATTGATCTGTGTAGGATACTTTTCCTTGGCTTGATTGATTTGCTGGTAAAATTCGTCGCTAACATTTTCGTAATCACGGCTGCGGCGACTCAACATTAACATGTCAGTTATGGAATCAGATAATTTAAAGGCATGTACAAAAATGATATTTAATATTTCATTTTTCTGATGTTGAACAAGCGCATCAATAATTTTAATACTTTCTAATTTAAAGTCCGTTGGAATTAATACTGTTTTCATCTCTATATCTTGTTTAAATGAATGAAATATTATTTATACAAGTTTAGCCTGATGTTATTATAGTGAAATAAGAGCGAGATTAGAATGAGATTAGAATGTACTCCTTTTTGGAATTTTTTTTTGGTTGACTATTTAAATCGGTTAATTGTTGTTGGCAATGTTAAATTGTTTTATTGGTGGGAGGTCTAAATACTTTTCTTTTAACAAGCTGTCATACTGAATGCAATGAGCATCTTTTTTAACGGGACGCTAAGGGGATTATCTAAATTAGATCCTGAAGCAAGTTCAGGAGGACGTTGCGCAGGAATTACTGTTGACGATTAATTCCATGGATTAATCAACCAATGACGAAGACCAATGAACCAATTTAAAGTTTGCCATTAGCGGTTTGTATTTGCCGATGAACTAATGGCTAATGAACCAATGATCAAATTAAAGTTTCGTAGGTAACAAAACTTTAATTTCTGTTCCAACTCCTTCTTGCGATTTAATGGCAATACTACCCCTGTGCAAACGGATAATATTTAAGGATAGTGGTAAACCAACCCCATATCCTTTAAAGTCATTAGTATTCGATGCCCTGTAGAAAGGCTCAAATATGTGCTGGATATCGGTTTGTGGGATGCCAATACCTCTATCGGTTACTGAGATAGATAGCATATTGGCATTACTTTCTATACTAATGCTTACCAAATTTTCATTAGAATATTTGCAGGCATTGTTTACAATGTTACTAATGGCCAGTTTAATTAGATTTTTATTTACCCGAAGTGAAAGTAGTTCATCATCATCTGGAAGTTTACTGAAATCGATCTCTATTTTACTGTTGGGATGTACCTGGTTTACCGAATCTTTAATTTCCCATAACAATTCGTCCATCCGCACTTCTTCCCAAGGTTGATTTTTCCCATTGAAACCCGATTGCGCCAAACCCAATAAACTGGTTAAGATATGTTCTAATCTTTCTGCTTCATCTTTAATCTTTGATAATGCTTTTTCCTGTTTGGCCGTATCTGCTATGTCTTTCATGGCCAGCTCAACCTCCCCGCTAATAATGGTTAAAGGTGTTCTCAGTTCATGTGAGGCATTGCTGATAAAATTATTCTGCGTCTCGAAAGCCGTTTCCAAGCGGTTGAGCATGTTGTTAAAGGTTTGGGCCAATTGCGACATTTCATCATTTCCTTTTTTAACATCTAACCTTAAGTGTAAATTTTCGGCTTTTATTCTTTTTACACTTTTAATGATATTTCGAAGTGGCATTAACATGTAATTGGAAAATTTCCACCCCACCACAAATGACAATATTACAGAAAGAAAAAAGCCTATAACCAAAATTCTTTGCAGGTCTTTTAACTCGCGGAAGCCAACAGGATCGTTTGCAGAAACGATGACAATGTATCCTGCATTTGAATTTTTAAAGAATTTGCCGGCATAAAAGTGATTCTCTGTACGATAGCGGGCTACGTAACCGGCACGTATCCGATTAAAGAAACTTTCGGGTAATTCACGGTCTAATTTATTGGTTGGTTTGCCTGCTTCAATGATGTATTCTTTTTCAGATGGGAGGCGCTCCAGGTATCTGTTGCGCATTTTCGCATAAACCATATTGTTATCATCTTCGTAAAGTTTAATCTGAGCAGCAATATTAACCCTTGCTTCTAAACGTTTATAAAAATCTTCGAAGGCGAATTCGTTAGAGAAATACCAAACAAAACCACTTAATAAGGAGATAATAACTGCCGATAAAATGGCAAAGAGTAAAGTGATTTTCTTGGCTATCTCCATTTATTTTTCCTTCAATATATAACCTAAGCCTACTGCAGTATGGATAAGCTTTTGATCGGCATTTTTATCTATTTTTTTGCGAAGATAGTTAACGTAAACATCAACCACATTGGTGCCCAGGTTAAAATCAATGTCCCAAACGTTTTCTAAAATGTCTATCCGCGATAAAATTTTAGATTTGTTTTTGGCCATGTATTCCAGTAGCCGATACTCTGTTGCCGTAAGTACGATTTCCTGTTGATTTCGTTTTACGGTTTTTGCACTTAAATTAATTTGCAGGTCGCCTATAGAAATAATCTGATCTTGAGAAACTGCCCCATGATATCGCCTCAGGAGCATTCTGATCCTTGCAAAAAGTTCAGCAAATTTAAACGGCTTTATTAAATAATCATCTGCGCCATTATCCAACCCGTTTACCACATTTTCGGTGGTGCCCAAAGCCGTAAGCATAATAATAGGCGTATTTGGCTTTTGTTCCTTAATGATTTTGCAGAGTTCCAATCCGTTTATTCCAGGTAGCATGATATCAAGAATAATCAGGTCGAACTGATTTTCTAATGCCATCTGTTTTCCGATTAAACCATCAGGAGAAATACTTACGGTAAATCCCTCATCTGCTAAACCTCTCGAAATTACAGATACAACACTTGGTTCATCTTCTACAAGTAATAAATTCATTTGCTGGCAAGTAATCTAAAAAGTAGGAAATTACAAAATATTAATTGATGCTTAGACGACTTTTAATAGTTTTTTAACCCAAAGCCGACATAATTGTTTGATGAGTTTCATTGAAATAACAAAAAGCCTCTCTTTGAGAGTTTAGGAATATTATTATTCTTTTTTTAACCCAAAGATAAGAGAGTGAAGATACAGAGTGCGCAAAGTTTTTACAATACGGACGTTCATCTGAACCGAAGCATAACGGAGAGATCTATCAAAGCAGATTTAGCTTTGCTGAGCTTCAAAAATACGCCGTGTTTTCTGTACTTCCGTGGCAAATTTCTAATTCCCTTTCTCTGATTTTTCTTTCAAGGATTTTAATCCGTCTTCAAAATCTTTGCCAATCATTTTATCCATAAATAAGCCAAACCACTTATTGATTATTCCTTTGCTTTCTCCGCTCATGGTCCAGGTTACTTTATTTCCGTTTCCGGCTTTTTCTATGTCGAAACGGGTATCTGCTATACTTTCCATAGGTTTGATGAACTTTAGCTCCATATCAACCATCTTATTTACCTCTACCTTATTGATCAGCATTTGTCCGGTACCACTTTTTTCTCCATTCCATTGGTACAAGTGACCAGGCTGAGCAACAGTACCGGTAATGGTTATTTTGGCCTTTGGATCCATTTTAGACCAGGCATTCCACTTGTAGAATTCATGATAATCGGCAATGTTTTTATAAATGGTACTGTCTGGGCCAAGAATGGTTATAGTCCGATTTACGGAGTAGCTTTTTGGCAGAAAAAAACTACCTGCAATAATGATTACTACGAGTGCGGCAATAATGCTTAAAAAGATTTTGAGAAATTTCATACATAAATTTAGTTGGTTAACTAAATTTATAAAGAAAGCAATTGAATTCAAAGCAATTAAAATTAAACAATTTTAATCTTCGATGAGGGAGAATTGATTTTAAAATGCATTAAATCGGCAATAGATTGAGCTTTTTGTTTAATGAGTGTTGCATTTGGGCCTGTAAACAAATCGTCAACGTTTTGAAAAAAGAGATTTTTCCATATCTCAAATTGTTCGTGCTGTAATGGCGTTTGTTCGTTAAGCGCAAAATGGGTAAGCATGGGGTTCCCCTTATAAATGGCTTTCCCGAAAAGAATACTTTCCCAAAAATCATACATTTTGGGTAGGTGGTGGGTCCAATCTATCTTGGCAACATCGGTAAAAATGGGTCCAATCTGAGGGTTAAGTGCAACATTTTTGTAAAAAGTATCCACTAAAACGATTATATCTGTTCTATTATGAATGTCTTTTTTCATGATACAGTGATTTTAAATTTAAGAAACCTAATGCAATCAATAACAGGAATTTTATGGTATCGATAATGATATACAATATATGATGATAACTTTTGGCCGGAGCATGACCAGCCAAAACCAGATTTGCCCTTTCATCTAGTAAAGGCAATAACAAAAAAGTATCTGCCATTAACAAGATGGTCACCGAGAAAAGTAAAACACTGCATATGTTTTTTAAAGGTGCCGGTAAGGAGCAGGCTAAAATGATAAGCAGCAGTACAATCTCTATTTTATTAAGTGCCTGAAAAACCAATTGGCCTATACCTAAGCCCAGTGGGATGGTAATTCCCGGTGCCTGGAATTTTAATGGGGCTTCCAAAAAACTAATCCCGGCCAGAAGGCCAGCCCAAAAAATAATACAGAAAATTCCAATTAACTTTTTCATGGATTGCAAATATCAGCTAAAGTGATAATTCAAAAATGACTAGTATCACAAAATGATGATTTTTTACCTGTAAAGCCGCAGTTGAAGTTTATTATAATCTATAATTGCTTTGTATTGCATTAAAATATCGCCACCAATAATGCCCATAATGGGTGGGTGACCAAACTGTTGGTAGGTGTCGGTAACCGATTGCAGATCAAAAGCTACTGTTTCATAATTATTGATTTTTAAGGCGCCGATTTTTAGTTGAGGAATAGTAGCCTGGATAGTAGTTGTCGTGGTAAAAAGGGTAGCGGCATTAATTTCGTCAGATACCTGGAGCGTTCCTGATACATGTTTTTCGATCAATGACTTATCGAAAACACTCCGCGATGCGCCTGTATCTAATACGGCAAAATATTTTTCCTTAAAAACAACAACTTCCACCAAAAGGTGGAAGCCATCGTCTTGTAAATTTATTAATTTTAAAGGGACGGAAATGGCTTTCATAACAAATGTTTAGAAGCCTAAATTAGGCTAATTAGCCGAAAACGATGTCAGGAGTTCGTTATTTGTTTTTGATCTGTTTTTTTACAAATTCCATTTCTGCATCATAGCCCCTAAAATATTCTTCAATTGTCGGCTGTATTTCGTGATCAGGCATTACACCGTGACCAAAAGGAATACCATTTTGTTTTTCTTCAACAACAAATTTAATTAATGGGATCCGGCCTGTTAATTTAGAATTCGGAAGGGTATAATTGATAAAGAAGCCGCTGGTATTGCCATAATAGCCACCACCTGTTTCTTCGCCGATAAAACGGGCGCTGGTATAGTTTTTAGCTAAAGCGGCAAATTCAGAGCCTCCTGAAAAAGATAAACCACTGATGAGGATATACAAATCGCCTTTAAAATGGTTGGTTTGAGGCGTATCGCTTTTATATTTTCCAGGGAGATCGAGATAGCGGCCATCGTTGCTACGGTAAAATTCAGCTTTTAAATCTTTTTCAAAATCATCGCGCGATTCTTTTTCCCGATAGGCTGTATAATCCAAAAACGAATAAGTAAAGGATGGAATTTCGGCATATTTATATTTTGGATATTCTTTGTCGACCAGGTACGACATCAGGTGGTCTTCCATGGCTTGCGCACCGCCCTCATTTTTCCTGATATCAATAATCAGATGTTTTATTTTACGATCGGCAATGTTCTGAAAACTCTTTGCTAAAAATTCTTTAAAACCTTTTCTGCCACCTGTGTAACTGTTGGTAGAAAAGGTATTAACGGTTAGTGTTGCTGTGCTGTTCAGCGTGTCTATCTTTAATGCAGCAGGTTCTTTATAATTGTAATTTGGGATAGATTTTATTTCTTTTGATACGAATTTTTCGTATTGCTTAAAACTTAAAGCTGGTATACCCTTATAGTTAATCTTTTCACTGGTTTTTGGGTTAATCAATTCAATATCAAAAAAATTGGGCTGTTGTTCGAAAAAACGCAGGTAATATTTGGAGAAGGCCGTTTCTATCCAGCGGTATTTGCTTGTGGTATTGTAACCATCAGCTGGTTCTATGGTTAGAAACTGTTGCATGATGGTTTCAATGCTATTTCCGTTAATTTTGGAAATCATCATTCCTTTGGTTTTATAATTATCCAGATCATTCAGGATATAAACCCTTTTGTCTAGAATCTTTACTAAAAAAGGAAAGTACCTGCCGTTTTGCCTGATGTAGTTATTCGTTTCCTCAGCAGGCTGGATCGCGCTATGTCCTTCTTTGGTATAAGTAACCACAGGAGTAACGAGTTGATAAAAATCCAAAGCAGTCATCTTATCCCTTATCTTGCTTTTTTGCACGTTGCAGAGACTGTCGAATTGGGTATAGGTATTGTACCACAGGCCAACATGTGTTTCAATAAAAGCATTTTTCAGGGTATTAAAATCTTGCTCGAGGGCTTTGTAACTTAACTGTGTTAACTTTTTGGGCGGACTTTGCACTAAAACGGAATAATTGCCTTCCTTTGCATTGGTTGTTTCTGCTAAAGGTTTAACCGTGAGAGTAAAATTAGCAGTGCTATCGGGCGAGAAAACGATTTTTTCGCTTCCGAACCTTCCATTTGGCGAATCTACATCCTGTATAGTTTTTCCGTTATAATCTTTCAAACGGATGGTAACATCAATCCCTTTTTGTTCAACAGTTATCGAATAATAAAAGTCTTTCTTTAGCAGGAAGCTGAATGAGGTTTCTTCACCCTGTTTTAATGTTAAATCGGCTGTTACTTTGTCTACTTTAAGCGGAATCTGGTTTTTGCCAACCTGCGCATTTGCGGAAAGACTAAAAAATAAAAAAACAAGGATGGCGATGCTATCTTTTTTCATTTGTGTTTGATTGTGATAGCAAAAATAAAGCTTAAATGCCTGACGCTGTTGTACGATATTGCAATTGCTGGTTTAAGCCTTTTTATACTCGGAAGGTGTTACACCGGTAAAGCGTTTGAAGTGCCTTGATAGGTGTGCCACATCATAAAAGCCCGTTTCGATGGCGACATCCATCAAATCTGTTTCTTTAGTGATGAGTTTTTTGCATTTTTCTATCCGCTGTAGCAGGATGTAATTGTTGGGGGTTAAACCTGTTTCGTGTTTAAATAAGCGCAGGAATTTATATTTATCCAATCCAAAACGTTTTGCGGTATCTGTTAGAGAAAATTTTTCCATCAGGTTTTCGCTGATAAAACTTTGAAACAGCGCTGTTTTTTTATACTCGAAATGCAAGTTTATAGCATAACGCGCAACCAGTTTCTCTAAAACGCTAAGCAGTTCCTTTTCGAAGTTAACTTCCGGATTGTTAAAATGGTTGGATAAGTAATAAAAACTGCTGAAAATGTCATGATCGTAGATGATCTTATCTTCAAAAAAAACATCACGGCCCTTGTTTAAGGTTTTGAGTACATCGGGCGAAACGTAGAAAGTGAAGAAAGAATTGCCCAGTTTATTATCGCAGGGAGTTGCATGCACTTCGTGGGGATTGGTGATCGACAGTGTACCAATAGGTGCTTGTAAAAATTTATCGTTAAGTTTTGTGTAGAAAGTCTGATTTAAAATCAGTGCAATATTAAAGGTATCGTGTGTGTGGAAAGGGAAATCGATGGTGTGCTTTTTGGCGTTTAACAATTCCAGACCATCTAAAATGGGTATTTTATGGTAGGTGCTGATGTTGTGGGTATCAGCCAATATATTATCTACACCTTTGATATTCAATTTTAAATTGTTTAAAATGAAGGAGCTTAACATAGAATCGTCATCTCGATCCGATAGCTATCGGATGAAACGTAATGGAATGGAGAGATCTATCTAGACGGATTTCTCTAGTTAGATTTCCCGACTTCGTTGCACTCCGCTCGAAAAGACGATTTAATAATTTTAAACCAGTTTCATTTCGGCCAGTACGCTGTTCATATTTCTTACCGCATCAGCGCTTTTCTTAAATGCTGCTTGTTCATCTTCATTTAATTTAAAATCGATGATTTTTTCCCAACCATTACGGCCTATAATTACTGGTACACCTAAACAGATATCTTCCTGTCCGTATTCTCCTTCAAGCGAAACACAGCAGGTAAACAGTTTTTTCTCATCGCGTAAAATGGCTTCAACCAAGGCCGCACCTGCAGCACCTGGTGCATACCAGGCTGATGTCCCGATTAAACCTGTTAAGGTAGCACCACCAACCATGGTATCTGAAGCAACCTGATCAAGCGTAGCCTGATCTAACAAATTGCTTACTGGTAAACTTTGGTAAGTGGCTAAACGGGTTAGTGGAATCATGGTGGTATCGCCATGGCCACCAATTACAAATCCTTGTAAATCATTCGGGTTACAATTTAATGCCTGTGATAAATAGAATTTGAAACGTGAGCTGTCTAAAGTTCCACCCATACCAATAATGCGGTTTTTAGGTAAGCCCAACGATTTTAAAGCCAGGTAGGTCATCGTATCCATCGGATTACTGATCACGATGAAAATGGCTTCTGGAGAGAATTTTAAAATATTTTCGGCAACACCTTTAACAATACCTGCATTAATGCCAATTAGTTCTTCGCGGGTCATTCCAGGCTTACGTGGGAGTCCGGATGTGATCACCACTACATCTGATCCAGCAGTTTTACTATAATCGTTCGTTACCCCTTCAATTTTGGTATCGAAGCCTAAAAGGGTTGCAGTTTGCATCATGTCAATTGCCTTACCTTCGGCAAAACCTTCTTTAATATCCAATAATACAAGTTCGTTCGCCAATTCTTTGCGGGCAATATGATCTGCACAAGTGGCACCAACTGCGCCTGCGCCAACAACCGTTACTTTCATATATTTATATTTTAGTGGTTCGCTTTCGTTAAATACCTATCGAAGGTAGAAATAAATATAAGGTTTAAAAATGCATTTCAAAACTTTATAATTTAATATGGGTTTACTTAGTAAGTAATAAACAGCAATTTTTGTTCTAATAAATTATGGAAAACAAACCCATTTCAAATATCGATTATAAAGCCTTTGAGGGTAAATGGTATTCCCTATATTCTATCCCAACTTTAATGGATAAACATTGGAAGCAAACTACAGAGACTTATACTTTGGTGGACGATGATCATTTTGATGTATATACCACCTACCATAAGGATGGGAAACCCGAAGAAAAATCGATCACCTCGAAACTGTTTTTTGACGAAGAGAAAGCTGATGGCGATATGAAGGCCCAGTTTTTATGGCCTTTTAAAATAGGTTATTGGATTATAGAGCTGGCTGATGATTATAGTTATGTAGTGGTTGGGCATCCCGATGAAAAATACCTCTTTATCATGGCTCGTGAACCTAGAATGGAAGCCGATTTATTGGTGCATATCATAGAAAGGTGCAGGCAGAAAGGATACGAGGTGAGTGAGTTGGTGAGTCAGGAGCACTTTTAAACAGTTTTCAGTTGGCGGTTTTCAGTGTCGCATTAATAAAATGTTTTTCATTCTGGGCGCAGCGAAAGAATCTTATCATTGTTTTAAGTTCTAAAGATTTATCAATTCGGTATGGAAAGCAATTGCAGCAGCATTTAGGTTAATTCAGTCCCGCCCCCGCTTCTGCCGATTGAAAAAATCGGCATCCCGTTACGGTGGGGTTTAGGTTGCGCCGACTGGGCTACTTCCATCGTAAATAAACCTAAGGTAAAGGATACGAAGTTAATGAGTTGGTGAGCCAGGAGTATTTTAAACAGTTTTCAGTTTTCAGTTTTCAGTTGCGCATTATTAAAATGTTTGTCATTCTGAGCACAGCGAAGAATCTTATCATGATCTAAGTTCTAAAGATTTATCAAATCCGTATGGAAAGCAGTTGCCGCAGTATTTAGGTTAATTCAGTCCCGCCCCCGCTTCTGCTGATTGAAAAAATCAGCATCCCGCTACGGTGGGGTTTAGGTTGCGCTGACTGTGCTACTATCTGTTGTAAATAAACCCGATAGGAGCGGACATCCCGATTTTCATCGGGATAAAGCGCATAGCGGGACTAAAGACCGCTATGAAAAACCTAACCACTCATTTCCAAAAAATAAAAGGATCAAAAAAGCTCAAAATGATAATGAGTTCGGTACTAATGATTTGAAAAGTCCTATCAGATTTTAAGACCCGATGGGTTTGTCAACCGTATTTTGTTGATAAAATCCTGACAACTTCAACCCTCAAATTCCCTATTTTTGAAGAACCGTTATTATTTTACATCGGTTAATTCTTTGCCGCACAATATGTACTTAATTTTTGATACTGAAACCACGGGTTTGCCCCGCAATTACAATGCACCCATTACCGATACGGATAACTGGCCACGTTGTATACAGATTGCCTGGCAGCTGCACGATGAGATGGGGAGATTGGTTGAACATCAGGATTATCTGGTTAAACCAGAGGGATTTAATATACCTTACGATGCCGAACGCATCCATGGAATCTCAACCGAACTGGCTGTAGAACAAGGTATCGGTTTCGACGAAATGTTGGTCAAGTTTAACGAAGTTTTAAACAAAGCCAAATTTATTGTAGGGCAAAATGTTGGTTTCGATGTGAACATTATGGGCTGCGAGTTTCACCGTTTCGGTGTAGCCAACCGCCTGGCCGAAATGCCTGTTTTAGATACCTGTACCGAAGTTACGGCACAACTTTTACAATTGCCTGGAGGTAGAGGTGGTAAATTTAAATTGCCAACCTTAACCGAATTGCATTCCTATTTATTTGGTGAACCATTTAATGAAGCCCACAATGCTACTGCCGATGTGGAGGCAACTACGCGTTGTTTTCTGGAGCTGATCAAGAGAGAGGTTTTCAAAAAAGAAGAACTGCTTGTTGATGTAGAATATTTCCCTCGTTTTAGGGAGGTAAATCCTGGCCTAATTGAAGGCATTGGATTAAAACACGTCAATTTAAAGGCTGCATCCGATGAAATCCGAAAACGCCAGCAGAAAACTGAAGGCAGCGGAATTTCTAAACAAACACTGGCAGATAATAAACAAGAGCTTGCTGCGGCAACTTTTGTGCATTTGCATAATCATACGCAGTTTTCGGTACTACAGAGTACCATTAGCATTCCTGATCTGGTAAAAGCCGCTGCCGCACAGAAAATGCCCGCGGTAGCCATGACCGATCATGCCAACATGATGGGTGCTTTCCATTTTGTTAACAACGTACTTAATCATAATAAAGCTGCCGAAGCCAAAAACGCTGCGGCAATAGAAGCTGGCGAACGCCCTACCGAAGTGGTCATGACACCCATAGTAGGGGTAGAGTTTTTCGTATGTGCAAACCATTTAGACCGTACGGCAAAAGACAACGGCTACCAGATGGTATTGCTGGCTAAAAACAAAAAGGGCTATCATAACCTCGCCAAAATGTCGTCGATAGCTTATACCAAGGGTTTTTATTATGTACCTCGTATCGATAGGCAGATTATTGAGCAATACAAGGAAGATATCATTGTTTTATCAGGTAACCTGGGCGGTGAGATTTCCAGTAAGATCTTAAACATGGGCGAAAGCCAGGCAGAAGAAGCATTGATCTGGTGGAAGGAAATGTTTGGCGACGATTTCTATTTAGAGGTGATGCGCCATAAACAGGAAGATGAAGACCGTGTAAACGAAACATTAATTGCTTTTGCCCGTAAACATGCCGTTAAACTGGTGGCAACCAACAATACTTATTATGTAAATAATAAAGATGCGAACGCGCACGATATTTTACTCTGTGTAAAAGATGGCGAAAAGCAAGCCACACCAATAGGCCGCGGCCGTGGTTATCGTTATGGTTTACCTAACCAGGAATACTATTTCAAATCGGCTGATGAAATGAAGGCACTTTTTGCTGATCTGCCGGAAGCGATTTTAAATATTCAGGAAATCCTTGATAAAATTGAAATTTATAAACTTGCCCGCGAAGTACTCTTACCAAAATTCGATATTCCTGAAGAATTTTTGGTTGCCGAAGATGAAGCCGATGGTGGAAAACGTGGGGAGAATAAGTTTTTAAGACATTTAACGTACGAAGGTGCGAAACGCCGTTATGGAACCTTAACCGATGATATTACCGAACGTTTGGATTTCGAGCTGGCAACGATAGAAAAAACGGGTTATCCGGGTTATTTCCTGATTGTACAGGATTTTATTGCCGAGGCTCGTAACCTTGATGTATCGGTAGGGCCGGGCAGGGGTTCAGCTGCAGGTTCAGCAGTAGCTTATTGCCTCGGGATTACCAATATCGACCCGATTAAATACGACCTCCTTTTTGAGCGTTTCCTAAATCCCGACCGTGTATCCATGCCCGATATCGATATCGACTTTGATGATGAGGGGCGTGGCCGTGTAATGGATTATGTAATTAATAAGTATGGTGCCAACCAGGTAGCGCAGATTATTACTTATGGTACCATGGCCGCCAAATCGTCTATCCGCGATACGGCGCGCGTATTAGATTTGCCGCTGTTTGAGGCCGATAAAATTGCCAAGCTGATTCCGAATATGAAGCTGGCCAAAATCTTTAACCTCGACGAAAAAAGTTTAAAAGATGCTTTACGGCCCGATGAATATGAGAAAGTTGTAGAACTGAAAAACCTGGGCAGTCAGAAAGATTTAAGTGCCGAAACCATTCAGCAGGCACAGATTTTAGAAGGATCGCTGCGGAATACGGGTATTCATGCCTGCGGCGTGATTATTACACCGAGCGATATTACCAATTTCGTTCCTGTATCTGTAGCTAAAGATTCTGATTTATATGTTACCCAGTTTGATAACTCGGTTGTAGAAAGCGCCGGTTTATTAAAAATGGACTTCCTGGGGTTAAAAACCTTAACCCTGATTAAGGATACGGTGAAACTGGTTAAGAAAAGGCACGGCATCGACCTCAATCCCGATAATTTCCCGATTGATGATGTATTAACCTATGAGCTTTTCCAGCGTGGTGAAACTATCGGTATTTTCCAGTATGAGAGTCCGGGTATGCAGAAATACATGAAAGAGCTTAAACCAACGGTTTTCGACGATTTAATTGCCATGAATGCCTTATACCGCCCTGGACCAATGGAGTATATTCCAAGTTTCGTTCGTCGTAAAAATGGCGAGGAAGAAATTAAGTACGATCTGGATGCCTGCGAGGAATATTTAAAGGAAACATACGGAATTACGGTTTACCAGGAACAGGTAATGCTTTTATCGCAAAAGCTGGCTGGCTTTACCAAAGGTGAGGCCGACGTTCTGCGTAAGGCCATGGGTAAGAAACAGAAAGACGTTTTGGATAAAATGAAACCAAAGTTTGTGAAACAAGCTTCGGAAAAGGGGCATGATGCGACCGTTTTAGAGAAAATCTGGAAGGATTGGGAAGCATTTGCATCCTATGCCTTCAATAAATCACACTCTACCTGTTATGCATGGATTGCTTATCAAACGGCTTATTTGAAAGCACATTATCCGGCCGAATATATGGCTGCGGTACTATCCAATAACATGAGTGATATTAAGCAGGTGGCGTTCTTTATGGAAGAGTGTCGCCAGATGAGTGTTACCGTATTAGGCCCGGATGTAAACGAATCTGATCTTAAATTCTCGGTAAATGCCAAAGGCGAAGTCCGCTTCGGGATGTCTGCAGTAAAAGGTGTAGGTGAGAAGGCGGTAGAGAGTATTATCGAAGAACGCTCAGCCAATGGACCTTATGCCAGTGTGTACGATTTTGCCAAGCGTTCCAATACGCGTATTGTAAATAAAAAAGCTTACGAGAGTTTTGTGTACAGTGGTGCTTTCGATGCATTTGGTGGACACAGGGCACAGTATTTTTATATTGGTCCAAATGATAAAATGAATGGCATTGAAAAAATTATTAAATATGCCAATGATTTTCAGAATAATGAAAGCACGTCGCAGGCTTCGCTCTTTGGCGGCTCAAAAGCCGATTTGATTTTAGAGCCGAGTTTACCTGTTTCACCAGAGTGGGCCTTAATGGACAGGTTGAAATATGAAAAAGATGCGATCGGGATTTTCCTTTCCGGTCACCCTTTGGATAACTATAAACTCGAACTTGATAAATTTTGTACCAATAGTGTCCGGCAGCTCAGTATCATCAACAAAGTGCGTATGGGCGATAGCAATGAAGAGGTTTTGGCCGAATTCGAAAAACTGAAAAACCGCGAGCTTTGTGTAGGTGGCCTGGTGGTAACGGCATCGCAACGGATTACGAAAACAGGTAAACCTTTCGGAACATTTGTTTTTGAAGATTACGACGATGCCTGCGAAATGGCTTTGTTTGGTGAAGATTTTTTAAAGTTTAAATCATTTTTAACTGAAGGATATTTCTTGCAGATTAGGGGAAGGGTAGGCGAACGTTTCGGAAAAGCTGGCGATTGGGAATTTAAAATCACAGCAATTAACCTCATGTCTGAACTGCGTGATAAATTAGCGAAAAGTTTAACTATTCAGGTACCTATAGAGCGGGTTAACGATCAGTTAATGAGAGAAATTGAGGCCATATTAGCAGACAATAAGGCAAATTCCGAGCAGCAAAACTGCCAACTTAATTTTGCGGTTTTTGATAGCGAAAAACAGATTATGCTTGATTTGCCTTCGAAGAATTTAAAAATAAACCCCAACAACAAGTTCTTAGAACAATTAATGGGAATGAATGTTGTAAACTATAAATTGAATTAGCGTTCTGCGTTTGGCGCCAAGCGTTTTCGAATGATCTTTACGCTTAACGCTAGCCACTAAGCGCTCAGCACATTTACCAAAATAATGTCAAATTGGCATTACAGAATTGGTGGCATTACAATTGAATACATATATTTGAACATAAAAAAAATTAATTATGGCATTAGAAATCACAGATGCAAACTTCGAGGAGCTTGTATTAAAATCAGATAAACCCGTATTAGTAGATTTTTGGGCAGAATGGTGTGGCCCTTGTCGCATGGTTGGTCCAGTTGTAGAAGAGATCGCTAAAGAATATGATGGTAAAGCGGTAGTTGGAAAAGTAAACGTTGATAACAACCCTCAAATTTCAATGCAGTTTGGTATCCGTAATATTCCTGCCCTATTATACTTTAAAGGTGGCGAAGTGGTTGACAAACAAGTTGGCGCTGTTCCAAAATCGGTATTAGCAGAAAAATTAAACAAGCAATTGGCTTAAATAAAGGTTGAAGGTAAAAGCAAAATCTTCAAAACTTCACTAATAATATTACAAAAACCCAAGTTCATTTAATGGATTTGGGTTTTTTATTGCGAGCATAATTTTGTTTCTTTAATCAAAAAACTAACCATCATGTCTATTCAATTATTTAATAATAAAACTTTAGGGATTTTATTGGGAGGCCTCGCCCTAAACTGTGCAAATATTGCTTGTGTATCGGCGCAAAATCCGGTTGAAACTAACCCTCCATCTGCTGATTATAAGCCAGCTTTTGCCGGGCAGACCAGAATTGCAGGCGTAAAAACCAAAACCCCTTTGGATATTACAGTCATCAATGAAAAATTGGAAAATCCATGGGCAATTTCGGTACTTCCTGATGGACGGTTTTTAATTACCCAAAAACAAGGTACTATGGTAATTTTAAATGCCAATGGGGAATCAAGTAAAAAAATCACAGGTTTACCAAAAGTAGATCCATCTGGTCAGGGTGGTTTACTGGATGTAACCTTAGACCCGAACTTTGCAAAAAACAGAATGATTTACTGGGCGTATTCAGAGCCACAGGATAAAGGCGTTTTATTAGCCATAGCCAAAGGTAAACTGGCTGCAAATGAAACATCGATAGAAAACCAGACCATTATTTACCGTGCTACACCAGCTTATACAGGCAAACTTCAGTACGGATCGAGAATTGTTTTTGATAAAAACGGAAATTTATTTGTAAGTACAGGCGAACGTTCTGGTAACGATATCAGGATACAGGCACAATATTTAAATTCTTCATTGGGTAAAATTTTGCACCTTACCCCAGACGGAAAAGCGGTTGCAAACGGCCCGTTTGCAGGTAAAGCCGATGCCCGACCTGAAATTTATGCCTATGGTCTCCGTAATCCGGATGGTTTAGCCATTAACCCTCAAACGGGCGATTTATGGGAAGCCGAATTTGGCCCTAAAGGTGGTGATGAAGTAAACATTATTAAGCCAGGCAAAAATTATGGCTGGCCTATTATTACCTACGGAACAGAATACAGCGGTAAAAAAGTGGGTGATGGTATTCAGCAGAAAGAAGGAATGGAACAACCGGTTTATTACTGGAATCCAAGTATTTCGCCTGGTTGTATTGCGTTTTACAACAGTAATAGTATAGCCGAGTGGAAAGGCAATTTATTTGTAGGCGGTTTGGGCGGTTCGCACATTATCCGTTTGTTGATCAAAGATAATAAAATTGTTGGCGAAGAGCGGCTACTGGAAGGTAAGGGCGAACGTTTCCGCGATATGGCAGAAGGTAAAGACGGAGCGCTTTATTCAGTAACCGATAATGGGCATTTGTACAGGATTGCGAAGAAGTAATATTTGATAAAACTGTTTGGTGAGCCACCAAACAAGGAATAGGGATTATTTTAAGACCTAGCAGGTTTCACAAACCTGCTAGGTCTTTTTTATTATATTTCGAAAGAAAGGTTTTTTGTTAGGTGTTCAAACGATTTTTTGGTTTTAGGAAATGTGGGGTTCAGTTTTTTATCGCATTTTCGGTCCCGCTGTCCGTTTGTAGTGCCCGCGCGAGGCCGGCAGCTACCACTGCCATCGGGTTTATTTACCACAGGTAGTAGCACAATCTTTGCCACCTAAACCCGACCGTAGCGAGATGCCGATTTCTCAATCGGCAGATATTGCGTTTTGAGTTGGTTTCATTATAATCGTTTGTACTTTAAATTGCTAAAGATTTGAAGCGGCGAGAATTTTGATTATTTTAAGCCTATTGAGCATATTAATTTTCCTGTCGACTTTGGTAATCAAAGATTTAAAAAATGAAAAATAGCTTAAAAGGACTTCTAATATTATTAACCGCCGTTATTAGTAGCAGCCATAACACATTTTCAGCTGATAAAAATCCAATTAATAATGCTATAGATAGCGTGGCTATTATAAAGAAAATCAAATCTGATTTTGCATCGATCAACAAAAAACTGAAGTTTTATAAAAAGAAAAAAAGAGATGCTTTCGGCATGTCGGCAGAGGGTGGTGTGGTGACCGGCTATTACAGTAAAGCTGCACTTAAAAAAATACATTGTGTTTTTTATGGTGAAACCGGAAAGGCTGAAATCGATTACTACTTTAACAACAAAAACTTATTTTTCCTTTATAAAAAAGAAACGGTTTACGATAAGCCGATTTATTTGAAAGATTTTAAAATTAAAAATAGTATAGAAACCCGTTATTACTTATTTGGAAATAAGGTGATTAAAGCCATAATAAAGCCCAACACATCTTTAGTATTATCCTTTGCAGAAATAAAGGCAGGACTTGAACCAATTTTAGGCATTTTAAATGAAAAATAGATCTTTGTATTTTAGGTTTTAGACGTAGCAGGTTTCACAAACCTGCTACGTCTTTTTTATTATATTTCGAAAGAAAGGTTTTTTGTTAGATGTTCAAACGATTTTTTGATTTTAGGAAATGTGGGGTTCAGTTTTTCATCGCATTTTCGGTCCCGCTGTCCGTTTGTAGTGCCCGCGCGAGGCCGGCAGCTACCACTGCCATCGGGTTTATTTACCACGGATAGTAGCACAATCTTTGCCACCTAAACCCGACCGTAGCGAGATGCCGATTTTTCAATCGGCAGAAGCGGGGGCGGGGCTGCATGAGCCTCTAAGTACTGCAATTGCTTTCCAAATCACTTAAAAAATATTCATGTACCTCAGAGCTATGCTGATTAATAAAACATATTTTTGCCATCCAAAACTGATTAGTTTTTACAAGTATTTTACTAGCTTTACGATATGCAGGTTGTAAACTACGAGAACGAAACAAGTTATGGTAATTTAGAATTGCTCGCCCAGAAAGTGGTTGAGGGTTTTATCACAGGCCTGCATAAAAGTCCTTTTCATGGCTTTTCGGTTGAGTTTGCCGAACACCGTCAATATAATAACGGAGATAACGTTAAAAATATTGATTGGAAATTGTACGCTAAAACTGATAAACTTTATAGCAAACGTTTTGAAGAAGAAACCAATTTGCGTTGTCAATTTGTGATTGATGTTTCTTCATCCATGTACTTTCCGGAATCGAAAAATAACAAACTGATTTTCTCCATACAGGCTGCAGCATCTTTAATGTACCTGCTAAAGAAACAACGTGATGCTTTCGGACTAAGCTTATTTACCGATGAAATATTGTTCAATTCTCCCGCAAAATCCACTACGGTACATCAGAAATTTTTATTTGCCCAACTGGAAGAATTACTACAGCAACCAAAGGTAAATGCACAGACCAATTTAAGTGAGGCGCTGCACCAGGTAGCAGAACTGATCCACAAACGTTCTTTGGTTATTATCTTCAGTGACCTGTTTAATACCCAAATCAATACCGATAAAACCGATCAGTTTTTTGATGCGCTGCAACACCTTAAGTTTAACAAACACGAGGTTGTGGTTTTTAATGTGGTTGATAAAACAAAAGAGGTAGATTTTAATTTTGAAAACCGCCCTTACCAGTTTATTGATATGGAGACCGGAGAAACGATTAAAGTCCATACCAATCAGGTAAAGGAGAATTATATAACAGCGGTTTCTACTAACCGGCAGCAGATTATGCTAAAATGTGCTCAATATAAAATTGACTTAATCGATGCCGATATGAAAGAGGGTTTTTATCCAATCCTGCAGTCTTATTTAATCAAACGGCAAAAATTGGGTTAAATTTTTTACAAACAAGACGGTTTAAGCACTGTTTTACTAATGATTTACATTTTAAGCTTCCTAATATGTTACAAAAAGGCGATACAGCACCAGATTTCGAATTAAATGCTACCCCCGATCAGAAAATAAAACTTAAGGATTTTAAAGGCAAAAATGTTATTCTGGCTTTTTACCCTGCGGATTGGAGCCCGGTATGCAGCGACCAAATGGCACTTTATAACGAAATGCTCAAATATTTTAATAAATATGATGCACAGATTTTTGGTGTGTCTGTTGATAGTGTTTGGTGCCACCTGGCCTTTGAAGAAAATAGAAAACTACATTTTCCGCTATTGGCTGATTTTGAACCAAAAGGCGCTGTGTCTAAAGCTTATGGTGTGTATGATGAAGAAGTTGGCGAAAGTAAACGGGCACTTTTTGTAATTGATAAAGAAGGTAAAATTGCATGGAGTTATTTGTCACCTGTAGCGGTTAACCCTGGTGCGGATGGTATCTTGGATGCATTGGAAGAATTAAACAAGAAATAAAGCGATGAGTGTATTAAAACCCGAAATAAATAGTCAGGATCATATTCAAGGTGATGATTCGGCAAGTATTACCATTGTTGAGTTTGGCGATTATCAGTGTCCATACTGTGGAGATGCTTATCCCATCATGAAAGAAATTGAAGAAACTTTTGGTCATCAGATCAGATTTGTTTTCCGCCATTTTCCTTTGGCCAATGCACACGAATTTGCTTTCCCGGCAGCGATTGCTGCAGAAGCTGCAGGTTTACAAAATAAGTTTTGGGAAATGCATGATGCACTCTACGAAAACCAGTACCGCTTAAATGCTGAGCTATTTGACGAACTTGCCGAAACCATTGGGTTGGATTTAGAGCAATTTCAGAAAGATAGTGCTTCAGAAGAGATCAAAACTATTATAGAAGACAATTTTGACAGCGGTATGCGTAGTGGCGTAAATGGAACACCATCATTTTATGTAAACGGAACCAAGTTTGATGGAGGTGCAACCGATTTGTACCAGATCCTTAAAGAAAGTACGGAGTGATTTTTTTTAGAATCAACCCTTACTTTTTTTAAAAAAAGCTGGAGACACCTGATTTTCAGTTGTAAAACCAAATGTAACAAGTAACATTAAAATTAGCATGCAGCTTAATTCGCTTTTCATAAAGACTCGATAGTAGGAATTTACTTAGGCTCGAGTAATATTTATCATATTAACTAACTCTTGAACTTCTGGCCTTGATGCGATCGTCATGCTGAACTTGTTTCAGCATCTTTCCTTTAGATATACCCTGAAATAAATTCAGGGTGACGATTACAATTAAATATATATAGAAAACCTTCAAAATGTTTCACTAATTCGATCTGAGATTATTGGCTAATTTAAACAAAAAACCTCATGTATTTTGCAATACATGAGGTATCAGATAAGGGTAACCGGAAAACTAAAAAACTAATTATGAGTTTTTAGAATTTAACAAAATTGAAATCGCTTCGTGTTTTGTTATATCAAAGGTGCACTTCATTTATGAAGTTTTAGTGAAGAAACTTTATTCAGCTATTACAGCTTTATTGATGTTACATTTGATCCAAAGTCTTTTCAAGGTCAGATTGGTTCTTTTTGCTTTTAGCCTAAAACAATACATCAGTTTCTGCTATTTATTAGCTATATAAAATCCATCATTTAAAAATATTTTCATGGGTAAAAATGTTGCAGAACAACTGGTTGAAATGCTGGTTGAGGTTGGTGTAAAAAGAGTTTATGCCGTTACAGGAGATAGTTTAAATTATTTTAACGACGCAGTAAGAAGAAATGGCAAGATAAAGTGGATCCACGTACGCAATGAAGAGGCTGGTGCCTTTGCAGCGGCAGCCGAAGCAGAACTTGACGGGATTGCTTGTTGTGCGGGTAGTTGTGGGCCAGGCCATGTACACCTGATTAACGGCCTCTATGATGCACACCGAAGCCATGTTCCGGTGATTGCCATTGCATCAACCATTCCGACAGGCGAATTTGGAATGGACTTTTTTCAGGAAACAAACACCATAAAATTATTTGATGATTGTAGTTACTATAACCAGGTAGCTACCACTGCCGAGCAGGTGCCAAGGATGTTTCAAACGGCCGTTCAGCACGCCATTCATAAAAAAGGTGTTGCCGTTTTTGGTTTGCCTGGCGATGTTGCACAACTGGATGCAGTGGAAAGTGTAACTTCTATGCAATTATTCACCAATAAGCCAGTGATCCGTCCTTCCGACCAGGAGTTGAAAGATTTGTCAGACCTGCTTAATGGTGAAAAGAAAATTATGATTTACTGTGGCATAGGTGCTGCCGAAGCGCATGATGAGGTGGTAGAATTAGCAGCTAAATTAAAAGCACCTGTAGGGTTTTCTTTCAGAGGAAAAATGGGCATACAATATAATAATCCATATGAAGTGGGAATGACTGGCCTTTTAGGACAACCGTCGGGCTATCATGCCATGCACGAGGCTGATGTAGTGCTTTTACTGGGGACCGATTTTCCTTACGTAAATTTTATGCCTGTTAAGAATAAAATTGTGCAGATTGATGAAAAACCCGAACGTTTGGGCAGGAGGGCTAAACTTACCATGGGTTTATGTGGCAACATCAGCGATTCGATAAAAGCATTATTGCCACTACTTACTGAAAAGAAAGATGATGGTTTCTTAAAATCTCAATTGGAGTTTTATCAGAAAGTGAAAGAAAGACAGCAGGTTTATGTTAAAGATCAGGGTGAGGAAAATAAAATACAACCTGAATTTGTAGCCGAAACCATAAACCGTTTAGCGGCTGATGATGCCATTTTTACGGTAGACACCGGAATGTGCTGCGTTTGGGGGGCACGTTTTATAGATGGAACGGGTAAACGCAAAATGCTGGGTTCTTTTAACCATGGCTCAATGGCGAATGCGATGCCGATGGCCATTGGTGCGGCATTGGCACATCCGGAACAACAAGTAATTGCGTTATGTGGTGATGGTGGTCTATCAATGCTCCTAGGTGATTTGGCTACCATTAAACAATATAACCTACCAATAAAACTGATTGTATTTAACAACAGGGCCCTGGGAATGGTAAAGTTGGAAATGGAAGTTGATGGTTTGCCTGACAATGAAACAGATATGATTAATCCTGATTTTGCATTGGTAGCACAGGCTATGGGTTTTAAAGGAATAACCATAGCTAAACCAGAAGAAGTAGAAACCGCGATCAGTCATGCATTAAATGAAGACGGACCAGTTTTGTTAAATATCATGACGAATCCAAATGCTTTAGCCATGCCACCAAAAATAGAATGGGCACAAATCAAAGGCATGACAGAATCGATGACAAAATTAATGCTGGGTGGGAAAATGAGCGAGGTGCTGGATACGATAAAATCGAATTATAAACATTTGGGGGAAGTGTTGTAGTTTAGAAAAGTTTCGTCATTCCCAACTTGGTTGGGAATCTTAATGCATGTTATGTTTCATAAGCATTAAGATTCCCGCCTGAGCGGGAATGACGAGCTAAATAAAAAAGACGTCATCTCGACTGAAGCGCAGCGAAATGGAGAAATCTATTAGAAAGATTTAGCTTCACCGGGCTTTCGAGTTCTTAGCGAAGCGATCATCTAAAGATTCTGATAGACCGGCCATCATCTCGACCGGAGTAACGCGAAGTGGATGCCCGTACAGGTGGGGAGAAATTTATTAAAATAAAATCTTCGCAGAATCCCTAGGTTGTCGGCTTCGCTGAAGAAATCTTTGGTTTTATAGCACTTTAAAAGATTTCTCGACTGCGTTGCACTTCGCTCGAAATGACGGTATTAATCGAAAACTATTTTCTCTTATAAAGTCCTTGCAGCTGTGTTAACGCAACTATCAATTTCTCTTCATCACCAGTTAAACAATAATATTTAATTCCGTTTTTATCATGATCAGGCTCAGCCTCTAGTTTATTAATAACCGGATAAACTGATTTAATTTTTGGGTTATTCTGTTCAGGACTGACCTTGAACCCATTCCAGGTCTGTATTTGAGATTTGGTGCTGGTTTCTTCCGTGGCACGATCTGAACTGGCAAATGTTTTTCCCATTGTAAAAACCCCGAAATTCATTTCCTCATCAATTGAAAATGAATTTGCTGTAATGGTAAATGCTGTTTCCGTACCATTATGCAAAGTAATATTGGTTCCGCCGATGGCTTTTGCCAATAGTTGATTGATGTTTTTAACAATTTCGGCCTTTGTTTGTGCGAAGCCACTGAATGATGCAGCCAGTAATAAAACCAGCGTTAATTTTGTTCTCATAATAATTAAGGTTTAAATGTTTGTGTGTAACTAAATTTAAATAATTATTTGATTAAAACTAAAAAAGAGCAGGTTTGAACCTGCTCTTTTTTGTGCTTGATTTTGGATCGTCGTCATGCTGAACTTGTTTCAGTATCTTTTGTCTGAGACCCTGAAATAAATCCGATAGCTATCGGATCAGGGTGACGCCTTAAATTAAATACATCACTTAATTCGCTATTACAAATTACCTCTTAATTCCTGTTCGCGCTCTAACGATTCAAACAATGCTTTAAAATTACCGGCACCAAAACTCTGTGCACCTTTACGTTGAATAATCTCGAAGAAAAGAGTAGGACGGTCTTCAACTGGTTTGGTAAAAATCTGTAAAAGATAACCCTCTTCATCACAATCAACTAAAATACCCAGGCTCTCCAATAAGGCTATTTCTTCATCAATTTTGCCTACACGTTGAGGCATCATATCATAATAGGCTTCTGGTGGAGCACTTAAAAATTCAACGCCGCGCGATTTTAATTCTTTAACTGTTTTAACAATGTCTTTTGTAGCTACGGCAATATGCTGAACGCCTTCGCCCTCATAATATTCCAGGTATTCTTCAATCTGTGATTTCTTTTTGCCTTCTGCAGGCTCATTGATCGGGAATTTTGAAAAACCGTTGCCATTACTCATCACTTTACTCATCAAAGCCGAATATTCTGTGTTGATCTGCTTATCATCAAAAGATAGAATATTTACAAAACCCATTACATCCTCATACCATTGTACGGCTTCGTTCATGCGGTTCCAACCTACATTGCCCACGCAATGATCAATGTATAACAGACCAGCATCGGCAGGTTGATAATCGCTTTCCCACACACGGTAACCTGGCATAAAAGTTCCATTATAATTTTTACGCTCAATAAACATGTGTATTGTTTCGCCATAAGTGTAAATTCCGCTCATTTTAACTTCGCCATGTTCATCTGTTAAGGTTTTAGGCTCCATGTATGGTTTAGCACCACGTTTTGTAGTTTCTTCATAGGCACTATATGCATCATCTACCCAAAGCGCCAATACTTTTACGCCATCGCCATGTTTTTTAACATGTTCTGATATTGGATGATCAGATTTTAATGCTGTGGTTAAGATCAGCCTGATTTTACCCTGTTGCAATACATAAGATGAACGATCGCGCACGCCAGTTTCTGGCCCGGCGTAGGCTAAACTTTGAAAACCAAATGCCGTTTTATAATAATGAGCAGCCTGCTTGGCGTTGCCCACGTAAAATTCGATATAATCTGTTCCGTTAATAGGCAGAAAATCTGGTGCTTTTGATATTTTTTCTGCGAATGTTTGTGTTTCCATTTGTTTGTTGTTAATTAAGTCCGAGTTCGGAGGTACGAAGTCGGATGTGATATTGTTAAATATGTTGTTATTAAAATGTTGAATAATTGCTCGTCATATATTTCATCTGCACGTTATCTTCGGACCTCGGACTACCGACTTCCTACTAATTTTATTCTACATTAATCTGCCAGCTTTTGTGATAATTTTCGTCTTCGATATCCACGGCGTCCTGTGTAAGCTTTAAAGGCTTAAAAGGATCGATCATTACTGCCAGCTCATCTGTTTTTTCTTTTCCAATCGATTTTTCTACAGTACCCGGATGTGGCCCATGTGGAATACCTCCAGGATGCAGGGTAATCTGTCCTTTCACCACGCTTTTGCGGCTCATAAAATCACCATCTACATAATAAAGCACTTCGTCGCTATCTACATTGCTGTGGTTATATGGTGCAGGAATCGAATCGGGATGATAATCGTATTTTCGGGGAACAAATGAGCAAACCACAAAATTGTGTCCTTCGAAAGTTTGGTGAACCGGAGGTGGTTGGTGTAATCGGCCTGTTATCGGCTCAAAATCGTGGATAGAGAAAGCATAGGGATAATGATAACCGTCCCAGCCTACATAATCAAAAGGATGTGTACCATAAGTGTAGGGATAAATTAAACCCTGTTTTTTAATGAGAACTTTAAAATCGCCATACTCATCATGTGTTTGCAGGTTCTCTGGTAATCTTAAGTCGCGCTCACAATAAGGCGCATGCTCCATTAACTGTCCATATTGATTTAAATATCTTTTTGGCGCCCTTAATGGACTAAAACTTTCTACAATGAACAACCTGTTCTGTTCAGTATCAAATTCCATCTGATAAATGGTGCCCCTTGGAATAATCAGATAATCGCCATAAGCAAACTTAATTTCTCCGAATCCCGTTTTTAGCTTTCCAGAGCCTTCATGTACGAAGATCATCTCGTCCGCCTGACTATTTTTGTAGAAATAATCGGTCATCGATTTTCTTGGTGCAGCTAAAACGATATGCAGATCGCTATTTACCAGAATGGCTTTTCTACTTTTTAGAAAATCATCTTCCGGTTTAATGTTGAAACCAATTAAACTAGTGTGTTTCAGGTGCTTTTCGCGCGCTATTTTGGGTTCAACGTTGTAAGGCTCACCTAAATGTTTTACAATGGTTGGCGGGTGGCAGTGATAAACCAATGAATATAAACTGGAAAAACCTTCGGTTGATACCAATTCTTCGGCATAAAGATTTCCATCAGGTTTACGAAAAACCGTGTGTCGCTTAGCTGGAATCTGCCCCAATTTATGATAAACAGGCATAATTAAATGGTGTTATGGTTAGAAAGAAAAAATCCTAATGAATTAACAATTAAAACGACGATGCGTTTAAATTTAAAAAGAAAGGTGAATGAAATTACAGTGAATACTGAGCCATGATCAGCTTGGATAGCATCTTATAGCGACGGGCTGCAATAGCGTCGTTTACCAGATTAATATGTAATGCTTTTAAGATCATGGTTTTAATGGTACCAAGATAAGTATTTTATTTAAAAGTTAAAATTTTAATTATCTTTAATTACCTCTTCAAAAGTTTAATGCATTAAAATAATAACGCTCAAGTTTTATTTTGAATGGGCTAATTTCTTAGCTTTACCGCGTATTTAACCAAATCATATATGAAACTAGTATCTTATAAGACCGAAGACAGGGAGCATCTTGGCATATTTATCGACGGACATATTTATAACTTAAATAGTTGCGATAAATTGCTTCCAGATAATATGAGTATGTTTTTGCAGGGTGGCGAAGTGTTAATGGAAAGAGCAAAAAGGATAGACGATCAAATAAAAGAGGGTAGTTTAGCTGCTAAAGAAGAAATTTTTTACGAAATTTTGGCTCCTGTTCCACATCCTACCAGTTGTCGTGATGGTTACGCTTTCAGGCAACATGTTGCTGCGGCACGTAGAAACAGAAAGGTAGATATGATTCCTCAATTTGATGAATACCCGATCTTTTATTTCACTAATCATAATGCTATTCAGGGAACAGGAGAAATTGAATGCATGCCAGATCATTTTGATAAGCTGGATTTCGAACTGGAGCTCGCCATTGTTATTGGTAAAAAAGGTAGAAATATTAAAGCTGCCGAAGCTGATGAATATATTGCAGGTTATATGGTCATGAATGATATGAGCGCACGTACTTTGCAGATGGAAGAGATGTTGTTGAATTTAGGTCCTGCAAAAGGAAAAGATTTTTCTACCGTAATTGGCCCATGGCTGGTAACACCTGATGAGTTATTGCAGTATAAGGTTGCGCCGAAAGAAGGACACGTTGGTAATGCTTACGACCTAAAGATGACTTGCCGCGTAAATGGCATAGAAGTTTCTAAAGGAAACGCCGCTGATATGGACTGGACTTTCGCCGAAATTATTGAACGTTGTGCCTACGGTGTAGATATTCTCCCTGGTGATGTAATCGGTTCCGGAACCATTGGAACAGGCTGTTTTTTAGAGCTGAACGGTACCGGTTTGTTAAACGATCCTAACTATAAAGTACAGTGGTTACAGCCGGGCGATGTTGTGGAAATGGAGATAACAGGCTTAGGTGCATTGACCAATACCATTACGAAAGCTGATACGGATTTTTCGATCCTGGCGTTGAAGAAGTAAGAAGGTTTCTTAAATTAATTGTAATTATTTAGCAGTTAATATTTTTAATGCTGGATTATTATGCAATCGTCATCCTGAATTTATTTCAGGATCTACAGGTTAGATGCTGAAACAAGCTCAGCATGACGATCGTTGCTGAAAAAATAAAGAACTATATAATTAGAACGAATTCAGGTTTAGATTACTTTATTCAATTTTGTTAGATAAAGCATACAGCAGTTTTCATTCCGATGTTTCCATCAGAATAATAGCGTATGGAAATTCAGCTATTTCCTGATAACTATTGCTTTTGCGCTTCAAAAAGAATCATTATCAAATTAATCATTTCAAGTTTTGGTATCACTTAAGACCTCAAATTTAACGCCAGTAGAACTACAAAACTACCTGCAATACGCTATCGCTCCGCGTCCGATCTGCTTTGCCTCCACTATTGATACTGAAGGAAATATAAATTTAAGTCCTTTCAGTTTCTTTAATATGTTCAGCACCAATCCACCTATTTGTATTTTTTCGCCATCGAGGAGAGTGCGCGATAATACCACTAAACATAGCTTGGAAAATGTACTGCAGGTTAAAGAATGTGTGATTAATATTGTAAACTACGATATGGTGCAGCAGATGAGTTTGGCCAGTACTGAATATGCTAAAGGTGTAAATGAGTTTGAGAAAGCAGGATTTACCATGTTAAAGTCTGACCTGGTTCAACCACCAAGAGTTGCAGAAGCGCCGGTGCAGTTTGAGTGTGTGGTGAATGAAGTAATTTCTTTAGGTGAGAACCATGGTGCCGGAAACCTGGTACTGGCTGAAATAAAAGTGATTCATATTAATGAAGCGGTTTTAGATGAAAATGGCAGGATAGATCAGCATAAAATGGATCTTGTTGCACGTTTGGGAGGAGATTGGTATTGCAGAGTTACCAGTGATAATTTATTTAAGGTAGCAAAACCTTTGGCTAAATTAGGTATTGGTGTAGACCGTTTACCACAATCAGTCCGCTTTTCGAAAGTGTTAACAGGAAACGATTTAGGTATGCTCGGTAATGTTGAGCAAATACCTACTGATGAAGAAATTGATCTGATCAGCACAAATTCAGAAGTAAAAGAAATACTCGATGCTACTATTGGCGACAGCACCAACCGCGAAAGGGAATTACATGAACTGGCAAAGAAATTTCTGAATAGCGGAGAGGTAGAACTTGCTTTAAAGGTTGTTTTGCTGTAGCTTTATGAACTAAATTTTCAGCTATGCATACCAGTGTTCAAGTTGACCAATACATTATCAATTCTGCGGAATTTGCCATTCCCATTTTAGATCATTTAAGGAATTTGGTACATAAGGCAGATGCCCGGATTGAAGAGAAAATTAAGTGGGGGATGCCGTTCTTTGATTATAAAGGTACAGTTTGTCACATAGCTTCATTTAAGCATCATTGTGCCTTTGGTTTCTGGAAAGGAGCGTTAATAAGTGACGAATATGGTATTTTTAAAGAACAGTCCGAATCCATGGGCTTATTAGGCAAAATAAAATCTTTTGATGATTTGCCTTCAGATGAAATCCTGATTGCCTACATTCAACAGGCTATTCAATTAAATGAGGATAATATAAAACTGCCGTCAAAGCCAAAATCTACAGAGAAAAAAGAAATTATTGTACCTGAATATTTTATGGAGGCTTTACAAGAAGATCCTGCAGCGCTATCGGTATTCCAGAATTTCAGCCCTTCCAATAAAAAAGATTATATTTTATGGCTCGAAGAAGCCAAAACAGAAGCTACCAGATTAAAAAGATTGGAAACTACTTTGTTATGGCTTGCAGAAGGTAAAACAAGGATGTGGAAGTATAAAAAGTAATTAAAGGATACTTACAATTTTCATGAAACGGTCTTTGTAATGGCCGTTAAGATCCGTAATGGTTACCTGGTGAGTTTTACCAGAGGAGGCATGAATAAATTTGATCCCGTTTTCATCGATGGAATAAACGATTCCTACATGACCGATCTTTCTTATTCTGGAATTAGTACCTGTAAAAATCAACACATCACCCACTTTTGCATTTTCTAAACTGGTTTCTTTACCCGCAGAACTAAACTCTCTAGAAGAACGTGGAACTTTGAAACCGAAATTACTAAATACATAACTCACAAAGCCAGAACAATCAAAACCAACTTTTGGGTTGCTAGTAGCGTAACGATAGGGGATACCTAACATACTTTTGGCAAAATCGATAAGAGTTGTGGAATTTGTGGAAGAACTGTTTTCTGTAATCGTAGCATTTTTGGGAAGATTGGCCACTAATTTCTTTACCAGTTCCTGGTATTGCGCGGGTAAGATTGTTTGGGCTTTTCCTGCCGTGGCAGACAAAATGAAAAACAAAATCGGGACTATTATTTTCTTCATATGTTGGGGTTAAAGATATGAAAAATATATAAAGTGTATTAAAATGTTGAAAACCAATTAAAACAAAAAAAAAGTCCGGGTAACTACCCAGACTTAAATTAGAATATTTAGCTTCGATTAAATACTTGGAAACATGGTTTGAGCTTTGTCGCCAATTAACGGAAGCGGTTTTAGTTCGCTGTTATTCGCACTTACAGCACCTAAAATAATCAAAATTAGGTAAGCAATATAAACCACATAACTCAAGTAACCAAATATTGCAGTTGGTATAATCATAACTAATATGGTTACTGCCACATTTAGTACGATTATAAAAAGATGAAGCAATAAAGATTGCCTCAAGTGATAACTGGATAGTGCTGTTTTATTATCTTTGTACATTGCAAAGTACGATATTAGCCAACCAATTAGAAAGATGTAACTTACAACAGCAGCATTTTTTCCACTGTCGACTGTTTTAAAAGGAGAATTTGTTTCCATAGATTTTTTTAGTTTTTCAATTACTGCCGTAAATTACTAAAAATTATCATATTATGGTGTAGTAACTGCTACTGGTAAAATTTTTCCATTAAAAAATTTATGTCCGGTTTTAGCAAAATCAGCAACATATTTTCCCATTTCAAAAGCCATCACCGGACTTTGGTATCCCGGAAAAGCTGCTTCCAGCATTTCTGTCTGTGCCGATCCTAAAGCAAGGCAGTTGATTTTTATTCCTGTTTCTGCTAATTCAAAAGCCAAACATTCTGTTAGCGTGTGCAAAGCCGCTTTACTTGCTGAATAAGCAGAAAGTCCGGGGAATTTAACACTTCCCTGAAAGCCACCCATGCTGCCAATGTTAATGATGTGGCTTCCGCTTTGCATTAATGGCAATAGGTTCTGGATCATTCTGAAATGTGAAATCACATTGCTCTGTAACATCTCTCCCAGATCCATTTCTGTAGTTTCTAAAAATGGTTTGTTAATTAAAGCACCTGCATTGTTGATCAGGATATCTATTGTACCTAAACGTTCTTTTAAAAAAGGGATCAGCGCGGCATAATCATCATTTACGATGTCAAATTCTACCGGTAAAAGTGTACAATCGGGATTGATGCCACGGGCAATTTCCAGCAGTTTACGCAATTTATCTGCCGAACGGGCAATGGCAACAATTTTATTTTCTTTATGTAAGCAAAACTCTAAAGCGGTTTCGAAACCGATTCCGCTACTGGCACCTGTAATTATAATATTCATTAAAAGGAATTAAAAATTGTTGTAAAGTTAAAAGGTTGAAATGTTCCGAACCTGTTGAAATCAAAGTTAGGAAAAAAAGAGTAAGTCGACTAAAACCTTATTTGCGACAAGGATTAGAAATAGGGATTACATCACTTAATTTACACATTATGCTGTAAATGTAGTTGTCCTCGTTATAAATGAGGAAGATTGGAATTAATAAGAAATTTAAGCTATTTGAACGATAAGTTCGTCATGCTGAATTTATTTCAGCATCTATTTTGCGTTAAGACCCTGAAATAAATCCGATAGCTATCGGATCAGGGTGACGACTGACTTTTGAACCCTTCCTAATTTGCAACCTATCAGTTAATTCCCAGTTCATCTCTTAAATCACTTTGCCATTTAGATGGGTCTTTAATATCCTTAAACATTAAATTTCCTTCAGTATTTGTCAATTGCTTTTTTTAATTTCTGATAAGATTCCTTAGGTTCCTCAACCATATTGGGTTGATGGGCTTTGATATCAACATCTTCTACAAAAGATAATGCCTTAAGCATCTTTTCAAGAAGCGCAGCATTTTGTTCGTTATCTACTTGTACTGTGATAGTTGTCATAATGTAAAGTTAATGAAATTAAAGCGATTAATCAATCTTCCACAAGGAGCTGGCTGACCGGGTTTTTTATCACATGTAAACCATCATTGATTAATTTGGTATGGTCTAATTCTTTACTTGCCTTTATTTCAAGATAGACCTGGATTTCCTTTTCCAACTGATGATAAACCTCATTATGGTAAATAATTTCGAGAATTTCTAAGGCACAAAGCCAGTCTTGCCTGTGGTTTGTTTTTAGTTGAAAGAAGATTTCGCCAAGCTGATCCAGATTCTCGCCACTTTCCCTAATCGCTCTAACTTTTTGATATAAACCATGGAGTTTTAAAGTTTTATCATCATAAGTAATCTGATGCGTTTTCTCCTTGCTAATTAACGTAATCTCTTCGTAAGCATCTTTATCAGCGGCTCCGTTAAAAACCGAAACTATGGTTTCGCCTATAGCCATGTCGTAAATACCCCATTCAGGTTTAAACAATATATTTCCGTTACTTTCGCTAACTGTACAATTGTTAAAGGCAATTAAAAGGAGTTTACCGTTTTCTATAATCATATCTTTAACTTCACCTGTCATGCTAATACCGCTTTCAAACGTTATTACGGTTTTCTCTCCTTGGATGATGTTCAAAGATTGGAGTTCTGATAGACTGTAATCCTCAAATGGTTTATCTCCTCCCTTTAAGCGTCCTACAGGAGACGAAAAGCCATCAGCGTGGTAATCTTTACCATGTGCAGCTAGTTGTTTATTGTTAAAGGCTAGGGCAGACGGTCCTGTAGTTTTAATAAATGTAACTTCATCATTAGTATTAATGCCCATATCGGTAAAAATACCGCTGACCTGCAAGCCAGAGCTATAAACAGCGGTGGCTACATTTTTACAGGCAATTGCTTTCATTATACTTTCGGCTCCACCTTTTCTAAAGGCCATGGTATTGGCAAAGGTTTCCAAAACATCAATTAGGTTTTGAAATGTTTCGGTTACAAAAAGCTGAGGTTGTGGCTTGGTAATATCGTAGGCATAGTTAATGGTATCCATGTTGTACCAAAGTTTCTCTACATCTTTTTGCATGCAGGTTGCACTTTCGCCAATAGAAGAAAGTAAGCCGGCACCATAAATTTTCGGGTTTTCTAAAGTGCCAATCAGGCCATATTCAACGGTCCACCAATGTAAACGGCCAAGTAATGCCATTTCAGAAGGCTCGCCCATATTCTCACTGATGTAGCGCAGATCCTTTTCTGCCTGGGCAATCTGTAACTCGTCAGCATCTACAGCTTCTTTCAGAATCGATAATTTTCTGATGGCCTCGTAAAGCTCAAAATCTTTTGCCGAAAACATGGCTTTTGCACCGATTGAGCCAAAATAACTTAAATATTTATTGTAATCGGTATCTGCTATAATTGGTGCATGGCCGGCACTTTCGTGTATAATATCTGGTGCAGGGGTGTATTCAATGTGGTTAATCTGGCGGATATCAGCAGCAATTACCAATACACGATAAGCCTGATATTCCATAAAAGCTGCAGGCGGAATAAAGCCATCAACGGTTACGGCGCCCCAACCAATCTTACCCAGGTTATCATTCATGGTTTGCAGGTCTGGAATGTATTCTATACTCAAACCAGCCCGCCGTAAGCCCTTTATGTAAGGGTAATAAGCAACATTTTTAAGATAGCTGTAATTTTGGCGCATTACATACCGCCATACTGCCTGGTCTATAGGTGTGTACTTCTCGTAATTTTGCGCAACAATAAATTGCTTTAAATGGTTGGGCAATTTAGCTACCTGCGCATTATTAAAATCATTAAAATGGCTCATGGTTATTTATGAAATAAGTTGGTCGGCAGCTAAGTTAGGGTGTTGTTTTTATCTTAACAAGAAAGCAGCTGCATAAATTAACAGGTTAACGTAATAAAGGTTTAGGATGGTTAAAATGATAGGTTAATAAGGAAAGGTACTGTAGCATTCATCGGGAGGCTCCGGTCGGGCTGTTTGCTATAGCTGTTGCTGCCCTTCGACTCCGCTCAGGCCGACAGCAAAAGGATACCGCTTCCATCACGTTTAGGTACAAAGGTTGTGCTGATGAACCCGGTTTTTAATCCACTCGCTATTAAAATGCGAATAGTCGCAGTACCGTGGCCACCTAAACCCGACTGGTGCATAAAGCCCGTAGCGAGGCACGAGTGAGGCCTTGAAGCGAAGGCGGGACTGAAGAAACCCAAATGCTTGTGGAACTGCTTTCCAAAAAAATAACTTGATGGTATGAAGCTAATAATTAGGAAAGGTACTTTAGCATTTCATCGGGAGGCTCCGGTCGGGCTGTTCGCTATATCCGTGGAAAATAATTATTAATCCTTCTTCACATTTTTATCCCCAATTTTTTTTACACTAAATGTAAAGTAATGCTGGTAGAGGTAGCTGAAAAGTGCCATTAAGACTGAAACAAGTATTCTCGAAAGCATTGCCAAAGTTGGGTAATCTCTCAAAAGTTCGAGCAAAAATTTCAATAAAACATAGTTTGCCAGTATGTTTATAAACTGGAGGTTTAAAAACCTGAAAAGCTGAACCCTTCCCTTTAATTCACTATGTGTAAATATAACATATTTGTTAAGTAAAAAACTGGTTGGAATAGCAATGATATAATCTATTAATAAAGAGGCCGTTTCCCTTTGTAGTACAATTACACCAAAGTTTACCTCCTCAGTTTTAAAAATGAAAAAGTAAGCAAAATAATAACTTAAAATTCCTAATAATAAAGTGCCACCACCAGTAGCCAGATACCTGAAATTATGTAAAGAAATAAATTTTTTAAATGGAGGATAAAAAAAATCTATTATGGCTAAAATTGCTTTGCGCATTACTTAAACTATTCGTTTTGGTTATTTTTGGGCGCAATTTACAATTAAATTTTTATTGCTCATTAATAAGATCATTTATGTGTTTACTCCTCATAAACATTAGCAGCAGGTAAGGCTACAAAATCGATTACTGCACACCAGCTGTAAGATGGATGGGGTTGAATGCTTACGCCAACTGTGTTTAATTTAAATTTTTGGTCTAATAAGTTAAACCGGTGACCAAGGGAAGGTACGCCACAATCTAACAATAGATGGCATACAATATCTAAGCTGTTCGAAAAACCAAAGTCGATATTTTCGCTCATGGCTTTATTCGGGAAATATTTGGATAAACGTTTCGAAAACTTATCACCGTTGCTGCTTTCATGTGTGTCGAGGTTGTTTCGGTTAAGATCTTGGGCATGGCTACGGCTTAAGGCTGATAATTCGTCATTAGGATAAAATACCGGTAAATTTTTTATGCCTCTTAAATGTTTTAATAAAGAAATATAATAACTGTTGTTACGGGCAATCCGCAGTTCATTGTAATTTCTATATTGCTTTACTTTAGCGTTATAGTTATTAATGTAATCTTCTAAAAATGTGTAATAAAACTTTTCCCCGTCAATGCGGATCAGGTTCATGTACATCACCACATTTTTCTCTTCATTAGTTAAATAATTAGCATTTGCTGCAGTATTCGCCCTACGGAACTCCGCATCTGTCCACTTTTGAGCATTTACGCTGCTAACAAAAGTTAAGAATAAAAGGGTAGGTAGAAATAGTTTAGGCATCTGATGCTTTTCATGGATAACGCCATTTGATGCAGATTATTTTCTGGTTGTAGATTTGGATGGTGTTTAGCGCATGGCGTTTAGTGGTTAACGTTGACGGGTTACCAAAAAAGATAACCACCAAGGCACTAAGAACACAAAAAAATAATCTTTCTGCCTTCGTGTCCTGGTGGTTAAAAAGCACGAATGATTTATAAGAACATACCGCCAGATGCTTCAATGCGCTGTGCATTAATCCATCTCGCATCTTCAGTGCATAAAAATGCTACTACGCCACCAATATCATCTGGTAAGCCCACCCGACCTAAAGCGGTATTAGCAGCAATTCCGGCGTTGAGCTGATCATTATCTCTTACTACTCCACCGCCAAAATCGGTTTCAATTGCACCTGGAGCAACAATATTGGATCTGATTCCTCTTGAACCTAATTCTTTTGCCTGGTATTTAGTTAGGGTTTCCATGGCACCTTTCATAGAAGCATAAGCCGCATAACCTGGAGTTGCAAAACGGGCCAATCCGGATGAAACATTAATGATTCCGCTACCATCATTTAACAAGGGCAAGGCTTTCTGAGTTAAAAAGAAAGCCCCTTTGTAGTGGATGTTTACCAGGGCATCAAATTGTTCCTCCGTAGTATCAGCAAATGAAGCATGGATGCCAATGCCTGCATTATTGATCAGGAAGTCGAATTTTTCTGCATTGAAAACAGATTTTAGCACACTTTTAACTTCTGTAAAAAAGGCATCAAAAGTTTTAGCATCGCCAACATTTAACTGTAGTGCTGCTGCTGGTACACCCAGCGCTTTTATATCATTAACTGTATCTTCTGCTTCCTCTTTTTTAGATTGATAGGTAACCATTACACCAATTCCTTTTGCGGCAATTTTTAAGGCAGCGTTTTTTCCCAGTCCGCGGCTACCACCGGTTACCAGGGCAATTTTATTTTGTGTTTCCATTTTCTTTTTATTTGTTAAACAAAATTAGATGGAAATCGGCTGTTAAAATGGTGAGTGTTTAAGTAAAAATGGTGATTGTTTAAGTTTTATGTGTTGACAATTTTTTTCTTCGCAGCTAAAGACTCGAAATAAGCCTCGCGATACTGTTTTGGTGTTTGGCCAGAGAAGTGTTTAAAGAACTTGGTAAAGTTAGATGGATCGTAGGTTAAAATTCTGGCTATTTCTCTATTGGCATGTTCACATGCTGTAACATCGATTTCGAAATCTCCATTAAACGCTCTTCAAAAAAATAACATGGCGAATGTCCTGTAGCAGCCTTAATAGTATTGCTTAGATGTGTAGGATGAACGTGAATAAGCCCGGCAAAATCTCTTACTTCAAACATCTCGGTTGTCCGGCCTGATACCACATCGTCCAGGTGTTTGTCTAATTCCCTTAAAAAATCTGCCGCAATTTCATGTCGGCGGGCAAAAAACTTCTGTGGAATTTTCATGTCAATAACTTTTGATGACTAAACAAATATAACATTCAGTTAAATGAATATGAAATAAGGTTGCTGGCAGCAGTTTTTATGATGGAAGGATGATATGCCATGCGATTTATCGATGTTGTGCATGTGCGTGGTTTATTGCTTATCTATGCCTAGGTAAAAAATTCCATCGATTGTTTTTGCTATCGTTTTGCTATAATCTGTTGCAATAAAATGGAAAGTGCCTTTAATCTTTTGATCAGTTACGCTGAGAATCTGTACCTTTCCATCACTTAAGACATAATTTTCTTCATTTTCGCCACTTTGTGCCTTTTTAACATAAGCACCGGCTACCTGTATCTGGTTGAGATTTAAAATATATTCTCCCACTCCGTTGTAACCGATAATGTTCAGGTTGATCATCCGGTTTGAACCGTTACCTATTATCCTGAGCATTTTATCGCTTGGGCTGATTGTAAAATTGCTACTAATTACAGCATTGTCAGTGAATTCTATTAAAGTATCATCTATTTTTATGCTAAAAATATCTTTTTCGGGTAAAGGTGTTTCTTTTTTGCAGGATGAAATAAAGAGGAGGCAGGTAAATGCCAAGGCGATTAATTTGAAAGATAGTTTCAAGAGTGTTAAGTTGTTTTTTGGTTAATAATGCCGCGAAGATATGGGATTTATTGATCGAGTGAAAAGATATGCAATTTCTTAACGTATTGTTCTCGCTGGTACCAATCGTTATAAACCAATTCGATTTGCTTCACTTCGAAAGTGCCGAAGTCAAAATTTCTATATTTCTCTAGCAGATGGAATAGTGCGTCCGGGGCTTGAAGCTGTTTTCTTAATCGCACGATAGTTGAATGTGCCGTTTGAATGGCATATCTCTTGTCGATGCTTTGCTGTAAATCAGTATTTTTAAAAGCAAACCTCAGATCATTACGTATCTGGTTTAGTGTTTCAGTTAAAAATCCCTGAATCAAAATGCAGGAAGGTGAAGCCGTAAGCCCTTTAAAATGAATTCTGAAACTCCGATAGGCGTTTAAAACCTGCTGAATCACCTGGACATAATCATGAATGTTAATTGCGTTCAGATCAAAGCCGTCATAGCAGGAAATGACCGACATTAAGGTAATATGGATATCTGCATTTTGATAATAATACTGATCAGGCTCAATGGCTTTTACTTCAGCCAAAAATTGCTGGATTTTATGATTCGTTTCGGCATCAGGCCTGATGACCAAAGTAATGCCAAAACGATTATCGGCGTCAGAATCGATTAAGCGATCTATTTCGTAGTTACCATTAGCTATTTTGGCAATCGAATCCCTGTAAAGTTTGTTATAATGTTCGGCTAAATTCATTTTTCTTACACAAAAAAGTCGCAGGGGTAAAACCTGCGACTTGATAAAACGGTCGTCATCTCGATCGAAGCATCGCGGAGTGGAGAGATCTATTTTGAAGCAGATCTCTTGGCTTCGTTGCTCTCCGATGGAGATGACGGATTTATACTTTTATGCCAACAATGTCTTCCAGCTTACCGCCGAGCCGATAATATTTCCTAAATCGGCAATGGCTACACGTTCCTGCTCCATGCTATCCCTGTGGCGAATCGTAACCGTATTGTCTTCTAAACTTTGGTGGTCTACAGTGATACAGAAAGGCGTACCTACAGCATCCTGACGGCGGTAACGTTTACCAATTGCATCTTTCTCTTCGTAAATACAGTTGAAATCGAATTTCAGCTCGTCCATAATTTCGCGCGCTTTTTCCGGTAAACCATCTTTTTTGGTCAATGGGAAAATGGCTACTTTATATGGTGCCAAAGCAGGGTGTAAGCGCAATAAGGTACGGCTGTCCTGTTTGTCTTCGGTGCTTAAATCCTGCTCTTCAAAAGCATTAATCATGGTTAAGAGGAACATGCGGTCTAAACCAATAGAAGTTTCGATTACATAAGGAATGTAATTACCATAAGGTTTGCCTACTTCATTTAAATCATTATCAAAATATTGCATTTTCTTGCCAGAAAACTCCTGGTGCTGCTTTAAATCGAAATCGGTACGGCTGTGGATTCCTTCAACTTCTTTAAACCCGAACGGAAATTCGAACTCGATATCGGTTGCTGCATTGGCATAATGCGCCAGTTTAACATGGTCGTGGTAACGGTATTTTTCAGGGTTGGTACCTAAAGCTTTATGCCATTTTAAACGTGCTTCTTTCCAGTATTCGAACCATTTTGTGTCTTCGCCCGGGCGAACAAAAAATTGCATTTCCATTTGCTCAAACTCACGCATACGCATAATAAACTGGCGGGCAATTACCTCGTTTCTGAAAGCTTTACCAATCTGCGCAATACCGAAAGGAATTTTCATCCTGCCTGACTTTTGAACATTTAAAAAGTTAACAAAAATACCCTGAGCAGTTTCCGGACGAAGATAAACTTCATCACTGCCCTCAGCCATTGCACCAAATTGTGTGCTAAACATCAGGTTAAACTGACGTACATCTGTCCAGTTAGAAGTTTTAGAAATTGGGCAGATTACTTTATAATTTACGATTAAATCTTTTAGCTGTGCTAAGTTTTCAGATTTAAGTGCAAGGTTCATCTCTACTTCAAGCGCTAAACCTTTTCTTACAAATCTCCAGCTGGCCTCATCAACAAATGGATATTTTGCATTGTCTAAAATCGTTTCCTCATCTTTAAAACCAGGAATCCATGCAGCCTGTCCTTCATCGCTTAAACCTAGTATTTCTGTTTGAAAAGATTCAAATTTGGCTTTGTTTTCTGCACTAAAATTAGCTAATTCCGAATACAGTTCATCAATTTTATTTTCCAGTAACTGGTCGGCGCGGTAACGTTTTTTCGAATCCTTATTGTCAATCATCGGGTCGTTAAAACCATCTACGTGTCCGCTGGCTTTCCAAACCTTAGGGTGCATAAAAATTGCAGAGTCAATCCCTACAATGTTTTCGTGCATTTGCACCATGGCTTTCCACCAATAGGTTTTAATATTGTTTTTTAACTCGGCACCCAATTGGCCATAATCGTAAACAGCACTTAAGCCATCATATATTTCGCTGCTCTGAAATACGAAACCGTATTCTTTAGCGTGTGATATTACATTTTTAAATTGTTCGTCGTTATTCTTTTGAGCCATAATGCAGCAAATATAATAAATAAGGTAAAAGGTAAGCGGTTTTGATCAACATAAAAGCCAATGCTATCGTCATACTGTTTAGATAGCTATTAGAATTATTGCAGCATCTTTTTAAAGAATCAAATGCCTGACCAATCAGGATATTGTCTTAAATCACTTATATGTTTTAAAGGTTTAGGAAAGCAAGGTCAGTGCTAATCGGTTCCAGAGTTCCTGCTTTCTGCTTTACTTCGTTACACTAGTGCCCGCTGCAATCAGGTTTAAGTGGCCAAAGTATAGCATTATTAATGGTTCAAACCCGTTTAGCTTTAGAAGTGCTTAATAGACCTAATGGTGCTATTCATCGATTTCAGCAATTAAACCTCTAAACATTTAACATTCCATTTTACCACTTCCATCTTCCATTTTTTTCTACTTTTGAAGTATGAAATTCCATCATTTGTTATTCCTGGTTATTGTTATCGTTTTTGCCTCATGCAAACCTAAGGAGAAAAAACATCGTTATATTAAATTCAATACAGTTAAGGAATTATATCAATTCTTAAAATGGGCACCAGAGAACCGTTTTCCATTAATTAGTGCCCATCGCGGAGGCCCAATGCCCGGTTATCCTGAAAACTGTATTGAAACATTCGATAATGCCACTACTTATAATCCGGTCGTAATCGAATTTGATGTCGCTTACAGTAAAGATTCCGTTATGGTGATTATGCACGATGATCAACTCGACCGTACATCTACAGGGAAAGGGCCAATTGGAAATTATACCTATGAGGAGTTGAAAGCTTTTAACCTCAAAGATGATGAAGGGAAAGAAACAAAGTTTAAAATCCCTACTTTAGATAGTGTGCTGAGCTGGAGCAAAGGAAAAGTTTTATTGACCATCGATTTGAAAAAAGGTGTTTCGTATGCAAAAGTGATCGAAAAAGTAAGGCAATATAAAGTAGAGTGTAACTCGATTATCATTACCTATACTGCAGATCAGGCCAAAGAGGTGCATCAATTGGCACCTGATTTAATGATTTCTGCATCTATTCAAAAGAAAGCAGAATTGAAACGGTTAAACAACATGGGAATACCGAATAACCGAATTGTCGCTTTTGTTGGTGTTTCAGCCCCAGGTAAAGAATTTTATCAATACCTACATCATAAAGGTATTACCACTATTTTAGGAACGATGGGAAATATTGATAAAAGTGCGATAACCAGTCCGGCGAAGAATGTTTATTATCATTTGGTTAATAACGGTGCAGATATTTTGTCTGGCGATAATTTACAACAGGCATCAGAAGAGTTGGATAAATTTAGGTATAACAAAAAATTAAGTTCACCGCATATTAATTAAGCACAGATGGAAAGGATGCACACGGGTCTGGTAGTTTTAAAGTCTGTGTTTATATGTGCAAATCTGTGATAAAAAATACAAAATGAGTATTTCAGTTAAAAATCTTTCTAAACATTACGATAAGCAAAAAGCGGTTGATTCCATCAGTTTTGAAGTCAACCCAGGGCGCATTCTGGGTTTTTTAGGCCCAAATGGAGCTGGTAAATCGACAACTATGCGGATGCTTACCGGTTATCTGGCACCTACATCGGGTGAAGCTGAAATTTATGGTAAAAGTATTCTTAGCAATGCCATTGAAGCGAAAAAGCATATTGGTTACCTGCCCGAAAACACGCCATTATATGCTGATATGTATGTGAAGGAATTTTTAAGTTTTGTTGGTCAAACCTATAAAATTATCAATTTACCTGCACGGATTGATGAAGTTATCAAAATGGTAGGCTTAACCCCAGAGCAACATAAAAAAATTGGTATGTTATCTAAAGGCTATCGGCAAAGGGTGGGCCTGGCCCAGGCGATCATCCATAATCCAGTGGTTTTAATTTTAGATGAGCCTACTTCCGGCCTCGATCCAAACCAGCTGGTTGACATTAGGCAGCTCATCAAAACATTAGGTGCAGCTAAAACGGTTGTTATTTCTACCCATATTATGCAGGAGGTTGAAGCCATTTGTGACGACATCATTATTATTAATAAAGGTAAAATTGTGGCAAACGATTCGCTGGAGGGACTAAAAAAAGTGTACCAGCAGCAATCTTTAGAAGATATTTTCAGAAAACTAACCGCTTAAATTCATGCGTAGCATAAAGATCAAAATTATACTTATAGTCTTTTTATTTTTGAGCCCGGTACTTTTAAAAGCTCAAAATAGCGCTAGCATTGGTGTTGCGGCAGAAATTGGTTTACCATCAGGCAATTTCACTAACCTGTCGGGAATTGGCTTGGGCGCTTCAGTAAAAGCTGATCTTCCTGTTGCGGAAAATTTAGCAATCACTTTGAACGCGGGTTTTATGAATTTTTTTGGCAAGAGAAACCAATTGTTTAATGTAAAGGATTTAACCTATATTCCTGTAAAAGCCGGATTAAAATACCAGTTAAGCGAGAGCTTTTATGCTGAAGGTCAATTGGGAACTGCTCTACCCTTAAATAAAGGCCAAAAAACCTTATTTGCTTGGTCACCAGGTGTCGGAAACCAGTTTAAATTATCTGGTGGGAACAAACTCGATCTGGGAATCAGATACGAAGGCTGGACGGGTAAAAATGATGTTGCTATCCTTAATAAAACCAACACCAAAGGATTTGTTGGAGTGAGGTTTGCTTACGTGTTTGGGCTGTGAAACAAATATTGTGTCTAATTGTTTGATCTATTTTCATCAAAAAGCTACAATTTTTAATTTCAAATAACTTAATACAACGTTTAAGAATAAAATATTTTTAATATAATATTCAGTTAATCAACTATTTATAGTAATTGTTGTCTTTTTTTTATCTTGTTTGTAACGTTTTTGGCATCATGCTTGTCTAAAAACACAAAATAATTAACGAACAATAATTTAAAAAAACAATGAAAAAAGTATTACTATCTTTATTAATGGTTGCAGGCTTAGGCTTTGCAGCTTCAGCTCAAACAGAAGGAGCGGTTCAAAAACTAAGCATCGGTGCTGAGTTTGGTTTACCGACAGAAAAAAATTCAAATACCTTAATCGTAGGTGGTTCATTACAGTACGAACATCCGGTAGCCAAATCTTTAAGTCTAACTGGTTCAGCCGGTTATTTATCATTAATGGCTACGGGAGATGCCAAAGATTTACTGAAAGCTCTTGGGCAAAAAACCAGTTATGGCGTTGTTCCATTAAAAGCCGGTGCCAAATATTATTTTGGTGGTAATTTTTATGGTGCTGGTGAACTAGGTGCAGCAATTAGCACTGAAACAGGTGGTAGCACTTTATTTGCTGTTGCACCAACTTTAGGTGCGTCATTTTCTGTTGCCGATAAATCTAGTTTAGATTTCGGTTTACGTTACGAAAACTGGTCAGGTAATGGCGGTTCCACTGGTTTTATCGGTCTTCGCGCTGCATTTGCATTCGGTTTATAATATAATATTAAACCATAATTCATTCAAAAGCCTTCAAGAAATTGGGGGCTTTTTTGTTTACATAAATTTATTCCTTCAAATATTTTAACTATCAAATTAGTTTATCTATCATTGCGGCGCTTGTTTGTAAATCAGGCGCGTAAACGGAAAATTAAAAACAATTCTAACCAACAATCTCAAAAAAATCAGATGAAAAAATTAGTATTATCTTTATTAACAGTTGCAGCGCTGAGTACTGCAGCTTTAGCTCAAAGTAGTAAGCCGGTTAAATTTGGATTAAAAGCAGGCGTTGCTTTTCCAAATATGACTTTCTCAGCAGGTAATGCATCATTTAGTTATGGCACAAAAACCTCTTATTACGTAGGTGGAACGGTAGAATTTGAATTATCTGATCTGGTTTCTATTCAACCTGGATTAACCTTTATTGATAAAGGAACAAAAATTAACAGCAGTGGCTTTGGTTTTGATAACGATGATTTTTTTGCTGATGTTGATGCCACTCTAAATTTCAAATACCTTGAATTACCAGTTAATGCACTTGTAAATTTTAAAATGGCCAATGCAGGTAAATTATTTGTAGGCGCAGGTCCTTACTTTGCTTATGCCTTAAGTGCCAATGCTAAAATGGGCTCAGAAAAAGAGAAAATCGAATTCAAAGATTCGGGTCTTAACCGTAGCGATTACGGGTTAAATTTTTTAGCTGGCTTTCAGTTAAATAATGGCTTAAATATTCATGCTGGCTATGGCTTGGGCTTAGGCAATCTGGCAAACAATGAAGAAGCACAAGATTTTGATCCTTCAATCAAAAACAAAGTGTTTACAGTTGGATTGGGCTTTTCTTTTTAACGAATCTAAAATAAACCTAAGCCTCTGATGAAAATCGGGGGCTTTTTTGTATACTGCTTTTAACAATCAGCCCATTAACTTTAAAACTATCAAACACCAGCCATCTTCAATTTTACTGTTAACTGGGTAAAGCCAACGAAAAAATAATTCTTAACTTCGGCATTTAAATTTAACTATGTACGCAGTTTTTAAACGCGAGTTATTCAGTTTCTTAAGTTCGATGGTAGCTTATATTACCATTGGCATTTTTCTATTGGTTTCTGGCCTGTTACTTTGGTTTTTTCCTGATACATCGATACTTGATTATGGTTATGCCGAACTCGATGGCTTTTTTAGTTTAGTGCCCTATCTTTTTATGTTTCTTATTCCAGCCGTTACGATGCGTTCTTTTGCCGAAGAAAGGAGAGAGGGGACCTTCGAACTTTTAATTACCCGGCCCATCCAGATCTGGCAGATTATTGTTGCAAAATATTTAGCAAGCCTGGTTTTGGTGTTATTTGCTTTGATCCCAACCTTAGTTTATTATTACAGCATCTCAAAATTGGGTTTTCCTGAAGGAAATATCGATTCAGGAGCAGTTATTGGCTCTTATATCGGTTTATTTTTGTTAGGGGCTGCCTTTACATCCATTGGTATCTTCTCCTCTGCATTAACTAAAAATCAGGTTATTGCCTTTGTCGTTAGTGCGGCCCTGTGTGCATTTGCTTTTTTAGGTTTCGATTACAGCAGTCAGATTGCTGTATTTCAAAGCATTGAAAATATCATCCGTAATTTAGGTATTAATCAACATTACACTTCCATAAGCCGTGGTGTGTTGGACACCAGAGATTTGATTTACTTTATTTCCTTTTCAGTATTTTTTTTATTGCTCACCAAATTAATAATAGGAGGGAAACGATAATGAAGCTGAAGCACAAATGGATTAATTTTATCATCTTCATAATGGCACTGGTTATTATAAATATTTTAGGCCGGTACGTTTTTTATCGTTTTGATTTTACGGCCGATAAACGTTTCACGCTGAGCGAGAAAACAAAAGCTTTGCTGCAGCAAAATGAAAAACCGGTAATGATTACTGTATTTTTAGCTGGAGAGTTGCCGCCTGCATTTAAGCGTCTGCAGGCTGCTGTGTCTGATATTTTATCAGATTATAAAGCTTATGCTAAAACGGAAGTTAAGGTGGTTTTTGTCGATCCTTTGGCAGGGCTTAACCAGGCCGACCAGGATACGGTGATCAATAATTTATACGAAAGAGGAATAGAAGCAACCAATTTAAGCGTTAAAACAGAAAGTGGGTTAACGCAGAAACTTGTATTTCCGATGGCCATGATGGAAAGCGAAGGAAAGGAATTTCCCATTAAACTTTTTCAGAATTTAGATACCCGCGGAAATTACGAAGACAATATCAACCGCGCGATTGAGAATCTGGAGTATATTTTTACCTCAGGGTTAAAAAAGGTAATTTCAGGGGACAACCCCCGGATTGGCTTTTCGGAATCAAATGGCGAACTTTCTGATCTGCAACTGGCTGATGCCATCCACACCCTATCAAACAGTTATTTGGTTGGCCGTATTGATTTAAATAGCATTGATAAAGCAGGGCTTGATAAATTAAAAATGCTCATCATAGCCAAGCCCAAAAAACCTTTTACAGAAGCTGAGAAATACAAAATCAACTATTTTGTGATGAATGGTGGTAGGGTACTCTGGAGTATCGATCAGGTAAATGCAGAATTGGATAGTTTGCGTGGAAAAAGTGGACAAATGGCCATTAATAGCAATCTGAACCTGGATGATATGCTTTTTATGTATGGTGCAAGGGTTAATTATAATATCATTGCCGATCCGGCAAACAATGCCGAGATTCCGGTTTCAACAGGAGTTGTAGGCGGACAAAACCAAATGCAGTTGGTTCCCTGGATTTATTACCCGATTTTATTGCCTGATACAGCCGAGAGTGTGGTGAAAAAACTGGATGGTGTAAAATCTGAATTTCCAAGTACAGTAGACACGATTGGAGTTAAAAATGTAAAGAAATCTTATATTTTAAGTACGTCTCCTTATAACAAAGTATATAATGTGCCAAAATTGTTCAGTTTACAAATGGTAAGCGAACAGTTGGATCCACGTTCTTTTCAAAGTAAACCGCAATATGTGGGTTTGATGTTGGAAGGTAAGTTTCCATCGGTTTTTGCGGGGCGTCCCTTACCGTCTACCATTACGCAGCCTTATACTTTAGAAGACATCAGCAAACCGGCTAAAATGATCGTGATAGGAGATGGTGATATTTTTAAAAACCAGGTATCTGAGCAAAACGGAACGCCATTTCCACTAGGTTTCGACCGTTATTCGCAGCGTACTTTTGGCAACAAAGCCTTATTGCTTAATATTGTTGATTATTTTACGGATAACGATAATTTAATTGCGCTGCGCAATAAAGAAGTAAAAATTAGATTGCTGGATAAAGCCAAAATTAAGCTCGAAAAAACAAAGTGGCAATTTATAAATGTTGTAGCGCCCTTGCTATTGTTAATATTCTTTGCGATTTTTCAACATTATTACCGCAAATACAAGTACGCTAAATAATTTTTATATTTTTGAAGAAGACTAAATAATATCATGAGATTTATTGTATCCACATCAACGCTGTTAAAACACTTACAAACTGTAAATGGTGCATCAAGCAGCAGTACGGTTTTGCCTATATTAGAAAATTTTCTCTTCGAAATTAAAGATGGAAACTTAACTATCTCTGCTACCGATCTGCAAACCAGCATGACAACTGCTTTGGCTGTAGAATCAAAGGAAGAAGGTAAAGTGGCTGTTCCATCCAAAATTTTATTAGATACGCTTAAAACATTACCAGACCAACCAATTGCATTTAATATTGATGATAGTACTTTTGCGATTGAGATTAGCGCCGGTGATGGTAAATATAAATTAAGTGGTGAAAATGGTGATGATTTTCCAAAGATTCCAGTAGTAGAAAATGCTTCTTCAGTAAATTTGCCAGCATCAGTTTTAACCGAAGCCATTACGAAAACTATTTTCGCGGTAAGTAATGATGAGTTACGCCCGGCGATGACAGGTGTATTCTGTCAGTTATCGCCTCAGCACATCACCTTTGTAGCTACCGATGCACATAAATTGGTGAGATATCGCCGTATGGATAGCAAAGCAGATAAAGCAACCTCATTCATTCTTCCCAAAAAAGCCTTAACACTTTTAAAAGCTGCTTTACCTTCAACAGATATTAATGTATCAGTAGATTATAATGCAACTAGTGCTTTCTTTAAGTTCGAAAATATCAACTTAGTGTGTCGTTTAATAGACGAGCGCTATCCAGATTATGAGGCCGTAATTCCAACCAATAATCCGAACAAGTTAATTATTGATAGGAGTTTGTTTTTAAATACCCTTCGCAGGGTTGTAATTTTTGCCAATAAAACAACGCACCAGGTAAGGTTGAAAATTAGCGGAAGTGAATTGAATATCTCATCTGAGGATTTGGATTTCGCTAACGAGGCCCATGAGCGTTTAAGTTGCCAATATGATGGTGAAGACCTTGAAATAGGCTTCAATGCACGTTTTTTAATCGAAATGTTAAGTAATTTAAGTGGCGATGAAGTTACTTTAGAACTTTCCACACCGAATAGGGCCGGGCTTTTAATTCCGCAAACCAATGATGAAAACGAAGATGTTTTGATGTTGGTGATGCCTGTAATGCTGAACAATAGTTATTAATAAAAAACTAATTTGTTAGTTTTTATGTGAAAATGGCTTGGTTTTTGATCAAGCTATTTTTGTTTTTAACCAACTATTAATCAGCACAGGCAAATGAAACTCTATAACTACCGCTCTAAATTATTTTTTTTGCTGATTACCTTATTTAGTATAGGTTTTTCATCTTGTAAAAAGAATAATCCAGATGAGGTAGTAAAAGGGCAGGCCAGGTTAAAAATCGTTAATGCTTCGCCAGCTGATGTGAATCAGGATGTTTATCTGGATGATGAAAAACTAACCACTTCGGCTTTAGCTTTTGGCGAAACGAGCGAATATGTGAAAATTCCTTCAGGCAATAGAAATGTTTCTTATACCAGCGCTAATAATAGAAGTATAGATACTTCGCTAAACTTTACACCATCTATTACCTATACAGCCTTTTTGGTTACCAATAAAAAAGGCGAACTGGAAATTGTTAATTACGAAGATAATCTAAGCAATACAGAATCAACCAAGGCAAAGATTAAATTGATTAATCTTACGCCCACTTTTTCTACTGGTATAAATGTTATGGTGCAGGGAGGTACGCAATTTGTTAATGGCTTAGCCTTTAAAGATGCATCAAATTATTTTACAGTTGATCCTGACGTAAACTTAAGGTATTCTGTAGTAGGTTCTGGTAGTATCAAAACCATCGATGCCAAAAGCTTAGAGGGGGGTAAAATTTATACCATTTGGTTTAGTGGTACTACCGCTGCAACTTTAACTGCGCATATCATTACCGATAATTAATTTCTCAGTTTAATGCGCTTTCTGCTATCTTTACGTTTTATTAGCATTCGTAATTTATATGAAAAATACAGTATTGTTTTCCAAAATATTCTTTCTTTTTGCATGTGCTATTTTAATCAGCTCATGCATCAAAAACAATAATTTCATTAAAGGCGATGCCAAAATCCGCTTTTTTCAGGTGGCTTCTACAGATACAACCCAAAATTTTTATTTAAATGGAATACAGATCGGTGCTTCGGTAGCTTATAATACCAATACAAGTTATGTGGTTATACCTGGCGACTCTGTTATTAACATCACTAGCAAAAATATTGGCACTGGTATAGACGTTGCTTCTTTGACTGGTCAGAAATTTGACATCGGTAAAAATTATTCTGTTTTTTATCTAAAAGAAGGAATTGATAAGTCCGCTAAGTTAAAGGTATATCAAGACGATGTAAAACCAGATCTGGATTCTGCTAAGCTAACTTTTTTGAACCTGGGTTATACACTTGGATCTAAAGTTGTGATTACAGATAGTACAAATACAGCTAAACCAACAGAATCTTTACTGGGTTATGGAGAGATCAAAACTTTTAAAGTTAAGGTTAATACAAGCACGAAATATGCGTTTAAATTGTCTACCCCCACAGCAACAAACCCGCCACCTGTAGTAACGCGCTTAGATTCAGTGACGATTAATAAGGGAAGAGTTTATCTCATATTATTTGATGGTGATAAAAAAGGTGAGCTTAAAAATAGGATCATCCCTGCAAACTAATTATTTATAAAATTTAAAGCATATAATTCTTTTACTATGCTTACTTTTGCCCAAAATCAGATAAATTGGAATTACTACAGCAGCTTTTAGATTTTATTCTTCATATAGATGTTCATTTAGCCCAAATTGTTAACGAATATCGTACCTGGACCTATCTTATTTTATTCCTGATCATTTTTGCCGAAACAGGTTTTGTGGTAACACCTTTCCTTCCTGGCGATTCGTTACTTTTTGCAATGGGTGCTTTAATTGCAGGCGAACATGAAACAGGCTTGAATGTTTGGATTATGCTCCTGATATTAATTGTAGCAGCGATTTTGGGAAATACTGTTAATTATAAATTAGGAAGTGTTTTGGGCGCTGGGGTATTTAAAGAGAAAAACAAAATCTTAAAACTCAAATATTATCATCAATCTCACGAGTTTTTCGAAAAACATGGCGGTAAAGCCATCATGCTGAGCCGATTTTTACCGATTTTCAGAACAATAGCCCCTTTTGTTGCCGGTATTGCTAAAATGCCTTTCGGCCGTTTTACCTACTATAATATTATTGGTGGGGTAGCATGGATTTTTGCCTTATTAATTGGTGGTTACCTGTTAGGCCAGATTCCTGCAATTAAAAATAATTTCGAACTCGTCATCCTTTTTATTGCCGTTGTAACGTTTGTTCCTGCCGTTTGGGCTGCCATTAGAAGCCGCCTACAACCTAAAAAGGTGGAGAAAATTATTGAAGGAGAGGATCCTAACGCGTAACTAAAGCTCCCTGCCGAGAAGTATGCCTTTTTGGTATTTCTTCTCGATCTCTTTTGCTTCTTTTTGTTCGTCTGGCAATATTTCGGTTTTAACCAGGTTTTTAAGCACAGGTTGTCCGGCATCCACCCAGGCTGAATACCAGAACGAGCCAGTGGTTAATATGGCAGCACGCATTTGTTTTTCGACCATATTGTTCATCTTATCGTGATAGGCTTTTGCATATTCCCGAGCGTATTGTTTAAGTACGGTATTGTTCCGTTCTGAGAAACTATATTTTTCGCTGGAAGGAAATGATGCATTTAACTGCGCTTCAAAGCTTAGAACAGTATCAACCAAACTATGGGTATGTTTAAGTACTTTCCAGATTTCTTGCAATGGGTTTTCAATATAATGAGCCTGGCCTACAACAAAATTGTATTGAGTTGAAAACAATTCGGGCAAACGGCTTTCCCAAAAGGCATGGATACCAACCTGATTGGTGAGCTGTCCGTTGTGATTGGCAGTAGTGTGCAAAGGAACATGCGCATCGCCGATGTAATGACCCAGATCTGCAGAATATTTTAGGATTTTTACCGAATCACGCATTTTAAAGGCTTTCACTAAACCATAATAGCTACGCTGTATTTGCCAGGGGACGATACCATCAGTATTCAGCTTTTTAAGGCCATATTTTGCAAGGGCATCGTCCCATTTTTCAGGAATGCTATCGATACTTTGCTCATAGTTCTCCACATCGAGGTAATGCCTTGGCGCTTCAAGAGTATCCGCATATCTGCGTTTATCTGCATCCACGGCATGTTCGGTAATGTATTTGATATTCCTTTTATAGAAACCAATCATGTTTGCAGGCAAAGTGAAGACAGCAAGGTTGTTTATCCTTTGATGTGCAAAGAAACCCCAAGAGGTACAAAGAAATATAGGGATGATTAACGCAGCTAAAATCGTTAATCTTTTCATATACCCTAAGATAAAAAATATTTATTATTTGTCCGATTTTAACTTAAGATAATTTCATCACGGTGAATATTAAAAATTTCTGATCCGATTTTGTTTAACTTTTCACTAAAAAGCTCAAATCCATGATCTATAATATAATTCCTTTCCTTTTCAGTAATGGGTACCATCCATAATATATTCACCTGGCTATCACGATAGTTTTCAAGCTTTATATCAGGTAAGTTATTCGAGTGTTTCACCAGTACTACCGATGTCATTTTGGTGTATTCAAGAATATTAAAAGTAATGGTGTGCCCGTTCCCAAGCCAGGAAACTCTTTTCCACGGAATACCTGCCTGCCCACTAATCCAGCTGCCAATAAGCTTAAGTTCCGTCTTAGACAAGCCTTTATTTAAAATTATGCCTAATTCTATTCTGTTTACCTCATTTGGGTCTTCGCTATACATTTCAGCCACAGGCATAGGTAGTAATGATAGTCCAACGGTCACAAATACATCCTTAATCTCCCCTTCCTTCAGAAATAAGCCTCTGGGCGGCCATTCGTTTCCATCTATCGCAAAATATTGATCACTTTTACCTAAATTATCTTCATATTGTTGAAGCAACTGAGGTTGAATCATTTGAAATGGATTAATTTCCTGATCCCATAATTTCCAGTATTCTTTTGCTTTTCCAACCCTTTTTAACAAGATATTAGAAGAGTTAAGTTCCCAGCAATATTCTCCTTCTCCAACACAGTCTCTGGCATAGCCTGAGAAACCATTCATGCCAGCCCATGATGGGATGATGGCAATAACTTCTCCGTTTTCTATTAAAGCAGCGCCATCACCTTCCTCAAACCAGACAATTTCTAAATCATCTGCCTGTAGCGGTATCTGTCCTTTGGGAAACCTGCAGTATGCTTTTGTTAACATTGGCGGGATTCCTTCTTCCATTTGTTTTAAATCTGCATTTACAGGAGCTTCATCCAGGTTTCTGATCCAACAGGCTTTAACCCCGAAATCAGAATCTTCATCACCCCATAAATAAAAATAAGCAACTTGATTATCCTGTTCCACAATAGCGGTAATCGGACAAGCTGGACTTCTCAATTCTAGGACTACTTCTGGTGTTTCCCTTTTAGGAGCATCTGAACCAAATAACTTTTTTAATAAACCCATCTTTTTTATAAATCTTAAATTTTTAACATTTTTAATGAGAACCAGCCTAATAATGCAATAATCAAGGCCATTAGTGCCCAAAGCCAGGTTTTGTTTTCGAATAATGGTTTTTCTGTTTTAATCGAATAAACCGGGTTTTCCGCTTCGGTGCCGATAGTTACACTGGTTAAAGTCCTTATCTTTTAGTTAATAAATATAAGAATGTATTTTTATAAGCGTGGCTAAAATCTGATGAATGAGTCACAGGAGCACTTTTTACCACCACTTTCCTCTCCTAAAATAGGAGTGGAGTAAAAATTGCGGAGGCATAATCAGTTCCTGATACGAGGCTTGTGGTTTGATTCTCTTTGGTTAAACATTTTTATAAGATGAAATAGCGGTACTATTTATTCTAGAATTGTGTTTCAGCTTTTGGTATACATCTTTTGCTGCATATAATTTGAAAGAAGAGTTAGCTCCCTCCTTATCAAGGCGAGGCTGGGGGTGGTTATTTGTTTTTAAAGTGGTTTCTAATAGATTCACATACCAATTCTTCAGATTCAAAAACTTCAAGATTATCAAATCTGATTACCGTAATCCCTTTGCTGTTTAAAAAATCAGTTCGTACTTTATCATACATTTCTGCTGAATAATCATCGTGACTACTTCCATCAACTTCAATAGCTAATTTTTCAGATGGGCAGTAAAAATCTAAGATATAATTTCCAACGCTATGCTGTCGTCTGAATTTTTTGCCATCAAGTTTTGAGTTTTGGAGATACATCCACATGGTAGCCTCAGCTGGTGTGAGGTTGTTCCTCAGCGCCTTTTTTTTATCTTTCAGATATTTAAGGTTATGGATTGCCATGATTCAATATAACTATTTTTAAGTTAACTTCAGTTTACCACCCCCTTACCCCTCCTAAAACAGGAGGGGAGTTGGAACCGCTGAGGCAAATAAGTTCTTAATATTAATGGGTACGGTTTAAGCCCTTCGGCTAAATATTTTATATCTAAGATAGCGCTACTTATTTACTAAACAGGATAAAAAGGTTTAATTGTTGATCTAATCTTTTGATACAAATAATTTACTAGATGGATTAGCTCCCCTCCTTGTCGAGGAGGGGCTGGGGGTGGTTATTTGTTAGATTGCAGACAAATTAAATTAATTCCCTAATTTTACTGGAAATATATCCAATGGAATTATCTTGCCCAATATCAGCAGAAAGAATAAATGAAAATGTAGTTAGGGTTATTGCATTTATGGTTGCAATGATTGCCACTGCTTGTGTGGTGTTTTCTAATTATTGGGCAATTGTCTTTTTATTAATTGATTTTGCTTTAAGGGCATTTACAAAAGGCAAATTTAGTGTCCTGAAATTTATGGCCATTAAAATAGCTGACGGACTCTCGCTCACGCCAAAAATGAAAGATCTGGCGCCAAAAAAGTTCGCGGCAACCATGGGCTTTGGGCTCTGCCTTTTGATTACCGCTGTATCCCTATTCGAATTTTACAAGGCAGCAATGATTTTAACCTTGTTAATGATCATTTTTGCCCTTTTGGAGAGCATATTTGCCATTTGCGTGGGCTGTTATGTCTATTCTTTTTTACAGATTTTCGTAAAAAAGAATGACGCTTAGTTATTTTTTTAAAGCTTTGCGTACTTGAGGTGCAATCTTGCTTCCAAATAACTCTATAGATTTCATCATTGCGGCATGAGACGGTCCACCAACATCCATATGAGCAGAAAAACGGGTTAAACCAAAAGTTTCTTCCATGGCCAAAATTTTATCTACGGATTCGTTTACATCGCCAATAATTAATGCTCCGCTACTGCTTCTGCCGCCATCAAACTGATTGCGTTGGTAAGGTGCCCATCCACGCGATCGGCCAATGCGGTTCATCTGCGCCGAATAAAGGGGATAATAATAGTCGGCAACTTCTTTGCTGTTTTCGCCAAATAAGGAATGCATGTGAACACCTACTTCGAACCTATTCATATCATGGCCATAGGCTTGGTAAACCTTTTTATAATAATCAAACAATGGTTTAAATTGTATAGGCTGACCTCCAATAATGGCAAACATTACGGGTAATCCTAATCTGCCGGCACGTTCTACTGATTCTGGTGTTCCACCAACGGCTACCCAAATTTTTAAATTATTGTTTACTGCTCTGGGCAAAACCTCCTGGTTATTCAATTCTGGCCTGAATTTACCTTTCCAGCTAATTTTGGGTTCTTTATTTATTTTAAGAAGTAATTCCAGCTTTTCTTCATAAAGTTCATCATAATCCTGTAGGTTATAGCCGAACAGGGGAAAAGATTCGATAAAACTTCCACGACCAGCCATTAATTCAGCTCGTCCATTAGAAATTAAATCTATGGTTGCAAAGTTTTGATATAATTTAACCGGATCAGATGAACTTAAAACCGAAACGGCACTGCTTAATTTAATGTTTTTGGTTACCGTGGCTGCAGCGGCCAGTATAATTTCAGGACTAGATACGGCGTAATCAGGGCGATGATGTTCGCCAATACCGTAGAAATCTAAACCAACTTCGTCCATTAGTTTTATTTCTGCTATGATTTCCTGAAGTCTTTGTTGTGCGGGTTGAATTTCTCCTTTTGCATTGATTTGCAAATCGCCAAACATTCCGATGCCTAATTCCATATTGCTAAATATTTTCACCAAAGTTAATGGATAAGGATGAAGTGCTTTTTGATGTATGATAAGAAATTTAAGAATCGGGGAGTTTACCCAGTGTTTTTAGAATTTCTATAAGTTCTTGGTTAGGGTAATCGAAATTTGTGGATTCGATCTTAAATTTTCTGCCATTGGCTAAAATGATCGTGATATAAGAATATCTTCTGCGGCCAAACGATTCATCAGATGCCTTCACAAGGCTAACTTCACTCCATTTAAACGATCCCAGATTTAATAAGGTGATTTCATTTTCGTCCGCAATAATGGCGTATTCATCCTGCCTGGCGATCAGGTTTTTAAAGTAGAAGATAAAGAATACGGTTAATACGGACATCGAAATTATGGCTGATTGAACATAACTCAGATCAAAGATAAATATTGGTGCCACAAAGAACAATGGGAACATGCAGAAGATATAAATCATGATTAATATGTTGCCATTATCTTTAACTTTTATTGATTTAGTCATATCCGGAATAATATCATTGTGGGTTCAGAGAATTCAATCCACTATAAACGCCATCAATTACCTTGCTCATTTTAAAGCTAATTAAGATTTAAAATTGTGATGAATGACCGAAGATAAGATTAACAATTTAGTTTGTAACCGCTTCAGCCAGAGTTTTTTATGCTTATGCATGTTAACTATAGTCAGGAATATAGAAACTGGTAAGCATTGTATTGCTTTCAAATAAGTTCGGAACGAGGATCTTAAGCAGATTTGAGCCATGTAAGGAAAATAAGATCATATCAGCTTATAGGTGAAAAGATTCTGAAACGAGTTCAGAATGACGTATTGGTAGTGAAACTACCAACTTAAAACTACCAATTAAAAACTGATAGCTGCCAACTGAAACTACTCTATCTTCTTGCCTTTCATCGCGGTAGAAATAGCAGCATCCATTACACGCTCGGCAAAAGGACGTGTAAATTCGTTCAGTTCATCTGCTTTTTTAAGGATCGTATCTTTATCCTGACTGGCCAAAGCTGTTTTAAGCGCTTCTATATGTGTTTTAGTTTCTGCTATTTCTGCATCAGTCAAATGCTCAGCATGTTTTTCGATGAAGCGCTCGGCGGTGTATTGCAATTGCTCACCCTCGCTTCTGGCTTCGATCAGCATTCTTTGTTTTACATCACTCTGTGCGTGCTCAATGCTGTCTAAAAGCATTTTCTCAACGGTATCGTCACTTAAGCCATAACTAGGCGTAATTTCGATCTCCTGTTTAACACCAGAACGCAATTCTATCGCCTGAACGGTTAAAATTCCATCGGCATTGAGTAAAAAGTTGATGTCAACCTTTGGTAAACCAGCAGGCATTGCAGGGATTCCTTTTAAATCGAATTCGGCAAGTTTCCTGTTTTCCTTAACTAAATCACGCTCACCCTGGTAAACAGATATTTTCATATTTACCTGGCCATCAACTGAAGTGGTGTACTGCCGTCCGGCTTTGGTTGGCACTTTGCTATTGCGGGCAATAATTACATCCATTAAACCACCCATGGTTTCGATACCTAAAGAAAGCGGGGTTACATCCAACAATAAAATATCGGAGCGGTTTCCGGCCAATACATCAGCCTGGATGGCTGCACCTAAAGCCACTACTTCGTCAGGATTAATATTGTCTTGTGGTTTTTTACCAAAGAAATTCTCTACAGCCTGCTTTACATATGGTGTACGGGTAGACCCCCCCACTAAAATTACCTCATCTATATCATTGGCAGATAAATCTGCATCTTTTAATGCGTTTTTACAGGCAGTAATGGTTTCCTCCACTTTTGCAGCAATTAATTGCTCAAAAGTTTGCTTATCAAGTGTGCACCAGATTTCGCCAATTTTTTCATTGTATAAATTTTGGCTCGATAATGCTTTTTTTGCTGCCTCAGCTTGTAGCCTTAGCGTTTGCATCAATATATTATTTTGGGCCAGGGCAGGTACGTCAAGTTTGTTCTGCGCAATCCAATATTCTAAAATTGCACGGTCAAAATCATCACCGCCTAAGTAGGTATTTCCATTGGTAGCCAACACTTCAAAAATCCCATTTTGAATCTGTAGGATAGAAACATCAAAGGTACCTCCACCTAAATCGTAAACGGCAATGGTTTTCTGTTGCGAAGGATCTAAACCAATTCCATAAGCCAAACTGGCGGCAGTAGGTTCGTTAACAATACGCATCACATCTAAACCTGCAAGCTTTCCGGCATCGCGGGTGGCTTGGCGCTGACTATCATTAAAATAAGCTGGGACGGTAATTACGGCCCTGTTAACTGGTGTTTTTAAGGCATGTTCGGCCCTGGCTTTTAGCTCTTTTAATATTTCTGCAGATAATTCGATCGGCGTGTAAAAACGGTTTCCAGCCTGGATTTTTACCAATGCATCGGTATCATCATCAATAATTTTATAAGAAAAAACAGCAGCATGATCGGCTACATCTTTATACGAACGACCTAATAATCTTTTAACTGAAAATATGGTGTTCGATGGGTCGGTGGTTAAAAACTCTTTAGCCTCATTACCTACAACGGCTTCGTTCTGGCCGTTGAAATAAACTACGGATGGTACCAATACGCCCTTGCCCGAATCGTTAATTACTTGTGGGTTTTTATCCGGATTGATAAACGCCACCAAACTATTGGTGGTACCTAAATCTATTCCTACGATAATTTCTTCCTTTTGAAACGAACCTGTAGCAAGGTTAATTGATATTTTTGCCATAGCGCAAAAATATGCTTTTTAAATAAAGGTTCTGTCATTCATTTGTTAGCAAGAAAATATAAACCTTTAGAAATCATAATTGAAAAAAGAATATCTCTCATTATTAGTAAGAAGATTTGATGTGCTAATATGGTGTGATTTTGTTGTTAAATGCTTAATTTTTTCTTAAATCTATAATTTATGTCTATTTAATAATATATTTTTCTGGATTTTGAGGCATGTTTTAACTTTTGTTCGGTTTTGGGTGTAAAATATCTTCATAATATTTATATTGCTTATATATTTATCTAAATACTTATGAAAAAACATCTATTTTATGTATTAATCGGGCTATTTTTGCTCCCGATAACCTCTTTTGCGCAAAATATTGTTAGGGGTAAAGTTGCAACATTAAAAGGAGAAGGAATTATTGCCGCTTCTGTTAAACAAAAAGGTACAGACAAGGGTACTGTTACCGATCAGAATGGAGATTTCCAGATTTCAGTTTCTGATAAAGCAACACTAATTGTCAGTGCCATTGGATATGAGACCCGGGAAATAGTAACAACTTCCGGACCTTTAACCATAATTTTATCGGAAAGTGAACAAAATTTGGGCGATTTTGTGGTGGTCGGAACCCGTGGTAAAGGCCGTTCTTCTATTCTTACCCCTGTTCCCGTTGATGTGATCAAGATCAACCAGGCGAATATGCCTACTGCCAAAATGGATTTAACTTCAATTTTAAATGCTGCTTCACCGTCTTTTAATTTTAATAAACAAAGTGGATCAGATGGTGCAGATCAAATTGATTTGGCTACGCTCAGGGGCTTGGGACCAGATCAGACTTTGGTTTTAGTTAATGGTAAACGACGTCATCAAACAGCTTTTGTGGCCGTATTCGGAACCAGGGGGCGGGGGAATTCGGGAACAGACTTAAATGCAATTCCAGAATCTTCAATAGATCGTGTAGAGATTTTGCGCGATGGTGCATCGGCTCAATACGGATCGGATGCAATTGCAGGGGTGATTAATTTAATATTGAAAAAGGATGTCGGCGTTTTAAATGTTAATGCTGGTTATTCAGGTTATTATGATCCAAGAAACAATACCTATTATGGTAAAGAATTGGGACAGTACCGCCACGGTGGGGCTATTGACGGGAACGCATTTTCTTTGGGTACAAATTATGGTGTTGCCTTAGGTAAACATGATGGTTTTATTAATTTCTCTGGAAACTTCTTTGCTAATGGTAAAACATTCAGGCAGAATCTAAACACAGATTTAAGTTCGAAAGATGGTTTGCCCATTAATACGGTGAGGAGATCTACCGGCGATGGATCGGTAACCTCTGGCGGTTTAATGTATAATATGGAACTGCCGATTGCCAATACCAAAACAGTGATTTATTCATTTGGTGGAGGTAATATAAAAGCTTCGGATGCGTATGCTTATACCAGAAATTTATCAGAACGGCCTGAGCGATTTCCTGATGGAGTGGCAGGGAATCCGATTTTACAAACCACCGCAGATGGGGAAACCTATTATGATCCGATCATCCAGACTAAAATCCAGGATTTATCTTTTGCAGCAGGCGTAAAAGGTATTTGGGGTAAAGATTGGAACTGGGATTTAAGCAATACACTTGGTCGTAATAATTTTCATTTTTATGGCGACCAAACATTTAACGCTTCTCTCGGTGCCGGTAAAACCCATTTTGATGATGGCGGTTTTTCATTTTTGCAAAATACAGTCAACTTTAATTTGAGTAAGGCCATTCCAACTGTTGCATCGGGATTGAATTTGGCTTTCGGCCTTGAACATAGATATGAAAACTATAAAATTTATGCTGGAGAAAAAGATTCTTATTCAAATTATAATCCAAATAAAGCTACAGGGGCTCAAGGTTTTCCGGGGTATCAGCCAGGCGATGAGGTTAACGCGGGCCGATCTAATGTAGCGGCTTATGTTGATGCAGAATTGGATGCTACAGATAAGTGGCTTATAGGTGTTGCTGTCAGGGCAGAAAATTACAATGATTTTGGCTTTACCAGCAATTACAAATTTGCAACACGCTATAAATTAACAAACAATTTTAATATACGTGGATCGATAAGTACGGGTTTTCGTGCGCCATCGCTACAACAGATTAATTTCAGCAATACGTTTACAAACGTACAGGGAGGCAATGTTTTCGAAGTTAAAATCGCGCCGAACTATAGTCCGATTACAAAAGCAGCCGGAATTCCAGACCTGAAACAGGAAAAATCTGTTAATGCCAGTTTAGGTTTTTCGTGGAAACCAGTTTCTGAAATTACGGTAACCTTAGATGGTTATCGCATTAATATTAAAGATAGGGTAGTATTATCTGGTCAGTTTGATGAAAGTATTCCCGCTTTAAAACCAATTTTGAATCAACTAAATGTTGCGCAGGCACAATTTTTTGCAAATGCAGTTAACACCACGAATTATGGATTGGATTTAGTTGTAGATTACACCAAGCGGTTTGATAACAAAAGCATTAAAGTTTTATTTACAGGAAATTTAAATCATTTAAATATTGATAAAATTAATATTCCAAATGCTTTAAATGGCTCTTATGAAAATCAGCAGGCATTTTTTAGTGACAGAGAGCAAGCGTATATCAAGGCATCTGCTCCTCCGGTAAAACTGGGTCTGAATTTAGATTATGGGTTTGGCAATTGGATGGTTGGAACGCGTTTTCTATATTATGGTAAAATTTCGATTTTAGGTTATGGTTATGCAAACACTTACCCACCACTAGTTGAGCTGGATAATGATCCAGGCAACACGGTTTTGGAACAATTTAATTACTCAGGTAAAATGGTTACCGACATTTACGGCTCTTATAAAATCTCGAAAAAAGTGACGGTGTTTTTTGGTGCAGATAATGTTTTTAATATTCACCCTGATTATGGCTATGTACCAGGTGCAAAGCTTTCTGCCTATGATGGTGAAACAGGTGGTGCATGGGATGCGGTTCAAATGGGTTTTAATGGACGAAGATTGTTCACTAAACTTGCTTTTAATTTCTAAAATATCTTACAAAAGAGGTTTGATTTATTCAATACCTCTTTTGTGTTTTTATTGGCTAAATCTTCGGATCCTGGATTCCAGAATAAAACGCTCAATTCTAAGACTTCTGACTGAATACTAAAGATTACTTTCTATTCTTCTCTTCAATCCAAAGGCTCATGTACTTTGTGCTCTGAGCAGTATGGTGATTTAAAATCTGTCCGAAAAAGTTATTCTGACGATGTTTAATTAAGCCAGACAACAATTCTTTTACCTTTTGCATAAAAGGATCAGCAAAAACAGCGGCGGCATAACGCTCGTTGATGATTTGAACGCCACGTTGCTGTGCCGCCTGCCATTCGGTTTCATGCTGGTATAGTTGAGCAGCCTGCTCGGCAAAAGCATTTAAATCATCTTCAATAATGCCATTCCATTCCAGATTGCCTTTCATGGCTTCGGCACCAATAGTTGTCGTTACAGATGGCGTACCAGTTAACATCGCATCAATTAATTTGCCTTTAACACCTGCGCCAAACTGGATTGGAGCAAGTAAAATTTTATGCTTGGTAATGGTTTCCTGTGCGTTTGCGGCTCTACCTTTAATGAAAAACCGTTCTGCTTTATTTTCGAGCTGCAATACCTTTTGCGAGGGATAGGCTCCATAAATATTCAAGCTGGCTTCTGGCAGTTTTTTGCGGAGCAAAGGCCACACTTTGGTTTTTAGGGTTTGTACAGTATGCCAGTTGGGCTCGTGCAGAAAATTACCAATGAAAACGAAATCGGCCCTTTCTGCAAAAGGAATCCATTTTTGAATGGTATCTGCAGTAATTTTCTGCTCTAAAAAGGGCAGGTAATACAGTAAATTAGGCTCGATTTTGAATTGCCCTTCCAGCAGCTTTACTTCTGCTTCGGAAATAATCAAAGACAGATCGCAACGAAGGATTGCTGCAATTTCGCGCTTGGCGGTATCAGAAAACAGATTTAGTTCCTCCTGCTTTTTAGTGCTTTGCTGGCGGGCCTGCCTTAAAAAATGTAAATCTTCTGTATCTAGAATTCTTAATGCATTTGGGCATTCCTGTTGAACCCGCCAACCATATTGTTCTTCGATCATAAAACGATCAAACAAAACGATATCAGGGTTTAACGTTTTTAAAAGAACATTGAAACTTTCGTCGTTTAACTTAATCTCTTGCTCAAAAACGGATTTATGGTTAAAATCATAACTAAAATCGCTTTTAGATGCTGCCGAAGTAAAAGTGACCTGATAACCTTTAGCCAGAAATAAATCAACTAATTGGACCATTCTTGTGCCTGCTGCCGACGATGTGGGTTCGGGCCAGACTAATCCAATAATTAATAATTTCTTTGGGCTCATGATTTAATTTTCTGCAAAATAAGTGGTTTTTAGCTCACAATTTTAAAACCGTGCCGATTATTTCTAATTTTGCAGCTCAATTACAGGCATCAGATGTTAGGATTAAAATTATTGACAGACCCGCGTTGGGCGAATATTGCGGAATCGAATTTAGAAGAAATTTTATCTGACCATGCCTGGTGCGAACAAAAAGCAGCCAGTAATGCCATTACCTTAATTACGCAAAATTCTGAACACCAGGATCTTGTTGATGAGTTAACGGCAATTGCCATTGAAGAAATGCAGCATTTCCAGATGGTGATTGACATTATTAAAGCGCGTGGCTATACTTTAAGCCGGGAACGTAAAGATGATTATGTAGGGCGGCTGGTAAAATTCAGCAAAAAAGATGGCAGCCGTAACCAGGCTTTTATCGACAGGCTTTTGTTTGCCGCAATGATTGAAGCCCGAAGTTGCGAACGTTTCCGTGTACTATCTTTAAATATCCAAGACAAAGAACTGGCCAAATTTTATCATGAATTAATGGTTTCTGAAGCCGGACACTATACTACGTTTTTAAATTTTGCCCGTAAATACAGTACTGATGTAGACGTAGATAAACGCTGGAAAGAATGGCTGGATTTTGAAGGAGAATTGATTCAAAGTTTTGGCACGAAAGAAGCGATACACGGTTAGATCAGTTTTCAGTTGGCAATTTTCAGTTGATATGCTCAAGAGGATTGACTATTAAATAAACTTCAAAAAAGGAATGCCTTTTAGCTCTTGGTGGCCGGACCTTCGGACCGCTGACTTTCGGATTTATAGATGTTCCACAGCCAGATGACGATATCCTGATAACTATCGATTCCTTTTTTCTGGTTGTTGAGTTTTAAGAAACGATCGAAAGCGGCATCCATGTAACCAAACATATCGCCATTGTATTTTCGCCAGAATTCTTTTTCCGTTTTAAAATCAGCTAAAACCTGTGGTAAAAGCTTGTTGTACAATAATTTATAGTCATCAGGTGATTTCATTCTGATCTCAAATAAGATATACCTGAGCATTTCGTAATTGGCCGAATACTGATAATTTAAATCAGGGCTATTGCTTGCTGTAAGGTAGCCTAGAAGATTAGCTTCATCCTCATAGGCAATACCTAATTGGTGCCCAATTTCATGGCAGCTAACGTAAGGCTTCACAAAGTCTGGCAAGTTCATGTTCATATTGGCTTCGCCAGAAAGTGGGGCATAATAACCCTCTATCCCAATTTTACTGATTATCCATGAATTTAAAACGGCCTTTAAACAAGGATTATCATATCTGAATGCCTTGTTTCTTTTAGCCATGAGTGAATACGCAGCTGCAGATTTAGATTTTAGCTCATTAATGGTGTAAGCAGGCACTTTAACTTGCTTCAATTTTAAGCCGTTGGTTTTATCAACGAAATAATTGCCCAGCACGACGAGTTCTTTAACGTTATACTTTTCGTTGCCAATTCCCAATTCCTCACTTATACTTGGTCGGCTGTAGTTTAAACCCCAAACTATTTTGAAAACGATATAGAGTATTAAAAAGAAGTTTAAAATCTGTAAGGGAACAAAAATTCTATCCTGCTTTTTTAGTGATTTACGCCTTTTGTAAAATCTAACGATTTTATAAAGTATAAAGCCAATCAATAAGGCATAAATGATGTCTCCGATAGCAAAAGGAAATAGAGCAGATATAAATCTTAAGGCTGAAGAGATGTAAGGATAAAAGCCTGTTGAATAATATTTTTGGACAAGGACAGGAAAGAAGCCGAAAACATAAATCAGTGTCGCTAGACCTAGAGGTATAGTTAATTTAACAATTACAGGTTTAGTCATTGCTTACTGAAATAGCCTGGTGAGATAAGTAGATAAAGACTTTTCTAGTTGGTATTATCACGATTAGTCAATTTTAGATTTTCAATATGTTCAAAATGCTTTTCGTTAAGCGTATCGAAATATAAATCGTGAGCAATAGCAGTTGCCGCAATGAATAGGTCAGCTTTATCAATACTTTTACGGTGTCTTTTAAGTTTGTTTTGAATTTCTACAGCCACCATAGCTGCTTCGCTATCGAATGGAAATATAATAAAGTTTGACAGCATGGCTTTCCAGAAATTTTCCTGTTCCCCTTTTGCACCTGTATAAATTTCAAATTCAGTTATGCTGGAGATACACAAGATTATGGAGTCCTGAGATAAAACATATAATCTAGTTTTTGATTTATCCTTTTTTCTGAAATAATCAATCAAAATGGATGTATCAACCATTATTATTTGGTCCGCCATTCATTTAATGATTTTCTTGTTTTTTTGATTTTTTGAATTTGCGCATCAGAAAAGACAGGGCCATTTAAAAGTATATCTGAAAATTTTTTGCCATATTTTGGAGTAGGCTCTTCAACTTTATTCTCAAAAACGATATTTTTATTTTTAGCTCTTTTTTTTAATTGAGTAACCAAGTCAAATACCTCCATCTTCAGGTTTGAAGGAAGGGCTAAAATTTCTGAAAATAACTGTGCATCTGTCATTGCAAATTGTTAATCTAAACAAATATAACAAATCTATCTCGCAAATGTTAAACGTTTTCCGATCTGATCGGTCGTGAATTTGCCATTTTGGTAAGCCAAATTGCCTGATACAAAGGTGTGTGTAATACTTGCCCGGAAAGTATCTCCATCAAAAGGGCTCCAGCCACATTTATAGAAATTGTTAAGCTTTGTTACTTTCCAGGAATCTTTTAAGTCTACCAAAACCAGATCAGCCCAATACCCCTCGCGGATGAAACCACGTTTTTCGATATCAAAACAGATCGCAAGGTTATGTGCCGTTTTTTCGACAATTTTCTCTAAAGAAATTTTTCCTTGTAAATGCATTTCTAATAATGCAGGTAATGCATGCTGAACTAATGGCCCGCCTGATGGGGCTTGTGAATAGGGCTGCTGCTTTTCTGCCAATGTATGTGGGGCGTGATCTGTTGCAATCACATCAATATAATCTTCCAGAACACCCTTTAATACGCCTTTTTGATCATCTTCGGTTTTTACTGCTGGGTTCCATTTGATGAAATTTCCTTTTGAAGCGTAATCTTTATCATTAAACCAAAGATGGTGTATGCAAGCCTCGGCCGTAATTTTTTTATCCTTTAAGGGCGTAATATTATCAAATAAGGCTATTTCTTTTGCCGTAGAAATATGCAGGATATGTAAACGAGTTTGATAAGTTTTTGCCAGTTCGACCGCTAATGAAGAAGATTTATAACAAGCCTCTGCACTACGGATCAAAGGATGCATCTCAATGGTTAAGTCATCACCATATTTTGCCTTAAATTTGGCTAAATTCTCGCGTATGGTTGCTTCATCTTCGCAATGTGTAGCCACTAATATTGGCGCTTTGCTGAAGATGTTTTCTAAAGTTTTTTCATTATCAACCAGCATATTTCCAGTTGATGAACCCATAAAAACCTTTATGCCGCAAACGTTTTTAGGATCGGTTTTTAAAACTTCTTCGATATTATCATTGCTTGCACCCATGTAAAATGAATAATTTGCTAATGAAGTTTGGGCAGCAATTTCATATTTATCAGCCAATAAATCCTGTGTTAAGGTGTTAGGTACGGTATTGGGCATTTCCATAAAAGAGGTAATGCCTCCTGCTACAGCGGCCATACTTTCGGTAAAAATATCAGCCTTGTGGGTTAAGCCCGGTTCGCGGAAATGGACCTGATCGTCAATCATCCCTGGTAAAAGGTATTGCCCTTCAGCATTAATTTCCTGTACATCAGGTGCTGATAGATTTTGACCGATTTTAGTGATCAATCCATCTTTTATCAATACATCAGCAACAATTTTTTGTCCTTCGTTTACAATTGTCGCGGCTTTTATCAGGTAAGAATTCATGGTTTCAAAGGTAAAAATAGATTTGAGAAGTTAGATATGAGATTTGAGAATTTCAGTGGTCTATTTCGGCGGATGAAAGGTACAGAACTGAATTTAACGTACTGTTTTAGGTTAAATAAACCTGATAGCAGTGGGCACGTAGTGTAACGGAGTAAAACGGATAGCAGGGCTGCTGCGATCGAAAAACTATTGAAATTGCTTTACTCCTGATGTTGAAAAAAAGGAGTTTGGATTCCACATCGGACTGAAAGCTTCTGCCTTATACCTTCAAACCCTCAACCTTAATCACTATCTTTGTGCGCTATGGCAAAATCGTTCGAAGAATTTAAGTTAAACAGGCAAATTTTAAATGCAGTTGCCGATGCAGGTTACACCGTGGCCACGCCTATACAGGAAAAAGCAATTGCGCCAGTATTATCCGGACAGGATATTTTTGGTATTGCAGAAACGGGAACCGGAAAAACCGCAGCCTTTGTTTTACCGATTTTAATGCAGTTGAAATATGCTCAGGGCGAAAATCCTAGGGCACTGATTTTATCTCCAACACGTGAATTGGCCATGCAGATTGAAGAGCAGGTAAAATTATTTTCTACTTACACCGATTTACGTTCTTTAGTGATTTTCGGCGGAATTGGTCCGAAAACACAGAAAGAGCAAATTGCAAAAGGTGTTGATATTTTGATTGCTACGCCAGGAAGATTCTTGGATTTATATTTAGCTGGCGATATTAATACCCAGAGCTTAAAGTTTTTGGTATTAGATGAAGCAGATAAAATGATGGACATGGGTTTTATAGGCTCAATCCACAGGATTTTGGAAATCGTTCCGCGTAAACGCCAGAATTTATTGTTCTCTGCCACCATGAGCGACTTAGTCCAGAAAATTGCAGGCGATTTCTTGAATAATCCGCTTGTAATTGAGGCATCTGCACAGGCAACCCCTGCTGCAAATGTAACGCAGGCTTTATATTATGTTCCTAATTTTAAAACGAAAATTAATTTACTGCAGCATTTGCTGAAGAATGATGAGGCTTTTAACCGCCTGATTATTTTCTGTAAAACCAAAACGGTTGCAGATAACATTTACAGTTTTATTGAACGTAGATACGGTGCCGAAAATGTTCGTGTAATACATGCCAATAAAGGGCAAAACACCAGGATTAACTCTATAAATAGTTTCAAAGAAGGTAATGTCAGGGTTTTAGTAGCTACAGATGTGGCCAGTAGGGGGATCGATGTGAGTGATGTAAGTCATGTGATCAATTTCGATGTACCCATCATTATCGAAGATTATGTACACCGTATTGGCCGTACAGGCAGGGCTTTTGCCAAAGGTGATGCGATTACCTTTGCAACTGATGCCGAAAAATATTATATCCGCAAGATCGAAAAATTAATTCGCCAATATATTCCGGTAGCTGAGATTCCAGAAGGCGTTTTTATTGATGAAACTCCTTACGAAGAGCGTCAGCATATTGCGAAAGAAATCGATATGCAGAAACGTAAGGAAGATCCTGATTTTAAGGGCGCTTTCCACGAGAAAAAGCATGCTGCAGCGATAGAGAAAAAGGTGAGAGAGAAAGCTAAAGCAAAGGCTGGCAAACAGGTAAAGAGTTTTAAAAAGGGCAAAAAATTCGATAAGAAAAAGTAATGAAGCTCAGGATTACGCCTTTAAATATTGTAAGCGCAGCAGGACTTGGCCTGGTGGTTGTAAATCTTGTTTCGGAGAAAAGTACAGCGCCACGACATGTAAATATGGATGGTTTCTATCTCCTTATATTGGGCTGTTTAATTGTGGTAACATTTATCACAGATATGATTTTCCGCTTTACTTTAAAGGATATTAAAAGAATTTGGATTGTTGAATTGGTTTTTATCGTTATTGCCGCCGTGTTAATGTTAATCTTGCAAAAGGTAGCGTAATTAAACCGTAAAAATATCTCGACAATGTTAATCAGTGTAATCTACTCATCTGTGGAATCAAATTAATTAATCATCTTTGCATCCGTAAAAATTAGTCGGTCTAAATCGGAGGAATCTGTTAAATCGGTGAAATCAATATTAATATGAAAAAAGCAGAAATAAAAATAACCGTTGAGTTAGATGAAGGCAATAACCCGGATAACATACTTTGGGAAAGCACAGATTCTGGTAACGCTGATAAAGTACCTGCGAAGGCGATGTTTTTGTCAGTTTGGGACCACAATTATAAGAATACCTTAAAGATAGATCTTTGGACAAAAGATATGCCTGTTGATGAGATGAAACGTTTTTTTTACGAAACTTTACAAACCATGGCCGATAGCTTTTTAAAAGCCACAAATGAAACTTTAATTGTTGAAGATTTACGCGATTACTGTGCCCACTTTGCAGATAAGATGGGGATTATTGAAGGGCAGTAGTTTTAGTCTTTAGTCTTTAGTCTTTAGTCTTTAGTCTTTAGTCTTTAGCCTTTAGCCTTTAGTCTTTAGTCTTTAGTCTTTAGTCTTTAGTCTTTAGTCTTTAAAAAATACCAGGTAAGTTAGCGATTAAACCATTAACTTCCATTACAAACAATTACCAATCAATGGAATCGTTAAAATCAGTGAAATCATTTTAAACTATGTTAGTATTAAACAAATTCAGGGCGTGGTTGGGCATTTTGTTATGTGTTATTGCAGGTTTTTGCCCAATGTTGAAAGTACCAATCAAGGGTAACTGGAACTTGTATCAATCTGATGCGCGTTTATTTTTAATCACATATGCCATTATCGCTATTTCTGTATTGTTCCTGTTCATCAGAAAGGTGGGAGCATTCAGGTTTATGAGTTTCATCATGGCTATCTGGTATATTTTAGCTGTTATTGCTGTTTATTTTACGGCAAATAATTATACTAAATATGGCTTCGCCAATAAACTGATCGGCAAAGTTGTTCATTTCCAATGGGGCTGGATTGTATTTTTGGTGGGTGTTATATTTATGCTTTTCAGCGTTAAACGTGGCGAAAAAATAACAGCTTAAGCTTTTTCATGCCACTGCGAGGTTAATTTAGCCACATCGTATCCTTTAGCTTTGCATCTGGCTACAATTTCATCATGGGTTTTCTTCGGCATTGTCTGGTTGCGGCTCATGATGAATAAAGATTTATGATCGGGATGGCCTACAACGACATAAGAATAATCATCTGCCAGTTCGATAATCCAGTAATCTACCTTTATCGGCCAGATAAATTGTGCCTGTAACTCTCCTTTATCGCCATCTTCTGACGGGAACATTTTCGAACTTCTGGAGTAAACCTGATCATCCCCGGGTTTTTTATAAGTGGTGATAACATTGTAATAGCCATCCTTATTCAAAGTATATTTGGTAGTGGTTTCGCGGCTCCCTTTATCAAAAATGGTTGGGATAGAATATAGTGAATACCAGGTTCCGGCATATTTTTTTAAATCCAATTTGGCTACCGGAACATTTTTTTCCACAGGCAAATAGGTGAAAAGAACAAAAAGGAGGGAGCAGATCGTTTTCATCATATCATAGGTTTGATATGATTTACGAAACTGACCTAATCTTGGTTTTGAGGATCTTAATCTGCTATAAAATAATCATCAGCACCTTCATCCAGCGGAATATAAATTCTTTCCCATTCATTGCCGTCTACAATTTCCCAGGTATGGCCCGCTCCGGCAGTATCATTTGCGATGAGTACAATCCCAGGCTCGATGATAAAAGTTTCGCCATTGCTTACGGTAAAACGAAGTTTACCTTTTAGTGCAATCACATATTGGCGGCGTGGGGCAGGGTGTGGGATGTTCTCTAAAGTTGATACATCAGTTTGAGCGAAAAAATAATTGGCATTGATATGTTGACGAATAGGAATTTTGCCAATTTCGAAAGCGCATTTATCTTCTTCGATGTTAATTAAACGAATTGCTTTCAGGTAATTATTAGGTGTTCCGGCTTTACTTGTATTCATCTTCAAAAAAAATATGGTTTTAAAATTTTAATTCAGTTTGTCCTTTTTGGGAAACTTCCCTTTCATGTTGCAACAGCCATTGTTTACGCCACAAACCACCTGCATAACCAACAAGTTTACCATTGCTGCCAATTACCCTATGGCATGGCACTACAATAGCCACATTGTTTTTTCCGTTTGCGGCGGCAATAGCCCTTATCGCTAATGGATTGTGCTCTGAAAATTTAGCGTAAGTGGTGGTTTCTCCAAACGGTATGTTCAATAAATTCTGCCAAACCTCCTGCTGAAATGTTGTACCGTTTTGTTTTATTGGAAAACTGAAATGCTGTAATTTGCCATTAAAATAATCATCTATTTGTTGGGTAACTTTTAGCGTGAGGGGATTTGCATTGAGTCCTGTAATAGCTGTTTCGGCAAAAGTTACGGCATGTACAAATTCATCATCGGCAAGGATGGTAATCTGGCCAATAGGCGATGCAATAACTGATGCGTATTTCATATTTCCTTTTTTATGCCACAAATTGCACTGATTTCATTCAATTTACTTGTCTTTGTTTCTGTGCCTCTGTGGTTAAATTAAGCTTGTTATATTTGTTTTTGCCACAGCTTGCACCGATTAACACGGCTTTATTCAATTTACTTCTCCGTGTTTCTGTATCTCCGTGGCTAAATTAAGCCTGTGGGTATTTGTTTTTGCCACAGCTTGCACCGATTAACACGGCTTTATTCAATTTACTTCTCCTTGTTTCTGTGTCTCTGTGGCTAAAATCTCCAGCCTGATCGCTAAACAAAATTACAACAATACAACAATTTAAGCGCGCAATATTTATCAATAAAAGTATCTTTGCGGTTATGCAATTGGCCAAAGAGGTTAAATATTTAATTCACAAGGAAGTATTGTTAGAGTGGCGTTCCAAATATACTATTAACGGTGTATTACTCTATGTAGTTTCTACCATTTTTACCTGTTACCTCTCGTTTGTTAGCCTGGGCGATAAATTGACATGGAATGCGTTGTTTTGGATCATCATGCTTTTTGCCTCCATTAATGGCGTATCAAAAAGTTTTCTGCAGGAAACCAAAGGTCAGCAATTGTACAGTTATGTTTTGGCAAGTCCGGCCGCGGTTTTAATTTCTAAAACAGTATATAATATACTGCTTATGTTGGTATTGACCACAATTGCTTTAGGTTTTTATACACTGGTTTTTGATTCTTTTACGCCACCCGATTTATGGCTGTATTATGTCGCTGTAGTACTGGGCAGTATCAGTTTCTCTACTGTGTTTACCATGGTTTCGGCTATTGCAAGTAAGGCAGGTAATGGTGGAATGTTAATGGCGATCTTAAGCTTTCCGATCATTATTCCGGTATTGATTTTATTAATTAAACTTGCTAAAAATGCAGTTGATGGCTTGCCATGGGAAAATAGCTACGATGAAATTGCAATGTTACTGGTGGTGAATGTACTCATGGTGGCCACGTCTTTATTGTTATTTCCTTACCTTTGGAGAGACTAAATATGGAAGATGGAAAACGGATAATAGAATCTACATTCAATGCTCAATTATTCAATAATTAAATATAAATATGCATAAAACCTGGTGGAAAATTTTAGGTTCAGTATTGGTAATTTATACCGCAATAGCAGGTTTATTGCTGGGCGTACCCCGTTTACCGATATTAAATGAAACAATTAGAAATCTTTATTTCCACGTTCCCATGTGGTTTGCGATGATTGTATTGTTTTCGATCTCTGTTTTTTACAGTGTAAGGTCATTGAGCACCAAAAGTGAAATTGATGATATGAAGGCTGTAGAAAGTGTAAATGCTGGTATTGTTTTTGGCCTTTTAGGTTTAGTAACTGGTGCCATCTGGGCAAAATTTACCTGGGGACAGTTTTGGAGTTTCGATCCTAAACAAAATTTTGCCGCCATTTCAATCTTGCTCTATTTTGCTTACTTAATTCTCAGGAATGCAATTGATGAAGAACAAAAAAGAGCGAAGATTTCGGCTATTTACAATATTTTTGCCTTCCCAATGATGGTGGTATTACTTTTTGTTTTGCCGCGCTTAAAAGATTCATTACACCCAGGCAATGGTGGTAATCCTGGTTTTAACAGTTACGATTTAGATAGCCGCATGCGTATGGTATTTTATCCTGCATGTTTAGGCTGGATTTTAGTTGGCTACTGGGTATATACCATTCGTTTCAGAATACGTACTATTGAGAATAAACAACAACAAAACTAAAATGAAGAAGATATTTTTCTCCCTGATATTAATGATGGCTACGCTACAGTTATTTGCACAGGATAATGGCGTAGAAATGGCCGATAACCTTCGTAGCAATGGAAAAATTTACGTTGTGGTCATCTGCATCGTAATTATTCTGGTAGGTTTACTGGCTTACCTTTTCTCCATAGATAAAAGATTGAAGAAAATCGAAAAAGAAAACCGCATCGATAGGTAAATAAAAGATCGTAATTGCGATAGTCCTGATTAATTTTTAAAGGAGATCAAAATGATATTGATCTCCTTTTTTATGTCTTATTTCTGATGCAAAATTTATGATATTCGTAATTATTGTAGTGTTTTTGTTCGTCGATTAATCAGTATCGTAATAAAATGGCTTTGTGGATATTTTTTTTATAATTTTTTTTTCATCATAATAAGCAATCATAAAACCTACAAAAATAGTCGTTTTATCAGGTTGAAGAGTCAACATATCCCTGTTTAAACCTGTTTAAATATTGTTTTTGAACAGTTTTGTATAAACGGTATAAAACCTGTTCCAAAGCCTGAATAGGGTGGTGTTAGCTGTACACTAAGTATTTTTGCATTTGGATATGTGCAGTTTTTTTAGGCAATTTTGCACTGAAAACTTATTCAATATAAAAAATAAATAATGGCTAATCTAGCAGACGAGAACAAGTTCTTTGCAGATGTTTGTAAAAACTTTGACAGTGCGGCTCAATTCACCAATCATCCAGAAGGTTTATTGAACCAGATTAAAACATGTAATAGTGTATATCGTTTCCAGTTCCCAATCCGCCGTGGAAATGGTTTTGAAGTAATTGATGCCTGGCGCGTGGAGCATTCTCACCACATGAGCCCTACAAAAGGTGGTATCCGTTACAGTGAAATGGTAAACGAAGATGAGGTTATGGCGCTTGCTGCCCTAATGACTTACAAATGTGCCATTGTTAATGTTCCGTTTGGTGGTGCAAAAGGTGGTATTAAAATCAACACTAAACAATATAGTGTTGCAGAGTTAGAAACCATTACCCGTCGTTATACTACAGAATTAATTAAGAAAAACTTTATTGGCCCTGGTATTGATGTTCCTGCCCCTGATTATGGATCTGGCGAACGCGAAATGAGCTGGATAGCCGATACTTATATGACCATGAACCCAGGTCAGCTTGATGCATTGGGTTGTGTTACCGGTAAGCCAATTGCTTTACACGGTATCCGTGGTCGTAAAGAGGCTACAGGCCGTGGGGTAGCTTATGCTGTACGTGAGTGCGTTGAAGTTGCAGAAGATATGGCTAAAATTGGCTTTAAAGCTGGTTTGGGCGATAAAAGAGTAATTGTTCAAGGTTTAGGTAATGTGGGTTATCACTCTGCTAAATTCCTGGCCGAATTTGGTGCAACTATTGTTGGTCTTTGTGAGTTTGAAGGTGCTATTTACAACCCTAACGGACTAAATGTTGATGAGGTTTTTGCACACCGTAAAAACACGGGTTCAATTTTAGATTTTCCTGGGGCTACCAGCTTTAAAAATTCAATGGAAGGTTTAGAGCAAGATTGCGATATCATTGTTCCCGCAGCTTTAGAAAACCAGTTTACAGAGCTTAATATCCGCAATATTAAAGCAAAAATTATTGCTGAAGGTGCCAACGGACCAACTACGCCAGAAGCTGAAGCCATTTTTACAGAAATGGGTGGTATCATTATTCCTGATATGTATTGTAATGCTGGTGGTGTTACGGTTTCTTATTTCGAATGGTTGAAAAACCTTTCGCACGTGGCTTTTGGTCGTATGGAGAACCGTTATGCAGCTAACTCAAATGCTAATCTGATCAACACTTTAGAAAACCTAACCGGTAAAACGATTCTTCCGGAGCACCGTTTAATGATTGTTAAAGGCGCATCTGAAATGGAACTGGTTAACTCTGGATTAGAAGATACCATGATCCATTCTTACCACGAAATCCGCGAAACTTTAATGACTAAACCGGGTACACAAACGTTAAGAACTGCTGCTTTTGTAAATTCAATCGATAAAATTGCGGTTTCTTACATGAACTTAGGCGTTTGGCCGTAATAAGGCCTGGGGTAGGAAGGCAGAAGGTTTAAGGCTTTCCCTCAACGGTAAATAAAAAAAAACCTTACAGATTTTAGAACTGTAAGGTTTTTTTGTTGACTAATTTCGTTACCGCGAAACCATCTTAATCTTGCAAATGTTAGCTTATGAGGGGCGTCATTCCCAACTTGATTGGGAATCGTAATGCAAGCGCTTTAAGATTCCAGCCTGCGCGGGAACGACGACCACTCTATTGAAATCTGTCAATCGTAGCCTATCGAACGACTTGTATGATTTATAAGAATAACATAAAAGATCACAATACTCTGCGTAAATCACCTTGAATCTGCAGGAAATACTTACTTGTTTGCCGGAATATCAACATTGAAATTAAAATTTAATGAATTATTGAATCCATTTTTAAACACTTTTAAAAGTTGGATCAAGGCGTTACTATCCTCATTTAAAAATAAAAGTTCCGATTCTAGTTTGATTTTGTCTTTTTCTATACTTTTTGCTTTGATCTCCAGCTGACTAAAAGTACCCAGTTTATCTGCAATTAAGGGTATGGATGTTTGATTGATCAATTTTTTAAAATCAACTTTAAAATAAAAGAAGTCGTCAGATGATGCCCTTTTCAAATCGGGTTTAGCGCTTTGAACTGTACTTAATTGAACATTACCATTACTGCCTTTAAAATAAAATTGGTATAAAGGAATCATTGCGCTGCTAATCTTTCCGGTAGATTGATCTAATGCACCTAGCGATTTAAGATAAGTACTCACTTCTTTATCGTCGGCATTTAGATTTATAGTAATTGAGGGAATCTTCCGGTTTTGAAGTATTTTTTTCTCCACCTGCTCAAAGTCATCATTGTATTCATAGCCAACAATGGTATCTACCTGCGTAATGGTGTTTGTCCATTCAAAATCCACGTAATCTTTGTAAAATCTGAAAAAACTATCTTTTGAAAGTAGAGAAAGACTTACAGCTGCATTTTTTTTAGACAAAGTAGGTTTAAACTTCCCGTTTAACCACATACTCACCGTACTTTCTGGATTTAAAATCCGGTGTTTAGGTTGATCAGTGGGTTCGAACCACTTGTTTACCAATTCACTATGCAAAGCAATTTTTCCATCGTTAAAATTAATCTTGCTTAAATTTTCTGCATTTTGAAAAGACAAGTGATCGGAAAGCCCTGCCATTTGCTCAAACTTGCTATCGCTAATTTTAACCATGTTTTTCTGAGCCAATATTTCTTCCAGCACCTTTTTTACCGGTTCCTTTTTAGGTGTAAATGCTAGCGCTACAGTTGTTTTATTCAACAACAGGCAAACTGTTGAGTCGGCTGATTGGAAGAAATTACTGTCTTTTTTTATTAGGGAGAGTTTTTTCAGTACAAAGCGGTTAAAGGCCAAACTATCTGCTATTTCGAAACGCGTAAAAAAAGTATTTTGAATCGTTCCTTTTAAAGCGTAGATATAAATGTTGGCAGGAATTTTTAAGCCTGTATTTAAATCATTAACCTTTTCCTTAATTCCTTTCCTGTCTGCTCCATCATATTGACCGGGGTGTTTAAGGTAACTAACCGCAATGGTTTTATATAACTCATCCACGTTTATTTTTAATAAAGTTTGAGTATTTGAAGGAATTAATATTTTATTGGCCTGGATTTGCCTGTATTTAAAAAAGCCAAAATAAAAAAGAAGCAGCAATACAAGTATCGCTGCTGTTATTTTTAAAAATTTCACCATAATAAGGTTAATCGGTTAATGGTTTAAATCGGTTAACTGTAAATTGGTTTATTCGTTCACCCGTCATTAGTATACTGGTAATTGAAACATTCAAACTTTGCAACATTTCAACCTTAGAGCGTTCAACCTTTAAAGCCTCTACCTAACTACTTCGCCGCATTTTCAATTAACGAGAACAAATATTTCAATGCATTTTCATGTCCGTTCGGAATTTCTGCGCTGATATCTGCTGAAACCAATCTGCCCTTAACCGGGTTAGATTTCATATATACATTACCCATTTTTTCTAAAGTGCTGTTGAATTTTTTAGCCGTTTCCTCGCCACCAATTTCAGAAGCGGGTACTTTGCCTACCAGGTTTTGGGCATTAAATAAAAAGCTGAAATTGTTTTGGCTCAATAGCTGCTTATGAATTTTACTTAATTTATTGCTGCTGTACTGATTGTTTTGAATGCCCTGCATTTCTGTTAACGAATTCCCAAAAAACACAATGCCATCTTTAATCTGGAAATAAATATCAATAGGGCTCTTCTTTTCCATTATTTTGTAAATGTTACCCTCTGCACTTACCAGTTTTTTGTTTACACCATATTTAATCAGTTTATTGATCAATCTGGTATCTTCAGAAGAAAACATGAAAAGGAAATCAGGTAAAGTTTCATTTTTTGTTTTTGTTACTTCTTTCTGATTGTAATCGTCGTCGTACTCATAAGAAGTGTACGTAACTTCTTTTGTATTTAACCCATTAATTACAAATAAGGCGTCTCCCTTAATTACTTTGCTAACTGCTTCTTCATCTAACAAAAGAGAAATCAGATCAGCGCCAAGGTTCATTTCTTCATCCATTTTAGCCCCCATAAAAGACCCATAAGTTTGTTTTAATAATTTAGGGAATTCTTCCAGATAAGCTTTGGTGTCGATAGAATAGCTCATAAAGCCAAGTGCTTTTTCGCTGTTCACATATTTCAAAAACTTTTTGTTTAACTTTCTGTTCAGGATTTTTTTATAGGAATCTGCTTGTTCCTGCGATAATTCCATTCCTGTTGAGATGCGGAAACTTTTGTCGTCCATAAAAAGTTTGGCGTTTAAGCTGCCATAACCTTTCATTAAGCCTGCTTTACCATAGGTGCCAAATTCTGGCGCAATTGAATTGTAAACATCCTGCAGACTCGATACCCAAAGCTCTGCAATGGCTTTGTTATCCAAACTTGAGGTATAAGATTTATTTGTCTCAATAGATTGGTAAGTGCCGTTGAAAATATGATCGGACTGAGCAGTCATCCAGGTAAAAGCTAGTCTTTTTTTCTTGGCGTCCTGTTCTGCACGTTCCTGCTGATAGGTATCGTATTGTTCGTCGATAATGCTGTCGGGGGGAGTCATATCACCCGTGGTATCGGTTACGGATGTCGTGGAATAATCAAAATCTGGATTGGTTTTAGCTGTATTTTTAGCTTTCTTGGTATTTTTCTTTTTGCCTGATTTTTTTCTGCTAACCGGCTTTTTGGTGTTTTTTTTAACTGCAGGTTTTTTCTGCACTTTTACTTTTTCAACAATTGGTGGTGCATCAACTGCCTCCACCATAGGCGCTTCTGTTGTTGCATAGGCAGAATCAACAGCTACACTATCCGTAGCCATGGCATCGTCACGCATAAACCTGATATCTTTAATTCCATAACGGGCAGATTTGGCAGAATCGGCAAAAAATGAACTTTTAATGCTTCCTGTTACAAAATAAAGCATGTTGTTGTTCCATTTGATGATACTTGTGCTATCAGGCAAAACCATTGTACGGATATCGCCCTGTTGGGTAAATTTTTTCTCTTTGTTTTCAATCAGGCTTTCAAATTTATTGGCGTCTTTTATCGGAATCAGAAAACAGTTGTACGTAATACTATCGCTCAACTGGTTAAAGTAATACATATTTTTCTCCAGGTTAATGCCGAAATCTTCGATACTGGTGAAATTTTTATCCAGAGATTTAGAGGTTTCCGTCAATAATTTCTTGCCTACAAAAGATTCGTTGAAATCTTTTACGAACATGAGTTTAAAAACATTATCGCCTTTTATGGTAGCGACTGTGAAAGCATTTGAAGGGATTTTCTTGACCAAATCCTGCGCCTTGATCAAATTGAAAGATAAAAATAGGGAAAGGGCAATTAGAATTTTTTTCATTTAGATAGATTTTTTAGAGATGAGCCCTGGGGGTTTGTCCGTGCGACAAAAGACCAGGATAATTTTATTTAGATAGTTGGATAGTATTAGATACGTTAATTTTGGCGTTGATTAAATCCGTGATGCTGCTTTTTAGCATTACTGCTTTTTTAGATTTTGATACATTTGATGCCGGATTGCTACTACTTGTTACAACAGATTCGAAACGGTAAATGCTGGTATAGGTTGCACCGTTAAAAACCGCTTTGTCTTTGGCTTTTAATTTATTGAATTCTGTTTTGGCAGTGCCTATTGCCTGATATTTCCGGCTAAAGGTTTTTGTGGCCTTATTATAGGTATAAGATGAAGTATTGGTCGCCTTTATTTTTTGCCGGGCAAGAATATTTTTGGTGATGTTATTGATATTTGAAACATCTTTAAAGGAAAAGCTAATGGTTGCAATGTAGTTATTGAAATCGCTTGTGCTTTTTACATTGGAAATACCTTCTGATTTTTTTAAATAAGACACAGCTTCGTTTAATTCTTGCTGTATTTTCTGTTTACTAGGTACTTTATAGCCTTGTACACTATCTAACAGCATTACAGAAGCTACTTTGGTTTTACTTTGACTTAGGTTTATAGTTAAAGTAACATCGCCTGTACCATCATTTTTCATTGAAATTTCTTCAATTACCTCAAAGCAGGAGCTTAAAACGGGTATTAAAAAGATAAATAGCAAAAGCTTATAAAACTGTTTCAAGTTCATGTTAATCCGGTTAATGTTTTACTGTAGACTGTAAAAGGAATGATTATCTGAAAGGCCAAACTTAATAATTTCAATATAAACTTTTAAATGATTTAAAAGTTTCATTAGATTAATTATAAATATGGGCTTTAGAAAAAATATTTCCCATCAAAAATCAGGTGATTGTCAATATAAAGACAAGAAAAATGTAAAAGAATGCTGGCTAAGCCTATTTTTCTATCTTTGTTGCCAGCTTTTACAACAAGTATAACCATGAAGAAAAGTGCAATCATTGGATTAATTACCATCGCAATTTCTGTAGGAATTTTATTTAGCTTAAACGCAAATACAGATACCTATTCTAATTTTAAACAGGCCACCCTTTCTGAGAAAGAGGAGCATGTTATGGGCTATTGGGTAAAATCAATGGGTACTTATTATGATGCGGAAAAAGATGCGAACCATTTTTCATTTCACATGAAAGATGAAAAAGGAGAAGTGAGAGAGGTCATTTATGCAGGTACTAAACCACAGGATTTCGAAAAATCAGAAAAATTAGTGCTTATTGGTAAAATGGATAAGGACAAATTCTACGCATCGAAAATTTTGATGAAATGCCCTTCTAAGTATAATGATAATCTGGTAGAGATTAATAAAGATGGCAAAGTAGACACCGTAGGTAAGTACGGCGAGAAAAAATATAACTAATTTTAATGGATATTCAATTTGTAGGCGAACACCTGTTGCCAGGTAAAATCGGACAGTTTTTTATTGTACTGGCTTTTAGTGCATCATTACTATCTACGATATCGTATTTTTTTGCCAGTCGCGATAAAAATTTAGAAGATAAATCTTGGCGTAACTTAGGCCGTATTGGCTACCTGGTTAATTTTGCCAGTATTATCGGTATTGGCGTCATTTTGTTCTACCTGGTATTGGGCCATTATTTTGAATATTATTATGTCCAGTCCCATTCTTCAAAGCAACTTCCCGTTTACTATATTATATCTTCCTTCTGGGAAGGACAGGAAGGTAGTTTTTGGCTTTGGGCTTTCTGGCAATCCTTTTTAGGTACCTTATTAATCTGGAAAGCTAAAACCTGGGAAAACCCTGTTATGACAGTTGTCGCTTTCTCTCAGGTATTTTTAACCTCCATGCTTTTGGGTGTAGAAATATTTGGCGAGCGTATCGGAAGTTCTCCATTTATCCTGTTAAGAGATGCAATGGATTTAAAAGCACAGGCACCAGTTGTTTTTGCAAATCCAGAAAATTACAAAAATTACCTAAAGTTCATAACCGATGGAAAAGGATTAAATCCATTGTTGCAAAACTATTGGATGGTAATTCACCCACCAACCTTATTTCTAGGTTTTGCCAGTATGATTGTGCCTTTTGCCTATGGAATTGCGGCTTTGTGGCAAAAAAGATATAAAGAATGGATTAAACCAGCTATGCCATGGACGCTTTTTGCAGTGATGGTTTTGGGTACGGGTATTATTATGGGTTCTTTCTGGGCTTACGAAGCGCTAAACTTTGGCGGTTTCTGGGCATGGGATCCTGTAGAAAATGCTTCTTTAATTCCATGGTTAACCTTAATTGGTGCCGTACACGTTATGATTGCTTATAAAAATACTGGTCATGCTTATTTTACTGCAATTGCCCTCGTATTTCTAAGCTTTTTATTGGTGCTTTATGCATCATTCTTAACCCGTAGTGGTATTCTGGGCGATACATCTGTACACTCATTCACCGATATGGGCATGTTTGGACATTTGATTTTATACAATGTGGTATTCGCGGTTTTGGCTGTTGCTTTGATTATCAAGCGGTGGAAAGAATTACCGATTACAACCAAAGATGAAGAAACCTATTCGCGCGAATTCTGGATGTTTATTGGCGCCTTAGTGGTAACCATTGCTTGTATCCAGGTGATCTTCTCCACTTCGGTCCCTGTATTTAACAAAGCCTTTGGAACTAACTTTTCTCCTCCAATTGATGCGGTAAAATACTATAATCAATGGCAGGCACCTTTCGCCGTATTAATCACCCTGATCTCGGGTTTCTCTCAATATTTAAAATACAAAAGAACAGATTCACGCAAATTTTATAGCAGCCTGATATCTGTAATTATCTTTTCAACCGTATTAACAGCAGGTGTGGTATATGTTACTCATATTTATACCAATACCATGTACATCCTGATTACTTTTAGTTGTTTGTTTGCAGTGCTTTCAAATGCTAGCGTATTGTACCAGGCTTTCGGTGGCAAGGTAAAACTGGCCGGATCGGCGATTGCACACATCGGTTTTGCTTTCCTGGTTTTGGGGGCGCTAATTTCTGCCGCTACTAACAAACCTTTATCTATTAATGCGAATAATTTTATTCCGGTAAAGGATTTTGAGAAAACAGAGAAACCTGGCGAAAACATTATGTTGTATAAGAATGAGCCTAAACAAATGGGCAAGTACACGGTAACTTATGTGAGCGATACCACTCAGGCCCCGAATACTTTTTATACGCTTAATTTTAAGGTTGTAGATAAAGACGGTATGGTTAAAGAAGATTTCAATTTGCACCCTCATACTCAGGATAATGAAAAAATGGGTTTAATTGCTTCTCCTGATACTAAACATTACCTTACTTACGATGTGTACACGCACATTACCAGTGCAGCAGTTAAACAAACTGCTCATGACGATCATGAAGGACATTCTGATGATGAAAATTATAAAGCACCGCGCATTGTTAAGGTTTCAGTAGGCGATACCATTCATACTTCGAGTGGTGTGGTTACAGTTAAAGATTTAGATAGAAAACCTACCGCCAAAGATTTAGCCTTGGCTCAAGGAGATTATGCTGTGGGGTTGCCACTAGAGGTAAATGCTGCTGGAAAAGTTTATAATACAGAGCCTATTTTCTTAATTAAAGGAAACAATACTTTCGATTTTGCTCGTAAAATAGATGAACTGGATCTAAAATTCCGTTTTTCAAGAGTATTACCAGAGGAGAAAAAAGTAGAACTTCAGATTTTTGAAAAACCTCAACAAGCTAAAGATTGGGTTGTTTTTAAAGCAATTGAATTTCCTTTCATCAATTTATACTGGGCTGGTACCATCGTAATGGTTGTGGGTTTCTTACTTTCAATTTTTAGAAGGAGAAAAGAGGCCAAAGGCGCATAAATCATGAAAATTGTTTTATTAGGTTCTGGAAATGTTGCCACACATTTAGCAAAAGCTTTAAAAAGCAAGGGCGAAGAGATCGTGCAGGTGTACAGTCAAAACCTGGATAATGCAACCTTATTGGCACAATCGATTGCAACTGAAGCCATCGGAGATTTAAATGAAATTAAGCAAAATGCTGATTTATATATTATCTCGGTAAAAGATGATGCGATTGAAAGCGTTGCCAAATCATTAAAACATGTAACCGGCCTGGTGGTACATACCTCTGGCACTACCGATATTAATATTTTATCATCACAAGTTAAGAAGGCTGGTGTTTTTTATCCTTTGCAAACTTTCTCAAAAGATAAAGAAGTTTCATTTGAAAACATTCCGCTGTGTATCGAAGCAAATGATGAAAATCAATTAACGATTTTAAAAAATCTCGCTGCTAAAATGAGCAGAGAGGTGCATGAGCTAAATGGCGAGAAGCGGAAAGTGCTACACCTTGCTGCAGTATTTGCCTGTAATTTTCCGAATCACCTGTACGCTTTGGCCAATAAAATTTTAAATCAGAATGGTTTGGATTTCGACATTATGAGGCCTTTAATTGCAGAGACAGCCGATAAGGTAATGAGTAACCTGCCCGAAAATGTGCAAACCGGTCCAGCAATAAGGGCTGATGAAAATACTTTAAATAAGCACTTGAGCATGTTAATCGATATGCCCGAATTGCAGAACATTTATCAAACACTGAGCAATAGCATAAAATTAACGCTGAAATAGCATAATTACGGCTTTTGCTTATTACTTTTGCAAAATAATTATGAGCATTTTTAAACTGAAAATAAATTTTGAAGAAGCAGATCACGAATCTATTGAATTGCCAATAGCAGCTGGTGAATCTGTTTTAGATGTTTGCCTGGATAATGGAATCGAATTACAACACAACTGTGGAGGTGTTTGTGGTTGCAGTACCTGCCATGTGTATGTAACCAAGGGAATGGATAATATCGAAGAGATTTCTGATAAAGAAGAAGATTTTATCGATAGGGCTGTTCGTCCGAAAATTACTTCGCGTTTAGGTTGCCAGTGTGTGGTAATCAACGGCGATATCGAAGTGACCATTCCAGATCAGTCTGGTTTTATGGGGCACTAGTAAGTCCGGAGTCTAGAGTCCTTAGTCGGGAGTCTGAACTTTACAGCATTAAACATTTCAACTTTACAACAACAAACGAACAAAACATGAATAACGATAAATTTGCTTTACCTTTTTACTGGAACGATTATGAAGATATCGCCATGTCTTTATATGAGAAATTTGGCGATGATTTTACAGAAGCCAAAATCTACCGCGTTCGCTTTACCGAACTTTTAGATTGGGTTTTATCATTGCCTAACTTTAAAGGAACCCGCGAAGAAAGTACCGAAGGCCATTTGGAGCAAATTCAATCTGCCTGGGTTTACGAATGGAGAGATAATCAGTAACTAGTCTTGAGTTCGGAGTCCTCAGTCCTGAGTCGGCACCGAGCGCTTAACCCTAATCGCCAAACGCGCCAATGTTTCTTCAGAAATTAAAAGAGATTACCACTTTCATTTTTGATGTAGATGGTGTGCTTACCGATGGATCTGTTCAGGTTACTGATAATGGCCAGTCGTTGCGCACTTTTAACATTAAAGATGGTTATGCCATGCAATTAGCTGTTAAAAAAGGCTATAACATCTGTATTATATCTGGTGGAGATGGTATTGCGATGGGCAAGCGTTTCTTTAATCTGGGTATAACCGATGTTTTCCTTGGAACAGGGGATAAGGTTGCCATTTTTAATCAATATCTTCGAGATAAGAATATCACTGCAGGAGAAGTGCTTTATATGGGCGACGATATCCCTGATTTAAAAGTAATGAAACTCGTAGGGCTTCCAACATGCCCAGCCGATGCTGTAGAAGAAATAAAAGCGATATCTACATTCATTTCTCCATATAACGGCGGCAAAACCGCTGTGCGTGATATTATCGAAAAAGTAATGAAAGTACAGGGTAGGTGGTTCGATGAAAATCCGAATGCTTCCGATTCGGGGAAATAGGTTATTGGTCACTTGTCATTAGTTCATTGGTAATTGCGAGTAGAGCATTGTTATTACTCCTTCCGCGCTTGTACATCCTGAGCGTAGTAGAAGGATCTCTCTACAAGTATTTTCAAGAAATAACTTAATAATAGATTTCTCCGTTCTGTTTCACTTCAGTCGAAATGACGATACCAAGAAACAGAATGACGTTCTCGTTATAAATCTTCAGTTCAAAAATTTGCAATACATCAGATAATATGCGAGATTTACATCTATAAATTAATCAATCGATTGATTAATTTATAGATGTAAAAACATAATTTTTAATCGTATGAGTACATACCTTGTACCTGTCGATTTTTCTAAAACAGCTGATCATGCTGCGAAATATGCGGCCAGGTTGAGTTTCGCTATGACGAACTCAAAAATTATACTGCTTAATGCTTATTACGTTTCCGAATACGAGAGCATTCTTCCTACCCCTGATATGATCATTACTACTGATGAAAATATCGCCGACGAAATTACCAAAAGGCTCGAAGCACTCGAAAAACTGAAGTCAAAAATGTTGGAAATCAATCCCATGGCCGAAATAGAGGTTGCTTTAAGTAGGGAAACCTTATTGAGATCAATAATCGATCGGGTGAATAGGGAAGAGATTGAAGTTATTATTATCGGTAGTAATGGTAAGAAAGCCAAAGACGAAAGTGATATTGGTTCTAATGCGATTAAAATTTCTAAATCAAGCCCGGTTCCTGTTTTGGTTGTACCACCTAAAGCTGACTATCAATCGATCCGTAAAGCTATTTTAGCATGCGATTTTAAAAAGGTAAAAGAGGTAGTACCTATGCAGGCGCTAAAAAATATCTTAAACAAACATGCCTTAACACTTTTGGTGCTCAATATCAATTCTGGTCATGCTGTTAGCCTACAGGAGGAACAGATTTTACACGAAATGCTCAAAGATTTTTCACCTTCATACCACTACGCTGATCATCCCGATACCATTAAAGGAATCGTAAAATTTGCTAAAAATGAAGAAGCCCAGTTAATTATCGCACTTCCAAAGAAATATAGTTTTTTTGAAGGCTTATTGCACGAAAGTGTATCCCAAAAGTTAACCATTAAATCGCATGTTCCGGTGTTATTGTTGAAAGATTGATCTATTTTATTCTGCAACAGCTAAGTTACATGGCGCCGTTAAACTTTCATTTTTTTTTGCACTCCAATAAGCTCAATTTGGACCAAAAACAACAAAAGAAAAACATGAAAAAGTTAATGATGATTTGCGGATTAATGCTGGGAATAGCTGGTTTCGCTAATGCACAACAAGGCGGCGGACCGGGCAGAATGATGATGAAACCTGATGAAAGAGTAAAACTGTTGGACGAAAAATTAAAGTTATCTGATGATCAGAAAACAAAACTGACCACCGTTTTTACCGAACAAGCCGAAACCATGAAAAAAATGCGTGAAGAGATGCAAGGTGGTGGCGATAGAGATGCGATGAGAGAGAAAATACAAAAAATGCGTGCTGATAATGATGCAAAAGTAACTGCAATATTAACAGACGATCAGAAAAAAGCTTACGAAACCTGGCAAAAAGAGCAACGTGCGGAGATGGAAAAACGTAGACAAGGTGGTGGAAATAACTAATCCTGGAAAAATAAAAAATAAGAAAGCGGCTTTATGTCGCTTTTCTTATTTTAGCAAAAAAATAAAATATGCCTGCCAATTTTCCTCCCATTATTTTAGCCTCTAAATCACCCCGTCGACAAGAACTTTTAAACCTTATGGGTTTAGCTTTTAAAGTCGAACTGAAGGATGTTGATGAAAGTTATCCATCAGATTTAAGTCCTGCAGAAATAGCCGTTTACATTTCAGAAAAAAAGGCCAGGGCCTTTACCGCTGATGGTGAAATAGTGATTACTGCAGATACCATTGTAGCATTAAACGGTGAAATTTTAGGTAAACCAACGGATAGGGAACACGCACAGGAAATGTTGAAAAAGCTATCTGGCAGTAAACACGAGGTTTTTACAGGGGTAACGCTTGCTAAGGAAGGTAAAATGCATTCATTCTATGACCGTACCGTTGTTTATTGTAGAGCTGTTACAGTAGAGGAGATTGATTTCTATATCGATAATTATAAACCTTTTGACAAGGCCGGAAGCTATGGTGTACAAGATTGGTGGGGTATAGTTGTGGTAGAGCGCATAGAAGGCTCTTATACAAACGTTATGGGCTTACCAACGGAAAAGCTTTATAATGAGTTATTAACGTTTATTTAAAACATCTTGTGGAATCCAGCTGAAAGTTTCATCATCTATGAAAATTAGCCTGATGAAAAACAAAATTAACGAAGTGACCATTGCTGAGCCTTGTTCACAGAACTGGGATGAAATGGAAAAAGGCGAAGGCTTTAATTTCTGTACAGCTTGCAGTAAAAATGTAATCGATTTTTCGGGTTATACGAATGCCGAAATTATTAATTTGCTGGCAAATGCAGGTTCTGTTGTATGCGGCCGTTTGGGTCAAAGCCAATTGAACCAACTCAACTATCATCTTACTGTTGTTCCAACAAAAAACAGAAACTGGATGAAGTATCTGGGTGTTTTGGCCATTGGTGCATGTATTTTAAGTCATAGCGCGCAGGCAGCAACGAAAATAAAACCTGTTGAACTTTTTGAAACAACTAAAAATACCCAGAAAGAAAAAGCCGACGAACCTGTAATTTTGAGAAAAGTCTACGGCTTTATGTTTTCGAGCCATAACAAAGTTCCGATGGTGGGTTTAAAACTTAGGTTAAAAGGCACTAACCTTACTGCAGTAACCGATAAAAACGGACGTTATGAATTTAAAATAGATGACAATTTATACTGGAAATATAATGAATTAATTGCTGAAGCTAGTGAATACGTTGTGGCATTTAATTTAGATTATAAAGTTGTTCAGCAAAAGGATTATTATGCATACAAAGCAGAATCTGTCGTCTTAGGAAAGATTGCTGTTTCCTATCATTAGCCTGAATTCATTTTTAATAAAATAGGATTAAAAAGTAATAAATATAAATTGCGCTCTATTTTTAATGATTGATAAGTATGTTATAGATCATTTTTTTATATCAGACTGGCCAGAACACCCATTTTTAAATCATAGGTAGAGAGCATTAGCCGGTTTATTTTTACTCTTCCTAATACGTAGTTTGTAATTAAGGCGGCCATTACAATCATATCAACGCGCAGGGGAATAATGCCTGGCATTTCTACGCGTTGCTGGTGTGTAGAGTTGATCAGTTTCAGTGCAATGTCGATATAATCATCATAGTTAAACTGGTAAGTTTTTAGTTGCTCAATGATTATATTTTGGTGATGCTTTCCGGTAACCAATTCGGCAAATGTTTCGAATGCACCGGCCGAGCCAATTAAGATTTGTGGTTTATATTTTTCGCAGGTTTCGAAAAGATCCGTCAATTGTTCCTGGATATGAAAAAGAATGTTCTGTTTGTCTGCATCAGAAAGCGGGTCTGATTTAAAGAATTGTTGCATTAACCTCGCCGCACCTATGTTATAACTCTTCTTCCAGATCAAATTTTGGGTGTCGCATAACATAAACTCTATACTACCGCCACCAATATCCATAATTAACGATTGTTCCTGTATAGCACCGCTCAGTTTTACGCCTTGATAAATTAATTCGGCTTCTTCGTCACCGCTAATCGTTTCGATGCTTATTCCGGTTCTTTCTTTTGCTACATTTACGAAATCTTTCCCATTTTCTGCACTCCTAACGGCTGAAGTTGCCGTTGCCCTAACCACATCTACCAGATGTTCAGCAATAGTTCGGCTAAAATCCTGAAGACAATTAATCCCTCTTTCAAACGCTGCCGGAATGATAACGTTATCGTTAATCCTCCCTTCTCCCAATTTAACGGGCACATTGGTTTTATATAAAATTTCTGGCTGGTTTCCTGCTATTTCAGCAATAAGTAAGTGGAAGGTATTGGTTCCAAGATCGATAACGGCAACACGCATATTTTTTTGTTTTATATTTTTTTGAAAAGCAGAAACAGTATTTATTTGGGAGTTGCAGTCCTGCTATCCATTAAATTTCGTTAATGTTAGTGCTAAATTAATTTAGTGCAACGAAATATCATTGCTATCAGGTTTATTTTTTTACGTTTGTAGGTTTTGGCAAGGTAGCGAAGGGTATAAAAATTTGGACTATTGTCAGGTTTCAAAAAAAATACCGTGGTGTAAGATGTTGCCATCTTACACTCATAAAACAAAATAACAATATTCACCCAAATTATTAGTATGATCGAAGGAGTCAGATGGTAACATTTAACTTTACAAATGAACCTATTTCACCAATTCCTGCAATTGTTTTGCATTGTGTAATGCGCCAACGCCCCATGTATTATTAAAGTACACAAAAACCTCTTTCTCCTTATCTCCAATCTGGTTTTTAAAATCATTTATCACTTTAATATCGTATTCAGATTTGTACAAAACAGGTTTTCCATGAAAACGGTAATAAATAGTTTCTGTATTCCGAATTGCATCATCAGGTAGAGCAGAAGGATAACTTTGTCCACTAAACGTAATGTTGTTTTTAGCTAACTTTTTATAAATCTCTTCATCAAACCAACTGATGTGGCGAAATTCTGCTACATTTTTAAAATCTGGGTTTAAATTTTCGATCAATAGATTTAACCGTTCTTTACTGTAATCAAACTTTGGTGGAAACTGAAAAAGTACACAACCTAACTTTTCCTTTAGTCCGATTTGAATAGCCTGGTAAAAAGCATCTATAAGTTGCTCACATCCGTGGAGCTGTTTGTAATGCGTAATTAGCCGTGGAGCCTTAATGGTAAATAAGAAATCATCCGTACTTTCATCATACCACTTATCGAACGATTTTTGAGTTGGCATTTTGTAGAATGTGGAATTAATTTCTATGGTGTTAAAATGTTCGCAATAATACTTAAACCAGCTTTTTTGCGCCAAACCTTTCGGATAAAAGACCTCTTTCCATTCCCGGTAATAAAAACCTGAACAACCAATTCTCCATTTCATATATAGGAAACAGGCATTAGGTAGAAAGGTTTATGAGCCGTTAGATATAGCTATAAAAATGATAAGAGAAATACCAATATAAGCGGATAGCTTTAAATAAATGGTGTCTTTTTTACTTATAAAGCCTAAAGTAAGATTAACCAGAAAATGAAGTTGTCAATTTAGTATCTTTTTTCCTATCCTTTCGTCATGCTGAACTTGTTTCAGCATCTTTCTTGCTTGACTAGACCCTGAAATAAATTCAGGGTGACGAACTTAAGTGAATACATTACTGAAAAAACTTCTGTAAAGGCGTTTTATTAATCGAATCAGGGTTTACAATTTTTGGTAACCGTAATTCTAATTAGTTTGTGTAATTGGTAAACATCTAAAAAGATGTCAATGTCATAAAATTCTTAACTGGTTACAGCTTTTTGGTTTAAAAATTGCTCTGATCGGAGATCAGATTTATGAAAACAATTATACTATGAAAACTATCTTAAAATTAACAGCACTTGCGCTTACACTATCTTTTACGGCCTGTAAAAACGATAAGAAAAAAGACGATAATGCTAAAACTGCTTATGCCGAAGCAGATGAAAAAGATGTAAATACCATTATTGAATATAATAATGTGATGGTCAGTTTTACAGATAAAAACAACGATTACATCAAACGTATTGAGGATAACATGATTAAAATTGAAAAAGGACTGCAAAATCCAAATGACCGCTTTGCCTTCATTGGTTTAATCCAACCATTTTCGATACCTACATTTAATAGAAGCGGGCTAAAGCCTGATACCCCACCTAACGCTTTAAACAATGATGATCAGAAATTTTTTAAGGAAAATGTGACCGCAATGACTGGTTTATTGGATAAAATCAAAGAAACGTATAAATCTTTAGATGAATATATCAAAGCAGAAGACTGGAAGGATGATAAGGGAACTAAAGGAAAAGCCTTGGTAGATTCTATTTATAGCATGGGTAAAAAATACTATAACCATGATGAATTGGTTTTGGCCAAATTAAACCTGATTGGAGATGATGCAGAACGTGTAATTTTGAAGACACATCCTTTAAAGGAATACATATTTGCGCTAAAAGATGACCGTAGTGCAACCGCTGCATTTACCAAATTAATGGCAAGTAATAAAAATTATAAATCTATAGAAGCTAAAGCTGCTTATCAGGCCCTTGAGGATCAGCATCATAAACATGAAGCTATGGCTGCACCAGATGCAACCAAATATCCTGGCAAAGACAGCTATTTTAAAAATTTTAACGATAGGTTAAATGACTATTTAATTGCTGCAAGAAAAATGATGCGCGATGCTTCTGCATCTGGTAAATTAACCGATTATAATATTGAAGAACTGGTTCGCCACCAAGACAGCATGCGTTCTGCCTACAACAATTTTGTAGATTAGTATTATAAACAAAAAAGCCGATGCTAAAAACATCGGCTTTTCAATTATATAAAATTACTTACTCGAAGTACTCTTTCATTCTTTCGAAAAAGCTCTTATCATTTTTACCTGGTTGAGGTTTAAAGTTTGGCGATTCGCGTAATTTCTCTAAAACATTTCGTTCTTCGCTACTTAAAGCTTTTGGTGTCCAGATATTGATGTGGATGATTTCATCACCTCTATGGTAAGAATTCACCTCTGGTAAACCTTTGCCTTTTAAACGCAATAATTTTCCACTTTGCGTACCTGGCTCAATTTTAATTTTAGCTTTGCCATCAATTGTTGGTACTTCGATGCTCATACCTAAAGCAGCATCAACAAAACTTAAATGCAAATCGTAAACTACGTTATTGCCTTCGCGTTTTAAGGTTTCGTGTGGAGTCTCTTCAATTAAAATAATTAAATCACCCGGAATGCCACCATTCGGTGCTGCATTTCCTTTGCCGCTCATGCTTAATTGCATGCCTTCACTTACACCTGCAGGGATATTGATGGTGATGGTTTCTTCGCCGCGTACAACACCATCGCCATGGCATACATTACATTTTGCAGTAATTTGCTGACCGCTTCCGTTACAGGTAGGGCAGGTAGATGCAGTTTGCATCTGGCCTAAAATGGTATTGGTTACCCGGCGTACCTGGCCGCTACCACCGCAGGTACCACAGGTACTTACTGATGATTTATCTTTTGCTCCAGAACCATCGCAGGTTTTACAAACAATTAGTTTATTAACCTTGATTTTCTTTTCAGCACCATGTGCAATTTCTTCAAGGGTTAATTTAACTTTTATACGGAGGTTGGTGCCTTTAGCTACACGACGGCCACCACGTTGCTGGCCACCACCACCGCCGCCAAAAAAGCTTTCGAATGGGTTGTGCCCGCCAAAAATATCTCCAAAATTACTGAAGATATCGTCCATGTTCATATTGCCACCACCATAGCCACCAGAAGCGCTACTACCTACACCGGCATGGCCGAACTGATCGTAACGCTGTTTCTTTTCGGGGCTGCTTAAAACTTCGTAAGCTTCTGCCGCTTCTTTAAATTTATCTTCAGCCGCTTTATCTCCCGGATTTTTATCGGGGTGATATTTGATCGCCATCTTACGGTAAGCTTTCTTGATCTCGTCAGCACCTGCGCTTTTGGTTACGCCCAATACGTCGTAATAATCTCTTTTACTCATCTTTTTTTATAAAATGATTGAATGATTGAGTGATGGAATGAAAGAATATCAATTCAATCATTCAAAATTCAATCATTCAATAATAATTTTTACGCTCCAACAACCACTTTAGCGAAGCGGATCACATTCTCATTTAAGGTATAACCTTTTTCAACCTCGTCTATAACCTTACCCTTTAAATCTTCGGTAGGGGCCGGAATATTGGTAATAGCCTCATGGAAATCCGTGTTAAAAGGCTGGTTGATGCTTTCTACATCTTTTAAACCTTTTTGTGCTAAAGTATTTTTCAATTTACTGCTTACCAATAAAATACCTTCTTTAACCGGTGCCACTTCAGTAGCGCTTTCCATGGCTTTTAACGCACGGTCAAAATCATCTAAAACAGGTAAAAGCGAAACAATCACATCTTTACCGGCAGTTTGTAATAACTCTACACGCTCTTTTTGCGTACGGCGTTTGTAATTGTCGAATTCTGCATATAATCGCAGGTATTTATCGTTAAGCTGTTGAACCTCTGCCTGCAATTTCTCTTCGGCAGTTAATTCCGGTGCTTGCTCAGTCTCATTTGCAGTGGCATCAGCATTTTCTACGTTTTCAGTAGTGTTTTCTGATGTGTTTTCAGGATTCATTATATTTTCTTCTTTATCGTGATTTTTCTTCTTATTAAACATAATATAAGGCTGAATTTTTTTGTGTTAATCTCAACTATTTTGCCATAAACGTAAATCAGCCAAGCTGTCAGATTTATGAATGATTATCTGAACAGATTGGCTGATTAGCTGACGGATGTCAGAATTTTTATGCTATTTGTGCATCTTCGTGAACGATGCCATTTTCACATTTGATAATGCGCGATGGAAAAGTACGGATGATCTGGTAATCATGTGTGGCCATTAAAACTGCCGTTCCAGCCTGACTGATCTGCTTCAGTAGGGTTACAATTTCTTCAGAAGTTTCGGGATCTAAGTTACCCGTTGGCTCATCTGCGAGGATAATTTCAGGATCGTTAAGCAAAGCCCTTGCAATTACAATACGCTGCTGCTCACCACCCGAAATTTCGTGCGGCATTTTTTTGATCTTGGAGCGCAAACCCACTTTATCTAAAACGTCTTTAATACGTTCGTTAATCAGCTTTTCGTCTTTCCAGCCCGTTGCTTTAAGCACAAACTCAAGATTTTTTTCTATCGTCCTATCGGTAAGCAATTGAAAATCCTGGAAAACCACCCCTAATTTACGGCGCAAAAACGGCACCTGACTTTCTTTTAGGTTTTTAAGGTCGAAGCCGGCAATATTGCCATCGCCATTGCCAATGTGTAAGTCGCCATATAATATTTTAAGCAAGCTACTCTTACCTGAACCAGTTTGGCCGATCAAGAATACAAATTCGTCTTTTTCGATGTGTAAATTTACATTGGAGAGGACTAAATGTTTCTGTTGAAAAACATCAACATTGCTTAAATGAATTACTGAATTGCCTGCCATATTATATTTCTAATTTTGCAATCTGCCCGAAAGGCAAATCTTTAACCATTTCCATAATGTATTCTTGCTTGTCGCCAAGTCCGAGTTTTTCCAGCGATTTATCGGGTCTATCTACCCTAAAATAAGCTAAAAGTGTAAACTTGTCATCTCTTAACTGTACGTAATCTGGAATTTTGGCTATGCCTTTAACTTTTACGATATACATTGTGTCCAAAAATAGCTATTTAAGCTGAAAGACCAAAGGAGAAAGCTGAAAGACTAAAGTGGAGGAATTTAATTCAGGCTGTTCAAGAAATCAATTGTGTTTACATTATCAGCATAATCCCAAAGTTTTGGATGCTGGCTTTGGCCAAAACTAAATGTGCTTAAAGGTAAAGGAGCTTTGGTAATGATACATTGGATATTCTCCGATTTATCCGCTAACTGATCTTCTACTTCCTGAAGATCATTGTATTCCTCATAAAAGAGGACAGCCAGTGGCGATGTAAAGCTTTCATCTTCTTTTAATAATAAAAAGCCGTTATCGAAATGTTTGGCAGCATTAACCAGGTAAATAGATTTGTTATAATCGTAGTTGTTATTGTATTTAAAATGGTTGATAATGGGTTGGAAACTTTCAATTCCTTCGTAGAAATTAGCAATATCATATCCTTTTGGAAAATATATTTTTGAAACATTTCTACAGCCTAAGCCAAAATAATCAAAAATATCGTTGCCCAGGCTTTGGATATCCTCAAAACTTTCGGAACCATCTAGGACTGCTACACTATTCCTGTTTTTGCGGATTATGTTAGGCACTTTACTGAAGTAGTAATCGAAATACCTGGATGAATTATTACTTCCTGTGGCGATTACAGCATCGAAGTCTTTTAAACGTTCTACATATTCAATTTTATCTGCAAAAGCTGGTTCAATATTCATCAATTCAGCAAGAACAGTTTTAATCAATTTGTCATCAGATGAAGAAAGCTTGATTAAGGCTATGTTTCCTGTTGCTAAAACGCATAAAACATCGTGTAAGCCTACCAAAGGAATATTTCCTGCGAGGATTAAACCAACTTTTTTAGGCGATGTACTAAGTTTTACCGATTGAAACCAAAGGGCCAAATCAGTTTGATTTAACATCTCGGCAAATGATAAGATAGATTTTTTAATATTTTCCTGAGTAAACCATGCATTGGCACTTTCTGCACTATAAAGTGTATTTCCCAGTATGTCAGTAGGGTTTATAAGCTTTCTGCCGAGTTCACTAAATGCGATTATTGCTTTTTCCTGAGTTAATGCTGACATATTTAGAATTATTATTAATGGATTATATCTTATATTTGCAGCGCAAAGGTAAACTAAGCAAAAGAATTAGACGAAAACATGGCAATTAAAATAACAGATGAGTGTATAAATTGTGGGGCATGTGAACCAGAATGTCCAAATAACGCAATTTACGATGCCGGAACTGCATGGCGTTTTTCTGATGGTACGAATTTAGAAGGTATCATTGATTTTGGTAATCAACAGATAGAAGCTGATTCCGCTCAGGAAGCCGTTTCAGATGAGGTATATTATATTGTATCCGATAAGTGTACAGAGTGTAAAGGCTTTCATGATGAGCCTCAGTGTGCTGCAGTTTGCCCGGTTGATTGTTGTGTAGATGACGAAGATATCCGTGAAACAGAAGAAGAATTATTGGCTAAGAAAGCTTGGTTACACCAGGAAGGATAGACTTGATCAGATATAAAAAGGAAAGTCTCGCGTTAAGTGAGACTTTTTTTGTTTAGGCGATTTCGGTTTGTGCGACAGACTCCACTGTTGTGGTCTTTATCTCGACCGGAGCAACGAGCAGTGGAGAGATCTTTGGACTAAGCTATTGAAAACATGTTTAAAAGATTTCTCCATTGCGGTCAAAATGACGATACTCAGATATCATTCAGCTTCTTCAACATCTGTCCATTTATATTGATTTTTATTTAATAAATTATCCCTAAAGGATGACGGCCGTGGTGAGTAATTATTCGTAGGATCTATGCCTGTTAGCAGTTTTTTCGTAATAAACAGTCACGAATTTTCTATAAATCATGCTAACTAATGAACAAATGACAAATGAACTAGTGAACCAACTAATCAACATCACATTTATTTGGGATAATCAAAACCGGACAAGCTGATTTTCTAGCCACATGTTCAGCAACGCTTCCCATTAAAAAATGGTACAAGCCCGTACGTCCATAAGTGCCTATAACAATTAGATCAGATCCCCATTCGTCTGATTGCTGGATAATACCATGTGCTGCGGTATCAACAACGCTCAAGTAAGTGGTGGATACGCCTTTTCCGTATTTAGTTTCTATTTCTTTTAGTAAAATGTGGCTGTTTTCTTCACTGTTATCATAAGTTTCTAAGAAAACCGGGGCCAGCGTTAAGTCAGGATTTACATTAGCAGGAATAGGTTCGATAATGTTAACCAAGGCAACTTCTGCCCCAAATTTTTCCGCCATATCGTAACCGGCTCTTGCCGCTTTTTCCGAGCAGGTGCTATTATCAACGGCAATTAATATTTTTTTAAAATTCATGGCAGGTTTATTTAAGAATGAACATCATAAAAATAACAAATTTGTGTTCAAAATGTTAGGCAATGGATGTATTTTATTAGTTTTACAATGGTTTAACGAGCAAGTTTAAATGGAAAATCAATACGGTATTTGTAGAGTCGCGGTAGCCCCGTTAAGAGCAGATGCATCAGATAAAGCAGAAATTGTTTCACAACTATTGTTTGGCGATCATGTTGAAGTTATTCAGAAAGAAGAACGTTGGTGGCTGATTCAGAATGGTTATGATGGTTATGAAGGCTGGATGGATTTTAGGCAGCTGGCGCCCATTAGCCAGGGTCAGTTTATCGAAATGCACGATTGCCATTTGCTGGCGCCTTTAAGTTTCAATAATGTGGTAACCGCTAATGATGGCAGTTTGTATCATTTAAGTCCGGCAAGTAATCTTCCCTTTTTAAAAGATGGGTATTGTTATGCCGGAGAAGAAAAGTTTAAACTGAATTTCGAAGCATACGATAATCATGCTGTGAATTTTATAGATGAAGTTACCGAAACAGCAAAATTTTTTCAAAATATTCCATATTTATGGGGTGGAAGGCATTTATTTGGTTTAGATTGCTCAGGCTTTACGCAAACGGTATTTAAAATGTTGGGCATCAAATTAAACCGTGATGCTGTTCAGCAGGCTGAACAAGGTGAACTCGTTGGTTTTCTGGCTGAATGCAGAGCTGGTGATGTAGCTTTTTTTGATAATGATGAAGGCAGAATTACCCATGTTGGCATAATGTTGAGCCCAAATGAAATCATCCATTCCTCCGCAAAAGTAAAAATCGATCCGATTGATGATCAAGGGATTTTTAATAAAGAACTGGGGAAATATTCACATAAATTGAGAATTATTAAGCGATTTGTTTGATAATTGTCTGAAATGGATCTTAATCAAAAAAGATGAGGTTTTGCTTTAATTGCGCTGAAATCGTCATGCTGAACTTGTTTCAGCATCTCTAATTAAAGACCTTGAAATGAATTACCTTCGGTGAGCTCGCTAAGGCTCGGTTCAGGGTGACGCCTGATACTAATTAAACTAAATTATTCCATCTCCCAAACCATTACCTGCCGGTCATCACCTGTAGAGATCAAATATTTACCATCACGGCTCCAGATAATTTTATTAATGGAATGGGTGTGGCCGATTCCGGCTTTCTCCAGATTTAGTATTTTATATAGTTTAAAATTTTCTGCATCCCAAAGTTTAATACTTTTATCCTGACTGCTGGTGGCAAAGTAGGGCAGGGTGGGGTGGAATGCAATATCATAAATGGTAAACATATGGGCCGGAACAGTTTGTAGCAACTCATAATCTGGCAGGCTCCAGATTTTCAACTGTGCGTCACGACTTCCAGATATTAAATACCTCTTTTCAGGGTGGTAAGCGAGGGATGTAACCGGATGTTTATGTCCTTCCAGGTTTTGTTTCAGGCTATAATCGCTTAGGTTGTAAATTTTAATCAGGTGGTCTTTACAACCAAAGGCAATCTCCGTTTCATCAGGAGAAAGGGCAATGGTACGAACGGTATCATAAGCTGCTTGAAAGCGGTAAATCTCTTTAAAATCACTTAACGACCAAACCGCAACTGATCCATCTTCGCCTGTGGTGATCAGCTCGTTTTTAGTTTGGACGGTTTTAATGTTGAAAATCGGCTTTAAGTGTGCGTTGGTACGTGTAATTACTTCCTGTTTCTTTAAATCATACACACTAAAAGCACCACTTCTTTCGCCCACAAACAATTGCTCATTGTAGTAATGCAGGCAATAAACAGAGCTTTGCACAGGCATTTTAACCTTCACAAAAGCCATGTTAAGTAGCGACCACTCTACCACACCCTTATCATTTCCAGCGCTAAAAAATATGCCGTCTTCATCAGCGTTGGCTAAAGCGTAAACAGGGTTTTGATGTCCGGGTAAGGTTTGTAGGTGTTTAATCATGTGGGGAAGGTTGGAAGGAGGGAAGCTTGGAGGCTTGAAGGATATTTAAACCCTCTACCTTTCGGCCTTTTACCTCATTTGTATCTTTTTTCTAAATCAGAATTAGGTCAATTTGCAAAAATCTTTGGGAAATTTATTTCTTCACCAAATTCATTAAATTTTATTTCGTTTAGTCGGTTAAAAATTCTTTCTGAATCTGAAATGGAAATTTCAATGGCTGTACTAAACACTTCAACTGGTAATTTCTCTTCGGTATAATTAATAAAAATCAAACTTATAGTTTCACTTGTTCTACCCTTAGCCTGATTAATGGAATAATATTTTGATGTTTTAAGTTTAGTTTTCCAAAAGCCATAATTATGTTGATATGAAATATGACTTGTACTAATGACATAAAACTCTTCTCCAAAAGTATTCCAGAGTAAATACCTACCTAAAGTGAAAAAATATGCAATTGGTAATAAAAACGGAAACACATTAGGTTTTTCATCTTGCAAGCTAATGGCAAACCAGAATAAGCCAAAGATCGCAACAGTATTAAAAACGAACAAAAATATCTTTAAGTAATAATTTGTAGGGATTATACTCCTTACAAATATATTTAGATCATCGAAATTAATATTTGTTTTCAATATAGATTTTATTTATCTGTTTCTTTTAGTTACAATATTAACTCAATTAATAGTTACTACTGAAAAATTTCAAATAGAAAGTCACCAATTTTAGTCCTGAACAAATATAATATAGAAATTATTACTGCGGTTAATAGATAAGATTTTGCGCTTGGAAAGTTTAACTTCTTTAAATTTATTAATGCGAAAATCGCGCAGATTAGAATAGTTAAGATTAATGCTACCCATTCTCCTATAAACATATTGAATGGTAAACTAGTAATTCTATCAGATTCTGTACTTTCTCCTAAAGCCATCCAAAATACAATTGGAATAATTAACACATAAATTAAAGCACAAATAAAAAAAGCTCCGATAAAGACCAATAAAAAATGCCAGATCAAAATTTTCGACTTTATAATCGCGTTAATTTTATCTAACATTCTTTAACTATTTGTGTCTTATTTTTAAAATTAAAGCGGAAGCTTTGGAATTTATAACCTTAAACCCTCAACCTTCCAGCCTTCTACCTCATTTGTGTCTTTTCTCTAAATTTTTCGCTATATCCTGGATAGATAGACCTTTTTCTTTCAATAAAAATAAAAGGTGGAAAATGAGATCCGAAGCTTCTCCGATAAGTTCTTCCTCCGATTCTGCCAATGCAGCAATTACAGTTTCTACACCTTCTTCGCCAACTTTTTGTGCAATTTTATTTAAACCTTTGTTGCGCATTTTGTTGATATAAGAACCCTCAACCGGATTTTCATATCGATCATTAATGATATTTTCGAGCTCGAAAATGAAATTCTGGTTGAAATCTGTTTTGAAACAGCTGCGACTACCGGTATGGCAGGTTGGACCAACGGCATCCGCTTTGATCAGAATGGTGTCGTTATCACAGTCTACAAAAATTTCTTTAACAAACAAAAAATTGTTGCTGGTTTCCCCTTTGGTCCAAAGGCGGCTTTTGGAGCGTGAAAAGAACGTAACTTTACCTTCAGCCTGGGTTTTTTCCAAAGCCTCAGCATTCATATAACCCAGCATCAAAACTTCTAATGTTTTATGATCCTGAATAATTACAGGGAGTAAGCCTGCGGTTTTATCCCAGTCTAGGGAATTCGTATCGATTGTCATTTTATTTTTTATTTTGGAAAAGCAGACTCATGACTATGGACTGCTGACTCCAGACTTATTATATTCTTACCGGAATCTGATTCCTTTTTAATTCCAGTTTTAAATCGGGAATGAGTATTTCGCCATAATGAAATACTGAAGCTGCCAGTGCGGCATCAACATTGGCTTTTTGAAAAACCTCAGTAAAATGCTCCATGCTGCCTGCTCCACCAGATGCGATAATCGGAATATTGATCATTTGGTTTATCTTACCTAGTAATCCACAATCAAAACCCGCTTTGGTGCCATCATGGTCCATAGAGGTTAACAAAATCTCTCCTGCACCTAAATCTTCTGCCTGTTTAATCCAGTTTTCGGTTTCCAGCTCGGTAATTAGCCTTCCTCCATTTAAATGAACCATGTTTTTGCCGTGTACATGTTTGGTATCGACTGCTAAAACCACAAATTGTACCCCGAAAGTTTTAGCAAGGTCTTCAATCAGCTTAGGGTTACGAACAGCTGCAGAATTGATACTGATTTTATCGGCACCTGCATTTAGAAGGGCCTCAGCATCGGCAATTTCTGTTATTCCTCCGCCAATGGTAAAAGGGATATTCAATTGGCGGGCAACTGATTTAACCATTTCAATCATCGTTTTACGACGCTCGTGCGTTGCTGTGATATCCAGAAAAACCAATTCGTCGGCACCTTGTTGTGCATATTGGGCAGCCAGTTCAACCGGGTCGCCTGCATCGCGTAAATCAACAAAGTTTACACCTTTTACCGTGCGACCATCTTTAACGTCTAAACAAGGGATTATTCTTTTTGAAAGCATATTTTGTTTGGTTGTCATGCTGAGGAACGAAGCATCCTTTTCATCGGGTGCAGATCCTTCATTCTTCAGGATGACATAAATATTTATGGAATTAAATCGAACTCAAAGCCTTCAAATTCCACTCTTTAATTTCTTCGATGGTAATCCGGTCTTCGTAAATCGCTTTTCCTACCACCACACTTCTGATTGGATATTTAGCCAGTTCGTAAATATCTTCCATTGAACTTACACCACCGGAAGCAATTAGTTTGATCATTGGTGAGTGTTCCAGTAGTTTTTGGTATAATTCAATCGCTGCGCCGCCTAATTTTCCATCCTTGCTGATATCGGTGCATAAGAAACGGAAAAATCCCAATGAAAGGCATTTGTCCACGTAATCCATCAGTTTAATCGGTGAACTTTCCATCCAGCCTGAGTACTTAATTACTTCATCCAAAACGTCGATGGCAATAACAATGCGGTTAGCATAATCTTCTTTTTTAGCAAAAGTCTCGCTTAATTGAGGTAAAAAATCAGGATTGGTAATCGCCTGTGTACCTACAATTACGCGTTGGATACCGGCATCAAGCAAATTGTTAACCTGCTCAATGGTTCTGATCCCACCGCCATACTGCACCTTCATGTCCGTTTTTTTAATGATCTCGAAGAGTGCTTTTTGGTTGCTAAAATCACCTTTAGCTCCATTTAAGTCGATAATATGGATAAAATCTGTACCATTTGAACGGTATTTTTCTATCATTTCGGGAATGGAAACATCATATTCCGTTTTCTGGTTGTAATCGCCTTCACGAAGACGGACAACTTTTCCATCCAAAATATCAATAGCAGGTATTATGTACATTTTATAAGCTTAAGTTTGAAAAATTTTTTAATACTAGTTCGCCGGCTTTTCCCGATTTTTCAGGATGAAATTGAACGCCGTAAAAATTATCTTTTTGTACCGCTGCCGAGAACTTTAAACCATAATCAGCAGATGCAATATCAAAAGTAGGGTTATATTCAATAAAGTACGAATGCACGAAGTAAAATTGTGTATTATCTTCAACACCTTCAAACAATGAATTGTTTTTTGGCATTATAGCATTCCAGCCCATGTGTGGTATTTTGATATTCAGTGACTTATCGAATTTTTTGGTTTTCACCGGAACGATATTCAACAGTGTGGCATCTCCCTCTTCAGAATGTTCAGTAATGAGCTGCATGCCCACACAGATACCTAGCACGGGTTTAGTTAATTTTTTTATCGCTTTAACAAGGCCTGTTCCCTTGAGTTTTTCCATGGCAGCACCCGCATGGCCAACACCCGGGATTATGATGTGACTATATTTTTCGAGGTCATTTTCTGTATTTACCATGCCATAGGTTACGTTTAAGCGGTCTAATGCTGCGGTAAGAGAGAAAATATTGCCTGCTCCGTAGTTTACTATTCCTATCATAGTATTGAGTATTTAGTATCGAGTATCAAGCCTTGATGTTTGTTTTCTTAAAATTTGAAAATGAAAGTCAGTTTTTCATGGGTGCTGTAGTCCCGCTATTGCTTATAGTCCTCTCCCGATGAAGAATCGGGATGCGGGCTATTCCGCTCTATCGGGTTTATTTAACAGCGGATAGGCGTCAAAACCTTCCGCCATAAACCTTTCAGCCTTCCACCTTTCTTACAACATTCCCTTTGTGCTCGGCAATACCATTTTCTCCGCATCACGTTTTATGGCCATTTTAATGGCTTTAGCAAATGCTTTAAAAATAGCTTCGATTTTGTGGTGCTCGTTATCGCCTTCAGCTTTAATGTTCAGGTTGCATTTTGCAGCATCGCTAAACGATTTAAAGAAATGGTAAAACATCTCTGTTGGCATATCGCCAACTTTTTCGCGTTTAAACTCAGCATCCCAAACAATCCAGTTTCTTCCTCCAAAATCAATGGCAACCTGTGCCAGGCAATCGTCCATTGGTAAGCAAAAACCATACCTTTCAATGCCTAATTTATTGCCTAATCCTTTAGCAAAGGCTTCTCCCAGTGCAATACCGGTATCTTCTATCGTGTGGTGCTCATCAATATGTAAATCACCTTTTGCAATCACCTCCAGATCGACACTTCCGTGTCTGGCGATCTGATCAAGCATGTGATCGAAAAAGTTTAAACCGGTTTCGATTTTTGCCTTACCTGTTCCATCCAGGTCAAGGTTAATGGTGATGTCGGTTTCATTGGTCTTGCGTTCATGATGAATTTTCCTGCTTCCTGCTTTAAGCAAGTTATAGATATCTTCCCATTTCTTGGTTTCCAGAATAATCACATCCAATAATGTTTCATGCTTATCTAGTGCTTCTGTTGAACCTAATGTATCATTCTGACGAAGAAAGATTGCTTTTGCGCCTAAATTTTTGGCCAATACCACATCATTCAGACGATCGCCGATGACAAAAGAGTTTTTCAGGTCATACTCTTCGCTAAAATATTTGGTTAATAAAGCGGTGCCTGGTTTACGCGTTGGGGCATTATCTTTGGCAAATGTTCTGTCGATCACGATCTCGCTAAAGTTTACACCTTCACCTGCAAAAGTATCCAGCATGAAATTATGGATGGGCCAGAAATTTTCTTCCGGATTTGAAAGTGTTCCCAATCCATCCTGATTGGTAACCATTACGAGTTCGTAATCCATTTCAGCTGCAATTTTCGATAAATAATATAACGAACGCGGATAAAATTTAAGCTTTGCAAAACTATCTACCTGTTCATCATCAGGCTCAATATTTAAAGTGCCATCCCGATCTATAAATAATACTTTTTTCATCTTAAAATTTCTCTAGAACATTTAACAGCTTATCGTTTTCTTCTTTTGTGCCTACGGTAATGCGTAAACAACCTTCGCACAAAGTTACTTTAGAACGGTCTCGTACAATGATGCCTTGCTCTACTAAAGTATCATAAATTTTTGGCGCATCTGTAACTTCTGTTAGAATAAAATTTGCATCAGAAGGATATACTTTTTTTACAATATTTATTTCATTTAGTGCCTTACTTAAACGGTCTCTTTCTGCAACAGATTCTTTGATCCAATCGTTCACCTGAGCAATGTTTTTTAGCGCTTCAAATGCTAAATCCTGAGTGGCCTGATTGATGTTATAAGGTGGCTTAATTTTGTTCAAAATATCGATCACTTTTGTTGAAGAAAAAGCCATGCCTAAACGTAAAGCGGCGAGTCCCCAGGCTTTCGAAAAAGTTTGCAAAACTACGAGGTTTGCGTACTCGGTTAGCTCCTGGATAAAGGTCTTCTGACGGGCGTAATTAATGTAAGCTTCATCGACTACAACGATGCCATTAAAGTTGGCTAAAATGGTTTCAATATCTTCCCTTTTTATTGAATTTCCGGTTGGATTATTTGGTGAGCAAATGAAGATTAATTTGGTGTTTTTGTCAATCGTTTCTGCGATCTTTTCCATGTCTAACTGGAAGTTGGGAAGCAGGCTCACTTTGCGTATTTCTACATCATTTATATTGGCCGAAACTTCATACATTCCATAGGTTGGCGGCAGTACAATTACATTGTCTTTTCCAGGGTTACAGAAAGCACGGAATAACAAATCTATTGCTTCATCACTACCATTTCCTAAAAAAGTATTCTCAATTGGTACACCTTTTATTTTACTGATGGCATCTTTCAAGTCCAGCTGTAAAGGATCTGGATAGCGGTTATAATTGGCAGGCAAAGGTGAGCCATAACTGTTCTCGTTAGCATCCAAAAAAACAGATGCCTGGCCTTTAAATTCGTCCCTTGCGGTAGAGTAGGGGCGAAGGTTTTTTATATTTTCTCTTACTAAATCGTTAATGTCCATTGTTGTGTTTTATTCGTCACCCTGAATTTATTTCAGGGTCTTTTACTGTTATAGATGCCTAAATAAATTCAGCATGACGTACAGCAAAGATGTTTATCTAATTAAATTTTTAAGTCTTATGCTTACTGCATTTTTATGCGCTTCTAAACCTTCGGCTGCTGCAAGTATTTCAACTGTGGCGCCAATATTATTCAAGCCTTCCTGAGATAAATGCTGAAAAGTGATTTTTTTCAAAAAAGCATCAGTTGATACCCCTGAATAAGCCTTTGCAAAGCCACTTGTTGGTAAGGTATGATTGGTTCCAGAGGCATAATCGCCTACACTTTCTGGTGTGAGGTTACCTAAAAATACCGATCCTGCATTGATAATCAATGGAATAATGCTTTCGAAGGTTTCGGTAGCCAATATTAAATGCTCTGGTGCATACTCATTTGAAAATTGCATGGCCTCTTCCAGATTTTTAGCCACTACAGCATATGAATTGGCTATGGCTTTAGCTGCAATGTCTTTTCTAGGAAGAATAGCAAGTTGATTATCAATTTCTTTTAGGGTTTCAGTTATGATCTGATTAGAGGTGGAAACTAAAATAGCCTGACTATCAGTTCCATGTTCTGCCTGCGCAAGTAGGTCGGCAGCAATAAATGACGGATTGGCAGTCTCATCTGCGATAACCAATACCTCTGATGGTCCGGCAGGCATATCTATTGCCACTTTATTTTGAACCATGGTTTTAGCTGTGGTTACATAACGGTTGCCAGGGCCAAAAATCTTATATACCTGTGGTACGCTTTCCGTTCCGAAAGCCATGGCAGCTACAGCCTGTGCGCCCCCAATCAGGAATACTTTTTCTATACCCAATAGCACTGCGCAATAAGCCAGGTAACAATTGGTTTTGCCATCACTTTGCGGAGGTGAGCATACTACAATCTCTGTACAGCCTGCAATACGTGCTGGTGTTGCCAGCATTAGAAAGGTACTTGGTAATACTGCGGTTCCTCCCGGGATATAAAGTCCAACCTTTTCAATTGCCCTGCTTTCGCGCCAGCAAACTACACCTGGCATCGTCTCTATTTTATCTTCTTTCTTTAGCTGCGACAGGTGAAAATTTTTGATGTTTTCGTACGCCGTATCAATTGCTTTTTTTGCTTCAGCCGGGATAGTTGCCGCAATAGCTTTTAACTCTTCGCCATCTAAAAAAAGTTTTTCCAGTTCAACTTTATCAAAGGTTTTGGCGAAATCAAAAAGGGCTTTGTCGCCATCCGTTTTTACCGATTTCACAATATCAGCAACACGACTTTCAACCAATTTATCGTCTTCAATCTGTCTCGAACAAAGTTCTTCAATTTTTGATTTAGATAAATCTGTATAATTGTAGATTTTCAATGTTTTATATTTTTAAATTAACTAATAGTTAATATGAGATTTTACGAATTTACTTGATTATTTTCTCAATTGGCATTACTAAAATACCTTCGGCACCAGCAACTTTCAAACTGTTTATTTTGTCCCAGAAATCTTCTTCAGCAATTACAGAATGGACGGCTACCCAATTCGGTTCGAAGAGTGGAACTACCGTAGGACTTTTAACGCCAGGCAATAAATCAACTACTTTTTGGAGGTTATCTTTCGATACATTCAGTACCACATATTTGTTCGATTTTGCACTAAGTACAGAGCGGATGCGCTGCAGTAATTCTGCTACTTCCGGGTTGTTGGCTATTGATTTATTTCCGATTAAAACCGCTTCCGATTGCATGACATCAGCGAAAGGTTTTAGTCCGTTGCTCTTTAATGTTCCACCTGTTGAAACGATATCAAAAATAGCATCACTTAATCCTAAACCCGGTCCAATTTCTACCGATCCTGAAATGGTTCTGATATCAGATTTTATACCTTTTTCCTGTAAGAATTTTTCGAGGATTACCGGATAAGAAGTTGCAATTGCTTTGCCGTTTAACTCTTCCAGTTCTTGGATGTTACTGGTGGCTTGAACAGCAATTTTTAAGGTGCATTTTCCAAAGCCCAATTTTTGTAGATAATCTACTTCGGCTTTGGTTTCTACAATTACATTTTCACCAACTATACCCAGGTCGGCGATGCCATCCTGTACATATTCGGGGATGTCATCGTCCCTCAGGAAAAGAATTTCTAAAGGAAAATTGGTAACGGTTGAGATCAGGGAACTTTTATAGTTTTCGAAAGATAAACCACAGTTTTTAAGTATTTCTACAGATTTTTCATTTAACCTACCCGACTTCTGGATAGCGATTTTAAGTGTTTTCAAAGTATTGAATATAGAGTGAACAAGAAATTATTTTACGGAAAAAAGTTTTGAAGTACAAAACAAACATATCATATCGCCTATCGGCGATGGTGTAAATGTAAGTGATGGTTCAAAGTTAAATTCATAAATTATTTCTGCCAGTATCAATACTTTAGCTGATAAGCGCTGGCAAATATAGTGTTTGATTTGGGAAAACAAAAAATAATGGCACTTAATTTGCCATTATGGTGTTTTTATTATCATTAACTATTATTTTATATTAATATTCTACGCTTTTGAAAAAGTTTCGCTTTCTTATCCTGCCCTTTATTTTATTCGTTTCTGCCTGTGGGTGGTTTAAAAGCCCACCCGAGATTGGAAAAGTGCTTTCTGAACATTTCAAGAATAAGATCTATAAAGATTTTGATACTGTAGCCTATGATAGTGTTTTTGTGAAAACAATGGACAGTCTTTCGGTTAAATTTGTTAATCCTAAAACCATAAAAGCATTTTATGCAAGTAATAATGCCCAACCTAAATTGGTTACCCAATTCTACATTAATGGCCAGTTAGATACGCTAGTGAGTTATTTAGATCAAAGCCAGGTGCACGGCTTTAATCCAAAGATTTTTAAGGGGGATGAGATTAAAAGCTTGTTGGCATTGTTAACAGCCAATAAGTTTAAGAAAGTAGGGGAAAGTTATCCTATAATCGCCAAATTAGAGTTGTTATCAGCAAATGCTTACCTGAATTACAATAATTATCTCAAATATGGGGTGGTAAATCCCAAGGCAATTTTTTCACGTTATTACATTAAAGTTAAACGTCCGGATAGTTTAGGCATGATTAATCTTTTAAATGGTAAAAGCCTTTCAGATACCTTAAGATCCGTTCAGCCAAAGTCTGCTCAATACAAAGCTTTGCAAGCGGCCTATTTGCATGCAAATTCGGAAAGTGAAAAGCGGATTTTATCATTAAACATGGAGCGTTTCCGTTGGAAAATGCCAGAGACAGGAGACAATTATGTGCAGGTAAATATTCCAGATTTTAGGTTAACCTGGTTCGATAAAAAAGATACCGTAATTGCGATGAAAGTTTGTGTAGGTGGTAAGCGCGAAAATGGATACGATGAGAAGCTTAAAACCTTCTCAAAATCGGGTAATTTAGATGACAAACCGAAGAATCACGAGACGCCATTATTGTTCAGTAAAATCAACTCAATTCAAGCCAATCCGGTATGGAATATTCCGGTAAGTATTGCCCAAAGTGAGATCTATTGGATGGCCAGAAAAGATCCCTTTTATTTGTCGAATAGTAACATTAAAGTATACTATAAAGATAAGCTGATTGGTGAACCTGATACCATCAATTGGAGCAGGTATTCTCGTGATAAATTACCCTTCAGATTTAAGCAGGGATCTGGTGGCGGAAATGCTTTGGGAAAGTTTAAATTTATCTTCGATAATAGCTCAAGTATTTACCTGCACGATACCAATAATAAGAACGGATTTAACTTAACAAACAGAGCCATCAGCCATGGCTGTGTGCGCATCGAAAAACCACTAGAATTTGCTGCACTTTTGGTGAAAGATTCTTACACGTATGATAAACTTAGGGCAGAGGTAGATCTGCCACCAATAGATAGCACACATATAAAATGGTATAAAAAACGCATGGCGCAAAAGGCAGATACGACCAAATCTTTTCAATTAAAACCGACCTGGTTCGGACCAAAGAAACCTGTTCCATTGATCATTACCTATATTACGGCCTGGTCTCAAAATGATAAGATCGAGTACCGGCCTGATATCTATGGAATGGATGAAAAACTTTGGGCTGCAATGAAGAAGTTTAGATAAGAAATAAAATTGTAACATTCGGTCTTTTATCATAAAAGCATTAATTTTGTGTTGTTTTTACACAAATTAAGGAATGATCGATCAAAACATTAAAATTGCCGTTGATGCCATTGTTTTTGGCTACGAAAAAGGAACACTCTATGTATTGGCCGTTCAGCAGCGCTTTGGTAAACTGGCCGATCGTTGGGTGTTGCCCGGTGGTTTTATTTTGGATGATGAACCATTAATAACCGCAGTAGAACGTGAGCTTAAGGAAGAGGCTGGGATAACTGTAAATTACCTCGAACAATTGGGAACTTTTGGTGATGATGTTAAACGCGACGAACGATTCAGGGTAATCTCTGTCGCTTATTTTGCTCTGGTAAATCCCAAAAATTTTGTGTTAAAGGCTGATACCGATGCAAAAGATGCCAAATGGTTTCCAGTAGCGCAGGTGCCGGCGTTGGGTTACGACCATAATGAAATGGTTAAACTTGCTCATCAACGTTTAAAAAGTAAACTTACCTATCAGCCTATTGGTTTCGATCTCTTGGACCATGAATTTCTCTTTTCAGATCTAGAAAATTTATACTGTTCTATTTTAGAACGGGATATTGACAGGAGAAATTTTAGAAAAAAAATATTAAGTTTTGGAATTGTTAAAGAAACGGATAAAGTGGTTAAAATAGGCGCTAGCGGACGGCCAGGGAAGCTTTTCGTATTCGATAAGCCAAAATATCACCAACTTTTAAAGGAAAATTTCCAGTTTGATATTAGGTTTGCGTAAAATAAACACAAATTATTTTTTGCATTTCAAAAATGATTTTTATATTTGTGTAAATAATACGCAAATATATGTTAAATCTTAATCCAAGTTTCACTCCGCTAGGCGAAAATAACTTAATCGAATACAAATCTTTCTTATTTGCAGGTGGCGAACCACACATTAAAATTTCAAATAATTTTGATGTCAGCCTTCCGGTTACCATTACACATCGAATAAACTCTTTTAATGATTTAGGCCTGATCTGCATTACCGTTGATGCTTTGAAAAGAATGGGCGTGAAGGAAATCAATCTTTTTATTCCGTATTTCCCAGCAGCCAGGCAAGATAGGGTAATGGTTCAGGGCGAGCCATTATCGGTAAAAGTATATGCAGATATGATTAATGCCATGACTTTGGCAAGTGTTGCCATTTTCGATCCGCATAGCGAAGTAACCCCGGCATTGCTGAATAACTGTGTTACCATTTCTAACCATGAATTTATAAAACAGGTTATCGCAAAAATTGGAAACGATGTAAAACTCATTTCTCCCGATGGAGGCGCTTTAAAGAAAATTTATAAAGTTTCCGAATTTTTAGGTGGAGCCGAAGTAGTAGAATGCTCTAAAAGCCGTGATGTAAAAACAGGAAAACTATCCGGATTTAAAGTGTATAGTGAAGATCTGGCTGGTGCCGATTGTTTAATTGTTGATGATATCTGTGATGGTGGGGGAACATTTATCGGTTTGGCCGAAGCATTAAAGGCCAAAAATGCGGGGAAATTATATCTGGCGATCAGTCATGGCATATTCAGCAAAGGCTTTGAAGTGTTTGATCAATATTTTGAGCAGATTTTTACAACCGATTCGATCAAAGAAATTTATCATGCTGGTGTAACGCAGATAAAATTAGTGGATATTTTATAGGATAATATGAGAACGATACTTCCGCCAGAGATTATTTTGCCATCTGATGTGTCGGTATTTCTTGCCGGAACCATCGATATGGGCCACTCTGTTGATTGGCAACAAACATTTATTCATCAGGCAAATAAGGAAAAAAAATTGGATGATGTAGTCGTTTTCAATCCGCGAAGAAAATCCTGGGATTATAACTGGACGCAGTCGATCGAAAATGTATGGTTCAGCGAGCAGGTGAACTGGGAACTGGATGCGATGGAAAGTGCCGATGTGATTTTATTGTTCCTTGAAGCAAATTCTAAGTCGCCAATTTCGATGATGGAATTGGGTTTATTCGCCGATTCAGGCAAGTTGATGGTTTGCTGTGAGGAAGGGTTTTGGCGGAAGGGCAATATCGATATCGTTTGTAAAAGAAAAGGAATCGATCAGTACCGCACATTCGATGAACTTAGTGCTGCCGTAATAGCAAAGCTTAAAGATTTGGTAGAAAGTAAATAAACGCGAAAAACATGAAAAACAGGATTATCCATAGCGCGATGTTCGGGCTGGTAGTTGGCGATGCTTTGGGTGTGCCGGTAGAATTTAAAAGCAGGGATTATTTAAGAAAGTTTCCGGTAAAGGATATGCTGGCCTATGGTGTTCATCATCAACCGTTAGGTACCTGGAGTGATGATAGTTCGCTAACGCTTTGTTTGGCCGAAAGTCTTTGCAATGGCTACGATTTAAATGATATCGCACAAAAATTTCTTCAATGGTTTAACGCTCAGGTCTGGACGCCTCACGGAAAAGTTTTCGATATCGGAATTGCTACAAGTGAGGCTATTAAGATGATAAAACATGGAGCAGACCCCGTTTTATGTGGCGGGGCATCAGAAATGGATAACGGAAATGGGTCTTTAATGAGGATTTTGCCTCTGTTGTTTTATTTACAGGATGAAAAGGATCTTAAAGTTATTTACCAACGGGTGAATGAGGTTTCATCGATTACACATGCACATTTCCGTTCTGTTTTTGCTTGTTTTATTTACATTGTTTATGGTTTGGAACTGTTAAAAGGGAACGATAAAAGAGAAGCTTATTTTAACGCACAGTTTAAACTTAAAAACTTTATTGCAAATAATGATTTCGAACAAAAGGAAATTGACTTGTTTAAAAGGGTTTTACTAAATGATATCTCAACAGTGCCGGAAAGCGAGATTTATTCTTCAGGTTATGTGCTGCATAGCCTGGAAGCCAGCTTGTGGTGTACCCTCAATACCGAATCATATGAGGATGCGGTTCTGAAAGCGGTTAACCTAGGTGACGATACAGACACAACTGGTGCAATTACCGGTGGTTTGGCCGGTTTAATCTATGGTTTTGAATCTATTCCTGAAAATTGGGTCAATTCAATTGTAAAGAAAATAGAAATTGATAATCTCTGTGAAGAAATGAATTCCGGATTGATGGATTAAGGGATGAAATAGCAAAGAAAGATGTTTAAAAATCTATGGTGGTCACCTTGAACCCAGCCTTAGCGAGCTCAACGAAGGTAATTTATTCAGGGTTTTACAGAAAAGATGCTGAAATGAATTCAGCATGACGTTTGTATTGAAACAATCTATAAATAAAAATTCAAAAAATGATTTTAGAACTAATCAAAGCCGATATAACAACAATTAAAGCCGATGCTATCGTCAACGCGGCGAATACTTCATTACTGGGTGGCGGCGGAGTAGATGGCGCCATCCACAGAAAAGGTGGCAAGGCAATTTTAGATGCTTGTGTAGCCATCAGGAATAAACAGGGACAATGCAAAACCGGAAATGCAGTAATTACAACGGCAGGCAGTTTACCTGCAAAATATGTAATCCATACCGTTGGGCCGGTTTGGAACGGTGAAAGTGAGAAAAATAACGCTTTGCTTGCAGATTGTTATCGCAATAGCTTAATCTTAGCAATAGAAAACAATGTTAAAACTATTGCTTTTCCCAATATCAGTACTGGGATTTATCATTTCCCGAAAGATAAAGCAGCAGAAATTGCCATTAAAACGGTAGATCATTTCGCCGATAAAGAAAAGATAGAAAAAGTAATCTTCGTTTGTTTCGACGATGAGAATTACGAGTTATACCTGCAAAAATTAGGTAAATAATAAGTTTAGCATTTAAATTATGGACATTAAAATAGCAAAAGGCATCAGCAAATTGCTCAGCTATATTTTGAGGCATTCGCCAGAAACCATAAAGCTTAAGCTTGATGAAAATGGTTGGGCGGATGTGAACGAGCTGATTGCCAAATTCGATCTTTATGAGCTAGAACTAGATTTTGAACTGCTTGAATACGTGGTTGAAAATAACGATAAAAAGAGATTTGCATTTAATGCAGATAAAACCAAAATAAGGGCAAATCAAGGACATTCCATTTCAATTGAACTAAACCTTGATGAGGCGGAACCGCCAGCATACCTGTATCATGGTACAGTTGAAAAATTCCTGCCCGACATTAAATTGCAGGGATTGCAAAAAATGAGCCGGCAGCATGTGCATTTAAGTGCCGATAAAGAAACGGCCAACAAAGTAGGTGGTAGGAGAGGTAAACCGGTTATCCTTACCGTTAATAGCGGGGAGATGCATAGGGCAGGCTATAAATTTTATTTATCAGCCAACAATGTATGGCTTGCAGCTGTTGTGCCTGCTGAGTTTATAACATTTTAACATGAGCAGAACATTGGTAATAGGTGATATTCATGGCGGATTAAAAGGCCTGATCCAGTTATTCGAACGTGCAGACATTTCAGCTGAAGATAAGCTCATCTTTCTTGGCGATTATGTAGATGGTTGGAGTGAATCGGCACAGGTAATTGATTACCTCATGCGCCTGGATGAAAGTCACCAGTGCATCTTTATTAAAGGCAATCATGATGCCTGGTGCATAGATTGGCTCGAAAAAGCCATTGTAAATGACGTTTGGTTTGTACATGGAGGTAAATCAACAATGGAGAGTTATCAAAGTTTATCTGATGAAGCAAAGAAAGAACACTTAAATTTCTTTAAACGAATGAAAGATTATGATGTGGACGGGCAGAACAATCTTTTTATCCACGCTGGTTTTTCTTCCATGCACGGTCCGGAAAAAGAGCGTTATTCAAGCAATTATTCGTGGGACCGCACGCTTTGGGAAATGGCGCTCACCATGGATAACCGGATTAAAAAAGATTCGGCCATTTATCCGAAACGTTTATTGTTGTACCATGAAATCTATATTGGGCATACGCCAACGCTCTACTATAATGTTAATGTACCAATGCAGGGCTGCAATGTCTGGAATATCGATACCGGTGCTGCATTTACAGGAAAATTAAGCTGTTTGGATATTGAAACCAAACAATTTTGGCAGAGTGATACGTTACAAAGCCTGTATCCAAACGAAAAGGGAAGAAATAAATAATATTTAAATACATCAAACCATGAATCCATTATTATTAACAGACGGTTATAAAGTTGACCACCGCAGACAGTATCCTGAAAATACCACTCTGGTTTATTCGAATTGGACGCCAAGAAAAAGCAGGCTCGAAAATGTAAATCATGTGGTTCTTTTTGGGCTACAGTACTTTATCAAAAAATATATCATCGACGATTTTAACCAGAATTTCTTTAAACAGCCAAAAGAGGAGATTTTAAGGAAATATGCCCGCAGGATCAATAATTACCTTGGCGAAAACCTGGTAGGCACACAGCACATTGCCGATTTACATGATCTGGGTTATATCCCCATGGTTTTCAAATCACTTCCCGAAGGAGCCGAAGTGCCTTTGCGTGTGCCGATGTTCACCATGTACAATACCAAACCGGAGTTTTTCTGGCTGACCAATTATTTCGAAACGTTGCTTTCTGCAGTGGTTTGGTTGCCATGTAATTCGGCTACTATTGCAAAACAGTACCGTACCATTTTGGATAAATATGCCGCAGAAACCTCATCGGTACCAGAATTTGTAGATTGGCAAGGTCACGATTTCTCCATGCGCGGTATGGGTGGGATAGAAGCTGCAGTAACTTCAGCAGCTGGACATTTATTGAGTTTCACTGGAACTGATACCATCCCGGCTATTGATTTTCTGGAAGAATATTATAACACAGATTCCGACAAAGAACTGATTGGTGGCTCGGTTGCCGCTACAGAACATTCGGTAATGTGCATGGGAACCAACACAGGAGAGCTCGAAACTTTTAAAAGATTGATTTTAGAAGTTTATCCAAAAGGGATTGTATCCATTGTTTCTGATACCTGGGATTTATGGAAAGTGTTAACTGAATATCTGCCTGTTTTGAAAAATGATATTATAGCCCGACCTGGTAAGGTGGTCATCAGGCCTGATTCCGGTGATCCTGTTGATATTATCTGCGGAAATCCGAACGGTAAAAATGAAAACGAACAAAAAGGCGTAATCGAACTGCTTTGGGATGTTTTTGGTGGAAAAACCAATGATAAAGGCTTTAAAGAACTCGTTCCTCAAATTGGGGCCATTTATGGCGACAGCATTACCACCGAGCGGGCTACACAAATCTGTGAGCGTTTAAAAGCAAAAGGTTTCGCTTCGACCAATGTAGTGTTCGGTATCGGATCTTTCACCTATCAATATAATACACGTGATACCTTCGGTTTTGCAATGAAAGCTACTTATGGAGAAGTGGATGGTGTTGGTCGTGAAATATTTAAGGATCCCATTACCGATGATGGTACCAAAAAATCGGCTAAAGGTTTATTGCAGATTTTTAAAAATGCCCAGGGAGAATATGAACTGAAAGATCAATGCACCTGGCAAGAAGAAGCACAAGGTGAACTAAAAGAAGTTTTCAGAGACGGCAAACTGTTAATTGATTATTCTCTTGCCGAAATTAGAGAAAGACTAAAGAATAGTTAACTTCGCCAAGTTTTTGAGACTGTATCATTATATCAAACTGTCATCCTGAGCCTGTCGAAGGACAATAATAAACGCATTTCGACAGGCTCAAAGTGACATTAGTTTTTAAGTACACCTCATCCAACGAAAGACATCAAAAAATGCAGGAAACACCTAATTTTAACCATCAGGCCGATATCGTAAATGGTGCTATCAGATTTATGAACGCATGGTTTAAACAATCGAAGGCAATTACAAGTGAACTGAATGATTTTTTTATATTGCCAGGCAATAAAATTATTGGCAAAGATGTTATCATTGGGCGATTGAAAGGCATTTTCGGTCAATCAGATGAGTATGTAGGCGGGCGTTATGATATCATAGATGTTAATTTTGAATTATTAGACGATGGTAAAGGAATGGGCTTTATAGAAGGTGTTGCTGGGTACCGGGATGTGATTCAAAAACAATCTAAAATTGTAAGCGGACCTTTTAAACTGTACTTTGCACTACACAATGGTAGCTGGAAAATTGTGAATATCGAGTTTCCGGGGTTTAGTTATTGATTTAATCTTATTTAAGACCAGTTAAATTTCGCTTTTCATCGTTAAGTGTCATTCTGAACGCAGTAAAGAATCTTAGACATGAAATTCAGTCGGGCATTTTCCTACCAGTTGGTGTCATCATCGACCAAACTAATCTCTTGGTATTCAAATCGATTAGGATAAAATGTAATAATATAAAATCGTATATTTGTACCAATATGGTACGCTAAAAATAGAATTATGTTAGTAGTAAGCAGCAGAGAATTTAGGGAAAAACAGGCTGAATATATGGATATGGCCGATAGTGGAGAACAGATTATTGTTCAAAGAGGCAAAAATAAAGCGTATTCAATAACACCAATCACCAATGATGATATCTACTTTTCAAAGGTGATGGTCGAAAAGATTGAAAAATCACTTTTGCAGGCAAAAAATGGAGAAGTTACTAAGGTTACAGGAAAAGATGCATTAGTAGAATTTCTTAAAGATTTATAATGTATAGTCTAGAGTTCACTTCCCAGGCAATAGAGGATCTTAAGTGGCTAAAGAAAACAGACACAATTGCTTATAAAAAGGTTCAAAAATTATTATTGGAACTTATCGAGCATCCAACCATAGGAACCGGGAAGCCAGAACTAAAGAAATATAATTTATCTGGCTTATATTCTAGAAGGATATCGCAAAAGCACAGATTAGTTTATCAAATAAATGGCGAAACGATAAGTGTATTGGTTTTGTCGGCTGCTGGCCATTATGGTGATAAATAAATCTGCCAATTTTCTATTGGCTAGCGTCGCCATCTACCAAAACTTTAAATAACATTGATAATAATAAATAAGGAATATTATCCCCAATTCCATAATTTTTCTATCTTTGGTTTTTAATGAATTTCCTTTATCCGGGCTTTCTTTTTGCACTAATATCGGTTGCCATCCCGGTTATCATTCATTTATTCAATTTCAGAAAATTTAAAAAGGTTTATTTCTCTAATGTTCAGCTTTTAAAGGAAGTAGAACAGCAAAATTCATCAAAAGAAAAAATTAAAAATCTGCTCATTCTCTTGTCGCGGATTTTGGCGATCATCTTTTTGGTGCTGGCATTTGCCCAACCTTATATCCCTGAACACAATCAAAAAACTACGGCTTTAAACAACATAGTAAGTATTTATATTGATAATTCTTACAGTATGGAGGCCGTTAATAAAGATGGCAGTTTGCTGGACGAGGCGAAACGTAGGGGAAAGGAACTGGTTAAAGGTTTCGGGATGAACGACCGTTTTCAGCTGTTAACCAACGATTTCGAAGGTAAACACCAACGTTTATTAAGTGAAGAGGCATTTTTAAAAGCACTGGATGATGTAAAAATTTCAGCAGCAAACCGAAATCTCCAGCAAATTTTAAACAGACAGGGAAATGTTTTATCTGGGGCAGAAAATAAATACAGCTTTCTCATCTCTGATTTTCAAAAAAATATTTCCTCCACAAAAAAACTCGAAACCAAAGCCGATATTCAATATTCATTTTTGAAATTGAATGCTAATACCTTACCCAATGTTGCGGTAGATAGCGTTTGGACACTTTCACCAAATCATCAGCCCGGTGCAAATGAACGTTTAGTGGTGCAGGTAAAAAATTATTCAGAAGAAGAAGCAAAAAATATTCCCATAAAACTAAGCATCAACAACCAGCAAAAAGGATTGGGTTCCGTAACCATTCCTGCAGGTAAAATCGTTAAAGATACCCTGAATTTCTCAGGACTTAATGTCGGATCGCAAAAAGGTATGGTGAGCATTAAAGATTTTCCCATAACCTTTGATGATTCCCTTTCGTTCAGTTTTAAAGTAGATAAAAGTTTCCCGGTTTTAAGTATTAATGGGCCGAATGCTGGTCATTACATTAAAGCCTTATTCGCGGCCGACGCATACTATCAATTAGCTGAAAATGCCGAAAGCAACGTAAACTATAATAATTTTACCAATTATGGCTTAATTGTATTGAACGGATTGAAAAGTCCTTCAAGCGGATTGGCACAACAGCTAAAAACCTATCTAAACGCAGGTGGAACGGTAGTGCTTTTTCCCGATTTAGATGCTGATATCCAGACTTATAATTCATTTTTGAGCGGATTGTCGCTTCCTGCTATCCAAGGTTTAAATACTACACCAAGCAAGGTTGACCAGATTGATCTGCAGAATCCGATTTTTAAAACTGTTTTTGAAGAAATCCCTAAAAATCTGGATTTGCCAACTGTTTCCCGTTATTATTCTTTTGTGGAGAAAAATATGTCCAACAAAGAAGATATCATGATGTTGCCGGGTAGAAAAGCTTTTTTTTCTAAATATGGGGTAGGTAACGGTCAGGTTTATTTATCAGCCACCGGCTTGAATGTTAATGATGGAAATCTGGCACGTCATCCGGTTTTCGTACCGTTAGTTTATCGCTTGGCCCTAAGTGGAGGAAACGAAGTACCGCTATATTATCATATTGGCAATGACAATACACTGGCCAGTAAAAAAATCGCTATCGGTAAAAACCAGAGTTTAAAAATTACAGCTGACCATTTTGAAGCGATCCCTGAAATAAGGCAGGCAGATGGAAAAACATTAATTTATATTGCCGATCAGATTAAAAATGCAGGTTTTTATAACCTAAAACTTGCAGATTCGCTGCTTGCGGTTTATAGCTTTAACGCTGGACGTGCCGAATCTGATCTACACTATTTAAGTAAAACAGAACTGGAGCAATTAGCCGATAAAAGTAACCTGAAAATATTCGATACCGATAAAGATGCCGTTAAATTAATTGCCGGTGGCAATAAAATCGGACAAACTTTATGGAAACTTTGTCTAATTTTGTCGCTGATTTTTATTGCAGCAGAAATTTTGCTCATCCGATTTTTTAACAACACAAAAAGAACAATATGAATCTCCTGGTTAAAAATGTAACCATTGCCGATCCGCAAAGTAAATTCAACAGTCAACAATGCGATGTCAGAGTAGAAAATGGTAAAATTATGAACATAGGTAAATTAACTGCCGATAAAAATGAAACCATTTTTGATGCTCATGGTGCTTTCTTAACACCGGGGTTTTTTGATTTAAACTGTGTAGCAGGCGATCCGGGCTTCGAAACGAAGGAAGATATTGAAACGTTAACTCAAACTGCAAAAGCTGGCGGTTTTACAGGATTGGCCTTATTACCGCAAACCAGTCCGGTTGTACAGTCAAAATCTCAGGTAGAGTATATTATTAACAGGGCTAAGAATAATCTGGTTGAAGTTTTGCCTGTTGGGGCCATTAGCCAGAACCGCGAGGCAAAAGAATTGGCTGAACTTTTCGATATGCAACAGGCAGGTGCTGTAGCTTTCTCTGATGGTGATAAAGCCCTACAGGATGATGGTTTTATGAGCCGGGCCTTGCAATATGCCAAAGGTTTTAATGCACTCTTAATGGTTTATCCCGAAAATAAATCAATTGCAGGTAAATCGCAGATTAATGAAAGTAAAAACTCAGTGCTTCTGGGAATGAAAGGTTTGCCGGCGCTGGCCGAAGAAATGCACATCGCCCGCGATATTTTCCTGGCTTCATATAACGAAACCAAGATCCACATCAGCAATATTTCAACTGCAGGTGCTGTCGCTTTAATCCGTAAGGCAAAGAAAGATGGTGTTCAGGTTTCATGCGATGTAACGGCTCATCACCTCGTGTTTACAGAAGAACTTTTAAGCGATTTTGATAGCAATTATAAGGTTAAGCCACCATTACGTGGAAAATCAGATGTAAAAGCATTAATTGCTGGTTTAAAAGACGGAACCATTGATGCGATTACTTCTCAGCACCGGCCTGAGGAAATCGAATTTAAAAATGTAGAGTTCGAAATTGCCCATTATGGTATTATTGCTTTACAAACGGTATTGCCATTGTTGTTAAAAGCCGGATTGGATATTACTTTAATTGCAGAGAAATTGGCCATTAACCCACGTATATTGTTAAATTTAACTGTTCCGGTAATTGAAGAAGGAGCAGCGGCTAACTTCACGGTAGTGAATACAAGCGAAAAATGGTTATATAATTCGGCAAGCAACCATTCAAAATCGGCAAATAGTCCGTTATTGGGTACCGAACTTACTGGTAAGGTAAAATTGGTATATAATAATAACCAATACTGGGAGAATTAAGGTTGAAAAGGTTGAAGGCATAAGGTTCTTAACCATGTCTTAAAAGATATTAGTTCAGAAAAAAAAATATTGATAATTAACAGGTTATAAGAACTTTAAGACTAAAGCAAGAAATTACAATTTGCTGTTCAGGTCGTACAATCTTATCATCCTAAAACACTAAAAATCTTAATGATGGATAATAGAGTAAAAAAGGCACTAGGTGTAGCCATTAACAAATATGCTGAAGTTTCGGCTACTAATGTAGAAGGTTTTGAAACAGAATTGTTGGCTGCTTTTGAGCTTGATGTTAACTTTTTAGATAAAGCTACGGCTTTTGATGCAGTTTTCGATTCTCATCCGAAATTTGAAGAATTGCGCGAAGTATTTTTCGATTTATTGATGGTAAATTTCTTCAGTAGCGACGTGCAAAAACTAGAAGATGACTATTTGGAGAGCGAAGAATGGGCGAATATTGAGGAGGAAACCATTGATAGGGGTACCGAACTTTTAAATCTTTTGCTATACATTAAAGAGTGCAAGGATGAAGATTTAGATCCTGAACTGGGCGATTTTCTAAAAGAATTTTTGTTGGTAGAAGACGATGAGTTTCAGGATGAGTTTGAGATTTATGAAGAACTGATCAGCAACCAGCAACTGGCCGAAAGTAGTGTAGAAGAGATCTGTAAAGCGGCTGCAAAATTAAATATCAGCGAAGAAATGCAGGAATTGTTCGTGCCGTTTATGGTTTTCTTCCTGGATGTAGAAGGTAGTAAGGAAACAGAAAAAGAATTAATTCAGTTTAGCCGTAACAAAGCTTTTGATGCTGCATCTTATACATTGATCACAACAATCAATAACTAAAAAAACTAAAAAAAATGGACAAGAGTGCTCTTATTACCAAGCTTGCTTTAAAAAATGGATTAATGCTGGCTGCGGTCTCAATCATTTTATCTTTAACCTTGCATTTTATCGATCCCGTATTAATTTACACCAGCTTTATGGCGCAAATATTAATATTTGTTTTATTTATCGCCCTGTTGGTGGTAGTAGGGATTAACATTCGTAAAGAAATCGGTGGTTTTTGGACATTTGGAGAAGCTTTCAAAGCGTTTTTAATTGTTTCCTTAATTTTGGCATTAACTGCTACACTTTACAACGTAGTATTAATGAAATTTATTGATCCTGATCTTCCGGCAAAAGCCGCAGACGCTATTGAAACTGCGCAAAGAGCGATGATGGAGAAATTCGGAATGGCTAGCGAACAGATCGATGAAGCCATGGCTAAAGCAGGAAATATGCAGGAGAAACTAGAACCAACTTTTAAAAATATTTTTACAAGCTTTGGTGTTTCACTTGCTTTATATGGTGTGCTATCTTTGATCCTTTCAGCAATCTTAAAGAAAAAGGAACCGGTAAGATTCGATTCGTTTCCCAAAGAAGCTTAATTCTTTTACAAATTTTGAACGTGCAGGTTTTATCATTATTTTGATGAAATCTGCACTTTTTATTTTAAATAGCGACTTGTGATGCATCATCTATATATTATTTCGGGTTGTAATGGAGCAGGTAAAACAACTGCATCATTTACTATTTTGCCTGAAATCCTTAATTGTAGAGAATTTGTAAATGCCGATGAGATTGCCCGTGGAATTTCTCCGTTTAAGCCTGAAAGTGTAGCCATTCAGGCAGGAAAAATTATGCTGAACCGGATTGATGAGCTGCTATTGCAAAAAGCGGATTTTGCTATTGAAACTACGCTCACTACTAAATCTTATTTAAATACAATTAAAAAAGCAAAAGCTTCAGGTTATCAGGTAACGCTTTTATTTTTTTGGCTAAATGATGTAGAACTTGCTGTTGAAAGGGTTAAAATGAGGGTATCTGAAGGGGGACACAATATTCCTGAAGATGTAATCAGAAGAAGGTATAAAAAAGGCATACAAAATTTACAGCAGTTTACTAACGTTGCTGATTATTGGATAATAATTAATAGTTCAGATAGTGAATTGCAATTTATAGCAGAAGGAAATTTGACGGATGAAATAACTATCTTTGAAAAAAATACTTGGTTGAAATTTAATTTTATACCTAATGGGAAATAAGAACAATATTGAATTGCGGGATAAAATACGTTTGGGTCTTAACTTAGCATTCAAAAAACTAGTTGCTTATAAGGCGAAAAATGATGGTGTTTTGGTTTTCTCCGATCAGGGGGAAATTATAAAAGTAAAAGCTAAAGACATTAAGTTATAATTAAATCAAAAATTTTGAACGTGCAGGTTTTATCATTTAATTTGATGAAATTTGCACGTTTTAATTTAAACAAACCTCGCAGGTTTTTAAAAACTGCGAGGTTTATGCTTAAAAAATGGATATATCAGTTGTAGTACCCTTATTTAATGAAGATGAATCCCTGCCGGAATTAACGGCCTGGATTGATAAAGTGATGACCGAAAATAATTTCAGCTATGAGATTATTTTGGTTGATGATGGTAGCACCGATAGATCATGGGAGATCATTGAAGAGTTAAGACTTCAAAACCTTGCCATAAAAGGCATTAAATTTAGACGTAACTACGGTAAATCAGCAGCTTTAAACGTTGGTTTCGAGGCTACGCAGGGCAATGTGGTCATTACCATGGATGCTGACCTTCAAGATAGCCCTGATGAAATTCCGGAGCTTTACCGCCGCATTAATGAAGAAAAACTTGATATCATTTCAGGCTGGAAAAAGAAACGTTACGATCCGATTACCAAAACGATACCTACTAAACTCTTTAACGCAGCTACCCGCAAAATGAGTGGCATAGAACTGAACGATTTTAACTGTGGCTTAAAGGCTTACCGGAGCGATGTAATCAAAACCATCGAGGTTTATGGCGAGATGCACCGTTACATCCCGGTAATTGCCAAATGGGCCGGATTTAGCAAAATAGCAGAGCAGGTGGTAGAACACCGGGCACGTAAGTATGGCACAACCAAATTCGGTTTCAGCAGGTTTATAAACGGCTTTTTAGATTTACTCTCTATTTTCTTTGTAGGTAAATTCGGCAAGCGCCCAATGCACTTTTTTGGTTCGTTAGGCGTGTTGAGTTTCTTTATCGGTATGATAATGGCAATGTATATTTTGCTCGAAAAGAAATATTTGATATGGCAAGGTTTAGCTTATCGCGATGTAACCGACCAGCCACTGTTTTATTTATCGCTGGTAGCCATCGTAGTGGGCTCACAAATGTTCCTGGCAGGTTTTATTGCCGAGCTTTTATCGCGTAATGCACCAGAAAGAAATCAATATTTAATCGAAAAAGAACTTAAATAAGTCCAAAGACTAAAGCTTAAAGCTTAAAGCGCTTTTATCTTTAGTTTTTCAGCTTTCAGCTTCAAGACATGTTTTTCTCCATTATCATTCCCCTTTACAATCGTCCACAAGAGATAGACGAATTACTAAATACACTAACTAAACAAACTTATTTACAGTTTGAGGTTTTGGTGATCGAAGATGGCTCTAAAAACGATGCGAAGGAAATTGTGGCTTCTTATGCAGATAAACTGGATGTCAAATATTATTTTAAGGAAAATGCCGGACAAGGTTTTGCCCGCAATTTCGGGTTCGAAAGAGCCAAAGGTGATTATTTTGTTATTTTTGATTCTGACATTCTCGTTCCGGCTAATTACTTAGAGATTGTTAAAAACTATCTGTACGAGCATCATTTAGATGCCTATGGTGGTCCGGATGCAGCGCATGATAGTTTTACGCCTGTGCAAAAAGCAATTAGTTATGCCATGACTTCACCTTTCACAACCGGAGGCATCCGTGGAAACAAACAACATGTGGGGCAGTTCCATCCCCGCAGCTTTAACATGGGCGTTTCTCGCCAGGCCTGGGAAAAGGTTGGTGGCTTTATTTTAACCCGTTTGGGCGAAGATATTGAATACAGTATCCGTATCCATGAAAATGGTTTCAAAATCGGCTTGATTCCCGATGCAAAGGTTTACCATAAACGTAGAACCAGTTTTAGCCAGTTTTATAAACAACTGCATTTTTTTGGCAGGGCCAGGATCAATATTTATAAACACTTTCCGAAAGAATTAAAACCTGTCCATTTTTTTCCTGCTTTGTTCACTTTGGGTTTTGGTTTCACTATTTTATGTAACTTTATCTATCCTCCATTGGCATATGTTTGTAACTTCTTCTTATTGATTTACTTTATGTTGATATTTTTTCATTCATGGTCTGTAAATAAATCTTTAAAAGTTGCATTTTTGAGCATTATATCTTCATTTATCCAATTAACCGCTTATGGTTTAGGATTTATACAGGATTTATTTAAACGTGTGGTATTCAAACAACAATGATCAATTATCTAAAAGAAAGTACTTTCGCCGTTAACGATGTCATGCAAAAAGCATGGGGCATTACCAAGAAACATTATTTCTCGATTGCTACATTATGTTTTTTAATGTTTATAACCGCTAGTGCATCGAGTTTAATGGCCTTTTTTATTAAAGACGTAAGCAAAGCTTTAAGTATTATCATGGTGATTATTTTCGTTTTACTCTATTTTACCATCAATCTTTCGCTTTTTAAATATATTTTTCATTTAATGGATGATGAAGAGAGCGATGTTAAAATTGTAGATACCCTTCCAACCAGACAACAGATTATCAGGTTCCTGGTAGCTACCCTTTATTTTGTAGGATGTATTCTGGGCGTTTATCTGGTCGTAATTTTGGTCGCTTTTCCTTTTATTTATACCGGAATTAATTTATCGATTGTTAAAAATGTTGCCATTTCTGTGGGTATTATTGCCATTTTTATCACCTGGTTAAGAATTTCATTTTTTCCATTTTTTATTATTGATAAAGGTGCAACACCGTTCGATTCGATCAAATTGAGTTTGGCTACTACCAAAGGAAATTTTACCAAAATTTTATTGTTATTGGTTGTTTTAGGTGGAGGGTATTTAATTTATCTGTTGTTAAACTACCTGCAATGGCCGTTAATCGCATTCATTGTAAATATTTTAAGTTCTTTTATCATTGTTCCGCTTTCCAGTGTAGCCTTAACCGTTGCATACCGCAAAATCTCGGGTGAATATAAAGGAGATGAACATCCGGATATTTTACATAATATCGTTTAACCCCCAGCCCCTGAAGGGGAGTTAAAAATCAAATTAAATTGATGGAAAAAGAAAAGAATGGTAGAAAGGAAAAGTTCTCTTCAGGGGGGTGGGGGCTTAAGGCAGCATTAAGTAAACCCTTTGCAGCATTTGCAGTTTGGCAGATCAACAAATGGAAAAATAATGCCGTTGATGCCCAAAATAAGATTCTGAAAAATCTTATTGACGAAGCCAGACATACGGTGTTCGGGAAAGACCATCATTTCTCCGAGATCAAAAACTATAATGATTTTAAAAAGCATATTCCTGTTCGGGATTATGAAGGTTTAAAGCCCTATGTAGACCGGGTTGTAGCCGGTGAAGCTGATGTACTTTGGAAAGGAAAACCGCTTTATTTTGCCAAAACATCGGGTACCACATCGGGTGTAAAATACATTCCCCTTTCTAAAGAATCAATGCCCGAGCACATCAAAGCTGCACGGAATGCCATTTTAACTTATATCAATGAAACCGGAAAGGCAGGGTTTGTAAACGGAAAGATGATCTTTTTGCAGGGAAGTCCGGTTTTAAGCGTTAAAAATGGAATCAATGTAGGGCGTTTATCGGGTATTGTGGCTCACCATGTGCCTGCTTATCTTCAAAAGAACCGACTGCCTTCTTACGAAACCAATACCATAGAAGATTGGGAACAAAAAGTAGATGCCATTGTAGCGGAAACCATTAATGAAAACATGACGTTGATTTCTGGTATTCCACCCTGGGTACAGATGTATTTCGATAAACTTTCAGAAAAATCAGGAGGAAAGAAGATTGCCGAAATATTCAGGAATTTTAGTCTTTTTATTTACGGTGGTGTAAATTTTGAACCTTATCGGGCAAAAATTGAACAAAGTATTGGGAGAAAAGTTGATGCTATTGAAACCTATCCTGCTTCGGAAGGATTTATTGCTTATCAGGATTCGCAAAAAGATAAAGGTTTATTGTTATTGGTTGATGCGGGAATTTTTTACGAATTTGTTCCTGCGGATGAATATTACAATGATAATCCAACAAGATTATCACTTAGCGAGGTTGAGCTGGATACCAATTATGCCTTGATTTTAAACACGAATGCGGGTTTATGGGGTTACAGCATTGGCGATACCATTAAGTTTGTTTCAAAAAATCCCTACAAAATTGTGGTAACAGGGCGCATAAAACATTTTATTTCTGCTTTTGGCGAACATGTAATAGGGGAAGAAGTAGAACAGGCTATTTTGAGTGTGGCAAATGAAGAACAGGTAGAAATTACAGAATTTACAGTGGCGCCACAGGTTAATCCCGAAGAAGGTCAACTGCCTTATCACGAATGGTTTGTGGAGTTTTCATCTCCTCCGAAAAATCTGGCTGCTTTTAGTAAAAAGGTGGATGAGGCTTTGCAAAAAAAAAATATTTATTACTTTGACCTGATTGAAGGAAATATCTTGCAGCCGTTGATTATACGTACTTTGCAAAAAGATGCCTTTGTAAATTATATGAAAAGTGAAGGAAAGTTAGGCGGACAGAATAAAGTACCAAGATTGAGCAATGATAGGAAACTGGCCGATGGGTTGGAGAAATATATTGGTTAATTAATTTCCCCCGGTTCGTGTCCTCACGAAACGAGAAGAAGTAGTTCTTGGAGACACGAACCACTGCGTTTGTGTTATATATTTTTTGACGACGAGTCGTCATTTCGAGCGAAGTGTAACGCAGTCGAGAAATCTGTCTAGATAGATCTCTCTATTCCGCTGCGCTCCAGTCGAGATGACGATTGCTCAACAGATGCTTTTCAGAATGACAAAAATGGTCGTGTGATGGTATGAATAAATAAAGCTTAATTGATTTGAGCAAACTATATTAAAGAATAATTAGCGCTTCAGTTCATGTTTTAATGAAACTAAATGCGAGAATGGTTCGTGAGGACACGAACCATGGCGACGGAAAAATTGAATTGCCTCGGTTCGTCTCTTCACGAAACGAAACTGGAATGGTTCGTGAAGAAACGAATCATGGCGACTGTAACGATATAAAAACGATTTGAAAAGAATAACCATATTAGGTTCAACAGGGAGCATAGGTACACAAGCACTAGAAGTTGTCAGGGACCATCCTGGGGTTTTTAAAGTAGCTGTGTTATCCGCACTGAAGAATTCTGTATTACTCATTCAACAAGCGAGGGAATTTAAGCCTGCAATTGTTGTGATTTGTGATGAAAGCAAATATAATGAAGTTAAAGAGGCATTGTTTGGCCTTGATATAAAAGTTTTAGCTGGTGAAGCTGCATTGTCAGAAGTGGCAGCATACACGGATAGCGATGTTGTACTTACTGCATTAATGGGGTCGGTTGGACTAAAACCGACCATTGCGGCAATAAAAGCAGGGAAAAACATTGCATTAGCAAACAAAGAAACTTTGGTGGTTGCCGGTGAGCTGATTACGCAACTGGCAAATGAACACCATGTTAAAATTTTACCGGTTGATTCGGAGCATTCGGCCATATTCCAATGTTTGGTTGGCGAGGAGCAAAATGAGATTGAGAAAATTTATTTAACTGCTTCCGGCGGACCATTTTTAGGCAAAACAAAAGATTTCTTATCAACGGTAAAAAAAGAGCAGGCCTTAAAACATCCCAACTGGGTAATGGGCGCAAAAATTACGATCGATTCTGCATCGTTAATGAATAAAGGTTTGGAGGTAATCGAGGCAAAATGGCTGTTTAACCTCGATGTAGATCAGATTGATGTAATTGTTCACCCTCAATCGATCATTCATTCTATCGTTCAGTTTACCGATGGTTCTATGAAAGCACAGATGGGTGTTCCCGACATGAAATTGCCCATTCAGTATGCATTAAATTATCCCGATAGGCTAAAAAACAATTTTAAGCGTTTTAACTTCTTAGATTATCCGAATTTCAGCTTTGAAAAGGCAGATCTGGGAACATTCAGGAATCTGGACCTGGCATTCACTTCTTTGAGAAAGGGTGGTAATATGCCCTGTATTTTAAATGCGGCGAACGAAATTGTGGTTGCAGCATTTTTGGAAGATAAAATTGGTTTCCTGCAAATGAGCGAGGTGATTGAACAGTGTATGGAAGAAATCGGTTTTATTGAAAACCCACAATTGAACGATTTTTTAGAAACTGACAAACATAGCCGTATCTTAGCCGGCAGATTAGTAACAAAAAGTAAAGTATAACATCTAACATAAAAATTTTATAAGCGAATATGAACGGATTGATTATGGCGGGGCAACTGCTGCTCGGATTGTCGTTATTGGTAATATTACACGAATTAGGACATTTCTTGGCAGCCAGAGCATTTGGTATTAAAGTAGAAAAGTTTTATTTATTTTTTGATGCATGGGGGTTTAAACTTTTCAGTTTTAAAAAAGGTGATGTTGAATATGGGGTTGGATGGTTGCCACTTGGCGGTTATGTGAAAATTGCAGGGATGATTGATGAGAGTATGGATACCGAGCAAATGGCGCAACCTGCACAACCTTGGGAATTCCGTTCTAAACCAGCCTGGCAACGTTTAATCGTAATGCTTGGCGGGATTATCGTAAACGTAATTGTAGGTATTTTCATCTTCTGGATGTTAACTTTCAACATCGGGCAAAATTATACCGTGAACAGTAAATTAAATGATGGTATTTCTGTAGGTACAATTGGGAAGGAAATCGGTTTGAAAAACGGAGATAAGATTTTGGCCATCAATGGTAATAAGTTGATCCGTTTTGAAGATGCTATATCCAGCAAAGTATTGTTTGATGGTGCACAATTAACTATTTTAAGAGAAAATAAAACCCTTTATATTTCTGTTCCTGATACCATTCTAAATAAAATATCGAAAAACGACAAAGAAAATTTCATCTCTCCACGATACATCATGGAGCGTGTGGAAAAGGTAAGTGCACCCGATGAAAAAGCTGATAAACCATCATTTTTTGATAATCTATTCGGCAGAAAGTTTGAGAAACCAGTATATCCGGCATATTCGGCAGGTATTAAACCAGGTGATAGTATTTTATCGGTTAATGGAAAACCGATCACTTTTTTCGATCAGTTTAAAGAAGAGGTTTCTACAAATAAGTTAAAACCCATTACCGTTAAAGCATTACGCAAAGGAAAAGAGGTTACATTCGATCTTAAAGTAAGTAAAGATGGTACGATCGGAATTATTCCTAACCTGAAAATGCCTGAAACTGCACATGTAGATTTTGGCTTTATAGAATCACTTCCGGTAGGCGCTAACATGGCCTGGAGTACCTTTGTAGATAATGCAAAAGGTATTGGGAAAATGATTACCGGTAAATTGAGTGCACGTAACATCAGTAGTCCGATTGGTATCGCAAAAGTATATGGAAGCACTTTCGATTGGGTTAAATTCTGGACATTGACGGGATTGATCTCCATGGCTTTGGCATTTATGAATTTATTGCCTATACCAGGCTTAGATGGTGGCCATGTTGTATTTCTTTTAATTGAGATGGTACAACGCAAACCTGTAAGCGAGAAAGTACTGGAAAGGGCGCAGATTGTAGGTTTTGTTATCCTGATCTGTTTAATGGTGTTTGCTTTTGGTAATGATATTTTAAAATCTTTCGGTAAGTAAAACCAAATTTATATTATTGCCGCAGATGCGCAGGTTCAACCAGTTGATCTGTACATCTGCGGCATTTTAATTTATTATACATCATGAGTGTAGCAGCATCAGATATTAATTATTTCGATTTTTATGAATTACCGGTTCAATTTTATCCAGATCAAAATGCGGTAAAAGCAAAGTTTTACACTTTAAGCAAACAGTTTCACCCCGATTTTTATGCCAATGAAAGCGCAGATAAACAGCAGGAAGTATTGGATCTATCTACATTGAACAATAAGGCTTACCAAACGTTGAGCAATGCTAAAAAACGTTTAAAATATGTATTGAAATTAAAAGGGATTGTAGAAACTGATGAAGCTTATCAATTGCCACAATCTTTTTTGATGGACATGATGGATATCAATGAGGCCTTAATGGACTTGGAATTTGATCCTGATGTGGAAAAGAGCACGCAAGTAAGACTCGATGTTGAAGCGATAGAAAAGGATTTGGGTAATGAACTAAATGAGCTGACGATGCAGTTTGATCGTAATCCAAAAGAATCGGATGCTTTATTACCATTGATAAAAGATAATTTTTACAGGCAAAAATATATTGACAGGATCAGGGAGAAATTGGCTTAATTATAATTGCATAAAAGGGGAGAAGTTAGGGGTGGGAGGGCTGAAGTCCGAAGATATGTTGCCATAGCTGAATGAGCAGCGCTGTGTTCATTGTGCCTTTACTCCTGAAAGCGCTGTGGTTGATGCAGAAAAGATACTTAACAGATTTCGAATTGCTATTGTTTAAACCCTAAACACTCTACCTCATAACACACTCCATTGTAAAATCATTTTTTAGTTTTTGTCAGGCAGAAGCTTTGTTTTACTTTAGGAGAAAACAATCAGATCAATGAATAGCTCCCTTTCTATTTTTCGTAAAGTAGCCGTTGCAGAAGGAATATCCTATCTGCTTTTATTATTTGTAGCCATGCCGATTAAATATCTTCTTCATTATAAAGAGGCAGTTAAATACACTGGTTGGCTGCACGGTATTTTATTTATCGCCTATATTGCCTGCCTAATTTTGGCCTGGCAAGAGCAAAAATGGAAGTTTGGTAAAGCAGTTCTCATCTTTTTAGCATCACTTTTACCATTTATGCCCTTTGTGGTTGATCGGAAATTAAAAGACGAAAGGCCAAAATAATTGTTTCTCAGTAAGTTAAAATTAATTGAAAATAATTTTGTGATTTAGGCTTTCGTTATCTACATTTGCAACCCCGTCCAATACGAATGCCCAGCTGGCGGAATTGGTAGACGCGCTGGTCTCAAACACCTGTGGGAAACCGTGCCGGTTCGACTCCGGCGCTGGGTACTAACCGGGCTCAAGCCCGAAACCTTAAAGGGTTGCTCGTTAAAAAGCAACCCTTTTTGCTTGAATATCAATATGTTATCGTTGAAGGTTAGGTCAATAAAAGCAGTTCTAAACATATCGTCACCCCATACCAGATTATCTTTGAACACCCCTCTCATTAGCGTATGCTTCTGTGTGATGTTACCTTTTTGATAAATCTCATACAGGTTAGTTAAGTTTGGTAAAATTCGTTCAATAAGCTCGTCCTCGTTTCGGATCTTAGATGGTTGGTTTCCGCTTAATGAATATTCAAGAGTTGCCTTTTTCTCTTTGTATTTTTGAAACCAGGTTTGATAGGTCGAGCTCTCTATCTCATTATTCATCAATCGTTCTTCGAGCTTGAAAATCTTTTCATTTAGCTCGTGAAGCTTTCTGACTTTATTTTGATGTTGTTCTTTCTTTAGTTTCTGAGGCTCTATCAATAATGCCTTCGCTGTTTCCTTTACAAACTGGACTTGATGGGTAGAGAAGCTTAGGCCTTTTAGCACAGCTTCAATAGCATCATGCAACTTGTTTCCGGCTAGGTTATAATTCTCGTGTGCTCCGTACAGCGATAATATAAGTAATAGCTTTTACGGCCCTTAGTATATCCAGCTGTTATTCCCTTTCCACACCAACATTTAAGGATACCCCTCAATGGAAAATCCTCCGCTGGTTAGCACGACAATTAACGATAAAATGAAATCTGGTTCCATCTAATTAAAATAGCTAGTTTAGAAAATATGCATCGCCTTAATTCTTCAAAAATCGGCGACCTTTTCAATCTAGATATAATTTGCCTTCGTTCTTTATGCTTACTGATTTAGTTTATAGACATTCCTGTGTTGCCTTATTTGCGTTTTGAAAGCCAAACAGGAAAACCAATGCCTATTTCCTATGCTGAGGACCCCGTATCTATAGGTGATCATATAAGAAAGAAAAGATTGCAACTAAAGTTATGTCAAATAGACGTGGCAGGGATTTGTGGAGTTAGTGAAGATCGTATTAGAAATTGGGAAAAAACAGGAGTACTCCTCAAATTCAATTTTTTCCGCGCGTTATAAATTTTTTGGGTTATATTTTGATAGCGCAATTCCTTTATTGAGTTCCTTTTGATAACTATTGAGACGATTCATTTACACTTATTAAATTGATTGTAACATTCCATATTGTGTCGTATCTAACCCGGCATAAAAACAAGGCAATTGTATCAGTCAGTTAGTATAACAATGTTTGAGGAAATATATAGTCGCTACGCTTCGCAAATATTCCGGGTGTGTCTTGGGTATACAAATGATGCTGATCAGGCTAAAGATTTGGTACAGGAGACTTTTATTTCCGTGTGGAAAAATCTACCTAGCTTCCGTTACGATTCAGAGATCAGTACCTGGATATTCAGAATCGCTACCAATAATTGCCTTCGTGCCATGGAAGTTTCGAAGCGGATGCCTACCGCTGAACTGCCTTATAACTTAGCAGAAACATTGGATGAGTCGCCAGAGGAAAAACTTAAACTGTTATACAGGTGTATTTCGGAACTGGAAGAAACAGACCGTATTATCATCTCTCTGGAATTGGAGGGTTTGCCACAGACAGGAATTGCTGCCGTTGTAGGCCTGAGCCACGGAAATGTAAGGGTAAAAATTCATAGGATAAAAGAAAAATTAACTCAAAAATTTCATGAATATGGACAATTTAAATGACTTGAAAACTGTGTGGCACACCGCAAAAACGGATAAATTACCTACTTCAAAGGAAATGCTAAAATTAATTGGCACTTTTCGGAATCAGAAGTTGAGGAATAAGTGGTTAATGATTATTTCATGTTTATTATTCTCAAGCTTAATAATTGCTGTACTATTTTTTGTCAGTTTTAAGGAGATTACGACTTATATTGGTGGTGGATTAATGGTTATCTCAGGACTTTTGGTAGCTGCCACGAATATAAGATCCATCAAACGGTTTAAACACCTTGATAACTGTAGTAATCTGGAATTTATTGAGTTCATTGAGCAAACCCGTCAGAACCAGATTTATTATTATAAGAAAACAATGGTTAGAGTAGTTTTGCTGTGCTCGGTTGGCTGGCTGATGTACTTATACGAGTTTATTTCAAAGTATCCTATTTGGCTTTTTGCTATATATAGCATAGCGATTATCTATCTGGCTTTTTTATGGTTTATAATACGCCCACGGTCGTTTAATAAAGATGCTGCTAAGTTAGCGGCCACTCGTGAAAAAATGGAAACTATATTACAACAACTTAAAAATAAATAAATATGAAACGTAACACTATTCCCAAATCTGCAATGGTTTATCTTATCATAGGTTTAATGTTCACAAGCCTTATTCCAGCGATAAGCCGATATTATCCAATACCTGATCTATATAAAGGATTTATCACGGGCTTAGGACTCATGATTGAGGTTATTGGAATAATTAAACTTCAGCGCTATAAGAAAGATCGTATTTGCTTAGCATCTAATACTAAAGATTCTTAATAAGATTTCTTTAAATAAATAGTGAGGTAGACTATATCAATATCGCCTCTTATTTAAGACCTTAAAGTTAGTCAACGATATTATTAGCTTTTGCTGAATAGGATGCCTTTAGAATTTATAGCTAAAAGAAAAATAACGATCTAGATTGATTCCTTCGTTTTGAGACAGTATATATAATTGCTATCCCAAATAGCCTATTATAAAACCACCGTGGCTATTGCATAAGGGGGATGTTTATTATACAACTTCTTAAAATATGTTTTCTTATGAATGATTATGATAAACTCATTCCATTGTTCAAATCAGATTTTTAGTTTTTGATAATTTGCGTTACGTATAAACGAAGGTATTCGTGTAAACTATTTTCATCATTCCACCGTTTTTTAATAATCACTTAATTTAAATCTGAAGTTAACATTACGACAAACTAGCTGGTATTGGATATATTTGCATTTTAAAGGTCTTAACGCATAAATTTAAATACCACATATTCTACAACATGAAATCATTCTACTGTTCTTTTATTTTTCTCTTATTTTCTTTTTATGTTCAGGGCCAAGAAGACAATCGCTTTACTACCGGATTTTCGGAAACAATATCTTCTAAAATATTAGGGGAAAATCGTGAAATCTTAATACACATTCCTAAAAGTAACGGAGGAAATAAAATAAAAGACAGAGGTAATTACCCCGTGATCTACTTGTTGGATGGAGCTGAAAATTTCAACAGTGTTGTAAGTATTACCGAGCACATGGAAGAATCAAGCCTCTGTCCTCCGATGATTGTAATTGGAATCGTGCATTCAAATAGAATGAGCGATTTAACAACTGGTACGGATAAAGATATGCCTAAGCAATTTCTTGGTAATGGTGAAAAGTTTATGTCTTTTGTCGAGAAAGAACTTATTCCCCATATCAATTCAAATTATCCAACTACAACATATAAAACATTTATTGGCCATTCGGTGGGAGGCTTAACAGTAATCAATACGTTACTTCATAACCCTGATCTATTTAATTCATATGTTTGCCTTGATGGAGCGTTGTGGTGGAATAATGCTAAAATTGTAAAAGAAGCGGCAACAAATTTAACCACTAATAATTACCAAGGAAAAACGTTGTTTATGGCTATGGCCAATCGTTTGGAAAGAGGGATTGATACGCTAAGTGTACAAAAAGACACAAGCGAGAATACGGATCTAATTCGTGCCAATTTAAAATTCATTAAAGAACTTCAAAAAGCTCAAAGGAACCAGTTGCGATACAGGTACAAATTTTATGAAGATGACAACCATCCTTCGGTCAGATTGATTGGAGAATATGATGCGCTTCGATTTATCTTTGACTTTTACAAGCTCAAGATTTACGACAGTGAATTAGAAAATCCAAATTTTAGATTAGATTCTTTATTAGTTACGCATTATAGCAAAGTTTCCAAGCAAATGGGTTATGTTGTGAAACCCGCTGAAAGCCAGGTCAATAATTTTGGATACCAGATGATGGCTGGTAAACAATTTAAGAAAGCGGAGTCTTTATTTAAACTCAATATTTTCAATAATCCTAATAGTGGCAATTGTTACGATTCTATTGGTGATTTCTATCTTGTAACCGGAAATAAAGCAAAAGCGATCGAATCTTTCAAAAAGGCTTTAACGCTAAAGGATATTCCGGAAAGCAAAGTGAAATTGGAAAAGCTATTGAATGAGAAATAATAATAATTAATAGAGCTCTACTAAAAGGTTGAGCTCTATTAATTTGATACAGCGATTATGGCACTTAAAGTAAAAAAATAGGGAAGCCAATATTGTCCAAATTGGTCTTATGAAGAGGCCGTATATCTATCACTATTCCATCATTATTTGATAATAATAGATGACTCTGAAAAATTGAGTCATTATATGAGACATAGCTATATAGAATTGAATCTTCAGTGAATGATTCTCATAAACTCATTCCATTAATCAAGTGAATTTTTTAGTTTTTGATATTGAGTTCTTGATAATATGAATTACAGAAAATTGGAGGATTCAATTCTATAAATTAAAATGTCAAGTTTTTTGGTTCAAAGTTGCCCGGTGAAGGTATTTTATAAATTACGATTAGCCAAAATTTGCTCATTATTTTATAAAACCTTTAACTTTCAAATCTTCCACTATAGGCTCTATTAGCAATAGAAAGGCTTTTAAATATTGAAAGTAATCCCGCTGATCGGTACAAATCCCTCTCTAAAGCATCTAGAGAGGGATTTTTGGTTTTTAAATATCTTGTAATGTGCTTATTTGGCTTGAAAACGCCATTTTTGGTTCGATCTCCGGCGGGGGAGACCCAGACATACTAAGGTCGAACCACTGGATTTCAAAGAATTAGAGCATAGAAATTCAAATTAGGCAGAGTGATAATACTTCTTTAAGATTTAAGGATGCCCGTTTAATTGCGGTTAATTATAGCCCAAAACTGCCGGGATGAATTACTTCAACTTAGATGTATAAAATCAATTTCTGAAATAGGTTGGCGTAAGGTTAGCTTGTCTGCGAAAAAAGTGGTTAAAGTGAGATGCATCCTTAAACCCTAGATTGTAAGCAATCTCTGATACACTCCAGGAAGTATGTTTCAACAGAATAATGGATTCCCTCAGGAGCCGATCATACAAAATTTCACTTGTAGATTTGCCTGTCATCTCCTTTAAGACGCGATTTAAATAATTTACATGAACATTAAGTGTCTCAGCAAAATCACTCGCCGTGCGAAGGTGTTTGTGGCGGGCGGCATCAACAGGAAACTGTCGTTCTAGCAGCTCGTTAAATATACGATGCAACCGCTCTTTTGACGAAAGCGCATGGTGCCTTTCCGTAGCTGGATGCAGCGTGTTCGCATAATGCATCAATTCGTTGAGGTGATTCCTAACCAGGTCATCTTTGAATGGGTAGTCAGATTGTTCCTGTCGTTCAATTCTTGAGAAGATAGCTTTTACTTCCTTCTCCTGATTATTATCAAGCAGAAAAATCGGCTTTGATTCCTTACTAAATAAGGGAGATTTCCTAATGGCCTGATTGAAATAAGTATTGTAGTAGAGCTCAGTAAAAATTATGTAACCAGCATTTTCTTCTTCCTTTAATTGCTCTATCGTATAAGGAACCCATGGGCTAAAAAAGGAGAGGGAACAACCTGATACTTTTATGCTCTCATCACCATAATGAACAATATATTGACCCCGCAATAAACTAACTTTAAAGTAATCTCTTCTCCGGTAAGTAATCGGATTTCCAGATAGGCAATCGGCAGAACTAAAGAAACGGAAAGGCTTGTGCGGCTGTGGTTCCAGGCTGGACTGGAGCCTTGAGGTTTCAAAGTCTTCCAGCTTTTCACTTTTATAGATCAATTTATTAGTTTTATGTTGTTTCATCATAACCCTGATGTTTTAAAATATAAAGCTGTTTAGGATCCTAAACAGCTTTAACACGTATAAATTTACAAAAAATTATGCTCCAGTTGCCTGGTTTACCATTAATAATGCCTCTGTGGGTGAGCGAAGATATGTCTGGTAAATCTCCTCAGAAAGTCCTGGGCGAATCTCATATTCCTGATTTTCTATCCCTATAATCAAACGCTCAATAACTGAGCTGGGTGATACCTTAATATCCGATAGAACAGCCTTTGAAAAAGGAGATCGACCAGTGGCGCCATCAGTTCGTACAGCTTAATTGATGATTTTTTTCTTTCTAGCACCAACCTCAACCCTAAGATGTAATTGTGCAGCGCCGCCTTTGTGGCACTATACGTTGGATGAGATAGATCTGGTGCTAACGCCACTCCTGAGGTGGTAATAATAAATGTGGCATCTTCTTTAAGCTCAAGAAGCGGTGCCAAGTGATGCGTTAAATATACCGCAGGGTGAAAATTGGTTAACATTTCATTCAAACTTGTTTCATATGCCTGGCTATTGTCAAGCAATGCATAATGTGTAGCTACACCAGCGTTCAGAAAAACAAGATTTAAATCTCGAAAGTTTAGCTTTATGTTCTCCACCAGAGAATGTAATTGATCCTGTTGTGAAAGATCACAAGCGATATAAGAGGCGTTTTTTAACTTCGCAGCTTCATCCTTTAGTCTTGATTCGTTTCGTGCAACCATCACCACCCGGCTGCCTTGTTCTGAAAACCATTTTGCAGCCTCCAGGCCCATTCCAGTGCCTGCTCCAGTAATAAGTATGGTGCTTTCTTTGAAATTCATATTATTTTTTTGTGTTTAAATATTCTGGAATGAATCGCTCACGCATATAATCTACGTAGGCCTGATCATCACTATTTTGCATTTTTCTGATATACAGTTCCGCATCTTTACCCGCCTGATATCTCAATTGATCAGTATCATCTGTTGCTGCAATAAAAATGGTTTCTGCTATCTCTTCGGGTTGGGAAGCCATCGTATCATGCTTAGCCCAATTTCCTAAACCAATATTTACAAATTGCTCGTATTCGGGAATTTCTCCCTCAGTTACTACTGCTGCGCCAACAAATTTTGTCACTGTTGATCCTGGCTCTACAATTTTTGTCCTTATTCCAAAGGGAAGCAGTTCATACGCAATGGCTTCTGTCAATCCTTCGAGTGAAAATTTTGTTGCGTGATAGATGCTGCAGGTCGGAAAGGTAACTCTTCCACCTTGCGAAGTAATGTTAATTATGGTTCCTGAACGTTGTGCCCTGAAGTACGGAAGAATTGCCCTCAAAACACGCATAGGGCCAAAAACGTTGGTGTCAAATATTTCATTCACCTGATCTTCAGTTGCCAGTTCAAAGACGCCGAATATTGCGGCTCCGGCATTGTTAACAACGGCATCAATCTGTCCGAATTTATTGATCCCAGCAACGACTGCTTCGGTGATGGTTTCAGGTTTCTGGACATCCAGGGCAACAACGAGGGTATTGTTCAATTGATTTAACTCTGTTTCTTTGGATGGATTACGCATTGTTGCGATCACATTCCAACCTTCGCTGTTGAATTTTAACACTGCGGCTCTTCCTATTCCTGAGGATGTACCAGTAATTAATACTGTTTTCATTTTTCTTAATTTAAAGTTCGAAGAATAATATTATTTAATTCATTTTTTAACAGACCTACTGCTGATGCTGCATATCCTTTTTTTTCCACCAGTTCAGCATGATTTTGCAAATCCCTTTCAGATGCCCATTTTTCAATAATGTAATAGGTACCAGGAGTAATTTTTGTACGTAGTACTTCGTAGGCGATGTAGCCAGCCTCCCCGGGAGTCTCCTCCATAAGTTTCTGGAAAATATCTTCCAATTCCATTTCTGAACGCTCGTCCTTTGGATCAAATTCTGTGATTACTGTAACCATATTATATTCTGATTATTATGATACAAAGATACCGTGGTATTGGACCTGAAAATTGTTCAACGCAAACCAAAGCTTGTCTGATTCAAACATTCATGGATGAAATGAATGTTTAATAAGCGTTGAAAAATTCTTGAAGGAGCATTGTGGTTGAAAACAATCTCAAAAGATACTTAGGTCCGATTGTTCTAATATATCCTGATTTTTTTATCAGGTTAAACAGACATATTAAGTGGTATAAGAGCGATTTGAAGTAGATCTTCTTTAAACCGGTTCGACCTTAGTATGTCCTGGGGTAAGATAAAAGGTCTTTAGCTTTGCTAAAGGCCTTTTTATTTTCGAGATACAATTAATTTAAATAAATTATGTTCTGCTTGGTTAGAACACCAACCGGAGGATAAAGGGCAAGGCGCTAACAATATGCTAACGCCTTTTAAACATTTGTATTGATCTATTTATAGAATTCGATCTTTTTCATCAATGGCCAGATCATTGATGCTTGCGAATCGTTTCTCCATTAGTCCGTATTGATCAAATTCCCAAAGCTCATTACCAAAGCTGCGGAACCATTGCCCTTGATGGTTATGCCATTCATATTCAAAGCGAACTGCGATACGGTTATCAGTAAATGCCCAAAGTTCTTTTTTAAGCTTGTAGCCAAGTTCGTTTTCCCATTTGTTTGCTAAAAATACTTTAACTTCTTCACGGCCCGAGATAAATTCCGACCGATTGCGCCATTCTGTATTAATGGTATAAGCCATGCATACTACTTCAGGATCGCGGCTATTCCATGCGCGCGCTGCAAGCATGACTTTCTTCATCGCGGAATCGTAGTTAAACGGTGGTACTGGGTTTTTAATTTCCATCAATCATTTGATTTATTTGTATTTCAAAAATTCCGGCTTATGCCGGGCTTGCTTTGATCAGTGTATTTTCGATTTTTCAAGACGCCCTACCGCCATGATTAAAATATACATAGCCATCCTCTTCAACCTGCCAACTCCAGGTATAAAGCCTTCACCTTTAAGCTGTATTATACTCGAAAATCTTATTTTGGAAGGTTGGAGAGAAACTTCAATATTTCATTTCCTATCTCCTGTACATGGGTTTCTAAGGCAAAGTGGCCAGTATCATAAAATTTTACCATTGCGTTAGGAATATCTTTTTTATAGGCCTCAGCTCCGGCTGGAAGAAAAAATGGATCTTTATTTCCCCACACAGCAAGCAATTTTGGTTTATTGGTTCTAAAATACTTTTGAAACGATGGATACAGATCAACATTTGTTTTATAGTCTTTCAACAGGTCAAGCTGAATTTCTGCAGATTCTGGCCTATCTAGAAAATACTGATCCATCATGTAAGTTTCTGGAGCTATGAGCGATGTATCGGTAACACCAGTAAAATACTGGAATCTTGTTCCCTCTTTGCTATAAAAAGACCTTAGTGCATCTCTATTTTCCTGGGTATTATTTTCCCAATATTTCTGAATCGGATTCCACCCCGTGCTCAATCCTTCTACATAGGCATTGCCATTCTGCGAAATAATCCCCGTAATTTTCTCTGGATTCGCAAGTGCCAGACGAAATCCAGTTGGCGCACCATAATCGAATACATAAATTGCAAACCTTTTTAAACCTAATTCATCTATAAAACCCTGCATTGTTTTGGCCAGATTTTCAAAAGTATAGGTATAAGTTGTACGATCCGGTAAATCAGTATTTCCGAATCCGGGAAGATCAGGGGCTATAATGTGATATTTTTTGTTCAATATCGGTATGAGGTTGCGGAACATATGTGATGATGTTGGGTAACCATGCAATAATAATATGGTGGGTGCTCCTGCCGGGCCTGACTCTCTATAAAATACGCCAAGTCCGTTTACATTTACCCTGCGGTGATGAACAACCCCAACTTCTAAAGCAGGACTTGTTTTAACTGTGGTTGATTGTGCCATAATTTTTGTTTCCCCTAATAAGCCAATCAGGATGATCGTGAAGGCTATTTTTAGTTTTTTCATTTTTTCTTTTTTTATTCAAAAGTAAACCTGATATTTAATCTTTAAAAATGATTTATAAAGATGTTATGCATCTTAATTTAAGATTTATGAACACAAATGACCTTAATTTATTTGAAGCCGTTGCGCATTATGGCAGTTTTACAAAGGCTGCTGAAGCAATGTTTACTGTTCAATCAAATGTAACTACCCGCATAAAAAATTTGGAAGAGGAGTTTGGTGCACTGCTTTTTACCAGAAACAACCGCAAGGTCGAATTAACTCCTGAAGGCGAAAAACTTATTCGCTATACCAAGCAAATCAACCATATTTTGGATGAGGCAAAAAGGTCGATTGGTAAAAGTGACGTCGTAAAGGGCAAGATCAAAATTGGATTTTTGGAAACCATGATGACCCTGAAAGGGCCTGAACTTGTTAATGAACTTGCCTCTAAATTTCCTTTTGTTGACTTGGATTTTAGATCCGCGATGAGAGCCAGCTTAATCAGTGATGTGTTGAATTATAAACTGGATGCAGCATTTATTCCTGCTCCTCTTGACATTCCTGAGCTTGAACAAATTAAAATAAAGGACGAACAGGTCGTAATTGTTGCTCCGGCAGACTGTGAAAACCTGGATATTCTACTTAAAAAAAGTCCACTTAAAACAATAGTTTTCGATCAAGGCTGCGTTTTTAGAGCTAAACTTGACGCTTGGCTTGTAAGTAAGGGTATTGCCGAATATCATAAAACAGTAATGAATTCTATTGAAGGTGTTGTAAATTTCATTGAATCCGGGATTGGATTTAGTGTGATGCCAGAAGAAATCATCAGTACCTTTTATGGTAATAGAAATATAAAAACATTCCATCTGCCAAAGGAGCAGGGACTTATGACAACGATTTTGGTCTACAGAAAAGATGTGCCACTTTCCCCTGCTTTAAAAGCCTTTATCAGCATCAGTAGCGGAACAAAAAGTAACAATGCCGATAAATAAAGATTTCACATTCGAGTTTCAAATTGTTATTAAATATTTTAACCTTGTAAGCGCTTAACTTAAATGCCTGACATATGAAAGATCTGGGACACGGCTTCACGCTTGTAGACAGGAGCATTTATCTGTATGATTCGGAAAAATTTACCAGCCTCAAAAAGACAATCGATTACGATTCGTTTGAGATGGTGGAAGCTTTTGAGGACAAAACTTTTTACTTCAGGGATAAAAACAGGGTGTATGTCACCAGCTATATGTGCAATGCTTCCGTTATTGAGGGCGCAAAGCCCGAAACATTTAAAGTTATACATGCCGAAGATGGCATTGGTTATGACGGGAACAATTATTATTGGTACAACACGTGCCTGCCATATGATTACAGCAAGGCAGAAAGATATAACGAGTATTATCTTCGGGCAGGTGATAAGGTTTATTTTCTTACATCTATTGTGGAAGGAGCTGATACAAAGACTTTCAGCATTATCTGGCAGAATATTGCCCGGGACAGGGAAAGCCTGTTTTTTAGGGGAAGGAATGTACCCGATGTGGATGTTGATACTTTTAAGACGGTGCCTGGCTGTTTTGATGCTTTTCATCTTCACCAAAGCCACACTTATTATGCAGCCGACCAGAACAATGTTTATTTTGTGAATACCATAGGCAAAGCCCTGAAGAAGCTAGCCGGAGTAAAGCCTTCGGACTTTTCGGTAAAGATTGTAGATAACAGGCTTTATGGGATAAGTGGTAAGGACATTTACTTTTTTGGCATTAAAAAGAAGGGCTTAGTGCTAGAATAAGGATGTTTAGGATGATTTAACATAACAAAGCATGTCGAGAAATTATGAGCGAATTACAAACAAAAAATTTTGCCTCATATTAAAGGGGGGGTAGGCTAGAGGACTCATCATTTTTTACCCTGGTTATATTGTTTAAAATAGCTAAGCTTTTCATAATTATCTTATTAATTCCGATATCATATTTCTGCATTATATAGTGTTATAACGGGCGATTTTCACCAGATTTCCCATGAACTGGTTCAATCTTGCTGCGTCCTAAGTTATTACCGTGCTCAAGTCTTGCTTTGCCATATTCATTTTTGGTACTACCTAATAGAACCTTGAATGAATAGAGAAGTCAATAAACTGTACCCGCAATAAATAATAGACGATCTCACCATATAATCATTTCGTAAATTCATAGCTTTTAACTAACTATGTCATTCATTAAATTATTAATGGAAGGAGAAGCTAGTAAAACACTTCATATCGACCAATTCGAAGCAATGTTTCGCAGAAACCATCAATTTCTGTGTGCTGTGGCTATGCAATATGTTCATGATCAGTTTGCAGCGGAAGATATGGTGCAGGACTTTTTCATAGATTTCTGGCAGAGGCGCCATACTATTCAACTAACCACAGGTTTCGAAGCCTATGCGCGCAGGGCAGTAAAATATAAATGCATTGACTTTCTGCGTAAAAGTGCAGTGACTGAAAAGAGGAATTCGATGCTGGCCGCTTTGGAAGAGGAACAAGAAGATAACGATGAGCAGGAATATAACGAAATCAGACATCAGCGCTATATCAAAATTGTAGAATTGATTCAGAAATTGCCTGAAAACAGGCAAAATATCTTTATTATGCATGCGGTTGATAAAATGAGCTATGCAGAAATCGCTAAAAAGCAAAATATTTCAATTAATACGGTTAAAACACAATTAAGCAGGGCTTATTCAGCGCTTCGTAATCATGCAATTCTTATTTTTATTGCCTTTTCTTCATTGCCAGGACGTTTTTAAATTTATTTTGAAAAAAAGGTAGCTATTTTATTGGTTTGCTGTCACCCATTTTTGATATAGCTACGACAGTGTATTGATATGGATAAAAATCTCAGTCCTTTTACTCCTGACTGGAACCAGCTTTTAGACAAACTGGAAGCAGATGAACAGTCGCCAAATTTCCTGAGTGCCGATGAACAGGTACTTTTAGCGGAACTTCGTGCCATCAGGGATGAATCTGCTGATGCATTGAAAACATACTCAACTTTTAATACCGATAAAAAGTGGGAGGAATTAAAAGCGCAGATTGCGGTAACCTCTGCTGTTCGGAACAGGGGCAAGCTGCGTAAACTTTGGATCAGCATCGCGGCTGCTGCGGTTTTGATCATTATAGGGGGCAGCCTTATTTATCACAGCAATCAGCCACAGCCACAAAAACTGGTGAATATCATCAGGAACGATATCGCTCCTGGCAAAAACACAGCAACACTTACCCTGGATAACGGCAAAAAAATAGTATTGTCCGCCGCCAATGAGGGTCAGCTGGCCAGCGAAGCGGGGATATTGATCAGTAAAACTGCTGATGGACAAGTTGTTTATACTGTAAAAGATGATCAAATGGCTGCAGGTACACACATCCATACCTTATCGACTGCCATGGGTGAAACTTACCGCCTCCGGCTGCCAGACCAAAGTGAAGTATGGCTGAATGCATCCTCTTCTATCAAATTTCCTGCATCATTTGCATCGGCGAAATTGCGTGAGGTTGAACTTACAGGTGAAGCCTATTTTGAAATTGCGAAAGACAAAACACACCCTTTTATCGTGAAAACCAACCTTCAGGAGGTACAGGTACTGGGCACACATTTCAATATCAACAGCTACGCTGATCATCAAAAAACAGTAACTACGCTGCTTGAAGGAAGCGTGCAGGTGTCAGATCATGCGGAACAGGGAAAAATCATCAAACCGGGAGAGCAATCGATAGTACAGGATGGGCAACCTATTACTGTTGCGCCTGCTGACATTAAAAATGTGATGGCCTGGAAAAATGGTTATTTCCGTTTCAGAAATGAGTCGATTGAGGATGTGATGGCAAAAATTATGCGCTGGTATGATATTGAGGTCGTATATATAGGGAAAGGATCTGGCGAGCTCTTCAATGGGAACATTTCGCTTCATAAAAATATAAGTGAAGTATTGAATATGCTCAGCTATTCTAATGATGTAAAATTTAAAGTTGAAGGAAGGAGGGTGACCGTTATACAATAAAAATCTACTTTATCTACTCTATAGGAAATTCAAAGTCCATCCCTGGAACCACAGGAGGATGTGCTCCAGAATAAAATACCAGTCCGACGTCAATCGAACTGGTAAAAAAAGGCTGGGAATTAACAAAAATTGTCAACTAACCGCTAAAAGCCGCGATCTCGAAAATACAAGGCTTGAAGCAACAACCTAACTTACCAAATGTACCAAATTTGCACTAAACCAGTGCGCTTTTTCAGCGCGCAAAATAACCTATGGAGAGTTATGAAGCTAACCACTCTACTCATGCTTGCTGTTTTCATGCAGGTAAGTGCGGGCACCTACGCACAGAAAATTACTTTGTCAGCCAGAAATGCTGAATTGTTTACCATTTTTGATCAGATCAGCGACCAGAGCGGTTACGATTTTGTGATTACGAATTCTGTATTAAAGAATTCTAAAAAAGTGACGATCGATGTTAAAAATGCGGAATTAAGCGACGTTCTGGATCAGATATTTAAAAACCAGTCGCTGGAGTTCACGATTACTAACAAATCTGTACTGGTTAGAAAGAAAGAGCCTGCATTCCTTGAAAAAATCATTAAAAGATTTCAATCAATCGATGTTACCGGAAAAGTGCTGGATGAAAAGAATCTGCCGCTTCCCGGCGCTATTGTCAGCATAAAGGGACTGAAAAAACAGACAGTGACCAATAACGATGGCGAGTTTACATTGAAGGATGTTGATGAAGATGCTGTGCTGATGATTACATTTTTAGGCTATCAGACCAGGGAAATCAAGGCTTCGGAAAATCTGGGCAATATCGTCCTGACCATTCAAACAGGTCAGCTGGATGAAGTGACTGTTTCCACAGGATATCAAACCCTGTCTAAAGAACGCGTAACAGGATCATTTTCTACTGTATCGTCCAAACAACTGGATCAACAGCGTTTGAGCAGTATGCAGTCGCTGCTGGAAGGCAGGATACCAGGTTACAATAATGGTCTGATCAGGGGAACAACTTCAATGAACAACGACTTGGTACAGCCTTTATACGTGATCGATGGCTTTCCGGTGGAAAACCTGAAACTGGATGCTAACAATGATGTAGCCCAAGGCATACCGGGACTAAACCTGGAAGATATTGAAAGCATTACGGTACTGAAAGATGCAGCAGCAGCTTCTATTTATGGTGCACGTGCCTCTAATGGTGTAATTGTTATTGTTACCAAGAAAGCAAAAAAAGGCAAGCCACAAATTTCTGCTTCCAGTACATTCACGCTTTCTCCTTACAGGCAATATACTGATAACCTGACCAATTCAGCAGATATTGTTGAACTGGAGAAGGAATGGGCTGCCAATAATCCGAATTTACGCGGTGCAAATGCCGGTGCCTACGCGGCCAACTTATTACAGAATGTGGCCTACCCGAGCCAGGGTATCAATGCCATTCTTAGAAATGCTGCAGGCACACTTTCACAGGCAGATCTCAATACAAAATTAGGCCAGCTGGCAGCCGGCGGATACCAGTATTATGATGATGTTGAAAAGTATAGCAAGCGCAGTCCTTTTTATCAGCAATATAACCTGAGTATTGGCAATGCGACAGAGAAAAATGCGTTGTACACTTCCGCAACCTACCGCAATAACAAAACGCAAGATAAATATGCGGGAGATGAATCGCTCGGCATCAACATCAACAATACTACTCAGATCAATAAATGGCTGACCATGGAACTGAGTACATTCCTATCTTATAATGAAGGTAAAACCCAACCTTACAACACCTTGTCGCCAGGTTATACATTTTTACCTTATGACAGGTTGGTAAACGCAGACGGAAGCAACTTTACCTCTACTGCTGCATCACGTTTATCAGCCAATAATATGGCATTGATTAATGATAACCAGCTGTACAATATGGACATTACGCCATTAGATGAACAGGCAATGAACATTGGTAAAACAAAGAACTTTACCAGCAGGTCGTTTGTCCGCCTGGGCGCAAAAATAACCGACTGGTTATCCTACAAATCAAGTTTTCAATATGAGTATGCAACCAGCAGGCTCGATCAACTGTATGATAAAAATTCCTATTTTGTTCGCGACAAGGTAAATAGTTTTGCTTCTTTCAATCCTGTGAGTGGCGGACAGGCAATCTTTAATCTGCCTTACGGAAATATCAATTACAAGGAAAATCAGTTCAATAATGCCTATAACTTCCGCCAGCAGTTAAACATTGACAAAACTTTTGGGGAGAAACATAGCTTAACCGCAATTTTAGGTTCTGAGATCAGGAACAGAAAAATTGAATATGATAATCAGTCGCTTTACAACTATAATCCAAATACATTAACCTACAGCCTGGTCAACCAGCCATTATTGGGCAGCTACCCCGGTGATATTCTGGGCGGAGGAAATTTCACAGACAGGGATGCGGCTGTTAACAGGATCAGTACAGAGCGTTTTGTCTCTTTCTATAGTAATGTTGGCTATGCCTATGATGAAAAGTATCTCTTTACAGGTAGTATCCGCTGGGACAAATCAAACCTTTGGGGTACAAGTTCGAAATATCAGAATACGCCAATTTGGTCATTGGGTGCCGGCTGGAATATCAACAAGGAATCATTCTTTAATGCAGACTGGGTAGACAGGTTGAAACTGCGCGCTTCGCATGGTATCGGCGGTAACGTTTATACAAATAGTGCACCATTCACCACTTTTAATTTCAATCCCAATAACAATGTAGGCGGTTTACAGGCTACCGTAGGCAGCAGACCAAACCCATTGTTATCATGGGAAAAAACTACGACCACCAATGCCGGTCTGGATTTCGCAATTTTCAAAAACCGTCTCTCTGGATCGGTTGACTATTACCATAAAAGTGGCAAGGATTTGCTGGCCAACACGCAGGGGGTTCCGACCGAAGGGTTCGGTTATTCAACCTACGTAATCAATAACGGAGAGATGCTGAACCAGGGAGTTGAACTGGCCTTGTCAGGTGATATCATCCGTGGCAAAGACCTGACCTGGAATTTGGGGATGCAATATGCCTTTAATAAAAATAAAGTTACTTATGTCAATGTAGAGGCACCGTTTTATGTTCTTCAGCTTGATTATCCGCAATCATTCCCACGTATCGGAAATCCATACAATGCCATTTACAGTTATCAATGGGCTGGTTTAAGTAATACAGGATTGCCACAGGTTTACAATGAAAAAGGAGAGAAGGTACAGGCTTCACCGGCTACGCTGCAATCTATTGTTTACAGCGGATCGACCGTTCCAAAATACAGCGGATCAGTAAACAGTACGCTTTCCTATCAAAACTTCAGCCTATCCTTCCTGCTGACTTTCGAGGGCGGTCATAAAATGAGGGATACATTTTTACCTGTGCTGGGAGCCGACTATAACGGTGCCCTGAACGGATATGTTACACAAATCTCCGCAGTAAATAAAGACATTGTAAACAGGTGGAGAAATCCGGGTGATGAGCTGAAGACCAATATTCCTAAAGTTGTTTTTGCTGAAGACCCTAACTATAATAGTCAAAGTGCTGACATCTACAGGTATGCTGACATCAATGTGTTGGATGCGACTAATATGCGCCTGAGAAATATTTCCCTGGCATATAAAGTACCACAACTGATCGCTAAAAAAGCAGGATTGAGCAATATACGTTTCCAGTTTAATGTGGAGAATGCGTTTACATTGGCCAAATCCAAAACTGCAAAATACCTGCTCAACGGATACCTTACTCCTAATTATGTATGGGGTGCTTATCTTAATTTCTAGGAAACCATTTTATACTGCATTTAGCAACAAACAATATTTAAAGACATAAGTGATGAAAAATATATTTTCAAACACCATAAAATTAGTTGCTCTCGCTTCAGTGCTGAGCTTTAGCGGCTGCAAAAAATTTATTGATATCCTTCCTGTAGGAAATGGCCAGATCCCTACTACACTATCAGACTATGAAGCCCTGATCCGCGATGAGTATAGTAATCACCGTTCAGATATCACCCAGGCAGTACTTTTGCTCAATGATAAATTTGAAACCAGCAGCAACCTGAATTACTATCCCCTGTACAAGGCGAACTACAACTGGAACGAATCGGCCAACAGGGTTGCCTTAAACAATGCTGATGAAGGCACTTACTATAACAATTACACCGGAATAAACACCAGCAACCTGATTATTGAAAAGGCAGCGGGAACAACAGAGGGGACGGAGGCACAAAAAGCGGAACTGATCGGACAGGCAAAAGTGCTGAGGGCAATGGATTATGATATCCTGGCCAATTATTATGCAGACACTTATGAAGAAGCAAACGCAGCCACCAAATTATCTGTGCCGCTGATCCTCAGTGCTGATATTGGCGCTGCTTATACCCAGGTATCGATCAAAGAATTGTATGATTTTATGCTAAAGGATATCAATGAAGCCATTCCGGCTTTGGGTGCTACCAGTGCAACAGTACTGCATCCCAACCTCGGATCCGCAAACGCGCTGAAAGCAAGAATACTGCTGCAAATGGGAAGATATGCTGATGCCCTGGCTGCAGCAAACGAAGCGCTGAAGTACAATGATAAACTGTTCGACTGGACAACATTTTATAATACCTACAAAACGCAGATAGAGGCAGTTAATGTATATAACAATGCGCCTTCGCCAATGGGTTTCAATTACGTTGAAAATTATTATTTCCGTCACGGAGCATCGAGCAATGCCGGACGGGAACAGGCGATCCGCGTTGACCGCGCAAGTCGCTTTGAACAGGGAGATGCAAGATTCGCTTCACGCTGGAAACTCCGGACCGTTGGCGCAGATACTTATTACACCAGCATCACTACTGGTTATTTTAATGTAGGTGGTTTAACAACTACTGAAGTGTATCTGATCAAAGCGGAATGTCAGGCACGCCTTAACGATATTCCTGGCGCAATGTCTACATTAAATGCGGTAAGGGTAAAAAGAATCTTTGCTGCAAATTATGCACCCTTAAGTGCATCTAACACTATAGATGCGGTAAAGCTCATTCAACGTACTAAAAGAAACGAACTTATTTTAGGGATTACGCCTTTTGCTGATACACGCCGTCTGAATAAAGATCCTAATTATGCTGTTACATTGAGCAAAACAGAAGGCGGACAGGCTTTAACGCTTGCCCCGAACGCTCATCTCTGGACGATGCCATTTCCTCTGGGTGCTTCTAAAAATCCGGGCAATGGTACCATCAAACAGAATGTAGACAAGTAGATCAAAACGCACCTATGAAACTAAAAATAGAAATTGCACTGCTCCTGATACTTTTTACCATCTTCTCCGGACAGGCGAAAGCAGCGTCTTTAACAGTCACCATCAACGGGACTGTTAAAGGGCTGCCGGATGGCGCAAATATCAATCTTGTTCCGGGTGCTACACATGCAAATGAGCAGCCTGTGGCAACGGCTGTGATTAGCAGTGGGCACTTTTTGCTCAAAGGAAAAATATCCGCAGAACCTAGGCTGTATTATTTACGGATTGCAGGCGTTGGCGGACAAACCTCATTGATGCTTCAACCCGGGAATGTTGTGGTAACAGCTACAGCTAAGCTTTTGGGCAATGGCGACCGTACATATTATGAGTTTACCAACGTAGTTGTGAAAGGGAGCGAATCACATATGCTGTATATGCAAAAAATTGCGCCAAAGAATGCACTTAATGCACTCTATCTAACTAACCAGGAAGCCAATAAAGAGGTAATAAACAAGCGAAATGAAGCAGTTGCAGCAAAAGATACCGCACTGGTGAAATCAATAACAGATGGCCCGGCCTGGAAAAAAGCAATGGCTGATGAATCACAATTCTTTAAGCAGGTGCAGACAAATCTGCGTAAAATTGTGACTGACAATAAGGATTCTTTCTGGGGGCCACTGCTGGCACTTGACATTTACAGTTATTTTACACCGGAAGACAAAAGTTTGTATGCGGAGCTGTCGCCTGCAGCCCAAAAAAGTTATTACGGTAAAATCATGGGTGATTTAGTTAACCCGTTAGGTTTTAAAGGCCAGAAGGCACCTTTGCTGGTTGCGAAAAATGAGGAAGGGCAGCCTGCAGAATTAGGAATATTAAAAAAAGGACATAAATACATACTGGTCGATTTTTGGGCTTCGTGGTGTGTTCCATGCCGTAAGTCGATTCCTAATTTGAAAAAAGTATATGCAGATTATAAGGATAAAGGCCTGCAGATCGTTAGTATTTCGATTGATAAAAAAGAGGGAGACTGGTTAAAGGCACAGCAGGAAGAAAAACTGCCATGGCCAAGTTTTCTGGATAGGGGAGCGACGGCCAATGCCTGGAAAGTACAGGCTATACCTGCTATGTTTCTTTTAGATGAGCAGGGAAAAGTTGTGTTGGAAAACATGAGCCTTGAAGAAGTAATCAACAAGTTAAAATCAATATAACATGAACATTTTATTTAAGCGCATATTAACCCTTGTACCTGCGGCACTTTTGTGTTGCGGAGGCCCGCTATTTGCCCAAAACGGGAAATATGTATTGACCGGTAAGTTACCTGCCGTTAACGACAAGGTTTATCTTGGTCACGAAGTTGGAGATAAATATGTCGTTACAGATTCAACTAAGGTTGTTAATGGCACCTTTATGTTTAAAGGAACGGTAAAACAACCGGGCTTTTATAAATTAGAAAGTAGGCGCCTGAAAAACCCAATACTATTTATATTGGAAAATGCTGCGATCAATATCTCTAAACCTGACAGTATATCTCCCGTAGTTATCAGCGGTTCTACTGCTCAGGATGTATATATGGGCTTTTACAACGGCCCATGGAAAGAAATTACTGTTAAAGCCGGAAGTATTTATGCAAGGCTTGATCAGGCAGAGAAAGCGGGTAAAAAGGATACCGCTACCCATGCAGGTTTCGATCGTGAATTCAGGACGCTTGATACCCTGAACATTGCAGCTGTAAAGCAATATATCCTAAAAAATGCCGCTTCGGCCGGATCTGCAGCAATCATTTATGACCGCTTTATCAGTTATCCGAATTTTCCGGTAGCCGAAGAATTATTTGGGCTGCTCACTAAAGATGCGCAGCAATCAGAAATTGGCGAACAAATCAGGACAGCGTTAAAAACCAATGCGAAAACCGCCAAAGGGAAAGTTGCCCCGGCTATTGCGATGCCCGATAAGGATGGTAAGATCGTAAAGTTGTCTGATTTTAAAGGTAAATATGTACTGGTTGATTTCTGGGCAAGCTGGTGCGGCCCCTGCCGGAGAGAAAATCCTAATGTAGTTGCAGCTTACAAAAAGTACCATGATAAAGGCTTTGAAATTTTGGGCGTATCTCTTGACTCTAAAAAGGACGCCTGGTTAAAAGCCATCGCAGCTGATGGCCTTACCTGGACGCATGTGTCTGATCTGCAGGCCTGGTCGAACTCCGCAGTTAAAGCTTATGGTGTAAAATCTGTGCCGGCAAGCTTTCTGCTTGATCCGGAAGGTAAGGTAGTAGGTAAAGATTTGAGAGGAGAGGAACTGAACAAAACCCTGGAAGGTATCTTCAAATAGTAGTTAAACAATAATATATGAATAGCTGCGGCCCTAGGCTTGCAGCTATTTTTGTTTTAAGTCAGGTTGGTTTTTGAATCCTTTGTGCAAAGCAGGGTTTGAGATAGCAAGTGGAAGTAGGAAGTAATACAGTTAATTCTTGTACCCCCGGATGCTTGTATTTTTGAGGAATGGGATTGCACCTGATGCAAATACCAACAATAACAGGTAATAACCTTTCATGAGCTTTTTACAGGTTATCTAAAGTATTATGTTGCTAATTAAACAATTCTCAACCCGAATAAGCTATCTAATGAATGGAACGATTTCTCCAAATGGGGTGCTGGTTAAACTTCCGTAAAGCGATAATAAAAATAATATACCGATTACCAAAAAGGAATAAGGGCTTATACCAAAATTCTGTACCTTTTTTTACTGTGTATCTGTAATAGAGATAGGTGCTTGTCAAATAAATTGTTGTGAAAGCCAACATCATGTAAGTAACGGTCATAATTGTATTTTAAGTTTAAATTTTATCTGTAGTAAGGATTATCTCTTGTATCTAAAGCTTTGTTTAATTGTGGTTTCCAGTCGCTAATTTCCAAAGAATTACTGCAAGGACAGTTATTATTAGCAGATTTTGATTGACCATAAGCTACAGACGACAACATTTTTTTAAATGTTTGATAACTTCTACAAGCATAAAAATTAGTCATATGAATAAAATTAAACCGCAAATAAAGCAATCGCACTTTAATTAATGCCAATTTTAGCTACACATACGCCGAACTGGTAGTCTAATCGTGCAAAATTATGATTCTAATTGTTAATCTTCTTTGGTTATTTTAACATCAGTAAAATGACCTAGTGTCCCAGGGCCAATCCATAATCCTACACTTCCGCGGATATTTTTACCCTGCTTCAGGTCATTTACGATCAAAGTAGGTTGATGCGCACCGTTTACATATAGTCTGGCCGTTTCATCTTGTACTACAATTTTTACTTTGACCCATTCTGCCGGCAATATATCTACATATGCCTCATACTTTCCCGGCGTTTCTTTTCTCAATTTTTCCCAGGGATATCCCGGAATAGAAATATACTGGCTGGAATGATTTCTGCGTAACTGATCATTTGCCCGACCATTGGTAGGACGTAAATAAAAAACCTCCATTTTTGAAGCGTCAGAAGCTGCTCTGAATGCTATCCCAACAAATCCACGGGCTGTTTCTCCGGCGCTTGCAAGCGGTTGCCCTGAAATTGTAGCCTCAATTATCCCGTTATGGAATTCAATATCCTTTAAGACCGCAAGCGTATTGTCTCCGTTTGCTTCACCTTTCATTTCCAGTTCTAAAGCATTTTTACCTTTAAAGGTAGATTCTTTAACTGTTACCTGAAATGGAACTACATCAGCGGTTTTTTTTGCGCTGTTTTGTGCATTTAAGTTCAAGCTGAACAAGATGTTTAGAACCAGGATATACAGTAGTTTATTGATCATAAGAGAAGCATATGGTTGTGTCTTAATTCATCTAAAATAGAAAAAAATGGTTTTTTATTTAGCATCTTATAATAATCTTTACCCTATCAAATCTAATTCCCCACTTGATCAAAAGCTTTCATCATGATTTCGCTTGGATCGCTATCTTTAAAGAGAACTGTTGGTATTTTGTATGTTTTCGTTTTAGTTGTGCTAGGCATAGCCTCTTTCATCGTATTAATATCGGTTTGGGTATAAGTGCCTTTTAGCAAATCGATTTTTTGATCAGTTTGTCCGCCAGCGCCCATGCTAAAAGCATTAATTTGCGTTAAAACTAAAGCTTTATCGATGTATTTGTAAATGCTTTCTATGCTGCCTGCCGGGCCAGTAGATTGCATCGAAATAACCAGTTTTCCACTATCAATACCAACATTTTCGTAATCGCAGACTGGATAACCATCTTCGCGATATTTAGGCCCAATCACGGAGAGAGATTTACTGTAAAGGTTATATTTTTCACCTTGTTTTAAGAGTACTAGTGTAGGGCGAAGTGCGGTGGTATCTCTTGTATTGATAAGTACAATAACTGCATCTTTTTCGCCATCATTGTTCAGATCTCCTGTTGCTTCTAAATCCATTTTGTAATTGGCCGGAACAAAATCTGTTATGGTATTACCGGTGCCAGGAAAAACAGGATCTGAATTTGTGGGTTGTACTTGCTGAGGGACTTCCGTTTGGTGAACCAAGGTGTCTACAGCAAGTGTTTCTTGTTTTTTCTGCTTGTTTTGACAAGCAGCAATTGTTAATGTTATACCAAAAAAGAGTATAAATTTTTGAAGCGATTTCATCATAGTGTTTTGATTAATAACTTAGTAGTGGCGGTTTTCTTTAAGCAAATTTTTATCTGCACGGTGTCTTTTTCAAAAAAATATTTATAGTAATTGCGCTATCTTTTTTCAATGAAGCACATGCGTCTTTATTTTACAAACCAATAGAAACAATACGCAAGGATTAAGTTAAGACAGATTTCCTTCTATCTGTTCCGTTTATTCACGTCTTAGCTATGGTAACTTATAATTCACTAAGCCTTCGTTTTTAAGCAACAAGCCTGAGCCACCAGGCTTGCCGTTTACATTTTGGTAGCCACTTGTTGCGCAATGGCATGGCCCAACCGGGCCAAACATACCGTAATTGTAAACCGCCATGTAGCTAAATCCCGAAAGTAAATAAGTTCTGTTTTTAATGACAAGGATAATCCGATCGTTAATGTTAAATTCTTTAAAAGGCATGATAAGTGTTTGAGTTTCCCGGTCATCTTTACCTACAAAATTTATAGTGGTATCTTTAACAATGCGTTTGTCGCGCTGCAAATAAAAGTTAATCTTTTTTAATTCTTTGTTTGTAAAACCATTAACCATAATTTCAAAGTTCCCTTGCACCGTTTTTATCGTGTCGCAAACTGCTTTCTGGTACCGAATGGCTTCTTTCTTTTTACTGTAGCGGTTCCATGCTATGCTCCCCCAAATGAAACCAAAAAACAAAAGAATAAGTGCGATGAATACTGTAATCAATATTCCAATGATTTTAAAGATCTTTTTAGCAGTCATTTGATTGTTTATTGTAAAAAGCGCAGAAGCTATGTTTAAAATGTTTAACTATACGCTCTGAAAATTAATTTAGCTTGTTTTTTAAAAATGCATCGGCCTCCACTTTTCCAAATTCTTTTTTATCCTCGTCCCATAAATAAGCTTTGTAATAGACTTTTTTATCATCCGCGTTTTCTTTACAAACTCCGGCAATAAAAAGCCTGCTTTTCAGGTTACCCATTGCACTATCTTCTGCGAAAAGACATGAATTCTCTTCACCTAATGGTAAATCGTAAATTTTACCGTCGCGAACATCAACCATAAAACCCATAATACAGCTTGCTCCACAACCAAACACGGAAACCACATAATATCCTGCAAAATCAACCTCAATAGTTGTATAGGCTTCGGTAATTCGTGTTTTAAAATCTTTAGCTTCGGGATAGCTTGTCCAATCTATAGGTGCATGTTTAGTTACTTTTTCAGCATCTACCTGGTACCGTTCAAAATCAATGCTATCCTGATAATTGATGCGGGCTTCTTCTTGCTGGTCTTTTGGCAGCTGACCTGATGGCGCTAAGTTGTTGGAGGTGTCAATGACGGCCGTTGCTGTGGTATCTGTACCAGCAACTTCAACTGCTTTTTTGGTAGTTTGCTGATTATTACAAGCATAAGTTAATACAGATAGAACTACCAGTAAATATTTACCGATTTTTGTCATGAGTTGAAAACATTAATTAAGATTTATTATTAACATATTTCCCCTTATTTGGTTTAACGAAAATTTAGCCTTTGCCGAAATTACACTTGCTAAAAAATGATAATCCCTTTGTTTTAAGATTCAATAAAAGCCATTTGTTAATTTAGTTTTTGATAATAAATTATCTTTTTGCCACATTAATAATCAAATAAATTGCCTTGGATATCATGCCATTTGAGAATGGGTTTTCATGATTTTGTTTTACCCGGCAATATCTATTCTCTTAAATTTTAGATATTTACCATCGATAACGGTGAAACTGTAAATAACATTGTATTCACCCTCACTTACGCGATTGCCTTCCTCGTCTGTTTCGTTGTTGGCATAAGCTAAGTTGAAACTTAATATCTTACTAGTCGGATTGTATTCTGCAATCAGTTTATATATATGATCAGCTGTTGTAACTTCTGGCGTTTCATTAAAGTGTGTTGCATACAGCTTGTCAGATTTAATTTTCAATAACATTTTAACAAAATCGGCATTGAAAATTCGGGTATGGTATTGTTCTAAATCTTGCTCATAAAATAGATCAGAATTTTTGAACTTGTTTTTTCTCACCTGTATTTCTGCTGCGGTTAAATTGCATAAGCTCCAAATTGAAGTGCCATCGTCAGAAACGGGGAAATCGAAATAAGTTTTCAATTTTTTGAGATCCTTTAAATGCAGGGCTTCCCTAAAATTTTTAAAATCATCTAACCAATTCTTTACTTCAACATCGTTTTCTTTTGGAGGGATAATATTGGTACTGTCAGAGACTTTGGTTTGCGAAACCAGATTGTTTTCTGCTTTTTTTTGATTGCTGTTACAGGCAGATAATAATAGGATGGAGGCGAAAATTAGATATACATGTTTCATACAATAGCGCTGTTAATCTTGTTTTATGATATGGAAACCTATGTATACGTTAACGCTAAAAACGCATAATGGTTTTGATAAAGATGTTGCTTTAGAAAAATCTGTTTTTAGATGTATTGCTTTGCTACCTGAACAGATTTGCCAGATTAACCCGGAATGAAGCGAGCCGCTTTGAGCCCATTACTTTAAGAATCCTAACTAAGGAACTCCGTTAACCTGGAGCAAAATAGCCTGATTATAGCTGTCCGCGGAAGCCAGGCGAAAAATGCGGTATGTTATACCCATTCTGAACACGGGAATAGTTTCGCGCCATTGATCTTGTAACTCCGCGAATGGACTATAAAACATCGGACAATTATGCTTGAGGTATTAAAATTTGACCAGTAATTTTAGGTTTGAAATTTATTCAGTTTTTAGAAGTAATTACTAAAAGACCTAATACTCCCAATTTTATAGCTCCATTGTCTCATCCAGAAAACTTTAAAACTTAAAAGAGAATGGCGGCAGATTTTCAAAACTATTTTACCACTGTCGCTTCAAGTTCAATTTTTAGTGTTTCAAAAAGGCTTTTTACCTCCAGTACAGTAGAAGCTTGCTTGATATTATTTTTATTGATCCAATTTTGAATGACGTCAAAATTTTCGAATAATTCTGAGCTTGAAGTGGTATAAATATTTAACCTGACCACGTTCTTCAATTCATAATCTGCTTTATGAATAACTTTCTCTAAATTTTGAATGGTATGGATGATTTGCGAACGCATATCTTCATCGCTTGATACGCCCTGATCACTTATCGCAGTTTGACCAGAAACATATAGCGTACCTTCTGCATTTTTTACTTCTACCGCTTGTGCATAACTTCTTGCATCTTGCCAAGTCCAGGGATTGATAATGTTTTTTTGCATAACAAAACTATCTGATAAATTTCTTACCTGCAAAATTCCAAGTACTTTTTGTAATTCGGGTGTGACCAGGATCACTTTTATCTTTTAGCTTTATACAGCCTGCTCAATGTCTCCCTCGAAACCCCAAGATATCGTGCGAGTATGGATTTTGGAACTCTTTGGCCAAGCGATGGATATACCTGCAGAAATTGTTCATAACGCTGTCTCGGATTTAGTGTGAGCAGCGACAAAATCCTTTTTTGACTGGCAATATGTCCCCTTATTGATTTGTCTAAAAAATAGTCTGAGAGTCTGTATTTATTCAAAATCAGAAAGTAATCATCAAAGCTCAAACTGTATACCTCTGTATTTTCAAGGCATTGTAGTGTTAACGTAGCTTTGGTTTGATGATAAAAGGCAGAAAAGTCTGTTTCCCACCAGTTTTCAAAAGCAAATGACAAAATGAATTCATTGGCATCATTATCGAAATAAGATAGTTTAACTAAGCCCGAAGAGATAAAATAAATGTGCTGAACTGCAGTATCTTCTTTTATAATAAATTCTTTTTTCAAATATTTCCGATAGAAAAAAACACTTTTAAGTTTATTGAATTCGGCTTCCGTCAGGTTTTTGAAAATGTCAATATCGTTTTTTAGAAAAGGCTTCATAAGCTGCTTAAAAGTTTCTAAAGATACCTAATAACTTATAACGGGATTGCATGAGCTATAAGTAGGTTTTAAAAGACAATTACTTTTGTATTTTAAATTTATTTATAGAACCTCTGGTATTAGATTTCACATCGATGCGTATGTGATATTTTTCTTCGGGTTAAATGATCAATCCGGTTGAAAAAGGGCTGTGCTTATGTTATTGAGGCATAGTTATTGATTTAATTACAAAAAAGGCAAGATATTATGAAATTGAATAGTACCCCTAACCTTAGTTATGTTTCTTTTTTCAGTCCTGCAATTTCGTGTAGTAAGGGCGATTTTAATGAAGGCAGATCGAATAAGGTAATTCTAAAGAAAATGGCCAATAGAGAGGACGTAAAACAGTCGTTAGGATCTTTTACAGAAGTATATGCAGGAACTTAAAAGTTTGATACGTTCCAGCGTTGGGTTGGAAGAAGAAGATCTTCAGAAGATTTTAGGGCATTTCACCTTAAAAACACTGCAAAAGAGTCAATTATTAATGAAACGCGGCCAGATCGCTTCACACTATTATTTTTTAAATAAAGGAGCACTTCGCTTTTTCTATAACGATGATCAGGAACTTACGGCCTGGATTGTCCAGCCAGGAGAGTTTTTCGCTGAAATTTCCAGCCTGAGTCCGGCGTTGCCTTCACGGTTCAATATTGAGGCGGTTGTAGACACGGAACTATACTGTATCCATAAAAGCGATATGGATTTGCTTTATAGACAAATTCCCGCATGGCAGGAGTTTGGCCGAAAACTCTGGGAGGGTATGGCGGTGCGCATGATCAGCGAGATCATCAGCTTCCAAACCATGACTGTAGAGGAACGTTACCTGGCATTTCTACAAAAGCCAGGCTTCATGCAATTTATTTCTGTAAAGCAACTGGCTTCTTACCTCGGCATCACACCAAATGCCCTGAGCCGTATCCGTAAAAATCTTCGCTAATTGTATTATCTACCAAATGGTAGTTCGATTGACTTTCAATGGGCATAGTTTTGTGATCTAAATAAGAAAGAACAATGAATAATATGATTTTAGTTGCAGGCGCTACTGGCGACCTTGGAGGCAGATTATGCAAACATTTAATCAAAAATGGCGCTAGTGTACGAGCCTTGGTGAGAGAAGAAAGTAATCAGGAGAAGATAAATGAACTGCTTAAATTAGGAGTAGAGGTTATAGCGGTTCGTTTTGAAGATGAAACTGGCTTGGTATCGGCTTGTAAAGGTGTTTCTTGTGTGGTATCGGTACTTGCAGGCTTACGCGAGGTGATTGTAACGGCACAAAGCCAATTGCTTCAGGCTGCCGTACAGGCGGGCGTTCCACGCTTTATCCCATCCGATTTTTGTACAGATTTTACCCAACTACAGCAGGGCGAAAACAGGAATTTTGACCTGCGTAAGGAGTTTCAGTCCGTACTGGAAACTAGCAACATCCGTGCTACTTCAGTATTTAACGGTGCTTTTGCCTATGTTTTGCAGTATGATATTCCACTCCTGGATACAAAAGCAAAGACCATTACCTACTATTCGGAGAAAGCAGATTGGCAGATCGACTTCACTACTATAGAAGATACAGCCGCTTTCACTGCATATGCTGCATTGGATGATGATGCGCCACGATTTCTCCGCATTGCAGGTTTCCAGATTAGCCCGAATGAACTGGCTGTGCTCGCCGGACGCATTTTTGGGGAACATTTCGAATTAAAAGAACAAGGTACGCTGGAACAATTCTCGGCTTACATTCAAAAGTTACGGACAGAAAATCCCGATGGGGAAAAGCAGTTGTATCCGCAATGGCAGCAGATGCAATATCTCTACAGCATGTTTGCTGCACATCATCATATACTTGACAACAACCGGTATACTGGCTTAAGCTGGCAAGCGGCAGAAACAACACTTCACGAAATAAACAACAACAAAATAGCACAAAATGGAACAGGTATATAGCGATGCGCAGCTTATAAAACATTGGCCCGGCTTTACCAGTCAGATAATGGAAGTGAATGGAACGCAGCTGCACTTTGTAGATAGTGGTGGCAAAGGTCCGGTATTGATCTGCCTGCCCGGCTGGCCGCAAACCTGGTATTCCTATCGTTCTGTCGCGCTGCCATTGGCTGATCATTTCAGGGTTATCGTAATAGATATTCGTGGTATGGGCAGCTCGGCAACACCAACATCAGGCTATGACAAAAAAACAATGGCTACTGATGTGTACAAGTTAATGGCGCTGTTGGGTATCAGTAAAGCGCACGTATTAGGCCATGATATCGGCGGTATGGTAGCAGCCAGCCTGGCGCATAATTATCCGGATATGGTGGAACGCCTGATCCTGGCGGATGGCCTGCATCCCAATGAAGGAATGATGCAAATGAAACTGATGCCGCCTCCGGGAGCTTTTGGAGAAAAAATAGATCACCAACAGACCTATACCTGGTGGATGAGTTTTAATCAAGTCAAAGAACTGCCTGAAAAATTACTGGAGAGACGTTATCGCTACCTACTCGACTGGCTTTTCGATTACGTGATGGTAGACAGTTCAAAGATGCCTGATTTTGAAAGGGATGTATATGCATCCGTTTACAATCAGCCAGAGCGTATCCGCGCTTCTAATGGCTGGTACCAGGCTTTTAACCAGGATATAGCCGATGCCAAAAATTATTCGAAGTTAAATATGCCTGTTTTAGGTATAGCCAGTAACGTATCTTCCGGTTTTTATCAGTATAGTTTACCAATGATAGCCGAAAATTATCAACTGGTGAATCTGGAAAATACCGGTCATTTTATGTTTGAAGAAAATTCGTCAGGCATATATGAAACAATCATGACGTATTTAAAAAAATAGCAACCAGGGTAATGACTGAATCACTCCAGTGGTAATTTAACTAATTATTCATCAGTAATTTATCAAAAAAAAAGGCTATATCATCTTTGTAACTTCACGTCTGATTCGTCACGTTGTACTTAGCGTGTACTGAGCTTCACGAAGTATCGAAAGAATTTCTGTGCATTTGAAGGAGGTTCTTCTACTACTTTTCCGAAATTTGGTAAACTACCATTGACAGAATCCACTAGTGAGGTCGTCATTCTCGCGTATGCGGGAATCTTAAAACGTTCGCATTAAGATTCCCAATCAAGTTGGGAATGACGATCTCTTAAGGGATATTACCTAATTAAAATTTATCTGTCAATCATATTAATTTTACGCAATAAATTATCCCTCAGTATGCAAATTTTAATTTTATGATACAGCCTCTTTTTACTCATTCATAAAATTAAGCCTAAGGCATTCTAAAAATTGCTTAAGGCATTATTGTTGCCTTACCAATCATCAAAAGGTTGGTTTTGTTCAGCTTAATTTAAGTATTAACCCGTAACTTTCAGCGATTGAATATATTCCCCGGATAATTTAAAGTGATATTTCAAAACGATCGGACTACCCGGAAAATTTCCTGAAGTTTTCGCCGATAGCATATCTTCCTTTTCGTCATAATCTACTGGCTCCATAATGGCATGATATTCTTTGTTGGCCTTATCAATCCAGTTTTCAATTTCTGCTTTTCCGTTATGGGTTTTGCCTTCATCAAATACTGCTGCATTTTCAGCAAAACAACTGGCATAGGCTGCACTATCAAAATCGTTTTGTGCTTTTACTAATTTTGAGATAATGTGTGGTAAATTCATCGGATTATATTTTTTATGATTAATTAAATGGTTGGCACTGTACCGCCATCGATTATAAATTCAGTTCCTGTTAAATAGCGGGCTCTTGGCGAAACAAGAAAGCCAACCAACTCGGCTATTTCTTCAGGTTCGGAAGGTCTTCCGAAAGGTATTCCACCCAAGGCATCCATTACACTTTGCTGCGCTTCTTCTACAGTACCGTTTGCGTTTCTAGCAATTTCGCCCAGCCAGGCTTCCGATGCTGTTGTGTTGATCCAGCCTGGAGAAACCGTGAGTACCCGAACGCCCTTAGGGGTAACTTCGTTCGATAAACTTTTACTGTAGTTTCTCAATGCGGCTTTTGAAGCGGCATAAGGCAAAGTAGAGTCGTAGAGCGGTAATTTACCCTGAATGGATGCGATGTGAATAATAACGCCGCTTTTTCTATCCACCATCTGTGGTAAAAATCCTCTGTCAAGTCTCACCGGAGCAAGCAAATTAGCTTGCAGGGTTGATTCCCAATCTTCATCTGATAACACAGAGAATCCACCGGCTGGTGTTGTTGAAGAACCAAGATTGTTCACCAGGATATCCAGCCTTCCATAAGTGGACATCAATTCGCTGATTAATTTTTCTGTTCCTTCTGCTTTACTTAAATCAGCTGATATAAAATGCAGGTTGCTGTTTTCATTTTCAGGTGCATTTCTTGCGCTAATTATAACGGTTGCCCCAGCTTGTAACAGTCTTTCTGCAATTGCTTTTCCGGCTCCTTTTGTTCCACCGGTTACCAAGGCAATTTTACCTTGAAGTTCATTGTTGTAATTAAATTGATTTTCCATTTGTCGAATTCTTTGATACAAATTTGAGAAGTATCACTTTTTCTGGCAATAACGGAAAACCGAATTGCATAGGGATAAATTTTTCACCTATTGTACAAATTGGTACATTGGATTAAATTTGTATATGCACGAAAGAAAAATACCTTTGAATTTAAACTGCGGCCTCGACCTGATTGGTGAAGTACTTTACGGCAAATGGAAAATTCGTTTGTTATGGTTTATCCATCAGGGGCATCTGCGTCCAAGTGAATTACAGCGTAAAATACCTGATGCCTCAAGACGTGTTTTGAACATGCAATTGAAAGAATTGGAAGATCATGAGCTAGTGACAAAGAAAATCTACGCTCAGGTTCCACCAAAAGTCGAATATTCCCTTACAGATTTTGGTAAAACCTTAGTGCCGGTAATTTCTACATTAGGATTTTGGGGCGATGAACATGAAAACAGGCTGAGAAAGGTAATTTTAAAAAGAATGGAAGCCTCACAGGATCTTGCAAGTGATACAAACGATGTGTCTACACTATAGCTTTTTAAGCTATATTTTACTATTGCCCAAAAGTTACATCTCCGCCTTGTTTATTTACCTTCAAAATGTATCCCAGCCCATATACATTTTCTATACTAACCTGATCGGAAGCCCTGAAAAGTCGCCGCAGTCTTGAAATGAACACTTCAAGACTTTTTCCATTGAAATAGTCGTCGTTTCCCCATAAAGATAAGAGTAGATCCTTTTTTTTAACCACCTGATTGATATTACCTGCCAGCAGATCCAATACTTCTGATTCTCTTACTGTGAGTGGAATTTCTTTACCATCGGGCATCAAAACAAACAACTGATCCTTTTGGTAACGAATATCGCCCATGGTGATGTAGCCTGGTTTGGCCGTAGCGGTTACTTTTGGATTAGGTGAAAACTTATTGATGATGTTTGCTATTCGCAATACCAGTTCTTCAATTTCAAACGGTTTGGATATATAATCTATAGCACCTATTTTAAGCCCTCTTAACCGGTCTTGTTTTTCGTTGTGTGCCGTAAGGAAGAAGAAGGGTTGGCTGGGATTAATTTTCACCAGTTTAGCTGCCAGGTCGAAACCGTTAAGGTCGGGTAATTGCACATCCACAATGATTAGCTTATTATCGAACGGGTTTGCAGAATAGTAATCTAATGTTTCTGTAGCATTTTGAAACCACAGTACGCTAAAACCACGCAACTTTAGGTATGCTGTGATTACATTGCCCAAATCAGTTTCATCCTCAATTATTATGATGTCATAAGGCATAGGTTGCAATTTAATTAATCATTTGTACTATTCGTAATCTGCCCCATAGGTATAAACACCAGAAATTCGGTTCCTTTTTCAATTGTTGTGTTTATACTGATTTTCCAACCATGAATATCAAGACACTGTTTAACATAATATAAGCCAAGGCCCAGGCCTGAAACTGTACTATCTTTACCGCCACGAAAGAATTTATCAAATATTTTTTCTTTCATACCATCTTCCATTCCTTTCCCGTTGTCCTTAATATGCAGGGTATAGCCATCCTTGTTTTTAGTGATAAAGAGCATGGTTATTTTAACCTCGCTATGGTTATGTTTAAAGGAATTGTCAATTATATTCTGCAGCATGGTGGTAAACACAAAAGGATCCATCATCACCAGTATTTCTGAATCATGAGGATCAAACGTTAGGTTGTTTGGCTCGTGTATTTTTATTTTATAGTCATTTACCAAGGTAAGAATAGCATAGTTAAGATCTGTTTCTTCTAAATTGATATTGTTGTTCAATTCCGAGACTTCCAGCATTTGGTTAATGTGGGATTGAAGCCTTCTTGCCTGTCTTTCTACGATATTTACAAGTGTATTTACACGATTCCTGTCGCTGAGTACCTCATTTTCATGCAGGCTCTTGCTTGCCACTAAAATGGTGGTAATAGGGGTGTTGAATTCGTGTTTAATGCTGTTCAGGAAATCGGATTTTACATCCGTTTCTTTTTTCTGCCGCATCCAGCTGATATAAGTATAATAATTGATGCCTACGATGATGATGATGCAAAGCGCAACCAGCAAAAATGTAGGCAACATCTGATACGCCACTTTGAGCGTACGGCCTGGGGGATCAACAAAAAGGTTAAAGGTTACCCTATAATTATAAACCAGCTTGCCACTAACAGAAAGATTGGTAACCTTGTTCTGCATAGTTGGGTAAGTTAATGTACCATCAATGATTACGCCGAAGGGTGTTATTTGATCTGCTTTAAAATCGGTACGGGTATGGCTGTCGAATATGGTGATGTCCCCGATTTCGTTATCGAAGTTGATATCTATCTGTTGAAAGGTAAGCAGGTATTGTAAGTTGCTGTCCAGGCCATTTCTTTTTACTATGGATTGGAAAACACTATCCATGGTGCTTTCTTTCCGAAGGGCTTTCAATAAGGTATTGTTAACGCTTTGCGAAAGTTTAACAAATTCTTGCCGGTTGCCGAGGTAGGCTTTTTTGAGTGCTGGCATATTTTTGGAGAGGATCGAATCGATAATTTTTCCACCGCCCTTGTAAACTTTATCTTCGGATATACTGCGCCCATATTCATCGTTAATCAGTGTTTTCTCTTTTAAGCTATAATCCCTGTCTCTAAGTACGTAAGAATTATAGGTTAATCTGAGTTGCACGAGCAGCAATATCAGAAAGCTGAGCAATACGACTGATTTATATATCCGATCTTTCATTTTATCCTTTAAAAATAGACGTATTATTCCATAAATAGCATAACGTTAAGCTTTTGTTAGGCTTCTGTTACGCTTTTGTTCGGCAAATTGTTGCGGTTTTGGAGGTAGCTTTGAATAATGGATATAGATAGTCATCAATCTTAGTCAGGTTATTGACTGCAGGCAAGTCTGGTATTCAAGAAATTCAAACCAATACTTAAATCAAAAAAAGCGAAATGACCTTTAAAAGGATTTTATCATTATTACTTATTGCTTCTGCTATAACATCCCTTTGCCCGGCACAGGCGCAGCAAAAATCTGCCAATAAACCCTTACCCGAACTGCAACAGGATTTTGTTGACCTCGGATTGGGCATGTTTATTCATTACGGTATGCCAACTTTTATGGATCAGGACTGGTCGGATCCGGATGCAGATCTGTCCCTGTTCCAATCTCCACAACTTGATGCCAATCAATGGGCTAAGGCTGCAAAATCGGCCAATATGACCTACGGTTGCTTAACCACCAAACACCACAGTGGTTTCCCGATCTGGAACACCAAAACAACAGCGTATAACGTAATGAATACGCCATTAAAACGCGATGTGGTAAAGGAGTATGCAGATGCTTTTCGCAAAAATGGCTTAAAGGTAATGCTATATTATTCTATATTGGATACCCACCATGGCATCCGTCCGAATCAGATTACACCTGCACATGTGCAAATGATTAAAGATCAGATTACCGAACTGCTCACGAATTATGGTGAGATCACTGCCCTGATTATTGACGGATGGGATGCGCCATGGTCGAGGATTTCTTATGATCAGGTACCTTTTGAAGATATTTATTACCTGATTAAATCTTTACAGCCAAACTGCCTGGTAATGGATCTGAATGCAGCTAAATACCCTACGCAAGCACTTTTTTATACCGATATTAAATCTTACGAACAAGGTGCAGGTCAGTTTATTTCAAAAGAAAACAACAAACTTCCAGCACTAGCCTGTCTTCCGCTCCAGACCAACTGGTTCTGGAAAACATCTTTCCCTACTACAGCGGTAAAAAATGTGCCCGAACTGGTAAACAAATTTATCGTTCCATATAATGGTGCATATTGCAATTTTATCCTAAATGTAGCACCTGGCAAAAATGGTTTGATAGATGACAATGCCTTAACAGCACTAAAAGAAATGGGCCAGCTTTATAAAAAACCTGTAGACCTGCCACGTATTCCACCGCATGCTACTCCGATTATTTCCAGTAACATTGCCAAACATGTAAAAAGCAATAGTAGCTGGAGTGATGATATGAATATTATGGATTTTGCTAACGATGATGATTTTGGCTCAAGCTGGTCATCCAATCATACCGTAAAATCGCCGTGGTACGAGTTGAATTTTGAAAAGGCCGTACCTTGTAACATGGTTGTACTTACAACAGGCAATAACCAAAAGGCTACCTATAGTTTACAATACTATGTAAATGGCAAGTGGAATGCATTGCCAGCGAGCAACGAAGGCGAAAAAAGGGTAAGCATTTTCCGGTTCAAACGAATCTGGTGCGAAAAAATAAAAGTTACCATTACCGATTTTGACAGTCCACCTGCTATTGCAGAACTAGGCGTATTTAATGAAAGGAAATAAGATAGTTTAGCCGGATCAATTTTGGTCCGGCCCATATTATTAATGCGCTTATCAACAAAATTTTAACATTAGGCTATCCTATACTGCTTCAAATATGTTTTCAGGATCTGCCTCGCCTGGTGGATATGCGTTTTTACTGTTCCTAACGGAATGCCCCGCTCTTCAGCAATTTCCTCATATTTATATCCCTCAAAATACCGCTGAAAAGGAACACGGTATTGTTCCGGCAAACTCTGCATGGCTTTCTGAATATCATCCATCACAAACTTTCCTTCAGAAGAAATTTTCGCTGAACTTTTTAGCAAGTTAGGACTTGATAAATCTTCATCTCTACTGATCACCGAATGCCTTTTCTGGGCTTTACGATAGTCATTTATAAAGGTATTTCGCATAATCACATAAAGCCAGCCACGTAAATTAGTGCCTTTGTCAAACTTTGCGCAAAATCTAATTCCTTTAATGAGTGTATCCTGCACAAGGTCTTTCGCGTCATCTTCATCATGGGTAAACCGCATCGCATGGGTGAGGAGGGCAATAGCATACCCATCAGCAGCCATGCTGAATTCATTTTGATTCATAGTTTTTCAATTAGGTAGATAGGTCATGTAACAACAGGTTGAATTAATTTATGTTTCAATTAATCTCACAACAGGAAATAAACACATGCTAAATCAGCGGGATATTAAAGGCAGAAAAGTAAGAGGTTTTTGTACAGAAAAATGGCTTAATAGCGTCTGACAGTACCCTAGAATGGTTGAAAATACGAAATTAAGCAATTTTAATTTCATTTAAAGTGTGTATGATTGTTACATTTAACCGTGAATTTGAAGAAAATCAACTTGCTTATATGGGAAACAATGACTCGTGTAGTTTGGCTTTTTTCTTCGTTACAGCTCCCATACACCTAAAAAAACATTTAAAATGAATGGTTGTTTAAAATATCTTGAATAGATTTGACGGGTCTTTTCAATGGATTTAATTCCTACTAATTATGATAAAATCAGCTCATCTGCCTGATCTCTTCACACTTCAATCCATTTTTGAAGGCATTCAGGATGCCATATATTGTCATGATCTTGAATTTAGAATAACCAATTGGAGTCCTGCTGCGGAGCGTATGTTTGGCTATACTGCAACAGAGATACTGGGGCAATCTGTTTTTCTGCTGATTCCTGATGACAAGTATTCGGAGAAAAAAGAGCTGATGCAGGAGGTTTTAAGCGATGGGCAGATCAGCCAGTACCGAACCGTCCGACTTACCCGTTCGGGAAAGAAAATACCTGTATCCTTAACCTTTTCGCCGATCAAAGATCAGGATGGAAAAATTATTGGTATATCTCAGATTGCCCATGATATTTCTTTTGAGCACCAGGCAGAAGAAAAACAAGCTATGCTTGCCGCTATTATAGAAAGTTCCGAAGATGCCATTATCAGTAAAACACTCGATGGAATTATTACGACATGGAATAAAGGAGCAGAGCATGTTTTTGGCTACAGGGAAGAGGAAGCAGTTGGGCAGCCGATCACCATACTGCTCCCTGCAGATCGTTTAAGTGAGGAAGAAGCCATCATTGCGAGCTTGCGTGGTGGCGAAAAGGTAGACCATATTCAAACCATCAGAAAAACAAAAGATGGACGTTTAATAAATATTTCACTTACTGTATCTCCGATTAAAAATCGCGATGGAGTTGTTATTGGTGCATCTAAAGTCGCACGTAATATTACTTCACAAAAGGAGTCTGAGCAATTAATTGCCAAGCACGTGGAGCGCCTGGAACTTTTAAATGTTGTAGGTAGGAGCATTAACGAATCGTTAGATCTTCAACAAATATTACAGCAGGTAACAGATTCGACTACAAAACTTACCGGCGCAGCGTTTGGTGCATTTTTTTATAATCAGGTTAATCAAGAAGGCGAAACCTACAGGTTATACACGCTCTCTGGCGTTCCGAGGGATGCTTTTGCGAATTTTCCAATGCCCCGTAATACCACTTTATTTCATCCAACCTTTAGCGGAACAAACGTAGTACGCTCAGATGATATCACCAAGGATTCCCGCTACGGCAAAAATGCACCCTTTTCTGGAAAACCTTCAGGGCATTTACCTGTAGTCAGTTATTTGGCAGTTCCGGTTAAAACCAAATCAGGCGAAGTAATTGGCGGGCTGTTTTTTGGTCATCAAGATAAGGCTGTTTTTAAAGAAGAGCATGAGGAACTGGTGTTCACAGTAGCTTCGCAAGCGGCTATTGCCATAGAAAATTCCAGGCTTTTTAAAGAGGTGAAGGAGCTCAGCGCTAAAAAAGATGAATTTATCGCCATGGCTTCTCATGAATTAAAAACACCTATGACCTCTCTTTTCGGCTTTTTGCAGTTGGCCAATCGTAAAATAGAGGATGGTATTGCAAAGAATTTGGTCGAAAAGTCGATCAGACATTTGCAAAAAATGATTGTTCTGGTTAGTGATCTATTTGATGTTTCCAAAATCCAGTCTGGAAAACTACAACTGAATATAGAATATCTAAATCTGGCCGTACTTATTCAGGAAATGAAAGAATCTTTTTTACAGGCACATTCAGGACATATCTTGACTGTTGAGATGCCTGAAGAAAGCTTTGTTAATGCTGACCGCACCCGGCTGGAACAGGTGCTTACAAATTTGCTGAACAATGCAGTTAAATATGCACCTCAACAAAAAACAATCGAATTAAAGGTTCAATATATAGATAAAGCGGTACTTATTTCGATTAAGGATTTTGGTCCTGGCATTGATGAAGAAAATCAGCGTCATATATTTAGTCAGTTTTACCAGGCCAAAGAAAATAAAGATGGTTCGTCTGGATTAGGTCTGGGTCTTTTTATCTCAAAAGATATCATTGAACGTCATGGAGGTCAGATTTGGGTAGAAAGCGAGCCTGGTAACGGTGCTACCTTTAATTTTACTTTACCATTAGCCTAAAGTATTTGGGCTTAAAATAATTAGGTGTGTATCGTTTATTAAAGAAGGATTTATAAAGTAAAACCCACTGTATAAACCTGTTTCTTATAGGCACTGGGCGACATACCCGTAAGTTTTTTAAAAGATTTTGAAAAGTAAGAGAGATTGTCAAACCCGGTTTGTATGGCAATATCGGAATAGGTAAGCCTGCTTGTGGCGAGTAAATACTGCGCCCGCTCAATCCGTTTTTCAAGGATATAACTAACAGGGCGCTGGCCGGTAAAGGTTTTGAATAACCGGGAGAAATAATCGGGATGCTGATTCACACGGGAGGCTAAACCGGTTACAGATAATTCCTGATGTAAATTCACCAGGATATAACCAACTGTTTCAACTATTTTGGGCGGAACATGCTGCTCTTCCTGTTTGCGATGTAACTGTGGTTGGATCAGGCGGCCCATCAGTTGAAGCAGTATACCCTGCGTTTCAAGGTAACTGGGCAAACTCTGCATATTGTTAAGCTCCTGATATTCTTTATAATAAATGTTTTTCTCGTAAATTTTAGGATCATCAGATCGGTTAATGCCACGGCCCGGATTTATTTCAAGCAATCGCTTAAAAATATCAATGTCCATCTGCTTCGCTTTAACTTTTGAAACATTACGGTTTCTGGCAAAGAGAGATGAACCATCTACAGATTCTTCAAAAAACTGCACAAAATACTGGCTTAAATATCCATTGCAATGTAAATTACAGAGGGTAAAACTGGGTATAATATACAGGTATCCGGGTTCAAGCTTTAAAGAGCCTGATTGGTCAGATAGCTCACCGCTACCTTCATCTATATAGTATATCCGGTAATAAGGACTGATCACATTCAGGTAGTTCCATTTTTCAGTCAATTTCACATAATCTACATTGAGTAGTGAAAAGGTATTTTGCAATACTCTCTTAATCATTTTTTAAATGTCGGATTTTTACAATAAATAGTCTATTTTATTTAAAAATAGATCGGATAACATGTTTATTTTTGACAATAGTAACCAAATATTAAACTCTTATTACACGAATGAAAAAAAGAATATCCTTAGGGGTTATTGCAATTTCCAGTTTATTAAATGCGCAGGCTCAGCAAAACACTAACCGCTTTTTAATGGACTTGCGGCTTCACTTGCACCTATCATTAAAGATCTTAAAGAGGATACCGAACCGGGAAGTAGTTTAATTATCATGTCAATTGTAGGAGGTGCAATATTACCACGATTTTTTGGATATTTGATTGATGGAACAAGCAATATCCATAATGGATATTATGTGCCGCTGGTTTGTTTCCTGTGATTATGTTTTTTGGCTTAATGGGGCAAAAAATAACCAGAAAAGACATCATTAATCAACCTAATTAAATTTTGTAATTAAAAATGAATAGATACTGTTTGGCTCTCGATCTTGTTGATGATGAGAAACTTATTGCAGAATATGAAGCTTACCATGTTAATGGATGGCCTGAAATTAAACGGAGCATGATCGACTCGGGGATATTAGATATGGAAATCTATCGCATCGCTAACCGCTTGTTTATGGTGATGGAAACAGAAGACGATTTCAGTTTCGAAAAAAAGGCACTTATGGATGCTTCCAATCCAAAGGTGGAGGAATGGGAAACTTTGATGTGGAAATATCAGCAAGCGCTGCCCTTTGCAAAACCGGGAGAAAAGTGGGTATTAATGAAAAACATATTTCAGTTAAATGGTTAACGATAATAAACAGCAAGATCCGGCCCAAAAACTACCTCCGGTTATCTTCGGAACCAGTAGTTTGGGAAATCTCTATCAGGCCGTAGATTATGGCGTTAAACTTGAAGTTGTAAAAGCATGTGTAGCCTCATCAAAACCGGTTGCGTTTTTTGATTCTGCCGGTAAATATGGGGCAGGCCTCGCTTTAGAATCGCTGGGTAAATGTTTGGCAGATTTAAAGGTAGATCCGCAGCAGGTGGTCATTAGTAATAAACTGGGCTGGTACAGAACACCACTTTTAACTCCAGAACCTACATTTGAAGCAGGGATCTGGAAAGATATTGAACATGATGCGGTGCAGATGATCAGTTACGATGGGATATTAAAGTGTTTTGAACAAGGTAATGAGCTGCTGGGCAATTACCAGGCACAGATGGTATCGGTACATGATCCCGATGAATATCTTTTTGCAAGCCATAGTGAAGAAGATTATAAAGAACGTTACCAGCAAATCCTTGATGCCTACATGGCATTGGCCGAACTAAAAGCTGCTGGTTTAGTGTCATCCATTGGGGTAGGCGCAAAAGATTGGAAAATTATCCAGGCCATAGTTGCAGATGTAAAGCTTGACTGGGTAATGATTGCGAACAGTTTAACCATCAAATCGCACCCTGCTGATCTAATTGCATTTATAGCGGAACTTAACCAAAAAAATATTAAAGTTATTAACTCGGCCATATTTAATGGCGGCTTTTTAACGGGTGGAGATTTTTATAATTACCAGCCGGTTGATGGAGATAGTATAAATGGGAAGGCACTTTTAGACTGGAGGGATAAATTTTACCAGATTTGTAAAACGTTTGAGATACTTCCTGCCGAAGCTTGTTTCAGTTTCTCCGCTGGTTTTACCGGCGTAAAAAGTATCGCCTTAAATACTACAAGGCCAGAGAAAGTAGCTATTAATGCTGCGCTGGCCCAAAAAGAAATTCCTGCAGGGTTTTGGCAGGAAATGAAAAAGCAGGGATTGATTTAATTTAAAAATTAAAGATGAAAGCATTAGTTTGTAATACACCAGGAGAATTTAGCTATATCAATAAAGAAATACCATCAGTTGAAGATGGTATGGTATTGCTTAAAATGAGAAGATTGGGGATTTGCGGTACCGATTACCATGCATTTGAAGGAACACAGCCATTTTTCGAATATCCAAGAATCCTTGGGCATGAGATTGCTGCCGAAGTAATAGAGGTAGGAGCAGGCTTGAACTTTAAAACCGGTGACCTGGTTACCATTAGTCCATATTTTTATTGCGGCACCTGTATTGCGTGCAGAAGCGGCAGAACGAATTGCTGCGTAAAGATAAAAGTTTTCGGCGTTCATATAGATGGTGCCATGCAAGAGTACATTACGGTTCCTGCATCTGCAATTGTCAGTGGAGAAGGATTAACTGTAGATGAACTGGCATTGGTAGAACCATTGGCCATTGGTGCACATGGCGTTGGCCTGGCACAGTTGAACAAAGGAGACCATGTGGTTATACTCGGCGCCGGTCCAATTGGTTTGGGTACCATTGCTTTTGCCAAAATAAGTGGAGCTGAGGTGATCGTTATTGATGTAAATGATAACAGGCTATCTTTTTGCAGCGAGCGTTTTGGGATTACACACACCATAAATCCATTAAAAACAGATGCTTTAGCACAGCTATCAAAAATTACCAATGGAGAAATGGCGAAGGTGGTCATTGATTGTACAGGAAATTTAAAGGCCATTAACAATGCCTTCACATTTTTGGCACATACAGGAAAATTTATTATGATAGGTCTTCAGAAGGGGAATATTGAGGTGGTACATCCTGAGTTTCATAAGCGGGAAGCTGTACTGATGAGCAGTAGAAATGCTTTACCGAATGATTTTGCCTATGTAATTGATTGCATCAGAAAAGGCTCGATTAAACCAACTGATTTTATTACCCATAATGTCTCATTTTCAGAGGTAAAAGAAAAGTTTAATCATTTGCTAAATGCTAATGAATCGCTGATCAAAGCATTGATCAATTTCGATGAATAATACATTTTCATGGAGTTCTAAAAAAGAATTAGCATAAATTTAAAGAGCAGGACTAAATTTGCATTTCATATTTAGTCCTGTTTTTTTTATAATCTTAATTCGATCAATATTTACAATTATTGATCAATTTTAGCCCATTCTCCTGAGGCGATAGGATTTAACTATTACGGTTGCTATGCGATAACTATTGATCTCGCTCACGCAGGAACCCCAAATCGCCCGCATTAGATTATTTCAAGCTTATATCCCTTAGCCCTGATTACAACAATATTGATATTGGGATCAGGTTCTAATTTTTTTCTAAGTTTTGATATAAACATATCCAGGCTACGCCCTACAATAATACCTTCATCTTCCCAGATCTCTTTTTGCAATCGGCTTCTCTCTATGGTTTCATTAGGAGATTGTGCGAAAATGAGCAGTAATCTTGTTTCAGTACCGGTTAATTCTATCACCTTTTCATTTATATTGAGTTTGCGATTTTTCGCATCGAACACAACTGAACCCAAGGTAATCAGGTCTACATTTACATCATTATTGGGCAAAGCCCTTCGTGGTTTAACTGATCTGAAAAAAATAAAACCAACAAATGCTAAAAATGGCAGGCCGCCCAGAAGATATCCATTCTTTTTAGTGATTATGCCTGTCGGTTTTAATTTAATGTCGATCATGTAATGAGCTTTTGGCTGTTTTCTGCCTATGCAAGCTATAATTTCATCCTTTTTATGTTGCGATACTGCATACCCGTAGACTACACTGGAATCTTTTAAGTTCAAGACTTTAACCACATAATCATTTGCCAATGGGTCTTGGGCCAACAAACGTTTAGTCGTATTCACCAGGGAGATGGAGTTAAAAGTAAACTCATGCTCAAACCCGATTTGATGCTCATTTTCTGCAACCTTTTTTATAGGGAGTACCCTGGATGTACTATCGCCCGATTGTAACAGCAGTTCATGCCCGATCCGGCGGAACAAAATTTCCCTTCTGGCCAAATCAAAGTCCTCCTCGCCAGTCATGCTGAAAGCTGCACCAATAACAGCGATAAACAAAACTAGCATGAATCCAAAAAGGTATTTACCTTTCCCGGAGAAGCGATTTAAGCTATCAAACATAGTGTCAAGTTTTTATTTACAAAGTTTACATTTTTATTTACAATTCTGCTTCTTCATACGGAAAGATTTGCCGGTAATTTTGTTGCACCAACATTAAATAGATATGAAAAATAAACAAAATGCCTTAAACGAATCTGATTTATCAACAGATAGATCAATGTTAATCAAACCTACAAAAAAGATGAATAAAATGATGTATGTGTTGATCTTACTGCTGGTAGTGGTAAGCGGATTAGTATTTGCTAATCAAGAAATTAAAAATGAATCTACTAAAAGGCCAAGCCCAAAATCTCTTTCTGCTGCACAAAGCGATGCCGAAAAGAAAAAATGGGAGGCTAGCCCTGATGGTGTAAAGTTCAAAGAATGGGAAACCTCCCCAGCAGGTAAAAATGTACGGGCCATTGCTGCTAAAATAAAGGAGGATATAGGTGCCTTTACCACTATGGAGGCTGTGATAACTGCTTTATCTCTTCCGCCTGGATCAAGATTAGGTTTCGGTGTAATGGCCAGGATTAATGGCGCTGATTATATTGTGAATTTTGAAGCGGAAAAGTCTCAACTCGAGCAATTACAGCGCCTAAAAGTTAACGATAAGATAATGGTAAAAAGCCGTAACCTATCATACGCTCCTAAGTATTCATATCCAATAGTATCGGCCGAATATGTAGAACGGGATGGTAAAGTAATTTTTAAACGTGTTCCCCGCCAGGGCGGTTGCTAGGCAAATAATAATGTAATCATTATCCTTGTAATAAACCTTTTGTATAGGGAGCAGTGAGGAATATTAGCGAAAAAATGGAAGACGGTCTCTAAAAACTTTCTTCCATTTTTTACTCATAACTTTTATCAATCAAAAACGAAATGGCATTTTCAATTTCCGATCGGCCAGCTGCACTTTTAAGGTTTAATCCGCAGAAAGTAGAGTCGTTAGTGGTGGCGTAAATGTCAAGGTAGTAAATTCCTGATATCAGCAATGCGATAATGGCCCTGTATCGTTTGGCATTTTCCTTAAAATGTGGATCGGTCAAACCTTCAAATAAGCGTGCCCCATTTTCTTCACGATCGTTTGCGAGTTTTTTTAATGATTTACGGTTCTCTATCAATCCCCAGAGAAGAATTTTTTGTACGTTTTTATTCTTGAAAATATAATCAAATTGAGAGAGAAGCATGGTTTTACAAAATGTTTTTCCTCCATCGTTTACTGAAGTCTCGGCCGAATCATCTTTTATATTGCTCCAGAAATCCTGCGAGCGGATATATTCATCAATGAGGCCGTCCTTTCCACCAAAATAATTATAGATTAATTTCTTGTCCAAACCTGCAGTTTGTGCAATGTCGTTAACCTTTAGGCCTGAGAAACCTTTTGTATGAAGTATCTTTTCTACCGCATCTAAAAATTTCTGTTTGCTTTTTTCTTTGTTTCTTAACGATTTAACCCCTGTTTCCTGTTCCATATCCGTAAAAAATAACCGTGCTGAAAATTACGAAAACATTTTAAATAATTTTATCACTATTTGGTGATATATTGTATATTTGTGTAGTCGGGCAGACATGTAAAATAATGGCGGAGCCCTCCACAAGAACCAAACTATATTAATCTAAGCAAACAATATGAGAAAGGAAGCTTCCCTTACGGAAATATCTATACAAGAGTTGGATAAAAAGAAAAAAGGCCTGCTAGGTGCACTAATCGGACTTGGCGTGGTTTTACTCATTGCGAGTGTAATCATATTTTACCTGGCCTTTACATCTAAAATGCCAAAAGTACTAATTGTGGTTCCGATTTGCAGTTCGCTAACACTTTTGCCAGCTTTCATCAGCTTGTCTCAGATTAATGCTGAACTTAAAAACAGAAAAGCCAAACCATAGTTAGCCATGTCAACAGATTGTCTAAATTGTACAGCTCCCGTTACAAATAATTACTGCGCTAACTGCGGACAAAAATCTTCTACACATCGTTATTCTGTCAAACATTTTATAGTCCATGATTTTGTTCATGGTGTATGGCATGTTGATAAAGGCATATTATTTACCCTAAAGGCACTTTTTACAAGACCGGGCCATAGCGTACGCGAGTATATTCAGGGCAAAAGGGTTCCATTTTTTAGTTTTATTACGCTCATCCTGCTCATTCTGACGGTATCAGGTCTCATAGCGCCATACGCACATGGCAGTATGTCCGATCTGATGCCAAAGGGGAGCAAAATAATGATGAACGATCTCGAAAAATTTATCTCCCATTACCCAAAACTGATACTCATCATCGCTATTCCTATTTATTCATGCTTCAGTTTTATGTGGTTTCGAAAAGCGAAGCTTAATTTTTCAGAACACCTGGTATTAAACTCATACCGTGTTATTGTTGAACTGATTCTCGGACTGTTTGTTTCAGCCCTGACTATTTTTTACCATAATACCCAGGTACTCCTATTTTTGTATTTCGGTGTGATGAGTATTTTAGGCATTGTCTATAGTGTCTGGTTTTATTATCAGTTTTTTTCTGCCTTTAATTACAGTAAAATAGTATTGGTTTTAAGAAGCATCCTTGTTCCGGTATCGTACAATTTACTTACGCTTGTACTTGGAATAGTTTACGCTATTATTGCAAAGAATAGATTTTAAAATGTCAAAGCGATAATACAATTCTATATATTTTACTTGGGATGTAAACTTTTAGAAGTTATAGTGCTTATCTTTGGCGCGCAATGTATAAAAGGCTTGTCGTTATTGTGCTGTTAGCTTCCCTGTTTGGATCAAATATGTCTGCATATTTTATTTATGTAGGATTTGAGGTGAACCAGAAGCAATTGACCGAGAAATTCTGTGTTAATAAAAACAGACCTTGGATGCATTGTAATGGGAAGTGTTACCTGATGAAAAAGCTGAAACAGGCAGAGGAGAAAGAGAAGAAACAGGAACGCGAAAGTCAGCGTGCCGCATTTCAGTTAGCCATGCCTTGTTCTCCGGTTGCATTCCATTTTACACCTATACTTTCAGAACGCCATTATTCTCCAGCTAAGGTAGAAAATCCGATTAGCGGTCATTCCTCCATATTTCAGCCACCAAAGCAAAGCTGTTAACCTTGTTTAATTAGTAATATACCTTTAATTTTCCTGCGCAAAGTATGAAGATTTACATGGGCATGCTAAAAATGGATTACTAATCGAATGAGGGATATTAATATTTGGAGTATATAACTTACTTATACTCCTGAATTCTGATCTTTTTAGAAGCTTAATTATCTTTTAACCTTAATATCAGAACAATAATAATATAAACCAGCTTTTGATAATTCTTATGAAATTTATCTTTTCTTATCTGCCAGCCATGGTAATGGTGTGTTTATGGCTTTCCTGCAAACAGGAGCAGGATTATAAAGACATTAGATTGGAAGTGGTTGCCATACATGATAAAGTGATGAGTGATGCCGACCTGGCGAATAGTCAGAAATCGGTACTCGATTCCATTTATCGCTCATTTAAATCTTCTGGTGAGGATACTGTTAAACTAGCTGAAACAATCAGAAAAGTAGACGAAGCCAACCAGCAGATGGAAAATTGGATGAACCGTTTTGAACCTGATGTTTCGGGGAAAAGTAACGAAGAGGCTTTGCACTATTTCAAATCGGAATTGAAAAAGATAAATGATCTGGATAAACAGTTTAAGACGGTAATTAGCCTTTCAGACCGTTATCTGGATAGCCTTCATATAGAAAACAAGAAAACGCTGCATTAACAGAATTTTTCAGGGACTACTGTCTCCAATAATATGACAAACAGATTTATTCTATTTGCTTTTCTGGCTATGCCTTTTGGTGTGCTGGCGCAGAACGGCAATATAAAAAATACAGATACCGCAAAAACGGATAGTGTTAAACACCTGCATACCGTTGAGGTTAATTCGAGATATTACCGCAGGTATAATATTGGTAAATCATCTGCAACATTAAAGCAGACTACGCCTTTGCTGCAATTGCCACAGAACATTCAGGAGATTGATAAAAGTATTCTTTTGGATCAACAGGCCATTAATATCAACGAAAGTGTAACGCGCAACGTGAGTGGTGCAATCCGTAACAATACGGCAGATTTTTATGGACCATTCATTTTTATGCGTGGTGCTGGGATAAATACGCTCCGTAACGGTGTAGATCTTTCGATGATCTATTATGGCCCCATGCCAGAAGATGCCGGCATTATTGATCGTATGGAATTTATTAAAGGCCCTGCCGGTTTTATGAATGCCATTGGCGACCCGGCTGGTTCTTTTAATATCGTAACCAAAAATCCAACCGGAACAACAAACAACAACGTCAGTTTTACTGCAGGGAGTTTCGATCTTTTTAGGTTAAGTGGCGATTTTGATGGAAACCTGGATAAAAATAAAAAATGGCAATACCGTTTAAATGTTGTCGGACAAAAAGCCAAATCTTTCCAAAAATTTGCCTTTAACGATAAGTTTGTCATCGATCCGGTACTGAAATACAACATCAACAGTCATTCGTCTATTACTGCCGAATACATTTATCAAAAACAGAAGTTTCTACAATACCTGCTTACTGTATTTACACCCGATGGATTTGCTTCGCTGCCGAGAGATTTTAGTATCTCCGACCCCAATAAAGAGCCGGTTAGGGGATCAGAAAACAATGCTTTCCTTACGTATGAAAACCAAATAGCCAAAAACTGGCATTTAACGGCAAAAGCTGTTTTTGCTGGCAGCCATTTGGATGGGAACTACTTTTTTGTATCCAGCTATAATAAGGCTGCTCCAAATTTATTACCAAGGCGGGTAACTTATGAGCGCTTCAACACCGATGTATATGCTTTTCAGGCCTTCGTAAACGGTGAAGTTAAAACAGGAAATATTATACATAAACTTTTGGGCGGCATAGATGCCAACCGTAAAAATCTGTTAGCTTATTCGGGTTATAACGATAAAACGGCTAATCCAACTTTATATTACCTGGATATCAATAATCCGGTTTATGGGATCAATTTCGATCCGAACAAAAGAGAGGGTGCATTAAACGATATTGCCACCAATAAGCAGTCGGTTGAATATTATGCCGGATATGTTCAGGATGAACTGAATTTGCTGAATGATAAATTGAGGATTACTTTGGCGGCAAGGTTAACCGGATCAAAAAGTGCTATTGCAGTTCCAACCGTAAGCGATGTAAAAGATTGGGTGATTACGCCTAGGGCTGGGATGAGTTATTCAATTCAGAGCAATTTTGCCGCTTATGCCGTTTATGATAATACGTATACCCCTCAAAGTGGTTTAAGTAAAACCGGTACAGTTTTTAAACCTTTAAAAGGAGAAAATTTTGAATTCGGGCTTAAAAAAGACTGGGCCAATGGTAAGTGGAATACAACTTTATCTTTTTACAGGTTAACGCGGGATAATATCATTGTAACCGATCCTTCAACTTTATTGCAATCGCAGATTGGGCAGACTAAAGCTAAAGGAATTGAGTTCGACCTGAAAGGAGAAATCGTGAAAGGATTAAATGCGGTGATCAATTATGCTTATACTGATGCGGTTATTTCAAAAGATGCTAATGTAGCAATGGTTGGACTTCCTTCTCCTTACCTCACCAAACACATCCAGAATACCTGGTTGAATTACAGACTTCCGTTGGGATTACCAGGATCATTTACGGTTTCTGGAGGTTATCAGCTTCAATCTGGTCGTTCTGGCCGCTATTCTGTAGAAAATAATTTGGCTATTGCACCAATCTTCAGGTTAGATGGGGGCATTGGTTGGACCAATAAGCATATTACTGTGAACGGCATTGTAAACAATATACTCAACCGCAACAACTACGGCAGTGCCTGGGTTACCCCGGTATCTTCAAATCCAATTGGGTTAAATGCCTATGTGCCATTTGCACCAAGAGAATTCAGGTTAACGGTTGGTTATAATTTTTAATGAGATGAAAAGAAAGAACAGCTTTACAAAATGGGCATTCAATCTGCATGGATGGCTCGGTCTGATGGCCGGGCTGTTCTTTCTCTTTTACGGGATAACCGGTTCGATACTGATGTTCCGCGGTGAATTGGACCGGTATTTCAATCCTGAACTTCATCATCTTACACCACAGGGTAAGGTTCTGGGTGCTGATGCTATTTACAGGGATTTGGTTTGTTCTCATCCTAACCTTAAGAAAATTGTGCTGCATGATTTTCCGGTTAACGCTTTCGATAGCTATGAGTTTATGTTATTCCGGAACCAGCAGCAGATAACTGAAAACTATCTTTACTATATCTGCGTTAATCCCTATTCAGGCAAGATATTGAAAGAAGGTAGTTATGCAGATCTTCAGCCTTCGTTTTTTCGCTGGCTGTATTCGTTGCATTATAGTCTGCAGTTAGGTATGCCCGGCAAGCTTTTTTCAGCCATAATCGGTTTAGTTATGCTGCTTTCATTAATTACTGGCATAATCATTTACCGGAAACATTTCTGGGACGCACTTCGCTTTAAAGCAGGCCTCAATTTTAAAAATTCGAGGACGGCTATTTCCTCCTTGCACCGCATTATTGGAGTATGGGCAATGCTGTTCACCGCATTATTGTTTTTTTCTGGTTTTTGGTTGAACAGGGAGCATTTTAGTCCTGAAACATGGAAAATAAACCCACCAACTGAGAATATTTTGGTAAAAGTAAATATCGACTCGCTTGTTGCTGCCTCGCGGAAGCTGGTAAAAGGCTTTGAACCTATCGCGGTGAACATACCCACTACACCTGGAATTCCAGTACTGGTTCGGGGGCATATGCCGAGTAGCGGAAGTCTGCTTTATAGAGGCAAGGCAAGCGGATTTACTTTCGATCAAAATACAGGGAAGTTAATGAAGACCAACATCATCGAAAAACAACCTTTTGCTGCTCGTTTCGATGTTTGGATGTACCAGTTGCATATTGGTGCTTTTGGTGGCGTAATACTTAAATTATTCTATGTCTTGCTTGGTTTATTGCCAGGATTCCTTTCTATTACGGGGGCATTACTTTGGCTTAAACGGCGAAAGAAATTTAAAAAGCAATATAATTTCTGAATTGGCATCCTGAGGGATAATTTATTGTATAAAAATCAATATGAGTGACAGTAGCATTTAATGGAAATAAACCTTCCTGAGGGATCGTTATTGCTGAGAAGGTTTTTTCAGCCGACGGAGCCTGCCTGCTGCTGGCAGGCAATCTTTATGGCAAGAATCGCTAGCATGAAAGATTGCTTCGTCGTTCCTCCTCGCAATGACGATTTTTTTTGGGAGTCCGTCAATGGTAGCGGAGTCGAATGATCTTTTGACAGTACTTTATTTATAAAAGATTCATTACTGCGTTCAGAATGAAAGCTATGGATTTTAAATAGACTTATAATTGAAACCTCACCTACATCCTATAAGATTTGGTTCATATTTGCTAACTTACAGTTATGATTAATGTTAGTCCAGAAGCAAAGCAAAAAGCGTTGTTGTTTCTTTCAAAAAACCAGAAAATAGCAGCAGTTAAAGTAATTAAAGACCTTAGCGGATGCGGTTTAAAGGAAGCCAAAGATTATGTCGATGGCTTAGAAGGAGTACAGCAACCTATAACCAAAATGGCAGATTTGGATGCAGCGCTATTGGTTATTTTAAATCGAGGCAATAAGTTAAATGCCATTAAACATTATAAGGATGCTACGGGTTTGGGGCTGGCAGAAAGTAAGGACTATGTTGAAAAGCTGATGCAGTTTAAGGTTAGCGGCAATATGGCGCAGCAAAGCAGGGATACCGATATTAAAAATATCATTGCTGAAAATGCAGGGAATAACCAAAATCCATTCAAAAATTTTTTGATAAAACTGTTGATCATTATTTTAGTTGCAGCAGCTTTAACCTACTTTATGTTTAAAATTTAGTAAAAAAAGATGCAATATTTCTGATGGAATTAAAATGCGTGAATAAAAATTCTTAATTTGTTTTTACACACAAATAAATCTTAAGAATATGAAAATCACATTGGATTCCAAATCCCTTCTGTTGGGATTTTTGGGCGCTGGCTTAATGTTCACCGCCATCAGTTTTAAAAATAGTCAGGATCAAGTAGGCGGAAGGTACCGTACCGAAGTAAATGCCACCAACACGGTTGTGATCCTTGATAGCGAGACCGGAAATTACATCATTGCGCCAGAGATAAGAGACTTCGGTAAGGTGCAATGGGTAAAGGGTGAGTTCAATAAGACATTTAGTACTGCAATAGACAATAGAAAGGAAGCGAAATAACACATTGGTATTTTTGCACTGGATATATCCTCTTCTATATAGTCATCCTGAATGCAACGAAAAATCTTTTTACTGTAATTACTATTTTCTAAAAGATTCTTCACTGCGTTCAGAATGACAGTAGGGGACGCTATTTAGCGGAGAAATCTTTTAGATTAGATTTCAATAACCCGGTTCAAAGATCTCTCCATTTCGCTGCGCTAAAGTTGAGACGACGACCGGACTAGTAGATTATGTTAGGATGTAATTGAAAAATTTGTTGAAGAATTTAAGAAAGTTGATGCAACTTACATTAAAGCTTATCCAACTTGAAATAACCTAAATGGATCTCATCTTCAGGTAAATGGCCTGGGGATGGTTTTATTTCAATATGGTATTTTTGTTTTGATTCATCGCTTAAAATATCTTCGATCTTATAAATGTCGTCTACATCGATGCCATATTTTTCGTCGATATGCGAATTAGCACCTTTTATCGAATTGGTTTTAAAGAATACCGTCTTCTTTGCATCCTGTATAGCTTTGGCCCTTTCATCATGTACAGATAGCACAATATGGTGCTGTTCATATAATTGATTAGTTAGATAGCCGCCAAGGTTAATAAAGAACAATTTATGCAGTGATGGAATGGTATGCTCGTCACGCAACCCGATATTGATTTCATAACCATCAACCTTATTTACTTCCCGCCAGCCGTCAATATGCAAACTTGTACCCGTTCCCGGCCAAAATGCTTTAATCTCGGGTACAAGATCTTTAAGCGAATTGGCGATGCCGAAGAAATAATCGTGCTGCTCAACATTTCGTTTTGGGGCTTTTGAGCCCAGTAAAATCATATATAATTTTAAATCGTTCATTAGTATACTAGTTCATTGTTACCTTCCGGCTTTTATTTTCAAGAATTCAATCTCTATAAAACTTATATCTTTTAACAGCATTAAGCTAAATAGGTTCTTGAATTTTACGATTTTCTCTTTTTACCACGGAGGACGCCAAGAAAAGCAGAGCACTACAAACAATGGAAAAGTTAAGGTTTCGCTATCTAACAGTATCTTTATAAGCTGATCTTAACTGATCCTTCGACTCTTCCTCTATTCAAAGCGTCCAATATTATATCTTATCGATTAGTTTATCATCGATTAAATAAACAGCTTATCTGGAAAATGAGCGAATGTGGTTCTTAGCGGTATGCAGTCCCGCCATTCGCTATAGCTCCGATAGAAAAATCGGAGGCTGCCGCTATTGTCGGGTTTAGGAACAAAGGTTTATGCACCCTGCCACCACTAATATGAAATACTGCTAAAGCCACTTAGCCCTGGCTGAAGCGTTACCCTGCAGCAACGAGGCACGAGGGAGCGAAGCGTAAAAGCGAAAGACGGGAACAATCGCCTGCATTTAGCAAAAGCCCTGCGCTCCAGATAAAATTTGATCAAATATTGATGCCAAATAGAAAAAGCCAATCGGCGGCGATGGATCTGTGCCGTTATTGAAATAAATACCGCATTGGGATTACGAACTAGAACGAATATATTATTTAATCAACATCTCATTTTAATTTTCCATCAATCCAAAACAATTTCCTTTTTAAAAGATTGTATGAATTACAAATGGATACGAAAACAGCAAAAAAGAAAATTGCCATCATTGGTGGCGGCCCGAGTGGTCTGTTCATGTATAAAAGATTAGTTGAATCTAAACTTCCCAGCTTCGAAATAGAAATATTCGAACGCAAAGATTACTTAGGAGCTGGTATGCCTTATAGTGCTGAAGGGGCAAATGTAGAACACATTACAAACGTATCTGATAATGAAATTCCGATAATATTCAACTCCATTGAAGATTGGGTGAAAATTGCACCACAGGAAATTTTAAAAAAGTTTGATATAAATGCTGATAAATTTAACGAGTATAAGGTATTGCCACGATTGTTTTTTGGCGAATATCTTTCAGCACAATTTAATCTATTAAAAGAAGTTGCGGAAAATAAAGGCATTAACACCCATGTACACTTAAATTGTGTAGTGGATGATATTATTGATTTGCCTGCAGACAATCAGGTAGCGGTAAGTGTTAAAGGACAAGATAAAGCCTGTTTCGACCAGGTTATTATCTGTACAGGCCATAATTGGCCAAAAAAATATGAAGGTAAAATTCCTAATTATTTCGATTCGCCATATCCACCCAAAAAAATTGCATTACAGGTAAACCACCCGGTTGGTATTATGGGTTCTTCATTAACTGCTATTGATGCCTTAAGAACCCTGGCCCGACAAAACGGAAAGTTTACACATAACGAAGATGGTACCTATTCTTATCAGTTAGCCAACAAAGGTTTTAAAATCGTGATGCACTCGCGCAGTGGGCTGTTGCCGGCAGTTAGGTTTCATCTGGAAGATTCTCATCTGGGCAAGCAAGAAACACTGAGTAAAGCCGAGATCCAGGAAAGCATCAAAATTAATGGAGGCTTTTTGCCTTTGGATTTTGTATTTGAAAAGAATTTTAAAGAAATGTTCATTGAAAAAGATCCTGTTTTTTATCAAAAGATCAAAAATATGAACCTTGAGGAGTTTGTAGGTGCCATGATGGATTATCGCGAAAAAATGGAACCATTCGATCTTTTCAAGAAAGAATATGATGAAGCAGAAAAGTCGATTGACAAAAGGAAATCTATCTACTGGAAAGAAGCACTCGCCATTTTAAGCTTCGCAATGAACTACCCTGCTAAATACCTTTCTGCCGAGGATATGGAACGCCTGCAAAAAGTGTTAATGCCCCTCATTTCAATTGTAATTGCATTTGTACCCCAAAGTTCGTGCAGGGAACTGTTGGCTTTGCATGATGCTGGTATTTTAAGTATTGTAGGTGTTGGCGATGATGCTGAAGTAAAACCTTTAAAAACAGGTGGGGCAGATTACCATTACAAAGTAGAAGATAAAAAGGTAACTGTGCATTTCGATACCTTTGTTGATTGCATTGGCCAACCGCATCTTTCTTTTGAAGATTTTCCTTTTAAAAGCTTAATCACCAATAAGACTATTAGTCCGGCGAAATTAAAATTTCAGTCTGCTAAAATAGGAGAGGAAGAAAGGAAACACAATGATTTAGTAACCAAAAAGGGCGATGATTACCTTTTAACAGTTCCTGGTATTACCATAAACGATCATTTCCAGGTGGTTGATGAAGCCGGACAGGCAAATAACAGAATTTATATTATGGCAGTTCCTTACATTGGTGGTTATAATCCTGACTATTCCGGTATCGATTTCTGTGAAGCCGCATCTGAAGTGGTGCTGGATGGTATCTTGAACTAGAAATTTATTTTTCGCTAAAATAGACTATCATTATTTATACTATAAAATGAATTTGATTTAAAGTGAATTTAAAATAGCTCCTTTACTTATTTAACATGTTCCTTAATGAAATTTTGAGGATTGTAAAACCGTTCATTCAGTTGCTTATTATTAAAGGTTAACCAGCTTGCACAGCCATAATCATCAAATTTTTTCCTGATTTCCAAATGAAGATGATGGTAATCGCCTCCATATTTTTTGCTTTCCTGCGGTGTAAATAACCTGGCTAGTTTGGTATTCTGATCCACCTGCTGACCATTGCTTACATAAACCTCTTTCAGGTGTTTATAAGAAGTGAACATCGTTTGGCCGTTAGGCAGTTTATGCTTAACCACCACAGTACGTTGATTTTCGCCTAAATGTACAGAGCAAACTACTCCGTTGGCCATAGCATAAATGTTAACCAGTTTTGCTTTTGGATGAGCAGGATTAATATCAATAGCGGTGTGGATATGACCTTTAACATAACTATCCCGGTGATCGCCAAAAATGCTGATGATTTTAATGTTACTTACTTTTTTCCGGTTGGCCACATCAAAGGGTAGAAACCATTGATCGGCTGTTTTTGCAGGAGCTGTATCAGTATAATAAGGTTTCCATCGGTCACGGTCTTTCTCAATGGTGGGCGTTTCAAATAATAGCGTCGATAAAAAGAGGAATAATAATGTTTTCATGGCATAGCATAATTTAAGGCAAGATAATGATTTTATTAGAATAAACTATTTTTGTAGTTTAAAAAAGTTAGACCGTCATTGCGAGGAGGAACGACGAAGCAATCTTAATGCGGTCGCTAGTAGCGATAGTTGTAAGATTGCTTCGTCGGCTGAAAAAGCCTTCTCGCAATGACGAAATTTTTAGTGGTGGCAGATGTTACCATCTGCCAGGGAGAAAAATTTATTTGATTTTATAAAATCATCTGAATGCACCTTACGCTAAAACATCTTCTTTCAATGCTTCTGCCGCCGGGTTAACTAATGTCCCGATCAACTCCGGTACCGGTACGTCGGTACTTTCGCTATAACCATGGGTTAACAGCCTGACACGGTTAATGCACACCCTGATGAATTCGGGTACGAACAGATCGAATTTTTGAAATTTAGATCCAAGCTCTGGATTTTCCTGTTGGAATGCTAAAATTACATCTGCCACCTGTCTCCAGAATTGTTTTTCATCCAGGCCAACATAACTGTGAAAAATATTGCTGAGGTATCTGAAAACGGCATCAAATATCCCCGATAGGATAAATAAAGGCGCCAGTTCGTCGTTAATTTCCCTTAAAACATCTACCAGATCATTTGGTAATTTTGCTTTTGATTCTTCTGTTAATACAATTTCCTCTACAAAATCTTTAATGATAATGCGTTCTGGTATGCCATTTTTCATGACTAAAATGGTGTTTTCGCCATGTGGACTAAAGAAAAAAGCATGTTTGTAAAAAATCCTTAACACTGGTTTTAGATAGGCCAATAAATAGGCATTTAACCAGGCTTCGGCAGTTAAACCCGACTTTTCGATCAAGGCCTCAACCATGCTTTTGCCATTGTCATCTATATAAAGCAGGCTTGCCATGGTCATAATGTTTTCACCTTCTAAAAGATAATTTTCAGCACTTTCCCGCCAGATTGCACCTAAAAATTCCTGATATTGATATGGTGAACCTGGTATTTCACTGTATTGCGGATGTGTATAGGCTACCGTTGCTACCTCCCCTAAAAGTACCACCCGGGTTTGTTTTAAATACTCATCGCCTTGCAGCATATCTTTTGCCCACTGGGTTACTTTTGGTGCAATAGCCAGTTTTTTAGGCGATAATCCTCTGAAAATGGATGTATTTAAGATCGAAATGGCCGTTTTTACATAATGCTTTTTAGGCTTACTGACATTAAAGAAGGTGCGGATACTGTTTTGACACATGTATTCATCGTGTCCTACACCAACCGGTACAATTAACTGATGGGCAATATCATGCGCTAGCTGCAATACGATTTTATTGTTCCATTGCCATTCATGCACAGGGATAAAAAAATAATCTTCTGGGTTTAATTCCTGCTGAATCAATACCTGATTAAAATCGTGAACCTGCTTTAAACTTAGTTCTTCATTATAAAAAGAAAATGGAGAAATACTTTCGATACTTTTAAAGGCTGCCCTTGATTTGTGCACGGCTAACCAGGCCAATTGTGTTTTTTGTGCAGCTTCTGGCGCATATTTGCCTTGATCACTGTGGTTAAAACCGATCCGCCCTTTGTTGATTGTGGCCCAGGGATGTCCATCCATCTGGTGTTCAATGGTCTGGTAATCAGCATCAGCCAGTTCATCAGCAGTTAACCGGCCTTTTTCGTGGATATAAGCATCGGCGTATAAAGTGTTAAGCGTTTCTTCAATAAAATGTGCCAGGGTAAAGGGTTTAATCCCAAAGGTTAGCTGTAATTCGGTGTAAAAAGCAGGGGCATTGTTTACTGCTATGCTTTTGCCGTTCACAAACTTTTTAATGCTCTGTTTATCAATATGAAGATAATCTAGCGCACGCAGTTGACCAGAGAAGGTGTAATAAATATCATCAGCATCTGTAGCAAGATGGAAATCAGAATTTCCCTGTTCATCAGTATTGATCAGCTTTGGCTCAGCTAATTTCTCGTGCATCAGCTCCACGATAGATTTTGCAATATAGTTGAGGTTTACCTTATCCCAAACTTCTTTTTTTAAAGGTTTTATATGATTGAAACTGTTGTAATTCATGTTGTTAATTTTTTAAGTTGTTAGTCCAGATTTGTAATCTGGACTTTTCGTATTCCGGATTTTAAATCCGGTTCTCTATGGTCGGGATTACAAATCCCGACCAGCCAATTGTAAATCTGCTTCAGCAAACTCAGCTTCCTGCAGCTCGTCATTTACACTAAACTGCTGGAAAGCAATTCGTTTTTCTACTTTATAAATTTCGAAACCCAAAATGGCATTAATAATGGATGCATTGCGATAAGCCCCCATGCCCAGATCTGGCGTTACGAATCCATGGGTATGCAATTCTGCATTTTGAACAAAAATTTCGTTTCCGTTTACATCAATAGCATAGTTTCTGTGTACCTGGAAAAGTCCATCTGGATTACGCCTTATCCGATCATTGATATCGGATAAAAAGCCTGGTTCATTATATTTGTAACCAGTTGCCAACACCACAAAATCGGTGTCAACAGCAAAGTCTTTTTCGCTTTCGGTATGATAAAAACCGAGCTGGTATTTGCCGTCGGTACCTACTGTTAAGTTGTTCAACTGGCAGTTGGGCATAAGTTGTGCATTAACTTTTTCGCCATCAACACTCAATTCGTAAAGTTTATCGAAAATCTGGTTAATCAGTTCGAAATTTATACCCTTGAATAAAGAATTTTGTTTACCTAACAGTTGTTTGCGTTTGTCATCATTCAAATGATAAAAATGGTCTACATATTCCGGCGAGGTAAGTTCCAGTGTCAGTTTCGAATATTCCATGGGGAAAAAGCGGTCTGGTCGTGTAAACCATTTCAGTTGTAATCCATTTTCAGTTTCTGGCAAAAGATCGTAGAAAATTTCTGCGGCACTTTGTCCTGATCCGATAATCGCTACCGTTTTTTGATTCAGCAACGTAGGCTTGAACTTTAAATATGCTGAAGAATGTATCGCATTTTTGTGTTCGATCGGACGAATAAAACCGGGTACTTTTGGTCCGGTACCTGTTCCAAGTACAATTTTTTTAGTTAGAATGATTTCTGTGGCTCCCGTCGTCTGATCAATTTTTTCTAGCTGATAAATACCATCAACGTAATTGATATGGCTTACTTTCTGCCCGAAATGGCAGTTTTGCAGGTGGTTGATTGCCCATTTACAATAGGCGTTATACTCTTTGCGGAGCACAAAAAAATCTTCCCTAATGTAGAATTTATACAGGCGATCGGTTTGTTTAAGATAATTTAAAAAGCTGTACGGGCTAGTTGGATCTGCCATGGTAACCAGATCAGCCATAAAAGGAACCTGTAAAGTAGCATCGCTCAACATCATGCCGGGGTGCCAGTTAAACTCGCTCGCCTGGTCTAAAAATAAGGTAGATAAACTGTTGATAGGCGCACATAAAGCTGCCAAGCCTAAATTGAAAGGACCGATTCCGATCCCTACTATATCGTATATTTTCTGTTCCTGCATTATATTTCCTCCGTTTCAAATTGTGCTGTTTTCAACATGGCATAAGCTTTGGCTTCAGGAAATTTATCCCAGTACCAATCGCGGTAACAGAAAGTTAGGTTGGCCATTTTATAAGGCATCTGGATCACTTTTTCCAATTTAAATCCTAGTCTGGTTACAAAAATGTGCATGGCACGACTTTCCACTGCGGCTTCACCGATGCATTTACCTACTTCGGGCTGTTCAAAAATGAAATCCATTAAGGCCTGGCCGGTTTCAAAACTGAATTTTTTGTCCTTATCTGTTGGGGCAATCAATAAATGTGCGCCATAATCAGTCGTTAAAGCTTCGTAGCAGGCACCTACGCCATCGCGCATAGGCCAATAGGGCTCTATGGTAAATGTTGGTTCACCATTTATTTCGCCAATAAAACTGTGCGATGAATCGTTGGGCAATAAAGTTCTATAGAATAACTCCAAACCTCTGATCGGGCCATCCATTTTCCAGATCGGTTTCGCATGTTCCTGGTTAAACCAATCGTGAACCATTTCCAGGTCGCGGTCTATATTAAACGGACGGATGTTGATCGTTATATTTTCTTTAGGGAAAAACCTGCTGTATAATACCTCGTTAGTTTTGGGTTTGATCAGGTTTTCGGAGAAGAAATATTTAGATAAGGGATTTGGAAACTCACGGTAAATAGCTGGATTATCGATAGGAGCACTTGCCTCATCAATATTACAGAGATTGGTCAGCAGGTTACCCTTTACTTCCCAGCTTCGGCGATTAATGATATAATCTATCAAACCGGTGGTATCACTATTTTCGAATTGTTTAAATTCGAGGTATACCAGCTCAATCAGAGCTTTTTCATCGGCCAAACCATTGCTGGCAATGGCATTTACCACACCCAAAATATTGTTGATGAGCAGATAATAGGTGAGTTTTGGCAGGATGTATGCATTGGGAACAATTGAGCCGCTTTCTAAAGCAATGCCTGGAGATGCCTTTTCCAATGCTTCAGCTTTGGCATCACTAAAGAAAAAGCCCTGATTATCTCTGAAATAAAGCTTGGCAGGGTAGAAATTTTTATCCAGTTCAACCATCACATTTTGCTGATGGAATTCAAAAGCCATCCCAAAATTATTGTAAAGGCCAACAATTGGTGCCACACAAAGATGTAGGTACTGCTTAAACCAGCTTATAGCGGTCTGTGCAACCGTTTTGTTTTTGCTGATTGCAGCTTCTTCGATCAGATTTACAATTCTTGGCTTTTGGCCTAATAAGGAATCCTGGCAAAGTGCCGCTAATAATGTTACATTTTTTTCCGTTCCTTCTCCTTTAAAAGGATTATGCCTGATGCTGATGTTAAAGCCATCAATGGTTTCACCTTTATAATTTACGGTAATAAAGGCAGGATCGGTAATAAATTCAATTTCCGGGAATTCTGCTCTGGCGGCTTTGCCATATGCAGTTTTTAACAGTTTACTTACATCATAACCACGGTGAAGTTCCCGGACCAGGTTAACCCTTTCTGAGTTGGTTATTTTTACGTGCAATGAAAATTTAAGCATCCAATCACTTGCTGCGTTGTAAACTGTTCTCACTGATGATGTTGGTGTATAGCGTTCTCCAGAATGCCCGAGATAGAAAAGGAGCTTTTCTTCCTGCATCGCTATTACCTTAGGGAGAGTAAGCAAATATTCGGCTTCCCAAGGATGCATGGGTACCACTTTATAATCCGGATGTTGATCGAGCAAACTTACAATTTCTGCGTTATTGCTGTCTAGCAATTCGATTCTGAAAAGATCGGTCATGTCGAAACCCTCAGCATTTTTCTCTACAATGTTTTCTGCTGAAATCAGGAAATGGGCCAGCTGGAAATGCCCCTGTGTTTCTGGCGAATATTTAAAAAGTTCTTCATTATTGTTAAAACCTGCTCTTCCTTTAGGAAAGGGGTGCGCATTGTGGCCTAAAAACAAAGATTGCTCTGCTTCAATAAAGCTCATTTTAGCGAAATTTACAGGTTTGCCATTCTGCTTAAAAAACGATAAAAATGCTTCGAGGTTTTCTACACTATTGGTCAAACGTTGTTTTACCAGATCCGCATCAACAGCATTAAATTCCTGGGCGCTGAATTGAATGGCCAGTTCCGTAAACCTGTAAATGGTGATCGGATTGATGGCATCTGTATCAATATTTCTTTCGATTACAGGAAAATCGAATACATGGCGGCCACTATCGGCATAAAATTTTAAAGGTGCATATACTTCGAAACCAATTGCCGTAAAGTCAAATCTAACATGCAAAAGATCATTTGTTGTAACCAGGTAATTGGCTAGTGGTTCGTCATATTTAGGGATGCCTACATAACGGCTCCAGTTGGTAAATTCTCTGCAGTAACTGTTTAGTAGGGCGTTAAAGTTAGTTTCTTCTGAAATCTGCTGAAACTTGGTTGAGTCTAACGTATTCGTTTCCATGTTTTTTTATGATTTTAATAATGTTTTCAATATCGCTTATGGTAGTTAGCGGGTTAAGTAGGGTAAATTTGAGGTAGAACTGTTGGTTAATCTTGGTACCGGCCACCAAAGCCTTTCCTTGATTGAACATAGTTTTTTTGATGTATTGGTTCATGGCGCAAACGTCTAAGCGCAGGTTTTTGGGACGATAACGAAAAACCAATGCACTGATGTCTGATTCGTTCATTAACTCAAAATCGTGATCTGAATGTAACAAATCGGCGATTTTTGCCGCGGTTTCGATAATTGTATCGAAATAGCCACCGAGTTTTTTCCTACCCATCATTCGGAGTGTAAACCAAAGTTTTAAGGCATCAAATCTTCGGGTGGTTTGTATCGATTTGTTCACTTGGTTTGGCAAACCATCTTCATCATGGTCTTTTGGATTTAAGTAATCAGCATGGTGCGTAATCAGGTTGAAAAAGTTTTTATCCTGTACCAGGAAACCGCTGCTGCTTACCGGCTGGAAGAACGATTTATGATAATCAACGGTAACCGAATGGGCGCATTCGATCCCATCGAGCAAGCTTCTGTACTTGTCTGTCAGCAATAATCCACAGCCATAAGCGGCATCGATATGGAACCAGGTATTGTATTTTTTACTTATACCAGCAAGTTCTTTAAGCGGATCAATATTTCCGAAGTCGGTAGTGCCCGCTGTACCTACAATGGCAATGGGAATATTGCCCTGAGCAATTTCCCGCTTAATGGCATCTTCCAGTAAAACGGTATTCATTCTGAAACCGCGGTCGGTTTTGATCTTGATCACAGCGTTTTCACCCAGCCCCAGGAGCGAGGCATTTTTCTGGATGCTGAAATGCGCTTTTTCAGAAACAAATATCCGGAAACGGGAGGCTTCACGAGGTAATCCTTCAACTTTAATATTGTGGTCCAATGCAGTAATGGAATAATGATCACGGGCCAGTAAAAGCCCCATTAAATTGCTCTGCGTACCACCACTGGTGAAAATACCATCAGCTTTTTTGCTGTAACCAACCTGATCGCAGGTCCATTCGATTAGCTTTTGCTCAATTAAAGTACCACCGGCACTTTGATCCCAGGTATCGATTGAGGAGTTAATGGCCGAAATCATCACTTCTGCAGCTACTGCCGGAATTACGATTGGACAGTTTAAATGGGCGATATAAGCAGGATGGTGAAAGGCAACCGCATGACTGGTATAAAGTTGTTCAACCTCTTTAAGTAAAGCATCGTAGTTGTCGTGCGTTTTTTCAAATTCAATCGAATCAAACAGCGGTCTTAATTTTGCCGGCGATATTCCACTAAAAGGTTGTTGGTTGTTGTTGAGGAATTTTTTTACCGCTTGGGTAACTTTTCCTACAGCATGCAGGTATTCTGCTTCATTTTCGTGATGAAAGATTTCCTTGGTCGGACTTTCCGTAAGGAAATCAATGAATTCATGTTTTTCTAGGTCTGATGTGAACATTAGGTTTTCAATTTTTCAAAAAGTCAAGTTTAAAGGGCAATAAAATTATAGGGCATAACAAGCCCTATTTTTGAAATAATATCTGGTTGGATCGGCTAAAACAGAGTAGCGGTTTCAATTTTAATTCTGACTGCTAAGGTATATTTTTATTTAGATTGATTAAAAATAATTTTAATATTATTTTTAATCAATTTTTTGTAACTGGCTAATTATGCAATGCTTAACCGTTTTAGTATAAGAAAATATAAAAAATTAAAAATTTTATTTGGATTTAATCTAAATAAATTATTGCTTTGCGCAAAAAATAATACCGTACACACCAAATAAATAAGAATGAAAAATCTATACTTAATTGCAATCCTCATCGGTGGATTTATTTTTACCGGTAAAGCGCAAACGGTTACTGGAAAGGTAATAGGCGAAACGGCTCCACTTGCGGGAGCAAATATTAAAGTTGAGGGTAAAAATGCTTCGGCAACCACGGCTGCTGATGGTAGCTTTGACCTAAAGTTAACCGAAGGTTCCTTTCAATTACAGGTTAGTTACGTAGGCTATACCACCATACTACAGAAAGTGAGTTTGGCTAAAGATCAGACGGTTAACCTCACGCTTTATCTAAGCCCTACCGCTAATATGCAGGAGGTTGTGGTGGTTTCATCGCGTAAACCGACCAAAATAAGTGAGATACCGGGCACGGTTTGGGTAGTTGATGGTGCAAAAATCCAGGAACAGGCCAGAGCCGGAATCCCACTTAAACAATCTTTGGCGCAATTGATTCCGAGTTTGGATGCCGGCCCGGAGGGGCGTACCAATTACGGACAGAACCAACGTGGCAGAGATGCATTGGTGATGATTGATGGTGTTTCGTTAAATAGCACGCGTGGTGTAAGCCGTCAGTTCGAATCTATTGATCCATTTAATATCGAAAGAATTGAAGTTTTATCTGGTGCAAGCGCGGTTTATGGCGGTGGCGCAACAGGTGGTATCATCAATATCATCACTAAAAAAGGGCAGGATAGTCAACCCAGTTTTACTACACAGGTTGGTGTACGCAGTGGTTTGAAGGAAAAAAGCGATCATGATGTACGCGTAGCACAGGCTATTTCTGGCGGTAGCAAAGATTGGAACGGGCGTATTGGAATGGCTTTTCAAAAAAACAATGCAGCCTATGGCGCAGATGGAAAGCAGATTTTTACTGATATTACTCAAACCGATTTACAATATAACCAATCGTTCGATTTTTTCGGAAGTACCGAATTTAAATTAACGGATTATCAAAAATTATCAGTGAATGCTCAATATTACAATTCGGGTTACCGTGGCGATAAAGACCTTTTCCTGGGTGCAAATTATGGGGGATTATTATCAAATCCGGCACTCTTAGAAATGAGAAATGGTTATTCATCAGATGTTGACCCAAAAACAAGCAGAGCCAACATTAATGCCAATTATCAGGCAAGCGATATCTTAGGCGGACAAACTTTGTATGTACAGGCAGCTGCCAGGAATGAGCAGTTTAGTTTTCACCCATTCCCGGGGCAAGCGGCTATACCACAGCGACTTTACAGTGGTTCATCCATTCAGAACACCAATTACAGTGCTTTAAAACTGGTATTGAATAAAGATTGGAATAGACTGAATCTTACATACGGTATTGATGCAGATCACGAGAATTTTAACGCGCGGCAAGCTTTGTTTGATAGGGCAAAAGCCTTTGCATCTGGTGGTTTAAATAATACTACAGTGGCTACTATTGCACGTTACCCAAACTTTAGGGTAAATGGTTTATCTGGTTTTTTACAGGCACAGGTTAAAGTAACCGACTTTTTAAGTCTGTCGGGAGGTGTGCGTCAGCAACGTATGTTTGTTAAAGTTGGCGATTTTGTAGGTACTACCGCTTCTGTACCTTTGGCTTATGGTGTAGGTAGAACCGCTACGGCTATTACTGGTGGTGAAAACCATTATGATGTAAACTTATTAAATGGTGGTTTGGTATTTAAAATCAACGCAGCTCAACAAGCATGGGTTAATTATTCGCAGGGATTTAACCTGGCAGATCCAGCTAAATATTACGGACAGGGTACTTATACTTTAGTTGGTACCAACTATAATTTAGGCAACTCAATTAATGTGGGAAGTTCTCCTTTAACCGGTATCAAAACAGCACAATACGAAGCAGGTTACCGTTACCGCACAGGAGTATTTAATGCGCAGGTAGCTGGCTTTTATGCCTTATCTGATAAAAATGTAAAAACCAACAGCACATTCAATATTGAAGTTTTCGATGAAAATGTGAGAAATTTAGGTGTTGAAGGTTCGCTATCATTAAACCTGAAAAATGGTTTTGAAGCTGGCATGAACGGTTTGTACATCAAAACACAAAAACAAAATGCCGATGGTACATGGTCATTACAGGATGTAACTGTTGCAAGTCCGTCAAAAATTGCAGGTTACCTGGGTTATAACGGAAAAGTTTTTGGTATAAAAGCCCAGGCTTTCCATTCATTTGATTCGAAAGGTTATGCTACAGTTGGAAATGTTGTGGTGCAAAATGAGTTAAAAGGCTTTACCACTGTTGATTTATTGGGATCAGTAAAGTTATTTACCGGAAGTTTATCATTTGGTGTACAAAACCTGTTGAACAAAAATTATCAGACCATTTGGAGTCAACGTTCGGTATTTTTGTACCAGGCTTTGGCTAAACCGGAAACGTTTTATTATGCAGGCCGTGGCCGTACGTATAACTTGACTTATACGCTTAATTACTAAGTGGTTCGTCATTCCCAACTTGATTGGGAATCGTAATGCCATAGCCAGGCTTGCAAGCAGCGTTAAGATTCCCGCCTGCGCGGGAATGACGATCACCTAAACAATAATGTCCCAATTTGGGGCATTGTTGTTTATTTCCTCTTCAATTCAATTACCGTAATCTCTGGCCAGATCCCAATCCGGCCCGAAAATCCCAGAAAACCGAAACCTCTGTTTACGTTTAAATACCTGCCATTTTCGGTTTTAATGCCTGCCCAATGTTTGTAACGGTATTTTACCGGGCTCCATTTAATCCCAAAAGCTTCGATGCCAAACTGCATACCGTGGGTATGGCCGGCCAACGACAATTGGATTTTGGAAGGATAATTTTTTACCTGTGCATCCCAATGAGAAGGATCATGAGATAAAAGAACTTTAAAATCGTTCACCCCCGTATTTTGAAGTGCTTTATTGAGATCACCACGTTCCCCAAAACCGACGCCCCAGTTTTCTATTCCGACCAAAATAATTTTCTCGCCGTTTTTATGCAATTCAACATGTTCATCCAGCAAAAGCTTAAATCCCAGTTCTTCGTGGTATGCTTTTAACTGGTTTAAATTCTGGATTTTATCGGCTTCGCTTGGCCATTTGATGTAATCGCCATAGTCGTGGTTACCTAAAATAGAAAACTGTCCGAAAGGGGCCTTAATCTGTGAGAAATGGCCGATGTAAGGCACAATCTCTGCAGCGGCATTGTTGACCAAATCACCGGTAAAAACAAACAGGTCGCTTTTTTGCGCATTGATCATATCGATCCCTTTCTGAACCGCTTTTGGGTTGGTAAAACTCCCGGCATGCACATCAGAGATTTGCGTTAAGGTAAAACCATCAAAGCTTGCAGGCAGATCATCAAAATATAAAGTGTGTTTAATCACCCGGTAAGCATATTTCCCCTGGGTAATGCCGTAAGCAAATAAAGCGATGGTTAAGCAGAACATTACAAAGGCAAAATCGACCCAGTAGTTGCTACGGCCAGCTATATGGAATCCGCCAGGTTCAAAATTAGTAGCAAAGCCAATTAATAAGCGGTAAACATCGCCAAGCAGGAGAAAAAAGGCAAATACAATTTCTGCGGCAAAAATAATCAGAAAAGCGTGACTAACGATCTGGAAAAACTTATTGATGCCCTGAATCCGCATTTGCTGAATGGCAAAAAATAAGGCAAAAGTTAAGCCGATAATAAATACCCAAAAAATTGGACTGAGTAGACTGGATTGATTGATGGTACCCAGGCCAGATAATACATAAGCGTTGAGTGCAAAAAATATTATTGCAACTATTAGGAGCGGCAATAGATTGAGTTTTCTTTTCATTATTAAAATCTGTAATTCAGAATAGGGGGGTAAAAATAGAATTTAAACGCAGAGAATCATCTACTGTTACGATGGTTGGTTATTTTTACGCTTCTTTGATTAAAGCAATCATCATAATTATGCATTATATTTATGAATATGATAGTATGATGAATTAAAATCTACTTACTGTTGCATATTTTATAATTTACTTTCTTTTATTAGCTTTGTACAAATATGCTATCCAAAAAAACAAAATATGCCATAAAAGCGCTTGTTGCGCTGGGTAAAAATTTAGATAAACCACCAATGCAGATTTCGAAAATTGCAGAGGAGGAGCATATTCCTAAAAAATTCTTAGAACAGATTCTGCTCGATCTGCGTAACGCCGGCTTTTTGTACAGTAAAAAAGGTGCCGGAGGTGGTTATAGCCTCAATAAAAAACCCGAAGAGATTTTATTGGTACACGTAATGCGCGTAACTGATGGTCCTATTGCGATGGTTCCCTGCGCGAGTTTAAACTTTTACCACAAATGTGATGAATGTGTGGATGAGAAAACCTGTGGCATTAGAAGTGCCTTTATTGATGTAAGGGATGCTACGCTAAAAGTTTTAACTGAAACGAGCATTGCAGATGTAATCGGTCGTGAGGATAACCTGAAGATCGGTATCGTTAATTTATAGTATTTACTTACTCGATAATGCTTGCGCTCGTTTCCAAACGAGTGCACCAATAGCTACATGATTCTATCGTTTGTAAACGATAAATTATTCAACTCTCGTTAGAACAATCGTTAGCGCTAGATTTTATCGCCACCGATGTACTATTTATTGCATTAAAAATGCAAGTCTCGTGAATCCTCGTTACAAACGAGGACTATTTAACGTAAAGACTTCCGAAGTTTCAAAGAAGTAGAATGTACGTAATTTCCGAAGTCTGGTCATTTTTTGCAATAATTAAGCGTTAGGGATTGTAAGGATTCAGTACCGATTTTTCATCGGTACCGGAGCGAAGCGCAGCCCTGCAAAGCCCGATCCTTGGGGAACGCCCAAATTAGTTGGCAGTTTTCGGTTTTCAGTTGGCAGTTTTCGATTAATAACTTTCATTTTTCAATTGGCAGTTTATTAATCAGCCATAGGAAATAGATCCTGAAACAAGTTCAAGATGGTTTTAAAGCTAAAACCTACGAGGTTTAACAAGATATCGTAATTTTTTTCATAATAAATTACGACTATTCCTATATACTTTATATATTTGACGTATGAACTTCAACTTTATACCTAACCAGTTAACCGCTAAGCAAATGATGTGCTGTTGTTGTAAAACGCAGTAACAGGAGCCTACAGATAATTTTATGTATAAAATATGGAATGCTTCTCGGTAACAGGGAAGCATTTTTTGAATAAAGCTAACAACACATATGCAAAGTTTCAGAACAGAACTCGAAAATCCGATTGTCGAGCAGGACATCATCGATTTAGAGAATAAGATTAAAGCTTTTAGAGATGGAACCATCCACGACGAAAAGTTTAGGAGCCTCCGTTTGGCCCGCGGTGTTTACGGACAAAGGCAGCCTGGCGTGCAGATGGTACGGATTAAATTGCCTTTTGGGAAGGTAACTTTTAAACAGTTGTTGCGCATTGCCGATATTGCCGATGAATATGGAAGCGGTAACCTGCACTTGACAACCCGTCAGGATATCCAGATTCATTATGTAAGTTTAGACCGTACGCCAGAGCTTTGGGCTAAACTGGAACAGGATGATATTACACTTCGTGAAGCTTGTGGAAATACCGTACGTAACGTAACCGCTTCTCCAAATGCTGGAATCGATGCTGAAGAGCCATTTGATGTTTCACCTTATGCACAAGCGGTATTTGCTTACTTTTTGCGTAACCCGATCTGTCAGGAAATGGGTAGAAAGATTAAAATCTCCTTTTCTTCGAGCGATAGAGATACTGCATTTAGCTACATTCACGATTTAGGATTTATTCCAAAAATTAACGAAAATGGCGAACGTGGCTTTAAAGTATTGTTTGCCGGTGGTTTAGGTGCACAGCCATTTTTGGCCAATGCCGTTCACGAATTTTTACCTGAAGATCAGTTAATCCCTTTTACCGAATCTGTTCTTCGTGTTTTTGACCGTTATGGCGAGCGTACGAACCGAAACAAAGCACGTTTAAAATACCTGGTTCAGAAACTAGGCTTAGATGAAGTGCTACGTTTGGTAGCTGATGAGCGTATCGCGAACAAAGTAAAAACCTTTAACATAGATATTAATACAATACCTCAGCCAACGTTACCTTTAGAACAAGAATATCCTGCGGTAGAAATATTAAACGAAGCCCATTACAAACATTGGTTAGCCACTAACGTGATTGAGCAAAAACAGACCGGGTTTTATGGCGTTTATGTAAAAGTTCAGGTAGGTGATATCAAAACAGATAAGGCAAGAGCGTTTGTTGACGCCATCAGATTATATGTGGCTGATGAAATCAGGATTACCCAGAATCAGGGCTTACTGCTCAAGTTTGTACGGAAGGAAGCATTACCGTCTCTGTATACTGCTTTAAATAAAATCGGTTTTACCACAGCAGGTTTTGATAGCTTAGCCGATATTACCACCTGTCCTGGAACCGATACCTGTAATTTAGGTATTTCGAACTCGATGACCCTTGCTGAAGTTTTGGAAGAAGTAATTTATACCGATTTTCCAGAGTTTATTTATGAAAAAAACATCAAGATCAAAATTAGTGGTTGCATGAACTCTTGCGGTCAGCATGGCTTGGCTGAAATTGGTTTCCATGGGAGTTCAGTAAAAGCCGAAGGGAAAGTGGTGCCTGCTGTACAGGTTATGCTTGGTGGTGGTACGGTTGGTAATGGTGTTGGTCGTGTTGCAGAACGCGTAATCAAAGTTCCTTCTAAAAGAGCAACAAGTGTTTTACACTATATTTTAAACGATTTTAAAGCCAACAACCTGGCTGATGAAAATTTCCACCAATATTATGATCGAAAAGGTAAAGACCATTTTTATCAATTATTAAAACCACTAGCCGATTTAACAAACCTGCAGACAGAAGAATTTGTAGACTGGGGACATGTTGAAGAATTTGTAACCGCTATTGGTGTTGGAGAATGTGCAGGTGTAGTGATCGATTTAGTGGCTACTTTACTGTTAGAAGCGGATGAAAAATTCGGTTGGGCAAAACAGAATTTAGATAATGGTGCTTATGCCGATGCCATTTACCATACCTATGCAACTTTTGTAAGTGCAGCAAAATCATTATTGTTGGATAAAGGTGTAAACAGCAGTACACAAGTTGGCGTGATCCGTGAGTTTGATAACCATTATGTAGAAACCGGCGAATTTGATTTACCAACCAATTTCTCTGACCTGGTTTTACAGATCAATAAAAATGAACCAACGGCTGAGTTTGCAAAGAAATATTTTGAAGAAGCCAATCAATTTTTAAATCAGATTAAAGCGAAAAGAGCGGTATTAGCGAAATGAGATTTGAGACAATAGATATGAGATTTGAGAACTGCGGACGCTAAACGCCATGCGCCAAACAACTCTTCATCCAGTCATTCAAAATTCAATAATTAAAAGAAACATGGTTAATCAAAATAAAGAATCAAAAATAACCCTTTTAGGCGCAGGTCCTGGCGACCCGGATTTATTAACCTTAAAAGGGGTAAAAGCATTACAAACTGCTGATGTGGTATTGTATGATGCTTTAACCAACGAAGCTTTATTGGAGCATGCTCCTGCAGAAGCCATTAAAGTTTATGTAGGAAAACGTTCTGGTGAGCATTCTTATCCTCAGGATACCATCAATAAATTAATGATTGATTATGCGTTAAACTATGGTCACGTAGTGCGTTTAAAAGGTGGCGATCCATTTGTTTTTGGAAGGGGATATGAGGAGTTGGATTATGCAGCATCATATAGTATTCCGGTAAGTGTGATTCCGGGTATTTCAAGTTCGATCGGTGTGCCGGGTTTACAGCAGATTCCGGTTACGCACCGCGGCATGAGTGAAAGTTTTTGGGTAATTACCGGAACCACCACTTCTGGAGAAGTTTCGGCTGATATTTATCAGGCAGCACAATCAAAAGCTACGGTTTTAGTACTGATGGGACTTAAAAAATTATCTAAAATTGTAGAGATTTTTAAAGCTGAAGGCAAGAACAATTTACCTGCTGCAGTAGTGCAGAATGGATCTGCAGCAGATGAAAAATTAGTTGTTGGCATGGTTGAAACCATAGAAAGTTTGGTACAGCAAGAAAATATTAAAGCACCTGCTTTATTAATTTTTGGAGAAGTTGTATCATTACACCCATCATTTAAGCAATTAATTAAACAATATGCAAGTATTGCCTAACCAACCTTATGATGCAGCGTCTTTTTCTGAGGAGGAAAAAGGTAACCAGCTTTTTCCGGTTTTTATAAAGCTGAACAAGCTGCGTACATTATTAATTGGAGCAGGAAATATTGGGCTGGAGAAGTTAACCGCTATTGTAAATAACAGCCATAGTGCTACCATTACCATTGTGGCAGAAACGGTATCGCCGGAGGTTTATGCACTTGTTGCAAATTATCCGCTGATAAAAGTTAAGCAAAAAAGTTTTGATGTAGAAGACCTGAATGATATTGATATCGTTTTTGCGGCAACCAATAACTATATTTTAAATGATGAGATCAGAAAGGTGACGCACGAACGTGGTTTGTTGATCAATGTGGCCGATAAGCCAGAACTCTGCGATTTCTATCTGGGATCTATCGTTCAAAAGGGCGATTTAAAGATTGCCATTTCTACAAACGGTAAATCGCCAACCATCGCCAAACGTTTAAAGCAGATTTTAAACGAAGGTTTACCAGCAGAGCTTGATGAGACCTTGCAAAATATGAGTGCTTTGCGCCAAACCTTAAACGGCGATTTTTCTGCAAAAGTTAAAAAACTAAATAAGGTTACCCAAAGTTTAATTAATCCTAAAAAGAGTTTTGCCGAGCGCAATATTAAATGGTTAATCTGGGCGGCTGCAGTTTTACTCGTTTGCGCTATCGGATTTTCTTTGTGGAACACCGAGCCAGAATTTCAAACGTTTTTGATCAATATTGATCCATTATTCTACTGGTTTTTGGGTGCAGGATTTTTATTCGCATTAATAGATGGTGCAATCGGCATGTCTTATGGTGTTACCACCGCATCATTTTCGCTGGCCATGGGCTTACCTCCCGCATCAGCAAGTATGGCCATCCATATTTCGGAAGTGATGAGCAATGGAATTGCAGGCTGGATGCACTACCGGATGGGTAATGTAAATTGGAAGTTATTTAAAATTTTAATTCTTCCTGCCATAATCGGGGCAGTTTTAGGTGCCTACATTCTCTCTTCATTAGAGCATTATAGCAGTTATGTTAAACCAGTTGTTGCCATTTACACGCTATTTCTGGGTGCTGTTATTTTAATGAAAGCTTTTAATATCAAGCGTAAAAAAGCTGATCAAAAAATTAAAAAAATTGGTTTATTGGGCTTTGTGGGTGGTTTTATCGATGCTGCCTTTGGCGGCGGCTGGGGTTCAATCGTATTATCAAGCTTAATTGCAGGTGGCAGGCATCCCTTGTTTTCTTTGGGAACGGTAAAAATCAGTCGCTTTTTTATTGCCACATTAAGTTCGCTTACCTTTTTTACCATGTTGGGTGGCAAACACTGGGAAGCAGTTGTGGGTTTAATTATCGGTAGCGCAATCGCATCGCCAATAGCCGCAAAAGTATCCAACAAAATTTCGGCAAAAACCATTATGGTTGCTGTGGGGATTATTGTGATGATTGTAAGCTTAAGGAGTGTAATTATGTTTATTTTAAAATTAATTTAGTGATGGGGAACTTAGAGGAGATCAAAGCAGCACTGGAAGGTTTAAGTACCATTGATAAACTGAAATTTTTGGCAGATCAATACGCCGGCCGTATTATATTTTCGACCAGTTTTGGCTGGGAAGACCAGGCCATTACTCATTTAATTTTTGCCAATAATATTCCGATCAAGGTTTTTACTTTAGAAACCGGACGTTTGTTTCCAGAAACCTATTACGTTTGGAACCGTACATTAGAAATTTACAACAAACCCATTCATGCCTATTATCCTCAGAACGAACTGTTACAGGATATGGTAAATACAAAGGGCCCCAATAGCTTTTACGAATCGGTAGAAAACAGGAAAGAATGCTGTTACATCCGTAAAATAGAACCTTTAAAAAGAGCATTGAAAGGTAACGAAATCTGGATAACAGGCATTAGGGCAGATCAGAGTGCCAACCGCGAGGATATGCATGATTTAGAATGGGACGAAGGCAATCATTTGATCAAATTTCATCCTATTTTCGATTGGACTTTGGATGACGTAAAAACTTACATTAAAGAGAACAACATTGTGTACAACACTTTGCACGATAAAGGTTTCCCTAGTATAGGTTGTGCTCCGTGTACAAGAGCTGTACAGCCAGGGGAAGATTTTAGGGCCGGAAGATGGTGGTGGGAAGACCAGAGCAAAAAGGAATGTGGCTTACACGCAGCTTCTTAGCAGATGTAAAATGGAAGAGGTAAGATGGAGATATAAGATGTGAAATGGATGAGTGTAAATTATAGTGTCAGAAAATAAATACAACATTTCAACTTTCAAACCTTTCAACTTTACAACAATTTTTAGTAACAAGACAATACTTAATAATGAGTACATATAATTTTGATTATTTAGACGAACTAGAGGCTGAGGCTATTCACATATTGCGTGAAGTAGCAGGCCAGTTTGAAAAACCGGCGCTGTTATTTTCGGGCGGTAAGGATTCAATTACTTTGGTTCGTTTGGCAGAAAAAGCTTTCCGTCCAGGGAAATTTCCTTTTCCTTTGGTACATATAGATACCGGACATAATTTTGAAGAAACCATTACCTACCGTGACCAAATGGTAGAAAGAATTGGCGAAAAATTAATTATTGGTTCAGTGCAAGAATCTATTGATCAGGGTAAAGTGGTAGAGCAGACTGGTAAAAATGCCAGTAGAAATGCTTTGCAGACGGTAACCTTGCTTGATACCATTGCCAAATATCAGTTTGATGCCTGCATTGGTGGAGCACGGAGAGATGAAGAAAAAGCTAGGGCAAAGGAGCGTATTTTCTCTGTCCGCGATGAATTTGGTCAATGGGACCCAAAGCGCCAACGTCCTGAACTTTGGAACATTTACAACGGTAAAATTCATAAAGGTGAAAATATCCGTGTATTTCCGATCAGTAACTGGACAGAATTAGATGTTTGGAATTACATCCGCAGGGAGAAAATAGAACTTCCTAGCATTTATTTTTCGCACGAGCGCGATGTAATTACCAGAAATGGACAGCTTATGGCTGCTTCTCCGTTTTTAAATATGGATGACGAGGATATTGTTGAACGCAAACAGGTTCGTTTTCGTACTGTTGGCGATATGTCTTGCACCGCTGCGGTAGAATCGGATGCATTCTTGATCGACGATATTATTTCAGAAATCAGCGCCTCCAAAATTTCAGAACGTGGTGCACGTTTAGACGACAAAGTTTCTGAAGCCGCAATGGAAGACAGGAAAAAGGGAGGATATTTTTAAGAGAGACGTGTGATTTTAGATGTGAGATTTGAGAACCTTGCATCTGTCTAATCTCATATCTATTATTTTAAGGGAGACGTGAGATTTGAGAATCTTGCATCCGTCTCATATCTATTATCTCATATCTCAAATCTAAAAAAAAATGAACATATTAAAATTTTTCACAGCAGGCAGCGTAGATGATGGTAAAAGTACCTTAATTGGCCGTTTGTTATATGATACAGATTCTATTTTAGCCGATCAATTAGAGGCTTTGCAGAGCTCTAACCGCAAAAATGACGATGGAACAATAGATTTAGCCATTCTTACCGATGGTTTAAGAGCAGAGCGCGAGCAGGGTATTACCATTGATGTAGCTTACAAATACTTTCAGACAGAAAAACGTAAATTTATTATAGCCGATACCCCAGGCCACATTCAATATACCAGAAATATGGTTACGGGAGCTTCCACAGCTAATTTGGCCATTATTTTGATCGATGCCCGTAACGGTGTAGTTGAGCAGACTATCCGTCACTCTTATATTGTTTCCTTATTGGGCATTAAACATGTAGTGGTTTGCATTAACAAAATGGATATGGTTGATTATAGCGAAACCATTTACAATTCAATCATAGAGAAATACAAAATCCTGGCACAACAGTTAAAACTGACTGATGTAACCTACATTCCGGTGAGTGCATTAAAAGGAGATAATGTGGTTCAGACATCTGAAAACATGGATTGGTATGAGGGCGAAAGTTTGCTGCATTTCTTAGAGAAAGTAGATACCGATAGCTTAGACAAATCGCAATTGGCCCGCATGCCTGTACAATGGGTGGTTCGTCCGCAAACAGCAGAATTGCATGATTACCGGGGGTATGCCGGACGTGTATTGAGCGGAACCTTTAATTTAAATGATAAGGTTACTGTTCTTCCTTCAGGAGCCAGCTCTATTGTAGAGAAGATTGAGTTTTTCGATCAAACACTTGATGCAGCACATGCCGGTCAATCGGTTATTATCCATTTAAAGGATGATGTAGACATTAGCCGTGGCGATACGATTGTAAATGCTTCGGCATTACCACAGGAAACAAAATTGATTGAGGCAGATCTTTGCTGGATGGATACCCGTGCCCTGGACACCTCGATAATGTACAACATTCAGCATAATAGCAAAATTACTAAATGTAAAATCAGCGAAATTCTGCATAAGGTAGATATCAATACACTAGAGAAACATGCTGCAGAAGAATTTAAACTAAATGATATTGGTCGCGTGATTATTAAAACCGCTGATGCTTTAGCTTTTGATTTATATGATGATAACCGTGCAAATGGTTCTGCTATTTTGGTTGATACCCGGACTAATTTAACCATTGGCGCGCTGATGTTCAGGGCAGCAGTAGAGTAAGGTGTAAGATGGAATAATGTAAGATGGATGATGGGGAATAATCACCAAATATAATAATGAATGCTTTAGATTCATCTAAAGTGAAAGCAATTTCGACGGGGCACCAAAGGTAGCCCCGTTTTTCGTAAAAGGGTTTTTTGTATATTTAACTTATGGAAATGGTTAAAAATTTTCATCAGCTTATTACATTATAAATTGAAATCCCAATTACAAACCACGTGAAAAGAAATTTTTTATACCTCGTTTTTGCTACTGTTCCATTTATTTTTGCCTGTAACCAATCAGATAAAAAGGCTGATACCGCAAAAAAGGATTCGGTAATCAATCAAACCTGTTATGCCGCTTTTTTTGAAAAAGACAGTGCCGCTATGATAGTGAAAACTATGGCATCTGGTAAAGTAACCGGTTCATTACTGGTGAAGTATGCTGACAAGCCTCAAAATAACGGCAAGATAAGCGGTAAGTTTAATGGCGACACTTTACTGGTCGATTATCGGTTTAATACGGGTAAAGATACTACAAAGGCATTTACCAATCCATTGGCCTTTTTAAGGAAAGATGGTAAACTCATTATGGGTGTTGCGCAGATTGAAACCACTTTGGGCAGATCGTATTTTGTTAAAGGGAAACCCATTAATTATGAAGCCGGGAAATTTACCTTTTCAGAAGTAAATTGTAAATAAACCCCAATATTGTCATCCTGAGCACAGCGAAGGACCTTTTAAGTCAAGGTTTCTATAGTTCATCCCTTTGGTATCGTTATTTCGAGCGAAGTGTAACGCAGTCGAGAAATCTTAATGTGTAGATCTCTCCATTCTACTGCGTTCCATCCGATAGCTATCGGATCGAGATAACGAAAATTTATTGCTATTTTTTACTTATAATACAATATCTGGTCTTGGCATCCAGCTAAGACCTAATTTTATTTCCTATTTTTCTGTCGCTCCGGTTCAGATACAGAAGATGAAGGTTTTGCTTTATTTAGCTCAATTTGTCATCCTGAACGGAGTTAAAGGATATCATGATGCTAAAAACCACTTTTAGAAGATTCTTCACTTCGTTCAGAATGACAGTAAAGAAAAATATTTTAAAATAAATTACTACAATTCCCATAGACTTTATATATTTGTATTGTTGACATACGTATAACAAGCTTAAATTATCTGTTATGATTTTGAATAAAGTAAAAAAAGCGAACATTGAACCAAAAATTACTTTAATAGGTGCAGGTCCTGGTGACCCGGATTTATTCAGTTTAAAAGGGGTTAAAGCATTAAAAACAGCTGATGTTGTTTTGTATGATGCAAATGTGAACGAGGCTTTGTTATGTCATGCGCCAGATGGTATTCCAAAAGTTTATGTAGGTAAGCTTAGTGATAATGAATCATTCTCTCAGGATGCGGTGAACAAGCTAATTGTTGATTATGCTTTAAACTATGGCCATGTTGTACGTTTAAAAAGTGGCGATCCGTTTTTCTTTGCGAAAGGATATGAAGAAATAGATGCGGCAGAATCTTACAGTATTCCTACTGAAATTATTCCGGGTATTTCGAGTGCAACAGGTGCTCCAAGTTTACAGAAGATCCCGATGATTTATAAAGATTTGAGCGAAAGTTTCTGGGCGGTAACCGGAACAAATTCTAAAGGTGAAATTTCAGCGGATTTGTATATTGCTGCGAAAACGAAAGCCACCATTGTTGTTTTAAACGGGATTGAAAAGGTAAAAGAGATTGCCGCCATCTTTCAGGCAGAAAATAAAAATTTATTACCTGTAGCTGTGATTCAAAATGGTTCTACACCAGAAGAAAAAATTGCAGTAGGTATTGTTGATACGATTGCCGAGATTGTTGAAGATAAAAAAATAACGGCACCGGCTTTATTGGTTTTTGGTGATGTAGTATCCTTACACCCTCAATTTCAACCCATTCGCGATTTTTACGAGATTATCGCCGAAGAATACTAGCTATTTTTAAACCAAAAAAATATATTTGTTTTGTTGTTAAAAACCGTTTATGGATTTAAGCGGTTTTTTTTGTTTCTGCATATTTAAGATTAAATAGACGTTATCCTGAACTTGTTTCAGGGGCTTTGTAGAAATAACTGTTAAGAGAAATCCTATTCGTTTATCTGTGGAATCAGCAGGAAATTATTAACCGTTTGTTCCCGCAGATTTAAGATGATCATCCCTGAAAAACTACATTTCCTGCATTTGATAGAAACCAACGCTGTTAATAAGCCTGATTGGAGCGGAAGCCCGGAGCGCAGCGAGGACTTATAGCGTAAAGCAGGGCTACAGGCCGCCACAAAGAACCAAACATTCACTTTCTAATAAAAAAAATATCTGAATTTTATCTCTCCATGCCGCTTTGCTTTAGTCGAGATGAGGTTTTTTCCTTTAAAATAATCAACTAAAAATATAATTTACATTATTTGCAAAGCTCAAAACAATTAGTAACTTACTTGGGTTATCTACACCAAATAGTTGATGGAAATTATACATATAAGCGCCGAGTGTTACCCTGTTGCAAAAGTTGGTGGTTTAGCCGATGTAGTAGGGGCTTTACCAAAATATCAGAATAAACTAGGCCATATTGCCAAAGTTGTTGTACCTGCCTACGATACCAAATTTATCCGCGAAAGCGAATTTGAAGTTACGTATGATGCCTGGGCAAACTACGGGAATAACCACTTTCAATACCGTATTTTAAAAGAAAAGACCAATAAACTGGGTTTCGATTTATACCTGGTTCATATACAGGGTTTAACCGATCGCCCGAATGTTTATGGTTACAGCGATGATACAGAACGTTTTGTTGCTTTCCAGATTGCTACACTAGACTGGATTGTACAATGGGAGCATCGCCCTGATGTAATTCATTGTCACGATCACCATACTGGTTTAATTCCTTTTATGGTTTCAAATAGCGTAAAATATAAGCCAATTAGTGGTGTGCCAACGGTTTTAACCATTCATAATGCACAATATCAGGGACAGTTTGGGTGGGATAAATTGTACTATTTGCCAGCATTTGATTTATGGAAAGGCGGTTTATTAGGTTGGGATGATGCGATAAATCCTTTGGCTTCGGCTATTAAATGTGCCTGGAAAGTAACCACGGTATCACCAACTTACCTGGAAGAAATGATGGGACAGGCACGCGGACTGGAAAGTTTGTTGAGGCAGGAACGGTGGAAATCAGTGGGAATATTAAATGGAATTGACAACGAAGTCTGGAATCCAGAGACAGATTCGATGTTGAACAAAGGTTACAATTTAAAAACAGTTGAAGCTGGAAAATTGGCAAACAAAAAAGCACTCTGTGATGTTTTTCAATTAGATTCATCCAAACCACTTTTTACTTTTATCGGAAGGTTGGTTGATGAAAAAGGTGCCGATATTTTACCCGACATTTTTTATACCGCTTTGCAACAGCATGGCGATAACATCAATGTTCTGGTTTTAGGCTCGGGAGATAGTTGGGTAGAAGGAAGGTTAAACCAGTTGAAGGATTTCTTTGGCGGCAGATACAATGCTTATATCGGGTATAATGAACAGGTTTCGCATCAAATGTATGCTGGTGCAGACTTCCTGATCATGCCATCAAGAGTGGAGCCTTGTGGATTAAATCAATTATATGCCTTGCGTTATGGCACCGTTCCGATTGTGCGAAGGGTAGGTGGGTTGAGAGATACCGTAATCGATATTGGCGACAATGGTTTCGGGATCTGTCATGATCAAACGAGTATTTGGGATGTTACACATTCCATTAACCGTGCAGTTGCATTTTACAATGATAAAAAAGCCTTTAAAGCTGTAAGAAAAACCATGATGAAAATCGATCATTCATGGGACAGGGCAGCCTTGAATTATATAGAATTATACCAAAATTTAAAATAAGCTTAAGCATGACTGACAAAGTTTTAGGCGTTATCCTTGGCGGTGGCCAGGGCTCTAGATTATCGCCACTAACACAAACACGTTCTAAACCGGCAGTTCCGATAGCTGGTAAATATCGTTTGGTAGACATTCCAATCTCGAACTGTCTCAATTCGGGTATTCATCGCATGTTTGTGTTAACGCAGTTTAATTCGGCATCACTTAATAAACACATTAAAAATACCTATCATTTTAGTCATTTCAGTACGGCTTTTGTTGATATTTTGGCTGCTGAACAAACCGTGCAAAACTCTGGCTGGTTCCAGGGTACGGCAGATGCTGTCCGCCAGTGTATGCATCACATTGTTTCGCACGAGTTTGATTATATCTTAATTCTTTCCGGGGATCAGCTCTACCAGATGGATTTTAAAGATATGATTGAGAAACATATCGAAGCCAATGCCGAGATTACCATTGCTACCATTCCGGTAACGGCTAAAGATGCTACTGATTTTGGTATTTTAAAGGCTGATGAAGAGAACATGATCACTTCTTTTATCGAAAAACCAAAAACCGGCTTGGAGGATTGGGTTTCTGATACAGGTGAAGAAATGCAAGGCGAAGGACGTAACTTTCTGGCATCGATGGGTATCTACGTTTTTAACCGCGATTATCTGATCAATATTTTAAACGAGAACGAAGAGGAAAAAGATTTTGGTAAGGAAATTTTGCCAAGAGCCATTACAGAGAGTAGAGTTCTAAGCTATCAGTATGAAGGTTATTGGACCGATATTGGTAACATTTCATCTTTTTTCGAAGCCAATTTAGGCCTAACGGATGAAATACCTAAATTTAATATGTTTGATAGTAACCATGCTATTTTTACCAGGGCAAGGATGTTACCACCATCAAAAATTTCGGGTACTACGTTAGATAAAACCATTATTGCTGAAGGCTGTATTATACAGGCCAGCAGGGTAGAACATGCTGTTTTAGGGATTCGCTCGAGAATTGGAAAGGATACGGTAATTACCAATGCGTATATTATGGGTAGCGACAGGTACCAGACTTTGGAAGAAATACAGGAAGAAAACAATAAAGGGAATTCTTTGATCGGTATCGGCGACCGTTGTTTTATTAACAATGCCATCATCGATAAAAATTGTCGTATCGGAAACGATGTTAAAATTAATGGAGGCGACCATTTAGAAGATGGAGACTTTGAACTTTACGCTGTTAAAGATGGTATAGTGGTAATTAAAAAGGGAGCAGTGGTACCAAGTGGCACAGTGATTTAGATACACTATTATTCTGACTGCAGAGAAGAATCTTTCCAGACCTCGTAGGTTTTAAAGCCTGCGAGGTCTTTTTGTTTGTCATTCTGAACGAAGTGAAGAATCTTTGAAAGCAAAATGTCTAAATAATATTGTGAGGTCAATTGTGTGGTTCCTGGCTTGCAGATTCTTCGTTGCACTCAGAATGACAGCCTTAGTTAAACCTAGAAGGTCTTTTTCTTTTTCTACCAACATTTTCCCCATAAGCTTGTTAGTACATAAACAAAAAATAGTTTATGACCGAAAAGCACCTTTATCAAACAGGAATTATAGGAAATTGCGCTTTCATTGCTCACGTAAATAAAAACACTAATATATCTTGGCTTTGCTGGCCACGCTTTGATAGCCCTTTTGTATTTGGCAATTTATTGGATGAGAAAAAAGGTGGCGAATTTTCAATCTTGCCACAGGGCGAATTCACTTCTGATCAATATTACATCGAAAATACGAATGTTTTAAGGACAGAGATTACCGCTGAAGATGGGAAATACCGAATAACAGATTTTGCACCCCGTTTTCATTTATACGATCGCTATTTTAAACCGCTGATGTTTATCAGAAAGATCGAACCTTTGGAAGGCAATCCGCGTATTACCATTAAGTGTGAGCCGGTTTGTGATTATGGAAAAAGTAAAATGCGATCAAGCAGGGGCAGCAATCATATTGATTATCTGGGTTGCGATGAAAATATCCGCTTAAGCACCAATGTGTCGCTAACGTATATTTTTGACGAAAAAGCATTTGTACTGAATGAGCCTAAATACCTGGTGATGACTTATGGACAAAATTTAGAGGCTCCAATAGTTAGTACAGCAGAGAATTTTTTAAGAGAAACCATTTCTTATTGGCGTTTATGGATTAAACATTCGTCGATAGCAGGTTTTTACCAGCCATTTGTAATTAGATCGGCCTTGGTTCTAAAAATCCACCAATATGAAGACACTGGTGCCTTTATAGCTGCAAGCACAACCAGTTTGCCAGAATCGCCAGGTAGTACCCGAAACTGGGATTACCGCTATTGTTGGCTACGCGATTCGCATTATGTGCTCACCTCTTTAAATCATATCGGGCATTTTGAAGAAATGGAACGGTATTTTAATTACCTGTCTGATATTTCTCAGGCTGAAGACGTACGTTACCAGCCCTTGTATGGCATAGCAGGCGAAAGACAAATTACCGAGCGTACGTTAGATCATTTGGAAGGTTATAAAGGCGAAAAGCCGATCAGGATAGGAAACCAGGCTTACGAACATATTCAAAATGATATTTATGGGCAGGTTTTAATCTCTATGTTGCCACTGTATACCGACCATCGTTTTGTTTTTTCGGAACGTGGCGATTCGGTAAAGTGGATTGAAAGTGTACTTTCTAAAATTGAGCGCACCATTGATGAAAAGGATGCCGGGATATGGGAATTCAGAAATATTGCCAATGTGCATTGTTATAGTAACCTGTTTCAATGGGCTGGCGCTCAGGCCGCGCTAAAAATGGCTAAAACCATCGGTAATGAAGATTTCGAAAGGCGGGCAGAAATTCTAATTGAAAAGGCAGCAGCACATATAGAAGCCTGCTATGATCCGGAAAGAAAAGTATATACCAACGCCATAGGAAGCCCGCATTTAGATGCCAGCACGCTACAGTTGATTATGATGAATTACCTGGATCCGGCTTCTGATCGGGCAAAAGATCACTTAATTGCATTAGAAAAAGAACTGAAAACTGAAGATGGACTTTTCTATCGCTACATACATGCCGACGATTTCGGTAAACCAAAAACAACGTTTTTAATCTGTGCTTTTTGGTACGTGGAGGCTTTAGCTTGTGTAGGGCGTATTGATGAAGCCATTAAAGAATTCGAAAACATCATTAAATATTGTAATCATTTGCTTCTGTTCAGCGAGGATGTTGATGCTAAAACAGGTAGTCAATGGGGTAATTTCCCGCAAGCTTATAGCCATGTAGGTTTAATGAATGCAGCTTACCGTATTGCAATTAAACTGGATAGACCGATATTTTTGTAACATCTTAAATGTTTCGTCATCTCGATCCGATAGCTATCGGATGGAATGCAGTAGAATGGAGAGATCTATCCAGCAAGATTTCTCAATATAGATTTTGCTTCGCAGCGCCTTCGGGTTCTCAACTGCGTTGCACGCTGCTCGAAATGACGATTTATTTAGTAAAAAACTTTGACAACTTTAAGTGCACAATGCATATTAAAGTTGTCAAAGTTATTATAATTTATTTTTAACTTATAGTTGTTAAAAAAGGTCTGTGGAGACACAGACCCTGGTTTTATAAAAATATTTCTATTTAAGTTACGTCATTCCCGTGCATACGGGAATCTTAAAGCAATAAGCATTAAGATCCCCAATCGAGCTGGGGATGACGCTACCGAGAAGTTAACCCCGCTCCACAAATTCTTCCTTCACCAAACTCCAAAGCAGCTTTCTAACCTCTCTAAAATCATTCAGGTAGTACTTTGCTTCCGAAATGTTATTGCCAACTTTTATGGTAAAGGCTTCATCTGGCAATACTTTGAAAATATCTTCGTCAGTATGGTCATCGCCTAATGCCAGAATAAAATCAGGGTTTTTATCGTATAACCAGTTTAAAGCAGCTTTTCCTTTATTAACCTCTATATTTTTAAACTCGATTACTTTATTACCTGGCATTAACTGCAGGCCTTTATCTGCAGCAAGGATTTTCATGTGGCTAACAATTTCATTGGCTCTTAAATCACCTAATCCCTCTTCCGCTTTTCGGTAATGCCACACCAATGAATAACTTTTTTCTTCAATAAACGATCCTGGAGTACGGTCTGTATAGGTTTCTAATAATGTCTTTATTTCCTGTTTCCATTGGTCGGTAAGCAGGGGTAAACTGTTCCACTTATCTCCATGCGATTTTTGCCATGCACCGTGCTCAGCAATAAGGTCAACCTTTAAATGTCCGAACCATTGTTCCAGTGTTTCATGTCTTCTTCCGCTAATAATCACCACTTTGTTGGCATGATCAATGGTCAGGTTTTCAATTAAATCATAAAGTTCGTCATCAGGAGAGGCATCATCAATATTTCCGGTAAAATCTACCAGTGTGCCGTCGTAATCTAAAAATAGAACTCTATCGCTTGTTTTCGCATATTTAGCAGCAATTACTTCATTAATCGAATTTACTGCATGTTTGGTTAATAATGATTTTTGAGAATCTTTCACTTCGTTTAATCTTAAAATAAAATTGTTAACCCAATGTTTAACGTTAAATTTTTCTACTATTGCCCGCATGGCTGTCATGCGTTGCTTTTGCTCTTCCAAAGGCATTTTTAGAGCAGTCACAATTGCTTCCATAATGTCGCCCATATTATTTGGGTTAACAATTACAGCATCAGTTAATTCTTTGGAGGCACCGGCCATTTCGCTTAAAATCAATACACCATCATTTTGGTTCCTGCTGGCCACATATTCTTTACTTACCAGATTCATTCCATCGCGCATAGGCGTTACCAGGCAGATATCGGCCGTAGCGTAAAGTGCAGAAAGTACTTCAATGGGGAATGAGCGGTAAAAATAATTTACGGGAATCCAGTTCATGGAGCGGTACCTTGCATTTAAATTTCCAACAAACTGATCAATCTGATCTCTTAGTTCACTATATTGTGGCACGGTATCCCTTGAAGGGACTACAATCATGAAAAGTTCGATTTTGCCAATATATTCGGGATGGTGTTGAAGTAATAATTCCATCGCTTTCAATCTTTCGAGTATGCCTTTACTATAATCTAAACGATCGATAGAAAGGATTACTTTCATCTCTTCTTTCCCTGCCCTGAAATAATCAACTTCTTTTTTTACTTTTTCTGTGGCTGGTAATTCCGAAAATTTATCAAAATCAATCCCCATTGGGAAAGCTTCTACCACAATTTGCCTTTCCTGACTATTTAGTACGTTTGATGATGAATGTACGGGAAGCAAACGTGTGGCTGTGCTGATAAAATGTCGTACATCATCGTAGGTGTGAAAACCGATTAAATCGGCACCTATAAGGCCATTTAACAATTCTTCCCGCCAAGGGATTAACCTGAAAATTTCATATGATGGAAAAGGAATATGCTGAAAAAAACCGATGGTAGCATTTGGGAGTTTTTCTCTTAAAATACCTGGTAAAAGGAGCAGTTGATAGTCTTGAATCCAGATTTTATCTTTTCTACCCAATACCTGCATGGCACTTTTTGCAAATTTCTCATTAACAGATTGGTAGCAGTCCCAATAACTTTGTTCGTAATGAGCATAAGTAACCAAATAATGAAATACAGGCCACAATACCTCATTAGAAAAGCCTTCGTAATATAAGTTAATTTCGTTTTGGGTGAGAAAAACCGGATAGAGGTTTAATTCGGCGAGTTTTTGTGTAACTTCTTCCTGGCGTTCTGCCGGAACCTCAATTCCTGGCCATCCGATCCAGATGGAATTGCCTGATTTGTATACGTCGCCAAGGCCGGTGGCAAGGCCGCCCTCGCTGGGAATAAACGTGTATTCGTCATTCTCTTCGATGATTTTAACGGGGAGTCTGTTCGATATTATAACTGTCTTCATGCTCTTATTTGATGTATCTACATCTTTAAAAGCATATCAAATTGGTTTTGTTTGAATTTTTAGGTCAAAAAAACATTCAGATGATTAAACGTAATTAAATACCAACGAAAAAGTTGTACTACTTTCAGGAGTAGAAACTACTTCGATGCTGCCTCTGTGCATCTTCATAATGTTGCGGCTAATGGTTAATCCTATGCCCGATCCATTTTTCCTGGTGGTGTAAAATGGAACGAATATTTTTTCCAGATCAGCAGCACCTATGCCTCTTCCATTATCGGTAACATCTATATACAGTTTGGTGTTTTCTAAACGATAATTTACATTTATATAAGGCATTTCCTTATTTTCGACTGCATAAATACTGTTGGTAATCAGGTTGATCAATACCTGTTCTATTAATTTCAGATCCAGCTGAATGGTGATTTTTGATGAAGTCTGTTCTACATCCAGTACTACATTTTTAACTTTGGCAAATGGCTTCATCAGCACCTTAATGTGTTTTAATATTTCGCCAATGGTATGTGGCTCGAGGTTTGGCGTGGGCAGTTCAGCAATTAAGCGGTAATCTTTTACAAAATCCAATAAACCAGACGAACGCCTCTGGATAGTGTGCAGCGCTGTTCGAAGATCGTCCATTTCATCTTCTGTTAAATTCTCTTTATCGGTTACCATTTTATTGATCGTATCTGATAACGAGCTGATGGGGGTGATGGAATTTAAAATTTCGTGCGAAATAACGCCAACCAACCTGTTCCAGGCTTCCGTTTCTTTTTGCTCAATTTCATCCTTAATATTCTGAAAACTGATGATGAAATAGTTCTTCCCGTAAAGGTTTAAGGGAATAACCTCTGTAGACAACTGGATCAGCTTATCCTGGATTTTAAGTTCCAGAAACCGCTTTCCACCTGTTAAAATCTGCTCTATTTCTGTTCCAAATATGGGAAGATGTTGTTTTAACCGATGCCAATATTTATAGGCGGGTACACCCAAAAGGTTAGAAGCTGCCTGATTAAAAAAGGCAATTTCGTCATCTTTTTCTGCTGTTGTATTGCTCACTACTATTACACCAACAGGAACCTGCTCTAGAATGGTTTTGATCAGCTGAAACATGGCTTCCTGTTCCAACCTGATCTGTTTATGTACCAGTAAAATATCACCAAAGGACTCATATAACTCCGGAAAACTGCCTTTAGTTGCCTTGTTTTTAAAGTTTAAGGTATGATCTCTTGTTTTTACGGCTAAAATGAAACGGTTAATATCCGATCTGATCTGATTGATATAGTAGTAAAGTGAGATAATAGTACCCAATAAAATCATTGCAACCCCTATGATGGTAAACCAGAGCTGGGTGTTTTTGATGAGGTAGAACAAAAGATAGCCCAGCAGATTGATGATCAGCAAGCGGAATATTAAACGGAAGGTAAAGCGTTGGTAGAACATGTTTTTAAAGCTGAAAGCTTAAAGGCGAAAGACTAAAGCTTTAAGCTTTGGTCTTTTAGCTTTCAGCTTAGATTCCAAATTTTTCGATTCTTCTGTAAAGTGCCGCACGTGTTAAACCCAGTTCTGCTGCGGCTTTTGATATATTTCCTTTGTGTTTATCAATGGCTTTCTGTACCATCATTTTCTCCATATCCTCTAGAGCCATTTCATCTGGTATGGTATTGTTCTGTACATAGCGTTGTGGGCTTAACTGCAAATCATCTTCGGTAATATCAGCACCATCGCTCATAATAACGGCTCTTTCTAAAACGTGTTGTAACTCGCGTACGTTGCCTGGCCATTTATATTGCAATAATGCTTCTTGAGCCTTATTATTTAGTTTTTGTATATTTTTATGGTATTTTGAACTAAAAACCTGCATAAAATGATTCGCCAGTAATAAAATATCGGTTCCGCGTTTCCGTAATGGTGGCAATAAGAGTTCAACAGTATTGATACGGAAAAGTAAATCTTGCCGAAACGTGTTTTTAGCTACCATTTCATTTAGTGGCATGTTGGTGGCAGTGATTAGGCGTACATTTACTTTACGTTCTTTGCTTTCGCCTAAACGGGTAACTGTACGGTTCTGTAAAATGCTTAATAATTTGGCCTGAAGCGGTAGCGTTAAATTTCCAATCTCATCTAAAAAAATTGTTCCACCATCTGCAAGTTCGAAACGCCCGGGTTTATCCTCTTTTGCATCGGTAAAAGCACCTTTAGCATAACCAAATAATTCGCTCTCAAATAAATTTTCATTTAAAGCACCTAAATCAACATGCATAAACACCTGGTTTTTGCGTTGCGAATTACCATGGATTTCATAAGCAAAAACCTGTTTTCCTGTGCCATTTTCGCCTAAAATTAACACATTTGCATCTGTAGGTGCAACTTTGACCAACGTGGCCTGTAAGTGCTTTATGCCATCAGCCTGGCCTACAATATTCTCAAAACCACGGGTAAGGTCTTTTTGGAGCGATGAATGTATTTTTTCCAGCTTTTTTACCTTTTTGGTCGATTCGCGTAGTTTAGAAGCGGATGAAATGGTAGCAAATAGTTTTTCATTTTCCCAGGGTTTAAGAATAAAATCGGTAGCGCCTTTTTTTATGGCTTTTACGGCCAGTTCAACATTACCGAAAGCAGTCATTAATATCACTACATAATCTTTATCGATAGATAAAATGTGTTCGAGCCAATATAATCCCTCGCGACCATCACTGGCACCTTTTTGATAGTTCATATCCAGCAGGATGATATCTACCTCATTTTTACTCAATAAAACATTGATTTCTTTAGGCGATTTACAAGTGATTACCTGCTTAACCTGCTGTTTTAGAAACAAACGGGCACTCAGTAAGATATCGTCATCATCATCAATAATTAAAACTGTGGCGTCTAAACCCCCAGCCCCTAAAGGGGAGCTTTCCTTTCTATTGTTCATACCAGAATTTATAATTAAAATTTCAATTATTTGAATATGGCTATATTATTTTTAAATGCCGTTTTCGAGTGCAATTTCTTTTGAAATGTCATTTTCAACCTTCCATATAAATTCCCCCTTTAGGGAATGGAGGGTAAATTTACTCAAACTGTCCGCTCCCGCACATCAACTGTCCGATAATGAACAGGTAAAAATAATAAAAACTTTTAACTTGTTGATTATTAGTGTTTTAATTGTGTTTTTAGCTTTTGGCACAAGCTTGGCATAAGGGAAACCGAATACTACAACCGAACACATGGATAAGAAAATAGAGAAAAAGAGATTTAGCACTAAAAGCCTGTTACTAATAGGTGGAGCAATTGCTTTTGTAGCAGTTGTAATTTATGGCTATACTTTATCCCTCAAAAAAGTTTATAGTGCCGATGCCGATAAATTAACCATCAGTAAAGTAGAATATGGCGATTTTGAAGATGTAGTACTGTTAAATGCCAGTGTAGTTCCCTTAACCTCCGTTATTGTAAGTTCATCTGAAGGTGGAACAGTTGCGGAGATTTTTACTGAGAATGGGGCTTCGGTTGTGAAAGGAACGCCATTATTAAGAATCTCCAATTCAAATGCCATGTTGAGTTATACCTCAAGTCAAACAGCAGCAACCGAGCAGATTAATCAGTTGCGGAAATCACGGTTAGATTTAGAGCAAAATCAGCGGGTTTTAAATCAGGATGTTTTAGATGTAGAAAATAGCTTAAGAACAGCAACCCGTCAATATAGATTAGATAGTGCGCTTTTTGCTAAAAAAGTGATTACGCTCCAGGAATTTAACAAGTCTAGCCAGGATCATGAATATTATCAAGGCAAATTGAAAATTGTACGTCAGGCCATTAAACAGGAAAATCAAAGCCGTAAAATGCAACTGGCACAGATTGATCAATCGATGGGGCAAATGAACGAAAGTTTGGAAATGATCCGCAAGAACATTGAAAATATGACCATTAAAGCTCCGGTTTCTGGTAAACTCTCTTCTTATGATCCGGTAATCGGTAAATCATACAATTCGAACGAAATGATCGGAAAGATAGATGTGTTGCAAGGTTATAAACTTCAGGCCGGTGTTGATGAATATTACATTAACCGGGTAAAAGAAGGACAAACTGCTAACTGTGAATTTAATGGTAAAACTTATAACTTAACCGTAAGTAAAGTAATCCCTGAGGTTACAGCAGGGCAGTTCCAGGTAGAAATGGTTTTTAAAGGTGCAGCACCTGAAGGTTTACGCCGTGGATTATCATTGCAAACAAAATTAACTTTGTCTGATAATAGCAAATCGCTGCTGCTTGCTCAGGGACAGTTTTTCCAGAGTACAGGTGGCTCCTGGGTTTTTGTGGTAAACAATGGGAAAGCAATCAAGAAAAATGTTAAAATCGGTCGGAAAAACTATCTGTATTATGAAATATTAGGTGGTTTACAGAAAGGCGACGAAGTAATTACTTCATCTTATGATCAGTTTAACCAATATGATCAGGTGGATATTAATAAATAAGTTTGGCGTTTGGCGTTTGGCGTTTGGAGTTGGGAGTTGGGAGTTTGGAGTTTGGAGTTTGGAGTTTGGAGTTTTTGAATAATGGACTATAAAGTTAACAATATAATCAGGTCTTGATACCTGGTACTATATACTTGATACTAAAAAGCTATGATAAAAATAGAAAATCTGGAAAAAGTTTACAAAACGGAAGAAGTAGAAACGACTGCACTTAATGGAATTAACCTTCATGTGGCAGCAGGAGAATTTGTTTCCATTATGGGGCCATCAGGCTGCGGAAAATCTACCTTATTAAATGTGATGGGTTTATTGGATAAGCCAGAAAGTGGAAGTTATAAATTTATCGATACCGAACTTTTAACGCTTAACGATAGGGAACGTTCAAATTTCCGCAAAAGAAATATGGGATTCGTTTTCCAGAATTTTAATTTGATCGATGAATTAACCGTTTTTGAAAATATTGAACTGCCTTTAATTTATAATAAGATTCCTGCTGCAGAACGTAAACAATTGGTAAACGAAATTATTGAGAGAATGAATATTGTGAACCGGAGCGGCCATTTTCCTCAACAGTTATCTGGTGGACAGCAGCAAAGGGTAGCAGTAGCAAGAGCGCTGGTAACCAAACCGAAATTGGTTTTGGCCGATGAGCCTACCGGAAATCTGGATAGCTCGCATGGTAACGAAGTAATGGAGCTGCTCTGCGAGCTGAATGAAACCGGAACTACCATTGTAATGGTTACACACTCCAGTCACGATGCCAGTTTCTCTAACCGGATCATTAACCTGAAAGACGGGCATGTGATATCTGAAAAAATAAATAAAAGCAGAAACGAAGAGCTGATATAAGGAGAAAAGGCTGAAGGTTGTAAGGTAGACGGTCGAATTATTTCAGCCTTTAACCATTGCCTTCCTGCCTTCAACCTCAAAAAAGATTTTAGTTTAGTTAATAATAAGTCTACCCAAAAATCTTCCTGGATGGGAAGATTTGGGAAGGCGAAATAGTAAAAAACACCAGATAGGCATTTTGAACGCCACACGCTAACCACCTATCTCCAAACAATAACAATATGTTCAAATTAAACCTGAAAATAGCCCTGCGCAACCTTTGGAAAAACAAAGGCTTCTCTCTGATCAATATAGGCGGCTTAGCCCTTGGTTTAGCCAGTTGTATGGTTTTATTGCTCTATGTTGCTTATGAATGGAGTTATGATAAGCAATTTTCTAATCACGATAAAACTTATGTGGTTTATCAAAACATGGAGGCAAGTGGTAAAACTTTTAGCTGGGCGTGGACACCTAATGTGATGGCTAAAGAAGTGCAGGAGAAAATCCCCGGCGTTAAATATGCCGCTCACACTACCTATCCTAGAAAACAACTCATTACCGTTGGCGATAATAAGATCAATAGCAGTGCGATATTTGCCGATCAGAATTTTACTAAAATACTGGATTATAAGTTTCTTGAAGGTAATGCGGCCACAGCGCTAAAAAATGTAAATACCATTATTCTGACCAAGTCTTTCGCAACAAAATTATTTGGAAAGGAAGATCCGATTAATAAAATGGTAAAGCTGGAAAATCAGGACGTATTAAAGGTTGAAGCGGTAATAGAAGATGCACCAGCAAACAGCAGCTTAATTTTTGAATGTATTATGCCATGGGCTTTGTTCGAAAAACGAGAACCCTGGGCAAAAGATGGCAATTGGGGGAATAACATGTGTTTAACCCTTGTTCAATTACAGGATAATAACTTTTTCTCTGCTGCAAATAACTTAATGCATGATATTTACAAGCGCAATCAGAAAGATAATTTGTCGGTAGCACTATTGCATCCATTAAACAAATGGCATCTGTACGACGATTTTGTAAATGGTAAATCAGTAGGTGGTAAAATAGATCAGCTTAGAATATTCTTGTTGCTGGCCTTTTGCATCTTGTTGATTGCCTGTGTGAATTTTATGAACTTATCTACGGCACGGTCAGAGCGCAGGGCAAAAGAAGTTGGCGTTCGTAAAGCAATCGGCTCAACACGCAAATCTTTAATCAATCAGTTCTTTTTAGAATCCCTGCTCATCACATTTATCGCTACAGTTTTAGCTTTTATTTTAATTGAGGTGAGTTTACCCTATTTTAATAGTTTGTTAGATATTAAATTAACGATAGATTATCATAACGGCGCATTTTGGTTAACCTTATTTGGATTGATGATTTTAACCGGCTTAATTGCTGGCAGTTATCCGGCACTGTATCTCTCTTCTTTCGAACCGATTAAAGTTTTAAAAGGTTTCACCCTTAAAACAGATTCATCCACTTCGGTGAGGAAAGTATTGGTAGTTGGCCAATTCGTTTTTGCTGCAGCTTTAATTGTTTGTACAGCAGTGATTTATCAGCAGCTCAATTACGTAAAAAATAAGCCTGTTGGTTATGACAAGTCTAATTTGATTCAAATAGCTGTAACAGGTAAAATAAACGATGCCGTTAAATTGGAATTGCTGAAAACCCAACTACTAGCCTCAGGTGCTGTAAGCAATGTCACTTCCTTTAGTACAGATTTTACCGAGGGTGGAAATAATACTACAAATGTAGAATGGGAAGGTAAAAACCCAAATGAGAATATTTCTTTCAACCATAGGTCAATAGGATATGATTTTGTTGAAACCATTGGTACAAAAATGATTAGTGGTCGGGAATTTTCATCGAAATTTCCCAATGATACAAATAGCGTGTTGTTAAATGAAGCTGCTGTGAAAATGATGGGATTAAAAAAACCGATCGGCAAGGTGATTACCTTCTGGGGTAAAAAACTAACCACAGTTGGTGTGGTAAAAGATTTTGTGGTAGAAAGTGCTTATCAAAGAGTAGCCCCGATGATTTTCAGGACAAGTACAAATGGCGATGCCAGCGTGATGATAGCAAGGTTAAGTCCAAATCAGAACATCAGTTCATCACTGGCTAAAATTGATGAGCTGGTAAAGCAGATGGAGCCTAATTATCCTGTTAACCGCAAATTTGTGAACGAATCTTTTGAAGTGAAGTTTAAAAATGAAAAATTATTAGGTTCGCTTTCCAACTGGTTTGGTGGTTTCGCCATTTTCATTTCTTGTTTAGGATTATTAGGCCTGGCGCTTTTTATGGCAGAGCAACGCAAAAAGGAAATCAGTATCCGTAAGGTTTTAGGTGCCAGTACAGGCAATATCCTCGTATTACTCAATAAAGATTTTATAAAACTGGTTGCCATTGCAAATATAATTGCATTTCCTTTAGCCTATATTATTATCAATAAATGGCTTTCTGCTTTTGAATACCGTGTTTCCATTTCATTTCTACCCTTTCTGCTGGCTATCGTCATCTCGGTTTTAATCGCAGTTTTAACGGTCAGTTTGCAATCGGTTAAGGTAGCGAAGGCTAACCCGATTGATGCACTTAAATATGAATAAGCCACGCGCTTAGCATTTGGCGATCAGCGTGGATTTACCGCTAACCGCCAAACGCTTTACGCTAAACCTCAATAATATGTTTAGACTTAACTTAAAAATAGCACTACGTAACCTTTGGCGAAACAAGGTGAGCTCCTTTATTAACGTAACTGGGCTGGCCATTGGCTTGGCTGCCTGTTTAATGCTGCTTTTGTATGTTACTTACGAATGGAACTTTGATAAGCAGGCTAAAGAATCGGCTAATGTTTTTACCACGATGACCAATATTCCGGGCGATAACGGTAAAATTTCCGTAACTTTTGAAGGCTCAACCACTGCTTTCGGTCCGGTAATTAAACAAAGTTTGCCCGAACTGAAGTATATGGCGAGAATGGATTATGGAGGTAAAAATTTAATTGCCAACGGACAAAATGCATTTAAGCGTCAATCCAAATTTGCAGAGCCAGATATCCTTAAAATGTATGATTATAAGTTTATCCAGGGAAATGCCAATACCGCCTTAAATTCTCCAAATTCGGTTATTTTAACTGAATCTACTGCTAATGTATTATTTGGAACAACCGATGTGCTGAATAAGATTGTACGTTTTAAAGACCGTTTCGATCTGAATATTACCGGCGTAATTAAAGACCGGCCTGATAATAGCTCCAATAAATTTGATTATTTAATGCCCTGGACTTTATATGAAACGATTGATCAAAGTGCTAAAGATTTAAACTGGAGCAATTTTAGTTTCGTAACACTGGTGATGTTAAAAAATGGCACAAACTTAGATTTGGTAAACCAAAAAATCAGTCAGATAGAGAAAAAAAATAATACAAACAATCAGGAATCGCAGGTATTGTTCCCACTGGCAAAGCTACATTTATATGGTAAGTTCGAAGATGGCAAAAGTATTGGTGGAGCAATAGAACAGATTTATCTGTTTGTTGGACTAGCTTTCGGCATTCTTTTAATAGCCTGCATTAATTTTATGAACATGGCTACAGCCAAGTCCGAAAAACGCGCAAAAGAGGTTGGCATAAAAAAGACTATTGGCGCCAACCGCAGTTCGCTGATTGTACAGTTCTTAACCGAATCGATGATGTTAACTTTTATTGCGGTGATTTTTTCGATTGCCATCCTCGAGATCTTTTTGCCCGCTTTTAACAACCTGTTGAATATAAAATTGAATATCTCTTATTTCAACGGCACCAGTTGGATAGGCATTGTTGGAATAGTTTTAGTTACCGGATTAATCGCGGGCAGTTACCCTGCATTTTACCTCTCATCTTTTAACCCCATACAAACCTTAAAAAGAAAAATAAAATCAAAAGGCTTATTTTCGGTTAGTTTAAGGCAGGTATTGGTAGTAGGGCAGTTTTGTTTTGCTATCATTCTCATTATTTCCACTTTAGTTATCTACAAACAGATTCAATATATTAAAAACAGGCCGGTAGGATTTGATGTAAATGCCCTCGTAGAAATGCCGCAGGATGGGGAACTGAAAACAAAATATGAGCTGTTGCGCAATGAGCTGCTAAAATCTGGGGCGGTTACTTCGATGTTCCAATCATCAGTTAGCTTATCGCATCATGGAAGAAATTTTTCGGGTATAGAATGGGAAGGAATGTTGAAAGCGACAAATAACCAAATGTTTAACCAGGTCATTACCACTTACGATTTTATCAAAACCAATGGCATCAAATTAACTAAAGGGAGAGATTTTTCAGAAAACTTCGCTTCAGATACAAGTGCTGTGATGGTAAGTGCTTCGGCAGTTAAAATTTTTGACTATAAAAATCCGGTAGGCAAAACCATTACCATTTTTGGCGATAAATTTAACATCATTGGTGTTTTCGACGATTATGTTTGGGATTCGCCTTATAAATCGAATAACCCGATGGTGGTGTTTTTTGACAAGAAACAAACCGGAAATATCACGATGCGTCTAAATGAAAATAACAGTCTTCAAAGTAATATGGAAACCATCAGCAGGATTACAAAAGCTTTAAATCCGGCTTATCCATTAGAGATTAGTTTTTTAAATAACGTTTACGCTGAAAAATACAATGCCGAAAAAACTTTGGGCATCCTGTCTAACCTTTTCGGCGGACTAGCCATTTTTGTTTCCTGTTTGGGCCTTTTTGGTCTGGTAGCTTATAGTGCTGAGCAAAGAACAAAAGAATTCGGTGTGCGCAAGGTGCTAGGTGCCTCCTTACTTAATTTAATGCAATTGCTATCGATCTCTTTTATAAAGATGATTGTAGTATCCATCATAATCGCGATCCCTTTGAGTTACTTTTTAATGAATAAATGGCTGAATAATTTTGAATTCCATACGCAAATCACTTGGTGGATTATGCCTGTAGCTACCTTGGGTACTTTATTAATGGCATTAATTACGGTAAGCTTTCAGGCTTATAAAACGGCAAGGGCTAACCCTGTTGATGCGTTGAAATACGAATAATACAAGGCGGAAAGGTAGAAGGTAATAAGGTGGAAGGTTTAAACGCCCAATCCCTCAACCCTCAACCTTTTTACCCTCAACCTCAAAAATATGTTCAAATTAAATCTAAAAATCGCCTTACGCAACCTCTGGAAACACAAAGGCTTCACATTAATTAATGTTGGTGGTCTGGCCATCGGCATGGCTTGTTGTTTAATGTTGTTGCTATATGTAAATTACGAATGGAGTTTCGATAAACAGTATAAAAATGCAGAGAAAGTTTATTTTGCAACTTTAAACCTGAAATATAATGACAAACTGGCTACAACCATGGCGGTGCCGAATAAGTTAGCCAATGCTGCTGTGATAGAACTGCCTGGTATTAAAAATGCTGCACGCATCACCATGCCCGGCAACTCAAGGCTTTACAGTCACGATCAGCATCATTTTAAACTGGAAGCATTGAGCGCAGATCCCAGTTTTTTGAAAATCCTTAGTCAGAAATTTATTTATGGTAATCCAGAAACAGCATTGGCCGAACCGAATAATATATTGATCAATGCCTCTACAGCCAAAAAGTTGTTTGGTAATCAAAATCCAATGGGACAGCGCATTACTTATGATAATAAAATCGCCTTGAAAGTAAGTGCAGTAATTGAAGACCTGCCTAAAAACCAGACCATTCGGTTTGATGTTTTACAACCCTGGGCATTCTTTGAACAGGAAAATCCGGGCGAACGAGAAAACGGATGGGGTGCTATTACCTGTTTAACTTTATTACAGCTGAAAGATCATGCCGATTTAAATGCGACTAATACAGCTATTAAAGACTTTATTGTAAATAAAGAACCTAACCTAAAAGAAATGACTTATCAGCTTTTTCTTTTTCCTTTGGCTAAATTCCATTTGTACGATCATTTTGAGAACGGAAAATCGGCCGGAGGTAAGATAGATCAGTTGCGGTTATTTGTTTTTCTAGCCATTTGCGTATTATTTATTGCCTGCATCAATTACATGAACCTCTCTACGGCCAAATCAGAAAAACGGGCTAGGGAGGTCGGTGTGCGCAAAGCTTTGGGCTCTACGAGGAATACCATTATGGGGCAGTTTATGATCGAATCGCTATTGTTGTCAGTTATAGCTATGGCCATTGCTTTCATTACGCTCGAACTTTCCTTGCCCTATTTTAATAACCTGCTTAATATTTCCATTAAGATTGATTACAGTTCTTACCCATTTTGGGTGCTGTTGCTATCGATGATATTGATTACAGGCTTACTTGCCGGAAGCTACCCGGCATTTTACCTTTCTTCTTTTATTCCGGTAAAAGTGCTTAAAGGTTTTAAAAGTTCAACGGGCTCCTTATCTATCCGCAAAACATTGGTGGTGTTACAGTTTAGTCTTTCCATCTGTATGATTATCTCTGCCATTGTAATTTACAGCCAGATCCAGCACCTCAAAAATAAGCCGTTGGGTTTCGATCAAACGGCACTCGCTCAGATCGACCTGGAAGGCGAATGGACTAAGCCAGAGAAACTAGCATTGTTTAAAAATGAATTACAACTAGCAGGAGCCATTACAGCAGCTACCGAATACGCTGGTTCTTTTACCAATAGTGGTTCTATTACCAGCGATATTTCTTGGCCCGGTAAACCAAAAAACGACGTTTCTATCATTAATTATAGAAGTACCGGTTTCGATTTTGCCAAAACTACAGGCGTAAAAATTGTAGCTGGCAGGGATTTTGACCCCAGGTTTCCTGCAGATACTGCTACCTCGCTTTTGCTCAACCAAACAGCTGTTAAAGCCATGGGCTTAAAAAATCCGGTGGGTACAGTGATCCATTGGGGTGATAATCCACAGCTTAAAGTGGTAGGGGTGGTACAGGATTATTCAAATGAGTCTCTTGCTTCGAAAATACAGCCCACCGTTTACTATTACAATATCAAAACGAGTAGAGCTTTATTGCTTAAATTAAATCCGGCACAATCATTAAGTACTTCAGTTGAAGCAATCAAATCGGTAAGCAGTCGCTTAAACCCTGCTTATCCAGTGGAGGTAAAAATGATTAGTCAGGGGATGGCCGAAAAACTACAAAGCGAAAAATTACTAAGCGTGCTATCTAATCTGTTTGGTGGTTTTGCGATTTTTATATCCTGCCTGGGTTTGCTTGGCCTGGCTTTGTACACTGCCGAACAGCGTAGCAAAGAAATCAGCATCCGCAAAGTATTAGGTGCTAACCTTTCCGATATTTTAATCCTACTGAATAAAGATTTTATGAAGCTGGTGGTTATTGCCAACCTGATTGCCATTCCGGTAGCTTACATCCTCGTGGCTAAATGGCTCGAAAAGTATGATTATAAAATTTCGATTAACCCATGGCCTTTTTTGCTGGCACTTTTCACTTCCATACTAATTGCACTCGTTACCGTAAGCATGCAAACTTTTAAAGTTGCCAAAGCCAACGCCGTTGATGCACTTAAATATGAATAACACCTGCGTGAGGCGTTTGGTGCTAAGCGTTTAAACGCTACACGCCAAACACTTTACGCTAAACCTACGCCTTATGTTCAAATTAAACTTAAAAATCGCATTCCGAAACCTTTGGAGAAGTAGAGGTATTACTTCAATTAATGTTGGTGGTTTAGCCATTGCTTTGGCTGCTTTTATTTTAGTTGTGCTTTATTTTACTTACGAAACCAGCTTTGATAAAACCAATCCAAACTACAACAATATTTATGTAGTTGGACGGATTTATCCTGATTTTAAAACGAACTACACTTCGCCGCCATTTGCAAAAGCAATAAAACAGAATTTCCCGGAGGTAGAAAATGCCGGGATTACTAAACGCGGTTTTTTCGAATTCACCATGAAGAATGGCAAAAATACATTGTTTGCCAAAAACTTTATGCAGGCTGATTACAATGCCGCTAAGATTCTTGATTTGAAACCTACGGGAGGCTTAGAAAAACCTGCAGGTGATGCTGACAGACTTTCTTATCTGAGCGAGGAAAACATGAAAGTGCTTTTTCCAAATAAAACAGATAACAAGCCTGAAATGGTAGGAATGGGAGCAAGCAATTCGGGCATTACCAGTAAAATTAATGGTTCAATTACAAATAATTTGCATTCAAATATTACTTTCGACGGCATTTCAATCGGTAATGAAATAGGACAGGGAGAGAATTATGGATATAACAATTACACGACCTATATTCAGGTAAAACCCGGAACTGACATCGCAAACCTGGAACAAAAAATTACAGACTTATACCGAAAAGAATTATTAAAAGGCGAAACTGACCAAAAAACCATAGAAGAAATAAAGGGTGTTTCAACATTTTTAGACCCGCTTGCAAATTTGCACCTCAGGCCAAAGGCGGGTAATGATGCGCCATATAAAATACTAATCGCCCTTTCTGTACTTGGAATTCTGATCCTGGTTATTGCCTGTATCAATTTCACCAATCTAAGCATTGCTCAGGCTACAAAAAGGGCCAAAGAAGTCGGCATAAAAAAAGTAATGGGTGCTTATCGTTTCCAGCTTACCACACAATTTCTGACCGAAATATTTATTCAATGTTTTGTCGCTACAATTCTTGCCTTAACAATAGCAGAATTAGCCCTGCCATATTTCAACAACCTTTTTCAGGTTAATTTATCCATCTGGAATATTGAAAATAACTTATTCTGGCAATTGCCCTTAATTTTATGCCTGATTACATTTGTGGCAGGTACTTATCCAGCTTTAGTATTATCAGGTTTCAAACCTGCGTTGGTACTAAAAGGTAATTTTTCGACCAGTAAACAAAGCTCATGGCTGCGAAATGGCCTACTGATTTTTCAGTTCAGCATTGCGGTGATTTTTATAATTGGTTTGTTCATTATCAACGCACAATTGAAATATATGCGGACTCAGGATCTGGGTTTTACAGCAAATCAGGTTGTTTATATTAAAAACATAAGTCTTTTCAATAAACCTGAAAAATTTGCCCCGGTTAGAGATAAAATCTTAAAAATCCAGGGAATAAAATCAGTAACTGTAGCTACTGGTGTTCCTGATGGGAGCGAAAACGGAGGTAACGGTTATACCGTAAATGGTATGCAGAAAAGCATTGATTTTGTCGATGTGGATTTTGATTACTTTGAAACACTTGATATTAAATTAAAAGAGGGGCGGTTTTTCTCCAAGTCATACAGTACCGATACTACCAATTCTGTGGTGATAAATGAAAGTGCTGTTGCGAAATATGGAATTAAAAATCCAGTCGGACAGACGATAAGAGGCTGTAATATAGATTATAAGATTGTAGGGGTAGCAAAAGATTTTAAAGCACAAGGATTTGAAAGTGCCGTTCAGCCTACTATTTATGCAATTAAAAATCCTTGCGGTAATTCAAAAACGCAAATCATGGTTAAAGTTGAGGAAAATAAAATGGTTGATGCTTTGGCTGCTTTGAAAGCACAATGGCCACAAATAAATCCCCAGGACGGCGAAGATTTTAGATATGAATTTTTAGATGAACTTTACGGTAAACTTTTCAAAAAACAGGAGCAGTTACAATCCGCGTTTTTCGCAGCGGCATTGCTCACCATCTTCATTGCTATTTTAGGTTTGTTTGCCTTTGCAAAATACATCACCAACGGACGCGTCAAAGAGATCGCAGTGCGCAAAATTTTGGGAGCAAGTGATCTTCAAATCTTCAAATTAATTAACAGTTCATTTTTTATCATGGTACTCATAGCTAACGTAATTTCCTGGCCGGTTGCTTATATCCTAACTAAAAAATGGCTCGAAACTTTTGCTTACCGAATTGATCTACCTGCGCTACCCTTTGTTAGTAGTGCATTAATTACGATTTTATTAACTGTAGTAACCGTAAGCATTCAGGCAAAAAAAGCGGTTAAAGCAAACCCTGTTGATGCCCTTAAATATGAATAAGACCTGCGAGTGGTGTTTGGCGATAATTTTCGCTAATCTCCAAACGCTTTACGCTAAACTACACTCAAGATGTTCAAACTTAACCTAAAAATCGCCTGGCGAAACCTCTGGAAAAACAAAGGCTATACGTTTATTAATGTTCTAGGCTTGTCAATCGGGATGGCCAGTTGTATTTTGATCTTTATTTTTATCCGCTATCAGATGAGTTTTGATCAGGGATTTAAAAATGAGGACAGGATTTTCAGAGTAGTTACCGACTGGAATTACAATGCGTATGATGACTTTTCAGCTGGCGTGCCAATACCTTTTTCTGCCGCCGCCAGAAATGAGATCGCAGGATTTGAAAAAGTGGGATCCATTTTGAAAAGAGGTGGTGTTATCAGTATAAAAGATGCAGTTGGTAAAGAGAAACTTAAGTCACGCGAAGCCGTTTATTATACCCAGCCTGATTTTTTTGATATTTTTAGTGATATAAAATGGATTTACAGTGCTCCTGAATTGGCATTATCAAAACCAAATTCAGCTGTTTTAACGGAAAAGTACGCTATTAAATTTTTTGGTAGTGTGAAAAGTGCTATCGGGAAAACCATTACTGTTGGAAATAAAACAGATTTACTGGTTGCAGGAATAATTGAAGACCAGCCACAAAATAGTAGTTTTCCACTTGGTATTGTAATTAGTTACGAAACCTTTGCCGGTAGATTTAACGAGAATTGGGACTCTGTAAATTCAAGTACTTCAAGTTATGTATTATTAAAAGATGGACTTACAGCCAAAGATGTTCAGGCATCATTAAAAAGGTTCAATCAAAAATATTATCCGATTGAAAAAATAGCTGGTAATCAAAAAAATAAGCTTCAGCCATTAAGAGATATACATTTTAGTGAAAAATATGACAACTTTGCCGATTCATCAATCAATAAAAGTGAACTTTATGGACTTGCTGTAATTGGCCTGTTTCTCATCATCACCGCCTGTATAAATTTCATTAATTTAAGTACAGCACAATCTGTTAACCGCTCAAAAGAAGTTGGCGTTCGTAAGGTGATGGGAAGTAAAAGGAAGCAGCTCGTAAGTCAGTTCCTAACGGAAACTTTTGCAGTAAGCCTGGTTGCATTACTCATAGCTTGTGTTATAACTGAACTGGCCATTCCGCCGATGCAGAATTTGTTTAAAGGCACCATCGAATTCAGCCTGTTCGCTCATCCGGTAATATTTATTTTCATGGCCATTCTCGTTTTGTTTGTGAGCTTTCTGGCAGGTTTTTATCCGGCAATAATTATTTCGAAGTTTAATCCCGCACTTGCCATCAAGAACAAAATTTCGCTCAATAACGGAGGTTTAAGTCTCCGTAAAATTCTGGTTGTGGTTCAGTTTTCAATAACCGTTATATTGATTATCGGCACTTTAGTAATCATTAAGCAAATGCAATATGTTCAGGAAAAACCCTTAGGATTTAATCCGAACGCTGTCGCGATAGTTGGCATACCTACTGATAGTTTAAGCAAAATCAGATACAACACTTTCAAAGAAAAAGTACTTAGAATTCCAGGTGTAAAAGAAATGAGTTTTTGCCAGTCAGCACCATTATCAAGCGATATTAATTCCAGTGATTTTACTTACAATGGTATTAAGAATGGGGATTTTGAATTGAGGAATATGCGAGCCGATGAAAATTTTTTCAAAGTTTTTGATTTGAAATTGATAGCGGGAAAAATCTTTCGTAAGAGTGATACCGCGAATGCATGCGTGGTAAATGAGACTTTTTTGAAGAAGATGCATATCCTTAATCCGCAGGATGCGATTGGAAAAGTGATTAGTGCGAGTGGAAACACCGTTCCGATTTCAGGTGTGGTAAAAGATTTTAACGACCAATCTTTAAAAGAGCATATTTCCGGATTGGCAATTTTTCCAGGTAACGATCAATATTGGAATGTTGCCATAAAAATGGATTCTGAACAATTGGTTTCTTCCATGAAAGATATTGAAGCCGTTTGGAAAAACAATTTCCCCAATGGAATTTTCGATTCAGGTTTTGTAAATCAAAGTATAAATAGCTATTACGAAAGTGAGCAAATTATGGGCACCCTATTTAAAGTTTTTGCAGGTGTAATCATCTTTATTTCGTTTATCGGTTTATTCGGCTTAATTTCTTTTGTTACTACGCAACGAACCAAAGAAGTTGCCATTAGAAAAGTGTTAGGTGCCTCAACCATCGAATTGGTGAAAATGCTGAACGGTTCATTCCTGATAATGGTTTTTATCGCAAATATGGTGGCCTGGCCGCTAGCGTATTTATTCGTTTTCAAATGGCTTTCGGGCTTTGCCTATCGGATTGATATCAGTATCTGGCCATTTGCCTTGGCAATGGTAATATCCATGGCAATAACTTTAATAACAGTAAGCATCCGTTCTTATAAAGCGGCCGCTGCAAATACCATTGATGCACTTAAATATGAATAAAGAACTGCTGTTAGCGCTCGGTGTTTGGTATAAATTTACCGCCGGTCGCCAAACGCTCTTCGCTAAACCTTCCAAATATGCTTAAATTAAACCTCAAAATCGCCTGGCGAAACCTCTGGAAAAACAAGGTTTATGCCGCCATTAATATTCTCGGACTAGCACTTGGCCTAACTGCTTTTGTACTCATGATTTTGTATATCAATCATGAAGAAAGTTACGATAAGTGGTCTCCGGAGTTAAAAAATGTCTATCAGATCAGGGAAAAACATGATTTTTTTACCCCTGATAATAAGGAGCACTGGAATGAGGTTTCGAACAGCCGCATCGCAAATCTGATCAGAACAAAATTACCACAGGCAGTTGCAGTAACCAAAGTAGATAACGACTGGGATTTTGGCAGTGGCTACTCGGTTAAAACAGAAAACGCCGATCCGGTAATGGTTAACAACATAAAAGATTCGGATAGCAGTTTCTTTAAGGTTTTCGACTATCAGTTCGTGCAGGGCAGTGCTGATAAAGCACTTGAAAATAAGAATACCATCGTTCTGAAAGAAGACCTGGCCTTAAAGCTTTTTGGTACGACAAGAGCTTTGGGTAAAACAATCAGAATGATACGCTGGAGGGATGACAAGGGTAATTTATTAACCGTTACTGGCATAGTAAGTGAACCCAAATCGCCGCAAAGTGTCGGTTTTAGTGCTATTGTGCGAACTGGAAATAAAGATAAAGATCCAGATGAACCGACAAATAATAATTACTGTCTGATGTATGCAAAACTTAACAAAGCCAGCGATACACTGGTGTTAAACCAGACTTTGCAGAAATTATATGTTGATTTCAAGAAAAACTTATTGAAAGGGCAGAAGCAGGATGATGAAGATATCCACAAACCTGAAAAAGTACCTGGCTTAAAAGTTATCCCGTTAGAAAATGTGCATTCCAATCCGCCGTATACCCTTAGCTGGTTCGAAAAGTTGAAACCAGTAATGGCCATATCGGCATTTTTGCTCCTGGTTTCGATCATTAACTTCATCAACCTGGCCACGGCACAGTCTGTTCAGCGGGCCAAGGAAGTAGGCGTTAAGAAAGTACTTGGTTCTTATAAAAGGCAGTTGACCGCTCAATTTTTAATCGAATCCGGGTTGCAGAGCCTGATTTCACTTTTTCTCTGTATCGTTTTAATTGAAATGGTATTACCAACTTTCAACCAGCAGTTTAATGTGGCCTTAAGTTTTTGGCACAATGCCAAATTATTTGTCCTGATTGCCCAGCTGCTAGGCCTGTTTGTCTTTGTAACATTACTTTCTGGTTTATACCCGGCCTGGATTTTATCCAACTATAATCCTGTAGCTGTTTTAAAAGGGAATTATGAAAATGGTTTGCGTGGTATAGCACTTCGGAATGTGTTGGTTGTTTTTCAGTTCGTCATTTCCGTAACTTTCATTATATCCATCGGTGTAATGGAAATGCAGTCCAGGTTTATGAGCAATAAGGATTTAGGCTTTGAAAGAGGAAATCTGATAAACATAGAAACCGGTTATGAAGATAAATTTGCCGAGAGGCTGAAGAAAATTCCCGGTGTTCAATATGTTGCAACGACTACCCAGGTATTGGGAAATAGTTTTAATGTGCCTGAAGAAATTCAATACAAGGGTAAGCCTATAAAATTAAATACCGTAACTGTTACAATGGATGCATTGCCCGCGCTTGGTATGAAAGTATTGCAAGGCCGGATTTTTTCAAAAGAATATAAAAGCGATACCGTTAATACTGTTGTCTTAAACGAGGCAGCGGCAAATTTATTTGGAAAAAATCTTCTCGGGCAGACCTACCAAAAAACCGATTGGCAAGGCAAAAACAATATTTTTCAAGTGGTAGGTATTATTAAAAACTACCATAACGAAGGTTTTGACAAAGCGGTTTTGCCAACGGTTTATAAGGTGACTAAACTTGGAGGGACTTCCAATACAAACAATTTACTGGTACGTTTCAATACAGCTCATTATAGAGAGATCATCAGCAAAATTGAAAAGGAATGGAAAATAATGTATCCGAACTTCCCGATGGTGTACACTTCCCTTGAAGATGCTTTTTCAAAAAGCCTGGAAGAGAACAGGCAGTTTATGAACATGATTATCCTGTTCAGCCTGGTTTCTGTTTCCCTTTCATTACTTGGTTTATTTGCACTTTCTACATTTGTAGCTAAGCGGAAAACCAAGGAGATTGCGGTAAGAAAAGTACTTGGTGCATCAAACATCCAGATTGTAAGCCTGCTCAATAAATCATTTTTAATCCTGGTTATCGTGGCAAACTTAGTCAGTTGGCCTATCGCTTATATTATTATAAAAAAGTGGCTCGAAGGCTTTGCTTATCGAATAGAAATGCCTTTTGTACCTTTTGTTACTGCTACGTTAATTTCGCTAATTATCGCCATACTTACAGTAAGCATACAGGCAAGGAAAGCCGCTATAACTGATCCGGTAAATGCACTTAAATATGAATAATAACGGCGTATAGCGTAACTTTCCAGCTCATCGCTAAACCCTAAATCCTATACCTTAAACCTCATACCCTAAACCTTAAACATGATACAACTTACCAATATCGAAAAGTACTACGCCAATAAAGGCGTTAAAAATTATGTGTTGCGCTTAGTCACCACTACCATAAACCAAGGCGAATTTGTTTCCATCATGGGTCCATCTGGTGCCGGAAAATCGACCTTGCTTAATATTATTGGCATGTTGGAAGAGCCTACCTATGGTATTTATAATTTCCTGGGTGAGGATGTAACCAATTTGAACGAGCGCAAACGGATAGAACTATATCGTAACCACATTGGTTTTGTGTTTCAGGCCTACCACTTAATTGATGAGATGACGGTTTACGAAAACATTGAAGCACCGCTTTTGTATAAAAAAGTGGGTAGCGGCGAGCGCGCCAGTAGAATTGCTGATTTGTTAGACCGTTTTAACATGGTGGCTAAAAAGGATTTATTCCCGAACCAGTTATCAGGCGGGCAGCAACAGTTGGTGGGCATCGCCCGGGCTTTAGCAGCACAGCCTTCCATTATTCTTGCCGATGAGCCTACAGGAAATTTACAGTCAGCCCAGGCAGAAGAAATAATGAGCCTGTTTAAAAAACTCAATGAAGAAGAGGGGATTACCATTATCCAGGTTACCCATTCAGAAAAGAATGCACAATATGGCTCCCGGATATTACACATTGCTGATGGGCTTATAAAAGAAGATGTGGCGGTTACAGCCTGACATAATTTCCAAAGGTATTAACCCTTTTTAGCTGTGGTTAATTACCTTTGCGCTATGCAAAAAACATTCAAAGACCAAATGGGAAGGGAGGTTGTCGTTAATTTCCCGCCCAAACGGATCATTTCTATTGTTCCTTCGCAAACCGAGCTTTTATTCGATTTAGGTCTTGATCAGGAAATTATCGGATTAACTAAGTTTTGCATTCATCCGATAGAAAAGTTTGCCACACGTACCAAAGTAGGCGGAACAAAAAAACTCAATATTGATTTAATTAAAGATTTGAAGCCTGATCTTATTATTGGCAACAAAGAAGAAAATACGCAGCGCGATATAGAAGAATTAGCTGAATGTTTTCCAGTATGGATGAGCGATATCTTTACTTTGGATGATGCCATGAAAACCATTGGGCAGATAGGGGATCTGGTAAACCGGCAACCAGAAGCGAGTTACCTCAACCATTTAATATCAGCTGGATTTAATGACCTAAAAACACTTGCGCTTCAAAATAAAATTGATAAAAAGGTCGCCTATCTCATCTGGCGAAAGCCTTATATGGCCGCTGGAAAAAATACATTTATTAATGATATTTTACTAAGCAACGGTATGACTAATATCATCAATCAGGAACGCTACCCTGAAATAATACTTGAGGAACTGGAAACTTTAAACTGCGAACTGATTCTGCTTTCATCAGAACCTTATCCTTTTAAAGAAAAACATATTGAAGAAATTCATAAAGCAATTCCAAATGCTAAAATTATGTTGGTAGACGGCGAAATGTTTAGCTGGTATGGAAGCAGGCTGGTTAAAGCCGTTCAGTATTTTTTCGAATTCCAAAAACAACTTTATTAATCATCCCGTTTTAATTTGTGTAAATTGTAGCATAAAATTAAATTACCCCGTTTACACTACCATGAAAAGAATATTAATATTATCCCTGTTTGTTGCTATAATTTCTGGCTGTAGCCCTTTGAAAGATGCAAACCATACCAGTTCTGTTACCGCAAGCGGAACTATCCAAAAACTTGGAATGACAACCTTTCAATATGGTACACATTTATTAAAAGCCGCCAATAAAACCTATGCCTTAAAAAGTGAAACCATAAATCTTGATACGTATTTAGATAAAAAGGTTACGATTAAAGGAAAAAAGGTTGTAGGTTATCCTGTTGACGGTGGCCCCGAGCTGATCGATGTAACGCTGGTGAAATTTTAGGTAAGATGGAAATGTAAGCCAGCTAACAGGTTGAGTACACGCTCACACCCATTGACCGTGTATCACAAATTAAATTTTATAAGTAATAAAATTTGATTTTTCGATTTAGTTTCTATCTTTGCAATCCTTAAAACATCCTATCTGCGGAAGTGGCGTAATTGGTAGCCGCACCAGACTTAGGATCTGGCGCTTCACGGCGTGGGGGTTCGAGTCCCTTCTTCCGCACAATAAGATCAACCGTTCCGATTTAAATATCAGAACGGTTTTTTTTATGGCATAGCCGTTGATCTTGTGATTTGTATTGCCTCTATTTATAAAGTCTCCCACGTCTCAACGGGCAATGTCATTAAGTTAAGCATTGTGGTTGTCAGTCTGAGCGTAGTAGAAGACATATAAAGGATAATCGATTAAAAGAAATACCCTTCTACTACGCTCAGGGTGATACCAATTTTAGATTTTCTTCTGAATTAATGACATAGCCAGGGGGACGACTCCTCGGTAGTAGCCAATTGCAAAATTGGCGTTTTCGTTCCGTAGGAAGGTTTGGTATTCAAACATTAACCACTCTACTGGCTCTGCCATCTAAACCCGATGGAAGCGGTCCCGATTTTTCATCGGGATAAAGCGTACAGCGGGACTTTATCATCCTAAAAGCTACTGAACCTGCTTTCCAAGAAAAAAGGCATATATTGATTTGAAACAAAACTTATACCTTTATTTAGTAATAATACTGCTTTAAGTTACAAGTCTCCATGGTCTGTGTCTCTACAGCACATCGCGAAAGCGCTTAGTAAATCTGCTGAATAATTTTTTTCTCCTTAAAAACTAATTAGTTAGCCTTTTTTGATCAAAATAATCAATAAAATATCTTCAATGCCTTTTGATTATTCAATCTTGTTTCTATCTTTGCAGTCCTTACAACATCCTAACTGCGGAAGTGGCGTAATTGGTAGCCGCACCAGACTTAGGATCTGGCGCTTCACGGCGTGGGGGTTCGAGTCCCTTCTTCCGCACAACAAGATAAAGGCCGTTCCGATTTAAACATCGGAACGGTTTTGTTTTTAAAAACATTGATTAATAAAAATTGATGTGCTGTGCCGGTTGTGGCGATATATGGTTTTTCTCAAATCTCATATCTCCTATCTCCCGTCTAACTGTACATCATACTATATCTCAGAAAAAATGAATATTACACAGGAAAAAACCGGCAACTTAAATGCTGTTGTAAAAATCAAGATTGCCCCTGCTGATTACACTGGAAAAGTAGAGAAAGCCATTAAAGATCAAGCTAAAAAAGCACAATTACCTGGTTTCCGTAAAGGAATGGTTCCTGCTGCCCACATTAAAAAAATGTATGGCAAAAGTATCTTAGTAGAAGAGGTAAATAATTTGTTAAACGATACCTTATCTAACTATATTACCGAGCAAAAATTAGAAATTTTAGGTCAACCACTTCCTAAAACAGACGATGAGCGCGAATTTAAATGGGATAATACAGATGATTTCGAGTTTGATTACGAGTTAGGTTTAGCACCGGCTTTTGACGTAAATCTTTCATCTAAAGATAAATTTACAGAATACGTAATCAAAGCTGATCAGCAAACATTAGAAGAGCGTATCAAAAATATCCGTCGTAGCTATGGTAAAATGACCAATCCGGAAGTTTCGGCTGATGATGATGTACTTTATGCAGAATTAACACAGGTAGCTGAAGATGGTACTGCTGTTGAAGGTGGTATTACCAGTACTGCAAGTGTTCGTTTAGATCAAATTAAAGATAAAAAAATTCTTAAATCGCTAATTGGTGTAAAGAAAGACGATGAAGTAACCATCGATATCCAAAAAGCCTTTGAAGATGATGCTGTAATTGCAAAAGCTTTAAATATTTCAGAAGAAGAGGCCGCTGCTTTAAAAGCAAACTTCAAACTTCACGTTAAAAACGTTAACCGTTTAGAAGAGTCAGACTTAAACCAGGAGTTTTTTGATAAATTATTTGGTGAAGGTACGGTAACTGACGAAGCCGGTTTCAGAGCTAAAATTACGGAAGAAGTAGAAGGTATGTTTAAACAAGATGCAGAGCGTAAATTATCAAACGATATTTATGAAGCACTTTTAGCTAAACACAGTTTTGAATTGCCTGATGAATTTTTACGTCGTTGGTTGAAAGCTACAAACGAAAAATTAACCGACGAAGAATTAGCTGAAGGTTATGATGATTTCGCAAAAAACCTTAAATGGACTTTAATTGAAAATAAAATCATTAAAGATAACAGCATCGAAATCAAATATGAGGATGTAGTTCAGGCGGCTAAAGCTAAATTAGATGCACAGTTCAGAATGTACAGCCCAAGCCCACTTCCTGAGGATCAATTGGCTCAATATGCTGTTCAGTTTTTACAGGAAAAAGAAAATGCAAACCGTGTTTTCGAAGAGGTAAAAGCATTAAAAACATTCGAGCAAATCAAATCTGTTGTTACTTTAGAGCAAAAAGATATTGATTACGATAAATTTGTTGCACTGGTGGAGAAAAAATAAAGCGGTTGGCGTGTGGCGTTAGGCGTTTAACATAATGCCCAAGCTGTTTTGGAAATGATGATGCTATTGCTATATTTAGTTATGGCACAATTTAAATTTCAATCGCTCGAAGTTTGGCAGTTATCAATCTTGTTAACTGATAAATTACTAGATATAGCTGACCGATTGTCAGTTGATAAAAAATACAGATTTGCAGAGCAGCTCAATGGGGCTGCTCTTAGCATATCCAATAATATCGCCGAGGGGTCAGGTTCGGTTTCTAATAAGGAATTCGCTCATTATCTGAATATTGCACATCGTTCTACGTTTGAGAATGCAAATATTTTAGTAGTTTTAGAACGGAGAAAATATATTTCTGACACAGAGTTGAATGAATATCTGGAAGAATTAGATAAATTGGCACGGAAATTAACCAACTTCAGAAAATATTTATTAAAGTAACCAGCGTTTTTGGAGGGTTTAACGCTCACCGCAAAACGCCAAACTCATAACTCATGAACATAGATTCACAAGAATTCAGAAAATTTGCCGTTAAACATCAGGGAATTGGCGGTTTACACGTAGATAAATTTATTGCTCAGGCTAATTTGAATCCTAAGAGCATGACGCCATATATTATTGAAGAACGCCAACTAAACGTAGCACAGATGGATGTTTTCTCCAGGTTAATGATGGATCGTATTATCTTTTTAGGTGATGCCATTTATGATCAGAATGCCAACATTATCCAGGCGCAATTATTGTTTTTACAATCTGCTGATGCCGATAGGGACATTCAGATCTATATTAACTCGCCAGGCGGTTCAGTTTATGCAGGTTTAGGTATTTATGATACCATGCAGTATATTCAGCCTGATGTAGCAACCATCTGTACCGGTATGGCTGCATCAATGGGAGCCGTTTTATTGGTGGCAGGCGCAAAAGGAAAACGCGCTGCATTGCCTCACTCAAGAGTAATGATCCACCAGCCATCAGGAGGTGCACAAGGTGTGGCATCTGATATGGAGATCAACTTGAGAGAAATGTTGAAATTAAAAAAAGAATTATACGATATTATTTCAGAACACTCTGGTCAAACTTATGATTGGGTAGAGAAAGCTTCAGATCGCGATTACTGGATGACAGCCGATGAGGCAAAAGGATTTGGTATGGTTGATGAAGTGTTATCGAGAAACGCAAAAAAAGATGGCGAAACAAAATAAAGAATCCCGTTGCTCGTTCTGCCATTCTGGCAAGCATGAAACATTAATGCTGATTGAAGGTATGGATGCATTTATCTGTGATAAATGTGTTACCCAGGCCAATCAGTTGCTTGCACAGGAACTAGGAACCAAAGGGACTAAAAATATTCAGGAGGCGATAAACTTATTAAAGCCTCTTGAGATTAAACAACATCTTGATCAATATGTTATTGGTCAGGATGATGCTAAAAAGGTACTTTCTGTTGCCGTTTATAACCATTACAAGCGTTTAAATCAAAAAGTTGATAAAGACGAGATTGAGATTGAAAAATCGAATATCATGTTGGTGGGCGAAACCGGAACAGGTAAAACGCTTTTGGCTAAAACCATTGCTAAAATTTTGCATGTGCCTTTCTGTATCTGCGATGCAACTGTTTTAACAGAAGCTGGTTATGTAGGCGAAGATGTAGAGAGTATCTTAACGCGTTTGCTTCAGGCTGCAGATTATGATGTAACTGCTGCGGAACGCGGTATTGTTTACATCGATGAGGTAGATAAAGTGGCACGTAAAAGCGATAATCCATCCATCACCCGCGATGTATCAGGCGAAGGTGTTCAGCAGGCCTTATTGAAGATTTTAGAAGGTACGGTAGTTAATGTTCCACCTCAGGGCGGACGTAAACACCCAGATCAGAAAATGATCCCGGTAAACACCAATAACATCTTATTTATCTGTGGTGGTGCATTTGATGGTATCGAACGTAAAATTGCCAACCGTTTACGTACCCAGGCTGTAGGTTACAAAGTAAAGAAAGATGAAACCGTATTGGATCTTAAAAATCTTTATAAGTATATCACACCTCAGGATTTAAAATCTTTTGGATTAATTCCAGAATTAATTGGTCGTATACCGGTTCTTTCTCACTTAAATCCATTGGATAAAGAATCTTTAAGAAACATTTTAACCGCACCTAAAAACTCATTGATCAAGCAGTATGTTAAGCTTTTTGCTTATGAAGATGTAAAGCTTGTTTTTGATGAAGATGTTTTAAATTTTATTGTGGATAAAGCAATGGAATATAAATTGGGGGCGCGTGGTTTAAGATCGATCTGTGAAGCGATTATGTTGGATGCGATGTTCGATACACCAACGCAGACGGATGTCAAGGAACTGCATATCAATCTCGATTACGCGATAGAGAAATTTGAAAAGGCCGATTTTAAAAAGCTTCAGGCCGCTTAAAAAATCAAATCCTTCCCGTAATTCGGGAGGGATTTTTTGTAATATAGTATTGTTAACGCTATGCGCCATGCGCCAGGCTCTAAACCAAAAAGTATGAACGAAGAAAAAGACATAAAAAAAGACGAGGAAATTGTAGAGAAATCGAAAAAAGTAAAAGAAGTAGAAAGTCCTGTTAAATCAGGATTAAAATCGAAAGATGAAATTGTTAAAAACTGGTTACCACGTTATACTGGCAGGCCATTAGATCAATTCGGCGATTATATCCTGTTAACCAATTTCAGTAAATATGTAAGCATGTTTTCGGAGTGGAATGATAACGCGCCGATCATGGGTTTAGATAAGCCTATGCAAAGTGTTACCGCTAATGGTATCACCATCATTAATTTTGGTATGGGAAGTCCGTTGGCAGCAACCATGATGGATTTACTAACGGCGATTAAACCTAAAGCTGTGCTGTTTTTGGGTAAATGTGGCGGTTTGAAAAAGAAAAACCAGTTGGGTGACTTAATTTTACCTATTGCGGCCATCAGGGGAGAAGGTACCTCAAATGATTACCTGCCGGCAGAAGTACCTGCATTGCCAGCTTTCGCCTTGCAGAAAGCGATTTCTACCACTATACGTGATCACGGAAGAGATTATTGGACCGGAACGTGTTACACTACCAACCGCAGGGTTTGGGAGCACGACAAGGAATTTAAAAAGTATTTGAAGACTTTACGTGCAATGGCTGTAGATATGGAAACGGCAACGATTTTTACTACGGCCTTTGCCAATAAAATTCCAGCTGGTGCATTGCTTTTGGTTTCCGATCAACCTATGATTCCTGAGGGTGTTAAAACTGCGGAAAGCGACAGCAGCGTTACCGAAAAATATGTAGAAACGCATTTGCGCATTGGTATCGATTCATTAAAACAATTGATCAATAATGGGCTAACGGTTAAACACTTGTTGTTTTAGGATGGGGAAAATCGTCATCCTGAACTTGTTTCAGGATCTTTTAATTTAAGTTGTTGAAAGAAAAAGATAGATGCTGAATAAATCCGATAGTCATCGGATCAGCATCATGCATTGGGTTAGGGCGATCGTCATCGTGTTTCAGGATCTTTTTAGTTAGTGGAAAAGATGCTGAAATAAATCCGATAACCATCGGATCAGCATGACGCCATCTTAGGAATTATTTAAGCCGTAAATCCTGATAAATAGCCATGTAATACCAGATCGTCCTCATTGTTAATGGTATAGTTGCATCTATTGTGCAAGAGTACAATACGATCAGACACGTCCAAGATTGATTTATAGAAATGATCGGTGATAATAAAGCCTTTATAGGCCTTCGCCAGGTTTATATGACTTTTTATTTCTTCTATCCATAAAGGCGATAATTGCGAGAATGGCTCATCAAGAAGTATATATTGCGCGTCGCTATAAATCATCAATAAACATTCTATAAACCTGCGTTCTCCACCAGATAGGTTATAAAATTTAGCATTTAAATAATTTTTTACAAATTCAAATTGCTGTAATTCAGCTTGCTGCTTTTTGCAAAAGGTATTAATGGCCTGCAAAACAGTGATCTTACCAGGGATAAAATTATCTTGAGGCAAATAGGACAGATTCTTAGATAGGTAACCTTTTTCATATACTTTATTATTTATATTAAGGTATTTGAAATTCGCTTTTACACTCCCAAAAATAATTTTTAATAAGGTTGATTTACCCGATCCATTTCTGCCCAATAAACCAACTACTTCGCCAATTTTACAGTTTAAGTAAACGCTGCTTAATACGTCCCGGTCTGCAAAAGATTGGTTAACACTGTCGATAGAAAGTTCCTGCATGTTGATGATACAATTAAAATTCCGGTAAAAACTATTAAATCATATAAAACCAGGTTTGTCATGATTTTTCTAAATCCTATGCCCTGATTTTTGAAATAAAATGCAGTGGATTGATAAAACATAAAGTAGATGCCTACAGAAAATAACCAGCCGATAAATTTGATGAATAGCGCAAAGGTGTAAACCCCTGGCTCCTTAAAGCCATTTAAAATGAAAAATACAGATGTAAGTAAGCTAACCGATATATTCCATAAAAAAATGGGTTTGTATATAGTTAAGGATTTTTTGAGTAAACCAACCGACATGATTTAAAGGTATAAAATCATAACGATAAATTTAGTTGTACATGAACAAAAAATGATCGCACCTGAGTTCGATTAATAATTTTTTCTGAAGATGTTTTATAAAGTTTTTTATTATCTGGTCGTCACCCTGAATTTATTTCAGGGTCTATTTTTTAGAAAAGATGCTGAAACGATTACTCTTTATAAATACCTAAAAATTAACTATTTATATTAGTGTAATCGCAATTAGGTTGGTAGGGTGTGATCGTTATTTCGACCGTAGCGGAGAAATCTACTAATAAACAAAAAAGACCAGCCTTAGCCGATCTTTTAATATTGGTATAAATCTAATCTCTTATCCTAAATAAGATTTTAAGATTTTGCTTCTTGAAGTATGACGTAAGCGTTGTAATGCTTTATCTTTAATCTGGCGAACACGCTCACGTGTTAAATTAAATTTTTCACCAATCTCCTCTAGCGAAAGGGGGTGGTTAGAACCTAATCCGAAGAATAAAACAATAATTTCTCTTTCTCTTTCAGTTAGCGTAGATAAAGAACGTTTAATTTCTTCTGACAATGATTCGTTGATCAATGAACTATCTGTGTTCGGCTCATGGTTTTCCAATACATCCAATAATGTATTTTCTTCACCTTGAACGAAAGGGGCATCCATTGATACGTGACGGCCGGAGTTACTTAATGTATCAGAGATTTTATCTACAGTTGTCTCTAAAATATCTGCTAATTCTTCCGGAGAAGGCTCACGTTCATATTCTTGCTCTAGCTTAGAAAAAGCTTTGCTAATTTTACTTAACGAACCTACCTGGTTTAAAGGCAAACGAACAATACGGCTTTGCTCGGCAATCGCCTGCAAAATAGATTGACGAATCCACCAAACTGCATAAGAAATGAACTTGAAACCTTTAGTTTCATCAAAACGTTTTGCCGCTTTAATTAAACCTAAGTTACCCTCATTGATTAAGTCTCCTAAAGTTAAACCCTGATTTTGATATTGTTTTGCAACAGACACAACGAAACGTAAGTTGGTTTTGGTTAAGCGCTCTAATGCAGCCTGATCGCCCTCACGAATCTTCCTTGCTAAAATTACTTCCTCTTCTGCTGTTATTAAATCTACTTTACCAATTTCGTGTAGGTATTTATCTAACGACTGACTTTCACGGTTGGTTATGGATTGCGTTATCTTGAGTTGTCTCATTTATACGTTTTGTGTGCTCTTTAATTATTGAAGTGTGCAAAGTTACGAAATTGTACGGCAATTCGAAAGGATAAAATGCTGAAAATGTTACCGTTTGCACATGTTTTTTACACTTTTACTTATAACAAAAATCATTCCAATAAAGTTTTTGACATGTTTTGGTCAATATATTGAGTTATAGTTGTATATCGATTATTATTTATTGTAATTCAATAAATATATTTTGATTTGTAATAATAAATTTTTTATGTTTGCACTATAAATGATTGAATAAATATGACGGTTCTTAATTTTTCAACTATTTAAAGCAAATAACAAAAGCCAATATTATTAGGTGTTTTTGATCATGTAGTTTTTGTCAGGTTGTATGTATAAAAATCAAAACAATAAAGCGGCTTAAATATTTAAACAGTAAATTAAAATCTCAGGCATTACATTTTAAACTGGTATGTATTATGGAAATTAAAATAACAACCAATCAGATTTTGAAAGTATTACAGATACTTTCCTGGATAATTTTTATAGGCTTGTGTGTCGAAGCAGGCGGGGTACTTGTTAATACAATTATTACAACGTTTATAAACCCAGAGGGTGTGTGGAATTTTTGGGATGGAGCAGATTATCTGTCAGGTGTATACAAATTTGATCAAGGGTGTTTTCTGGTCATTTCACTCGTTATAATTATTGTTGCTGTGCTAAAAGCAATCATGTTCTATCTAATTGTGAAATTGTTTGCCGATAAAAAACTCAGTATTTCTCAACCATTCAGTATAGAATTGAGGCATTTTATTCTGATACAGGTTTTTTTAGCTCTTGGGATAGGTTTATTTACTCATTTGGGCTATAAATTTACCGTTTGGTTCACAGAAAAAGGTGGTATGGCCGCTAATCTCCAATCGTTAAATATGGATGGGGCTGATGTGTGGTTCTTTATGGCTGTTGTGCTTTTTATAATCGTACAGGTTGTAAACAGAGGAATAGAAATTCAACAAGAAAACGATTTAACGATATAATTATGAAAACGCAGAATCAAATTAGGTTAATTAAAATGGGTTATTTGGTAACACTTTTAATCGTAATATTGTTTTCGCTTAAAGATGCATCCAAGAGCTTTGAAGAAGGATATACAGGCGCTGGGAAAGGCGGTCTGTTGGGTATGGTAGAGGGTTTATTTATATTGATCATTATGTTCTTTGGCTCAAGGGTATTGGTTTATCTCTATCGTTTTATTAATTCGATAGAGATAGGCAATGTTTTCAGTACCGAAAATACAGGGCGGCTTACGCGTATGGGATGGTATTGTACTATGATTCCATTCCTGCTGTTTATTAACAATGCTTTGGTTTATGCAAATCAATCAAATAATCAACAGGATATAGTATTCAGGATAATTGAAAATGTTGATTTTCAGATCTGGCTATTGATTTTTGGTTTAACTCTTTTAACAATAGCATTTGTATTTAGAAAGGGAATTGAGTTGCAACAAGAAAACGATTTAACCATATAAGCCCATGCCCATAATTATAAATTTAGATGTAATGTTGGCCCGTCGCAAAATGTCGCTTACCGAATTGAGTGAGCGGGTAGGGATTACGATGTCTAATTTATCGATATTAAAAACAGGTAAGGCGAAAGCAATCCGTTTGGAGACGTTGGAGTCTATTTGTGCGGTTTTGGATTGCCAGCCTGGAGATATCCTTGAATTTAGAGGGGAGTAAGTAAAAATGATTGATGATATATAATATTTTATGTTTTTAATCGATAAATTTCTTACAACAAAGCGAAAAAAGGACACCTTCTCATTCTTGTTCATTTCAACAATTGGAACTGTATTATTTGCATGTTTGAGAGGAGCTTTCATGTTGGCTTCTCCTTTGGTTTTTAGTGTAGCAATTTCGCTTTCCAATGGGAAATATAGAAAGTATGATTACAATTTTCTTCTGATTACGTTTTTATTCTACATGCTTTATTTTGGGGCTACTGTGCCTTTTTATTTACCGCATGCCCAATTACAAGATTTTTATGATAAAAATCCTTTTTTTAAGTTCTTAGCCGCTTGGCTTGGTTGTTTTTGTGCGATTTCATTTGTTGTAATAGTTATGAAGTTTACGTTTAAAGGGATTAGAATTGGTATGGTTCAGATTTTATTAACAGTGCTCTTGAGTTTAATTTCTATTGGCTCTTTAACTTTATTATTTAAGGGTAATACCCATGATGCTATTGAGAATTTTTGGAGTATAATATTCTTTTATCAAATAAGTATGACGATTGTAATCGTGTCTTCACTAAAGAAAGATATTGATCCGGGTTCAAGGTGATATTTTAGAATTGAACAGGCGATAAATACCTGCGAGGTTTGATCAGACCAAGAACCACAAACCTTTCTTATTAAACCTGATAGAACGGAAAGCCCGGAGCGCAGCGAGGACTTGAAGAGATAGCAGGACTGTCGTCTGCTATTAACAAAGGAACTTACATTTCCAAAAAAAAATGACCACCTAAGGCATCTTTAGTACATTTAAGCTAATTGCCATTAGATTTAGATCTATCGGGTTTTCTGACAATGATAGTTTAAGGAACACCCCGTCCTGCAGACACCCCTCTAAAAGAGGGAAATAAAAAAACCTTCCAGTTTTCACTGAAAGGTTTTGAAATATGATATTGCTTTAAGCTTTGGTCTTTAACCTTTAGTCTTAAAAATTACGCTTGTTCAGCCAAAACCTTAGTTACTAAATCAGCTGCTTCTTTTAAAGCGATTGCTGAGTAAACCTGTAAGCCAGACTCATCAATTAATTTTTTTGCTTCTTCGGCATTTGTACCTTGTAAACGGCAGATAATTGGCACAGGGATATTTCCGATTTCTTTGTATGCATCGATAACACCTTGCGCAACACGGTCGCAACGTACAATACCACCAAAAATGTTGATTAGGATGGCTTTAACGTTAGGATCTTTTAAAATGATGTTAAAAGCGGCTTTAACGGTTTGTGCATTTGCAGTTCCACCTACGTCAAGGAAGTTAGCAGGCTCACCACCAGCTAATTTAATGATATCCATGGTAGCCATTGCTAAACCGGCACCGTTAACCATACAACCTACGTTACCATCAAGGTTAACGAAGTTCAGGTTAGAGGCACTTGCTTCAACTTCCATTGGATCTTCTTCGGTAACATCGCGCATTGCAGCATAATCAGGGTGACGGAATAAACCGTTCTCATCAAGGTTCACTTTAGCATCTACCGCAATTACTTTATCATCAGAGGTTTTTAATACCGGGTTGATTTCGAACATTGAAGAATCGGTTGCTTCGTAAGCTTTATATAAGGCAGTAACGAATTTTACCATTTCTTTGAAAGCATTACCGCTAACTCCTAAATTAAAGGCAATTTTACGGGCCTGGAAGCCTTGTAAGCCAACTTTAGGGTCGATTTCTTCTTTAAAGATTAAGTGTGGGGTGTGCTCAGCAACTTCTTCGATATCCATACCGCCTTCGGTACTGTACATGATGATATTACGGCCTTTTGCACGATCTAACAATACAGAGATGTAAAATTCTTTTGTTTCAGAAGCACCTGGATAGTATACATCCTGAGCTACTAAAATCTTGTTCACTTTCTTACCTTCTGGTCCGGTTTGAGGGGTTACCAATTGCATGCCGATGATATCGGTAGCACGTTGTTTAACCTCGTCAAGGTTTTTGGCCAATTTAACACCACCACCTTTACCACGACCACCAGCGTGGATCTGCGCTTTAATTACAACCCAGTCAGAATTATAATCAGTTTTCAGTTGCTTAGCAGCCTCAACAGCTTGCTCAGGAGTGTCGGCAACTATTCCTTCTTGAACGTTAACACCGAAACTTTTTAATATTTGTTTACCCTGGTATTCGTGAATATTCATCTGTTTATATTTTTGTCTTTATCTGTCAGATGGAGCCTTTTGTCGTTAAAATAATCATTTTAACAGCAGCGGGTTCATTTGCTACAAAATTTGCCCAAAGCTACAATTTCAAACCCTTTAAACAAATAGCATTTGCCGATTTTTTCAGAAAATGAACGTTTTATGTTAATCGGGAAAAAGAGTGTGATGAGTAGGGCTAATCATTTATTATAAACCTTGTTTGCACTTTTTATCATTTAAAATCAAAGTTTGCTTTATAGTAGCTCTACAGCACTTTTTTAGCTAAATTTTTAATGTCATCCTTAAATTTCTGATCAAAAACGGCTTTTAGAGTTCCTGTTTTTAAATTATAAACAAAATATTCAACTTCATCCATATTGCTAAATTCTTTATCGCCATTCGAGTCCTTTACCAAATCCATTAATATGGAATCATGCTTATCATCTATTTTCCAGGTTCTCAGGTTATAATTGTTCGGCGATATTCTGGTAAAGGACTTTCCTTCCAGGTTAGAGATATAAAGCTTCTTAATATCATTGGCCGTTAGTTTTTTATCACCATCATAGTCCGAATCAGTAATATCGTAGTAGATAAACTGATCAGATAGGGTTGCCTGACTATTTGGCCTGTTTTCTGAATTGCCAATGCTGAAGGTATTAATGATGATCTTTTCTTTTGTTAACAATTCACTTTTACCTGAAATAATGTTGTAAAAAATGAGGTTCCAATAATTAGCACTCACTTCCCTTTTATAACTGTCGCTGTCATCATTATCGTTTAATTTTAGTGGGTATAGAAGGATATCTGTTTTATTAATAATGATAGGAGAACTATATTGGACTTTCGGCTGACTCTTTATTTGTGTGCTACTGGTTTCATCTGTAGAGATGGTTTTAATATCTTCGGTACAGGCTGAAGCAAATATGATTAGGCTTAATAGCGTTATTGTGATTATTTTTTTCATTGTCGTTGATTTTGATGAATGTAATTTAAACAAAAATAAAGGTGTTGGGTAATTTTGCCTGCCAGGTCACATAATATAGCAGAATGATAAAACTATAGTTACATCATAATCTTAGTTTCCCGCAAAGGGAGTTCCGAAGATACCAACCGCTAATTCCGCCCAGATGAGGAATAAAGCCAATAAAATAACCACTAAAATTATGGTTCTTAATGTGCCGGTTTTTAGGTTTCTGATAACGAGTTCAATGGCCAGGCCAGTGCTGCATAATAGGGCGCCAGCGACCATAAAATCGGTTAAATTCCATTTTACTTCAGTAGTAAATTGCATGGCGATCAGCGGAATGCTTAAAATTATTGCTGCAACACCAAGTATAATTGCAATCCGTGTTGCTGGCGAGCTAAATGTTGACTGTAGATTTTTCATGATTTTAAAAGGTTTTATATACGATTAATTAATTTTAATTTTCCCCCGATGCTATTTGCATCAAGGGGAAAAGTTCCAACTGAAGTTGGTGAAGTGGAGCGGTTAATTATTGTGATGTCTTTTGGTAATTTAAGCGGTACCTGTTCTTTTCTATTTTATAATTATTTCCTTTTACTGTTGACCCCATGTGATCTTTTATGCGTTTAATTTCGTTTGGATCATTGGTGTAAACAAATGTTGAATTTCTAATCTTTTCTGTTAACCCCAAAATATTCTGCCGTATTCCAATCCTGTAAATTCCATGATAACCAGCTTTCCTGGTTATAACGTTCTCTAAAATAATCGATCCGTTGATCCAATTTTCTCATTAAAGCTTCTTCTGGCTGGTATACCTTGGCGATTTCCGAATTGTTATTGGTTGAAGGGTGTATTTTTGACCGGTTTTTATCTAAAATAGGTAGTGTCTTTTCTGATAGAGAAGTGAGGTAGTAAGGGTCAATAGAAACAGCATCAACGTGATTGAGGTTGTATTTTACAATTAAAACATCCCAATTGATAAGGGTAAAGGTCAAAAGGAGTGCAAACCAGATATTTCCATTCACTTTGAAAAGATAGAATATGGTTTTCTGTTTGGCTACTTTAATATAAACCGTTGCCAAACCAATAATGCAAAGGATGGCAAATACCAACACGCCAATCCTTTTATGTGTTAAACCATGAAATTCGATGTAATAACCATCACGGATGAATACTGATATGATCAGGATGAAATTCTGAATCATCCAGAAATAGGCCAATGTCCTTAACGTTTTACTTTTGTGGTAAAAGTTCAAATTCCCCCTAAAATAGTAAAGGATTACTGCCATCGCCATTACAATGCTAAAAATCAATGAATTTGTACCTTGGTGCAGTTCTCCAGAAAAATTGCCTGAAGGTTCGTAGCCAAACCAAAGTGTGGTAATATCGATGGCATTTAACATCAGCAATAACAGGTTAAGTGCGGCGAAAGAAATGATGCCTACAATGTACTCTGTTTTTAATGCCATTTTCCGGGTTAACAGGTTGCCTGTAAAGGTTTCTACTATGTTGTACCATACCGTTTTCTGTCCGATACGTCTTCTAATCCGTACTAATTGTTCTTTGCACTTCAGTTCTGCTTTTTCGAGACTTTTATCAAAAAATGCAAGCAATAAACCTCCTGTTAAAAACAGTCCCAAGCATACATGCATGATTCGCTCAAAGCTCAAGTCTTTAAAAAAGAAGTGCAGTAAGTAATCTAAAAAGTCGCCAATGTTGGTTAAGATGGTTCCTGCATAGTGTGCAAAAACATTACTTGCTGCTGCATAAAGGCATGAAAACAAGATTACAATGATAAGGGGGATGAAGAGGTATTTAATCAAAGTAAAAAATGGCTTAAGGCTTACCTTGCCTATACTGATTTGGCTTAGTTGTTTAATCGCATTAAACGGCACTGTGACCATCTGTAGAATGGCTGCTAAAAAAGCAGTGAAAATGGTTCTAATTTGTTGTTGATGACCAAAACCAATAAATAACAGTAAGCTGATGTAATATGTTACAAGGGATAAATCGGAGTTGTTAATCACCACAAGTACTGCTGCCAGCAGGTGTGCCGAACCGTAAATTTTCAATTTGAAACTTTTAACCACATCCGGATTAATAAAGGTGGTTGCTAACAGGTATATACTGTAAATAAGCAGATTGAGTGCAAGTCTTTCTTCCCAAAAGAGAAAAGTAAACAGCAGACCACCCAATAGGGTAGAGAGGATTAAAAAGTTGGATTTCATTTTCATTTTTGTTAAGGTTTATAAATGGAAATAGCTTAGGGCGAAGATGTAGAGCAACACTAAGGGAATATTTAACAGCATACTGATGATGGTAATTAAGGCTCTTCTCCAGTGATTTTGGTAACTGATAAGTTCTACTATGATTAATGCAATTACAATGATATTAACAATTGCTGCACTCAGCGTAAAAACAGCACCTGCAATTATTAGAAAAAAAGAGTTTGATATTAAGTAGGTTAGAAATATTAGCGTGCCAATAATCGCAGAATAGTATGCGATTTTTTTGCCTACATAACTCATTTGAGGTTCTGGTATTTCTTCCATTTTTGTTTTTTAAAAGTGCTTTGTATTTCAAAGTAATTGATCAAAAAAAATAGTTTACAGCTTCCTGATCATTTTTTCAAGTGCATCCAAATGTGATTTAAAGGCTTGCTTGCCCAACGCCGTAATAGAATAGGTGGTACTGGTTTTTCTACCGATAAAACCTTTGTGTACTTTAATAAAATCAGCCTGCTCTAATGTGTTTAAATGTGAGGCCAAATTGCCATCAGTTAATTCGAGCATTTGTTTTAAGTCGTTAAAGCCAATTTCGTTATTTACCACCAGGATAGACATGACGCCCAACCTGATCCGGCTATCGAATATTTTATTTAAATCTGCTATCGGGTTTTTCATCCTTACTGACCTCTCTCATATTTAAAATACATTAAAAGACCATAAACAATGTGTAGTATGCCGAAGCCAAAAGCCCAGAAAATTAATCCGTAACCTACGTAAAACATACAGATCAAGCCTAATATTACTTCGCAAATGCCTAAATAGCGGATATCACTATAGGTAAATTTACTGGCGTTGATAAGTGCTAAACCATAAAAAATCAGGCAGCTGGGCGCAATAATACTATAGGTATTTGGGTGGTTAATTAATAAAGCAATAATAAATAATCCTCCGGCAAACAAAGGAATAAATAAGTTAATTAAAAGTGATTTAGAGGTTTTATCCCAAATTGGAAGATTGTTTTTCTGACTTTTTCTATAAGTAAATAAGACACCGCCAGCTAGGGCAATCACTAAAACAAAGATGCCCAGTTTGATCAGGTTAAATTCCAGGTCCATTTCACCATCTACGCCATAGCCATAACCCCTTTTACTGATGAATTTATTAATTTCATCATTTGCAAAATAAGCACCAATTAAGGCAATCGCACCTGCAAAAATACCAGACAAGCCACTCAAAGAAATAAATCTTGATGACCTATCCATCATATTCCTGATATCTTTTAAGGTATTTAATTGTTCTTCCGGCGTGTTCATTTTAAAAGTGCTTTGTTTTTCAAAGTTAAATAGAAAAATGATATCCACAAATCTTTTTTGTTTTTTCTTTAAGATAATTAAACGGTCTGTCCGCTTTGGTATTTAATCTTTCCCCTTTGGTCTTTGGTTTTTAGTCTTTCCCCTTTAGTCTTTCCGCTTTTTTGCTAAATTTGAACCATGCTAAAAGCCACTGGAATAAGAAAATCGTACGGAAATCTGCAAATTTTAAAAGGTGTAAATTTTGAGGTGCAAAAAGGGGAGATTGTGAGTATTATTGGACCATCTGGTGCAGGTAAAAGTACTTTGTTACATATTTTGGGCACATTGGATAAGCCTGATGAAGGAACTGTAGAATTAAAAGGTACTGTTATGAATAAGTTGCATGGCGACTTATTGAGTACTTTCAGGAATCAGAATATAGGTTTTGTATTTCAATTCCATCATTTATTGCCAGAATTTAGTGCCATCGAGAATATCTGTATCCCTGCATTTATTGCCAAGACCAATAAAAAGCAGGCTGAGAACAGGGCGCTTGAACTATTAGATCTGTTCGGACTTAAAGACAGGGCACAACATAAGCCCAACCAGTTATCTGGTGGTGAACAGCAACGGGTATCTATCGCCAGGGCATTGATCAATAGCCCTTCAATTATATTGGCTGATGAACCCTCGGGGAATTTGGATTCTGAAAATGCAGCCGGCCTGCACCAGTTGTTTGTGAGTTTACGTGATAATTTCGCCCAAACTTTTGTAATTGTAACGCATAACGAACACCTGGCTAAAACGAGTGACAGGGTAGTAAGTATGAAAGATGGTTTGATTGTATAAAATTATGGCCATTCTTTCATTCAATATTACATCATTCACTAATTTATTCATTTCAATCATTAAATTTTGAAAATACTCATTACAGGCGGTAATAATGCAAAAGCTTTAAAGCTGATGAAAGCGTTTCCCAGCCATTTTGTGCTACTGGCCGATTATGGTGATGTACCGGGGATAATTACTGAAAATTATGCCTTTTCATCGCTGGGGCCGCTTAACAAAGATAGCATAGCTCATATTTTATTAAATTTTAGTATTACAGAGGGGATAGATTGTATTATCCCGCTGCACCAATATGAAGTAGAGCCAATCGCTAAATCGGCTGTGCTTTTTGGCGAATATGGTATCCAGGTTTTATTACCTGATGCCAGTTTAATGGCCAAATATCTGCCTAAGGAACAAAATACTTATCAGAATTTTGCTGTTTTTGTGGCAGGCGAATGTGTATTTGCGAGTGGAAAAGAAATTTTTGTCAGAACTGATGAAAAATTAAACGGTGTATTCGGGTACAACGTTGCCGATGATGACCTAAAACTTTTTACGATTTAATATGGATGCCAGTCAATACGTTAAAGATAAACAGCTGGTAATTTTTGAGCTGGATGATGTTTTATTTCCAGAGAAAGATTATTTACTCCAGGTTTATTATCTGTTTGCCCAATTTATAGAGTACACTGAGCAAAAAAGCGCACAGCCCATTCTGGAGTTTATGCGTAATGAGTACGAGAATAATGGTGCAGAGAAGCTTTTTGAAAAAACAGCGAACCAGTTTGGTATCGATACCAAGTATGAGTATAATTTCAACCTCCTGCATCAAAATGCCCGTTTGCCCTTAAAGCTTTTGCTTTATAAAAATATGCTCGAATTTATGCAGGAACTTGTGGTAGACCGTAAAAAAATTGTAATTGTAACAGCTGGCATTCCAGAGCAACAACTTAATAAAATTAAGCAAACAGAATGGAATGGCCTGGAGCAATATCTTACAGTATATTTTGCTGATGAATTGGGACAGGCTAAAGCAGAAGTCTTTCAGAACATCTTAAGCGACAACAATTTGTCAGTTAACCAGGCATTAGTTGTTGGTGCAAATAAATTTGATGAGCAACAATCCAAATCAATTAATTTGCAGTATATTGTATCATTAGAAATTTACAAATAATATGCTTAGAAAATTTATTTCGCAAAACACATTTCTATGTGCTTTGATCATTGTGCTTGGGTTTACAGCATCATGTAAAAAATCAAGTAATAATCCTGATAGCAATACTGATGGTGAATCGAATCTTTTGCAAACACCCACCAACGATCGCGCATTACTCACTAAAGACTCTATCTTTCTGTACGCCAAGCAAACTTATTACTGGAATAAAAGTTTACCAACTTACGATGCATTTAATCCAAGAAGTTTTTCATCTAATGATAAGTTGCTGTATGCCATGTCTCAGATTGCAATTAATCCACAAACAAACAAACCTTATGAATATAAAGAACGGTCAACGTCTGCTAAATATTCTTTTATAGATGATGGTTCTGTTGCTGGTCAGTTAGGGGGGGTGAATGGTGATTTTGGGTTCTCCGTATTTTTTGCAGGAGATAACGATTTAAGAATTAAATATGTTTATGGTGCTTCACCCGCGGCCGCTCAGGGATTAAAAAGAGGATATCAAATTACAAAAATTAATGGCAGTTCAGATATTAATACGAGTGATGCCAGTATTAATTATGTGGTAAATGCCATTTTTGGCTCCAGCACAACGGTTGCATTAACAGTTTTAAAACCTGATCAGACTACTCAGGATATCACGGTAACTAAGGCTGAATATAATGTTAATCCGATATTGTTTAGTAAAACTTATACCGTTGGTGCTAAAAAAGTTGGATACATTGTTTTTAACACTTTTACCACAAATTCTGCGACCTTGTTAGATCAGGCTTTCAATCAATTTACTACGGATGGTATTACCGAGCTGATTGTAGATTTAAGATATAATGGTGGCGGATCTGTACAAACATCCGAAGCTTTTGCCAACCTCATTGCGCCTTCGGCACAAAACGGTAAAGTAATGTATACCACTTACTGGACACAAACCATGCAAGACAATAAAGCAACCATTCTTCAAAATCAGAAGTTTTATGCTAAAGGCAGCGATGGTGTTACCCGTTTGTACTCGTATTTCGATTATCCATATGTTCCAACCATAGCTGCAAATAACCAGGAGGTTTTTGCTAAACGTGGTTCGCTTAATGGTTTAACCAGGGTTTATTTTATTGTAACCAGCGGTACTGCATCTGCAAGCGAATTGTTGATTAATAATTTAAAACCTATAATGAATGTTAAATTGATAGGGAAAAAAACTTATGGTAAACCAGTTGGCTTTTTTGCTATCCATATAGATAAAAGTGACCTCTATATTCCACAGTTTGAAACCAGAAATCAATTAAATCAAGGTGGTTACTTTGATGGAATGGCTGTTGATAAGGATATTTTTGATGATGTAACCAAAGATTTTGGTGATCCTACAGAAAAACTATTATCACAGGCCTTATACTATTCGGCCAATGGAAGTTTCTCATCTGTATTGAAAGATAATAATACCATCAGCAGTACCTCACCACTATCTAAAGCCCAGGTTGGAGATCTGTCTGGTAAAATGGATCATGAATTTAAAGGAATGGTTGAAACCAGAAAACTCAGGTTTAAATAATTGATCAGTTTTCTTTATCAAAAGGGCCAGTTTTGTATTTCAAATCTGGCCTTTTTTTATGTATTTATTGCAAATTTTGAGTAAATAGGTATTGCTTTTTTTTAAAAAATTTGATAAGCTTGTTTAACATTAATCGTTAAAGAGACCCATGCCAATAGAAATCGTAGAAAAGGAACACATTAGTTATTTAAATATCATCAATGCGAAGGAAGATCATTCTCATGAATTGCAGACCAAACTTGATGAAGCACAAAGATTAGGTAATGAATTTAAATCAAAAGCCGTTATTACTTTTAATACCACCATCGGCCCAAAACGTGTCGATACAACTGTTTGGTCAGTAACAGAGAAATATATACAGCTAAAAAACAATATTCATATTCCATTAAAAAGTTTAATAGATATCGATTTTTAAGCTTGCTTTAAGGAAATAAATCATCCCGCATTTATTTAACCTTATTAAATTATGAGCACGCTACACAAAATTGCCTTAACTTTTATTAAGTCTATTGGTCCGGTAACGGCCAAAAACCTTCTTGCCTACTGCGGAAGTGCCGAAAATATTTTTTCGGCAAATAAAAAGCAGCTTTTGCAGATTCCGGGCGTTGGAGAAAAAACAATCGAAGCCATTCGGGGTACCGATGCGCTGGCAAGAGCCAGGCAAGAATTGGATTTTATTGAAAAACATGGGATAGAAGTATTATTCTTTTCAGATGAGAAATATCCCAAAAGATTAAAGAATTGTATCGATTCGCCTATACTGCTTTATGCAAAAGGGACAGTTGATTTTAACCAGCAGCGTATTATCAGTATTGTTGGAACCCGCAATGCCACAAGTTATGGAAAAAACCTTTGTAAAGAATTATGCGAAGTTTTAGCGCCATTCAATGTTTTGATTGTTAGTGGCCTGGCTTATGGCATTGATGTAACTACCCATAAAGAATGCCTGGCCAATCAGATCCCTACAGTTGGGGTACTTGGTCATGGCTTAGACCGGATGTATCCAAAAATTCATAAAACGGTTGCGCAGAAAATGGTTTTGAATGGTGGCCTGCTCACCGAGTTTCCAATCCTGACCAATCCCGACCGGCCCAATTTTCCGCAAAGAAACCGGATTATTGCGGGCATTGCAGATGCTACGGTGGTAGTGGAAGCATCAATAAAAGGAGGTGCCTTAATTACTGCAGAAATAGCTAATTCTTATAATAAAGATGTATATGCTTTTCCGGGTAGAACGAATGATGTTTTTTCTGAAGGATGTAACTTCCTGATTAAGACCAATAGGGCAGGATTAATTAATAATGCTAACGACTTGATTTATTACCTGGGCTGGGATGCTGAAATAAAGGTTAAACAAAATATGCCGCAAACCACGTTGCAGCTAAATCTTACGCCTAACGAGCAGCGGGTTATTGATGCCTTAAAAAACGGTCAGCTTTCTATAGATGAACTTTCGCTTCAATTGAATATTCAGCAAAGTAAACTGGCCATTGTAATCCTGACATTAGAGATGCAGGGCATTATTGTTTCATTGCCAGGGAAGATTTATAAATTGGCTTAAATCCGCAAATGGAACCTGAAAGCATTCTTCTAGAAATTCGGATCATAAAAGTTATATTTTCCATCTCAGCATACTTCAGCCGTATAAAAGACCGACAATAGAAATAACATTTTGCCCAATAATCAATCTATAATGCCTATCATAGTTGTAGATTATGTAATTAAATTCTTTTAAATTTTGATTTTCAAAATTATGTTTCGAATAAAATATAGTTCGTAAAATACTTAATGCCTTTTCATAATTTTGTAGTATGTGGTACAATAATATTTTAGAAACCATCGGCAATACGCCTTTGGTTAAATTAAATACGATAACAAAAGGAGTTCCGGGAACAATTCTGGCAAAAATAGAGACTACTAATCCAGGTAATTCAATTAAAGACCGTATGGCGGTTAAAATGATTGAAGATGCCGAGAAAAGCGGTAAGCTAAAGCCAGGCGGAACCATTATCGAAGGAACATCAGGAAATACCGGAATGGGCCTTGCTATGGCAGCCATTATTAAAGGTTATAAATGTATTTTTACCACCACTGATAAACAATCTAAGGAGAAGGTGGACGCTTTACGTGCCTTTGGTGCCGAGGTAATTGTTTGTCCTACAAATGTTGAGCCTGAAGATCCCCGTTCCTATTATTCTGTTTCTTCGCGTTTAGAACGCGAAGTTCCAAATTCCTGGAAACCTAATCAATATGATAATTTAGCCAACTCGCAGGCTCATTATGAGCAAACTGGTCCGGAAATATGGGCACAAACGGAAGGTAAAATTACACATTTAGTGGTTGGGGTAGGTACTGGAGGAACCATTTCCGGAACAGGGAAATATCTGAAAGAAAAAAATCCGAACATTCAAATTTGGGGAATTGATACTTATGGTTCGGTTTTTAAAAAGTACAAGGAAACCGGCATTTTTGATAAGGATGAAATTTATCCTTACATCACCGAAGGTATCGGGGAAGATTTCCTTCCTGCAAATGTAAATTTTGATGTAATCGATTTATTCGAAAAAGTTACCGATAAAGATGCTGCCTTAATGACCCGTGATATTGCGCGCAAAGAGGGTATTTTTGTGGGTAACTCTGCTGGTGCTGCCATTGGTGGATTAATTCAGTTAAAAGATAAACTGAAGCCAGAAGATGTGGTTGTGGTTATTTTTCACGATCATGGCAGCCGTTACATGGGCAAAATGTATAATGAAGATTGGTTGCGTGAACGCGGATTTTTACAGGACGAAAAACTAACCGCAAAATCAATTTTGTCTAAGAAAGAAAGCACAGAGATTGTTACCCTTGATACACAAAAATCTGTACTGGAAGCCATCAATACCATTAAATCGATGAATATTTCTCAAATTCCGGTAACACAGCAGGGTATGATTGTGGGTAAAATTGCTGAAAGTGATATTTTAAGTGCTTTATTGGAAAATCCGGGATTGAAATCGGCTCCGATTTCTGAAATTATGACGGCTACTTTTCCATTTGTAGATCTGAATACTTCTATTGATAAAATTTCGTCGTTAATTAATAAAGAAAATTCAGCTGTATTGGTTGAAGATGAAACCGGTAAGATCGAAATTATTACACAATACGATATTATTAACGCGATATCAGGTTAAGAAATAAGATAGAGCATTCTGAGGTCGTCACCCTGAATTTATTTCAGGGTCTTACGACAAGATAGATGCTGAAATGAATTCAGCATGACGATTTCGATTAAAAATTGAGTTAATTAATGAAGAAAATTCAACTGTATTGGTTGAAGATGAAACAGGAAAGATTGAGATTATTACCCAATACGATATTATTAACGCAATATCAGGTTAAGAATGTAAGATGAATGATGTGAGATGGAATTAGATTAATTCCTGCGATCGTTCTCCAGAACTTGTTTCAGGATCTTAAAATTGAAATTCTTCGTCATTACTTAAAAAACGGGATTGCAAATGCCACTAGCGAGAATGATGGAGTAATCTCATGTTCGTCACCCTGAATTTATTTCAGGGTCTTAATGTTAAGAATAATAGATGCTGAAATAAATTCAGCATGACGATTCTCCTTATAAGGTAACCATAGAAAACGCCCTGGTAAATTTTTACCGGGGCGTTTTTCGTTATGCTATTTTCGTTTTTACCTTAAGCCTTAAATCTTCTGCCTTCCACCTTATTAGTGACTAGGCGCATCAGCATTTACACGTTTGATCTGTGCACCTAAAGCACGCAAACGGGTGTCGATATCCTGGTAACCACGCTCAATTTGTTCAATGTTGTAAATAGTCGATTTACCTTCTGCAGATAAAGCTGCAATTAACAAAGATACTCCAGCCCTGATATCCGGAGAAGTCATGCTGATCCCGCGAAGTTTATATTTTTTATCAATACCATTAACTGTAGCACGGTGTGGATCGCAAAGAATAATCTGCGCGCCCATATCGATCAGTTTATCCACGAAGAATAGGCGGCTCTCGAACATTTTCTGGTGGATGAGCACGTTTCCTTTTGCTTGTGTAGCTACAACCAACACAATACTCAATAAGTCAGGCGTAAAACCTGGCCATGGTGAATCGGCAATGGTTAAAATAGAACCATCAATAAAAGTATCGATTTCGTAGTGTTTTTGCGATGGTACATAAATATCATCGCCACGGCGTTCTAGTTTGATTCCCAGTTTTTTAAAAACCTCCGGTATTACGCCAAGTTCATCGTAACAAACATCTTTTATGGTAATTTCTGATTCTGTCATCGCAGCCATACCAATAAAAGAACCAATTTCGATCATATCCGGTAACATTCTATGCTCGGTTCCGCCTAAAACTTTTACACCTTCAATGGTTAATAAATTAGAACCAATGCCCGAAATTTTTGCGCCCATGCGGTTCAGCATTTTGCAAAGTTGTTGTAAATAAGGTTCGCAGGCGGCATTGTATATGGTAGTGGTACCTTTAGCCAAAACAGCGGCCATAACAATGTTTGCCGTTCCGGTTACCGATGCTTCATCTAATAAAATGTAAGCGCCTTGTAAATCGGTGGCATCCACATTAAAGAAAGCTTTTTTGCTATCGTAAACAAATTTTGCACCCAGTTTCTCGAAACCGATAAAGTGGGTATCTAACCTTCTGCGACCAATTTTATCACCACCCGGTTTCGGGATTGCTGCTTTGCCAAAACGGGCCAGCAATGGGCCTACAATCATGATTGAACCACGCAAACCACCACCTTTAGCTTTAAAAGTATCCGATTCAAAGAAATTTAAATCGATGTTTTTGGCTTCGAAGGTATAGGTATCTTTATTAATGCGCTCAACAATAACACCTAAATCCCCAAGTAGTTCAATCAGTTTGTTTACATCTTTAATGTCAGGAATATTACTGATGGTTACTTTTTTTTCAGTAAGCAATACAGCTGATAAAATCTGTAAAGCCTCATTTTTGGCTCCCTGAGGGGTAATTTCGCCTTTTAATTTAATTCCGCCAGTTATTTCAAATGCGTTCATATATTTTTCTTTTGCTAACCGGTTCGTCATGCTGAATTTATTTCAGCATCTGTTATGAAGATTCTGAATCAAGTTCAGAATGACGCATGGTTATTAATATTTAGGTTTATTGTTATTATTGCGTTGACGATTATTATTATTATTATTGTTTTGACGGTTTTTTCCGTTGTTGTTGTTATTATTGTTTCTTCCCCGGTTATTGTTGTTATTGCTTTGACGAGGATTTGGTGCTCTAAATTCTACCTTTGCCAGGTTAACACCTTCATCAAGTGATAACAATCCGCCAGAAAGGTATTTTAGATCTTTAATAATGGTATCATCACTCACGTTATCCTTATTCCAGGTAACATAAGCCATTTTCATAAAATTTGCGATGCTCTGAACCATTGCCTTCTTAATTTCGGCATTTTCTTCACGCATGGCTTTTTCGATCAGATTTTCAACCGTTTTACCATAGTGTTTGTAGGTAATTCTTTGTTGAGGATAGGCTAGGGGTGCTGGTTTAATGTAAGCATTTTCGATTAATGGCTTTGGGTATGGGCTATCAACATCAATCTGGTAGCCAGAAATAATGTGCAGGTGATCCCAAAGTTTATGCTTAAAATCGGCAACATCACGCAAATGTGGTTGCAAAAATCCCATCAGGTCTATTACCGCCTGGGCATATTTATTACGTTCTTCGATGGTGGGTAATTCGCAGATATACTTCACCATGTTTTGTACGTTGCGACCATATTCAGATAAAATTAAATGGCTACGCGTAGTATTATAGTCAAAATTCATGTACAGATAAATTAATGGATAAATTTTCTGGCGATACGAATTATGAAATAACCAGAGGAGTTTAGGTTATGAATTCACCGAAATGTCTATTGCCAGATTTTCGTTTTATATGTTCAAAGATAATAAAATTATTTGATTTGTGATAAGCTTATCTAAATTGTGATATACGTATCGGATTTGTGATATTTTAAATCGATGTAATATTTTTTGGAAATGTTTGTCAGTAGTTCTTGGCTTCTTCAGTCCCGTTATTCGCTATAGTTCCGATGAAGGATCGGGAGCTGCCGCTACTACCGGGTTTATTTAACTGTGGGTTGTGCCTGTCGCGAAGAACCTTTCTAGCGCCAACTATAAATTAAACTTAATAATCTCAATCCCTTAATGGTAAAAAGCCTTAAACTTCATCACTATTCTTAGGGTAATCAAAAAACACCAATTCTCCCGTTCCTTTGCTAACCATCTGCCACGAATCAAAAGGAAAAGAAATTAACACCATGCCTGCTGTTGGGATGTTGTAAATGTCGGCATCGCACAACTCATTCGCAAAATCGGTAAAACCAGGATTATGACCAAACATTATGATATGATCTGCACCATTATTCAGGTTATTAACCACTTTAAGTAAAGCGGTTGTATTAGCCTCATAAACAGATTCGTCGAACTGGATATGGTCTATATGATAGGCTTCTGCAAAATATTTGGCAGTAGATTTGGCTCTTTTTGCGGGGCTGCTCACCATCAGATCGATTTTGAAACCGCGATTAATCAATCTTTCGGCCATTTCTGGCGCATTTTCTTTTCCACGTTTGTTCAGCGGGCGGTCGAAATCGCTTAAATTTATATTTCCCCAATCCGATTTGCCATGGCGGACGAGAAGTAGTTTTTTAGCCATTTAGTTTCTCTTTAATTTTTTTAACTATGGTTTCGGGCTCAATTAAATCTATACAGTTTTCAACACCGCAAAGGCAGGGTTTGTTTCCATAAATAGAATTTGGCCTGGCTGGATGATCAATCTGTATGCAATCACTTTCCTGTTGCCCATACCCCAAAAAGCCAGCGTAAGGGTGTGTTGGCCCCCAGATAGATACGACAGGTATACCAACAAGTGATGCCATATGCATGCCTGATGAGTCCATACTTAACATTAAATCTAAGTTTGAAATAATGTCAAGCTCTTCCGTTAAATTAAAGTTTCCTATTAAATTGTTGGTATTTTGGTATTTTTTAGCCCAGTTTTCGGCCATGTGCTGTTCCTTTTCGCCACCACCAAATATAAAAAGCTCATAACCCAATCGGCTTAATGAGGCTATAACGGCTTCCATTTTTTCTAATGCATATACTTTATAAATATGCTGTGCAAAAGGAGATATGCCGATTTTTTTTGTGGTTTGATCACTAAATAAAGCCTGGGCTTTTTTAGGTAGCGCTTGTGCTGATTTACTAATTTGGTGACTGAGTTTAACGCTGAAACCTAATTCGCGGAAAACATCAGCATAACGCTCAACGGTTTTTCTAAGCGGCTTAAATACCTTATTAATGGCACGGGTTAATGCTTTTTTCTCAGCCCTTCCCTTATTAATCCGTCTAATTTTTATGCCGGTTAAACGAAAAAAAGTAGAAATTGCCCTGCTTCTTAAATTATCATGTAAATCGGCTATAGCACTTGGTTTGTAGCTGCGGAGTTCCTGATAAAGTTTATATAATCCATTTATGCCTTTGTGAAGGGTTTTTGGCTGAATAGGATGAAAGATCAGATTGGGAATATGGTCAAAAAATGGCTTAAAAGCTTGCCGGCTGACCATAATGAGCTCAGCCGTTGGGTTTTGTTCTGAAAATTCTTGTAAAACAGATGCGACCATGGCCACATCGCCCATTGCCGAAAAACGTAAAACGATGATTTTTTGGGTTGTTAACATGAATTTCGCTTTCCGCTTTGGTCTTTTTGCTTTCCTATGCTTTATTATACAATACCGGGTTTAAACTCGGATCATTGTACATTTTCATTTGCTTGTATACTTTCATGTATTTTTTTCCTGCTTCAATATCTGCCAATAACTCGTCAATACTGGTTGAAAGATCTTCGCGTTGAGATAACAATATATTTAATTTGGTTTGGCATTGTGCGCGGTGCTCGGCTGATGCACTGTCGCGTTCGGCTTCTTCCTGCATATGGTAAATTTTTAATGCCAGGATAGAAAGTCTGTCTATTGCCCATGCCGGACTTTCGGTATTGATTTTTGCGTCTGGCAAAGCCGTAATTTCCTGATAAAGGTTTAGGAAATAGCCATCAATAAACTCCACCATATCGGTACGTACCTGATTTTGGGCATCAATGCGTCTTTTCCAGCTTAAACCTTCAACAGGATCAATCTGAGGATTGCGCACCACATCTTCCATGTGCCATTGTGCAGTATCAATCCAGTTTTTGATATAAAAAAGATGCTCTAAACTTTCAGCATCGTATGGGTTTTCAACCGGATGGTCAATATCATCAAACTTATGGTAGTCTGTAATAACCTGATTAAATATGCGGTTGGCAATTTTACTGATCATGTGGCAAAGATATTATTTTTGGCTATCTCTTTTATATCAAATTGAGATAGGTTTTAGAGTCGCACTGATTTTTTCCTTGTGGGTTGATTGCACAGATTTAGGGATTACACCGGCTTTTCTTTGCAAAATTTAAAACAAGATCATTTAGTTCCCGTTTTACCCTAAACCCTAAACCCTAAACCCTAAACCCTAAACCCTAAACCCTAAACCCTAAACCCTAAACCCTAAACCCTAAACCCTAAACCCTAAACCCTAAACCCTAAACCCTAAACCCTAAACCCTCTTACTATCAAAATACGCCGTTATCTCCTCCAAAGTAAATGCATTTAAACATTTATCGGCGCTTAGGCCACCTTTGCGTGCCACTAAAATACCATAATGCATATCGTGGAAACCTTCGGTACGGTGGGCATCTGGGTTCACAGATAATAGAACACCTTTTTCCAAAGCATAACGGTGCCAGCGCCAGTCCAAATCCAAACGTAAAGGATTGGCATTGATTTCAATCACTACTTTATTGGCCGCACAGGCATCAATAATTTTTTTGTAATCGATCGGATATCCAGCCCTGCTTAACAATAAACGGCCGGTTGGGTGGCCTAAAATGGTGGTGTATGGATTTTCAATAGCTTTTAATAAACGTGCCGTTGCTTTTGCTTCGTCCATGCGTAAATTGCTGTGAACAGAAGCTACCACAAAATCAAATGTTTTTAGGATATCATCCGAATAATCGAGCGAGCCATCACTTAAAATATCACTCTCAATGCCTTTGAAAATTTTGAAAGGCGCGAGTTTTTTATTGAGGTCGTCTATTTCCTGGTGCTGGCCGAAAACGCGTTGTTCGTTTAATCCTTTGGCATAAACTGCGGTTTTAGAGTGATCGCAAATCCCCAGATATTGCAGGTTTAAATTTTCTTTACAGTAAACGGCCATTTGTTCTAGCGTGTGTACGCCATCGCTCCAGGTAGAGTGATTGTGCAAGCTGCCCTTTAAATCTTCGTATTGGATTAGCGTTGGGAGTTTATTTGCTTTGGCCAGTTCTATTTCATTAAAATCTTCGCGTAGTTCAGGTTCGATAAAAGCTAATCCAGCCTTGCTGTAAATTTCTTCTTCATTTGCGAAAGGTCCATCACCTGCTAATGCTAATACTTTCTCTACGTGTTCTTTATTTCCGGATAATGTAAACCATTCTAAATAAAAAGCTGATTTTTCTACAACGTAAATTTTGATCCTAAGGCCGGCCTCAGTAGTACAGATAAACGAGTTTTCAGCTTCGATAAGCGAAAGTGGACCGAAAGTAGGTAAGTTTTGTTTAAGGGTACCAATTTGTTCGGTACCGATCACAATTTCAAGTTCATCAATGATCTCACAGGCGCGGCGGTATTGACCAGCGAAGCCTAAAAGCGCACCTTTATCAATTTTTACAGCCCAATCTGCAAGCTGTATAAATAATGTTTTAGCAAAACCTTCTACCTGTGCATATAAAAATCTGCCATTGGCAGCCAATTTAAATTCAATGGCATTTTTAATCTCTTCCTGCGTTTTTAAACCAAAACCTTTGGCCTCAATCAAGCGGTTTTCGTTGCAGGCATAATATAATTCGCCTATGCTTTCTATTCCTAAAGTACGCCAGATAATTAATATTTTTTTCGGTCCGATGCCCTTTATAGCCAGCATTTCTACCACACCTTCGGGTGTTTTTTCAAGAATTTCGTTAAGTTCTTTTAATTCTCCCGTTTGGAGGAGTTCTATGATTTTGGATGCCAGTCCTTTACCTATGCTATCAATTTTATCCAGTTCATCCAGAGGTTTGTCTTTTAAAGCAAAAGGCAGTTTATCCACCTTAAAATAGGCATTTGCAACCGATTTAATTTTGAAGGGGTTTTCTTCGTGCAGTTCCATAAGCTGCGATAAGAGGCGTAAGGTGCGGGCGATGGTCTTATTTTCCATAAGGGGTAAAATTAGGAAATAATGCCTCAAATCTTACCTGGCAAAGAAATTAAAACACAATTTTATTAATTGTTGTTTTACACTCATGAAAAATGTAAAATTTGCCCTTTTGGGATTAAGCATAGGTTTGGCAGCATGCCAATCTGCCAATAAAAACGATGAGCACAAAACGGATTCGGTAAGTAACCTAAAAACAACCAAAATACAAGATGTAGATGGGCGGTTTCTGATTGTAGCTGGTAAATCTATTGGCGAAATTTCTTTAGGAGAAAATATGGAACAGGTAGTTGAAAAACTGGGGAGACCTGACGCCGGCGATGCTGCAATGGGTAAAGCCTGGGGCATATGGTACGGCGGAGATTCGACAGCAAAGCAAAGGGATGAAATTGCCATTTATTCTTCTTATCGCGATACCAGTATGCGGGTAAAAGACGTAAAGCAGATCAGAATTACCTCAAATGAATTTAAAACCCAGGATGGTTTGACTACAGGCGCTACTTTAGAAGATATCAAGCTAAAATTCCCTGATATCAAAAAGCTTTCTTCTTATTTAAATGAAAAGAATGATACCGTAGCTGTTTATGATGCGAAAAAAGAGGGGATTGGTTTCGAATTTTTAAAAGGGAAAAGTACTTCCTTAAGTGTACATCAGGTAAATACTGCGGTTAACAATACTTACTTAACCCTGCATCCAGAATGGAAGTTGATAGATTGATGTAAGAGGTAAGGTGTAAAATGGATAATGGGCTTTTAGCTCATGGTTTGATAGTTCATGGTTAATGTTTGGTATTATACCTACGTGGCTATTAACCATAACCATTTTATATAAATGCTATGATTCCATCATCCATTTTCCATCTTACATCATTCCCTATTTAATAACTGCTTCAAATGGCATCCTGGCCTGAATTCCAGAACTTGCGATCACTTTTTTCATCTGTTGGTAAAGCATATAATTATCACCCAGTTCTTGTTTGGTGTAATAAGTTTTAATCCTGTCTGTACCTTCGTCCAGTAATGATTTCCATGGGTCTATTACATCCGGATATTCTACTACTTTATAAGTCTTTAGCTTGGCTTTTTTAGCCGCAGCCTTAATAGCATCATTAAAACCTCCAATTCTATCCGCTAAACCAATTTGAACGGCATCAGTTCCAATCCAAACATGGCCACCGCCAATGCTATCAATATAGGCTTTACTTTTCTTTCTGCCGTCGGCCACGCGACTTACAAAACCGCTGTAAATTCTGTTTAATTCATTTTGGATGATAAATCTTTCACCTGCAGTCATAGGGCGGTTTGTAGCCATGATATCGGCATATTTACCCGTTTTAACACCATCAAATGTAATGCCTAGTTTATTGGTCATTAAGTTCTGGAAGTTTGGAATAATACCAAATACCCCTATAGATCCTGTAATGGTATTCGGCTGTACAAAAATACTGTCGGCGGCACAACCAATATAATAACCACCTGATGCGGCTACATCACCGAACGATGCAATAACCGGTTTTTCCTTTCTGGTCAATACAACCTCTCTCCAGATTACATCCGAAGCTAAAGCACTACCTCCTGGTGAGTTTACACGCAATACAACCGCTTTAATATCATCATCTAAACGGGCTTTTCTGATTGCTCTGGAAATGCGTTCTGATCCGATCTGGTTATCAGAACCTTCTCCGCCGTTAATTTCACCATTGGCATAAATCACCGCTACTTTGTCTTTTCCTTCGTTTGTATCGCTATTATTTTTGGCATAATCATTAATCGAAACAGCGCGAATATTCTCTCCTCTGGTTCTGCCAGATAATCCTTTTAATTCCTCTAAAATCTGATCTTTATATTTTAAAGCATCAATCATTTTAAAGTTTACCGCATCTTGTGGCTGTTGTACTTTGTAGTTGTCGGCTATGCTATAAAGGCTATCTTTTTGGATATTTCTACTCGCTGCAATATCGCTCAAGAATGTATTGTACAAACCACCAACATAAGCCGTAACTTGTTTACGGTTATAATCGCTCATTTTATCTAAGATAAAAGGCTCAACCGCACTTTTATAGTTTCCTACACGGATAACCTGCATTTCTACGCCAACTTTTTCTAATGTTCCTTTAAAAAAGGTAAGCTCGGAGCTAAATCCTTTAAACTCTAAAGCGCCTTCGGGATTTAAATATAGTTTATCAGCTACCGAAGCTAAATAATAAGCTCCTTGGGTATACACTTCGCTATAGGCAATAATTTTTTTATGCGATTTTTTAAAATCGATCAGTGCATTCCTGACTTCACGTAGCGTAGCAAAACCCGCATTCGGACTACTTACATTTAGGTAAATACATTTGATATTATCATCTGTTTTGGCTTTTTGCAAAGCTTTTAAGAAGTCGTTTAAGCCTATCGCATCTTTTTCGTCACCCCCAACAATTGGAAGGTTACCAAATGTTTTTTTAGGTGTACGCTCGGTAATGGCTTGATCTAAATTTAGGAATAGTACCGAATTGTTAGATACAGTAATGGTTTTATCGCTATCAATAGAAGATATTAATCCCACAACCACTATGAAGCAGATAATAAATACGATTATGATTGATAAGAAAAAGCCTAACATAGAGGCAAATAAATACTTAAAGAATTCTCTCATTTAAATGTTTTAATTTTGTGCTGTAAAGATATAAAAATACATGATGCTTAATCAAGCTTTAGAGTACAGTACGGCTTATTTGTTACTGGGAGGAAATTTAGGCAATAGAGAGGCAAATTTGAAGCAAGCCATTCAACTATTGAATGATAAAATTGGAAAGGTAATAGCCTTTTCATCGCTTTACGAAACAGCCGCATGGGGCAAAACCGACCAGCCTGCATTTTTAAACCAGGCAGTAGCGGTGCAAACTAATTTAAGTGCTGTAGAAGTTTTAGATCTGGCCTTAAGTATAGAGCAGGAACTGGGCAGGGTAAGGAAAGATAAATGGGGGGAGCGCTTAATTGATATTGATCTGATCCTTTTTGGAGATCAGGTTATCAATATTCCCGATAAACTTCAGGTACCCCATCCGCATATGCAACACCGGAAATTTGTAATGGAGCCATTGGCAGAGATTGCACCAGATGTTGTGCATCCCGTGCTGGGAGAAACGATTTTGTCGATCTGTCGCAATATTAACGATCCGCTTGAGGTTAAAAGGCTTTAACTAACCTGGACTATATCAGGATCAGTCAGCCCGAATCCTTTAAGAAGCTAGAGACTAAACCTTTTGATTTGAAGTTGCGCCCTTAAAATGCAGAAAAGATAAAGCGATATACAATACCAGAACAAAAGGTATCGCCGCAAATTGTAGAAAGGCAGTTAATATTGCCGATAGGATGAGGAAAATAAATTTGATTTTGTTTTTCGCCCAGCTCAAATTGCTGAATTTTAAAGAAAATATTTTTATTTCGCTTACCAGTAAGAAGCTGGTGATTGCCGTAATGGCTATTAATAAAATACTGGAGGAAATAATTTGTGGATAATCTTGCGCAATAAAAGGCAGCGAACAGATAAACAAAGTATTCATTGGCGTATTCAAGCCGATAAAATCTTCCGTTTGCCGGCTATCATTATTGAATTTGGCCAATCTAAGTGCCGAGAAAATAGTAATGATAAAACCTAGGTAGGGAAGGTATTCAGATGAATAGTCGCTGGCTTTTAATAGGTGAAACATAATTACACCCGGTAAAAAGCCGAAACTCACCATATCTGCCAAAGAATCGAGATCTTTTCCAATGGCCGATTTTACATTTAATAAACGGGCAACCATGCCATCGAAAAAATCGAATATTCCGGATAAAATAACGAAATAAGCTGCGGTTTCTAAATGGCCTTTAAATGCAAAAACGATTCCAATACAGCCAGAAAAAAGGTTTGCACACGTAATTGCATTAGGAAGGTGTTTTTTTAGCATGGGGTTGGGCGCTAAGCGCATGGGGTTTGAAACGCATGGCTCCAAACCCCAAACGCCAAACTTATTTAGCTGTTCATCGAAATTAAGAACTCTTCGTTACTTTTTGTTCCTTTTATCTGAGATTGAACAAATTCCATTGCTTCCTGGCTGTTCATATCAGCAAGGTGGTTACGTAAAATCCAAACGCGCTGTAATGTGTCTCTGTCGTGCAATAAATCGTCGCGACGGGTGCTTGATGCTGTAATATCGATAGCCGGGAAAATACGTTTGTTAGATAGTTTACGGTCTAACTGAAGCTCCATGTTACCGGTTCCTTTAAATTCTTCGAAAATTACCTCATCCATTTTAGAACCTGTATCGGTTAATGCAGTAGCTAAAATGGTTAATGAACCTCCGTTTTCGATGTTGCGCGCCGCACCAAAGAAACGTTTTGGTTTGTGCAGGGCATTGGCATCAACACCACCTGATAATATTTTACCTGACGCTGGTGCTGTAGTATTATACGCTCTGGCTAAACGGGTAATCGAATCTAACAGGATTACTACATCATGTCCGCTTTCTACCAGACGTTTTGATTTTTCTAATACAATGTTGGCAATTTTAACGTGACGTTCAGCTGGCTCATCAAAAGTTGAGGCAATTACCTCAGCCCTTACGCTACGTGCCATATCGGTCACCTCTTCCGGGCGCTCATCAATTAATAAGATGATTAAATAAACTTCCGGGTGGTTTTTAGCAATTGCGTTTGCAACTTCTTTTAATAGGTTGGTTTTACCTGTTTTAGGCTGCGCAACAATTAAACCACGCTGGCCTTTACCGATTGGTGTAAATAAATCCATAATACGGGTAGAATAATTATTCGTATCCGTAAACAGGTTTAATCTTTCAGTCGGGAAAAGTGGCGTTAAATAATCAAAAGGAACGCGGTCGCGAACCTCAGCAGGGATTCTGCCGTTAATGGTTTCTACACGAACCAATGGGAAATATTTTTCTCCTTCTTTTGGCGGGCGGATACTACCTTTTACGGTATCGCCGGTTTTTAATCCAAAAAGTTTTATTTGAGACTGAGATACATAAATATCATCAGGAGAAGTTAAGTAGTTGTAATCTGCCGAGCGCAAGAAACCATAACCATCAGGCATAATTTCTAAAACACCCTCATTTGTAATTACATTATCAAAATCCAGGTTCGAATAGCTGTTTTCGTTTTTGTGGTGATTGCCACCGCCCGGTTGTTTTTGTTGTCGATTTTCGTCACGCTGCGGTTTTTCCTGTTTTTCTTTAGGCTCTTGCTTTTGCTTTTGAGCCACCGGAAGCACTTCTGCACTTTCTTCGATCAAAGCTGAGATCGGTTTTACACTTTCTTCAGCTTCAACAATTCTGTCAGGCTGTTTCTCCGGCTGTTGTTGGTGTTGAGGCTCGTCAAACAACGTTACAGCATCTCTTCTTCTTTCAACTGGCGCTGCAGGTTCATCTTTCGTTAGCCTTGCTCTTTTTTTAACAGGTTTGTCGGCTGTAGTAGCTGCTGGCTTATCTGTTGCCACTGTAGAAGCAGCGGCTGCAGCTGCGGCAGCAACTTTTGGTGTTTTTACAGCTTTGGTTTTAGGCGCAGGAGTAGCTGCAACAGGTTCAATTTCGCTGTAAGGGTCTGCACCGGCTTTAGCGGCATTTATAATTTCTTGCTGGTGTAAAAGTACTTCAACAAGGTCGATTTTTCTTAGGGAGTCGGCACCTTCAATGCCATAGCTTTTTGCCAGCTCACGTAATTCTGTTGTGAGCTTATCATTTAATTCTGTTTTACTAAACATTCTAAATATATATGTTTCAAGAAATTTTTCATTTGTTTATAACGGATGTTTTCTGTTATAAATTTACACGGGCTTTAAAAATATTTGTATTAACGTAAGCCCGGCTTTTTATTGTGCATAAGTTCTTAAGGCTATAAAACATTAAATGAGTTCATTAGGGATAATGCTCAAATTGTTTCATAATTGTTTACAAGCTGAATAAAAAGCAATATTTGCTTTTAAAAAATGGTAACAAAAAACAAGTCTTGATAAATTTTTCTGGGATATTCAGATAAACGATTGAGAAATTATGGTGCAATTGTATGTATTTGAAACGTAATCTGCAAGCAAAAGTTTAAAATGTTTATAAAAATAATTATTGTGCGCATTATTTTGTCGCTCTAAAAACTTAAAAATCTTCATATTTGCAGCAAATAAGCCAATATATGACCAAACAACAACTTTTCGAGCAGATACAAAAAAAACGTTCATTTTTATGTGTCGGATTAGATTCTTCGTTAGATAAGATACCACAACACTTATTAAAGTACGAAAATCCTATTCTGGAATTTAATAAACAGATTATTGATGCCACTAAAGATTTGTGTGTTGCTTATAAACCCAATACTGCTTTTTACGAATGTTATGGCAAAAAAGGTTGGGAAACCTTAACCGAAACCTGGAAATATATCCCGCATGATATTTTTTCTATTGCAGATGCTAAACGCGGCGATATTGGAAATACTTCTGCCATGTATGCCGAAACATTTTTTAACGCTGCATCGTCTGAAATGAGTTTTGATTCGGTTACCGTTGCACCTTATATGGGCAGCGATTCGGTAACGCCGTTTTTAACTTTTAAAGATAAATGGGTAATCCTATTGGCTTTAACCTCGAATGCTGGGCATGCCGATTTTCAATTGCAGGAAGTTGGAGCAGACAGGCTCTTCGAAAAAGTGATTAAAACTTCGCAAACCTGGGCAACAGATGAACAGCTAATGTATGTAGTTGGGGCTACACGCGGTGCGGCATTTGGCGATGTACGTAAACTGGCGCCAGATCATTTTCTTTTGGTACCAGGTGTTGGTGCACAGGGTGGAGATTTAAGTGAAGTGTGTAAATATGGATTAAACTCACAATGCGGATTATTGATCAATTCATCAAGGGGAATTATCTATGCCAGCCAGGGTGAAGACTTTGCCGAAAAGGCCAGAGAAGAGGCTTTAAAACTACAACAGGAAATGGAGCAGATTTTGAATAAAGCAGGGTTGGTATAAAAAAAACTGAATATCGGTTGTTGCTTTGAGAAACAATTTATCGTACAAAATCCAATAGTAATATTAGTTTGATTGCTTTTTTTTTGTGTAAAAATTCTTATATTTAATTGTTTAGACTTGACCTATGGCTAACCCTTTTGATAATATGGACTTTAATTCGTTACTTGAGCATGTAAAAAACCTTTCAGCTGCCGAAAAAAAAGAGCTAATGCAGGTTTTAAATGAAGGCCAGCTTCCGGTGGTTAATGAAGAGCAGGTAGCTTATGTAAAGACGCCCGCAACACATACTTCTTTTGATGCTAAGTGGGAGGAAAGTTTATCGGCTTCTGAATTTAAAGCAGCAGCCATTCAGCATATTAGTACCCTGCCTTGGAAATAGTACGCTTCAGTCCCTCGGTTCTGCTTTATCTTAACGAATTGGTGGATGTGCTTTTTTACGAAAATTATTTCAGTATCCACGAAAGTGCTATAGATTACGTGATCAGATTGATTGATATTGCTGAAAGTAAAATCGTGAAGAAGCAACATTACAATGTTCCTAAGGCAATTTCTCATCATGGCAGTTGGCTAATCCATTTTAATATTAGTGAGAAAACAACCTGGTATTTTGTATTTGAAAAAAATGAGAATCGTTATTTGGTCACTTATGTTTTTAACAACTACTCCAAAGAAGCTAAAAATTTAAACTTATAAGTTAGTTATAGCTAAATAAATTTATTATCTTCAAGGATGAATTTTCCGGAAGATTTTCTACATTATGTATGGCAGTTCAGGTCGTTTGATTATAACGGGCTGCAGACTTATAATGGTGAAAACCTGGAAATCATCAATACCGGATTGCTCAACCGGAATGCAGGTCCGGATTTTAACCATGCCAAGATTAAGATAGGAGAAACCCTTTGGGCAGGTAATGTAGAAATTCATTTAAAATCATCTGACTGGTTAAAACACAATCACCAGGTTAACCCTGCATATGAAAATGTAATCTTACATGTTGTTTACCAGCACGATGCCGAAATAACCAGGATGGATGGAAGCATTTTGCCTGTTTTAGAACTGAAAGACCGCATCTCCTCAGATCTGATCAGCAAGTACGAAAACCTTTTCCTCACCTTAACCGATTTTCCTTGCATTGCCCAAATAGGGCGTGTAGATGAGTTGATCGTAGATTCTTTTTTATCCAGAACGTTGGTTGAGCGTTTTGAGCAGAAAACAAATGCGGTTACAGAAACCTTAAATGAATTAAATGGGAATTGGGATGAGACTTTCTACCGCTTTGTGGCGCGTAATTTTGGTTTCAAAATAAATGCCTTGCCTTTCGAGTTGTTTGCTAAAGCAGTTTCGCAACATATTTATGCCAAGCATAAAAATAATCCACATCAAATAGACGCATTGGTTTTTGGTGCGGCAGGGTTTTTAAACGATCATTTCGAAGAAGAATATCCTAAAAAGTTAAAGGCAGAATTTCAGTTTCTCCAAAAGAAATACAACATTAAACCCATTGATGTTTCAATGTGGAAATTTATGCGCATGCGCCCTCAAAATTTTCCGACTATCCGTCTGGCGCAATTTGCTGCATTAATTACAAAAGCCAATCATCTTTTTTCTAAAATTATGGAAATCAAGGATGTAGCAGCGCTACGTACCTTATTTGAAAATCTACCAGTAAACGATTACTGGAAAACACATTATCATTTTAAAAAGACAGCCTCTTCAGTTAACACTCAAATAGGTCAAATATCAGTAGACAACATTCTGCTAAATACCGTAGCCTTGTTTTTATTTGCTTATGGAAAACATACCGCAACACCATATTTTATCAGTAGGGCAATAAAGTTGTTAGAAAGTTTGCCCGCTGAGCAAAATGCGATTACCGATAAATTTACCGGGGCGGGAGTGAAGATGGCAAACGCCTTTGCCTCGCAGGGAATTTTGCAGCTAAAAAAGCAATATTGTGATGAGAAAAAATGCCTATCTTGTGGTATTGGAATTAAAATTTTGAAACAGGCCTAAGCTGTATGCACTTTTCGGTAAAACTTTATACTTTATTATCTGTTTATTTATTATGGAATTTCCACACGAACTAAAAGAACTATATCCGAATCAGATTATTGAGGTAAGAGGTAATGCCGATGCCTTAACGATTATTTTAAATAGTGATGTTAATATCCATCAATTTATGGCGGAACTGATCACAAAATTTTCGGGATTGGAAGAACAACAAACGCTTTTTATAAAACACGAAGATAAACAGGATTTCGAAAAACTGATTTTGGAATAAAGAGTTAAATTATACCATTGCGTTTAACCAATTAAATTTCTTAAATTAGAATCTCTAAGCAAATAATGATTCCAGTTTTGGAGTGTTATTATTTAGTGCAGAGCAATAAGATTTTAAAATAAGCTTAAAATGTTCCAGAGAATTATAACTTATTTTGAACAGCAGAGTTTTGGAGTTTCTACCTATTTGGCCAATAAGCTGAATATGAGTACCGCTAAAGTGCGTCTGTTTTTTATTTATTCGTCATTTTTGGCGGTAGGTTTTCCTATACTGTTCTATTTTTTGGCTGCCGTAGTGCTCGATATCAGGACATACATGAAAAGAATGCGAATGCGGATCTGGGAATAACTTCAGTAGGCAATTTTCAATTGGCAGTTTTCAGTTTAAATCAACCGAAAATTGTGAACTATAAGCAGTTTTCAATTGGCAGTTTTCAGTTTAAATCGACTGGAAATTGTGAACTACAAACTGTGAACTGTCTAGTCATCATCTCTTAAAATTTCTGCAATTTCATTAAAACCTTTTTCTGCGGCTAAATCTGCCGGGAGTTTTCCGCCTTCCATGCGTAAAGAAACTTCTGCTCCGTGTTCTAACAGTAAAATAATCAATTCAATATTTCCCAATTGAGCAGCGGTATGTAAGGGAGCTAAACCTGCTTTCTGACAAACATTTGGGTATGCGCCCGCATCTAAGAGCATTTTAGTGATATTAAAATTATTGGCTGCAACTGCTGAGTGGATCGGAAATACATTAAAGCCGTTTTTTGATGCCAGGTTAACCTCAGCACCTTTTAAAACCAGAAAACGGGCTAAATCTTCGTGTCCGAAATAGCAGGCTAAACCAAGCGGTGTAAAGCCATCTTCAGAAAATTCATTGATACTGGCAGGGTGCTGAAAAATCAATAGCGTAGCCGCATCGAATTTGCCAACTGCACAGGCCTCAAACAAGGTTAAATGATCTACAAATTCAGCAATCAAGTTGGCTATTTCCTGTTTTTTGTAATAACAAGCCAATAACAATGGCGAAATATGATGAGAAGTATCCATATTTGCCAATTTTGGATTTTCAACCAAAATTTCTTTTACTGCCTGGATATTTCCGGATTCAATTTGTTCTTCGAGTTGCGCTATACCCATAATACTTTTTGAAAAATCGCTTTAAATTAACGAAAATTAAGGAATTGTAAACTTTATTGCCTAAATATATAGAGCGTGCAGCAAATTAACAAAGATTAGACCTCGCAGGTCTTTAAAACCTGTAAGGTCTTGGTGAATTTAATCATGCTCCTAAGGACCACTGTCCCAAGTTAAATAAACCTGATCGAACGGAAAGCCCGGAGCGCAACGAGGACTTGAAGGGAGAGCAGGACTAAGGCAACCGAAGTGCGCAGAACCTTGCTTTTCAGATGATATCGAATAGTTCTTAAAAGGCTATTAACTAAATTGTTAACTGCCAACTGATTTGGGCGTTCCCCAAGCTACGCAAGGGTCTGGCTTTTCAGGGCTGCGCTTCGCTCCGGTACCGATGAAGTATCGGCACTGAACCCTTGCAATCCCTAACGCAAACCCAGTTCAAGTAATTTTACAGCAACGACGATCCCCTCTGGTAGGTTTATTTCCATTAAATACTACTGTAAATCCTATTGATTTTTATAAAATAAATTATACTTCAGGATGAAAAAAATCCCGTTTTGCCCCTCCAGGCAAAACGGGATAAAACCTAAAACAAAATCCGTTTCATTTAATAAAACGTTACAACTTGTGCGTTGTTAAAATAATAGACCAAAATTTCTGTTTAAGGTTTAATGCCTGATGAATATTTTTATTTAATTTAAGGCATATTATAAAATAAATTATAACATATATTTCATCAGGTTTAATACTTTGTTTTAAAAATAGGGGGCGTAGCAGAAAGTGAATAAAAACAATGCTTACAAAATGTGATTAATTTTTTTGTTAGGCTTTCGTTAATGCTGCGCAGTTTTATCTAAGTTTGTTCCATATTAAATTATTTAGGATAGAAAATGTCGGTAAGGGGTAACCAGTTTAAAGCCAATACATTCAGAGATAAAGGTGCAGAAAGTGCACCCGGCAGATCATCATCAGGCAGGCAACCGAAAGGGAAAATGGATTTTTTGCCAAGCTTTGATCTGGCAGATGGGCGTGCAGTTAAAATTGTAGGACTGTTTTTTGTAATATTGTCACTATATTTTCTAATCGCTTTTACCTCGTATCTGTTTACCTGGCAGGATGACCAGAGTTATGTAATAGATGCCAATGGTGGTTGGAGCAACCTCTTTAAAACCGCAGAAGAGTTAAAGGCAGCAGGCGTTTCTACCCCTGTGGTTCAGAACTGGTTAGGTAAGTTTGGTGCGCTGTTATCACACCAGTTTATTTACGAATGGTTTGGTATAGCCTCTTTCTTGTTTGTTTTGGCCTTTTTTATTATCGGTTACCGTCTGTTATTTAAAGTTAAAATCCTTTCCATCTCTAAAACATTAGGATACAGCTTTTTCTTTTTGCTATTTATTTCATTAACCTTAGGTTTTGCACATGGTTTCTGGTCAGAATCGCCACATTATTTAGAAGGTGAGTTTGGGTATTGGAGCAATAAATTATTAGGGGCCCAAATTGGCGCTGCCGGTGTTGCCGGATTAATTGCTTTTGCCGGACTAACCATTTTAATCATTGCATATAATATCGATTTTAAATTTCCGGAACGTAAAGCAAAAGAAGTATACCTCGATAACGAAACGCCAGATTATGTAAACGATATTAGGGAGCAAGCCGTAAAAAACAAAACTTACGAAGAACCTTCAGCACCTATTGAATTTCCGGTGCGCGATAAGCCCGTAAGTAATGAACGCAAGCAACAGCACGTCGTATTACAGCCAAGCCGTTTTGAAGAAAAAGAGGAAGAAGAAACTGTAGCACCCGTTGTATTATCTCCACTGGCTGCTAATTTGCCAATGGCTGCTGCGGCTTCATCATTGCCTTTAACAGTAGAACCACCAGTCGAAGTAGAAAAGGAACCCGCATTTACGATCGAAAAAACCGAAGAAGATAAAAAATCGGATGACCTGGTTGAGCAATTTGGTAACTATGACGAAAAACTGGATTTATCTGGTTATAAATATCCAACCATTGATTTGTTAGAAAATTATGGTACCAATAAAATTTCAGTAAATGCGGAAGAACTGGAAGCCAACAAAAATAAAATTGTAGAAACGCTTAATCATTACAATATCGAAATCGATAAGATCAAGGCAACCATTGGTCCCACGGTTACGCTGTACGAGATTATTCCGGCACCGGGTGTGAGGATTTCTAAAATTAAAAATCTGGAAGATGATATTGCACTTTCTTTAGCCGCATTGGGGATCCGTATTATTGCACCAATGCCTGGCAAAGGTACCATCGGTATTGAAGTGCCTAACCAGCATCCGGAAATGGTGCCCATGCGCAGCATCTTAAATACCGAAAAATGGAGTCAAACCACTATGGATTTGCCTATTGCATTAGGTAAAACCATTAGCAATGAGGTTTTTATAGCTGATTTAGCTAAAATGCCTCACTTATTGGTAGCAGGGGCAACCGGTCAGGGTAAATCGGTGGGTATTAACGCCATTCTGGTTTCGCTGCTCTTTAAAAAACACCCCGCGCAACTTAAATTCGTACTGGTTGACCCGAAAAAAGTAGAGTTAACTTTATTTAACAGAATAGAACGCCACTTTTTGGCAAAATTACCCGGTGAGGCCGATGCCATTATCACAGATACCAAAAAAGTAGTGAATACGCTAAACTCGCTTTGTATCGAAATGGATCAACGTTATGATCTATTGAAAGATGCGCAGGTTAGGAATCTAAAAGAATACAACGATAAGTTTGTAAAGCGCAAGCTTAATCCAAATAATGGTCACCGCTTTTTGCCTTTCATTGTTTTAGTGGTAGATGAGTTTGCCGATTTAATGATGACAGCAGGTAAAGAGGTGGAAGCACCCATTGCACGTTTGGCACAATTGGCGAGGGCTATTGGTATTCACCTGGTTCTGGCTACTCAACGTCCATCGGTAAATATTATTACGGGTACAATTAAAGCCAACTTCCCGGCCAGGCTGGCCTTTAGGGTATTGTCGAAAATCGATTCGAGGACCATTTTAGATAGTGGTGGTGCCGATCAGTTAATTGGGCGTGGTGACATGCTCTTATCTACCGGGAGCGACTTAATCAGGCTACAGTGTGCTTTCGTTGATACACCTGAGGTAGACCGCATTTCTGAATATATTGGTAACCAGCGCGGCTATGCTGATGCTTACCAGCTGCCAGAATATATAGATGAAGCAGGGGAGGGAAGTAAAGCCGATTTTGATCCTAATGAGCGCGATAAATTCTTTGAAGATGCAGCAAGGCTGATTGTAATGCATCAGCAGGGCTCAACCTCATTAATTCAGCGTAAACTTAAATTGGGTTATAACCGAGCCGGGAGGATTATTGATCAATTAGAGGCCGCAGGTATTGTTGGACCTTTTGAAGGAAGTAAAGCAAGAGAAGTTTTATACCCTGATGAGTATTCTTTGGAACAATTCTTGAATGGTATGGATAACAAGGATTAGATTAAACCATTTAACAACAATCTACTCTAACGTTTCAAAGAAAAACTTAAAAAAGAAAAGATGAAGAAATTAATTTCAGCATTAATGGTTGTAGTTGCTTTTACAACTTCAACTTATGCTCAAACTGATGCGAAAGCTAAAGCCATTTTAGCTGAAGTGAGTAAAAAATACAAATCGTACAACGTAGTTAAAACAGATTTTACCTTTACTTTGGATAATCCAAAAGCTAAAGTAAAAGAAACCCAGCAGGGTACTTTGTATGTTAAAGCCAATTCTAACAAGTATAAAGTAGCCATGACTAACCAGGAATTGTTTAGCGATGGTAAAAGCCAGTGGACTTATTTGAAAAAAGACAAAGAAGTGCAGGTAAGCAATGTAGACAACAGTGGCGATGCCATTAATCCGGCTAAGATTTTCACCGTTTACGAAAAAGGATTTAAATACGTTTATACCGGCGAAGAAAAAGCTGGTGCTAAAACCTATCAAATGATCGATTTAACACCCGTAGATGCTAAAAAATCGATTTTTAAAGTACGTTTAAGTATCGATAAAGCAGCTAAGCAAATTGCAAACGTGGTGTTGTTTGATAAAAACGGAAACAAATACACCTACAATGTGAAAACTTTTTCTCCTAACGTGAATATACCAGAAACTACTTTTGCTTTCGATGCAAAAAAATACCCTGGTGTTGAAGTGGTAGATTTAAGATAACAGATTTAGCAGGCAGCGCACAGTTTTAGCGCTATCTATAAAAAAGCGATTTAATCAGGGCATATCCCTGGTTAAATCGCTTTTCTTTTATATCCCCTTTGTTTACTTTTTTGTGATTTACAAACTTGAGTTCGATAAATAATGTGGCTTTTAGAGCTATTCTTTAGGTATTTTAGTATTAGTGTCGTCACCCTGAT
>NZ_JAPIVP010000039.1 GCF_026239555.1 Pedobacter sp. PF22-3 | reverse complement strand
TACCCTTATAGTATGCCCACCGTTTTCTTCTGGGTGTTTCTTGTTTCTCTTGTGTTTTTAAAAGTATCCGGTATCAAGTATCAAGAAATGCCTTTCAGCTTTAGTCTTTATGCTTTAACCTTATACCTTATCGAAATATCATGTTGCGTGGCGAGTAGGTGTGTCTACTCCAGAAAGGAGGTATTCCAGCCGCACCTTCCGGTACGGCTACCTTGTTACGACTTAGCCCCAGTTATCGGTTTTACCCTAGGACGCTCCTTGCGGTTACATACTTTAGGTACCCCCAACTTCCATGGCTTGACGGGCGGTGTGTACAAGGCCCGGGAACGTATTCACCGCGTCATTGCTGATACGCGATTACTAGCGAATCCAACTTCATGGGGTCGAGTTGCAGACCCCAATCCGAACTGTGAACGGCTTTGTGAGATTCGCATCATATTGCTATGTAGCTGCCCTCTGTACCGTCCATTGTAGCACGTGTGTAGCCCCGGACGTAAGGGCCATGATGACTTGACGTCGTCCCCTCCTTCCTCTCTGTTTGCACAGGCAGTCTGTTTAGAGTCCCCACCATAACGTGCTGGCAACTAAACATAGGGGTTGCGCTCGTTGCGGGACTTAACCCAACACCTCACGGCACGAGCTGACGACAGCCATGCAGCACCTAGTTTCGTGTGATTGCTCACTGATCCATCTCTGGATCATTCACTAACTTTCAAGCCCGGGTAAGGTTCCTCGCGTATCATCGAATTAAACCACATGCTCCTCCGCTTGTGCGGGCCCCCGTCAATTCCTTTGAGTTTCACCCTTGCGGGCGTACTCCCCAGGTGGAACACTTAACGCTTTCGCTTAGCCGCTGACTGTGTATCGCCAACAGCGAGTGTTCATCGTTTAGGGCGTGGACTACCAGGGTATCTAATCCTGTTTGATCCCCACGCTTTCGTGCCTCAGCGTCAATAAGACCATAGTAAGCTGCCTTCGCAATCGGTGTTCTGAGACATATCTATGCATTTCACCGCTACTTGTCTCATTCCGCCTACCTCTAGTCCATTCAAGCCCATCAGTATCAAGGGCACTGCGATAGTTGAGCTACCGTCTTTCACCCCTGACTTAACAGGCCGCCTACGCACCCTTTAAACCCAATAAATCCGGATAACGCTTGGATCCTCCGTATTACCGCGGCTGCTGGCACGGAGTTAGCCGATCCTTATTCTTCCGGTACATTCAGCTCTGCTCACGAGCAGAGGTTTATTCCCGGATAAAAGCAGTTTACAACCCATAGGGCAGTCTTCCTGCACGCGGCATGGCTGGTTCAGAGTTGCCTCCATTGACCAATATTCCTTACTGCTGCCTCCCGTAGGAGTCTGGTCCGTGTCTCAGTACCAGTGTGGGGGGCCATCCTCTCAGATCCCCTAGTCATCGTCGCCTTGGTGGGCCGTTACCCCGCCAACTAGCTAATGACACGCATGCCCATCTCCATCCCATAAATGTTTGATCATTGGATAATGCCATCCTGTGATTTTATGCGGTATTAATCCGGATTTCTCCGGGCTATCCCCCTGATGAAGGTAGGTTGCATACGCGTTACGCACCCGTGCGCCACTTTCTCTCCCAGCAAGCTGGAAAATATCGTTCGACTTGCATGTATTAGGCCTGCCGCTAGCGTTCATCCTGAGCCAGGATCAAACTCTCCATTGTAAAATGTGTTGTTCAATACTGACCAGTTTTAACTATTGTTAAAAATAGTCTTCTTTTGTTATGTTGTCTG
>NZ_JAPIVP010000038.1 GCF_026239555.1 Pedobacter sp. PF22-3 | reverse complement strand
ACCCACCAATACCGGGGCAAAGGTATAGGTCAATGCCGGATCGGCATCACCATAGGTTTTGCTTTTCGCTGCTGCAGTTACCGTAACCGTTTTTGCACCGATCGTTAAATCAGCACCAACATAAGTTAAAGTGTAATTGCTGTTCAAAGCTAATGTACCCTGATTGATTGCATATGTACCCACGTTTTCGCCAGGTGCCCTGGTCAGACTTCCCGTGAAAGTATCTGTACCCACCAATACCGGAGCAAAGGTATAGGTCAATGCCGGATCAGCATCACCATAGGTTTTGCTTTTCGCTGCTGCAGTTACCGTAACCGTTTTTGCACCGATCGTTAAATCAGCACCAACATAAGTTAAAGTGTAATTGCTGTTCAAGGCCAATGTACCCTGGTTGATGGCATAAGTACCCACGTTTTCGCCAGGTGCCCTGGTCAGACTTCCCGTGAAAGTATCTGTCCCCACCAATACCGGGGCAAAGGTATACGTCAATGCCGGATCAGCATCACCGTAAATTTTGCTTTTCGCTGCTGCAGTTACAGTGATGGTTTTTGTGGTTACGGTTAAAGCTGTCGCATTCGATGAAGCTTGTACAAAATCATAATTATTAGCACTTAATCCTGTTCCGGTAATTCCATACGAACCAGCAGGAGAATTTGTAGATGCAGGCGTCGACCAGCTAAGTGTGCCGGTTGCTGTTGAGATGGTTTCCGAATTTACAAATCCAGTAACTGTTCCTGATAAAGTTGGAACAGCGTCACCATAAACTTTAGATGAAGTATTTGCTGTATAAATTAGGGTTGCTTTAGCAACTGTACTTGACGGTATACTCACCGTTGTACTGTTGGCATTAGTGCTTGTTAACGTTACATTCCCGGTAATATTCGTACCCGCTGGCGCATTTGCTTTTAATCTCACATATACCGTTCCGGATACAGTTCCAGAACTTCCGATAGTAACAGAAGAACTGTAGCTCACATTATCAGCACTTACCTCAAAATTACTGGTAGAAGATGGGGTAGCTGTAATACCTGCTGATAAACCCGTACCCGATACCGAGACACTGGTTGATGCCGATGCGGTTCCGTAAGTTGTGCTTAAAGCAGATGGAAAAGTACTGGCTGAAGCAGTAATTACAGAGGGTTGAGTATAAGTAATTGAATATTGACTGGCAGCCGTATTACCGTTGCCAACTGCATCCTGTGCCACATTAGCTGCAATATTGATCGTTACAGCACCATTGGCAGTTGGCGTGGCATTAAAAGTATAAGTCGTTCCATTGCCCGAAAATCCACTAATAGTGGCATTGCCAGGTGTAATATCTCCTGCCACAAAACCCGTTACCGATTCTGAGAACGTAACCGTAAATGGAATTGGTGAAGTACTTGTAGATCCGCCAGTAGCACCTGCACTGCTGCTGATCACAACCGTCGGGGTAAGATTATCCACAGTAGCATTAGTATCATCGGCCGTAGTTGTAGGCCCGACTGAATTTGTAGCGGTTATCGAAACATTTCTGTTTATAGCATCGATAGTACCAGCAGCAATCGTATAGGTTGCTGTCCAGGTGCCGTTATTGTTGACAGCCGAAACTGCAGCACCGCCGCCGAACTGGCTAAAGTCAACTGTTACTGCTGTGATACCCGAATTATTATCACCGCTGGCCGTATTGTCCCAGGTTGCAGTTACGACATCTCCTATTTTAAATGCGCCGCCTGTACCACTCGATCCACTAATGCTGATTTTAGCTGCCGTAACCGTAGGTCTTGCGATATAGGTAAACTGGTCGCTGACACTGGTGGCACTGGTGCCCCCTGTTGTAGTGATGCGGACATCAACGGTGCCTGTTCCTGCCGGTGCGGTCGCCGTGATCTGTGTTGCCGAGTTAACGGTAAAGCCTGTAGCAGCCGTAGCGCCAAAGGTCACCGCGGTAGTCCCGCTGAAGTTGGTGCCGGTAATGGTCACACTAGTGCCTCCACCGGTCGGGCCGCTGGTTGGGCTCAAAGCCGTAACCGTTGGTGCGGCGATATAGGTAAACTGGTCGCTGGCACTGGTCGCACTGGTGCCCCCTGTTGTAGTGATGCGGACATCAACGGTGCCTGTTCCTGCCGGTGCGGTCGCCGTGATCTGTGTTGCCGAGTTAACGGTGAAGCCTGTAGCAGCCGTAGCACCAAAGGTCACCGCGGTAGTCCCGCTGAAGTTGGTGCCGGTAATGGTCACGCTAGTGCCTCCGCTGGCAGGGCCGCTGGTTGGGCTCAAAGCCGTTACAC
>NZ_JAPIVP010000037.1 GCF_026239555.1 Pedobacter sp. PF22-3 | reverse complement strand
CTTTTTCTCTTTAACCTTATTTCAATATGCTAATGTTATTTAGCTTCCCGCTCTTCCAAACCGGGCTGCAAAGGTAGCAATCTTTTTCTCTTTAGCAAGAATTATTTTAAAATAAATCCTGCCCTCTTTATCACTAAGCCCTCTTTTCAGTTTATTGCCCTCTCCTCCGGAGCGGGATGCAAAAGTAGAAAAAAATATCTTTCCCAGCAAAGAGAATTTATTAAATACTGTACGGTTAAACGTAAGTCAATGGTTTTCAACAGGAAAAAGTTTTACCGCAGTTAAAACTTTTTGGAAGGATAGGTGTTTAGGGCAGTTTTGTAAATCTTATAGCATTTAAAAACTACAGAATCTCGTGTAGTAAAAAGATCCTGAAACAAGTTCAGGATGACGGCGGCACCCGGGATTTTGCGGCAATTCTTAATTTTGCCCAGCCTTTCTCCGGCAACCAGCACATTGAAACTTCGGAAGACCGGCCCACCTAAACCCGATAGCAGCGGAAAACCCGGAGGAGAGGAACGAGCCGAGGATTTGGAGCGAATAGCGGGAACTCACCTATATAGTAGCACTGAACCTGCTTTGCTAGAAAATAAAATAGAATAATCCATTGGAAACTATCTAAACCTTATAAATTTCTTTAAAAAATCATGAAAAACGAGAAACTAATTAGTGCATATAAAGACGAAGTAACTAAAAATCATGTTAGAATCACCTGTATATTTACTTATTTCCAAGAAATAAAAACTAAGGCTATAAAACCTACCCTCTAATAATAGCCAAAAGCTTTTTAACCGTAACTACCACGAGTACTGAAGCAAGGCCAATTATTAAGCCAAAAGCAAATTCTCTTAACATGGATGGGAACGAAGGGAAAACGTGATGTAAAAACGCAATATTGTGCGCAAAAATTCCACCTGAAACCAATATCAATGCAACTGTCCCTACAATACTTAAAATTTTAATAATAACAGGTAGCGATTTAACCAGTATTTTACCAACTGCGGAAAGAATTCCTTTGTCACCAGAAGCTTTAACTAAGCGATATCCAGCATCATCCATTCTAACAATAAGTGCAACGATTCCATAAACGCCAATTGTGGCCAATAATGCGATCACCGACACAGTCATGATTTGGATGGTTAACTTTTCATCCAAAACGCTCCCTAATGCGATAATGACAATTTCTATTGATAGAATAAAATCTGTTACAACAGCTGATCTGATTTTGGTTTTTTCTGCTGCCTTATCATCCTGAATAACCTCTTTTGCTTCTGCATGTATAGGCTTTGATCGATGAAAAAAATATTCAACAACTTTTTCTACGCCTTCATATGCCAGATACAGTCCGCCAAGAACCAGGATTATCTTGATTGCTATCGGGAAAAAGAAATTGAGCAATAGGGCAATGGGTACAATAATAAGTTTATTTACCAATGAACCTTTGGTGATTGCCCATAATACCGGTAGTTCCCTAGAAGAAAGAAAACCTGTCGATTTTTCTGCGTTTACGGCTAAATCATCTCCTAAAATACCAGCCGTCTTCTTTGCCGCTACCTTTGCTGTTACAGCAACGTCATCCATTAAGGCACTTATATCGTCTAAAATTGCAAAAAAACCCGAAGCCATATCTAAATTTATTAATGCTGCAAAATATTAATTCCTTTTTAGATTTAGACAATTACACATCAAATCTTTAAACCTAAACATATGAAATTATCCCAATTATGTTCTGTTAAGGGTTAGTAATATTTATTACATGGTTTTATAACAGTAACAAGCTAAAACTGTTCGAAAAAACTAAAGAATTTATAATTCTTAAAACTTAAAATTAGATAGATCTATAATTAGTAAAATTACGAGCATTTTTTGAACTCAGTTTGGATAATTCGGATCCCCCGATGTAAACTGCCAAGGTTCTAAAGCAACACTTTTGAACTTATTTACAACACAATCAGTAACCATAAATTTGGTTCTCTCCTGCAGTCAGTTTTACTCCGCCAATGAAGAATTGGTTCCGTACTCACTTCCATTAGGGCTCTTAACCTGGGATGTAAAATGGAAGATAGGATTTAAAATCAGCGGAGATCTGCTGAATTAATTCCCTAAATTCTTAATTCATTCACTACATAGCTATTGATCTTTTTTTGGAGCGCAGCAGCAGTAACGTTTAGGTTGGTTCCGTCCTGCTGTACGTTTTACTCCGCCAATGAAGAATTGGCTCCGTGCTCACTTCCATCAGGGCTATTTAACATGGTAAAGAAGAAGGAAAAACGTGTAAGATGTAAAATTGGCCTCTGCGGAGATCAGCGTGAACAACCCTTAACTTTGCTTAGCGCCTTAATGGTGAGAAAAACCTTCTAGTTTTTTGGAGCGCAGTTTCCTGTTCATTTAGGTTGGGTTCCGTCCTGCTGTACGTTTTAACTCCGCCGATGAAGAATTGGCTCCGTGCTCACTACCATCAGAGCCATTTAACATGGGATGGAGCTTGATGGAAGATGGAAAACGGATGATGGAATGCTGTATTCTTCATTACTTGCAGCCTTAATTATCCCCAAATTACCGTCATTTCGAGCGCAGTACAACGTAGTCGAGAAATCTATATAGATCTCTCCGTTCACTGCGTTCCAGTCTAGACGATATTTTTTTGAGTATCCCACAGGTAGCAGAGTGCATTATCTTCAGCCCTAAAGTCTATAAACA
>NZ_JAPIVP010000036.1 GCF_026239555.1 Pedobacter sp. PF22-3 | reverse complement strand
ATGAGACATCATGACAAGAGCAAAAAAGCATACCATATGGCGCAAAAGGCATATGAGTAGAAGAAAGTAATAAAGAGTACACGGGGGATGCCTTGGCTCTCAGAGGCGATGAAGGACGTGATAAGCTGCGATAAGCTTCGGGTATTTGCAAATAGGAATTGATCCGAAGATTTCCGAATGGGGCAACCCGGCATGTTGAAGACATGTCACATATAATGAGCAAACCTGCCGAACTGAAACATCTAAGTAAGCAGAGGAAGAGAAAATAACAATGATTTCCTGAGTAGTGGCGAGCGAAAGGGAAAGAGCCCAAACCTACCTTGTTACGGCAAAGTGGGGGTTGTAGGACTGCAACATGGCATTAGCAAACAGAAGTGGAATGGGATGGGAAGCCCAGCGGTACACGGTGATAGCCCGGTACACGTATAGAATGCTAGCTTAGCAGTATCCTGAGTACCGCGAGGTCGGAGACGCCTTGTGGGAATCTGCCGGCACCATCCGGTAAGGCTAAATACTCCTGAGAGACCGATAGTGAACCAGTACCGTGAGGGAAAGGTGAAAAGAACCCCGAACAGGGGAGTGAAATAGAACCTGAAACCGTGTACTTACAAGCGGTCGGAGCTGGCAGGTCCAGTGACGGCGTGCCTTTTGCATAATGAGCCTACGAGTTACTCTTCTCTGGCAAGGTTAAGTGCTTCAGGCACGGATCCGAAGCGAAAGCGAGTCTGAACAGGGCGTATAGTCAGAGGAGGTAGACGCGAAACCTTGTGATCTACCCATGGACAGGTTGAAGGTGCGGTAACACGTACTGGAGGACCGAACCGATAAACGTTGAAAAGTTTCCGGATGATCTGTGGGTAGGGGTGAAAGGCTAATCAAACTGGGAAATAGCTCGTACTCCCCGAAATGTTTTTAGGAACAGCGTCGGTGTTTAGTTATATAGAGGTAGAGCTACTGATTGGGTGCGGGGGAGTCAAATCCTACCAAATCCAGACAAACTCCGAATGCTATATAATATAACCGGCAGTGAGGCGCGGGGTGCTAAGGTCACGCGCCGAGAGGGAAAGAACCCAGACCATCAGCTAAGGTCCCCAAGTTACGGTTAAGTTGAACTAACGAGGTCCGATTGCACAGACAGCTAGGATGTTGGCTTGGAAGCAGCCATTCATTTAAAGAGTGCGTAACAGCTCACTAGTCGAGCGATCGGGCATGGATAATAAACGGGCATTAAACCGTACACCGAAGCTATGGGATTGAAATATATCGGTAGGGGAGCATTCTATGTGCAGCGAAGGTATCTGGTAATGGGTGCTGGAGCGCATAGAAAAGCAAATGTAGGCATAAGTAACGATAAGGCGGGCGAGAAACCCGCCCACCGAAAGGATAAGGTTTCCTGATCAACGCTAATCGGATCAGGGTCAGTCGGGACCTAAGGAGAACCCGAAGGGGAAATTCGATGGACAACTGGTTAATATTCCAGTACTTTTTATAACTGCGATGTGGGGACGGAGTAGTGACACTGCCGCGATCTGACGGAATAGATCGTTGAAGGCTGTAGGTATACCGACGGTAGGCAAATCCGCCGACGGTGCTGAACGCTGATAGTACCGCAAGGCTTCGGCTGAGTGGATAGTGCAGGTAATCAGACTTCCAAGAAAAACCGCTAAGCTCCAGGTTATAAAAACCCGTACCGCAAACCGACACAGGTATCCGGGAAGAGGATTCTAAGGTGCTCGAGTGAATCATGGCTAAGGAACTCGGCAAAATGGCCCTGTAACTTCGGGAGAAGGGGCGCTTGCAGCAATGTAAGCCGCAGTGAAAAGGCCCAGGCGACTGTTTAACAAAAACACATGGCTTTGCAAAATCGAAAGATGAGGTATAAGGCCTGACACCTGCCCGGTGCTGGAAGGTTAAGAGGGGATGTCATCGTAAGAGAAGCATTGAATCGAAGCCCCAGTAAACGGCGGCCGTAACTATAACGGTCCTAAGGTAGCGAAATTCCTTGTCGGGTAAGTTCCGACCTGCACGAATGGTGTAACGATCTGGGCGCTGTCTCAGCCATGAGCTCGGTGAAATTGTGGTCCCGGTGAAGACGCCGGGTACCCGCAACGGGACGGAAAGACCCCATGCACCTTCACTACAATTTAACATTGACATTGGATACAGGATGTGTAGGATAGGTGGGAGGCTTTGAAGCGGCGTCGCTAGGCGTCGTGGAGCCAACGTTGAAATACCACCCTTTCTGTATTCGGTGTCTAATCCCCCTAAGGGGGAGACATTGTTTGATGGGTAGTTTGACTGGGGTGGTCGCCTCCAAAAAGGTAACGGAGGCTTTCAAAGGTAAGCTCAGTACGCTTGGTAACCGTACGCGGAGTGCAATAGCATAAGCTTGCTTGACTGTGAGACATACAGGTCGATCAGGGTCGAAAGACGGATATAGTGATCCGGTGGTTCTGCATGGAAGGGCCATCGCTCAAAGGATAAAAGGTACGCTGGGGATAACAGGCTGATCTCCCCCAAGAGCTCATATCGACGGGGAGGTTTGGCACCTCGATGTCGGCTCGTCACATCCTGGGGCTGGAGAAGGTCCCAAGGGTTCGGCTGTTCGCCGATTAAAGTGGCACGCGAGCTGGGTTCAGAACGTCGCGAGACAGTTCGGTCCCTATCTGTTGTGGGCGTAGGAATTTTGAGTGGGGCTGACCTTAGTACGAGAGGACCGGGTTGGACCAGCCTCTAGTGAATCTGTTGTTCCGCCAGGGGCATTGCAGAGTAGCTACGCTGGGAATAGATAAGCGCTGAAAGCATCTAAGTGCGAAACTAGCCACGAGATGAGAATTCCATATAGGACCGTAGCAGACTACTACGTTGATAGGCTACAGATGTAAAGCTGGTGACAGCACAGTCGAGTAGTACTAATCATCCGAAGCTTTCAAAGCAAACAGACTGTTGTTTGTTCTTCAAACTAACTTCTTTCAATAATATGTCATTTAAGGCGGAAGGCCAAAGGTGAAAAGGCGGAAGGTTAACCCTCCATCCTTCAACCCTCTATCCCCCGATCTTAATTAAAAACATTCAGGTGCCTATATCGGTGGTGTCCACCTCTTCCCATTCCGAACAGAGAAGTTAAGCCCACCAGAGCCGATGGTACTGCGGTAACACGTGGGAGAGTAGGTCGGTGCCAGATCTTAAAAAGAAACCCTTCAGCAGAAAATGTTGAAGGGTTTTCTT
>NZ_JAPIVP010000035.1 GCF_026239555.1 Pedobacter sp. PF22-3 | reverse complement strand
GTGACGCACCGTTGGTATAACTCTGACCGGAAATATTACCATTGAACTGTGGTAAAGTGCCGTCATTATATTTCAGCTCCATACTGAACTGATCAGATATACTGTTCTTCATCCAGCCGCGCTCGTTATAGGCAAAGGTGGTCGCCTGGGTATCGTTGTGCATGTTCTTTTTAGTGAGCTGGCCAATCTCGTTGTATTCGAGGTGGTTCAGTGCAACATCTCCCTGGTTGTTAATGTTTTCAAAAGTGGCAATCTTACGGCCGGCATGGTCGTACTCGTAGCGGTTGGCAATGTGCTTATAAGAGATTTTAAAGCTAAAAAAGCCTAGGTAGGATAACAACCGACACCTGGAAATTCTGCAGGCCCTGGCCGCCGGCACCGACCCCATAACCGGCGAAGTATTCCCCGCAGACAGCCCATACAACCAGCCCGAAATCATCAGGACGCTTTTCTTTGCACTTAATGAACTTAGGGCGGTAGCCGAAAAAGGCAATCAGGGACTGCCATGGGATGAAGAAGAAGATGAATTGCTTGCAGAACGCTTTCTCAATGGCACTAAGATTACAGAACTCGCCAAACTACATTCACGGACTTACGGAGCCATCAAAGCAAGGCTAATCAAACTCCAACTCATACAGAAATAAAAAAGCCCGGCAAATTTATATCACCGGGCTATAATCTATAATTTGTTTAGCGATAGAATCGCTTTTCTAAACCATCCTCGTTACAAACGAAGACGATGGGGTGCTTTCATCAAAGCAGCAAAGCAAAAAAGCATAGCAGCTATGTAAAACAGCAAAGCCTAACTCTCGTTGGGCTTTGCCTCAATTTATTTCTATGCTATCATAAACCAATAGAGCTTATGATTTCTTTTACAACAGGATCTTCGATACCTTTGTCTGACTTATCACAATTGTAAGAAACAAATATCACTGTTGTATCTTTAAGAAAAAGCCAATACTGCCAATATATCCCATCTTCATCTTCTATATCAGAATAGGCACGCCCATCTATAATTTTAACAATAATCTTTTCATGCTTATCCCCTAGATAGCTTTCGAGTTCTTTGGATAATTCAATAGAAGGGGCATTATCTATATTATAAAAAGATAATTGCAATGCTCCAACTCCGTTGTCAGGTTCATATAAAGACACAACATCGTCACTTGTTTCTGATTTCCAATCATTTGGAATTTTTCCCTTAATACCGTTATTAAAGTCGACTATCTTCATTATTTAAAAGGATTATAATATATAACTCTGCCATTTGTCCCGGTTGCTCGTTCATATTGAGGCAATTGCCTTACTCCTTGAGCTCTACCTGATGGTGTATTTGGTTTTAACTCTACAGGGTGCCCGCTAGGGGATACAGCGTCTGCTATTACCGTTTTCCCGGTTTTAGGGTCTGTCATTCTAACATTAGTTGACCACCCTTTGGCATCTGCTTTAGCTGTAAAATCAGCATGCGCTGCTTTTCCTCTGTTAATCGCCGCAGAGACTTTAGGATTTGCGGCTCCTTTTCCAACTTCCACCGTTTCTGAAGCGACCTTCCCAGCCCCTTTCAAAGCTCCTATAGCTTTTCCAGCTCCCTCTGTCGCCAATACAACAACTCCTTCAGCAGCTTTGTTTCCAATTGCATTACCCAAAACGGTCAAATCTCCTTTTGATGCGGCTGAAGAGATTTCCAGTCCTTCCTTTACTGCACCGTACCCACCCATTGTCACGGTATTGAGGAGGTTATCCTTTAACGCCTCTGTTGTAACCTGGCTCTTTACGGTCTCTACCGGATTTAGAACCGCTTGTTTTATCCCTCCGAAATATCCTGTAAATCCCTGTTTTATTCCTTTCCAAAGATCATCGTCGGGCCCATCAGGAAACCTTCCATCAGGGTCAGTTAGTAAGATCGGGTTATTTAGAAAGTAGATATATGGAGAAGTGCTTTCTTGATATAGCTCTACAAGCGGATCTACCACATTCCACCTGCCAATAACCGGGTCATAGAACCTAGCGCCATAATCATACTGTCCTAACTCCTCTTGCAACTCCTTGCCATTGTAAAGATACTTGTTTACATTTGAATTTGGAGAACCTATTTTTCTTAAACCGAAAGCGTAATAATCATCACGCTGTATTACCTCTAAAGTATATGGAGCTATTGGACTGTGTTTAAAAGTTGCTCTTATATTACCCAGGTGATCGCTCAGGTTATACTCATAACTGTAACTGCCATTGTTATTGCGTGCTATCCTTTCTTCAGTATGGATAATATCAATAGTGGTACCATCTGGCTTGTATTCTATCCCACCGATATGGTTCCTCATCGTACCATTGCTGTTCCTGGTCACTTTGTTGCCCATAGAACATGTCAAACACAAGACTACGAACATATTGGGATTTGACTTACGTAAAAAATAAAAAGCCTGGCACAAAGGTCAGGCTAGATAATAAAATTATTTTTAAGTATCAGTATTCTACACGCGTTCAACATTAATTAATCCGTAGTCTCCTTACACTCAATCTATGGCTCAAGACTACGGACAGATGGGAAGAAGATGATACATTTCTTATACAACGCTTCAGCGAAGGATCCAAGATTACCCAGCTCTCCAAACTACATTCTCGTACCTATGGAGCCATCAAAGCCAGGCTAATCAAACTTGGGTTACTACAGAAATAACAAAGCCCGGCAAGCTTTTAAACTGCCGGGCTTTGACCATGCTTTATTTTAAGGTCATAGCGAGACGCGAAGACCAGAAAGGGGGATAAGTTATCCACTCGCGCTTAATTAGTCCTTAGTCTACCTACCCTCAATCCAAGGGCTCAAGACTACGGACAGATGTGGAAGTAATGGCCTTCTCTGTGCATCAACACCCAGTAAGGCTGGGCCATTGTGGTAATTGCGCAGGGTTTTCTTCCTTCGCCCAAGCGAAGGCAAGCAGGTTCTTGTAGGCCAGACCTGCCGAAGGCGGGATGTACGTACAAAAACACAACTTGCAGATTACAAAACAACAACAGGCTGCATAATCAGATATGCAGCCTGTTGCTATAAAGATATACAGGTAACTTTACTTAAACACTGTATTTTCTTTTACATACTCTATATTATATGGTTCTGTCACAACATAAAGACTACCCTCTTCATTGCTTTTTTGGGGATTATAATAAATTGTAAGATCTTTAGAAACCACTTTTACTGAATCTCCTAATTTTCTATCAACCGAAACTGTGCAATATAATTCGGCCGTATCCCCGATAATTCTATAAGGATAAATGCCTCCTTTAATTTGTTTATTAAATTCATTAACGCTCGATTTGACATGCTTTAACATAATTATACCGAACGCATGATTAGTTGATTTTTGTATTCTCACGACTACTCCCTCAAATAATACGTTATTATTCAAAGAGTTATTTAATTTCACTGTCTCTTTACCTGATTTTTGATTGTAATAAAAAATCAAATAAAAAAAACCTATCAACAAAATAACATATAGTAAATACCTCATTATATTCATTTAAAGTCTTTTAATTTTATCAATTGCTCCTGTTGCTATGGCAGAACCCACAGGATTTAGTGCATTAATTGCCCTGTCAAGAAAACTTCTTTGTGCGGTGGGCTTCACATCATTCAATAGCCAAGTCCGCGATAATGTACCGCTTACCGCTCCCAAATTACCGCCTGCACCAACTCCAACACTAACACCTAATGACACGCCTTTCCAGCCAGGGTCTTTCCCCGAGCCTGTAAACTTGCTAATATTTACTCCTCCACCTGCAACAACTTTAACATCGGCAGAGATACCTGCAGATCCAGTTATCCCTGCATAGGTTGTTGGATCTATTTTATCTTTAGAAGTATTGTAAGCAATGGAAACGCTACCTCCAACACTTGCTGACAAAGAAGCTTGTACCCCCCCAGAAAGGCTTTCATGAGCTCCCGCGTAAACATAATTATATCCACTATAATTTTTATCAGTAAAATTAACTACAGAAGTTTCTAACCCAACACCACCTCCAATAACAGCCGAAGCTCCAACATCCACTTGAGCTGTATAACCAACTGCAAATCTACTCGGGTCTACATTCCCAGCACCGATATCAATAGTGGAATTATTTTTAAGAGCAAAAGGAACATTATAAACTACATCTTCTCCAGCGGTTTTAATTCTCCATTCCTTTTTATCACTTCCTCTAACTACAATATCATTTGGAGCCATTCCATCTGGATCTGTAAACCTTATCGGGTTTCCAAATGCATAATTATAAGAACTGAAACGCCTCATCTTCTCAGAAAGTGGGTCTATTGTACTGAAACGCCCAATCACCGGGTCATAGAACCTTGCC
>NZ_JAPIVP010000034.1 GCF_026239555.1 Pedobacter sp. PF22-3 | reverse complement strand
ACCTTTGCGCAGCTTAGGGAACGCCCAAATTAGTTTGCAATTTTCGGTTTGCCGTTTGCAATTCAGATCTATTGGAGACAAAAAAAGGCGACACTTTACGTATCGCCTTTTTTCCATTTAAAATATTTTACAATCTATCTTACGCCGTGTAATTTCACTTTTAATCCGTCCATATTGTTGTTTAACTGCAGTTGGCAGGCTAAACGTGAGTTTGGTAAAAGATCAGGCAAAGTATCCAACATGGCATACTCATCGTCTGTCATTTCGTTAAGTTTTTCTTCGCCTTCTAAAACATCAACACAGCAAGTGGCACATAAAGCCATTCCGCCACAGGTGGCTAAAATATCATATTCAGATGCTTTTAAAAACTCCATCAGGCTTAAACCCATGTCGGTTGGTGCTACGTGTTCTGTAACTGAGCCATCCGGCTCCTGCATATATATATTAATGTTGTTTTCCATTTTGCTTTCTTAATTATCGCAAATATAACAGAAAGCTTAAAATTCTGAAACTCCGTTTACAGTTGTATATTTCATGGTATATTTCACACCTGGGTTCATGTAAGAATAAGCGCTATGGCTCATTAATGCAGCCTCGTGGAAACCACAAAGAATCAATTTCAGCTTGTTGGTGTAAGTATTGATATCACCAATAGCATAAATACCTGGAATATTGGTCGAATAATCATCAACATTTACTTCAATTGCACTTTTGCTGATGTTTAGGTTCCAATCTTCAATCGGACCTAATTTAGGACTCAAACCGAACAAAGGAATTAAATGATCGGCTTCAACAACTGTTTTTTCCATGGTGCGGTTCTGAACAATTTCAACCTGCTCCAACTTGTCAGTTCCGTGTACGGCCTGAAGATTGCTGTTTAAAATCAAGTTGATTTTTCCGCTTTCTGCCAATGCCATTACTTTTGCAACCGAATCAGGAGCACCACGGAAACTTTCGCTTCTGTGCACCAAAGTCAGTTCAGAACAAACTTCTGCCAAATAAATGGTCCAGTCTAAAGCAGAGTCACCACCACCGGCAATCACCATTTTCTGGTCGCGGTATTTCTCCGGATCAAGGATCATGTAGTTTACACCCTTTCCATTTTCAAAGTTTTCTAAATTTTCTACAGCTGGTTTGCGAGGCTCAAAACAGCCTAAACCACCGGCAATAACCACAACTTTAGCTTCGATAACAGTACCCATATTGGTAGTTAAAACGAAATCAGCTTCACCACGTTTTTCTAAACCTTCAATACGCTCGCCTAAAGTAAACGTTGGATGGAAAGGTTTGGCCTGCTCCATTAAGTTATCGATAAGTTCCTGAGCCAATACAGAAGGATAACCAGGAATATCGTAAATCGGTTTTTTAGGGTAAATTTCAGACAGCTGACCACCAACCTGAGGAAGGTAATCAATTAAATGACAACGCATTTTTAATAAACCGGCTTCAAAAATGGCAAATAAACCAACCGGACCAGCGCCTATTACGGCTATATCAGTAGTGATCATTAAAGAAAAATTTGATGCAAAGTTACAAAATAAAGTCTTATCAATTCTGCTATTTAGAAATATTCTAGATAATTTTGCAATCCTATTATATTCAGTATTTTATATGCTATGAGCTAATTAAAAACAAAAGTTAAGGGTTTTTAGTGATTTAAAGCAAATTATAATTGGTCTATGGGTTTAGTGGGGAAATTATTTATCATCTGTCATCCTGAGGAACGAAGGATCTTTAGACGATGAAGTACATTCTCCAATAGATAAAGATTCTTCATTGCGTTCAGAATGACAAAAAATACGTTACCAGCTCATTCCCAAATTCTGAAATACAAAGCTCCATACATCGGTTGCTTCTTCAATCACTTTGGTAGTGGGTTTACCGGCACCGTGCCCTGCATTAGTTTCTATCCTGATTAAAACCGGGTTTTCGCCTTTATATTTCTCCTGTAGTGTTGCTGCAAATTTAAATGAATGTGCCGGTACCACACGGTCATCATGATCGGCTGTCGTAATTAGAGTTGCGGGATAATTAACACCACTTTTTATGTTATGGAGTGGTGAATATTTGATTAGGTAATCGAAGTCTTCTTTTTTATCGCTTGTACCGTATTCAACTGCCCAGCCCCAGCCAACGGTAAATTTGTGGTAGCGGAGCATGTCTAAAACGCCTACAGCAGGTAAAGCTACCTTAAATAGATCGGGCCGTTGCGTCATGCAGGCACCTACCAGCAGACCGCCATTTGAGCCGCCAGAAATCGCAATCTTGGCAGGATTGGTGTATTTTTCTTTAACCAGGTACTCTGCTGCAGCAATAAAATCATCGAAAACGTTTTGTTTTTTGGCTAACATACCACCTTTATGCCAGGCCTCGCCATATTCACTTCCTCCACGTAAGCTGGGTTGAACGTATATACCCCCACGCGCTAAAAATAGCATCCTGGAAAGACTGAATCCTGGTGTTAAACTCACCTGAAAACCGCCATATCCATAAAGGTAAACCGGATTGTTGCCATCCAGTTTGATGCCTTTTTTGTATACGATAAACATCGGTACTTTTGTGCCATCTTTTGATGGATAAAATACCTGTTTAGTCTCATAATCGTCCGTATTGAGCTTCAATTCTGACTTTTTATACAAAATCGATTCGGCCTTGTCCACATCGTAGCGGTAGATGGTGCCTGGAGTGGTGAAATTGGAAAAGGTGTAAAAAAATTCTTTATCTTCTTTATAGCCCCCAAAGCCTCCAACGGTTCCAATTGCTGGCAGTTTTACTTCGCCAATTTTCTTTCCTGTTAAATCAAACTGAATAATATTGGTGCTTGCATCTTTTAGATAGGTAGCCCAAAGAAATCCTCCGCCAGTCCCAATACCCTCCAAAGCCAATTTCGATTCAGGAATAATTTTCTGCCAGTTTTTCGGATCTGCATTTTTAGGATCAACCAAAACTACCTGTTTGTTTTCGGCGCCCAGGTCGGTATTTACCAATAATTTATTGCCAATATTATCAATAACGCTATGGTTATTTTCATAACCCTTAATCAAAGGTTCGATTTTGCTTCCCTGTGCTTTCAGATCTTGATAGTACAATGCATTGCCCGAAGTACCTGCGCTGGCGTAAACCATCAGGAAACGTTCGTCTTCGGTAACATTGGCACCGAAATATAGATTTGGATTGGTTTTGTCTTCAAAAATTAACTGATCATTTTGTTGCTGATCGCCCAATTTATGGAAATACACTTTTTGGTATTTATTGGCTGCAGAAAGATCGGTTCCTTTAGCGGGTTCGTCAAATTTACTGTAGTAAAAACCATCGCCTTTCCAGGCTGCGCCAGAGAATTTGGTCCATTTCAGCTCATCGGCTAGTTTGGTTTTGTTGGCTATTTCTATTACATAAATATTGCTCCAGTCTGATCCTGCTTGTGCAACCGAGTAGGCCAGGTATTTTTTATTGTGAGAGAAGCCCAAAAGCGAAACGGCCGCTGTTCCATCTTTGGTGAGTGTATTGGGGTCGAGAAAAACTTCTTCTTTGCCATCTAACCCTTTTTTAATAAACCAGATACTTTGATTTTGTAGGCCATCGTTTTTGGTGAAAAAATAATATTCGCCTACTTTAAATGGTGCTGATTCTTTCGGGTAGTTCCAGATTTCAGTTAAACGCTTTTTAATATCTGCACGGTAAGGAATCTGATCCAGATAGTTTTGGGTAACTTTATTTTCTGCAATCACCCAGGCTTTGGTTACGGCAGAGGTGTCGTTTTCCAACCAGCGGTAAGGATCGGCGATCGTGGTGCCAAAATAATTGTCTTTAGTGTCGTCTTTTTTCGTTTCTGGGTATTTCATCAATGTTATTTTTGCTGCAGGTTTTTTTTCCTGGTTACAGGCAAACAGACTTAGTGCAAATAAAACTAATACTAATTGTTTTTTCATGGTTGTTGACTGAAGATAAACACTAATTTAGTGAATTGGCATTGATTAAGCTAGTTATGATGAATGAATATTTTGGTTTAGCCATATTTTTATTGGGTATTTGGGTAGTAGTTTTTATCCTGATGTCTCAATCCTGGCAGTTAGCCATTGCATTTTTACCATTTAGTGTATATCTGCTACTCAATCAGACTAATTGGTCTTATTATATACTTTTTTGTCCGGTTTTGTGTTTGTTGGTAATCGATATACATATACTTCCAACAGATATGGCATGGAAAGGGTGGAAAAAATACTTACCATATCTTTTCAGCCTGCCATTTACTGTGCAATTTGTTTCTTATGCTCCTTTTCTATTTAAAGATAGTTCTTTGGCATTTAAGGTTTGGTGTATATGCATTGGTGTTTTAATATCTACTCTTATTGGTAAAATGTGGGTTGGGGATGTAATAATGCTGCTTATAAACCGGCTTAGGTTAAAATCGGTAGCTGAAATAGAATGTAGCTTTAGGAAACAAAAGGCTGAACGTGCTTACCGACATATTCGATATTTGGTGCAGTTAAGTGGAATGGAGATGTTGGAAACTTCTGGATTCTTTTATTGGTACCTTAAGTTTCGGAATGTAGAAGAAGGCGATTTGTTAAGGATTAAAATCAAGACAGGATGTTTTGGGCTCGAATTTATTAGCGGTTTCCCAAAGATTGTAAGTAGAAAAAATCAATTGACCCGCTAAAATTGTGGTTTAGTTTTTATTGCTTTATACTTTGGTCTTTAGTCTTCAAGCTTTCTTTTCCTTCGGGATGATTGTACCTGTTTTGAAATTAATAAATTGTGCTAACGTGATTTTTTTTACTGTTTTTTTTTGCCGCGGAAACACAGATTTACACGTAGTTAAGCACGGAATATTAGTTTTCTCTTTCGGAGTACTTAAGCCGATTTGTTAGGAGATTTAGTTTTAGTGTTTGCACTAGTTAGGATTCTTGCTTTAGCCTTTGTGCTTTGGTCTTTTTGCTTTAGTCTTTAAGCTATTTGCGTTACCTTTGGGAGATCCATGAATAAGAATATATACTTCGCTTCTGATTTCCATCTCGGTACACCCAATTACGCAGAAAGCCGTGCCCGTGAAGCGCGGATTGTAGATTGGTTGAATTTTATTGAACCGAATTGCGGTGAGTTGTTTTTGATGGGCGATATTTTCGATTTCTGGTTCGAATATGCTAAAGTTATTCCCAAGGGATTTATACGTTTACAAGGTAAACTGGCTTCCATGGCTGATGCGGGAATAAAAATCTATTTTTTTAAAGGCAATCATGATATGTGGGTGCGCAGTTATTTCACCCAGGAAATTGGCATGGAAATCATCAGCGATGAATTGGTGATTGAGCGTGGTGAAAAGAAATTTTACCTTCATCATGGCGATGGCTTAGGTCCGGGAGACCATAAATATAAATTTTTAAGGAAGATTTTTAGGAGTAAAGTTTGCCAATGGCTGTTTGCGCGTTTGCATCCTAATTTGGGTATTGGTATCGCCAATGGCTGGAGCCAGGGGAGTAGGGCTGCACAAACGGAAAAAGAGGTTTTTTTGGGTGAGGATAAAGAATGGTTAGCCATTTATGCCAAAGAGCAACTTCAGAAAACGCATTTCGATTATTTTATTTTCGGACATAGACACTTGCCGCTTGATATTGATTTGGGTAATGGGAGCAGGTATGTAAATATTGGCGAATGGCTTCATTATAATTCTTATGGCGTGTTTGATGGTGAAAGTTTGAAATTGGAATACTATAAGCCAAAACCATAATTTTTTTATTTTTTAGGAAAGCTATGCCTGTATTTTTTTAATGTTCTTGGGACTTTTCGTTATAGAATGCACCATCCCTTTGTTCCTAAGCCCGATAAAATGAAAAGCCCGGAGTGCAGCGAGGACTTGAAGGATATCGGGGCTGCTGACCGCCACAGGATCGAACAGCTCATTTTCAAAACCTCTAAATAATGCCTTTTAAGTTTAAATCTATTTTTTAAATAAAAACTGATATCTGTTTTAGGAAAGCAATGTCTGTAACTTTTTTTAATGTTCGTCGGGCTTTCCGTTATAGTCCCGATGAAAAATCGGGAGTTGCCACTGCAATCCCGTTTATATAGGTAGGTCAGTTCTACTATTTGAGGTTGCATTAAGCCTAAAAACTGCCCTTTGTTCCTAAACCCGATAAAACGAAAAGCCCGGAGTGCAGCGAGGACTTGAAGGGATAGCGGGGCTGCCGGCAGCCATAGGAGCGGGACTGCTCATTTTCAAACCCTTTCAATAATAAAATAACTTTACTTTTAATCCATTCCTTTGCTTAGTACCTGTACATTTAACCGTCGACCAATTAACCATTCTCGCCAAACAAACTAATTCATCTTTTTTCCTTATTTTTGCATTTCCTGAATTTTTGGGCCTATGCCAACCGTCAGGAAATTTCAACAAGAATAAATATGTTAGATAAATTAGAAGCTATAAAGCTGCGTTGGGAAGATGTGGAAGAATCGTTGAGCAATCCGGATGTAATTCAGGATATGAAACGTTTTGCGGCTTTAAACAAAGAATATAAAGACTTGGGCAAGATTGTAGATGAATACAAAATCTATAAAAATGTGATGAGTAACATTGATGCCAATAAAGAGATATTAGCGACAGAAAAAGATCCTGAAATGCGTGAAATGGCAAAGGAGGAACTTGATCTGCTGCTGAAACAACAGGAAGAAATGGAAAGCAATATCCGTTTGATGTTGATCCCTAAAGATCCGGAAGATGCCAAAAATGCAGTTTTTGAGATCCGTGGTGGTACAGGTGGCGATGAAGCAGCTTTATTTGCAGGCGATTTGTACCGCATGTATACCCGTTATTTTGAAACTAAAGGCTGGAAGGTGGAAACCGTTGATGTAACCGAAGGTACTGCGGGTGGTTATAAAGAGGTGATTTTGAAAGTGAGCGGAGATGATGTTTACGGGCAGTTAAAATACGAAAGTGGTGTACACCGCGTACAACGTGTGCCAGATACCGAAACGCAGGGCCGTGTGCATACCTCAGCTGCATCTGTAGCCGTTTTACCAGAAGCAGAAGAAATTGATCTATATATTAACCCTGCCGATATTGAGCTGCAGACTTCGCGGTCGGGCGGTGCCGGTGGACAGAACGTAAATAAGGTAGAAACTAAAGTACAGTTAACGCACAAGCCATCGGGTATTGTGGTGGTTTGTCAACAGGAACGTTCTCAGCTCGGTAACCGTGTAATTGCGATGGAGATGTTGAGGAGCAAGCTTTATGATATCGAATTGCAGAAAAAGAATGGCGATATTGCTGCTAAGCGTAAAACAATGGTATCAACGGGAGATCGTTCGGCTAAGATTAGAACTTATAACTATCCTCAGGGCCGCGTTACTGAACACCGCATCGGCTTAACCATGTATAACCTGCCATCCATTATGGACGGAGATATTCAGGAGATTATTGATGCACTTCAATTTGCAGAAAATGCAGAGAAGATGCAGGAAGGTGCTGTAGGTTAGTTAATTACGATTATTTTAAAATAAAGTTTGCAAATAAGAATTTTGTCTCTATATTTGCAACCTCGAAAGAGGAAAGAGGTTCGAACTTTAAAGAAGAACAAATGGAGTGGTAGTTCAGCTGGTTAGAATGCCTGCCTGTCACGCAGGAGGTCGCGGGTTCGAGTCCCGTCCATTCCGCTAAAAAAGCATCAATTTATTGATGCTTTTTTTGTTGATAACATTTTGATAATCAGCTTGTTTTGGGATCAAGCGGAAAAGTTGGGGCTTTAAGCATATATTTTCGATAATCTAAATAAGAAGAACTTCACACTCTTAGCCCTCGTGAAGTTGCCCTAAAAGCTTTGATCTTTGCGTCGAAAGATTCTGCCGATGCATTCGTACTCCTGTTAATGAAAAAGTTTAGAATAGATAAGTAATGCGCCTTTATTGATCTTGCCACAGTCCTAAAAAGAATCACTGACACATTCTTCTACCTCATTATATCATAATGCTTTTTTCTTGAGAAATTGATTGGCGACCAAAAGATTTAGGGATAAAATTTAAATGCTGATTATTAATGTTTTATTTCTTCAAAAATATCTACTAAAAGTGTGCGGCAGATTTCATCCCAAACTGTACATTCCACTTACCATCTGTTCTTGATGTTGATGTAGCGTCCTTTAGCACATTTATTGGTAAACGTTACGAATATTTATTGAATCCCTACAAATATCAAACGTGCCTTGTACTACCAGATGTTTATATTCAACTTTAAAATAACTTATTGTGGTAGTGCTAGCAAATTAAATTTATACCGCAGTAGTTAGCTATTTGTATTAATATTTTTTGTAGACGTATAACTGATGTTTTTATAAATAGCGCCTAAACCTAAACGCCAGGGTAAGTTGGCGCTTATCAGTCAAATATTAAACTTTAAGAAAATGATAAAGTTAAAAGAGATGCAAAAAAGCTTGTCATCATTGGAAAACAAGAAGCTAGGTTTCGAAAGTTCTAAAGCCGTATTAGGTGGTTTAGCTGGGGGGCCTAAGTATATCGTGTCTAACCTTAGGGATGAAAATGGATGTCAATTGGTAGATTACTATTATGATGGCAAATGGTGTGCTAGATTTAGCGATTGTAAAAACGAATATTGATAATAATCTATTCAAGGAATAAAAAGTTAAGTTTTCAAGTTTTTCGTTTTCTAAAATGAAAAACTTGCAGGCTTAACTTTATCAGCGGTTAAGAATCAGTAGTACGATCTATATATTAGCTACGGAACATGCTGTTTGTATCATATTTGGAGAAGTCGAAATCGGCAGCTCCTGATAAAAAGATCGATGATTTGTATCCACAACTACTGGAGTTGTTGGGCAGGTAGTTGTATGGACTAGGCTTTGTTTATTAATAGTTTGATTAAAATATTTTAAATGAGGCTCAACGAGTTACGCCGGAATTGATTAAAATGTAGAATACTATAGTGATAAACTGAATATAGTACCTATATTTGCAATCCTGAAAGGGAAAGAGGTTCGGACTTTAAAGAAGAACAAAAGGAGTGGTAGTTCAGCTGGTTAGAATGCCTGCCTGTCACGCAGGAGGTCGCGGGTTCGAGTCCCGTCCATTCCGCGAAAATAGTTTTAAATTTAACTAAAAGCCTGTAAATTAAATGTTTACAGGCTTTTTCGTTTTCTGAAAACACCAAATTATTCATTTTTTCGCATGAAAAAGGTGAGCAATACGGTGAGCATATTAAACGGGATTAATGCTCAACAATTTTAGTGGGATTGCCAATATCCGGTGTGTTTTTTGCAAAATCAAAACGGTCACGCTGTATAAAATAGTTAATCATATTTTTAGTTTTAGCTAAGAATTGTGTTACATGAAAATTCCTTCGCACCTTTTTAAATATAGGACTTTGAAAATGTAATAAACATTGGTTTCATCATATAAAATAATAGGTTTCTTTAAATTTTTTATATTATTGTCTTTTTTAGGTATATTTCTGGCGAATAAATTATCTAAAAATGCGCCACATCTTAACTTTTATCTTGGTCCCGGTATGTATTTATAAATGCATTACTGGAATCCACCTACAGTGTCCAATTCATGTTTTCCCTTTTTATTTGAATCGGTTTTTTTATCAGATGGACAATCGCCTTTCGGCTCTAAAGGTTCTTGACTAAAGCGTTAAGCTGACATATTAGGGCTTGGAATTTATTTACCCGGTACATTACCAACAGCTGTTCCCGGTAAATGCCGATGTGGTGACCCAGGCTTGTTATCTAAGCGTGAGTACCAGTCCGGCCCATCAAAACCTGTTCTGTTTAATAGGCATTTAATTAAAACAATTTTTTATACAAATTCAGACCAACTATGCGTAAGCTCTCGCTTATTTTATTTCTGTTTCCTTTCCTGTGTGCTGCGCAGGAAACCTATGTGAAGATCAAACAGGTTGTACCCTCATCGCCGCAGACGGCAGCCTTTGGGAAGTTCGGCGATATCCCGGTCGGGAATTTTACGGGCGCTGCCAGTGTTTCGGTTCCGGTGTATACTATAAACATAAAGGATTTTTCACTGCCCATTTCCATTGCCTACCATACTGCAGGGATCAGGGTCGAGGAGATTTCCTCAAATGTGGGGCTCGGATGGGCGCTGAACGCAGGTGGGAGTATTTCGGCCTCGGTAAACGGCCTGCCCGATTTTGGTCCCAATGGCTTTTGTGTGGGATCTGGTGCCCCTCAAGCAACAATGCCTACAACAAGTTATGGAAACTTTCCTTATAATTCTTCAGAAAGCGGGGGTGGCATACCCTATAAGTTTGCCAAGAATGTTGCCGACGGTATCGTAGATTCACAGCCTGATATCTTCAGTTACAGTTTTCCGGGCGGAAGCGGTAAATTCTATTTCGATCAGAACCGGCAGGTACACACCATCCCTTTCAACAACCTAAAGATAGAGCGTTCGGTAAATACCCCGGAGTTTATGATAACGGATGAAAAAGGGATCAGGTATCTGTTCCAGACGGTTGAGGTCACCTCACTTCCGAACAACTGTGGTGCAGACCTGCTGAGCAGTACGGTACTGCTCTCCAAAATTATCTTAACCGATAACAACGAAGTTACTTTCAATTATCAGGACAAAGTGTACAATACCAACATCCAGCCCTCGCGTACACGGGAGGTTCTGGTGCCAGGCAACTTTGGTGCGCATTTTAACGAGTGCAATAACTACATGAACACGGTTAACACCGTTTACGAAAAAAGACTGGCCAGTATTACCACCACTACTGGTGTTACGGTAAGTTTTGATTACGACCTTTCCCAAAGAACGGATCTGCCAGGTGCAAACAGGCTACAGGGGATCAGCATCAGTAATGGGATAAGCGTGATTGATAATTTCACCTTTTTTCACAGTTATTTTGGTAGCGGGCCCAGTGCAGATTATTTCCGTCTGAGGCTCGACAGGGTTGTCCACAGCACTGATCAGAATTATGGCTTTGAATATGATAATATCATCCCCGTGCCGCACAGGTTATCTTTTGCGCAGGATCACTGGGGATTTTACAACGGAAAATCCAATCCCTCTTTATTGCCGATAGAAACTGAATATGGCTTTAACGATGGGGCAGATCGAAATGTTGATGAAAACTACGCCCAGATGGCTATCCTGAAAAAAGTGACTTATCCAACCGGTGGAAGTACTTCTTTCCAGTATGAATCCAATCGTTATCCGGCCACTTGGCAGGAGCAGCAGAACTTCAACCGGGAATATAATGTATACAGTAGTCCTGATGCTACCTCAACCAGGACGTTTACCATACCAGCGGCTCCCTCACAGGTTACCAATATAGGGGCAACCTATAACGCTGGTCCTGAACTTGACCAGCCCTGTACAATATCACTCAGCGGTCCGAATGGTTATTTCAGGACATTTGATTCGCCTGCAACAAGTACCTCGCTTGGCACACTTGCCCCGGGAACCTATACCATGTCGATAGCTACGGTGGGAACGTTCAACAACGGTTTTCTTACTATTCGGTTCGATGAAAAACAAGTGGCGAACATGACCGGGGATAGACTGACCGGCGGCTTAAGGGTACTGCGGACAACAGATTCAGACGGGCAGCACACTTACATCAAACGTTACCTGTATAGCGATCCCTTGACGGGTGCATCAAGCGGGCGCATCAATGCCCTGCCGAAGTATACCTATATCTATACCCGTGGTTTTTCCAATGCGGCTACACAGAATTACAGCTTTGCCGACTATTATAAGCAGACCGCATCTTCGCTGTATCCCTTAGGTTCCATCAACGGGGGCTCGGTGGGTTATACCTGTGTGCAGGTATTTAATGATGACAATGGTGTGCTGGGAAAAACAGTAAGCCGTTATTCTTTTGAGGCAGATGCCGGTGGTAGCGGATCGATGCCGACGGTTCCTACCGTAAGCCACGACTGGCAGAATGGGCTGTTACTAAACGAAGAAATCTATAAGCAAACCGGTTCGGGGTACCAGATCCAGAAAGAAACCACCAACTATTACAGCGTTAGGGATGATTCGGAATACTGGAACTATCACTTTACTTCAGGCAGCTATAATCCCGATGTTTTTTACCGGGGACTTGGTATAAACATCATCTATAAACAACCCGAATATTTTAAAACCTATACCGATGGGGAAACAAGTATGGTACTTGTGCCGGCGCAATTTCTTACAAACGATTATCACCTCCTTTCCAGGTGGCAGCGCCTGGATTCTATAAGGGTTAAGGATTATATTGACGGGAGTTTATTTGTTAAGAGTGGACGGAAATATACTTATGGACCCAACCACCTGCTGCTGAAAACCGATGGGCAGGTAAACAGCGATGGACTGAACAATACGGTAGAATATTATTATCCGCAGGACGTTTCGGGACTTAGCGGCAACGCTGAGGTTGCCCATCAACAGTTGTTGTATAACCATAACCTATCTGCAGTACTTCGGGTGGAGCGTTATAGCAATGCAGTTTTAAAACAGACCGAAAAAATAAACTATCGTAACTGGGGCAATAATATAGTTGCACCCGAAACGGTTGAAACCCAGGCCAGCGGCGAAGGAGTTGAAGGCAGGGTAGAGTTTATAAAGTACGATACCAGAGGGAACCTGTTGTGCCAGGGGTTTACATCGGGGCCTAAAACCTGTTATGTATACAGCTATAACGGGCAGTATTTAGTCGCAGAGATTAAAAATGCTGATTACCAGGCTATGGAGACTTTGCTTGGTGGGCCAGGGGCAGTAGCTGCGTTTAGCAGCTCCAACCCTACAGATACCCAGGTAAACACTTTGGTGGCGCAGCTCAGGTCATCTTTTCCGGAGGCAGCTGTAACCGGTTATACTTACAAGCCTTTAGTAGGCATGACGAGCCAGACGGATGCCAAGGGCATGACTATTACCTATGAGTACGATGCCTTTCAGCGTTTAAAAACCATTAAAGACCAGAACGGCAACATTTTAAAACAGACCGATTACCATTATAAAAACTAACGCACTCCATGAAAAAACAGCTAAAATATTTTTGTGCCACGGCAGCTTTATTTCTGCTTGGTGGCCAAGCTTCTGCTCAAAAAGTCGTATCGGTTTATAACGGCGAAAACGAGATCAGTGCGCCATTGAGCGTAACGCTTACTGATGGTTTCCATACCACAGGCCCTGTGCGGATCTTTACCACCGGGCTAAGCTACCTCAACTGCCAGCCGTTGTCTTCAACGCCGAGCACAAACCAGAACTATATCCTTACCCGTACCTTTAAAACGTCGGTTACCGATGCCACGCTGGGCAACAGCCGCGATGTATGTGAAGAAAACCATTCCATCCAGTATTTTGACGGATTGGGCAGGCCTTTGCAGACGGTACAGGTTCAGGGCAGCCCAAGTTTCAGGGACATTGTACAGCCTATTGCCTACGATGCCTTTGGCCGAGAGCGATTTAAGTACCAGCCCTATGCGGCACAAACAGGCGCTTCTGGAAGCTTCCGATCAGCTGCACTCGACGAGCAGTATAATTTTTTCCATTTCCCACAAGCAGCGGGTATCAAAGCGACAGACAATGCCTTTGCCGAAACGGTTTTTGAGGCCTCACCGTTGAACCGTGTGCTCCAACAGGGCGCGCCTGGTGCCGACTGGCAGATCAGTTCTGGCCATACCCTTAAAACCGATTACGGCACCAATGTACAGGATGAGGTAAAACTATGGAAGATCAATGGTACGGATAACGGTGCAACAGCTGATGTTTATCAGCCGGGCAAACTCTACAAAACCATAATGAAGGATGAGAACTGGGTTCCGGCCTACCAAAAAATGGGTACCACCGAAGAATTTAAGGATTTTGAAGGGCGTGTGGTGCTGAAACGGGTATGGGAAACGGATGCCAAAAGCCTGAATACTTATTATGTTTATGATGACTTGGGCAACCTACGCTACGTGCTGCCGCCTGCAGTAAATGAGCATACTGACAGGCTGTCGGCGCCGATCAGTAGTTTTGATGAAAGCCAGACGGTTTTTGATCAGTTTATCTACGGTTACCGTTATGATGGCCGAAAAAGGCTGACAGAGAAAAAGATCCCGGGCAAGGGCTGGGAGTTTATGGTTTACAATAAACTCGATCAGGTGGTGATGAGCCAGGATGCCAACCAGCGGAACAAAAGCCCGCAGGAATGGAACTTTACCAAATACGATGCCTTTGGCAGGGTGGTGATTAGCGGCCGTTATGTCGATAATCTTCACAACGAACAGTCGGGAAATAATTACAGGTCTGCTTTTCAGGATATCGCAAACGGAACTGCTGCCTATGAAAAACCTGATGCATCAAATACGCAGATTGGTTACAGCAATGATGCCATTCCACAGGGCAGTATCGGGGATTATTATGTACTGAACTACTACGACGATTATGATTTTATAGGTAACACATTTGGCCCTCCGGGAACAGGCCAGGCGCCTAAGGAGAGGACCAAAAGCTTGCTAACCGGAACAAAGGTAAAGAACCTGAGTAACGGCACAATGATGCTTACGGTAAGCTATTACGACCTTGAGGGGCGTGTGCTGCAGAGCAAAAGCGAACACCATTTAAACGGTACCGATGTAATAGACAATATCTGGAACTTTGATGGCAGCCTAAAAGCCAGCACGCGTACCCACACGGTGGGCAGTAAGGTTACCACCATCGCCAACCGATACGAGTACGATCATGTAGGCCGCAAGATAGCCACTTTTGAAAACATCAACAACCAGGGAGATGTTGCACTAAACCACCTCGAATACAACGAGATCGGCCAGTTGGCCAAAAAGAACCTGCACAACGATACCCAGGCGACCACCTTTGCCTATAACGAGCGCGGCTGGATGAAGAACAGTACCTCCGATCAGTTCAGCATGGAACTGAAATATAACGATGGTAGCCTACCGCAGTTTAACGGTAATATCTCCGGACAGAATTAT
>NZ_JAPIVP010000033.1 GCF_026239555.1 Pedobacter sp. PF22-3 | reverse complement strand
TGGATACAAAAGGCACGCAGTTTACATAGCTTAAACCCGTGGTAAAAATCCGCACAGGACCAGTGGTATGGAAGCCATCAATCAGGGTTACGCTCAGAGGCGCACTGATTTCGCTTTCGCCATTATAAACAGAGACCACTTTTTGAGCAAAAGAGTTGCTGCAGAGCAGCAATAGCACTGCCGTGCAGAACTGGATATTTAGATATTTCATGAGTGTCGGTTTGTTAACTAAGATTTATTAATAATTACTGAAGAATCGTACAAGGGCCATTATGTGTCTCATCAACGAAATCAATACTTCTGGTTCCATCTGTCCATTCATAGTGATAAACGCACGTATAAGTAGTTCCACGTACTCCATTTTTAACTGAGCTTGTGTAAACTTTTGTCCCTTCCACGCATTCACCATTTATAACCTTATGATCTATCCCTTGACATGGCACATCTACCGGACATGCATTCGTTTTACCCAAAGAAACCCACCTCAAATTATTATAGCTAACGCTTATTGGATTAATATCCTTTTGCTCGGCTTCCTCTATACCAGTATTTTTATTATTTATATCTACAAGACATTTTTTATTTCCTGTAGCTTCCCAAATAGGATCATTTATTAAAAAATTATATCTATAGTTTTTAACTATATTTTGGTTTCTATCCTTTACATTTAGTAGTCTTTGATAAAGGTCATAATCAAAAAAGGTGTCTAGATTTTTTGAATCCGTACTCACTTTTATACCAACCAAAGGATCGTAAATATAACTACTAATCAAGCTGTTTGATAACCCAATGTGACTGCGAAGAGGCAATAAGAAACTCCGCACCTCCTCTTCTGAAGGAAGTTGTTTTAGTAGAAAAGCATCAGCAACAGATTTTCCTCCTAAAATATTCTCAACATTCGTGAAATTTGAGTTTTTAACTTCTGCTATTAACAACGATTTATCGTAAGCCCACAAATAACTAATTTTTGGTCCATTTGCCTTGGCAATCTCTAGCGGATTGCCATTTTCATCATATCTATAATACTGCAGCCTTGTTTCTACATCATTGTTTTTAAATTGGCTTTTAATGGTTTCAGGTAAGATAAAATCATTTACATCCCAGCCCCTGCGATATTCTTTAATAATCTTTTGTTGTTTTAATCCGTCAGTTAATTCTTCATACTCTATCACGGGATTAAAAATATGCCGGTTTATCATTTCCTGATAAGGAATCGTATTTCCAGATGCAACCATATCATGCGCATAACGGTTAACATTTGAATGCACTTTACCATCGCTATTTTTTTGTATTGTTTTAGTCAATAATTGATGGTCAGTGTTCTCATATTGATACTCTTCTACTGAAGAAATTGGCTGTTGGCCGTTTGAATCATATAAAATAGTTTCTGTTTTTATTGGATATGTCCATCTTGAAAATAAATTATATTGATTTACATTGAGGTATACATAATCACCTAAATTATTTTTAGGTAAATTTAAATTAGTTCCACCTGGGTCTGCACTAAATACATAGAAAGGATACATTGCTCTAAGCCGTGTATCATCCAAATATGTTGTTTTAACACGTTTAAGAAAAAGATATTCATTATTTCTTTTAATAAAATTATTTTGTTCTATCTCTTGATGACTATTGATACCAGTATTAGAGAAAGTTACACCTTCGATAAAATTCCCCATTAGTGCGCTTGGGTAACCATCAACAGCGTTGAGGAATACATGTTCTATACCGCCATTTTCATAATTATCGCCTGTACTTTCGACTACCCGATCATAATAGATGTGATTACCTGTTAAATCGCTAATCCCATAAACATTTCCAGATGAGAATTTAAGGTAATTTTTAGTAACATAAGAGTAAGATCCATAATTACTAAAAGTCCTTGTTCTACTTTGATATACTGGTTTCTCACTTATCATTTTCCCACTTGAATGACCATCTATTAAATTATTATAGTTATAATTTTTAACAGTTTGTTTAGCAGTTATTGGATCAAAAGTTATAACACGTTTAACTCTTACACCAGCTACTTCCTTATTTCCGGTAAAAGGATAACTATTCGCATAAGTGAACATACAATAACCTCTTGCATCTCCTCTAACTTTCACCGCTAAACGATATGTTCCAGGCTGAAAGGTAACATATATAACATTGTGCTGATCCACAACTGCCTGACCATCATTAAACTGAGTAAAACCTAACAAATAATCCTCTGCATCGGCCAACCCTGCATTAACTAAATATTCTCCGGCAGGGTAACTTGGTTGTCCACTAGATGCCCGATTCATAGGAACACACCCAATTTGCACTTTTACTGTACTTGTACATGTAACTGTAAAAGGTTCAGAATAAACTGTTGTATTATGCTTTAGTGTTGATGTAGCCTCTTTATATATGGAGAAAGTGGAATCTGGAATATCACAATCCTTATCCATTGCCATATAAAGTGAATTTGCCTCATAGTCAATATTTTCACTTGCACCCGTTGGAAAGGTAATACGATTTAATAATCCTATTTTTGCATAAGTAAAATCAGGACTACGGTCTCCATAGCCTTCATATCTAAAAGCATCAGCTATTATCGGATTAACTGGCTCAGGAATGAGAGTTTTATTATTCTTTCCATTAAAATAGCCATAGTGATCTTGCGAAAAAGAAAGCCTTGGAGGAACCTTGTCCAAATTATTATATTCAAATAGATATTTTTTATCATTTACAATTATTGCATTTAGAAACAACCGCTTATTTACATTAAGGTTATTTACATAGTTTGTATATTGGTTTTTATAAAAAGATGAGGGAGTTATAGTGTTGTAATTAAGTTGGATATTCTGTAAAGGAATATCAGCATTAGAAGGATTTTGACTTCGATATAAACCAACATTGAGCAAATAAAAATCTCCAACAAGGTCTGCTCTTTCCTCGTAATTAAATTTCAGGTAACCATTAGTAGCGGAGTTGCTACTAATGCCCGAAAGATATACGCCTTTATTATTTATAACAGTATAACTATGAACTTCTTTATCAGTTGGTCTAGTTTCTGTTGGCTGAAGATCAGGTCCATCAAAACTTGAATAATCAAAATAAATGAAAGTTTGATTGGTAGAGGCCATATATTTAAACTCACAATTCGAGTAAGATAGCGCTATAAAATCTCCAAGAGGATGTATTATACGAGTTAAGAACCAGGCATTTTTTATTTCTACACGGTATTTTGGATTAAGCGAATTAACAGAGGATGAAGATTCTATTGATGTAAATTGATATTTTATCCCATCAGCACTAGTTATGATAAACCCACCATTAATATCACCTTCGATTTTAAGGTTGTTTTGTTCTAACTTTTTTATTCCTCCGTCATAAATAATAAACCTTCCAAAATTACCGCAAAAATTAAAGGTGAAAATATCGGCCTGAGTATCATATCCATTTGTTGACGTGTTAATGTAAGAATCCAAAGCGGAACCCGTTGTACCTGGAAAGTCTATTGGTGGATTAACAAATCCACCGCCATCAGGGCTACCCAGAACAGTTCTACTTATAGCACCACCTGAGTTGAGTGTCCACCCTGTTCCCACCCTCGAAGAAACCTGATCGACCTTAAAGCCATCAGAATTATAGTCTAAACTAATTGGTAATGATAGATTTCTAGTTTTATAGGTATATAGTGGGATACTGCTTTTAGCACCTCCAGATGACATATTGGAACTGACAAGCGCATACCTCCCCAAATCCGATGCTGTTGGTGATGGCGGTAGGATATTTGGAATATCGGCTTGAGGAGAGGGGGCTACTTGACAGTAGCATAATGTATGCAATCCGATGCAGAGAAATAAAAGAATACTTTTCATTTAAATAGTTTATTTTTTTTAAAAAAGGTAGGTTTATGTTATTTACAATTAAAAATGAGTAGATTAAGCGATTAACAGTTCTTGTCAAATCCTTTTCTATTATCAAAAAAGGCACAAGGAAATCTCCTTAATCATGTTTTTTATTCACATAAGTGAATAAAAGAAAATGAGCTGGGTTTTATTTATTACTTGAACGCACTTAACATAAATTATAGAAGATTTTAATTTTTCAAGATTATTGTTTTATTCACTAATATTTAAATCTTTTTGACGAACGATGCTTTTCGAGTGACGAACGTGCGTTTTGGAGTGATGACTTATTATTATAATTATTAAAACTGCCAATTACTGAACAATAAAACTAAGTCACATGCCTTAATTCTCCTTACCTACCAGTTGTAGTTCGAGGTTAAGTTTATCCGTTTTTTCATCGTTGCCATTTGCTGTTTTTTTCATCAGTCTGGCACCTGCAATTTTGCCTATGCCGGGGCTTTTCGCCAGCGTATCAAGAAGTTTAACGATATTGAAATAACTGCCTTTAAAAATAAATTTCTGCGCCACTATACCCCGTGCAATTTCACTGGTATCTTTTTCGGCGGTGATGATATTGGGACTGAAATTGATCTCTACATTTTTGGCAATGGCCATGGCAGATACCGATTGCCACAGGCGGTTATCACGGTCTTCGGTACGAACCTTATAACCCTTTAATACCGATTGATAAAAAGCATGTTTGCGTTCCAATTGTGGGAAAGCAGCATCAGGTTCCTGACCGGGTTGTTGTGCTGTTTTTAGCTGCCTGTTCAGTACGAATGCTGAGATGGCCTTTTCAAAAGAAAACAGGTAGGCGAGGTACGTTACGGCCAGCATGAGCAACACCAATAGGATTTTTTTATTTTTCAGGTTAAGTTTGGCGAGCATATCAATATTGGATCAAAAGGTTAAACTCAAAATTCTCCGATTCTGTATCCTGCTGGTAACGCAAAAGTTTAACTTCTTTTGCCCATTTCTTTTCTTTAAGCAAAAAAATCCAGTTGTTTACAGCAGTCAGGTTATCGGTTTCGCCAGCTATCTTGATTGAGGCTAATAAATCTTTTGCATCATTGGCCTCTTCTTTTACCTGATCAAATATCACCTCGTTTAAAGTAAGCGCCCTGGGTTTGCTGCTACCAATTTCGTTCAGTAAAAAAGCATGACTATAACCGCCATTCCAGCCCAGTTTATTTAATAATATCTTTTGCTCCGTAATTTCTTTTTTCAACAAGTCGCTTTGGTCGGCTGTTGCCGTAAGTGCACCTACCTGCTCATTTAATTTCGCATTTTCTGCATTATAATGGGTTAAAGCAAAAAAGCTGATGAGTAAAAGACCAAGTAAAGCAAAAATGAAAATTCCTGCGTTTTTTTTTAATTTGGATTGTTCAAGAAAATCTTTGAAACGGTTGTCTACCTGAGTATGATCTGTTTTAATTACCGATAACTTATCATATAAAAAAAGCTGAAAAGCCAGTGCATAAGGCAGCAAAAGCGTAAATTTAAGTTTGGTATTACCCAATTTCAGGTTTCCTTTATCTTCTGCTCCTTCCTGGTAACGGTATCCCACTATTTCTCCTTCTGCAGAGGCCTCAAATTGATGTCCATTAGCCGAAAACCCTTCGCCAGCTCCGCTCAATAATTCCCAGATCGAAATTACCGGTAATGCACCCAGGCTCAGCATATAAATATTTAATCCGGATGATTGCAGTTTCCCAACGATATCATCAATCCATGTTTGCCTGACAATGCTTACCCAGGCCTGGTCGCCCATTAGCGTTTCCTGCGCATAAAAATCTTTTCTTTCAACCGATGAAAAAGTTGCTCTAAACAAGTCTTTTTTCTCTGTTCCGATACCTTTAAGCTGTTTGTGTATAATGCCTTTTCCACCAATTGATAGTGCCACGGGATATTTTCGTGGAATACGCTCCAGCACCTTGACCAAATTACCTTCTACGGTGTGGTGATCGGCCGCATCTATATTATCACCTTTTCTGGTAACTACAGCATAACTGCAACGATACTTTTCATTCTGCAATAGTGTTAGTTCTATCCCTAATATATGTTCAAAAGTTTCGAACATGGCTTAATACAAAATTGTTGGTTTAATAAAGACCAGGGTTACCACTTTGTTATTTGATTTTTCACGGCTGCTGAAGAGCCACTTCAATACAGGAATTCTGGATAGGATGGGTACACCCGAACCATTCTCACTGCTCTCGGTACGCTCTAAGCCGCCCAGTACAATCATATCTTCATTTTTAGCCCTGATGATGGAACTGAACTTACTGGTAGATTTAGGCGGTGGTGCATTTAGTGGCGGGTTGCCTATAAAATCGGATATATTTACCTTGATGTTCAGTGTAACCTGGTCATCACCTGAAACCACCGGCCTGATATCAATTTCCAGGTTGGCATTCACCTCCGTAAACTGCTCTGTAACAACAGTTTGTGCATTTAGTGAAGGAATTACGTTTTGTGTTCTCTGACTGTAATACCTTGAACTTCCGATACTTAAATTGGCAGAATGGCCATTAAGGGTAGAAAGTTTCGGAACCGAGCGGATATCTACATTGTTATTGTTTTCGAGTGCACTCAGCTTCACATAAAAATTTGGTGTTACCCTACCCAGGTTTACAGCACCATTTCTACCTAGCCTGGAAAGAAAATTGTTAATGGAATTTGCCCCAAAAGTATAGTCGATGCCTGGCAATATCTTACCTCCCGTCTGGACGCTATCCGAAACCCCGGCAGAAATACCAGTTTTAACAGTTTTACCTTTTCTAACATCCACCAATGTTACCTCGATCAGCACCATAGGCACTACCCGATCAATCTGTTTAATGTAATTCTCGATTTCATTTACCTGAGGGGAAGATCCGGAAAGCAACAGGGTATTCTGTTCGCGGAACTCTTTAATCTCTACCCCCCTCTTCCACTCATTCGGAATCATCATCTGGATCGTATCCAGCGAGCGGTGCTGCAGCTGCACAATCCGGTTTGCCCGCAGGCCTTCCAGCTTACGGTCGCCGATCAGGTAAACGCCTCCATCTTTTTTATAGGTATATTCAGTTCCCTGAAGTAAAGCCGTAAGAAATGTATCATAGCCAATGCCGCTTAATCTTGTACTTACGGTACCTTTAATATCTGAATAAATAAAATAATTGGCACCAACCTCGCTCGAGGCCGATTTAATCAGATCCAATATGGGTGTATTCAAGGCGTCGACGCTCACGGTGCGGTTGCCCTGGTTATCTTTCCGGCCATTCAGCGTAAAGTTTGATGCCCCCTGTCCCACGGCGGCTTTATTGCTTCTTTTTACCGCAGTAGCCTGATCGCCGTTTACATAAAGTTCTTCTCCTTCGCCCAGGGCCTGAAAAATAAATACCCCATCATTGGTTTTATTCATTTTAAGATCATTGGCATAGGCGAGTTTTTCTAAAGCGACCTCAAAAGGTGCTGCTGCAATAAAACCACTTACTTTTTTGCTCATTAACGCTACAGGAACCACCACATTTTTTTGTGAAAGCTGACTGATTTTTTTGGCTACCTGGCTTAAGGTATCGTTATTGAGTTCGAAACCAAGGTATTCGTTTGAAGCATTATAATTCACGCGAAAATCTTTAGGTACCACCACAGGCCGGGGTGATTGCACTTTGGTGACCGACATAATGGAGCCAATCAGGTTAATATCCAGATCGTATTCTTTGGCCATGAACAGCATCACGTTCATCGCGGTTTCGTTACGAAAATTGGTGTAAACTTTAAAATTCAATTGCGGGTCGATATTAATGTTCAGGTTATTGGCCTGCGCCAGTGCCCTTAGAAATTCCTGGGCAGATGCACCCGACATGGACAGTTGAACGGGTTGGTTTAAACCAGGTACGGTTACTGCGAGGTTGCGTAAACGCTCTTCGATAGCCTTTAACCGATCCTGACTGCTGGTAACCTGTGCCGAGGTAGTTAAAACGGATAAGTTCAATACCATAATAGTAATGGCAATGAGGGCGTTTAATATAGTTTTATTCTTCATTTAGATAGCGAGTAATAATGGGTAAATTTCTTCCATGGAGGTTAATCCATCGGCAAATAAATCAAAAGCATTTTTGGAGAGTGTACTGATCCCCTTTTCTTCAAGTGTAGTTTCAATAGCCATATTGCCTTTTCTGATTTCCTGCGAGAGATCGGCATCTATGGGAATTACTTCGTAAACAGCTTTACGCCCACTATAACCTGTGTAATAACAGTGCGAACATCCTGCGGCAATAAAATGTGCATCAACTTTTCTGGATGGCTTAAACTGTCTCGGGTAAAGTCCCTCAGTAACAGATTCTTCTTTCTTGCATTTAGGACAGAGTAACCTAACCAAACGCTGGGCAACCGTGGTATTCAGTGTGTTGGCTACTAAAAAGCCTGGAATGCCCATATCCATCAACCGGGACACAGTGCCCCAGGCAGAATTGGTGTGGATGGTAGACAGTACCAGGTGACCGGTGAGTGCCGCCCTGATGGCCATATTGGCCGTTTCCGGATCGCGAATCTCGCCCACCATAATCACATCAGGATCCTGCCTCAAAAAAGTACGCAAAGTAGCGGCAAAACCCAACCCGATATTCTCTCTTAGCTGTACCTGGTTAACACCTTCCAGGGTGTACTCAATCGGATCCTCGATCGTAAGGATATTCCTTGTACTTTTATTCAGAAGCTTTAAGGTAGCATAAAGTGTAGTGGTTTTTCCCGATCCCGTTGGCCCGCTGATTAAAATGATCCCGTTAGGTCTTTGTACGCCTTCCATATAATTGCGCATATCCTGCTCTGACAAACCCAATGTGCTCAGATCAATATCGGTACTGCTGTTGTTTAATAACCTGAGTACAATCTTTTCTCCATATAGGGTTGGCAAAACCGATACCCTGATGTCAAAAGAAGTAAAACGGGCAGAACTGAACTGGATCCGGCCGTCTTGCGGCAAGCGTTTTTCGGCAATATCCAGGTTGGCCATGATCTTGATCTTATTGATCAAAGCCGGATAGTCTTTTTTTTCGATCTGGTAACGTTCAATCATCATCCCGTCTATCCTTACCCTTACCCTCGATCTTTTTTCGAAAGTTTCGATGTGGATATCACTACTTTTTAAGCGTCTGGCTTCTTCTATCAGCACATTTAAAAAATCATCCCCCGCTGTAATTACCGAAACTTCTTTTTCTTCCCTCCCTTTAGATACATCCCCCAGGTAATGTTTGGATAACAACCGGCTGATTTCCTGTTGATCAAGCGGCAATAAAGAGATATTACAGCCCAGCATCACCTGCAGTTCGTCTTTTAGCTGATTTTCATCGCCAAGGCCATCCCAACACAACACCAAATTGCCGTTTGCTCCGCGTTCTTTCGGAAATACACGATACTCCATCGCAAATTCTTTGGATATCAATCCCAGTATTTCAGGTTTAATTTCCATAACCGAGTAAATTGATAAGGTGATCATCTGCAAGCAGGTTGATATTAGGTATAAACGAGCTGATTGCCATTAATATCATAAATATCAAAGCCTGATAACCTGCCAAAGGTATTTTTTTTCCATGCGCGGTAGATTGATAGCCAAAAATTGCGGTAAGCAAAATAATGAGCATGAGGCTTAAGAGGTAAAAAAACACATAATTTAAAAAGGAAAAACCAAAACACAGTACCACGAGGAACAACAGGTCGCCCAATCCGAAAAAGCCGTCAAAGATATTGGTCAGTTTTTTTTGTTTTATGGAAATATATCCGGTTAATACCGCAAATTGTAAGGCTAAAAACAGTCCGCTTTTACCCGCCTGTGAAATGGTTTCGATAAAACCCAATACCTGCACTGTTGCCGTTGTCATCAGCAAGAAAATTGCTGGAAACATCCACCAGTAAATTCCGCGGTATTTAAAATCCTGATAAACGATACCCGCTAACACCATAAAAATCGCCCCCTGCAACAAATACATTAATCGGCAACTATCTCTTTTAAGTTTTTATCCTGGTCGATCTGCCATACGTTATAGGTACCATCGCCATCAAAATCGGCCACAGCTGTCGCTTTGGCAGTAAAGGTATTGTTGGTAGCAGCTGTAATTTCTATTTTGTAATTGGCTTTACCATCTTTTGCATCGGATGTTAATTTTTCCTGGATAAATCCTATTTCGAGCAGATCGGTCGAATATTTAGAGTGCTCGTAAAAATAACTCTGCTCCAATTTGGCCACATGTTCCAACTGCATTTTTGCCTCGGTTGTTTTGGCTTTGGTAATCAGTGGCATCAGGTTAGGCAAGGCCAGCAAGATCAGTATACCAATAATGGCCAGTACAATCAGGATTTCGGTAAGGGTATACGCGTTGAGTTTTTTAGCAGTATTAATTTTCATTGCACACGTTAATTTGTTTGGCACATTTCTGAAAGAAATGTGATGAGGCTGTAAAATGCAAAGAAATAAATAAATTTCCCAATATTTTTGACAAACAATGCAAATTGAGTGATATTATTGGGTTTTGGAGTGGCGAAGGTAAATTTGGTTTTACCAATTGGGGAGAACAAGGGCTGTAAATTAGAACAAACTGGTTCAAAAATCTATTAATAAAACACAGTAGATACTAGGCTTATAATAATTCAATTCTCGAAAGTCAGCTAAATAGATTATACCAAGGTAGATCACTAGTTAAACAATTATTAGCGCAATATTTACTTTATTTTTTGGCTATTTGTACTTACTTTAGGTCATAACAACAATCTCATCATGAAAAAAATCTACGCAACGCTTGTAGCAGTATCAGCTATAGTTCAATTTTCCTATGCACAAAATAATAGTAACCCCTGGCCTCTTATCGGCAACGTCGGTATTGGTACAGCTTCTCCATCAACAGCCCTCCAAATTGTTCGTGGAGGAACAAACCCGGGTAATGATTATGCTTCATTAAACATTAAAACTACAGGTTCAGGTAATATTTATGGTCCTATTGTTTACTTAGATGCTACTTCAGGAACAAACGGAAGACAATGGGGCTTGGCTAGCTCAGGAGCATTAGATGCTGGTGCTACAGGTGCTTCGGGAAACTTTGCTATTTATGATGAAAGTGCGGGTTTATCCCGAATGGTAATCAACAGCCTTGGCTACATAGGAATGGGCTCAATCGCTCCTAAATCACGATTACACATTGCTCAAGACATCTCTATGAATGCGGATGTAGATGCACAACAACTCAGCATAACCGGCGCCACAGACGATGCGAAAAGATTAGTGATTGGTTATGATGTTAACGGTGCGGGCTTTGGTTACATAAAAGCAGGATGGTATCAGCATCAATGGACTAATTTATCACTACAACCGAACCGTGGAAACGTAGGTATCGGAACTACCCAGCCCGATGCTAAATTAACTGTTAATGGTACAATCCATTCAAAAGAAGTAAAAGTGGATACAAGTATACCTGTGCCTGATTATGTATTCGAACCAACTTATAAACTTCAGCCATTAAGTGAGTTAAAAACCTACATCGAAATCAACCATCACCTACCTGAAATACCATCGGCTGCTGAAATCAACAAAAATGGACTGCATCTTAGTGAGATGAACCTTAAGCTGTTAAAAAAAGTAGAAGAATTGACGCTATATATGATAGAAAAAGATAAACAAGTAAGTGAGCAAAGCAGACAGCTAGCCGAACAACAAAAAATAAACAAGTCATTGCAGGATCAGATAAATAAACTTACTAAATAAAGAACTAACACCTTTCCAACCCTGAAATAAGAAAAGGAACTGAACTGGATAGCTAGCTAAAAAACGATGTATGCTTCAGAACACATTGACACAATTATAAGAAAGCATGAATAAATATTTTACAGCAACTTTCGGCAATTCATTGCTTGCAAAACGCTTTGGCAATGGCTCCAAGATTACCCTGCTCACTAAACTTCATTCCCGTACTTATGGGGCCATTAAAGCAAGGCTAATTAAAGTTAGAATGATACATAAATAAGAAAGTCCAGCAGGCTTTTAATCTGCCGGGCTTTGCTTTTATTTATATATTTTGGTACCAGTCTAGAATTAATTGCAAAATTTTTCCATCAGGTACATAGAATAAAACGGAGCAGTTACAATCATCAATAAAGAAAAAAGAAAAAAAGCTACGCTAAAAACAACTGAAGCCGCATTACTATTAAACAGTTTCGGTTTTTCAGCAATGATTATTTCCATTTTTTTTGATCTGTAATAAATTTGGAAATTGAGCAGCATAATAGCTCCTGCAACAACCAACATTGGCCACTTAGGGATATTGTAACAAAAAATAGTTATGGATATTATATTTAATAATCCATTAACAATAAAGCTCTCCATTGCACTTAAACAGAAGATAACTGTAGAATGAGGTTGATCATCCGGAAGAATCTTCGTATAAAATAGATAGTAGTAGTAATAAAGAATTTTCATTAAGGTTTCAATTTATCAATCATTTCTTGTAATTTTTCATTATAGCGTGGGTATTCATCTCGTTCAACACCTAACAAATCCTGAATTACCGGTCTCACATTTTTTCTATATCCGGGATCACTCGCAATTTCACGACCGATTTCCCATCCAATGCCCCAACCAGCACCGGCTGTTCCTCCGAATGTAGAAAAAGTATTGCTTGCTTGTTCCATGACATACATTTCATCACTCATACGCCTACCATTATATTGTTTTTTTCCACTGAGATAATCAGAGTTAATATTGTAAAAAATTGTAAAGTCCAACTCCTCTCCCGACCCACTTAAAGCCTTTTCCTACAATTTTAGATATGCCTTTCGACTTTGTGATCATTTCAGCGCTCTGATATTGATTGCCTATATATCGTTGTGAATAATTTCTCATTTGACTTAAACTGTACCATGTATTTTTATTGTGCATCATGTTTTCAGCTCCCGCTGCAGTCGCTCCTATCAACGTAATAATAAATCCAGTTTTGCTACTTGAGTTTCCCCTAGCAGTTACTTCACCTAATGAAATTACATCTTCTTTTGGGTTAAACGGCCTAATGCCAGGAGCTGGTGGAACGATTTGATCAGGCTTAATCGTATCTAAACCAAATGGATCAATGTATATCATTGGATTATTTAACACATAATGATAAGCGGTTGTATTAAAATGATATTCTGAAAGTCTATCAAGGACATTCCATCTCCCAATCACCGGATCATAGAACCTTGCGCCGTAATCATACTGCCCCAACTCTTCCTGCAACTCCTTGCCATTATAAAGATACTTGTTCAGCCCGGCTTTGCAACAGGTTCCTTTCTTAAACCGAAAGCATAATAGTTATCTTGCTGTAAAACCTCCAATTGATTGGTTACAGGATTTTTATAGAAAGTAGCCCTTATATTACCCAAATGATAGCTTAGATTATACTCATAACTGTAGCTGCCATTGTTATTGCGGGCTATCCCTTCTTCAGTATGGATAATATCAATAGTGGTACCATCTGGCTTGTATTCTATCCCACCAATATAATTCCTTACCGTGCCACTGCTGTTCCTGGCCAGTTTGTTACCCACAGCATCGTAAGTGTATGGCAGGTTAACTGCCGTACCAATGGCACTTTTTGCGGTTGCCGGTAAGTTCAGATAGTTATAGGTAAAATCAACTTTGCTCATACCATCTTTAACGGCATTGCCGTTGGCGTCATATTCATAGTCCCTTAAGGTTAAACTGCTAATATTCTTCAGCTTATTGCCAGAGTCATAGTTATACATTTTGATGCCTGCATTGTCGCGGTTAAGGCTTTTGATATTGCCCATTATATCATAGGTCAATGCTTCGCTCATCGAAACACCTGCTGTTGTAGCAGCGTTTTCCAACCTGTTCAGTTTGTCATAACCATAGTTGAAGATGTTTGCTGTTGGATTGACTGTATTTGTCCAGTCCCAGTATTGCTTGGTGATGTTACCGTTGTACCCCTGTGCGGTGCCATCCTGGTAATCCAGTTTCATGCTAAACTGATCCGACGTACTATTCTTCATCCAGCCACGTTCGTTGTAGACAAAGGTAGTAGCCTGTGCATCGTTGTGCAGGTTCTTTTTGGCCAACTGGCCGATCTCGTTGTATTCGAGGTGGTTCAGCGCAACATCTGCCTGGTTGTTGATGTTTTCAAAAGTGGCAATCTTGCGGCCTGCGTGATCGTACTCGTAGCGGTTGGTAAGTGTTTGTAAGAGATTTTAAAGCTAAAAAAGCTTATCCAGGATAACAACCGACACCTGGAGATTCTCCAGGCCCTGGCCGCCGGCACCCACCCCATAACAGGTGAAATATTCCCTGCAGATAGCCCATACAACCAGCCCCAAATCATCAGGGCGCTATTCTTTGCACTTGATGAACTTAGGGCGGTAGCTGAAAAAGGTAACCAGGGTTTGGCCTGGACTGAAGAGGAAGATAACCTGCTCACACAACGCTTCAGCGAATGCTCCAAGATTACCCAACTCGCCAAACTAAATTCCCGTACCTATGGAGCCATTAAAGCCAGGCTAATCAAACTCGAACTCCTACAAAAATAGAAAAGCCCAACATTTTTAGATCGTTGGGCTTTGTTATATAAGTTACATTTTGGTATTAGCGAGACGCCAATACTGGTTAGGTTTTCTTCATTATATTTGTCTTTTGAATACTCCTAGTGAGTTCAAAATATCATTTGAGCGTTTCCTTGCTTCTTTCCAATAAATATCTTTCCTAAAAGAGTCTTTATTCCACAAAGCTACAGGAATTTTACTAATAACATTTTTCAGTTCAGCTATATTATTCATTTGATCTTTAGTCAACATCCCACCTTGTTGTAATGGCAGCAAACTAATCATATCAAAGAAAGTATAATAATCACCTTCTAGTTCACTTAAATAATCTTCTATCTCACTATCTGAAATTATATTAAAATCTGGGCAAACCATAATTAGCACATCCACTAACAAGTTATACACTTTTGATAATTCAATCATATTTTAATTGTCGACATTTATTATTTTTGATTTCTCATTTGTAGTTGTTTTATAATTCCCACCAACAACTTTGTTTTTACCTTGTCCACTGTTAACCTTATAATATTCTGAATTACCATGTCTTGAATTACCTTCTGTATATGAAACAAACCCATCTTTACCATCCTGTAAAAACTTCCATCCTGCCGACCCATCATTTAGAGTACCCTGTGTCCAGCCTGGTCCTAGACCAGTAGCAACCTCATCGGCAGACTTACCCCAAATCTTCACTGGATCACTTGCTAAATCTGCAAATGATTTTATTTCTAAGCCTGATAAATCTGCAGCTGCACTCCCAGTCGACATAGTTTTTAATGTGCCGACAGCTTTACCAGCTAATGAAGCCGCTCCCTCTGTCACAACCGCTGTTGTTGTATTTGCTGCCTGCCGCCCAACTGCATCACCAAATGATTTTCCATCGCCACACGCTAGAGCCTTTACTCCTTGAACAACGTCTTTGGCGTTATTAATTACAACATTTACTGGCAGTGCTTTCGCATAAGTCTTTGCGTAAGTTTTAGCTAACTGCCCAGCAGACATATTCCCCAAACTCTTAACTTGTGATGGGATACTTTGGACAGCACGAATTGCAGACGAATAATATCCTTTAAAAGACTTTTGCGCGGAGCTCCATGCATCACTGAGAAATCCTTGCCCAGGCCACATTCCATCAGGGTCAATAAAATAGATGGGATTATCAAAGCCATAATTATATGGCGACCATCTTCTGCCAAGCTCTGCTTTAGGATCAATTACATTCCACCTCCCTATTACCGGATCATAGAACCTTGCCCCATAATCATACTGACCTAACTCCTCCTGCAACTCCTTGCCATTATAAAGATACTTGTTAAGCCCCGCTTTTGCAACCGGTTCTTTTCTTAAGCCAAATGCATAATAG
>NZ_JAPIVP010000032.1 GCF_026239555.1 Pedobacter sp. PF22-3 | reverse complement strand
GCCTAATGCCAATATGTAACCTGGGATACCGCCGGAAGGGGATGTCATAACCATTTTTATGCCCAAAATAGAATTTCGATCCCAGATCTGTTCAGAAATGCCATCCAAAATGAAATTGCAGCTATAAATATAATTATAGGGGGATAAAATCAGGTGATATTCATTTTGTAAATTGCCAATATTCATAATTATAACAGACATGCGGATATTAGGAGCTATCGGGTGCAACGCAGGCGAGAACCTGAAGGCTCTGCGAAGCAAAATCTGTCTTGATAGATCTCTCCATTTCGCTGCGCTTCAGTCGAGATGACGAAGATTTTTAAACTAAAACCTCCGAGTAAGTAACCAATAAAAATGTTCATCCGTTTGTAAAAGCTAAAGGATATATTGTTATGTTCGTATTTATTCGTTTAAGTTTGAACTTAAAATGTCGAAAATGAAATTCAGGAACTTACTTTTAATCTTATTTTTAGCCGTAACTTTTCAGGTAAATGCACAACAACCTACACTATTGCCGCAGTTTACCTTTTATAAACTAGATGGGAAACCATTTTCAAACAGTGATATTAAACAGGGAAAAAAGAATCTCTTTATGTTCTTTGATTGTACCTGTGAGCACTGCCAGCGGGAAAGCAAAAGCCTGAATGCAAATTATACCAAGTTTAAAGATGTGAATATTTATATGATTACCATGGATGAGGCATATATTATTCCGCAGTTTTTTAACTCTTATGCAAAAGGCTTAAATGCAAAACCTAATGTATTGGTATTACAGGATAAAAAGAGAATATTTATTCCAACATTTTTGCCGGTAAAATATCCTGCCATGTACTTGTATTCCCCTGCAGGTAAATTATTAATGTACCAATCAGGAGATGGAGGCATTAAAAAAATGATGTCGTTGGTGAGTAAGTAATCGTTTTTAGCCACAGATAAGTAACAATCATAGCTGTGGCTAATTATTTTTTGACGCTCAAGAATCTATCTGATAATCAAAACTGGGATATTTACCTTGTGCCGCACAGAATCTACAGTGGTGCCGAAAATAAGGTCTTTTAAGCCTTTATGTCCGTGTGCACCCATTACCAAAAGTTCCATTTCGTTCCGGTTGCTGATTTCTGCTATAGCTTTACCTGTGTTTCCAAAACCAATAAACGGTGTCGCATCATATCCAAGGTCTTCCAGGTTAGCTCTGTAACGCTCCAGGTTAACAGCATCGCTCTGCGTTTCATGGTCCATTACTTCTTTACCCAAATAGCGTGCAGCTGCAGTTTCTACAATATGGATCAGGTAATAGTGCGCATCTTTGCCACCTTGAATTAAAGCATGCCTGATTGTGTTTCTGTCATTTTTAGAGAAATCTACAGCAATTCCAATTTTTGTATAAGTGATCTTGTCGATTTTGCCAATATCCAAAGCATCTCCGTGGGGTACGATTTGTCTGGATGCATTTTTTTTCTTTTCCAATAATGGATGAAAGAAAACATAGAGCAAAAGTAACACGATAAGGATTAATGCGGGTATTACAATGGCATAAATCCACCAATTATTGGCTTCTTTTGCCCAACCGCTTATTTCCTCCATTACCAGTTTCACATTCAGCGCAATGATAACGACGGCACTTGCCCAGGCCAAAACCTTTACCCATGGTTTAATGGCGAAATCTTTCATCAGTTTTTTATCTGATGTAAAATGGATCAAAGGAATGATCGCAAAACCCAACTGCAAACTTAATATCACCTGGCTTAATACCAATAAGCCCCCAAGGGCATCGTCGCCATAGTGCAGAATGGTAAAAAATGCAGGAATAATGGCCAATAAACGGGTAATTAATCTTCGTAACCAAGGCTGGATCCGTAAATTGATATGCCCTTCCATAATGATCTGTCCGGCTAAAGTTCCGGTAACAGTAGAGCTTTGTCCGGCAGCAATCAGCGCAATGGCAAATAGGGTTGGGGCCACATTGCCAAAAATATTTGAAAGCAATTTATGCGCATCCTGAATTTCTGCCACCTCGTGTAAGCCATTTTTGTAAAAAGCTGCGGCAGCAAGAATCAATATGGCTGCGTTAACAAAAAAGGCCAGGTTTAATGCAACTGTGGTATCAATAAGGTTAAATTTTAAGGCTTCTTTTATCCCTTTGTTGCTCCGCTCAATTTTTCTGGTTTGTACTAAAGAGGAATGAAGGTAAAGGTTGTGTGGCATTACCGTTGCACCAATAATTCCGATGGCAATATAAAGTGCATCGCCATTGAGTATAGAGGGTTCAAAGCCTTTGGCTACTTCTTTAAGGGAAGGTTCTACAATAAACATCTCAACCAGAAAGGAAATGCCGACAATAAAGACCATCGAAACGATAAAACCTTCCATAGCCCTCATGCCTTTATTGAGTAAAAAAAGCAATAAAATGGTATCGAAAATAGTAATGCTAATGCCCCAGATCAGTGGTAAGCCAAAAAGTAACTGTAAGCCAATGGCCATCCCGATAATTTCAGCAAGATCGCAGGCAATGATTGCTGTTTGTGCCAAAGCGAACAATGGAATGTTGGCCCAGCGGGGATAAGCTTGTTTCGAGGCTTGCGCCAAATCCAATCCCCTCACTATACCTAAGCGGGCGCTTAGCGATTGTAAAAGCAAAGCGATGAGGTTCGACATCAATAAAACCCAGATTAACTGATAACCGAATTTACTTCCACCTGCTAAATCTGTTGCCCAGTTACCCGGATCCATGTAGCCAACACTGATTAAATAAGCCGGACCAATGAAAGCCAGAATTCTACGCCATCCTTTTCTTTTATCGGTATTTACACTTTGATGTACTTCACTTAACGATTCAGTTTTTGCCATTACTGCTGATTAAAATATGTTTTGCAACTTCTCTACTAATATTAACTTGTTTATCAGATACCTGGATCTCAACCGAACCATCGAAATCGGTAACATCACTAACCTGGATTTGTTTGCCCAGCGTAAGCCCTAATTTTTCTAAATGCTTTAAAAATGCAGAACTGTGCTGACTCACACCGGTAATGGTACCAGAATCGCCTACTTTTAATTCAATAAGTTTAATAAACTGGGTTTTGGCAAATCGTCCATTTTTATCCGGGATCGGATCGCCATGGGGATCTGCTTTCGGGAAGCCTAAAAACTCATCCAATCTTTCAATCAGCTCAATCGATTTAATATGCTCCAATTCTTCTGCCACATCATGTACCTCATCCCACTTAAAGTTTAATTTGTCTACCAAAAAAACTTCCCATAATCTATGTTTACGTACAATATCTATTGCTGTGTTTTTTCCTGTTTCGGTTAAGGTAACGCCTTGGTATTTAATATAATCAATCAGACCCTTATCGGCTAATTTTTTGATCATATCGGTAACCGAGGCGGGTTTGGTTTGCATCTGTTCAGCAATAGCATTGGTTTGCACGTTGATGGTTTTCTCTGCCAGATGATAAATAGTCTTTAGATAGTTCTCTTCGGTATAACTTTGCATTTATGTTTATCTAATTTTATTTTTAGGTAAATCTAAAAATTATTATTTAAAATATATATGATAAATTATGTTAAAATTTAGAATATAATTTGGTTATGTTTGTCTTCTGAAATACCTTTAACACCATATGGCATCTGAATTAGATAAAATAGACTTTAAAATTTTAAGAATTCTTCAAGAGAACGGAAGAATTACCAACTTGCTTTTATCACAGGAAATTGGCTTATCACCTGCACCAACCTTAGAGCGCGTGCGCAAGCTTGAAATGGCAGGATATATTAAAAGTTACCATGCATTGGTTGATGAAGAAAAACTGGGTTTAGGTATCAAAACCTTTATTCAGATTCAACTCGATTTTCATAAAAACAATACCATCCAGATCTTTTTGGATGAAGTAAATCAAATCAAAGAAATCACAGAGTGTCATCACGTTACAGGTCAGGCCGATTTTTTATTAAAAGTTTATGTAAAAGATATTAAGGCTTACGAACGTTTAATTATGGATAAAATCAGTAAGATTTCTGTAGTGAAAACCTTCCAAACCATGATGATCATGTCTACCACAAAAAAAGAACCTATTGTTCCTTTAGAGTATTAGACTTAACCCAGGATATTACGGTTTAGTTCTCCTTCGGCTCGTCACCCTGAACTTGTTTCAGGGTCTTAGCTGTTAAAGCTTTATTGTGATTTTGCCATATAGATATATAAGAACATATAGGCTATGGCGCTGATGTATACTCACACATCTTTTATGGCCCTGCTTTATCAGCTGTAGTCACTATTTCTTTCGGTTCTCACCTGAACTCGTTTCAGGTTCTTAGCTGTAAAACTTTTTTATAGTTTTTGCCATATAGATATATAAGAACATATAGGCTATGGCGCTACTGTATATTTACACAGCTTATGGTACTGCTTTTATCGTTCAACTGTAGTTATTATTTCTTTCGGCTCGTCACCCTGCACTTGTTTCAGGATCTTCAATGAGAAACTTTTGTTATGGTTCTAAACCATTAATAGTCAATTAAACGAATATTATTCAAAAGATTTAAGTTTTGATTCTATTTGCTTGTTGATTTTTATAATTTCAGTATCATACTTATGCGAATTTTCGTCTACAGCTTTATACATCAATTCGTAAGCTTTTATCCGTAAATTGCAGTATTCTTTTAAGGCCTTGTCACGCTCCCTAACAAAAGGAGGAAGGTTGAGTTTCTCCAAGCTATCTAATAAACTGATATTCTCATTCCAGTAATAGATTCCGCGGTCGCGGATTTCATATAATACGTCTTCCTTTTTTGCATCTGCCTTAAGTGTATAAATGCCTAGGGCCATTGTCTCCAAAATCCTGAAGCGCTCAAATCTTTTGTCGTATGTTGTTAAGCTTTCTGTATTGGGAATCGATTTAATCACCCCAAATGAGGAAAAAAGTATTAATATGCATAATGCAGCTATAGATACTATCTCTAAAGATGGCTTTTCAGGTTTTCTTAAGCTAGGGGTTAAAGTGTAACCGATTATTAGTCCCGAAATTAACCCGCCAATATGAGCCGCATTATCTATACCGCCTTTCATGCCATAGGCCAAATTATACACTATAAAAATGCAAATACTGGTCAGTAATTCCTTTCTGGTTTCTTTTTCAATCAGATCGGTAGTAAGTAAGGCAAGGAAAACACCATAGACGCCAAATATGGCACCTGATGCACCCGCACTGATGGTTTGTTCGTGCCACCAGATACTTGCCAAACTTGCTGCTACACCGGTTAATAGGTAAGCAGCAATAAATTTGCTTCTCCCTAGCATAGGCTCCAACAGCACACCTACATAAATTAGTGCATACATGTTAAAAAGAAGATGCAATATGCCGATGTGTAGAAAACAATTGGTAATTAAGCGTCAATATTGTCCCACAGATATAAATGGACGGAAATTAGCACCCCAGTTGGCAAGTATTTCTGAGCTTGGAGAAATGAAATCTGCACCACTGATCATCATTGCAATAAAGATCAATAGGTTAAGGTCAACCAGTATTGGTGTAAAGAAAAAATCCCTTTTAGGGATAAATAGCGAAAAGAAATTTTTAACCTTTTGTGTTGCAGATTCTGCCGAGACTTTCAATAGATCAGCAGCTGTTAAATCAAGTGAATCGTATAATCCCTGTAATTTAACTGAAAGTTCCTCTGGTAAAATCCCCGATTGCACAGTAGTAAAAGCAGATAGAAAAGCTTGAACATTTTTTTTGTTCTTATTAAAATCAATCATCTCCCCTCCAGTCGATTCACTCAAAATAGTGGCCGTTTCTCCTTCAATAAACAGTTTGATTTTACTGTTTGAGTTAATGATGGAAGTATCACTTTGAGCAATAAAGCCACTTAAACTTTGATACTGAATGGTCCAATTGAGCCGTTTTGCCGTCTCAGTAGCTATCGTCAAAAATTCAAGGGGGGGTAGTGCATGAAGCGGAATTTCTTCCTGGTGCTTAGGTATAATGCCTATTGCCATAATAAAGAGCGTTAATATTTGTTGCAAATATATAAGAAATGTAAGAACATTTATAACCACTGCGCTTAGATGCAATTTAAATGTCCTATATAGTTTAAGTCTTTTGACGGTTTATTATTAAGGCAGCAACACTCTGTGACTTAGTGATAGTTTCTTCTACGCTTTGTCGCATTCTCAACTTGATTGGGGATCGTAATGTCATGCTAGGGGTTCGTAGGTTGCGTTAAGATTTCCGTCTGCGAGGGGAAAGACGACCGTTCTTAGCAATGCCTTAAAATGACGATATTTCGAATGGATTTACCTATTCACCCAATCCTCATAACTCATCTCAAATTTCACTTCACCTTTGTTTACCACGCCAACCTTTTTCCAGCCTTGCCGGGTATAAAATTCTTCTGCACGGGTATTAGGCGATGTACCCAACCAAACGGGTTCATGTGTTTGATCGAAATACCAATCCATCATTAAGCGGTGCAATTCTTTCCCGATGCCTTTGCCTTCAAATTCTGGACGAAGGAATAAAGCCCAAATGTTATGCTCCTCTAAATCTACGATGGAGAACCCAACTACTTCTCCATCTACTTCGCAAACCCCAGCCTTTACCGCGTTGCGTAATAAATTCTTCGCAATCTTTGTCAGTAACCAATGCTGCATCGGACAAAATGTTCTCTTTTACGGTATGCCTGACAATTTGGATCGCAGGGATGTCAGTTGTTTTTGCTTCGCGGAAAATCATTTTTTATAAGTTCTTGAGAAAATTAATTTATTTGAAAAAGCCTTTTAAATGCTTTAATCGTTGATTATCACTCGTAAAACTAAACAATAAAATGTTTATGACAAATGAATGATTGTGAATTCTGGAATTGGTTCTACATTTGCTTAACGGTGTTAGATTATTTACACCTAATATTCCAGTCATGGGAAGTAAAGAAAGAATTCTACGTTTAAAAGATGAAACCAGAACCAAAATTCTGGATGCTGCCCTGAACATTGTTCAAACAGAGGGCTGGCAGGCATTGAGTATGCGTAAAATTGCCGACCAGATTGAATATACTGCACCCATTATTTACGAATACTTTTCCAACAAAGATGGCATCTTACTGGAACTCACCAGGAGAGGGTATTTAATGTTGGCCAAAGATATCCGCGAAGCCAGGGATCAGCACGAATCTCCGGAAGATAAAATGGAAGCCATGTGGATTGCCTACTGGAACTTCGCCTTCGCCCACAAAGAATTTTATCAGTTAATGTACGGTGTAGACATGGTTTGTTGTACCGTTAAAAATTCATTGCCCGAAGCCGAAAACGTGGGCGGTATGTTAGGCGATGTAATCGAATCTTTATTTAAGAAGAAACCAGTTTCTGAAGATGATATCTGCATGAAGTATTACACCTATTGGTCGATCATCCATGGTTTGATTTCCATCAACCTGGTGCGCCCGAATGGCAGAACAACAGACGAAATTAACCAGCAAATTTTAAAAGATGCCATCAAAGGCATTACTTTATCCATTAACAGTTAAAATATTTTTTTTACACAGTAATTTAACACTGTTAGATTATTTATACACTATAATCCAATTAAATTTAATTATATGAAATCTCTACATCGCTTGTACCCCTTACTTAACACCGTTAAATGGTTTAATGGTATTAATTCAATGTTAACAATTTCTCTTCTATCTATAATTTTGGTGAGTTGTAAGTCGTCTCCTGATCAGGCTGCAGCTGCACCGCCACCACCAGCACTGCCTGTAAGCGCGATTAACGCTAGCACAGAAACTACCTATATTGAATATCCTGCTTCCATTCAGGGCGCTGTTGATATCGATGTTCGTCCGCAGGTAAGTGGTTATCTACAAAGCGTCCTGGTTAACGAAGGTGCCTATGTAACTGCCGGACAAACCCTGTTCAAGATCAACGAAAACCCATACCGCGAGGCTTTAAACAATGCGAAAGCAAGTTTACATGCGGCAGAAGCGGCTATTTTAAATGCTCAATTGGAGGTTGATAAATTAACACCACTTGTTCAGAATAAGGTAGTTTCTGATTTCCAGTTAAAAACAGCTAAAACGGCTTACAAAATCGCACAGGCAAATGCCGAACAAGCTAAAGCCAGCGTGGCTTCGGCACAGATTAACTTAGGTTATACCAATGTTAAGGCTACGGTGAGTGGTTACATCGGCCGTATTCCTAAAAAACAGGGAAGTTTAGTTTCTCCAACGGATCAAGTTGCTTTAACACAGTTATCTGATATCCACGAAGTACATGTTTATTTCTCCCTTGCCGAAAACGACTTCAACAGTTTTAATGCAAACTACCCGGGTAAAACACCTGCCGACAGGATTAAACATTTACCAGCAGTAGAACTTTTATTGTCTGATAATTCAGCTTACCCGATTAAAGGGAAGATCGATATGATTGATGGTCAGTTTGATAAAAACACAGGTGCCATTACTTTAAGGGCTAGTTTCCCTAATGCCAGCGGAACCCTTCGCTCGGGTAATACCGGTAAGATCCGTTTAGGTTTACAGCACGATAATGCCATTCTGGTACCGCAGTCCTCAACGGTAGAAATGCAGGATAAAGTATTTGTATTTACCGTGGGCGACAGCAGTAAGGTGAAAAAACAAGCCATTACCATTGTTGGTAAAGCCGGCGAAAATTACCTGGTTAAAGACGGGGTAAAAGCTGGCGACCAGATCGTGTTAAGCGGGGTTGATAAGTTACAGGAGGGCATGGTGATCCAGCCTCAAAAAGCAGCAGATAAAGTGGCTGCGGCAAAAACAAAGAAATAATCAAAATTAAAGTAAAGCAATCATGTTTCAGAAATTTATAGACAGGCCTGTACTTTCAACTGTTATCTCCATCTTATTGGTGATAGTGGGAATACTGGGCTTAACCAAGTTGCCCTTAGAGCGCTTTCCAAATATCGCACCTCCGTCGGTATTGGTAACTGCGGTTTACCCTGGGGCTAATGCCGAAACCATTTTACGTTCGGTAACTCCATCATTGGAGGAAGCAATTAACGGTGTGGAGAACATGACCTACATGACCTCCAGCGCCAGTAACGATGGTACCCTGGCCATCACGGTTTACTTTCAGCAGGGTACGAACCCGGATCAGGCGGCTGTAAACGTGCAAAACCGGGTTTCGCAGGCCACCAGTCAATTGCCTGCAGAGGTTGTACAATATGGTATCACCACTACCAAACAGCAAAACAGTTTTATTGGGGCTATCGGGGTTTACTCTGAAGACCCAAAAAAATACGATGCCGTTTTTGTAAATAACTATGCGCAGATCAATATCATTCCCGAACTGAAAAGGATTCCGGGGGTAGGTTCGGCCAGTGTATTTGGTGGGATTAAAGATTATTCGATGCGTATCTGGTTAAACCCAAGTCAATTGGCCACTTACAAAATTACACCTAACGAAGTGATCACTGCCATTCAGGATAAAAACCTGGAAGCGGCCCCTGGTCGGTTTGGAGAAAGAAGTAGTGAGGCCTTTGAATATATCATTAAATATAAAGGTAAACTGACCAAACCAGAGGAATATCAGAATATTGCGATCCGTTCTAATTCAGATGGTTCTATATTACGTTTAAAAGATGTGGCCCGTGTAGAACTGGGTGCTTATAGCTATGGTAGTGTTAATCGTTTAAACGGACACGATGGGATTACCATTGGGGTAATTCAGTTATCAGGCTCTAATGCCAACGAAATCCAGATTGCTATTGATAAACTGTTGGCGAAACTATCAAAAGATTTCCCTGCAGGTATTAAATACAACCAGTTTTACCGTACCAAAACCGATTTAGACGAATCCATCAACCAGGTAGAACACACTTTGATCGAAGCCTTTTTACTGGTATTTATCGTGGTATTTATCTTCCTTCAGGATTTCAGGTCTACTTTAATTCCGGCTATTGCGGTTCCGGTAGCGATTATTGGTACTTTCTTTTTCATGCAGCTTTTCGGCTTCTCTGTTAATCTTTTAACGTTGTTTGCATTGGTACTGGCCATTGGTATCGTGGTAGATGATGCGATTGTGGTGGTAGAAGCGGTACATGCCAAAATGGAGGAAAATCCTTCACTGAGCCCAAAAGCAGCCACAACCGAGGCGATGAATGAAATTACCGGTGCCATTATATCGATTACATTGGTGATGGCGGCAGTATTTTTACCGGTTGGTTTTATGACCGGTTCTACAGGTATATTTTACAAGCAGTTTGCCTTAACGATGGCCATTGCCATCATTATATCGGCGGTTAACGCCTTAACCTTAAGTCCGGCACTGGCGGCTTTATTTTTAAAGAACAAACATGCTGAAGGTGGTCACAAAGCGCCTAAAAAGGGTTTTGTAGAGAAATTTTATGCAGGTTTTAACGGTGGGTTTAATTACATGACCAACCGATACGTTGGCGGCTTAAAAGTGTTGATCCGTCATAAATGGCTTAGCATGGCTGGTTTGGCATTAGTGGTACTGATTACTATTTTTCTGGTAGGCAGAACTAAAACAGGTTTTATCCCGACAGAAGATCAGGGTTTTGTGGCCATCGCTGTGGCCAGTCCATCGGGAACATCATTAGCCAATACCAACAAAATGTTAAAACAGGCTGAAGCGGAGTTGAGAGCAATGCCGTCAGCAAGGTTTGTGATGTCGCTGGCCGGTTATAACTTTTTAACCGCATCGAACAGTCCATCGGCCGGACAGATTTTCTTATTGTTAAAACCAAATGACGAAAGAGGGGAAGTTAAAAACATCGATGAGATCCAAAATATTGTAAGGGCTAAAATGGCAGCCATATCTGCCGGTACCTTCTTTGTATTCAGTTTTCCTACGGTTCCGGGTTTTAGTAACGTGGAGGCAATGAACGTGATGTTACAGGATAAAACGAATGGCAGACTGGATAAATTTAGTGGTGTAGCGAATAACTTCATTGCGAAATTGATGGCAAAACCCGCAATTGCCTATGCCTTTACTTCTTATAAAACAGATTATCCACAATTGCAGTTGGATGTGAACGATGAAAAAGCCGATCAATTGGGTGTAAGTAAAAAAGATATCTTACAAACCATGCAGACGTATTTTGGTACGGCGCAGGCCTCAGATTTTAACCGCTTTGGTAAATATTACCGGGTAGTGGTGCAGGCTGATGTTGCCGACAGAACCGATCCTGCGAGTATTGATCGTGTATTTGTTAAAAACAAGGCAGGAGAAAGTGTGCCCATCAGTACCCTGGTTAAATTAACCCGTGTATATGGTTCGGAAACAGCTTCTCGTTACAACCTGTTCAACTCTATCGAGGTAAATGCCATCCCTAAACCAGGTTTCAGTTCTGGTGATGCGATTAAAGCGATAGAAGAAACGGCTAAAGAACAATTGCCAACCGGATATGCTTACGAATTCTCCGGACAAACACGTGAGGAGATTTCTTCAGGCGGACAGTCTACCGTGATATTCCTGCTTTGTTTGGTGTTTGTTTACTTCTTATTATCAGCACAGTACGAGAGTTACATCCTGCCATTGGCGGTAATTTTATCTATCCCTACAGGTGTATTCGGAGTATTTGTGGTATTGGGTTTAACTGGTATCGAAAACAACATTTATGTACAGGTAGCACTGATTATGCTGATTGGGTTGCTGGCTAAAAACGCCATCCTGATTGTGGAGTTTGCCGTGCAGCGACGAAAGGCAGGACTCGGTTTGGTTGATTCGGCTATTGAAGCCGCCCGATTAAGGATCAGACCGATCATTATGACCTCACTTGCCTTTGTGTTTGGTTTATTCCCGATGAGTATTGCAACAGGTCCATCGGCACAAGGTAACCACTCCATCAGTATCGGTGCAGCAGGAGGGATGGTATCGGGTGTAGTTTTAGGTTTGTTCATCATTCCGGTACTTTTTGTCATCTTCCAGGCTTTACAGGAAAAAATATCAAAAAAATCAAAAAATGAGGTTGTTCAGCACCATGGAGAACCTGTAAATAATAATCATGTAGTTTATGAAACGGTTTAATATTATTACCATCCTGCTCCTTGCTTTAATCTGGAGCGGATGTTCGGTTTCGAAAGATACAGCCTTGCCAAATGTAGCACCAGGCTTATTCAGAAACGGATTGCCAAAAGATTCTTCGAGCATTGGCACCATGCCCCTGAAGAGTTTCATCAACGACCTTACTGTTCAGCATTTAATCGATACAGCGCTGGTTAAAAATTACGATATGCAAATTGCATTGAAAAATATCGATGCAGCTGAGGTATTGTTCAAACAATCGAAATTGGGTTATTTACCTGAATTGAAATTGCAGGTGGCAGCGAGTTCTAGCCGCCCCTCTGATAACAGTTTAAATGGTTTAAGCCTGAACCAGTTTACAGGCTCAACACACATTGAAGATTACAATGCCAATCTGGGTGTGGTTTGGGAAGCTGATATCTGGGGAAAAATCCGTAATCAAAAAGCTGGCGCTTTAGCCAGTTTTTTGCAAACAGAAGAGGCACGTAAAGCAGTTCAAACGCGTTTGGTAGCCAATGTGGCGCAAGGTTATTACAATTTGTTGATGCTTGATGCGCAATTGGAAATCGCTAAAAAGAATTTAAAGCTTAACGACAGTACCTTAAGGATTATCAATTTACAGTTTGATGCTGGTCAGGTAACCTCATTGGCTATTCAGCAGGCGCAGGCACAACAGTTAAATGCGGCACAGTTAATCCCTCGTTTAGAGCAAAATGTAACCTTACAGGAAAATGCTTTAAGTGTATTGATCGGTACTTTGCCTAAAGCCATTAACCGCGAAAGCCGTTTAGATAAAATGATTATCCCTCAGGATTTAAATGCAGGTTTTCCTTCATCTATGTTGAGCCGCAGGCCTGATATTAAAAGCGCAGAACTCGCTTTAACCATTGCCAATGCAAAGGTTGGGGTGGCAAAGGCAAGTTTATATCCCTCGCTGGTGATTACCGCAAGTGGAGGCATTAACTCTTTTAAAGCGAGCAACTGGTTTAATGTACCGGCATCTTTATTCGGATTAGTAGGGGCAGGGATTACCCAGCCTATTTTTCAGAGAGGTCAGTTAAAAACTTCTTTGGAGCTGGCTAAAATCGACCGTGAGAAATCGGTTATTCAGTTCCGTCAGTCGGTATTGAATGCGGTTGGCGAAGTGTCTGATGAGTTAACGAAAGTAGAGAAGTTAAAAGCGCAATACAGCATCGCTGAAAAAAGAGCGCAGACTTTACAACAGGCTTCAAGAAATGCAAGTTTGTTGTTTAAAAGTGGTATGGCGAACTACCTGGAGGTAATAACCGCGCAAGGCAATTTATTGCAGAGTGAACTGGAATTAACCACCATTAAAACAGAGCAGTTAAATGCAGTTGTTGGTTTGTACCGCTCGTTAGGGGGCGGCTGGAATTAATATTGCAAAAACCTATAAGGTTTTAAAGACTTTATAGGTTTGTGTATAAATTTAGGCACTAAGGACGCGAGGTTCTTGGTGCTTTTTTGTTTTGTCTTCCCTGCGAACAATCCGTCATTTCCGCAGTGGAGAAATCTTTGAACTTTTCATAAACATAGTTCGTCATTCTCGGGCATGCGGGAATCTTAATGCGTTCGCTATTCTTTCCCTTCGCTCAGTCTTGTCTCGGCTCACCGCCGCCGAGGGGCTCTTTCTTTTGGCTTGGCCCAAAAGAAACAAAAACCCAAGGCTTGGATCTGATGTCGGATAAATTCGTCAAAGCTTTTTTGGTCGTCAGCACAAGCCCCGATGAAGGATCGGGGAGGGCGTGCTGCCTCTGGGCTGTGGTAAGTTGAAAGGAGGTGCTAAAGCTTTAACGTTTTCTCCTTCCATCATATCCTAGGCCGTATAGCAGGGAGCAGATAGCATGGAGTAGAGGGAGTTCTTCTTTTGCTGTCATCCTGAGCGCAGCGAAGGATCTTTTAATTGCTTTTATTTCAAAAAAATCCGTCATCTCGACCGTAGTGAAGAGATCTTTGAACTGGAGTTGCTATATTTCATAAACATAGTTCGTCATTCCCGCGCAGGCGGGAATCTTAATGCGTTCGCTATTTTCTTGGCCTTTGCTCGGTCTTGCCTCGGCTCACCGCCGCCGAGGGGCTCTTTCTTTTGGCTTGGCCCAAAAGAAACAAAAACCCAAGGCTTGCACCCTTCCTTGTAAAAAGCTACGGAAATCTTGATAGCGGCAGCATCGAGGCTCTTAGCCTTGCTTATCCCAACGCTCCCGCTTTGATCCTGCCTTGGGCTGTGGGGTTATGAGGGGGACTGCAAAGATTTTCGTGCTTTTTCCGGCGGAAATCTGCCAGGCCGGCTAGCAGGGTGCAGATAGCATGGAGTAGAGGGAGTTCTTCTTTTGCTGTCATCCTGAGCGCAGCGAAGGATCTTTTAATTGCTTTTATTTCAAAAAAATCCGTCATCTCGACCGTAGCGGAGAGATCTTTGAACTTTCTAATACGGTCGTCATTCTCGCTCAGGCGGGAATCTTAAAGCGGTCGCTACTTTTTTGTAGCTTGAATCTCTAGGAGTGGTGCTGTTTGAAACTATGAGGGGAGCTCCCCTCCTTATTTTCAAGGAGGGGCTGGGGGTGGTTATGAGATAATATTACTCTTGCCTTTATTCAGTCTTGCCTCGGCTCACCGCCACCGAAGGGCTTTTACTTTTTCCTTGATGAAAAAGTAACAAAAAATCAAGTCTTGCCTCGTTTTTTATCTGATAATATTGTTTTTATAGGTATAAAAGATTGCTGCGCAATTCCTTGTAAAAAGCTACGGAAATCTTGATAGCGGCAGCATCGAGGCTCTTACCTTTGCTTATTCCCAACGCTCCCGCTTTGATCCTGCCTTAGGCTGTGGGGTTATGAAGAGGGGCTACAAAGATTTCCGTGCTTTTTCCGGCGAAAATCTGCCAGGCCGGATAGCAGGGTGCAGATAGCATGGGGCATATTACAGGGTGCGATAATTTGTTTTTTAGTCCTTTCCCTTTCAGGGGAAAGGTGCCGATAGGCGGATAGGGGTTTAAGGCGCTCGCTATAATACGGTCGCCATCCGATAGCTTTCTATGCGAGGCTGGACTAGAGCCAGCCGAAGTCTGCCTGCTGCAAGCACGCAATCTTCATAAAGAAGGTTTAATGGTATTTTATCATTAAGGCACCAAGGGTATAATATTCTCGGTGCCTTCTTGTTTATAAAGGTTTTGGAAAGCAGGTTTTGTCCATCGGTTCCGATAGTCCTGCTTTCCTTTCTGCTCCAGGTAGAAAAAACCGGAAGCACCCATCCAATCGGGTTTGGTTTACATGAAGCTGTGCTTTAAATGATAACTATTCGCTATAGTGGAGCGCATCACGCTTGGTGTGTAAAAACAAATATTACTTTCTTTTGGATAAGCCGAATGAATATCGAAAGCCAGCGGTAAAGCTGGTGTTGTTTGCACCTGCACCTTTAGCAAATATTTCAATGTTATCGCCTTTTTTCAAAGGGATCTGGTAACCTAGGCCATAAGCCTGGTAAAATCCATTTGTAGCGTATGTACCATGATTATAACTGCTTCCTGAGCTGGTGTATGGATAATTAATGGTTTGATATTCTTCCTGGTAACCCAATTCGGCAGATAGATAAAAACGGCCAATGTAGTATTTTGCACCTGCATACAGGGCATTTTGCAATACTTTCATGTTTTTGGCCTGTGTTACGCTACCGTCATTATTAACATAACCAATTGCCGGGTTATTTTTTTGGATGTAGGCGAGGTTTAATCCTGCGGTAAAGCCCCAGTGCTTGTTTAAGCGATATTCGTAACCTATTTCTCCTCCAAAAACAGGTGCTTTGAATGTTGAATTGTAACCCGCAAAGGGCGAAATGTGTACACTGTGTTTGATTACGCCTGTACTGTCTTGTGCCTTGCTTGTTTTAATGCCAAAAAATCCAATTAGTAGCATTAGTGATAATGTTTTAGTTTTCATGAACTAAAAATGCAGTAGATTAATGGGCTATCGCTTTTAATTAACGATCTTTAACCTGGTTTACAGTATTTAACTTAAAATGTGTTAAAGGCTGTTAATTTAGCGGGTATTTTTTAACAATCCCAGCGCTCCCGCTTGATTCTGCCTTGGGTTGTGGGGTTATGAGGGGGACTGCAAAGATTTTCGTGCTTTTTCCGGCGGAAATCTGCAAGGCCGGATAGCAGGGAGCAGATAGCATATATATAGGGATAATTTCTAATACGGTCGTCATTCTCGCACATGCGGGAATCTTAATGCTTTCGCTATTTTCTTGCCCTTCGCTCTAGCTTGCCTCGGCTCACCGCCGCCGAGGGCTTTTACTTTTTCCTTGATGAAAAAGTAACAAAAAATCAAGGCTTGCATCGTTCCTTGTAAAAAGCTACGGAAATCTTGATTGCGGCAGCATCGAGGCTCTTAGCCGTGCTTATCCCACCGCTCCCGCTTTGATCCTGCCTTAGGTTGTGGGGTTATGAGGGGGACTGCAAAGATTTTCGTGCTTTTTCCGGCGGAAATCTGCCAGGCCGGATAGCAGGGAGCAGATCGCATGGGGCATATTGCAGAGTGCGATAATTTGTTTTACAGTCCTTTCCCTTTCAGGGGAAAGGTGTCGATAGGCCGATAGGGGTTTAAGGCACTCGCTATAATACGGTCGTCATTCCCGCGCATGCGGGAATCTTAATGCTTTCGCTATTCTTTACCCTTCGCTCGGGCTTGCCTCGGCTACCGATAAAAAATCGGTACAGGTCCACCGCCGCCGAGGGGCTCTTTCTTTTTTCAGTTGTGTATATGTTTTTAAAGGCCTTCAAGCTTGCTTCGCAGGTTGGCTTGGCCCAAAAGAAACAAAAACCCAAGGCTTGGATCTGATGTCGGATAAATTCGTCAAAGCTTTGAGGTCGCCAGCACAAGCCCCGATGAAAAATCGGGGCTTGTGCTGCCTCTGGGCTGTGGTAGGTTGAAAGGAGGTGCAAAAGCTTTAACGTTTTCTCCTTCCATCATATCCTAGGCCGGATAGCATGGAGCAGATAGCATAATGCAGCGGATTAATCGCGTTATTTCAATCGCGATTAATTCATCCTACTTTTATTTTCCTTCGGGTTTTTGTCATCCTGAGCGTAGTCGAAGGATCCTTCCATCATTTCCCAGGCCGTATAGCGAGGTGCAGATAGAATGGAGCAGATCGCATGGAGCAGAGACAGGCATCCGTAGAATTATTCCTCTGAAACTATGAGGGACACTCCCCTCCTAATTTAGGAGGGGTTGGGGGTGGTTATGAGATAATATCACTCTTGACCTTTTTCCAGGCTTGCCTTGTTATTTTCTGTCATCCTGAGGTACGAAGGATCTTTTGATTTAAAGATTCTTCACTTCGTTCAGAATGACAATTGAAAGGTTTTTCCCCTAGCTCGGGCTTGCCTCGGTTAGCCGCCGAAGGGCTCTTTCTTTTCTCTTGATAGAAAAGAAACAAACCTGAGCGCAGCGAAAGCATGCCTGCTATTAAAAACAACAAACACAAAGGCATAACTGAAAGGCTTGCATCGTTTTTTATGTGATCTTATTGTTTTTATCGGTATAAAAGATTGCTGCGCAATTCCTTGTAAAAAGCTACGGAAATCTTGATTGCGGCAGCATCGAGGCTCTTAGCCTTGCTTATCCCAACGCTCCCGCTTGATCCTGCCTTAGGTTGTGGGGTTATGAGGGGGAACTGCAAAGATTTCCGTGCTTTTTCCGGCGGAAATCTGCCAGGCCGGATAGCAGGGTGCAGATAGCGTGATGTATAGGGATATTCTCTAATACGGTAGTCGTTCCACCAATAAATCCGTCATTGCGAGAAGGCTTTTTCAGCCGACGAAGCAATCTTTATAGCGAGGATTATTAGCGTGAAAGATTGCTTCCCCGAATGATCGGGGCAAGCTGTCGTTCCTCCTCGTAATGACGACTTTTTAAGGGAGTCTGCAAATGGTAGCGCGT
>NZ_JAPIVP010000031.1 GCF_026239555.1 Pedobacter sp. PF22-3 | reverse complement strand
GTGTAACGAAGCCGAGAACCCGAAGGCTCAGCGAAGCTAAATCTATATCCAAAGATCTCTCCATTCCGCTGCGCTCCAGTCGAGATGACGACTATTCTTTTGCAATGTCTGTCAGTCTGAGCGTAGTCGAAGGACCTAGTTTTGCGTTTTCGGCTTAATAAAATCTCCTAAATAACTACATTCACTTGAGGCTACAGCATAAAAAGGAGTTTTACTGTAATTAAAGCGTAACTCTTTTAAATAAGGGTTATTATAATTCGCCTTGATGAAGTTTCTCCATTTAATATCCTTTTTATCATAATAATAAAATGATAGTGGGTTGGCATTCATTATAATCTGTTTTTGCAGACATTTAGCCAGCATAAAGGTACATTTTGCCTTAAAATCAGCGTTGGTGCTTAAGGCCCTCGCTTTTAAATACCATGCTTTTGCGGTCTGTGCTTTTTTGTAATCACCATCATATACATATTTCGCTGGGTTGCTGTTGTCGTAAGATGACCAATCGTAACTGATCAGAAACCAGCTGTTGCCAAAATAACCTGTTTGATAAACGGCATTGGCCATTTTGTAATAATAAAGCGCAGCATTCTTTTTATCGCTCACCGTTAATTTCTGTAAACGGAGCATTTCTGCAGCAAAAGTTTTTTTAGTAATAGATGCTTTCGCTGTTACATATTTTTTGGGGAAATCGTTAATGGTTTCGATAAATGGATTGGCATAAAGTTTAGTATTCTCCCCATCTCCATACCAGTTTTCAGGAGCAAAATATTTATAACCTGCCGAAACCTTCGCAAACATTTGAACAGCTTTGTCGTATTGGTGTGTACGCAGATAAGTAGTACCATAAAGCTCATAAAAATCGTCATTTTTCAGTTGGTTTAAAGCCGAAGCCAATAAGCCGGTAACATCGTTTCCAGCTGCTTTGGTTTTATAAATCGCTAAGCCCTGCATACTTTTCGGACTCAGGTTTTTCTGCCAGAAATTAATACTCTGGTAACTCATATTCTGGAAAAGGGAGTTTTCTTTCAGCGTTTTGTAGTTCAGATCGCCTTTAACCATTGCAAGTGCTGCTTTAGCGGTATCTCCCAGGTTCAAATAAGCAGGTGCTAATATTTGCTGATAAAAATTCCTCGTCGTTCTGCTGAAACGTTTATCGGCCTGATCATCATAATCATATTGCCCGTTTGGTTGGTTTTTATTTTCTGCAAAACGCTTTTCATCCAGCCATTTTAATGTTGGTAATAAGTCGTTTTCGTTAAATGCATTACCTTTTTTGATGTTTTTTGCTTTGATCAACAAATCGATAATGTGGTATTGGTCGCGTAATCTTTCAGGCAGTTTGTCTGGTTTTAAAATGGCCAGGTAATTTGATGCCACAATATCTTTGTTCTCCATACAGGATAAATAAGCCGCGGTTAAGGTACCCAGTTCAGGCTGTGGATATTTCTTTTCGGTGGCAAGCTTAACAGCAAAATTCCTGATTTCATTTAGGTGTTTTAGATTAACATTTTTTAAACTGTCTTTATATTTTGGATTGCCGCTATCAGAAAAGTAATAATTATAGCCAATTTTTGCAATGTCATTTGCCTCAATAAGATCTTGCTCCAACTTATTTACTTCGCGTACCAGTAATGTGCCATTCAACTGGCTTTTTGGTTCGTAGCTGTAAACTTTGTTGATGCTTTCTATGCCTGAATCGGAATTGCCAAATCCATTGATTGCCCATATATTGGCTTTTTCATTATTGGTTTTGGCATATTTTAAAGCGCCTTGAACCGGTGAACTGGTGTAAAAGTAGTTTTTGTAGGCCTGTATCCTCCGCTCCGGGTTGCTGGCAAAAACTTTTGAGAATAAAAAAGCAGCTTCTTCCGGATTGCCCAATCTGCGGATGGATCCGGCATATAAAGCTAATGCCCAACCTTTAACGGCACTGTTAACTTTACTGGTTTTAATATACGTTTCATAAGTTGATTTACTCTCTGTATGCATTCCTGCGAAGTGAAACATCCGTTCCGTTTGGTAAGCATAACGTAATTTCAGAAAATCATCTTTTTCAGCTACTGTTAATTTTAAACCTTCCTGGGCTTTGGTAGCCATTGCTGTAGTATCGCGGGGTGTTGCATCCCAAAGGTTAAATGCCACGTTGGCCAACGGCTCACAGCTTTTGGCAAACTGATAATATTTTAAAGGCGCTTTGCGTTTGTCCAATGCCTGGATAAAACTATTCTGTTGCAGACTATCAGGTAATTGTGAAATATTGCCATCAAAATTTACCAGCTTTACATCGGTAGCGCTATCGGTTTTATACATTACTTTTAGTACATCCTCTTTTTTAACATCGAGGAATTTAGCCCATTCACGGCTATTGATCTCCGGCTCGCTTTCTACATCCGTTTCGCTGTTAAGATAAACCATTTGGTTATAGGCAAAGGGCGAATATTCATCTCCTTCAATGTCGTTATGAAAATAAGAAATATAATAATCGTAAGGGTCTATCTCACCACCACAGGCAAGATTTACAGCAATTTCGCCGAAAAAAGTAATCAGGAATACACTAAAAATCAGCGATAACTTTTTGAAGGTCTTCATTCTTAAAATGTTTTAAAAGGTCGATGTCTAAATGGTAAAAAACGAGGTTCCGCTCTCTCGGGGCCAAATATCGGGATAAAAAATTAGAGGTTAAAAGTAAATCTTTAGCAGAAACCTGTTCCCATCTGATCACATCTCCTTTTTTCAAACCAGCAGTAGGATAATCAGTGAGCAAGTCGTAGAGAATGGAATTTTCGCGCTGTTTAAAAAGCTTTTTGTCATTGATCTGGGCTTTGCCGATCCGTTTGGAAATACCTGCGTATTGTTTGTTTCTGAATACCACCGCCCATTCAAACAGCGGTAAGGCAACATCAAGTGGCAGGGGATATTGTTCCAGGTAATCTTTGAGGTATTGATCCATTTCATGCTGATCCAATATCGAGTTTTGATCGCCGTATTTACGCAGGTTGCCCATATTGTAACACATCAAGATTCCTTTATCTACTGGTGGAATCCCACTCGACACTACGTTTTTAACCTGATGCAGGCGCAGGGTTACCGAAATGGTTTTACCTTTTAGCAATGGAAGGGCACTTAACTGCTCTAAAAATTTAAAATACCTGTTTCTGGTGCCTTTGGTCCAATCACAATCAATCTGTAATTCATTATAGTTTGTCTTTCCGGCCTGTTTTACCTTTTCGGCCACAAATTTCGCAATGCGATTGGCCATCACCGCAGTCTGTATGGTGTCAATCTTATTAAAAACCTGGTTAACGATAAACACAACCGGTACAATACTAACCTGCTTGGGTATGGGGTTAGAAAATTTAATTGGCGATATAGGTACAGGCAATTGCAGATCTGGATTAAAATCTACATCCATAATCCGCACATAAAAAGATTTTGATTTAAATCGATCAAGATAATCGGTTTCTGCTTTTTTGCGCTGGTAATCTGTTCTCCAATAATAAAAAGTAGGATGAACTGCCGGTTTTTGCTTACAACCGAAGAAGAGAAATACAGAAATGACTAAAATACTTATCTTGCGCATACAATTGATTTAAGCAAAAATAGTATAAAATGCGGGCAGTTTTACAAAGAGTTACTCAGGCGAGTTGCACTGTTGATGGTGATGTAACAGGAGCCATAGAAAACGGATTTCTGGTGTTGTTAGGTATTGAAGATGCAGATACTTTAGAAGATTTAGAGTGGTTGGCGCAGAAAATTATCGGGATGCGCGTTTTTGGTGATGAAAATGGAATGATGAATAAAGCAATTGCCGATGTGGATGGAGATATTTTACTGATTAGCCAGTTTACTTTATTTGCATCTACCAGAAAAGGAAATCGTCCGGGTTTTACAAGGGCAGCGCGGCCAGATGTAGCGATTCCACTGTATGAGAAAATGATCGATAAACTTTCGGTTTTATTAGGGAAAAGGGTACAGACCGGGATTTTTGGTGCCGATATGAAAATTGCTTTATTAAACGACGGACCAGTTACGATTCTGATTGATACAAAAGATAAGGAGTAATTTTGAACAGTAGTAGCGTAACTTATTGAACCTCGAATAGTCAAAAAACAATGTCAATATTCCAAACTTTTAATCTAAGCTTATATGAAAGATAAAAATCCAAACCGTTTAACTGAATATGGTTTTTTGGCATTTTTTTTAGGGCTTAAATTAATTTTATCCTTTGTATTGGTTAATTCGGTTTACGAATTACAGCGTGATGAATTCCTGCATTTAGACCAGGCCAATCACCTGGCTGCAGGTTTTACCTCAGTTCCGCCTTTAACTTCGCTTTTTTCCTGGCTCATTAAAGCTTTAGGAAATGGTGTTTTTATGGTGAAACTCATACCTGCATTAATGGGAGCTGTAACCCTACTTTACTGTTGGAAAATTGTCGATTTTTTAAAAGGAAACTTACTGGCCAAATGTTTGGTTGCCGTAGCCTGTATATTTTCTATTCTGCTTAGGCTAAATACTCTTTATCAACCCAACTCTTTCGATGTTTTAGCCTGGACAGCAATATTCTATTATTTATTGAGGTATTTCGATCAAAAAGAGCCCAAATACCTATATGCATTTGCCGTTTTTGTGGCTTTAGGCTTTCTAAATAAGTATAATGTCCTGTTTCTGGTTATTGGTCTGTTGCCAGCCATAATTATTACGCCAAATCGAAAAATATTTGCCGATAAACACCTTTATCTATCAATTTTACTGGCGCTTTTAATTATTTCGCCCAATGTAATCTGGCAGATTAACCATCACTTCCCTGTGTTAACCCACATGAAACTTTTGCAGGCCACACAATTGGTGCATGTAAACCGGATTGATTTTTTTATCGGGCAGTTTCTCTTTTTTATCAGTTCAATTTTTATCCTTTTAGCGGGGATCGGAAGTCTGATTTTTTATAAAGATTTCAGGAAATACAACTGGATTATTTTGACCTACATCATTACCCTAATCGTATTTAGCTATTTTAAAGCAAAAGATTATTATGCCTTAGGTTTATATCCGGTTTTACTGGCTTTTGGTGCTGTTTATTTCGGCAGGATTTTAGCAAAGAAATATGTATTAACCGGATTGTTGTTTGTTTTTAACATAGGTTCGTTTATTTACCTGTTACCACTTTTGATGCCGGTTTATAGTCCTGCGCAAATTATTGCCCACCATAAAAGGTTCGAGCGGGTAGGGGCATTGCGTTGGGAAGATGGCAAAAATCACGACCTGCCGCAGGACTATGCCGATATGCAAGGCTGGAAAGAACTGGCCGCACTTGTTGATATTGCTTACGGAAAAGTTAAAGATAAATCTACCGTATTGGTACGTGCCGATAATTATGGACAAGCAGGTGCGATCAATTATTATTCAAAATATAAAAACATCAACGCGGTATCGTACAATGCTGATTACCTGTATTGGTTTAAAATGGATAAACCGATCAAAAACTTCATTATGATTACCGAATCAAAAGATGAAGATCCCCTTCGTAAAAGAGAACAACCCTATTTTGGCAAAATTACCAAAATCGGGGAAATAAAAACACCGTACGCAAGAGAAAGGGGGGCAAGTGTGTTTTTACTTGAAGATGCAAAGCCCGAAGTGAATAACATTATAAAATCAGAAATAGAGGAAGAAAAAAATGACCATTAACGAAGCGCAGGAAACGGTAGACCGTTGGATTAACACCACAGGTATCCGTTATTTTAACGAACTAACCAATACGGCAATTTTAATGGAAGAAGTGGGAGAGGTAGCCCGGATTATGGCCCGTAAATATGGCGAACAATCGTTTAAAAAGAGTGATGAAGCCGTAAACCTGGCCGATGAAATGGCTGACGTGATGTTTGTTTTAATCTGTTTAGCCAATCAGACCGGTATAAATTTAACCGAAGCTTTGGAAAAGAACCTGGAGAAAAAAAGTATCCGTGATGCCGATAGGCATAAGAATAACGAGAAGCTTAAATAAGACTGGAGTCCTTAGTCGGAAGTCCGAAGCCTAAGCTACGAACTCCATTAAGCTTCGGTAGGCAACAAAACGGTTTTTGTATTTTTCGTTTAACTCCGCCTGCAAAGCTGGTGCAAATGTTTCCTGGTATTTATTGTAGTTATCTAATGTTTCTACAACGTATTGTGAGCAGTAAGTTACCCCTTCATTAGGTGAATCAACAACTTTTAATAAACGGTTAGAAACAAACATACCTGTAGCCATAACCTGTGGAATATGGATATCCTGCATCCATTGTAACCAGTCTTCAGCTGCTGTAGCATCAAGGATTAATGTAACATTATATAAAAACATAGCGCAAATGTAATTAATATATACAGGTTAAAAATTAAAGAAAGTAGATTTTATTCTTAAAAGTGGCCTCAATAACTTAAATTTGACAATTCTCAATGTTTTTTAAGCATGATACGCAAAAACGCCTCTCAAAAAATAGATAATTCAACGCGCAACTACATTTATACAGGTTACCTTACTGCAATTTTTGGCGGCATTTTGGGCTTGGTCATCGGCTGGGATTTAATGAGGAAAAAGCGTACATTAAGTACCGGAGAAAAAATTTTTTCTTATTCTTTAATGGATAGACAGCACGGTGCCAGAATTTTAATTTTAGCTATAATTTGCTTCATTTTGTTGTTAACCTTAACTATTATTGCATTGGATTCATAAATGTCTGCAATATTAATGATCACTATTACCACATCTTCTTCTAAAGATCTTAAAGGAATTCTTGAACTTCAAAGGCAAAACCTTAAGCAGGATTTAACGCCAGAACAAATTAAAGCGCAAGGGTTTGTTACTGTTTCGCACTCGCTCGATGATCTGGAAAAGATGCATGGATACGAGCCTAATATTGTTGCAAAAGATGGCGATGCTATTGCAGCCTATGTATTGGCAATGACCGATCAATCAAAAAACGACATTCCGAGATTGGTTGAAATGTACGAAAGCTTCGATGATATTTCATACCATGGGAAACCGGTTTCTGATTATCATTATATTGTGGTTGGCCAGGTATGTGTAGGGTACGATTATCGGGGCAAAGGCTTGTTTGATGAATGCTACAAAGCCTATAAAGATTGTTTTAAGGATAGATATGACTTCGCCATTACTGAAATTGCGAGTATTAACTTAAGGTCAATGAATGCACATAAACGCATCGGCTTTGAGGTAATTCATACTTATACCGATAGTAGCAGTGTAGAATGGAATGTGGTAGTTTGGGATTGGAATGATTTTAATTAGTATCTTCATCCTAACGCTTTATCATAACAATTATGACCACTGATTTTGTAACCTTCCAAAGATTTAATGATAAGGCGGCAGCTTTGGCACTGGCCGAAACATTTAGAGAAAATGGGATTGTGTGTGGATTGGAGGATGTTTCTGAAAATTTTGATGTTTCGTTTGCCAATAATGAAATCAATAAAGACTTTAGAATAAAGTTGAAGCCTGCCGATTTTGAACGGGCCGATAATTTGCTGTTGCAACTGGCAGAGAAAGATTTAGAAAATATCGATCCTGGTTACTATATTTTTGATTTCAGTGATGAAGAACTGAAGGAAATTGTTGAAAAACAGGATGAGTGGAGCAGTTTAGATTTTTTACTAGCCAAAAAGATATTAAAAGAACGTGGTATCGAGGTAAACGTTGGTCAGATCCAAATGCTTAAAGAAAAGAGGTTAGAAGCGTTGGCTGAACCTGAAGAAAGTCCGAAGGTACTGATTGTAGCTGGTTATATTCTGGCCGTTGTGGGCGGATTAATAGCCATTATTATTGGGGCTTATCTACGCACCCATAAAAAAACATTACCTAACGGAGAACGGGTTTTTGGTTACGCCGCTTCAGATAGGGCACATGGCGAAAGAATTTTGATTATCGGCATTCTTGCGCTGATACTTTCATTCGCATATCAATTCTCAAATATGTTTAGGGCAAGTTAAATTAGCTAATTTGTAAACTTGAAAAGTAAAGTTGAGAGGAGTTATCTATATAGATCTCTCCATTCCGTTTCACTTCAGTCGAGATAACGAAAATACTAAGTTTGGACTAGTCGTTTAGCATTAGTTAACCGATTAAACAGCAATATAATTTTCAGTTGGCCATTTGCAGTTCCCAATAAACTAATGGCTAATGAACCACTGAACTAAACTCCATCTCCACGCAAATTCCTAAATCTTTTTCTTGCTTCAGCGCTGAACATACTCCCTGGGTAATCCGTAATCAGTTTTTGAAAATATATTTTTGCTTGCGCAATATCCTTCAGTTTCTTTTCATACAGATCGCCTAATGTAAATAGGGCATCATCTGTCCAGATTCCGTCTTTAAATTCTTCCGTTACTTTTTTAAGGATATCTGCCGCTTTTTGAAAATCGTTTGCTTTAATAAGAATCTGTGCTTTACTCATCATTATCGCATCTGTTAAGCTATTTTGAGGATAGGCAAACGCAATACTGTCCATTTTTTTTATAGCCTTTTCAGGTAGGTTTCTAAATAAAAGCATTTCTGCATCAGCATACATTTTTAAGGCATTGCTATCGGCTGGTGTCTGGATATTATCACTAATTAATAAACTGAGGTTTAATGCATCATTGGCAATGAGTTGTGAAGTTGCAGCCTTTAGAACTAAACATTGGCTATTGCTGTATTCGAAATTGCCCTGATAAAATGAAAGTTTAGCGCTCCTGAAGCGGGCCTCATTTCCTATCGGTTGTCCTTCAAACCGTTTGCTCACCTGCTCGTACACCAAAAAAGCTTCCCAAGGTTGGTTGGTTAAAATATAAATATCGCCTAAATCTAGTTTTAGCTGGCCTAAGTCCTGATCGTTGATGCCAGGCATTTTTATCGCTTCTTCCAGTTCTTTTTCGGCATTGGTTGGCTGATTTAAATAATAAGCCTGCAGGTTGGCCAGTTTTTTTATAGCAAAAAGAGTATTCCTGTTCTTGCCGTTTTCATTTAATAATGCCTGGTAATCTTTCGCGAGAAGGTCAAGGTCGGCAACTGTATATTTTCCACTGGTACGTAGGTTGTACCTGGTATTCAGCATTTCTATTTTTGAAGGAAGATAATACGTATTGTCCTTTCCTTTGGTGAGTATATATTCATAAGCTTTAATCGCAGTTTCGTAAGCACCGTTATCTACAAAAGTATAAATGGCATTAAACAGATTGCCCCCATCAGCCTTCGTGCGTTTATCGTACGCAATAAGCTGGCGCAAGGCCATATCAAATTCCTGTTGTTGAATATAATTCCAGGTGAGTAACTGAATGTAAACTTCGGCATCAGGTGCTTTCTGTACTTTTTTTAAAATGGCTGCCTGAAACGTTTGATAATCGTTTTTATCTTCAAAAATAGAAGAGAGCACCGTTTCTGCCTGCGGTAAAAGTTGTGGCATTGTTGCAAGTGCATCCAGATACTCTTGCATAAGCATGAGTTTATCTTTTTTAAAACGGTAGATGTTTAATAATTCGAAGACAAACATTTGATCGTCTCCAAATAGTTTTCTGCCCTGTTTAAAGGTTTGTACCGCATAATCGTAATTTTCAAACCGATAAAAACTATTGGCCAGATTTCTGATCCTAAATTCCTCTTTTGGTAGTTTTGCTATTACCTCATTAAATATTTTATTGGCCGCCTGTACATCGCCTTTTTCCTGATAAAGCTTGCCCAGGGCGATTGGATAGATATCGTTCTGTGGATTTTTTTTGATTTCCTTTTTAACCACTTTTTCCGCCACATCATAGCGTTTCAATTTTAATAATGCATTAAAGTAAATGTCGAAATAGGCTTCGTTATTTGGGGTGGCGTAGAGTTTTTCCAGTAGCACAACTGCCTTGTCATATTCGCCATCCTGATAATATTGAATAGCCAGACTACTTTCATCAGGTGCAATCTGCTGATTGGAGCGAGAGATCTGCGCACTGGCCCCAAACGATAGCAAGAAGAATATGATGAAAAAAAAGCGGTTCATAAACCCTAAATTATAAGTTTTAAATGTAATATTTTATTACATCTTTAGCTAAACCGCTAATAGATTTTAAACGTATTTTAAATGTTACCTGTATTTTATTTTGTAGATATTTTATAAATACTAAATTGAACCACTGCTTATTATTTAGATTGCATTGGTAACATTGTTGGTGTAAAGCGCTGTTAAATTGTTGCGATGTTTATTTTTGTCATCCCGTAAAGGATTTATTTATGCTTAAAAGGATTTTCCTGTTGTTAATGGTTATATTGGTCTGGGCTTGCAATGGCACAAACAATGACACTATTCCTGTAGACGATTTTTTTAAAACGCAGGATAAAGCCTACTATCGCATTTCTCCTGATGGTAAAAGTCTTTCGTATTTGAAACTTCATGATAAAAAACTTGATCTTTTTGCTGAAGATCTTGCCACCGGAAATAGTGTTCAGTTAACCCATTTGAATGGGAAGAATATCAGTTTCCACTTCTGGACCAGCAATAATGAGCTGATTTATTATACCGAAGATGGATCTAAAGAACGTAGGTCTGATATTTTTGTGATCAATAAAGATGGAAGCAAGCAAGTGCAGTTGAGTGCCAACGAGAAAAACAGGTTAAGGGTAATAGAAGATCAGCTGATTGATGATAAATATATTATTGTTGCTTCCAATAAACGCGATTCGACCGTTTTTGATGTATACCGCTTAAACGTTCGGGATGGAAAAATGGAAATTGCAGCAAAAAACCCTGGCAATATTACCAAATGGATGACAGACAGTAAGGGTGTACTTAAAATTGCTGTTGCCAGTGATGGGGTGAATGAAACCCTGATGTACCGCGAAAAGGAAAACGAGGCTTTTGCACCTGTAATTACCAATAATTTTGAAACGACTTTGCAGCCGATTGCATTTTCGGAAGATCAACCCAACGTGCTCTATGCTATTTCCAGTGTTAACCGCGATAAAAATGCACTAGTGGCACTTGATTTAAAAAACGGTAAAGAAAAGCAGGTTCTCTTTGCAAATGATACCTTAAATGTGGTTGATGCAACCTACTCCCGTTTCCGGAAAAAAATGCTTTTCGCCACCTGCGAAACCTGGAAAAGGGAAAAATTTTATCTGGATGACAATACAAAAGTGGCTTACTCTGGCATTGATAAACTTTTACCAGGTACTGAGTGGATTATTATGGACAGGGATAAAACGGATAAAGTGTTTGTAATACGCACTTTTACCGATAAAAATCCAGGTTCTTATTATTTATATACAGCTGTTGATCAAAAGCTTAAAAAGCTTACTGATGTGAGTCCTTCCATTAAACCGGAAGAGATGAATGCCATGGAACCTATCAGTTTCAAAAGCCGGGATGGTTTAACTATTAATGGTTATTTAACCTTGCCAAAAAATAAAAAAGCAGCTAACTTACCTGTGGTTGTACTGCCACATAATGGCCCAAAATCTAGAAACAGTTGGGGCTACAATGCAGAGGTACAGTTTTTGGCCAACCGGGGTTATGCCGTTTTGCAGGTAAATTACCGTGGTTCTACCGGTTATGGGAAATCATTTTATGCTGCAGGGTTTAAACAATGGAGCGATAAAATACAGAATGATGTTAATGATGGCGTTAAATGGCTGATTGCAGAAAAAATTGCCAATCCTAAAAAAATTGCCATTTATGGTAATGGGTTTGGCGGTTACATTGCTTTAAATTGTTTATATAAAAATCCCGATCTTTATAAATGCGGCGGATCAAATTCTGGTGTAATTAACCTGTTTAGTTATCTGAAGACTTTTCCTCCATTTTTAAAGGCCAAATTGCAGATGTATTACGAAATTGTAGGTAATCCGATCACCGATACCGATTACATGCGCTATGCTTCACCCGTGTTTCATGCAGAACGCTTTAAATCGCCTGTTTTTATAGCCCAAAACCCAAAAGACCCAACGGTTAACGTAGCAGAAGGGGTACAGTTTATCAAAGAACTTAAAAAAAGAAATGTTCAGGTTACCTATATCGAAAAAGAAGAAGGTCCTGACCCAATTGTCCGCCAGCAGAGTAGAACAGCGCTATACAAAGCTTTAGAAGCATTTTTAAAAGAAAATCTAGGTAAGAAATAGGTATGGCCTTAGATAAAAAAAGCAGTTACCGTAAAAATTTCTCCCTGGGTATAACTTTTATTGTACTCATTTCCATTCTTTTTATCCTATCGCTCTTCCTTGCATTTAACTATAGTAAAAAAACGATAGAGAACGACTTTGTTTCTGAGAAGGTAAATGTACTAGAACAGAGTATTAAGCCATACAATGATTTTTTTCAGAATAAAATGCCTGAGATTTCATATTACAATGGCTATTTGGATTCTTCTACTGCAGCAAAGTTTGTAGATACAGTGATGTTAAAGTATCCCTTCATTTCAAAGGTTACTTTTTACGATACAGAAGTGAAGAACGTTCCTGTTAAAGATGGGATCAATGCAAACCACCTGGGTATTGGTCCAAAATCTATTTTCCAGTTTGGGAAAGGGATAAAGCCAGATTCGGTAAAGTTATATTCAGCAGATGATACCAAATCTTTTACCGTAGGGAGTGATTTTAATGCAATTGCCATAAAACTTGCCACTTTCGTTGAAGATCTCGATACCGCATCGGTACCTACACAAGAAGAGTTGTTTACCAATTTTTCTATTGTTAATTCCAACGAAAATAAAATCACTTACCTGAATATTCCCCGCCGGGAAGATTTAAGGGTATATAAAGATATGATCAGGCGGAAGTTAAACCCGGCTCCCGTATATCAACAGGATGTAATGGTTTTTAATCTGGATGCGCATAAGATCAAGATCATTAATACCAGGCCATTATTGTACCAAACGATCAGGATTGAACCGCTCACTTATGATCCGATTGATACCCCAGATGAAAATATCAATACCGAAATTGCACTGCCAGGCGCATTTTCTGATTTTAAATTATACCTTATTTCATCAAAATCTTACATCAAGAAAGAAATTTTTATTTACTTCATGCCGATTGCTTTAGTCTTATTGCTGGTATATGGCGTGCTTTTATTGGTTGCATTTTTGATTTACCGTAACCTGAACATTAATAGTAAAATGTTTAAGTTGCAGTACGATTTCGTAAATAACCTTACACATGAGTTTAAAACGCCCGTTAGTGTAATCAAAATTGCAGGGAACAATATTAAAAGTGCTCCTGCATTAAGCCAAAAGGAGCAGCAGCTTTATGGCAAGATACTGGATGAAGAAGCTGACAAACTGAATGGTTTAATGAACAAATTACTGGCCTTTACACAAATCGAAAATAAGGCTATAAAACTCAATCAGGAAGAAGTTAATATTGTTGATTTTATCGAAAGTACGATCGAATCGCATACGTTAAAACATCCTGATTTTAAGATTACCTACGAAGTGTTAGGCTTTAAAACCTTTATTACCGATCCGGTGTTATTGGGAAGTCTGTTCGATAACCTGGCAGAGAACGCTTACAAGTATTCTAAACCAGAACAGAAAAAATTGCACATTAGTGCAAAGCTGATAAAAGGGGTGCTGGTTTTTCGCTTTGCCGATAAAGGTATAGGCATCGCATCATCCGAATTAAACAATATATTTAAGAAGTTTTTCAGGATCCAGAATGAATATAACCAAATGGGCAGTGTAGGCCTGGGTTTGGCATTCTGCAAAGAACTGGTTAACTTTATGGAAGGAGAAATCTCCGTAAAAAGTAAAGTAGGAAGTGGTACAGCGTTTAAAATCGTACTGCCTTATAATAGTTAAAAATTGGAAAGTTAAAGGTTGGAAGGTTGAAAAGTTAGACTTAACCTTCAAACATTACAACGTTTCAACATTACAACCTTATTAAAACACACATAAATGTCTAAAGAAGTAAAAATATTAATTGTAGAAGATGATGAGAATCTTCGTTTTTTGGTCGCACACCGATTAAAGGCTGAGGGTTATACGGTGCTGGAAGCAAATGATGGTGAAGCAGGGGAAAGAATGATTTTAGCCGATCAGCCTGATATTGTTTTATTAGATTGGATGATGCCTGGCAAACAAGGTGCAGAGGTTTGTGAGCATGTGCGTAAGCAAGGTTTCGAAAACCTGGTGATTATGATGACTGCAAAGGCACAGGATGTAGATAAAATTGATGCCTATAATTTTGGCGCATCTGATTATATCACCAAACCATTTAACATGGATGTTTTGGTGGCCATGTTGGAGAGCAAGGTTAAATTCATCGTCAATAAAGATTCAGCCGAAATACATCGTTTTGGCAATATGGAACACCATCCAAACATTCATACTTTATTCAGAGATGGAAAGAAAATTGAGTTGACGATATTGGAAAACCGTATTCTCCTTTATTTCCTGCGCAACCCTGGCAAGGTAATTAATCGTGATGAATTGATGCTGGTGGTTTGGGGCTACAACTCTGACGTGAACACCAGAACACTTGATATGCACATTGTACGCTTACGTAAGAAGATAGAATTAAATCCTGATAACCCACAGTTGCTGCAAACGGTTAGGGGAGTAGGTTATCGCTTTAACGCGGGATAATTATATTGTGCCGTCAGATGGTAACATCTGACGGTTATATACATGTCAGATGGTACCATCTGACACCACTATGAATTTTATTTACTATGCCCTTTTAAGGGTAAATATGGTAATCTCCGGTAAAATACCCACCCTGCCCGGATAACCTAAAAAGCCATAGCCCACATTAACATATAGCTGTTGTTTTTGCTCCTGATACAAGCCTGCCCATTCCTTATAAATGTATTGTACTGGGCTCCATTGTATTTCTTTTAAACGAACACCAAACTGCATACCATGGGTATGGCCACTAAACATGGCATCTATTTGTGGGTATTTCTTTAAAACCTCCCCACGCCAGTGCGAAGGATCGTGACTAAGCAAAAGTTTAACTGGTAAATCATCCGTATTTTGAACTGCGAGTTCCATTTTTCCATATTTAGGAAAACGGCCCATTCCCCAGTTTTCAATGCCTAAAATCCCGATTTCCTCCCCATCTACCTTTAATCTCCGGTTTTCGTTCATCAGTAAATCATAGCCCATTATTTTGTGCACATCAACCATATCTTTCAGGTTTTTTACCTTGGCAGGGGATGAGTCTTTGCCGAAATAATAATCGCCGTAATCGTGGTTACCTAATGAAGAATACACACCTAGTGGTGCTTTTACTTTAGAAAATATATCCTGGTAATCTCTTACTTCGTTGGTCAGGTTATTGACTAAATCGCCAGTAAAAAAGATAAAATCGGGTTTTTCGCCCAATAACATTTCTACCCCACCTTTTACCGCAGTTTTATTGTAAAAGCTACCAGAGTGGATGTCAGAAATCTGCCCCATCGTAATACCATCGAAAGCTTTGGGTAGGTTAGGGAGAATTAAATTTACGCGCCTCACCTGGTAATCGTATGCGCCAGAAACAATACCCCAACTCAATGAAGTTAACGGTACTGCTGCGGCCACCAAGCCAGCTTTCACCAAAAATTCTGATCGTGAGATATGTTCAGTAGGGGTAGATTGCGCATTTTGCGGTACACTTGAAACTTCAGTTGTTTTATTTTTTATGAAAATTTTAATAAATAACCTGCGCAAGTCATCCAACACTAAAAAAGGTAACATAGCCAGTTTACAAGCTACTGTTAAGAAGAAAGCCACTAAAATGATGGCCCTTAAGGTTAGGAAAAGATTAAGGTAAATGCCACAAAAAACACCGATAATCAGTAAGGAGCTATAAGTCCAATAGGCAATGGAAAATATCTTTTTAGTATTTGGTTTCCATTTTTTAAAAACAGCAATGATGGCTTTAAAGCAATAAATATCAAATGCAATAATGAAGATGCAGGCTGCAATTATGAAGGGTAATCTTCCCATTATGTTCAGGGTTTATAAATAAAAAGCTTTAACATATTCTTCTTTAAGGAAGAATTGTCAAAGCTAATCAAATTAGAGAAATTCGATATTATCTGAAATCGTCTTCGTCCTCTTCTTCATCAAATTCGGCATTAAATAAACTGCCAAACATATCGGAGAAGCCAAAGCCGCCATTTAAAAAGTTTTTGCTCAATTGCGAATATTCAGCCAAACCATGTAACACAAATTCCATTAACAGTAAAGTTTGGTTCTCGCTTAACTTAGGGTGAAACTTCTTCACCAGATCGTGTAAACCTGGTACCAGCATGAGCGCCTTTTTATATTGCGCATTAGTTAAAGCATCGGTAACATCAACATTATTCCCATCGGTAAACCATTCGGTTACTTCAGTATACGGATTGGCCGTTTTTGTTTTCTTTGCTTTTTCAGGATCGGGGAAATAACGTGCGAACATGGTTTTAACTGCTTTGCCAATTAATGTAGTGGCTACATGTGCGGGGCCTTCTAATTCGCCTTCATAAACCAATTCTATTTTACCCGTTATGGCTGGGACAATTCCAGCAAGGTCAGATAAACGGACAAAGGTGTTTTTCTCGCCTGCAATTAGCATTCTTCTTTCGGCTGTGCTGATCAGATTCTCATAGGCAGAAATGGTCAACCTTGCAGATACACCTGATTTTTGGTCAATGTATTCACTTTTACGTGCTTCAAAAGCAATCTGCTCTATTAAATCTTTTACCAATCCATCAGCCTCTATACTGGCTCGCTGATCAGCCGTTAATTTTGCTTCCTGGAAAGTAATTTTACGCGAAATTTCTACGGTTTTTGGGTAATGGGTCAAAATCTGACTTTCAATCCTATCTTTTAAAGGCGTAACAATGCTTCCACGGTTGGTATAATCTTCCGGATTTGCTGTAAATACAAACTGGATATCCAGCGGTAAACGCAATTTGAAACCGCGGATCTGGATATCTTTTTCCTGCAGCATGTTAAATAGGGCCACCTGTATACGTGCCTGTAGATCGGGCAGCTCATTAATCACAAATATGCTGCGGTGTGCACGTGGAATTAAACCAAAGTGGATTACACGTTCATCATTATAGGTTAACTTCAGGGTAGCAGCTTTAATGGGGTCAACATCGCCAATTAAATCTGCAACGGTAACATCTGGTGTGGCCAGTTTTTCGGTATATCTTTCGCTGCGGTGCAACCAGGCAATTTCGGTATCATCACCCTTTGTGGCAATTTCATTTTTGGCGTACCATGAAATTGGATTCAATGGATCATCAAAAATTTCACTTCCGGCAACATAAGGCACATATTCATCCAGTAAATTTACCATTAAGCGGGCAATACGTGTTTTTGCCTGTCCGCGTAAACCTAATAATAAAATATTGTGGCGTGATAAAATGGCTGTTTGCAGCTCAGGAATCACCGTTTCATCATAGCCAATAATGCCTTCAAATTCTGTTTTTTTATCGCGCAAAACTTCGATCAGATTTTCTCTGAGTTCTTCTTTTACCGATCTTGATTTATATCCTGTGGTTTTTAACTGGCCTAATGTTGTATTTTGCATTTCGTAGTTTAAATGTTGTAAAGTTAATCAGGTTGAAAGGTTGTAAATAACAGCCTTCCAATTTTCGCTTGCTTTAATAGATAATCTTCAGACTCAGGACTGTTGACTCCGAACTCAAGACTATTTAACTGTTTTTCTTCTGTTTTTAATATAATCTTCAAAAATGTATTCGCCTAAACCATTTAAAGAGCTATAAAAAGCCCTGCCGCCATTAATTTCGGTAAACTGCCTAACAAACTGTTGCAGGTAGGGATCTTTGGCAATCATAAATGTAGTAATCGGAATCTTCAACCGCTTACATTGTGCCGCCATGTTTAAGGTTTTATTGATTACTTTCCTATCCAAACCCATGCTATTTTTATAGTACTTGCCATTTTCCTTTAAGCAGGTTGGTTTTCCATCGGTAATCATAAAAATCTGTTTATTATGGGTTTTCCTGCGGCGAAGTAAATCTGCCGCCAATTCTAATCCTGCATAAGTGTTGGTATGGTAAGGGCCTACCTGTAAATAAGGCAGGTCTTTAACGCTAATGGGCCAGGCATCATTTCCAAAAACCACAATATCTAAGGTATCTTTAGGATATTTCGTTTTAATCAGCTCAGCCAAAGCCATGGCAACTTTTTTTGCAGGGGTAATCCGGTCTTCGCCATACAAAATCATGGAGTGCGAAATATCGATCATCAATACCGTAGAGGTTAAGGTTTTAAAATCCTTTTCTTCTACTTCCAGATCGCGGTCAGTTAAAGTGAAATCGCCAATTCCGTGGTTAATCTGCGCATTTTGTATGGAAGCAGTCATATCGATCTGATCCAAACTATCTCCGAAATTATATTCCCGTCTGTCGGCATTTTTTTCTTCGCCAATGCCAGATTGGTTACTGTTGTGGTTACCGCGACCAGATTTTTTGAGTTTACCAAAAATTTCGTCCAAGGCAGATTTGCGGATGGTCTGTTCCGTTTTGGCGGTAATTTTAAATTCTCCCGATTGATTGTCTTCTGTCAGGTAGCCTTTATCTTTCAGGTCGTCGATAAAATTACCGATGCCGTAATCATTATTGGTTAATTTATATTGTTTGTCGAGCTCGTTCAGCCAGCTTAAAGCCTCTGCTGCATCTCCAGCTGTATAATTTAGCAGTTCGCTAAATAATTTCAGCAACTCATCAAACCCACCTTTTGGCGAATCGCCCGGCTTATAATCAGAAAAACGAAAACCTCTCATGTGCTTGTATTAACGATTTATCGAAGATAAAAGTTTCGCTTTGCATAAATTTAAGCGTGGTGTCATATTTAGAGCCCAGCTTAAAGACTAAAGCTTAGTTCAAGTGATAACTGTTAACTGCCAATTACAAACTGCCAAATGATAACTAATCAGGGCGTTTCACCAAGCTACGCAAGGGG
>NZ_JAPIVP010000030.1 GCF_026239555.1 Pedobacter sp. PF22-3 | reverse complement strand
ATTTTCTCTTTACCTTTATTTCAATATGCTAATGTTGTTTAGCTTTCCGTTCTTCCGAACCGGGCTGCAAAGGTAGCAATCTTTTTCTCTTTGGCAAGAATTAATTTAAAATAAATCTCACTTTCCGTATCCCTGTGCCATCTTTTCAGTTTATTGCCCTCTCCTCCGGAGCGGGATGCAAAAGTAGAAAAAATATCTTTCACCGCAAAGGTTTTTCATGAAATATTGCAGGCTTTACTGTAAGTTGATGGTTTTCAGCAGGAAAAAATTATGCGTAAGCAAAACTTTTTGGAAGGATGCTTGTTTGGGGCAAGATTTTGTAAATCTTGTAGGGTTTAAAACGGGAAGATCTGGTGCGGCAAAAATATCCTGAAACAAGTTCAGGATGACGAATTTCCTGGATAAACCCATTAAACTTCCGAAGTTTCCTCTGCACCCAGCCCCTTGAAACTTCGGAAGACCGGCCCACCTAAACCCGATAACAGCGGAAAACCCGGAGGCGAGGAACGAGCCGAGGATTTGGAGCGAATAGCGGGAACTCACCTATATAGTAGCACTGAACCTGCTTTGCTAGAAAAAAAATAAAACTATACTATATAGTATATAAGTGCGATTACCTATATATGTTAAAAATTGTTAACTGTATATTTGTACTGAATTGCTTTCCATAGCTTAGCGGCCAATTGTTTTTATTGATGTTATCGTATTATTAATTATCTTTGCAGAATGTTTAAAGTTAAACACTTAATTATTTTAGTATTTATTGCCGCTTTGGGTATTGCGGGTTGTAAAAGTCGTTTCGAGAAATTGAGAGCGAGCAATGACGTTGCAAAAAAATACCAGGAGGCACTTCGTTTGTATAATAAACGCGATTACAGTAAAGCATTAGTACTTTTTGAGGATCTTTCTCAAAAATATCGCGGCCGCGCAGAAGCTGAGGATCTGAACTATTATTATGCTTACACCTTATATAGATTAAGTGATTATACTACTTCGAGATACCAATTTAAAAGTTTTGCGGATACCTACCCGGCAAGTAAAAATGCAGAAGAAGCGAGATACATGGCAGCTTATTGCTATTATTTAGAATCGCCAAGTTTCTCTTTAGACCAGGAAAATACTTATAAAGCTATTGATGCACTACAACTATTCATTAACTTATACCCTACCAGCGATCGTGCTGCAGCTGCCGGCAAATATATTGCTACATTAAGGGGTAAGTTAGAGGATAAAGCTTTTGAAAATGCTAAAATGTATTTAACTACAGGACCTAGTAATGTAGATAACTACAGGGCAGCTGTTATTGCTTTAAGAAATGCGCAGAGAGACTACCCGGATATTAAATATGCTGAGGAAATGGATTTCCTGATGATTAAGGCGCAATATTTATATGCAAAAAACAGTTACATCATGCGCCAGGAAGACCGTTACAATGAAGCACTTTCTTTGTATACTGAATTCACTGAAAATCACCCTGACAGTAAATTTGCAAAAGATGCAAAGGCACTTAAAGGTAATGTTGAGGCAGGGATTGTGGCTACTAAACAAGAATTGGCATTATATGCTGCCGATCAGGAAAAATACAAGCAGATGTTGATCAGAACCGGAAAATTGAAAGATACCGTTTCTCAAAAACCAACTAACGCCGATAATACGAATATTAAAAACAAGTAATAGATGAATACTAACAAACCTGCTGTACCAAATACTACAGTAACCAGAAACGTACACGATTTAGATAAAACTACTGATAACTTATATGAATCATTAGTGGTTATCGCTAAAAGAGCAAATCAGATTTCGAACAACGTTAAAGAAGAGTTACACGGTAAATTGGCAGAATTTGCTTCTAGCAACGATAATTTGGAAGAAATTTTCGAAAACCGTGAGCAGATTGAAATCAGCAAGCATTACGAGCGTATGCCGAAGCCTGTTTTAGTTGCTATTGATGAATTTTTGAACGAAAAAGTTTATCACAGAAATCCTGCTAAAGAACAAAAGTAACTGCATAGCGCATAGCGTTTAGGGCAAAGCGTTTACCACTACGCTCTATGCTCCATGCCTTATGTACTCTGCGCATTATGCTAGAAAATAAAAATATAATCCTTGGCGTTTGCGGTAGCATCGCGGCTTATAAGTCGGCATTTTTGGTTCGGCTACTCGTAAAAGCTGGCGCAAACGTAAAGGTTATTCTTACCCCTGATGGTGCTAATTTCATTACACCACTTACCCTTGCTACGCTTTCTAAAAATCCGGTTTATACGCAATATTTCGAAGAAGAAACAGGCGTATGGAGCAATCATGTTGAGCTGGGCTTATGGGCCGATCTTATCATCATTGCGCCAATCAGTGCCAATACCTTGGCTAAACTGGCAACTGGAATCTGCGATAATTTATTAACGGCTGTTTATCTTTCAGCCAAATGTCCGGTTTATGTAGCCCCGGCTATGGATCTGGATATGTGGAAACATGAAACAACCCAAAATAATATTGAACGCATTAGCAGTTTTGGGAATACCGTTATTGCTCCGGCCAATGGCGAACTGGCCAGTGGACTCTGGGGAGAAGGCCGGATGGCTGAACCTGAAGAAATTGTTTCTTTCCTAAGTAATTCTATTAAAAAATCATTGCCACTATTTGGCAAAAAGGTACTGGTTACCGCTGGTCCTACCTACGAAGCTATTGATCCGGTACGTTTTATCGGCAATCATTCGTCGGGTAAAATGGGTTTTGCCCTGGCCGATGAGATGGCCAAACTGGGTGCAGAGGTAACTTTAATTGCCGGACCAACCGCACAGAAAGCCGATCAAATTTTAAAAAGAATTGATGTAGTGAGTGCACAAGAAATGTTTGATGCCTGTACTGTTGCATTTGCAGAAACCGATATTACCGTAATGTGCGCAGCTGTAGCCGATTATCGCCCCAAACAGGTTGCCACCCAAAAAATTAAAAAACAGGATAGCGGGTTGTTTTTGGAGTTGGAAAAAACGACAGATATACTGGCTTTTTTAGGTGCAGCAAAAAAACCGCACCAGGTTTTGGTAGGTTTTGCTTTAGAAACCAATGATGAAGAAAATTACGCAAAAGGCAAACTGGAAAAGAAAAATCTAGACCTGGTGGTGCTAAATTCTTTGAATGATAAGGGCGCAGGTTTTAAATCAGATACCAATAAAATTACTATTTTTAACAAAGCTTTAGAACGGACGATATTTGAAATGAAATCGAAAACAGCTGTTGCCAAAGATATTTGTACTGCCATTTTAAAAATTGCGAAATGATAAAAAAGATTGTTTGGATACTGCTATTGGTTAGTTTTGGAAAGCTACAGGCGCAAGAGCTAAATGCAAGGGTAACTTTGCTGGCTCCCCAGGTTTCGAACATTAGCAAACCAACCTTAGATGCTTTGCAAAAAACAATCCGCGATTTTTTGAACAATAACAAATTCAGTAACGAAAGTTATAAAGCGCAGGAACGTATAGATTGTAGTTTCGTCATTACCATCAATTCATGGGATGGTGGCTCTGGTTACACGGCAGAAGCACAAATTCAAAGCAGTCGACCGGTTTTTAACAGCTCTTACAATAGCACTTTGTTAAATATGAGCGATAAGAATTTCGATTTTAATTTCAACGATGGGTCTACAATCGACTTCTCTGATCAAAATTACATTTCCAACATCAGTGCTCTCCTCACCTACTATGCCTATACCATCATCGGAATGGATAAAGATAGTTTTAGCAAAATGGGTGGAACTCCTTTTTATAAAAAAGCACAGAACATCATTAACCTAGCACAAGCCTCGGGTAATACGGGCTGGAGAGCAGCCGACGGATTACGTAACCGCTTTTGGTTTAACGAAAATGTTTTAAACCCAATTTTTGCCGAGCTCCGCAATTTCATTTACAGTTATCATTTAAGTGGCCTTGACCAGCTAACCGATAATGATAAAGGCTTAACGCAGATTGTTGCCGCACTACCTGCACTACAACAAATGGATAAGCAGAAACTGGGCTCTATTTTCCCTAATGTTTACTTTGCGGCCAAAGCCGAAGAGGTAACCAATGTACTTTCAAAACTCAATGGACAAGAGCGCATGAAAGCCTATAATATGCTGGCAGAAATCGATCCGGCAAATATTGGTAAGTACGAGGGATTAAAGAAGAATTAATGCCGCTCGTCATCCTGAATTTATTTCAGGATCTTTCTTAGGTATTATGGCAGCTAATCAAGATTAGATTAAGGCATTTGAGAATATGTATAAACGCAGTTAACCAGCTTCAATAGTTACCTTCAAATAGTTTCTCTATTTGTCGTAATTAATTTTAGAAAAGCAATCTCAGCATTTCAATTATAAAGTAAGTCCTGCTTTCGTTCATACGCCTGCAGGCCTTAAACACAGGCCGGTATCCACATCAATCAGGTTTAATAACTTCGGTTAGCTATTCATAGGCACGTTTTCCCTTTCTAAAGCCTGATTGTATGCAACATTTCCCCTATCTAGCATATCATATCATGGTTAAACAATTAACCATTTTCAACAGTTAACCAGTAAGTAGTTTCTCTTTGTCGTAATTAATTTTAGAAAAGCAATTTCAGCTTTTCAATTAAAGCCAGTCCTGCTTTCGTTCATACGCCAGCAGGCCTTACACACAAGCCAGTATCCACATCAATCAGGTTTAATTACCAAAGTCAGTTTTTCATGAGCACATTTTACTTTCTAAAGCCTAAACGGATGCAGCATTTCCCCCTAACCAGCGTCCAATATCACAGTTAAGCAATTAACCATTGTCAACAATTAACTAATAAAATTAAAAATTTGTTAAAATATTTTGATCTTACGAATATCTTCGTACATTTGAATACGAAATAATTCGTACAACTTGTAACATATGGATAATCAGAACATCAAACCAACAGAAGGTGAAATGGAAATCCTCCAGGTGCTTTGGCAAAAGGGGAATGCAACGGTAAGAGAAGTTCATGAGGCTTTGAATAAAAAAGACTCCGGTTATACCACTACTTTAAAACTGATGCAGATTTTGCATGAGAAAGGAATGGTAGAGAGAGATACTACTCAAAAAACGCACATCTATAAAGCATTGGTTAGTCAGGATAAAACTGAAAAGCAATTGGTAAACAAAATGATCGATAATGTATTTAACGGATCGGCAGCAAGGTTGGTGATGCAGGCTTTGGGTAACCACAGTGCGAGTGCTGCAGAAATTGACGAAATAAAAAAATATTTAGATAGCATAAAATAAGGCTATTGTTGAAGGTTGAAAGGTGCAGGGTTTAGATCCCTGATAAACAACAAATTTTCGGATGATCTCCGAATAAAAAATTAAAACCACCGTTATGGAAACTTTATTACAACAGTTTATCAAAGCATTTGGCTGGAGTATTGTAAACTCACTTTGGCAAAGCGCCATCGTTTATGGCATCCTATTTATCGTTTTGCTTAGCATTCCGAAAATGGCAGCAAAATACAAGCACAATCTTGCTTTTGGTGCCATCATTTTAATGTTTGTTGGCTTTGGCTACAATTTCATTCATCAATTAACATTAAATACAAATTCGCAGCCGCTGCCAATCAACGCTCAAAATGTGCAGGTTTACCAATATTTCAATAACCTGCCTCCAAGTTTTAGCAGCAGGGCAGAGCAATATTTCCCGATAGTAGTCATATTTTATGTTCTTGGTATCTTGCTTCAGTTATTCGTTATTGCTAAAGGCTATGGTCAGCTCTCCAAACTAAAGAAAGAAAGTTTAAGTGCCATTCCGGATAGTTGGAAAATTATTTTCGAACAAGTAACTGCCCAACTTAAAATCAACAAAGTTACCCAGTTTCACCTGTCTTCTATTGTTAACGTGCCTTTGGTTATCGGTTATTTAAAACCTGTGGTATTATTTCCAGTAGCCTTGGTAAACCAATTAGACAACGATCAGGTAGAGGCGATATTAATTCATGAATTATCACATATCAGAAGAAATGACTTCTTACTGAACCTGATTAAAACTGCTATAGAAACCATATTATTTTATAACCCATTTGTATGGATGGCGGGTAGGTTTATACATATTGAGCGCGAGCATGCCTGCGATGATCTGGTATTAAAAATTACCGGGAAACCATTAAATTATGCCCATGCCCTACTTAAACTCGAACTATTAAAAGATAAAAACAGTCCTGCTTATGCATTAGCTGCCACAGGCAAGACCCAAAATTTGTATCAACGCATTAAAAGAATAACCAACATGAAAACAAATTATTTAAACGCCAAACAACAAATGGCAGCCCTAACTTTAGGAGTAGCCTGCCTGTTTTCTATTGCCTGGATCAACCCAACAGAAAATAAAAAAGAAACGAAAAAAACGCCAAAAATTAAAGTGTTAAGTGTAATTAACCACAATGATGTTAAAACTGTTGTTTATACTGATACCACTAAAAAACGGAAGATTAAAATTGTAACTATTGATGCTAATGGCAAAAAAACCGAATATAACTCGGTAAAAGAAATGCCAGATAGCCTAAGAAAAGATTTTTACAGGGACGAACTTTTTGGCAGCAATGGAATATACAGGATCAATCTTGATAGTTCATTTAAATTCAGATTAAACGATTCTCTTTTACACAAAAAACTTTATAAAGAGTATAACTCGCCAGAGGCACAAGCTAAATGGAAAAAATTTGGTGAAGATATGGCCAAACAATATAACTCACCGGAGGCACAGGCTAAATGGAAAAAATTTGGAGAAGATGTAGCCAAACAATACAGCTCACCAGAAGCACAGGCTAAATGGAAAAAATTTGGAGAAGATGTAGCCAAACAATACAGCTCACCAGAAGCACAGGCTAAATGGAAAAAATTTGGAGAAGAGATGCAAAAGAAAATGAATTCTCCAGAGGCTCAGGCAAAATGGAAAAAAATGGGAGAAGATATGAATAAAGAATTCGGTTCGCCAGAAGCACAAGCCAAATGGAAAAAATTTGGCGAAGATATGAATAAGCAATTTGCATCGCCAGAAGCACAAGCCCAATGGAAAAAAATAGGTGAAGATATGGCTGCTTCGATGAACACACCAGAATTTAGGGCACAAATAGAAAATCTCAGAGCCAAGACCTTAAAATCAGGAAAAGGTTATCAGCTTTCAGATGGTATTCTTTTAAAATATAACGATGAACCGAACAGTAAGGTGAAACAAACGGAAGAGTATAAAAAACTAAAGGAAAAATTTGACAACGAGGTAAAGGAATTAAAAGAGAAAATAGAGCAGAAAGAGAAAAAAGAAAAAGTTGAAAGTGGCAACAAAAGCTCAACAATAAATCCGGCAGTTATATTATATCGGAAACAAGATTTTACAGGTGCCGATAAAGCCCTCAACACTTTAAATGCTGTAGTAACCTATAAAAAATCAGATTTTACAAATGCCGATCAATTGGCCATAAAAACTTATCTTCAGACATCCAACCTAAAAATTGCCAATGATAATGTCATTAACATTTCTATAAAATAAAAACACATCAACCAAACAGATCATGAACGGCGAAGATTATTCTTCGCTGTTTTTGTTTTGTACTGGCCTGTTGAATAAATTTTAATATTTTTGCTTAGCATGCTACAAAAACTTTCTATCCGTAATTACGCATTAATTGATAGTCTTGATATCGAATTCGATAAAGGCTTGAATATTATCACAGGTGAAACCGGTGCTGGTAAATCAATCATACTTGGCGCATTATCGCTAATTTTAGGTCAGCGGGCAGAAAGTAAATACTTTTTTAACCAGGATAAAAAATGTGTTATTGAAGGCAATTTTACATTGGCTGATGAAAATCTGAAAGGGCTTTATGAAGAAAATGATCTTGACTTCTCAAAAGAAAGCATTTTAAGGAGAGAGATATCAATAGATGGTAAAACAAGGTCGTTCATTAATGATACACCTGTCAATTTATCTATTCTAAAACAAATTGGCGAAAAGCTGATCGATATCCACTCGCAACATGCTACCCAGGAAATTAACGATGCCGATTTTCAACTTTTGATTATAGATGCACTGGCAAACCATAAATCATTGTTGATCGATTACCGCCGCGGGTTTAAAAAGCTTAAACATGATACTGCCCTATTAAAGAAACTGATAGCTGAAGCTGATGAAGCCAGAAATAAACAGGATTACGAACAGTTTCTGTTTAACGAGCTGGAGCAGGCAAAACTACAGGATGGCGAGCAGGAGGATTTAGAGCAGGAGTTAGAACGATTAACCCATGCGGAAACCATAAAAAGAGCATTACTCACCGCTTCGGGATTAATTAACGAAAGTGAGCCATCTGCCCTCCAGATCTTAAAAGAAGCATCATTACAGTTGCAGGGTATAGAAAAATTTGATCCTGCAATTAATGTGTTGTACGAACGTTTACGCTCATCAATTATCGAAATAAAAGATATTACCGACGAAGTTTCTGGCATTGAAGAAAACACCGTACACAGTGCAGATCGTTTAGAACTGGTTAACCAAAGATTAGATCTTTTTTATTCGCTCCAGCAAAAACATCGGGTTGCAGATAATGCGGAGTTACTGGCACTTCAAAAACAACTGGAAGAAAATCTGAACAAACTCCTGTCTTCTGATGAGCAGATCGAAAATCTACAGAAAGAAATAGATCAACTTCAAAAAGCTTTACATAAACAGGCTGATCAATTAAGTGCCAACCGTAAAAAAGCCATCAAAGTGGTAGAGGAACAAACCAGTGTTACCTTAAAAAAAGTAGGGATGCTAAATGCCAAGTTGGTTTTACATCAAAAAGTATGGAGCGAACTGAATAAAGATGGTTTGGATGAAATAAATCTCCTCTTTACTGCCAATGCTGGTCAGGCGCCCGCACCAGTGAACAAAGTGGCCTCTGGTGGTGAATTATCGCGTTTAATGCTAGCCATAAAAGCCTTATTGGCTAAACATACATCGTTACCGACCATTATTTTCGATGAGATTGATACCGGGATTTCTGGCGAAACCGCACTAAAAGTTGGAGAAGTAATTGCAGATTTAGGACAGAACATGCAAGTAATTTCGATTACGCACCTACCGCAAATTGCTGCTAAAGGCACATCGCACTATTTTGTTCATAAACATGAAGAACGTGGAAAAACCACAACCGGAATCCGTAAACTTAAACAGGAAGAACGTATTGGTGTAATTGCCGAAATGCTGAGCGGTAAAAATCCAGGCGCATCAGCAATAGAAAATGCGAAGGAATTATTGGCCTAATTCCCTACCAATCCCAAGGTCTGTGTTCCCACAGACCTTTCATATATCAAAACTGATAAATTTAGTGGTCTGTGAAGACACAGACCACCGCGATAGTCGCTTTCACACCAGATAGAGCTCTCCCCATCTGTACGGGCAGGCATGCTACTACGCTCAGGTTGGGATGAAGATGCTTCTTTTAAATAACGGTATTGGTAGCGTAGTCGAAGGATCTCCATGCTACTTTACGCTGAAGATGGAGTCCTTTTTAATGTAACATTTATTTTTCATGCACAAAAAACTAATAATTTAGTTTATATTTAGGTTATGAAATCCTTATTAACCTTATTCTTGATATTTATTGGTAATATTTGTTTCGCACAACAAAATTACGTGCTTTCGGGTACAGTTAAAGATAAACATGGTGAAGCTTTACCTGGTGCAGGCGTATATGTAAGTGGATATAAAATTGCAACCGTTTCGAACAATAAAGGCGATTACGCCCTGCAACTTAAACCTGGTAATTATGATATTTTAGTTCAGCTTATCGGCTACAAGGCACTAAATAAAAACATTATCATTTCTGATAAGTCTATAAAAATCGATCTGATTTTAGAAGAAAGTGTTACACAATTAAACGAAGTCACCATTAAACCAGATCCGAACAGGGCTCATTACCTAGCCATGTTTAGAGATTTTTTTATTGGCACAACACCAAATGCTGAACAGTGCAAAATGATTAATCCTAATGTGCTACTGATTGACTATGACAATGAGGAGTCAAAGCTTACGGTAAAAACGAATCAATTTTTAATTATTGAGAACCAGGCACTGGGATACCGGATAAAATACCTGGTCAATAATTTTGAGTACAGTAGCCGAACAAAAATAATCTATTATGAAGGCTTCCCTTATTATGAAGATTTAAAAGGATCGGTACGGAAAAAAAAGATCTGGGCAAAGAAACGTTTAACCGCCTACCTGGGTTCTCCACAGCACTTTTTTACATCCCTCTATAATGGTAAGGCAACTGAAGAAGGCTTTATCATTAATAAATTAATTACCCAACCAAATCGCGACAAACCGTCTGACAGTACCATAAGGGCAAATATTAAACGTTTAACAAAAATGCAGGAAGGCTTATTACGAAAAACGATAAATCTTAATCACGGGGATTCCCTCAGTTACTGGCTCAGAAAGAAAAATCTTCCTGATGGCATTTCCATTTTAAGTCGCAGCCCTATTGCGCAAGACACCTTAGTTCATATCCGAAATCAGCATATCAAAAGCATAAACTTCACCGATAAATTATACATTATTTATTCTAAAGAAAAGGAGGATCCATTATTTGCCAACCGGATAGGTTTATCCATCAACAGGCCTTTAGATATGCCAGACTATCAAATATCAACCATTACGCTACAAGTAGCACCAGTATATTTTTATGAGAATGGCGGTATCTATAATCCACGTGCGATGCTTTTTGCGGGCTATTGGGGCTGGGAAAAAATTGCAGATAGTGTGCCGATGGATTATTTACCACCTGCTGATGTGGAGGTGAAAAATTAAGAATATGATATGCAGTAGCCATGGAAAACAAACTCTCGTATCCAGAAAAACACTGCCTATTAAATAAAGGCCTAATTGATAATCCTCTTATAAAGATCTTTCGCTCTGCTACCATTGACAGAATTCACTTTGCGGTCGTCATTCTCGCGCATGCGTGAATCTGAAAGCGCTTGTATTAAGATTCCCAATCAAGTTGGGAATGACGATTTCTCGAGAGATATACCTACATAAAATTTATCTGTCAAGCATATTGATTTTGTATAATAAATTATCCCTCAGGATGACAGCAATTTAATTTATTTATTAGCTTCTCATAACGACCTTACTCCTTCGGATTTTTAATCCCATGAAACACCGACCATTGTTAAATAAACCTGACAGAGCGGGTAGCCCACAGTGAAGCGCAGTGTAACGAGGACTACAAGCGATGGCGGGGGTACTTTGTCCATGGAAAACAGACCGTCCGTTTTCAAATAAAAACCAATCATTTCATTACAATTGGTTTGAGCTATTTTGGATAAAATATCGTTTTAAAGATGCTTCGCTATGCTCAGGATGACAGCTCTTATTGAAGATCACCATCAAATGTTAAATTTGTTAAAATTCTTTTTCGTTTTTAATAAATATTACACCTTTTGGTTACATTCGTCTCCATGATTAAAAGCCTTTTAGTAGCCTTTATGCTGATCATGTTGGGTACTAATGCCATTGCTCAAAACACTTTCTCGATCAGTGGTGTGGTTAGGGATAAAAAAGATGGATTGCCAGGTGCGAGTATTTACCTAAGCGGTTATAAAATTGCAACAGTTGCCGATAATGACGGAAAGTTTAAACTTCCAAACCTAAAGCCCGGCAGTTATGATCTGCTTGTGCAGCTTGTTGGTTACCTCCCCTATTCTAAAAGTGTTATCATTTCCGACAAATCGGTTCAGGTAGAATTGATTTTAAAGGAGAATGTTGCCCAGCTTGATGAGGTGGTGATCCGGGCCGATCCTAACCGCCAAAAATACATTAACCAGTTTAAAGAGTTTTTTATTGGTAAAACACCCAATGCAGCACAGTGTAAGATATTAAATCCCCAGGTTTTAAACGTAGACTTTGACATTACCAAAAGTACTTTAACCGTATCTACTACAGAATTTTTAATCGTAGAAAATAAGGCATTGGGCTATCGCCTTAAATATATGCTTGATCATTTTGAGTATAATTCTCGCACACATATTATTTATTACTCCGGGCATCCTTTTTTTGAAGAATTGAAGGCTTCTGCGGCTAAAAAGAAAAAATATATTGCTGCCAGAGAAGTGTCTTATTATGGGTCATCACAACATTTCTTCCGTTCACTTTATGCCAATAAAACAAAGGAAGAAGGATTTATCATCAATAAAATGATCAAAATCCCCAACCCAAACCGTTATCCGCAATATGTGATCAATGCCAATTTAGAAAAAATTAAAGCCGTACCGGAAAAAACAGGCATCAGACAAACAAAAGGAAAAGTAGATACCGCCTTACTTGCTTTTTGGACGAAACAACAGGAAATGCCCAAAACTATTGATAAATTTTCGAGGGCTGAGGTACTTACCGATACCTTAGTACATTACTATAACCAGAATTTAAAATATCTGAGCTATACCGATGCGCTGTTGATTCAATATACTAAAGAAAAAGAATCGCTTGCCTATTCTAAAACAGGCTTCTGGATTTTCAGACCGCTGGATGTACCGGAAAATGAAATTTCAGTAGCCAATTTAACTGGCGAAGGCGTACGTTTTTATGAAAATGGTGGCATCTACGATTCCAGGTCATTGCTTTACGAAGGTTACTGGGCTTATGAGAAAGTAGCCGATATGGTTCCAATGGATTATGTACCACTCCCAAAGAAGGAGTGATGGAAAATGTATGATGTATGATGGGATCTAAATCCAAAATTGTTGAAAAGTAACCATTATTGATAATTAAAATTACTAAAAATATTAGTAATTTTAATTCATGATTGGCGATGAAGAAAAACAGTATTTTAAGGGAAGAGGCGCTCAGGTTAACCCACATAACAAATTTTTAAAAGATATTTATGTAAAGGAGCACGATGAAGGGATAGATGACTGGGAGGAAAGTGATCGTAAAACTTCTTTTATCTTCGAAAATTCGAAAAGCATTGTTAATAAGGTTGATAGTCCGGATGTGGGCATGGCCTATTCTTTAAACCCTTATCAAGGCTGCGAACACGGTTGTACGTATTGTTATGCCCGTAATTCGCATCAATACTGGGGCTATAGTGCCGGAATAGAATTTGAGCGGAAAATAATCGTTAAAAAAGATGCGCCTACACTATTTAAAAAGTTCCTGGAGAAAAAAGGCTGGGATGCCACCACCATTTCCCTTTCTGGCAATACCGATTGCTACCAACCTGCCGAAAGAAAATTTAAGCTAACCAGGCAGTTGCTGGAAATTGCATTGGCCTACAAACAGCCCATTGGAATGATTACCAAAAATTCGCTTATTCTTCGTGATCGGGATATTCTGACAGAGATGGCCAAGTTAAACCTCTGTATGGTTTATGTTTCCATTAACAGTTTAAATGAAGATTTACGCCAGGTAATGGAACCGCGTACTACCACGGCCAAACAACGGTTAAAGGCAGTAGAAGAACTCAGTAAAGATGGAATTCCTGTGGGTGTAATGGTTGCGCCTCTTGTTCCAGGTTTAAGTGATCATGAAATTCCGAAAATTCTAAAAGCAGTAGCCAATGCAGGCGCTATTAAAGCAGGCTATACTGTGGTACGGCTCAATGGTGCCATCGGTCAGATATTTGAAGATTGGCTGCAGAAAAATTTTCCAGACCGTTTTGATAAAGTTTGGCATTCGATACAGAGTTGCCACGGTGGTCATGTAAACGATAGCCGGTTTGGCGACCGCATGCGTGGCGATGGTAATATTTCACAAATGATTAGGGACAATTTCAGACTGCATTGCCGTTTAAATGGCTTGAATGTGAAAGATATTATTTTAGACCATACTTTGTTTAAGGTTCCGAGTAACCAGGTAAGTATGTTTTAACATTAGGGGAGAGAAATCCCTGGCGCTCAGGGCCGTGGTTTTATCATCACGGCCATTTCAACATTGCTTGTCGTAATTTACTATCTTGATGATTGAAGCCGTGAATTTGTAATCAACCCTATAAAAGCTTAGTTTTAACGCCATGAACATTGCATTAGTAACCTATCTGGATAAAGGAGCTTATGATAGCGCCACAGTTGAAAGTGAAGATGATAACCTTTTACATTTTTTAAAAGATAAAGGATTAAGTATTGAAAAAATCATCTGGAATGATCCAAATATAGCCTGGGAAGATTATTCGCTTGCCATTTTAAAATCGCCATGGGATTATTTTGACCTGATTGAAGCGTTTTATATTTGGCTTGATCAGTTGGAAACAAAGAGAGTAAAATTACTTAACCCTATTGAGGTGGTAAGGTGGAATACCAACAAGCAATATCTCCTGGAAATTGAAGCTGCCGGATTAAAGATTACCCCTAGTTTTTTTATTCGAAATAAAGAAAGTGTAAATCTGGAGTATTTCTTCGAAAAATTTAATACCAATAAATTAATTGTGAAGCCTTGTATTAGTGGCGGCGCCAAAAATACTTTTAAAGTAACAGCAGAAAATGTTGAAGAAGTGAACCAAAAACTAGATCAGCTCATCCAAAACGAAGACTTTATTCTTCAACCATTTTTGCCAGAAATCCTGGAAAATGGCGAATGGTCATTCATTTTCTTTAATGGGATTTATAGCCATTCACTAGTTAAAAAAGCTAAACCTGGCGACTTCAGGGTTCAGCCAGCACATGGTGGATCTGTGCATCCGCAAAAACCTGGTAATGAACATATTGCTATAGCACAGCAATATGTTGATTTATTTGCTAAAAACTGCCTGTATGCCAGAGTGGATGGTACTTTGGTTAATGGAGAATTTTTATTGATGGAGTTAGAACTGATAGAGCCCTTCCTGTTTTTAAATACCGACCCGAAAAATTATGAACGTTATTACCAGGCACTAGTAGATTTGATGTAAAATAAAGATCGTCATTTAGAGCGAAGTGAAATGAAGCCGAGAACCAGAAGGCTCTGCGCAGCAAAATCTATAATAAATCTCTCCCCGCCTGTAAGGGCAGGCACTTCGCTCTGCTCAGTCGAGATGACAATCCTTTGCGCTTGTTATCACCAATTATTATCTTTTTTAATAAAGGCTGGCAACCAGGATGATGTTCACCAGGATTTGCAGGCATCTTTTTCGCACTCCAAAAGCAAGTAAAAATTTAGCGCACATCATTATTATCTAAAACAAAAAACTCCCGATTTTCATCGGGAGTTTTTTTGATTATTTACTTGAAGAATCTTCTTCCTGCTTTGGCTCTTCTTTTTTCTTTTCGCCTTTTTTGTGATTAATCGAAACCAGTTCAGTGGTTTTATCGTAATCAATTTCTAAAACATCACCTTCGGCTAGTTCGCCTTTAAGGATCTCTTCGGCAATCGGATCTTCTAAATATTTTTGAATGGCCCTTTTTAACGGACGTGCACCAAAATTACTATCAAAACCTTTATCAGCAATATATTCTTTCGCATTATCAGTCAATGCAATTTCATAACCAAGGGTATGAACACGACCAAATAAAGCTTTTAATTCAATATCGATAATTCTGAAGATTTCTTCTTTACCTAAACTATTAAATACCACTACATCATCTACACGGTTCAAGAATTCAGGAGCAAAAGCACGTTTTAATGCACTTTCTATTACACCACGACTGTGAGAATCGGCCTGGTTTGTTTTTGCTGTTGTAGAGAAACCAACGCCTTGTCCAAAATCTTTAAGTTGGCGGGCACCAATGTTAGATGTCATGATGATGATTGTATTTCTAAAATCAACTTTACGACCCAAACTATCCGTTAACTGACCTTCATCTAACACCTGCAATAAGATATTAAATACATCTGGATGCGCTTTTTCTATCTCATCCAATAAAATTACGGCGTAAGGTTTTCTTCTAACTTTTTCAGTTAACTGTCCACCCTCTTCATAACCTACGTATCCTGGAGGCGCTCCTACCAAACGCGAAACTGCAAATTTCTCCATATACTCACTCATGTCGATCTGAATCAAAGAATCATCACTATCGAACATGAAACGGGCCAATTCTTTTGCCAATTCGGTTTTACCTACACCGGTTGGACCTAAGAAAATAAAGGAACCAATCGGTTTTTTAGGATCTTTCAAACCTGCTCTTGTACGTTGGATGGCTTTGGTCAATTTTTTGATCGCATCGTTCTGACCAATAATTTTCTCAGCCACTTTATCGTACATATTCAACAGCTTGGCACTATCTGTTTGTCCAACGCGTTGTACCGGAATACCAGTCATCATTGAAACCACTTCGGCTACGTTATCTTCTGAAACTTCGTAACGTTTAGTTTTGGTTTCCGCTTCCCACTCCGCTTTAGCTTTATCTAATTCTTCAATTAAATTTTTCTCTGTATCGCGTAGTTTCGCAGCTTCTTCGTACTTCTGGCTACGTACCACCTTGTTTTTCTCTAATTTGATATCTTCAATTTTAGCTTCAATATCAATAATATTCTGCGGAACGTGGATATTGGTTAAGTGAACACGCGAACCTGCCTCATCCAAAGCATCAATGGCTTTATCTGGTAAGAAACGATCAGAAATATAACGCGAGGTTAAAGTAACACAGGCTAAAATAGCTTCATCTGTATACGTTACACCGTGGTGTTCTTCGTACTTATCTTTAATTCTGGTTAAAATCTCTACAGTTTCATCTGGTGTAGCAGGCTCAACCATTACTTTTTGGAAACGACGGTCTAAAGCGCCATCTTTTTCAATGTATTGGCGGTATTCATCTAATGTTGTAGCCCCGATACATTGAATTTCGCCCCTTGCCAAAGCAGGTTTGAACATATTGGATGCATCTAATGAACCAGATGCTCCACCAGCACCAACAATGGTATGGATCTCATCAATGAATAAAATTACATCAGTAGATTTTTCAAGCTCGTTCATCACGGCTTTCATACGTTCTTCGAACTGGCCACGGTATTTTGTACCGGCTACCAGCGATGCCAAATCTAAAGTGACTACACGTTTACCAAAAAGTACACGCGAAACTTTACGTTGCACAATACGTAAGGCAAGACCTTCTGCAATTGCAGACTTACCCACACCAGGCTCTCCAATTAAAATTGGATTGTTCTTTTTTCTGCGTGATAAAATCTGCGATACACGCTCAATTTCTTTCTCGCGGCCAACGATTGGGTCTAAACGACCTTCTTCAGCAGCTTTTGTTAAATCACGACCGAAATTATCCAGAACAGGGGTCTTAGATTTTATATCCGAAACTTTTTTAGGTGTACTAAAGCTTTCCTCTTCGCGATAATCATCATCGCCTCCTGTAGAAGCGCTATTGGAGATATCATCTCTGAAACCATTTTTATTCACTTCAACTTCCTGTTTAAAAACATCATAAGTAACGCCATATTGCAATAAGATCTGTGAGGCGATATTATCATCATCTCTCAAAACTGATAACAACAAATGTTCGGTACCAATTAAATCGCTTTTAAATATTTTAGCTTCTAAGTAAGTAATTTTTAAAACTTTTTCTGCCTGTTTAGTTAATGGAATATTACCCAAGTTTACTGTAACACTCGAAGTACCGCGAACAGCATCTTCAATTGAGCGGCGCAATTTACCGGTATCAACTCCTAACGATCGTAAAATTTTTATAGCCATGCCATCGCCTTCGCGAATGAGGCCCAATAATAAATGCTCGGTTCCAATGTAATCGTGCCCTAAGCGGAGCGCTTCCTCCCTACTAAAAGAGATTACATCTTTAACCTGTGGTGAAAATTTTGCTTCCATAATACCTTTCTTAACAGCTACGTCCCTAAACTATAAAATAACTTTATAAAACGAACGTCCTGTTTTGTTTATTTTATCAACAATTGCGCCATATGGGTGGATAAAGAGGCATAAAGGTGCCTGAAAACCCAAAATTCAATGTAAGATTACTATTCTGATAAATATTATTTTATTTATATCTATCTACGTAATAAGTGTTCTAAAGGTTTTAAAAGGACATTTATTAAAAATGTCCGATTGCATACATTATATTGTCGGTTTATTGTAAGGATTTTTTAGCCATCAGAAACTGACAATATGTATCTTTTTACTAAAGCAATTTACAAGTTTTGACAGAAAAACAAAAAGAACATGACATCATTTAATAATTTTATCGATAGCGATCAACCAACTTCCATTCTGCCTACATTATTGCCTTAATACGAAGTTAACTGTAATTAGGTTGTTTTTGTTTTTTAGGGTTACAGTTTATTGTAATTTAATGATAAAATGCGAAAGATTTCAACAAATTAATATTTAGGGCAGATCATAAATAAAAGCATGCTAATCCTAAGCGCATTGAAAATTTTCAGAAAATACTGCTCCATAGCAAAAGTCTTTTTTTTATTTGAAAATGAAAGTGCTGTTTTTCATGGCTATAACAGTCCCGCCATCGCTAATAGTCCTTGTTGCGCTGCGCTTCACTGTGGGCTAACCGCTCTGTCAGGTTTATTTAACTAAGGCAGGTTTTACAAAGGATTAAAATTGGGGCCAGCACAAATAATTATGCTATTCAGCATCCTGTTAGGTTTATTTTTAAACCTGCTTTGATTAAAAATAAAATGGCCACAGTATTTAGCTGTGACCATTTTACCTTTAAAATCGTTTATTTGCTTAATAAGGTTACTTTGAGATAGTAACCAGCAATTTAAGCTAAGATCAATGGGATTAATCCCCTTCAGACTGGCATTAATTTACCAATTAATACCAAGGTTGATCTCAAAACTTCCTGCCGTATAACCGCTTAAGTTTCCCGTTTGTGTGGTATAAGCAGTATTGATCATGTATTTTTTCTTATAATGTAACCCGACGCCAAAACTTGCAGCCTTGCTGGTATGATACATGGCTGTAAAGAGTAACTGTTGATTAGCAACTCCGAGTTGACCGCCGATATCCACAATATCTGCAATTCCCGTAAAAGAGCGATAAGCCACTTTAGGTTGAAATAAGCTTTCTCCAAGATCAATTTTGTACCCTGCTGCTGCATAAACAGCAGGCGTATTGATTAATTTTAAGTTATCTCTATTGAAATAATTTTTAAGGTTCACCAATGCAAAATCCACTATAAAGTGCTGCGAAGTTAATCCAACTCCAAAATCACCATCAAAATAGGTTTTGTGATCGGTATTGTACACACCTACCTGAGGATCGTTCGGGTTTCCGATCAGATCTTGCATATCCACCCGCTGGTTTATAAAACCGGCAGATAAACCAAAATGTAATTTTGCAGATCCGTTAAGCGGAAGATGATAGGCATAACTCGCCAGAATTCTCGTTTGCCTTTGCAAACCAGCTTTATCCAGATTCATATTTAGTCCTACCCCTACTTTTTCCCATCCATAGGTAGCACTTAGGTTTTGTACCATAGGGGCACCAGGAATGTTATTCCATTGTGAACGGAAAGTGAGGTCTGCAGTTGCACCTTCTGCTAATCCGGCCATGGCCGGATTAGCAAGATAGGTGTTATTAAAATATTGATTTAATAATGGATTAGTCTGCGCATTTACCTTCGAAACACCGATAAGAGCAGCCAGTATCAATAATGTTTTTTTCATCCTTTTCATTTTCTTAGCGGTTTCTGATAATCGTGATAAATCCTTTTTGAACCAATTTATTTGGGCCATATGTGATGATGTAATAATAAGTTCCTTCTGCAAGGTCATTTCCTCCGATAGTTCCGTTCCAGCTATTATCGTATGACTTTTTGCTGTACATTTCTCTACCATTACGGTCGAAAATCCGGACTTCATTACTTGGATACATATCAATATTCTGTACAATCCAGGTATCATTTATACCGTCTCCATTTGGTGTTAAGATATTATTCGCAACCAACTTATAATCCTCATTTACCTTAATGGTGATCGATGCTGAACTAATACAGCCGCTGGCATTGGTTACCCTCACCGTATAAGTTGTAGTTTGCGATGGACGAACACTGAGTGATGCAGTATTTTGTCCACTAACGATACCACTCGCTGTAGACCAGCTGTAAGTTGTGCCTCCACTAGCCGTTAATACCGCTGTTTCACCTTTACTAATTTCAGTTCCTTTATTGCTTAAAATACTTACTGATGGAATGGCATTAATTATTAATGTACCATTTACATAAACCAAACTATAATTGTTTGATACGCCACCAGATGGTACCAATACATAATTACCTGCAACATTTCTATTAGCGGTAGTGCTTACAATAGGTTTTGTACTTAAAGAACTTTCATTATCGCCTGCTTTAAAACCAGTATAAGTAACACCGAAGGTTGGGAACCCATCAGACTGACACATGACAGCATTGTTAGCAGTGACAGTCAGTACTGACTTATTAATGGTTAAGTTATTACTGATGTAAGCGATTGTGTAATTGCTATTCAGGACAAGTGTTCCTTGGTTGATCGCATAAGCACCTACGTTTTCCCCTGGTGTTCTGGTCAAGCTTCCCGTGAAACTATCTGTACCCACCAATGCCGGAGCAAAGGTATACGTCAATGCCGGATCAGCATCACCGTAGGTTTTGCTCTTCGCTGCAGCCGTTACCGTAACCGTTTTTGCACCGATGCTCAGGTTCGCACCTACATAAGTTAAGGTATAGTTGCTGTTCAAGGCTAATGTACCTTGGTTGATTGCATAAGTACCAACGTTTTCGCCAGGTGTTCTGGTCAGGCTTCCGCTGAAACTGTCGCCGCTTACCAATGCCGGGGCAAAGGTATACGTCAATGCCGGATCGGCATCACCGTAGTTTTTGCTTTTCGCTGCAGCCGTTACCGTAACCGTTTTTGCACCGATGCTCAGGTTCGCACCTACATAAGTTAAGGTATAGTTGCTGTTCAAGGCTAATGTACCCTGGTTGATGGCATAAGTACCTACGTTTTCGCCAGGTGCCCTGGTCAAACTTCCCGTGAAAGTATCTGTACCCACCAATACCGGGGCAAAGGTATAGGTCAATGCAGGATCGGCATCACCGTAGGTTTTGCTTTTCGCTGCAGCCGTTACCGTAACCGTTTTTGCACCGATCGTTAAATCAGCACCTACATAAGTTAAAGTGTAATTGCTGTTCAAGGCTAATGTACCTTGGTTGATTGCATAAGTACCCACGTTTTCGCCAGGTGCCCTGGTTAAGCTTCCCGTGAAAGTATCTGTACCCACCAATACCGGGGCAAAGGTATAGATCAATGCAGGATCGGCATCACCGTAGGTTTTGCTTTTCGCTGCTGCAGTTACCGTAACCGTTTTTGCACCGATCGTTAAATCAGCACCAACATAAGTTAAAGTGTAATTGCTGTTCAAGGCCAATGTACCCTGGTTGATG
>NZ_JAPIVP010000003.1 GCF_026239555.1 Pedobacter sp. PF22-3 | reverse complement strand
CTTACCGTTGCAGTAGAAGTTTTGCTTGCATCCAGTTTATCGGTGATGGTATAGGTTAAGGTATAAACACCGGCCGGGGTATTCGCGGCAACACTTACCGATCCTGTGGTTGGATCAAGCGTTACTTTTCCGTTGCTGTCGTTCGTGCCATTGGTGATGGTTACATCATTCAGCATTGGAGCTGCAGTAGTGCCGTTATAGGTATCATTGGCCAAAACATTCGTAAGAGCAGTTCCACCGGTTACCGAGTTTGCTGTTCCTGCATCATCTTTAGCTAAGATCGCACCAGAAGCCACCGTTACTTTTACCGTTGCGGTCGAAGTTTTGCTTGCATCCAGTTTATCGGTGATGGTATAAGTTAAGGTATAAACACCAGCCGGGGTATTCGCAGCAACACTTACCGATCCTGTAGTTGGATCAAGCGTTACTTTTCCATTGCTGTCATTAGTTCCATTGGTAATGGTTACATCATTCAAGGTTGGAGCAGTAGTAGTACCGTTATAAGTATCATTGGCCAAAACATTGGCTACCGCTGTGCCACCGATTATCGAGTTCGCTGTTCCCGCATCATCTTTAGCTAAGATCGCACCAGAAGACACGGTTACTTTTACCGTTGCAGTAGAAGTTTTGCTTGCATCCAGTTTATCGGTGATGGTATAGGTTAAGGTATAAACACCAGCCAGGGTATTCGCAGCAACACTTACCGATCCTGTAGTTGGATCAAGCGTTACTTTTCCGTTGCTGTCGTTGGTGCCATTGGTGATGGTTACATCGTTCAAGGTTGGAGCCGTAGTAGTTCCGTTATAAGCATCATTGGTTAAAACATTGGCTACCGATGTTCCACCGATTACCGAGTTCGCTGTTCCCGCATCATCTTTAGCTAAGATCGCATCAGAAGCTACCGTTACTTTTACAGTAGCGGTCGAAGTTTTAGAAGCATCCAGTTTATCAGTGATGGTATAGGTCAAGGTATAAACACCAGCCGGGGTATTCGCAGCAGCACTTACCGATCCTGTAGTTGGATCAAGGGTTACTTTTCCGTTGCTGTCGTTGGTGCCATTGGTAATGGTTACATCATTCAAGGTTGGAGCCGTAGTAGTTCCGTTATAAGCATCATTGGTTAAAACATTGGCTACCGCTGTGCCACCGGTTACCGAGTTCGCTGACCCCGCATCATCTTTAGCTAAGATCGCACCCGAAGCTACCGTTACTTTTACCGTAGCAGTAGAAGTTTTAGAAGCATCCAGTTTATCAGTGATGGTATAGGTTAAGGTATAAACACCAGCCGGGGTATTCGCAGCAACACTTACCGATCCTGTAGTTGGATCAAGCGTTACTTTTCCATTGCTGTCATTCGTACCATTGGTGATGGTTACATCATTTAAGGTTGGAGCCGTAGTAGTGCCGTTATAAGTATCATTGACCAAAACATTCGTAATAGCAGTTCCACCGGTTACCGAGTTCGCTGTTCCGGCATCGTCTTTAGCCAATAAAGCTCCGCTTATCAGATGTACCGTAACATTCGCCTGTTTTACATTTCCAGGATTTGCTTTATCCTCAATCTGGTAAACTAACGTATAGTCGCCTACTGGCGTATATGGAAGTACCTTCACCTCACCAGTAGCAGGATTGATGGAAACATTAGGATTACTGCTTGATATCTGCGTGATGGTTACATTGCTTAAAGTGGCCTGATTTCCATTCACTTTATCGTTAACCAAAACATTTCCGACTGCAATACCACCAATTACTGAATTTAACGTCCCGGTGTCATCAACTGCATAAACACCTATAGGTGTTACAGTAGGCATATCATTGGCAGCCGTGGTACCCGAAACATCAGTTACATTTCCATTCAAAGGATTTTTACCGGTTACGATTGCTGTATTACTCACAGAACCCAATGCTTTTTCTGCTGAAGAAATCGTGTAAGTTGCGGTAGCCGTAGTGCCGGTGCCTGGAGCCAGCGTTGTAGCTCCCAACGTAATTGCTCCTGTAATTTCACTATCCGATACCACCAGGTTATTAAGGGTTACGTTACCTGTATTTTTTACCGTAAATACATAGTTGATGGTATTGCCATTCAGGTTAAGCGCACTGGTTTTAACTAAAGTAATAGCCGGCGAAAGGATAATATTAACATCAGCAGTTGCTGTTTTTGCTATTGGCAACTCTGTAGTCTGAACACTGGCCGTATTAGTAATTTTACCCGAGTTATTCACAGGTTTACCATTGTTGTTTAAATCTACCTGAGCAACGGTATAAGATCCGCTATAAGTCCAGGTCTCCCCTTTTTCTAAAATATTGTCGGTATTCCCTATTTTTACCGGATTGCTCAAAGTCCCACCTAATAACGGGTCATTAACCACCACATTGGTTTGGCTGGCATTTCCGGTATTGGCTACAGTTACAGTATAGTTAATGGTATTTCCAATCTGATTAACAGTAGCCACATCGGCTAACTTTGTGATAGAGATCGACGAACAAACAGGAACATTTACAGTAATAGTAAATGGATTGCCTTCGCAGGTACCTGCACCCGTCGCTCTCGGTATTACCGTATAAGTTATAGTTTGCGCTGCATTACTGTTGTTAATTAAAGTTTGATTAATGGCATTACCAGTACCGCTTGCTGCACCAGTTACATTGCTGTTGGAATTGACTGTCCAGGTAAATGAAGCGGGCACAGCATTTCCACCATTGGCTATGTTACTGATATTTGCGGTTTGAAGATTATAATTGAAATTGCCAGTACAATCTAACGTTTTGGTGTCGTTAAATCCTTTTGGAGTTGAATAAATAGTTACCGTGATCTGGGCACGGCCCGCACTTTCGCAATTATTAGCCGTTTGGCTCGCATAGTACGTGCCGTTGGTTAAAGCCGTTGTTGAAGCTAATGCCGTTCCGCCTGTCGAAGTACTGTACCATTTTATATTGGTTCCTGATGTAGTTACCAGGTTGGCAACCGTTGCATTCGCAATCTCGCAGAAAGTTTGATTGTCCGCTGTTGGTGCAGGCGTAGCAGTAATACTTACCGTGATCTGGGCACGGCCCGCACTTTCGCAATTATTAGCCGTTTGACTCGCATAGTACGTGCCGTTGGTCAAAGCAGCAGTCGGAACTAATGCCGTTCCGCCGGTCGGAGTACTGTACCATTTTATATTGGTTCCTGATGTAGTTACCAGGTTGGCAACCGTTGCATTCGCAATCTCGCAGAAAGTTTGATTGTCCGCTGTTGGTGCAGGCGTAGCCGTTTTTACGATCACATCAAAAGTAAAAGTTGCTCCACTACAGCCATTGTAAAATGGCGTTACTGTATAACGTACAGTAGCATCAGCTCCAGAGGTGTTTAATAAGGTTTGCGAAATTGGTCCGGCAACATCTGTTGATTGGTTCGAAAACCCGGAGGCAGTTCCATTAGTTAAAGCCGCTGTCCAGGCATAAGTTGTTCCATTTACATTACTAATCGGCGTAACATTAAAGGCAGATGATGAACAAATGGTTGTTCCGGTTGCCGAAGCAGTAAGCGTAGGCACTACATATACCGTTATAGTAAAAGTATTACCTGCACACCCCGAGTAAGTTGGTGTAACCGTATAGGTTGCCATCTGCAATGTTGTACCTGAATTGGTTAAGGTTTGATTTACAGAAGACTGACCTGTACCGGCTGTTCCGCCAGTAAGGTTTGATGATGAAAGTATGGGAGCCGACCAGGTATAAGTTGTTCCGTTTGGCGCATAAACCGGACTAAAACTAAAGCTACCAGTTTTGCAGACATAATAAGTTTGATTTGTAATTACCGGACGCGGCGTTACGGTTACCGTTGCTGCTCCAGAAATGGCATTGGTACAACCGTTACCAGAAACAATTGCATGGTAAATTGTGGTAGCCTGAATGTTGGTATAGTTTAACGTCGTCGTCGTATTTGAAATTGGTGTCCAGCTGATGCCATTATCTGTTGATGATTCCCAACGCACAACAGTTGTAGGTGCACCGGTTAAAGTTAAGGTTCCGTTTGATCCAGAACATTGCGTTGCAGAACCTGTTATTGTTCCTGTTGAGGTAACCGTTACCGTATGGTTTGCCGTTTGCGTTCCGCAGGTGTTAGTTGCTGATGCGGTAATGGTTGCAGTACCACTATAACCAGCCGACCAGGTTACCTCGCCTGTTGCCGAATTAATGACCCCTGCGCCTGAAGGAGATATACTATAACTGATTGAATTACTATTTGCAGCAGCTGCCACATAACTTTCTACTCCTGATCCCTGACATCTGGTAGATGTTGCCCCTCTTGCAAATACTGGTGTACCAAGTGTTCCGACAACCGTAATCTTCCCATTTGTAGTAATTGATGATAAACCGTAATCGGCAATAACTGTATAGGTATAGGTTTGAGATCCAGTTACCGGAACTGTTGGTATCCCCGTTATGGTAATTCTTTTTGTAGCAGCATCATAATTACCGTTTGTACCTGCTGGCAGGTTAGTCACTACAGCCGAAACCGGATTTCCTGTTAACTGATATACTACATCGGTAATGGCACTCCCTTTACAGATTACCTGTGCGTCATTTCCACTGTACAGCGAAATATTAGCAGGAGTAACTGTAGCTGATGCGGTATTGTTGCTCAAAACAGGGTCGTTCTGTGGACCCGTAACGGTTACTGTATTTTTATAGGCATCCGTAACACTTGATGAAACCACCTTTGCGTTAATGGTTAATGTTTTAGTTTCTCCTGCCGCCATTGCTCCTATCGACCATAAACCCGTAGATGGATTGTAAGAAGTACCGGTACTGGCTGTGCTTGAAACATAAGTATATCCTGCAGGCAATAAATCCGTAGCAGAAACCCCAATCGCATTTCCAGTTCCGGTAACCGTACCTGAAGCAACATTTGAGTTTTTAATTGTTACTGTAAAAGTAACAGTTGTTCCAAGTCCCGGAGAAGGATCGCTAACCGTTTTACCTCCTATCAGGTCGACGTTACATAAAGCAACAGTAATCGGTAAAGATTGTGCACTCATTCCGCAATCTAATTTCGAAGTTACCGTATATGTTCCCGAAACCGGTGCCACATACGTATTATTGACGGCGCCAGGAATAGCAACTCCATCTAAATACCACTGAAAAGGGGCAATACTTGAAGGATCGGCGGTTAACAGGGCCGAAGCACAATCAGTTTGTGTGAAAGTTGGTTTCAATGCCTTTTCCGGAAAAGGTGAAAGAAAATTCGACATCGAAAATCCTCCGCCCTGCTGAACCATATTAACAGTTAACCTGGAAGTACTGCTAAGGCTTATGACATTTGGATTTCCAATTTCATCATTATCAAAGTCAATGATATACTGCCCGGTCGAACCCATTTGTCTTCTAACCCCAACGCCTGCAATGGTTTCAATATTTTTATTGGTGTAACCATTATCCGTCGACAACCATACGACAGCATTAGGATCCTGTAAAATAATATAAGAGAAGTATGGCAGGTCTCTACTTTCGTTTAAATCGCGGAATTTTACTGTTTCCACTCTTTTTGATCCTCCGCAAGAAGAAATCGGTGCCAGCGTAGCCACATCCACCTCACAATTTTGCGCGGTACCTGAATAAGCTACTACATTTTTATTGGACACAATCCGGCTTGAAGAGTAAACCTGTCCGTCCTGATGATTATTGTTTCCTGCCCCTGCAATTCCATTTGGAAAGGTTACAAAACTTCCTGCTGCAATCAAATTATAGGTATTTGTACTCTGTAAAATACCTGCTGTATTAAAATTGTAAACGGTGATGGATGTATTGGCTTCCGACGCAATTACCGTAGTTTGTTCTGCAATGTTATTTCCCGCACCCCTGACTACTACATACTCGTTCCCTAACGCTGTTAAGGGCGGTACCGGATTACTCGCACCATCATAACACTCTGTGGTATAGGTTGGTGCATCAAATTGCGCACTGGTATTCATCACTGCTGGTCCCGATGTTTCAACCAGTGATCCCATAGCCGCTGTAAACAAGTAACTCTGCCCTGCATTTAACGTTGTGGTTGCCACGCCGTTTATACTTACAACCGTGCTATTTTCAATCGCCATCACACTGTAAACAGGTTTATGCTGCCTTGTGGAATAATTTGGATTGTTACTGGTGTAAATTTCACCGTCACGATAATAACCTACCCTGAATTTATTTCCTATCGCCGCATCGCCAAAACTGAAAAGGGAAGAATTACCTTTGATATAATCATCGTTACTTTGATCGGATGCTACGTTCCTGATATTAACGCTGATTGCTGAAGCAGCCTCTACGATAAGTCCGGCAGCTTTGATATTTGTATTTAAATTAAAATAAGGAAAACTGGTAACTGCACCAGAAAATCTGTATTTAGCCGGCGTACCTGCCACCACATTATTCAACGTGGTAATTAAAGTTCCATCACTTTTTTTTACGGTAACAGAAATCGGTGTTGTACTCACTGTAGAAACGATTAATTCATTCGCCACCGTAAAGTACTGCCATGGAGCAGGAGCAATATAATGTTTCTTGTAAGTCTGTGCACTAACTGAAGAGGCAAAAAACATACAAAACAATGAAAAGATTATTAGTTTAAAATAGTTTTCTTTGAGGTAACTTGAAGAGATGAGCTGTATCAATTTATTCATTTTCCACTGTGGGATATTTTGGTAGTTATTGCTTATATTGCTTAAAATTTTCTCATTTGATGAGCACTATGTCTAGAAAAAGTTAGGGTTTCTTAAAACAAATCCTCTGCTTAGCTGTTAGCCAATCAGGCGAGGATTTTTTACAGAAAATGAACATACTTTATAGGAGACAGACAATGTTTTAAAAACCAGTTTTGAAGATTAAAGAGGAAGCAAATTGCAACTTAAAAAACCAAAAACTGTCTTTTCAATACTACAAAATAAAGGAAAAAAGATAAGATGACTCTGCTCTTTAATGGCCATGAATGCTTAAAAAGCTGTTTTTTTGACAAAAATCAACAATAATTTTAAATCTGTATTATTAATAATACAGATTTAAAACCTGAATTAATCTCCTAAAATCATAAAATGATCATCGATAGGGCACAAGTTCCCTACGTTAAAATTAAATAACTACGGAAATTTCTTAAGAATGATTTGATCGAAGATTGGATTAGATCCTGGTCCGGATACGGCTCAATGTTTCCAATCTGATGGCGAGGAAAGAAGCTATATATTTTAAAGAAACCCGGTTGATCAGATCCGGAAAAGAAGTTAAGAATCGTTTATATCTTTTTTCAGACGAGGAAATTCTGCAAATATATGCACGCTCCTCTGCCGAACGGTAATATAACTCCATCATCTTTCTACCCACAATGTTCGCTTCTGTAAAGTTTTCAAACAGATAATTTGATAAAACATGCGGAATGGCAATTAAGTCTACATCTTCCAATGCCTGTAGATACTCCTCTGAATCGCTTTCTACCCATAAATTGCGTATTGTTCCTACCACTTCATCTTCTTTTGAAATCCAGGTGGTAATTTCAGCATCGCCATCTTTTATAAATCCCCTAACTATTCCTTTTACAATTAAAAACAGGAATTTATTTGGATCACCTGGCGAAACCAGATATTTATTCTTTTTATAACTGACCGGAAATGTATGTTGATTTATGCGCTTTTCTATCTCCTCATTTAACGGGTTGAAATTTTTAAAAAAAGCGATAAGCGGCGAAACACTATTATATTTCTTCCACCTGTCCACATCAGATAAATTAACTGCGATCATAAAAAAATTACGGTTTGGATAGACGACATCTCTAAATAAGAGAATTACGCAATAATAATAACAACATAGATTTTAAAAAAGAAGTTTTTATTCACTTATAATTAAAATTCTTTCTCAACGCCAAGACCAAACAAAGCAAAATCGTACTTAACCGGATCCAATGGATCAAATTCCTTCAATTGAGTAGTTAATTCTACAGCAGTTAACCAATCCGTTTGCTTTCGGTTAATGAGACCTAACAAGCGCCCTACCCTATCTACATGCACATCGCATGGACAAATCAAATCTTTAGGCTTTATCGTATTCCAGATTCCAAAATCAACACCATTGTTATCAGTCCTCACCATCCACCTTAAAAACATGTTCAAGCGCTTGCAGGTTGATTTTTGCTGTGGTGAAGAAATGTGCTTTTTAGTGCGGTGCGGAAAGTCGTCCAATGAAAAAAAATACTGTCTGAAATAATTGAGGCACTGCTCTATAGAAACCTGGGGCTGTCCTGCCAAATAAACCTCAGAAGCAGGATATGCCGCTCCTCCATCAGCGATCTCCAGATGGGCATCAAGAAAAACTTCCTGTTTAGGTAAAAAAGCCTTTTCTAAACTATCGAAAAGGCTGTAATGCATTTTAAAAAAAGAAATAAAATAAAGAAGATCTGTATCGTTAAAGGTGCGGTGTTTAAAATTCAGCAAACGCTTTAAATCATCATCACTGTGGTGAAGCACAAAATCATAAGGCGCATTATCCATCCGGTTAAGCAGCTCCCGGCATTTATTGATAATCGTTTTCCGTTGCCCCCAGGCCAAAACCGCAGCAAAAAAACCAGCAATTTCGATATCCTGTTTTTCATCAAAAAGATGTGGAATGCAAACCGGATCGTTTGCGATAAAATTAGGCTGATTATACTGCTCAACTTTACGGTCCAGAAAATTTTTCAGTTCCAGAAATTGCATATAAATAATTATTTAAACGAAAATAGCAGCACAACAATGACTACCTAAACCGGATTGAAACGGTATCCTTTTTTGTTTTTTTGGGTTTTAATGAATGAAGCACTTCAACAAAAAAGATTAAGTGTAAAGCCGGATGAACATTAAATTAGCACAGTACTTGCTTTACAAAAAATAAAAAATCGGGCAAATGTTAACCATAATACCCGATTGTAATTTTAGGCCAATGCGCTTTCCAGATCTTCCAAAAGATCATCGATATCTTCAACCCCAACGCTTAAACGAAGTAGGTTATCGGTAACGCCAACCTTTTCTCTTTCTTCTTTTGGAATAGAGCCATGCGTCATGGTAGCCGGGTGATTGATCAGTGATTCTACGCCGCCTAAAGATTCAGCAAGCGTAAACACTTTAAAATTAGAGGAAATCCTGAATGTTTCTTCCAGATCAGCACCTTTTAAGGTAATCGAAATCATGCCTCCAAAGCCACGCATCTGTTTTTTAGCCACATCATGGTTTGGATGATCTTCAAAACCCGGCCAGTAAATTTTATCAACTTTGGGATGTGCTTTTAAATAATGTGCAATACGTTCCCCATTTTCGCAATGTGCTTTCATTCGGAGATGAAGTGTTTTAATGCCTCTTAAAACCAAAAAAGCATCTTGCGGACCTGGGGTTGCACCGCAGGCATTGTAAATAAACCAGAGGTCTTTGTACAATTGATCATTATTGGTTAACAAAGCACCCATTACTACATCAGAATGGCCGCCGATATACTTGGTTACCGAATGCATCACTATATCAGCGCCTAAATCGATAGGGTTTTGCAGGTATGGCGATGCGAAAGTATTGTCAACAGTTAAGATTAAATTTTTCTCTTTGGTGATTTTTGCTACCCCTTCAATATCAATAATCTGCATGGTTGGATTGGTAGGTGTTTCTATCCAAACCAATTTTGTCTTATCATTAACATAAGGCAGCATATTTTCCGGCTTAGAAAGATCCAGAAAATGGAATTTGATTCCGTATTTGGTATAAATTTTAGTAAAAATACGGTATGAACCACCATAAAGATCATTTCCGGTAATCACCTCATTGCCAGGCTGCAATAATTTCAATACGGCATCTGTAGCCCCCATCCCACTGGAAAAAGCTAAGCCATATTTGGCATTTTCCAAAGCAGCTAAACAATCTTCAAGTGCTTTACGCGTTGGATTGGTACCTCTCGAATACTCATACCCCTTGTTATCTCCAGGAGATTTTTGCCAATAGGTAGAGGTTTGATAAATTGGTGTCATTACCGCACCAGTGGTTGGATCAGGCTCTTGGCCCGCATGTATGGCTTTTGTTGCGAATTTCATTTTTTTAAGATTTGAGATGTGGGTAATAGATTTGAGACAATAGATTTGAGATATGAGTTTTTTCTCAAATCTCACATCTCATATCTCATATCTCCTATCTAAAGCTACCTAATATGCTCGTGCAAAAAGTACTCTCTGGATAGATGGTTTTCCTGAATAAATACAAACACCATCTTCCAATTTATTATCTAAAGGAATACAACGGATGGTTGCTTTTGTTTCCTCTTTAATTTTTTGCTCCGTTTCTGGCGTTCCATCCCAATGTGCGGAAATAAAACCTGCCTTGGTATCTAACAATTCCTGAAACTCTTCGTAGCTGTTAGCTTCGGTAATATGCTCATCCCGATAAGCCAATGCCTTATTGAACATGCTTTGCTGAATATCTTCCAACAATTTGACAATGTAAATATCCAGGCCTTCCTGCGGTACCGTTTGTTTAACTTTGGTATCTCTACGGGCAATTTCAACTGTTTTATTTTCCAGATCACGGCCACCAATCGCAATGCGCACTGGCACACCTTTCATTTCGTAATCTGCAAATTTAAAGCCCGGACGTTGTGTGTCACGATCATCATATTTAACCGATATCCCCATACCTCTTAAACGTAAGCTTAGCTCATTAACGTATGAGGAGATTTTAGAAAGATCTTCATCACTTTTATAAATTGGAACAATAACCACTTGGATTGGAGCTAGTTTTGGCGGGATAATCAATCCAGAATCATCGCTATGTGCCATAATTAATGCGCCCATTAAACGGGTAGAAACGCCCCATGAAGTAGCCCAAACATAATCCAGCTTTCCATCTTTGCCAGTAAATTTAACATCAAAAGCTTTTGCAAAATTCTGACCTAAAAAGTGTGATGTACCAGCCTGTAAAGCCTTACCATCCTGCATTAAAGCCTCAATGCAATATGTATCTAAAGCACCTGCAAAACGCTCATTCGGTGATTTACGGCCTCTGATTACCGGCACAGCTAACCAATTTTCTGCAAAATCGGCATAAATATGCAACATGCGTTCCGTTTCCTCAATCGCCTCTTCTGCGGTTGCGTGTGCGGTATGCCCCTCCTGCCATAAAAATTCTGCTGTTCGTAGAAATAACCGGGTACGCATTTCCCACCTTACCACGTTTGCCCATTGGTTAATGAGTATTGGTAAATCACGGTAGGATTGGATCCATCCCTTATAGGTATTCCATATAATGGTTTCTGAAGTTGGACGGACGATTAATTCTTCTTCCAATTTGGCAGTTTCATCAACTATGATATTGCCATTACCATCATTTTTTAATCGATAATGTGTTACAACGGCACATTCTGTTGCAAAACCCTCAACATGAGATGCTTCCTTAGAGAAAAATGACTTTGGGATGAATAATGGAAAATAAGCATTTTGGTGTCCTGTATCTTTGAACATTTTATCGAGTATGGCCTGCATTTTTTCCCATATAGCATAGCCATTTGGCTTTATAACCATACAACCACGCACAGCAGAGTGCTCTGCCAAATCTGCTTTTAACACGATATCATTATACCACTGGGAATAATCCGCTTCTCTACTTGTAATTTCTTTGCTCATCTTATGTATTTGGAACGTAATTTGTACGTTAAAAAGTGTAAAATTAGATGGCAAATTTATAAATTTATGCCTACAAACGATTAACAATAACCTCAATTATTTTATGCCTGTTCTTTGAATTAAAAAATAGGCAATAATTAGTTACTTTTGATTGGTTTATTAAATAGGTAAACACACACAACTAAATATAAACACAATGAAACCAATTCAATTTTTACCCATTGTCATGATTGCCACTGCAGGACTGGTGGCCTCATGCTCAACATCAAAATTGGCTCAAACTAAGCCAGTTGATGATGTGTATAATTCTGTAGCTAAGGCAAGAGAAGTGGAGGTTGTTCTTCCTTCTCAAAATCAACAGGCACAGAATCAAAACAGCGGTCAGGAAGAATATGATGAGTATTATGGCACAAGTAACCCATATTACGACATGGATTATTCCTCAAGGATAAACCGCTTCCATAATGGATACAGCTTTCAGGGCTATTATGATCCTTATTTTGATAATTATTATTACGGCAGCAGCTACGGACCTTCCAATTATTTAGGCATTGGTTTAGGTTGGAATAGTGGTTACGGTTTAGGATGGGGCGGTGGCTTCGGTTATGGTGGTGGATGGGGCTTCGGCAGCATGTGGAATAACCCATATGCTTATGGTAACTATGGCTTTGGATGGAACAATCCATGGGGCTGGAACGCCTGGGGTCCTTATTCATACTACGATCGTTATGGTTGGGGCGGCGGATATTACGGCGGAGGCTGGGGTATCGGTGGAGGATACTATGGCGGTGGCGTGTACACCAATAACAATTTCAGACCTAGGCCTGGAAGTAATGACAGAGGTGTACCTAGATACGGCAATGGAAATAGTGGTAATGTTGGCAGACCTAGTAGAAGTGGAATAGTTAATCAGAATGGCATATCTTATTCACCAAATAACAACGCTGGAAGGCCGGTAAGAAATCAGGGTGGTTATACTCAAAATGATGGCATGCAAAGTGGCAGACCAACCAGAAATAATAATTATTCACCTCAACAAGGTTCACAAAGCAGCAGACCTACCAGAAATGAAGGCTATACTCCTCCTGCCAGAACCGAAAGCAGACCAAGTTATTCTCCTCCACCATCATCATATGGCGGCGGCGGTGGCGGCTCTACTGGTGGTGGAGGCGGCGGTGGTTCAAGACCATCAAGAGCTGGAAGAGGTTAATTATAAAATCTAAACACACAAATGAAAAAAATAATCCTGGCTTCTCTAGTGGCTACAGTAGCTGCTATGGGAACAACGTATGCCCAAAGTTATGCACCTGATGCGTTCCGTTTCTCTCAAACCAATTATGGTACCTCTGCCCGGTTTAAAGGAATGGGCGGCGCGCAAATTGGTGTTGGTGGCGACATCGGATCAATTAACGCCAATCCTGCTGGCTTAGGCTTATTTACCAAATCAGAATTCAGCATAACACCTGAATTTAATTCAGTATCAAACAACAGTGCATATTTAGGAAATAATACAAAAGCCAATAAAAACCAGGTTAATCTGAATAATATCGGTGTAGTGTTTTATAGCCCAGCTGCTAAAATGAAAGGATCTGATGTAGATAAAGGTTTAGTAAGTACAGTATTTGGTTTGAGTTATACCCGCAATAACGATTTCTTGAACAACATCAGCTATAATGGCACAAATAATAATAGTTCTATCAGGGACTCTTACGTAGATCAGGCCAATAATTTCGGTGTATCAAACAGCATTGCTGGTGATGCCTATAATAGTTTCCTGATTAATAAAAACACCCCTACTTTTCCAAACCGATATTCTGCAGAACCTTACAATAACGCCAGTTTTAGACAGAATTGGGATGAGGCACGTTTAGGTTCAACTTCAGAATTTAATGTGGCTGGTGCGCTAAATTTTGGCAATAAGGTATACATTGGTGCAACTGCAAGTTTTGTTAATGTAAAATATACCAGTGATGCTACCTTTACAGAATCAGGTGTGGTTAACTCATACAATGATGGTGATGCGGTACCAACGTACAATGGAAATGAAAATTACAGCCTTAACCACTTTAGAAATCAACAAACTAAAGGTGGCGGATTCAATTTAAAGTTAGGTGCAATTTTCAGACCGGTTAGCGAATTAAGGATCGGTATAAATTTCCAGACCCCAACCTGGATGAACATCGAAGATAATACCAGCGAAACCTTACAGGCAACTACTGCCGGAAACGCCAATACCGGACCAACTAAATCCAACAATCCAACTCAATATTATGGATTCACGTATAATCTGCGCACACCACTAAAGGCTTCGGCAGGTATTAGCTATGTTATTGCAGGTACTGCATTGATATCGGCTGATGTGGATTATGTGGATTATGCTTCAATGCGTTTTTCTGATTCTAATGGCTCAAGTATTTCTACGATAAATGACAATAATGCTTTCATCAAAGCATCGTATAAAGAAGCTGTTAATTATAGGGTTGGTGCAGAAGTAAAAGTTACCAATGAATTAAGTTTACGTGCAGGTTATGGTGTAAATGGAAACGGTATTAAAGGTGGCGATAATAAATTTTACCAGGGCCAATACTACACAGGTGGGTTAGGTTATCGTATCGATAATTATTATTTTGATGTTGCATATCAGAACTACAAAACAAACTTTAGCTCAAGCCCTTACTTGTTAGACGATTTTAGCGAGCCTGTTGCTGATGTTAAAAGCAATAGAAATAATGTTTTCCTAACTTTTGGAGTAAGATTTTAAGTAATAATATTAATCATTATGAAAAGGCTTCAGTAAATTTACTGAAGCCTTTTTAGCTTATAAAAATTAATCTTCAAATTGTAATACCCACTAATATTATCACCAGAAAACACCTGTTCAGCAAAAATCTATTTAAATTTTAACTAACCCATGCTTTACCGCATATAGAGCCAGTCCGGTACGACTTTTAAGCTGCAGTTTTTCGCACAGTGAATTCCTGTACCCATCAATGGTACGCGGGCTTACAAACATTTCAGCTGCAATTTCATTATAAGTTTTTTCAGTACAGGTATATTTCAAAAATTCCATCTCTCGCTCTGTCAATTTTACAAAATCTGATATCTTTGACCAGATGATAATGCACTTAATGATTGCATTACCTTTCGTGTAACCAGGTCGTTGTAGAAGTAGCCTTTGCTAATTACCTCGTCGAAAGCTCTTTTAAGTTCGTCAGGCTCAGCATCTTTTAACACATAGCCTTTGGCGCCATTGGTAATCATTTTAATGATTGCCGTTTCAGCATCCATGGTACTTAAGGCAAGTACATTTACTTCCGGATGATTTATACGCAGCCATGAAGCCGTACTATACCCATCCATTTCGGGCATGTTGATATCAAGCAAAGCAATATCAGGCACACCATATATTTCAAGTTGCCTGATAAAATCTTTTCCATTGGCCGCTTCAAATAATATGTTATAGGATGAAAAATAGCTGATCAAAGCGGCTAATCCTTTTCTAAATAAGGCATGATCATCAACCAAGGCTATATTTTTAATCTTCTCAGACATAAGGAATAGTTAAGGTAATCTTAGTTCCATTATTAATTTCGCTATTGATTGTCGCTTCTCCCATAATCAATTTAGCACGTTTTGTAATATTCAGAAGCCCCAGTCCTGTTTCCATTTTCTCTTTTTCACCCGCACTAAAACCGACACCATTATCTTCAATCGTTATGTTTAGCTGTTCCGCAAAATCAAATCCAATATTAATTGTGGTGGCTTGGGCATGTTTTAATATATTTTGCAAACTTTCCTGCACAATCCTGAAAGTGATTATTTTCTTTTGTTCCACAATATGCTTTTCGCTACCCATTACTTCAACCTTGCAAACAATTACCCCTGCCCTGCTGATACGCTGTAGCTCCTGCTCAACTGCCTGTAATAAACTTAACTCCTGGATACGGCTGGTACTCAAACTTTTTGCAATGTCACGTAAATCGGTAAGGGCATTGCCTACATTCCCTTTAATTTCAGTAATCAATGATTTATCGCCGATTTCATTTTGCTCTAGAATGCTCAGTTGTAGCTTAGCTAAACTTAACAACTGTCCTACATTATCGTGTATTTCTTCGCTTATCGTTTCAAATGTCTGCTCCTGCATCTCCAAACGCGATTGGAGCAACTGTTCTCCATACTGTTTTTCCAGTTCACCTTTTTCTTTTGCATACTGGAATTTCTTTTTCTGAAAATAGAGCATCAGGAAAACGATCGCGCAACTAAGTGCGAAAAAGATAATTATACTAGGAATAATTACAAAGAGGACTTCCTGATTTTGATCGTTTTGCATAAAAAAGCATAAGCAAACAGTAAATACATGATAATATTGGTTATTAAATTCAGGTTTTTCAATTTAACTGCTAACTTTTCGTAGTTTTCTGTCAAATAATGAAACATCCCCATATAAGGTACAACGCAGGTGTAATAAACAATTAAACCTATAGCAATCCAGAATTCACCTTCATTAAAAAGTGATGTAGTTTCTTCCGAAGTCAATTTTTCGTAGCAATAAATAAGTGCAAAAAAGATCATAAATGTTCCGCCAAACACAAAAGCATAGCTACTCCATTGTAATATATTAAAACAGTAAAAACTAAATATATACCAAAGCAGTGGGAACATAAATAAGAACAATTTTATTACTTTTTGTAAGTAAACATTTTTGACAATCTGTTTAAAGAAATAGGCATAAAATATAAATTCCACCAAAATAAAAAAATTGTATTGAGGTAGCGTATTCCCCTCATAACCAAATTCTTGTTTGAAGAAAAACACACTAATTTCGAACAGAAAAGTATAAACACATAACAAAGCAACCGTTTTAAGTTGCTTTGTTAATTGTAGCATTTGGTAAATTCCTACTGTTGAGGTAATACCTAAAACAATCAGGTATAAATATTTGAGATACATAAAATTTAAATATTTATCTAAAATAAGCATTTACTATTTATCTGAGACATCAAGTGCTGCCTTATTACCTGATGATGGAGGCGGAGTGGGATCCCCTGTATCAAAGGTATCGCCCAAAAATCTTTCCATCGTTAACGCTAGCCTTGCATCAAATTCGGTACTATCAATATCCTGAATCCCAATATCCTTTTTTCCGTTCATAAAAGAAAAAGCAATGGTTAGCCTTTGTCTTCTCTCTTTAGCACCTTCAACGGGCTGCGGAAACGAATAGTCTTGGTTAGAATAAGATACAAATCGAATTCCAAAACCGTTTATTATATTCCCAGCCTTACCTTTTTGATATATCATTTCTTTAATCGTGTCGGCTACCTGCAATAAGCTAAACCATATGTGCTTAGTTTCACGAATGAGATTTGCACGATCATTGTCTGACAGGGTTTCGAAAAGAATATTACGCTTTACATTTTGATAATTATGAACCCAAAGTCTTGCGTTATCTTCCTTAATTGTCTCAAATGTTTTTCCATTGAAAGCATAATAAATTTTATCATCAGCTTTATTTACACCGGTAGTTCTAACAAAAATGAGTGTGAGTATGCCACATTTATCTTTATAAACATTTCCATCGCTTGATGGGGAAGCAAAGTATACCCTAACACCATCATCTTTTCCAGGCCTTGTAATAAGCTTTGAAAAAAAAGTAATGGCTTCATCTATATTCACAAAATCCAGTTTTCTGTTTTCGGGTTCTCCTTCTTGCAAAGATGTAATCGTATTAAGTATCGGATACTTATAATTATTAAACCATAGTTCACGATAATTGCTTTCTAGTTTAGTTACGAATGTACTTGGTAATGGTTCCATAGCTTTTAATTTAGTTTGAGGTTTATAAAATAATTTATACTTGAATATACACTAACCATATTTGAAATAGAAAATATACAATTGCTAAAAAACCATACAGCAAACTCATTTCAAGCGCTAAAAATGCCCTAAATAGCTTATATATCAATTTTAAGCCAATTCTGCAAACTTCCATTTATTTTAAAATACCGCGATTTTACGGTAGGGTGTTGCGCTTTTCACGCGTATAAATTCCAATGTTTTCACGCTTGATTTGGATATGGTTACACTGGTAGATTTGGGTAAGAAAACGGTCGAATTAAATTCGATCATTTTTTAATCCTGATATTAAAAATATGAGGTAATTAATCGAAAACTATAAAACTAAAGTCATGACAAAACTCTCATTAAACAAAGTCGAATCCTTTATCAAGGACCTAGACCAAAATCCTCAATTAAAGCAGCAATTTGACGCTGACCCAAAGGATACATTAGTTAAAAAAACAGCTATTAATCCTAAAAACGATGTTTGGATATACAGATTAGTAGTTAGTGCACTAAGCTTGGTTTTATTAGTAGTTACCACTGGTATTTTAATCAATGTTAAAGAAATACAAGCTGCAGATAAAGTAATTACAATTATCGCTTCAATCGGCTCTGCGGTAATCGGAGCACTAGCGGGATTGCTTGCACCATCAAGCAGCAGCCAGGAAGTAGATTAATTAAAAAATTACTAAATAATTAAATTCTAAAACTATATAGAAATGATAAACAAAATTCGAAATATTGGACTTGCACTTATCCTATTCCCAATAGTATTAAGTAGCTGCATTAGCCTTAAACCTGTCAATAATTATGCTACAGCATCACAAAAAAGTATTAATCAGTTTGAAGATATTAAGTATAGCTTCAAACAAAATTGCTTGGATAATTGCCTGGATAAGAAGATTAACGATCTTAACTTAAATGCGAAAGATTGTGATTGTAAATTAAATGAAAAGGCAGATAGCGTAACCTTACTAATCTATAACGCTACAAAAGGATACATTGAAGGTTTGGCTAATCTTTCTAACAATGAGCTAACCAATTATAAAATAGACGAGTTTACAAAGGCATTAACCGAAAATGACTTTGGATCTGTCAAAATAGAAAAGCAACAAGTTGAAGCCTATTCTAAAATTTCAAAAATAATTTTAAGAGCATTAACAGATGGATATAGGAAAAAGGAAATCAAAAAATACATAGTAAATGCAAATGAGCCTTTAAAGGTGTTAATTAGTTTTTTAGATTTCAATTTATCTAAAAATCTTATTGGCAAATTAAATGTTCAGAAACAAAGAATTGAAAGCTACTATTTTGATTTGACTAAAGACGCAACGCTATCTACACTCGAGAAGAGAAAAGCAGTTGAAACATATTATCAGCAATTAACGAAAATCGAAGATAAGGAGAAAGAATTAATGGTTTTTTCAAAAGCATTGAAAAAAATTGAAGAAGGGCATCAAAAGCTTGTAGATAATATTGACAACATAAAGGACGAACGAGTTAAAGAACTTCTTACAGAGTATGCGAGCCATATCCGTGAGATTATTTCAGAATTTAATAAATTAAATAAATAAAAAGATGGCAAATTTAACATCACAACAAGCGAATCAGATTGCAGGCATTTTTTTAACCTTAGCTCAATCTATTGGTGATTATAGATATAAGAATTTTGAAAGATTATCAAAATCAGAAAACCAACAAATAAAAGAATTACACTTTAAAATTCTTGAATGTTCCGATAATCTTTATACACTATCAGCAACATTGGTAATGAACGATATCAAAGAATCTTTGGCTTCAATTAACCATATTTCAGCTCAAATTAACGAGACATATAAAACACTTGAAAGTGTCCAAAAAGCAATTAATATAGCGACATCAATTATCGATTTAGGAGCAGCAATAATTAGTAAGTCACCGCAAAATATCGCAGATTCAATTAAAGACCTTAAGTCTGTTTGGAATACTGCTTAATCATTATTTTAAACTCAAATAATACCAAATAACGCTCCACCAGTCTTAACATTTTTTCATTAATCTTGGCCTCTACCACTCCATCCTTAATTAATTCTGATGCGTGGTGAGGCTTTTTTAGTTCATCCTGGATTCATCAATGAAATTTAACAGCGCAATTCACTCAAGATTTACATGCTTATTGGCTTTCCAAAACCAAAATTCCTGGCGTACTTAAAACAAAAAAGGATACCCAAAACCTGGATATCCTTATTACTGTTTACCTGAGTTCGATTAATAATGTACTTTAATTCGAGTTATTTGGCGCCTTGCATGAACGGTCGTCACCCTGATCCGATAGCTATCGGATTTGTTTCAGGGTCTTTATAGCACGGTGGTTTAACAGGAAAGATGTTGACCACGTACTAGCTACAAGACAATTGAAAATACTACTTCTGCTTGCAAAATAAATCCGATCTATCGGATCAGCATGACAAAACGGCTAGCCAATTCGTTCTAATAAAATACATTAATTTTTAAACATTAATCGAACTCAGGTTATTTACTAAACTAATTATTTAATTCACATCCCACCACAACCTGTCAGTAATTTTAGCCTTTTGCTGGGGTTGTGGGTTGGCGGTAATTTCGGAATTTGGATAAAGTACCCGTCTTGGAATTTCTGAAAGTGCATTTTTCACTTTCGTTAAAACCGGGAATCCGGTGCGGCGCCAATCGGTGTAATTCTCTGCATTTAAAAAATTAGAGATAGACTTTTCTTCCATAATTAAACGGAGTGCATTTGTAGCGGTAAGGGTGCCTCTAGCAGCAATATATGTATCTATATCGGCAGCGCTGACCCCAACTTTAGCCATGTGTTGCTTTATCCCCTCCTGGTAAAAAGGTTGTGCAGCAGTAAAACCCGATACAACCAAAGTAGCTTCAGCCTTAATAAACAAAGCTTCTGTGTAATTTACGAGGTAGTTATTTGCATTTGCACCAGCATAAAAATCGCCAGGAATGGAATAAGCCTCCAGACTTCCAATATCTGGCAAGCCGATTTCCCTACCAGTATATAAACCAGTTTGTTTAGCTGGTTTAACCATTTTGCTTAGCCGAGGGTCATTACGTGTTTTAAAAGCATCAACAAAAGTATTGGCTAATACAAATGTGCTGGCTGGCAAAAAATTCTGCTGCCATGGATTTTCCGCACCTGCAGCACCACTAAAAGTAATTTTGGCATCATCATCATTACTTTGCATGCCATTGGTTAAAGCAGTTAAAGCCAGTTGCGCCTGCGCTGTTGCCGTATTACCAGGTGCTTTACTTAAATGCATATAATAACGTGCCTTTAAAGTATAGGCCAGTTTTTTCCACTTTGTCATGTCGCCGGCATAAAAGTAATCATCACTTCCAGGTGCTAGTCCAGCATTCTTGCCTATATCAGCTATGCCCTCATCCAATAGTGATTGAATCTGAAAATAAATTTGTTGTTGACTATCGTAAACCGGGGTTGGTTGGTTTATTCCTAAAAATGCCTGACTATAAGGAATGTCTCCCCATGCATCTGTTGCATACCCAAGTGTATAAGCCGTAAGAATTTTAGCAATTGCGGTATACTTGAAATTACCACCAGCTGAAGCCTTAATTTTTAATAGATTTAGATTATTCAGGGTTCTAACATACACATTGTTCCAATCGCCATCCATATCAATATTATACATCAAATAAGTACCAAAATTTGGGGCTACCTGATTAAGTGCCATTACCTGCATGTATTGTTGTAATACTACACTTAAATTTCCGTCACCAGATGCATTGATATTTTGTGAGATCAACATTTGTATAGGTGGCAACATCAACGACTCTTTAACATCAATAGGTCTGTTGGGGTCATCGTTTACATCGAGGTATTTTTTGCAACCGGCCAATGCTACCATTAGGGCAAATACTAAAATAAAATATATCTTTTTCATGTTATTATTTCTATTTATTAAGGTCTATAAGGTCAATTTCACACTAAAGTCAACAGATCGTGAGGTTGGCGTTGAGAACGAATAAATCCCTTGCGAACCATTTGATGAGCCAAATGAGCTCACTTCCGGATCACCACCAGTAAAGTGTGGGGCATAAATCCAAAGGTTACGACCTGTTACCTGAAAACCAATGGTTTTAAAAGGTGATTTTTGCAACCAGCCTGGTTTTAAATTATAACCAAGGCTTACATTACGCAATTTAACATAGGTTCCATCCTGAATTACAGATTCTAAAATACCATTGACACGCTGATAATAGGCCTGGCCCAATACCGAAATCGTATTTGGCAAACCAGTTGTAGCGTTAATACCCTCAACTACCCTCGGACCGCGATCTTCTGTAACCTTTGGTGTACCATAGAAATAGCCATAACCATCTACATTGTTTTGAATATCTCCACCCTTTTTCATGTCAAATGAGAAGCTAAAAGTAAATTGCTTGTACTTAAAATTATTTACAATGCCACCCATCCAATCAGGATTAATATCACCAATAATCCCCTGAGTATCGGCAGCAAAAGGAAGACCAGTATCATCCGTCAACAACTGTCCGGAAGAATTGCGAGCATAACGGGTACCATAAATAACGCCATATGGCTGGTTAACAAAAATAAATGTGAAGCCGTTGCCAACCTGGTTCAGGTCTTTATAAATAGAAAGCACTTTATTTCTGATGCGGCTGTAATTAATGGTTAAATCCCAGCTAAAATCTTTCGTGGCAATAGGTTTGGCATTTAATAGTACTTCGATACCACGGTTGCGCATTGAGGCAGAATTTACACTGGTAGCGTTAAAGCCAGTTGAGGGCGCCAAAGCAACCGTTGGAATAATCCCATTCCTGGTTTTCTTATCAAAATAGGTAACTTCCAACCCTATGCGGCTTTTAAAAAAACCAGTTTCTAAGCCCACTTCAACCTCGTTAATACGTTCGTTTTTAAGGTTGGGATTGTTAAGTGTCTGACTTATTAAGAAACCCGATTGCCCCTGATAAGGGAAAGTGGTGTTTCTAATCGTTTGCGATTCGTATGGTGTAAGTAAGCTATAGGCACCAATGCTTGCATTACCCACAGTACTGTATGATACCCGAAGTTTACCAAAGTTCATTACGTTAGAAAGACCTGACGAAAAGAAATTAGAGAAAATAAAACTCGTGGCAGCTGAACCATATGGGTAAAAAGTATTGTCTTTAGCTAATACCGAAGCCCCATCATATCTCCCTGTCAAGGATAGGATAATGAACTTCTTGTAATCAATATTAGATTGCAGGTAAAAACCTACTTTGCGTGTTAGGTAACTGTTTTCGGTAAACTTAACCGTAGAAGCAGAACCAATATTATTAAATCCGGGAATGGTAATACCCAAACCATTGGCGTAACCATTTTGTGAATACGTAGAAATGATATTGTTTCCGAGCAAAGCTTCGATATTGAAATCTCCAAAACTTTTATTCGCATTCAGCATCAAATCGTTATTGTACTGTCTGAAATTGGTATTATTATTTACAATCCTTCCATTGGGATTAGAAACCGAAAGTAACGACTCGGTGTATTTACCCTGCTCTACATATACATCGGCACCAAAACGTTCGGTAATGGTTAACCAGCTTAACGGCTTATAATCGGCAGTAAATGTGGGCAGAAAACGGTTAACTACTGAAGTATTACTGATATTATCTAACACCCAGTAAGGGTTGTTACGAGAGAAACGATATAAACGCTGGCTCCCATCTGGATTTGTAGAAGGTTGCAAATTATAGGATACGGGCGCCGAAAAAATAGTCCATACCGGGCTTTCTAAAGCATAACCTTCTGGCAAACGGCGGTTTTTGGTATTGGCATAGTTTAAGGAAAAAGTAACATTCAAATCTTTTACAATCTGCGTCGTAAATTTTCCGAAAAGCGTATTACGGTCGAATGATGTGGTAGGTACCGTTCCATCCTGAGCAAAATTGGTATAAGACAGGAAATAAGAATTGTATGCACCTCCACCAGTAACAGCTACCGTATTGGAATATGTTTTGCCGGTTTTGAAAAACAAATCAGACTGATTATACACTGGTGCTGGCAGGCCATTGATTTTTAATGTATCCATTCTTGCACCCCAGGAGGTACTGGTTTTCTGATTTACACCATCAAAGTACACACCGTTAGAGCCTAGCGAATATTTATCCTGGATTTCTGGCAATAGCGGTTTTTCCACCGAAAAAGAGGAAGAAAAGCTAATACCAGGCTTTTTATTCAGTCCACCTGCTTTGGTGGTGATAATAATCACACCTTTTGCACCGTCAGATCCATATAGCGCTGTTGCTGCACCACCTTTTAACACATTAATGCTTTCGATAATATTAGGATCAAGATCGGCAATACGATTGGTGCCTGGCCCCATGTTGAGATTACCTGTTTCATCATTATTAACCGGAATACCATCAATTACCATCAAAGCCTCATTATTACCGTAGAGGGAATTGGCACCCCTGATTACTATACGGGATGAACTTCCTGGTGTACCAGAAGAACTGGTGATCTGTACCCCAGAAACTTTACCCGCTAATGCATTTACCAGATTAGGTTCTTTCGATTGGGTAATCTGATCGCCTTTTACTTCTTGCGAACTATAAGTTAAATTTCGTTTTTCGCGTTTTACACCTAGGGCAGTTACTACAATTTCATTCAGGTTTTGCTGATCTTCGCTTAAAGTGATGGTTATGTTGCTTTGCCCACTATACGCAAATTCTTTGGTGGTATAACCAATTCCACTAAAAACAATAGTAGCCGGGTTTGGACTATTAATTGAAAATACACCTTTCGCGTCAGAAGAAGTACCACCGGTTGTTCCCTTTATTTTTACTGAGATTCCCGGGATTGGCTGCCCCAGTGCATCGGTTATTTTTCCGCTGATAAGCGACGTTTGACCATAAATCTGTACAAAACAGAGCATGGCCAGTGTGAAGAAGGTAATCTTTAGTTTGGTCATCGTTTTCGGTTTAGTTAGTAGTATGACCAAAATTAAGCTTATAAAAAGCCAGATTAAATGATGATTTTACCTTGTACTAATCAAAAATTAACACAATAATTAAAACGATATTTAAAATGCTGATAAATCTGAATGCATTTATTCCAAAATCTACTGGTTTTAGGGATTTCATTTCTGCATTACTAATAAATACGGATATTGTCTGCCATCCATTAAAGTTAAGGGGTACAAATCTCAGAAAAACATGATTATTGGCTGAGAGAGATCGTTCGATAGCTATCCGATTGGAAATAATCTTAACGCAAGCACTTAAAGTTCTTTACACGCGAGAGGATGACGACCCTCTTAATGGATGCTATCAATTTTTAAATAGTTTAGTGCATTTATTGCCGATTCGGTAATTTAAGAAGTCTTCGGCTAAGCTCAGACCTGACAACGGCTGTGCATAAATTAATCGCATGGCTAGAATTCTGAAAGGTGCTACAGATTATAGAATAGAAAATACTTTCTCACTCATTTTATACTTGAGGATAAGTTATACTTAAATTGAATTACTCCAGGCAGGTATTGAAGTTTAGTCGGCTAAAATAATCTTAGTTTATAACTATAAAAAGTAACCGATTGCGCTCCTTAAAAAAATGGCTACAGAATAATATTTATTTTTTGAAAACGATCGTTCAGCAATTCTTCGGTAACAGCCGCCCCGTTATCCGCTTTATCCCGATAGAAACCTGTGAAACAAGAGTAACAGTATTTAAATCGGGATGCCCGCTCCTACCGGGTTTATTAAACAGAAGTAGCTGCAAAAAACCTAACTTTAGTTCATGAGTAAGTACTCTGCCTATAATCTTATTACAGGATACGCCATCCAATCCCGATCCGATAGCAATCGGATGAAGTGAACATGAAGTAAAAGTAAAACGAAAAGCGGGACGATACAATAATAGCTAGCGATTAAATAGTGCGTAAAGGGCCCCGCCTTCTTTACTCATTTCATCAATCTTAGCCTCTACCACAGCATCTCTGATCAGTTCGGGTGCATGGTGGGGCTTTTTTCGTGCATCAATAATCATCGAGCCTTTACATCCCCAGTGTTTATTAACGATAAAATCGTTAACGCCATAGATATCTGCTGCCGGGTTGCTTCTTGTAAAAGCTACCCACACTAGGTTATCTATAGTTGCGGCAGTAAATATCGAATCATCTGCTAATATGATTAAAGGTAATCCGGATAAATCCTGATCCATTAATGCAATATTTAACAGCGCAATTTCAGCGGCCGTTTTTTCAGGGTTTAGATACTTATTACTTTCCAAAACCAAAACACCTGGCATCGCTATTTTGGGTTGGTAAAAATCATTACTCAGTTTCAACGCTTCTGGAATCTTGTCCCATAATTCCCGTCGCTTATCCCCTGCTGCTGCTATGACTACTTTCGATCCACTATTTAATCCATCGCCACTGTAATCTAGTGTATCAATGGTCGTATTGGTGTAAAAATGGATATCCCGGGTTAAATCTACCCGCTCCAATATATGCTTGATAAAATCTTCAATATGATGGGTACTCAATTGCTGATCATCCTCTTTGGCCGCTATAAAAAGGTATTTGGCTAAACTTAATTGGTTTTTACCTAAAATGTGGTTCGCAATAGTTAAAATTTCCTGTGGTCTTCTTTCTTTTAAATAAGGTGTATAACGCTCGCTACCTATGGCGAAAAGCAATGGATGAACACCAGCTGCATCTACCGCATGTACCTCTTTTAAGCCATGTATTTCCTGCGGAATGGCTGAACCTGTAATCTCATGAATCAATGCACCAAAACTGGTATCCTCTTGCGGAGGCCGACCAACTACTGTAAATGACCAGATGGCATCCTTTTTATGATACACATGGTGCACTTTCATTAAAGGAAATGGATGTATTAGGCTATAATAGCCTAAATGATCACCAAAAGGTCCTTCTGGTTTATTTTCATTTGGATAAACGGTTCCTGTGATGATAAAATCAGCATCTGCAGAGATGCAAAACCCTTCATCATCATAAAAATAGCGGAAACGCCTGTCGCCCAGTGCACCTGCAAAAGTCATTTCAGACAAACCTTCAGGTAAAGGCATTACAGCAGCCAGTGGATGTGACGGTGGACCACCAACAAAAATACTCACCTTTAAAGGCTGCCCCAGTGCATTGGCTTTAGATTGATGTACACCTATCCCCCTGTGAATCTGATAATGCAAGCCAATTTCTTTATCCTGGATATAATCGTTTCCACCCAATTGAATACGATACATTCCAAGGTTTGCATTCAAAACACCAGGCTTTTCTATATCTTCAGTATACACCTGTGGCATGGTAACAAATGGTCCGCCATCCATAGGCCAGTTCACAATCTGCGGTAACTGACTGATACTCGTTTTGAAAAATTTACTTTTGGCAGAAGGTGTTTTTAACGGCAGCGCAGACAAAGCCGACATTGCAGAACCCGCATATTTGAAAGGATTTTTTAATGCTTTTATAGGATCGTTCCTTAACGAAACCAACTGCTGCACTTTGGGTAAGGTATCTCTGAAAATGAACTTTGATCTTTCTAAAGTTCCAAACAAATTTGAAACTGCAGGAAACGGACTTCCTTTAATATTTTCAAATAGAATAGCCGGACCTTTATTTTCATAAACCCGTAAATGGATGGCCGCCATTTCTAAATAAGGATCTACTTCTTCTTTTATTCTGACCAAATGACCATGCTTTTCAAGATCGGAAACACATGCTGCTAAACTTTTGTATGCCATGTCCAAAGATAAATAATTAGACTTTCTATGAAACAAAAAAGCCCTATATAAGCAGATTTTACAATAAAGCTACTTATATAAGGCCAATAACCTACCAATAATGATATTATTTCTTACCAGCAAAAGAACGTAACATCCAGGTATTTTTTTCTTTAAACTGCATAAAACGGTTAACCATATCGTTAGAACCATCATCGCCAGCAGCATCAGTGGCCTCTAAAAGCTCTCTTTCCAATTCAATCAATGAAGCCATATCATCTAAAATGGCATCAACCATATCAAGGTCTTTCATACCTATGGTATCAATCTCTTTAATTTTAGATTCTTTAATATAATCGGCAAAACGGCTATGTGGTGCTTTACCTAAGGTTAGTACACGCTCAGCAATTTCATCAATGGTTAGCTGTGCATTGGTATATAATTCTTCGAACTTTACATGAAGCGTAAAAAAATTCTGCCCTTTAATGTTCCAGTGGCAACCTCTTAATTTTTGATAATGAATGTGGTAATTAGCTAAATAATCATTTAACAGATCTACCACTGGTTTAACTTCTTTTTCGTTCAAGCTTATTTCTTTAGCGTCCATTTTATTATGATTTATAATGTTTTTGATGTGAACTTAACAAACAACATTTATAAAAGTTTGCTCAATTTTTTCTTTTGAACAATACGTTATTTATTAAATCGTTTAATATCTGAAAACAAACAAAGGGAAGGCATCATAAACATTTGTAAATGAATAGTATACTGATATAATGAGGTTAAAACCATCTCATTTTCACATAAAAGCTGACAGTTCAGCTTAAGATGGTTAACAATATTATTCGTATAATTGCGGTCCTTGATTTAGAAATTTATATAAAAATAAATGCATAAAATATATTTATCTGCTGTTGTGTTATTTGCCTTAAATATTGCAAATGCAAAAGCCAACACAGCAAGAGACTCTATCGGTGTAGAAAATAATAATGGCAAAAAACTCATCGTTCACCAAACTGTAGCAAAAGACACTTACTATTCTATTGGGAGAAGATACAACGTATCTCCGAAGGATATTATGGCTTTTAACAACAATAAATATCTACAGGTTGGGGTAATTATCAAAGTCCCTACAAATGTTCCTTTTGCAGCTACCGGATCATCGAATACGGAAACAACTTCTGCAACAGCCAATGTGATTGAGCATACCATTAAGCCAAAAGAAAACTTAAATATGCTGGCCGAAAAATATGGCACTACAATAAATGAAATTAAGGCATTAAATCAGTTAAAAGGCAATAATTTGAGCATTGGGCAGGTTTTAAAAATACCGGCAAAAAACGGAACACAAAATGTAGCAGCTGAGCCAGCTGTTACTCCACCTGCAAAAAATAATACAGAATCAACTGCAAACACTACTCCGTTGTCAGATCAAACCATGATCGAACATACCGTGGCGGCAAAAGAGTTTTTAGGAAAAATTGCAGAAAAATACGGTACTACAGTTGAAGAAGTAAAAAAAGCCAATAATCTTTCAGGCAATAACCTTCGGATCGGACAAAAACTTAAAATCCCTGCAACCAAAAATATTAATGAAAATAAGGTAGTTACTGTTGCTGATGAAAAACCGGTACAAGAAAGCAAATCTACAGATGCTGCAGGCACACATACCGTTTTAAGAAACGAAACGATCTTCACCATAGCCAAGCAATATGGCATTACCGCTTACCAGATCAGGACAATGAATAATCTTCCTGATAATGCCATTACCATCGGGCAGGTTTTGAAGGTGCCTGGTGGAGGTATTGTTACTGATGTTCAGGTTCCAAAAGAAAAACAGGCAGAAACAAAAGCAAAAGAAACGCCCGCTGCAAATGAAGAGAGTTTTATCCATACGGTAGCTACTGGCGAAAACATTTTTTCGATTGCTAAAAAATACAACTTAACAGCTTTTCAGATCAGAACGGCAAATAAACTGGAGGATAATAATATTAAAGTTGATCAGAAACTGATTATTCCTAAACCGCCACAACCTAAATCGGTTAATGATTTATCCAAAGAAGAACAGGAAAATGAGCCAGACAGTACCATGGTTAAAGATCCTAAACTTCGCCGCGATCCGAGCGTATACGGCTTAAGCCAGATCGAAGAAAAGGGAACTGCAGTTTGGATAGCAGACCAGGATCTTGATGGAACTAAAATGTTGGTTTTACACCGTACAGCGCCTGTAGGCAGGGTAATTAAGATTACCAACCCAATGACTAACCGCACTACCTTTGCAAAAGTTGTTGGTAAATTTACAGAGAACGAATCTACAAAAGATGTTATCATTGTAATGACTAAAGCTGTAGCCGATTCATTAGGTGCTTTAGACAAACGTTTTTTCTGTAATTTAACTTATAGTGCTCAATGAGTGTAAATAAAAAACCATTTATAATTGGCATTGCCGGTGGTAGCGGATCGGGTAAAACATTCTTCTTAAACTGTTTTCTTCACCATTTTAAACAAGATGAAGTAACACTTGTATCGCAGGATGATTATTATATCCCTGCGGGCGACATGACTCAGGAAGAAAACAAGCTATACAACTTTGATCTTCCTTCTACCATTGATAGCGAACAGTTTCTAAGAGATATTAAACAGCTCATTAACGGTGAAGTAGTTTATAAAAAGGAATATAATTTTAACAATCCACTGGCAGTTGTAAAAATCCTGGAGATTAAATCTGCTCCCATTATTATTGTTGAAGGGCTTTTCATTCTTCACTTTAAAGCAATTGCATCGCTATTAGATCATACTATTTTTGTAGATGCAGATGAACAGGTTGCTTTAGATCGCCGAATTAAACGCGATGGTTTAGAGCGTGGATATCCTGAAGAAGATGTATTGTACAAATGGCACAATCACGTGGTACCCGCTTATAAAGAATATCTGCTACCCTATCGCAACCAATGCAATAAAGTTGTGATGAACAATACCAACGAACCTGATGAAATTATCGCCATTACAGAAGATATTTCAAATAATTTAAGAAATAGCATCCTGGTTGATATACAGTAAATAGAAAAGGAGTCAAGCTTTAAGAGTTTGACTCCTTTTTGACCGTAGGTTGTCAGCCTGAGCGGAGTCGAAAGCTCGCCATAATATAATTTAAGGCGTTTCTGCAGGCTCAACGTGAGAAAATGGGAATCATTCAATCGCAGTGGTTTCTGCCCCAAAAAAACTACTGATTAATCTAATCTCATTTCAGGGATTTCTCCTTCTATTACCAATCTTCCTGCGGTAGATTGTTGTATAAATTCGATACTCACACCTGGGGCCCGTTCTAAAAGTTTGAAACCACCTTCAGGTAAAATATCCAGAACGGCCAGTTCAGTTACAATTTTTTTAATGCATTTAACACCAGTTAGCGGAAGCGTACATTTTGGCAACAATTTGCTTTCTCCAGCTTTATTAATGTGCTGCATAGCCACAATGATATTTTTAGCTGACGCTACTAAATCCATTGCTCCGCCCATTCCTTTTACCATTTTACCAGGAATTTTCCAGTTGGCAATATCTCCATTTTCTGACACCTCCATGGCGCCCAGAATGGTTAAATCTACTTTTTGAGCACGGATCATCCCAAAACTCATTGCCGAATCAAAAATAGACGATCCAGGCAAGGTGGTAATGGTTTGTTTACCTGCATTAATTAGATCGGCATCTTCTTCCCCTTCAAAAGGAAATGGTCCCATACCTAATAAACCGTTTTCAGACTGTAACACTACATTAATTCCTTCTGGAATATAGTTGGCCACTAATGTAGGTATGCCAATACCAAGGTTAACATAATAACCATCTTTTATTTCTTTAGCGATACGCTGCGCGATCTCTTCTTTTGAAAATGCCATTTATTTATTTTTTCCAATTAAGCCTAAATGTGTGTGATTAAATGCATCGCCATACTTCAAACCATAACCTAATGCCCTATCCATACAAGAGTGGGCAAACAGGATGATACCAGTTAGCTGCAATACGGGTAAATGATAATAAAAACCGATCAAGAAAATTAAAATTGCTATCGCTTTATGGTGAACTACATTATAAAACCACGCACCCACTTGCGGGCCTACAAGATATCCTAACATGCTCAAATCTGGTACAAGCAATAATACCGGAAATATCCACCAATGAAATGACAATTTAGAAAAGGCAAATATTGCCATTAGAAACATGGCCATTTCTTCAATTGCAATTATTTTCTTCATTACGATTTTCTTCTTACCGTCCGTTGTTCAATTCTTTTCTCGTAGTTTTTACCTTGGAAGATGCGGTGTACATAAATACCCGGTGTATGAATATAATCAGGATCTAATTCGCCAGCTTCTACCAATTCTTCTACCTCTGCAATGGTAATTTTGCCGGCCATAGCCATTACGGGATTAAAATTTCGGCTGGTTGACCTAAAGATTAAATTTCCTGCGCGATCACCTTTCCACGCTTTTACAATTGCAAAATCTGCATCGAATGCATATTCCATTAAATAATCCTTGCCATCAAAATTACGGACTTCTTTACCTTCTGCCACTTCCGTACCTACACCTGCAGGTGTAAAAATTGCAGGCATGCCATATCCTGCAGCAAGACAACGGGTAGCCAAAGTACCTTGAGGAATTAGTTCTACCTCAAGTTCACCGCTCAGCAACTGCCGCTCAAATTCAGCATTTTCACCCACGTAAGAAGAAATCATTTTTTTAACCTGTCGTTTTTTCAGCATTAAGCCAATACCAAAATCATCAACACCTGCGTTGTTAGAAATACAGGTCAGATTTTTCACCTGCTTAGTTACCAGGGCATTTATACAATTCTCTGGAATACCACAAAGTCCGAAACCACCAAGCATGATAGTTGTACCATCTGATATATCTTTGATGGCCTCTTCAGCCCCAGATACCACTTTATTTATCATTTTATGAATTTTTGGTTAGGCCGCTAAATTACAAATTGCCTACAAAAATGCAGCATTTAAATTTTTAAATCTATATGGAATATTATTTGATTGGAATTAATCTAAATAACCACTACCTTTGTATTGCAATGATTAACGAGAGAGAAGATAACATATTCGTATTGCCCACTGACCCTGAATTTCAGAAGGGCATGGGTTTTATTTTCAGTTGTACAGCAGCGCACAAAAAATGTTGCGAAAAATTCAAAAAAGGCAAACGCTGTAAAAAGTGTCCTGGACAGAAAAAATAATCGACTATTTTGCTATTTCTACAATTTTATCATCACTTCCATTACTGGTACAGATATAAATTTTTCCTTCAGGTGATTGGCAGACAGCTCTCACCCTACCATAAGTATTTACATAAAAATCTTTTGTGCCGGTAATTTTAGTCTGTGCATCATCTAATTTCAATTGCATCAGTTTTGTACCCTTTAATACCGCCAACAATAAAGAGTTTTTAAACTGCGGGATATAGTTGTTATTATAATAGGTTAAACCACTTGGTGCAATAGTTGGCGTCCAGTTGATTAATGGTTCTGCTACATTGTTCAAATTGCAAAAAGACTGCTCTCCACTTTCATTACAAAAACCTTTAATATTTGGCCACCCATAGTTTCTTCCTTTTTCAATAATATTAATTTCATCATCAGAATCAGGTCCATGTTCTGAAGAGAAAATTTTATTGCCCACTTGAGTCAATCCCTGTGGGTTTCTATGGCCCAAAGACCAAACCGGATTATTTGGGTAAGGATTATCAGCAGGGATAGTGCCATCTAGATTGATTCTTAAAATTTTCCCAGCCAAAGAATTAATATTTTGAGGAAGGTTAGTATCAGCAGCATCACCAGTACTGATAAATAATTTACCACCACTGATTAACAAACGCGAACCATTATGGATAGAAGCAGCCGGAATCTGATCCAGTAAAACCAGCGGGCTGGTTAAATTTCCTACCGCGTAAGTATAACGTACCACTTTAGCTTTATAGGTACTTCCATAACCATACACTACATAAACATAAGGATTACCGGTAAAATCGGGATGTAGCGTCATTCCAAGCAAGCCGCCCTCTCCATTTGTACGTACTTCGGTTATGGTTAGCAAGGCTGTTACCTGACCTGTAGCAGGATTTAATCGACTGATTTTACCGGCCTTTTCCGTAAACCAGATGAAATTATCCGGACCATATACCATTTCCCAGGGAAGACTCAGTCCAGATACAATTACTTTTGATTTTAATTCTACATCAGGCAAGTTACCTGGATCTTCATTACCACTGTCGGTCTTTTTGCAAGTTGTGGTAAATAATACCACAAAAAGGCAGAGTAAGATTTTTTTCATAACCGTAACGTTTTAAAAATAACATAGTTACAGTTATAAAAGTTTTAGTTTTTCTGTAAGTACTTTTAGATATTACCATCTGACAGATTTCAAAAAAATAATTAGTGCAGGATGGTAACATCCTGCACCACAAATATGTGCTGTCAGATGTTTCCATCTGACAGGCTAAATTGATAAGAGAATACTATAGTTAATTTTAGAAAGAGATTAGCAAAAAAGATTTTTCTAAGTATCAGATGGTAACATCCAACACCACTACAGCAGATCTCTCTATTACGTAGCACTCCAGTCGAGATGACGCCTAAGCGACTCAAATCTCACAACACTAATTCAAATACACATAGGTAATGCCATCACCACCCCTATCCGCATGTTCATCTTCCATTCTGTTTACCTGACTATACTTGCGTAAATATTCCCTGATCATTTTTCTTAAAATCCCATCACCTTTGCCATGGATCAGTTTGATAGATGGAAAGCCGAGCATAATGGCTTTGTCTAAATATTTCTCTACTTCGAAAAGGGCATCTTCTGTACGCTTTCCCCGAAGGTCGAGTTCAGCTCTAAAGCCAGAAACAGCATCATTCATCCGCCCTGCAAAAGAATTGGCACTACTTTGAACTACTTTTTTAGCTTCGCGGTTACTCACTTTTTGTACACGGTTCTTTTTAACAGTTGATCGTAAATCGCCGATGGCCAAAACCAGTTCATTCCGGTTAATTTCTAAAACCTGGCCAATGGTTTCACTATCCGTAAACTTTACCAAATCGCCAATTTCTATTTCACCACCAATCACTACCGGTACCGGTTTAGGGCGCTCTTTCGGAATTGTATTTTTAACCAGTTCGCGTTGCAGGTTTTGCCGAAGTTCTTTGGTTACTTCCTTATCAGCCTGTTTTTCCTTGATCTCGGCAATGGTATTTTCTACCAGTTTATTGGCATTTTTAATAATGTTCTGCGCCTCTTGTTTGGCTTCCTTAATCAGGATTTTTTTATTCTCTTCTAAAAATGTCTTTAACTTTTCATTTTCGGCAACCAGGTTTTTGGCCTTGTTCTGTTGATTGGCCAAACTTACTTTTGCATCGTAAACATTTTTCTTTTCACGCTCCAGATCAACCAGCATCGTATCTACCCGGTTCTGGTTGGATCCCGTTTTCTCTTTCGCAAGCTGGATCACTTCTTTTGGCAAACCAATATTCTGTGCAATTTCGAAAGCGTAAGAACTTCCGGGTTTACCCATCTCTAAAATGTAAAGCGGTTTCATTTTTGCATTATCAAAAAGCATCGATGCATTTTCCAAACCAGATGTATTTCCTGCAAATAGTTTTAAATTAGAATAGTGGGTGGTAATTACACCTCTCACCTTCTTATTGTTTAATACCTCAAGAACAGCTTCAGCCATTGGTCCGCCAAACTGCGGATCGGTACCTGTACCAAATTCATCAATCAATACCATAGTTTTTGGTGAAGCGTGCTCTACAAAATAGCGCATCTTCTTCAGATGCGCACTATAGGTGCTCAAATCACTTTCTATCGATTGATCATCGCCGATATCGGCAAAAATATTCTCAAAAATACCCACTTCACTGTTGGCATCAACGGGAATCAACAAACCGGTTTGTAGCATTAGCTGCAAAAGACCAACCGTTTTCATACAAACTGATTTACCACCCGCATTCGGACCTGATACCAGTACTACGCGTGTTTCTGCATCTATATGAATATTTAAGGGGGTAACCGTTTTCTTCTCAGCAGCAAATGAAATTGACAATAAAGGATGCCTTGCATTAATCAGCTTAGTTTTAGGTTCTTTTAACAAACCTGGCATTTCAGCTTCTATATCCATCGCAAATAAAGCCTTTGCACGCACGAAATCGAGTTTAGTCAAGAAACCATGGTAAGAAAGTAATAATGGAGAATACGGTCGCAGATCATCCGTTAAGGCAATTAAAATTTTAATAATTTCACGGCGTTTATCAAATTCTAAATCGCGTAACTTATTATTTAAAGTAAAAACTTCTTCAGGCTCAATATAAACGGTTTGACCTGTAGCCGATTCATCGTGCACAAAACCCTTTAGTTTGCGTTTATTTTCTGCCAAAACAGGAATACACATCCGCCCATCACGAATGGTTAAACTCCCATCGGCAACCCAATTATTGGCTATAGCCTGCTTATATATAGAATCCATGCGCTTACGCACATCTTGCTCTGCTTTCGAAATTGCTGAGGTAATTTCCTGCAATTCTTTTGATGCATTTGGTTTAATCTTTCCTTTGGCATCAATTACTGTTTCTATCTTACGCAGAATGTTTTTTTCGATTGGCAGATGCTCAAATAAAGCTTCAAGTGTTGGGTATACTTCTGCTCGTTCTTCAAAAAACCGGAGTACAGAAAAAACAGTTTGCAAGGAAGTATATACCTGAAACCATTCCTCTTCTAAAAGATAAGTACCTTCTACCCTGATTTTTTCAACCAGCGATTTAATATCAAAAAACGTATTGATCTGTAAGGGTTCCTGATTTTGCAGGATACGCTTAAATTCGTTTGTTTGACGTAAAAATTTATCAATTTGATCAAAACGGTTCATCACCTGCATCTTTTCCACCATTGCCTGGCCCATAGAGCTCAAACAATGTTTGCTGATCAGTTGCCTGATTTCTACAAAACCTAAACGTTCTAAACAATTATCGGGATATAACATATTATTGTACTGCTGCCGGGGTGGGCATTACGCTCGCAATCCCGGCTTTTTTTATATTTATAAGTGAATCGGCCTGTTTTTTCTTTTTGGCAATAGCCGCCACAGCTTTAACCTTGGATAAAGAATCTGGTTTCATTTTTTTTCTAATAGCAAGCGAATCGGCCTTAAATTTCTTTGCTATCACCAACGAATCAGCTTTAAACTGTTTTTTCTTAATCATTAAATCGGCTAATTCCGTTCCTTTTTTTTGTTTAGCCAGCATTTTCTGTATATTTTTATACACGGCTTCCAGCGCTACAGGGTTGGTATTATACCAAAGTAAACTTTTATTATACTGGGCAGAATCTGTTCCAAACTTTTTATAAATCCCTTTGTAATATGCTGCAGCCACCTTCTTTGCAGAATCGACTACGTAAATACTGGAAAGGTATCCATCTACAATGTGCATATCGTATAAGATCTTTTCCATTTTATCAGGTTTAATAATGTCATCAGGTACGCCAGGTTTACAGCCGAACCATAATATAGCTGTCATTAAAACCCATATTAATCTCTTCATGCTTAATTTAAATATTATTTTTTGCCCAAATTGCGGCAAGGTTATTAATTTTACCAAAAATAGTTATAAATGAGCATAGCTGATAATCTTAAACAATATAAAAGCGAAGTTGAATCAGACGGAGTTAAACTGATTGCAGTTTCAAAAACACAGCCAATAGAATCAATTTTAGAAGCATACAACGCCGGACAACGTATTTTTGGTGAAAACCACGTGCAGGAAATGGTTGAAAAAGAAGCGCAGCTCCCTAAAGATATCGAATGGCACCTCATCGGCCATTTACAGACCAATAAAGTAAAATACATTGCGCCTTTTGTAAAACTGATACATGGAGTAGATAGTTTGAAACTGCTGCAGGAAATCGATAAGCAAGCGAAAAAAAACAAACGCGTAATTGATTGTTTGTTACAGGTTTACATTGCTGATGAAGACACTAAATTCGGACTTGGCTTTGATGAAGTGATTGAATTATTGCGTGATGAAGCCTTTGCTGAATTAAAAAACATCCGTGTAGTTGGATTAATGGGCATTGCCACCAATACCAAAAACGAAAAACAGATTACTGTTGAGTTTAACGAACTAAAAGTATTTTTCGATGGTATAAAAGTAAGCTTTTTCCGTAAAGAGGATTCTTTTAAGGAAATATCAACGGGAATGAGTGCCGATTACAAAATCGCCATTGAAGAAGGCAGTACGATGGTGCGTATTGGTAGCAGTATTTTTGGAAAAAGGGTGATCAAACATTTCAAAAACGATATTTCGGCTAACTAATATGGATTTCAAAATCAGATTTGCAACTGCAGAGGATTGTTCAAGATTATTGGAATTAATTAATGAACTAGCCATTTATGAACGGGCTCCTGAGGAAGTTACCGTTACTTTAGATCACTTCGTTGATGCTGGTTTTGGCAAAAACCCCGTATGGAAGGCATACGTGGCAGAAGTAAATAGTACAATTGTAGGCTTTGCCCTATATTATACGCGTTATTCTACCTGGAAGGGTTGCAGGTTATACCTTGAAGATTTTATTGTAACAGAAGAATTTAGAGGAAAAGGCTTGGGTAAAGTATTGTTCGAAAAAGTGATAGAAGAAGCTAAAAATGGTAAATATAGTGGTATGGTTTGGCAGGTGTTAGACTGGAACGAACCAGCAATTAACTTCTATAATAAATATAAAGCACATTTAGAAAGTGGCTGGTTAAATGCAGCGCTATCGACAGAACAGATCAAGGCATTTTAATATGGATATTTTTAAGTTTGGTGGTGCCTCAGTAAAAGATGCAGATGGAGTAAAAAATCTGGCTAATATTGTACGCGATTACAAAAAAGGGAACCTATTGATCGTTATTTCTGCTATGGGCAAAATCACCAATAGATTGGAAGACCTAACCCACGCTTTCCTCTCACAAAATGATGAGGCACATGCAATTTTTGAAGAAATTAAACATTTCCATTTCGGCATTATAGATGAACTCTTTCAGGGCAAACAACATCCAGTTTATGATGATATAGCCAATACCTTTGTTGAAATCGATTGGTTGATTGAAGATGAGCCGGATCACAATCCTGATTATATTTATGATCAGATTGTATCTATTGGTGAGATAGTTTCTACTAAAATTGTAGCGGCCTGGTTAAATGAAACGGGTAATAAAACCCTTTGGGCCGATGCACGCAACTACATCCAGACTGATAATACGTATAAAGAAGGTAAAGTAGACTGGGCTAAGACCAACCTGATCATCCAGAAAGATTTAGTGCCTCTTTTAACAGATAACATCATTGTAACACAAGGATTTATTGGCGGAACAAGCGAAAATTACACCACAACATTAGGTCGCGAAGGTTCTGACTATTCGGCAGCAATATTTGCTTCCTGTTTAGATGCCGCCGCCTTAACCATATGGAAAGATGTTCCAGGGGTATTAAATGCAGATCCGAAATGGTTTGATGAGACAGCGTTGATTGCTCAGCTTTCTTATCATGATGCGATTGAACTTACTTATTACGGTGCAACGGTAATTCATCCAAAAACCATAAAGCCACTCCAAAACAAGGGTATTCCACTTTTTGTGAGGTCATTTATCCAGCCTGATGGCTCAGGAACAGCAATTACCAAAGAGAATAATCCATTACCTATCCCCTCCTTTATTTTTAAGGTTAACCAGGCACTGATTTCTATTTTCCCAAAAGATTATTCTTTTATTATTGAAGAAAATCTGAGCAATATTTTTGAACTGTTCCATACACACAGGATCAAAATCAATACCATGCTTAACTCTGCCATCAGCTTTTCAGTAAGTGTAGATGATCATCCTGTTCAGATTGAAAAACTGATCAAAGACCTTTCGGAAGAGTTTACCGTAAAATATAATAAGGGTCTTGAACTGGTAACCATCCGTTATTACAATCAGCAAACTATTGACCGTGTAACCGTGGATAAAGATATTTTATTAGAAGTGAAGAGCCGGCACACCTGCCAGATGGTGATGAAGAATAAAATTAGTAGCAAGTAATTAGTATCAAGAATCAAGATTGGATACTACCCTTGATACCTGCTACTCGCTACCTAGTACTTGATACCCGCTACTTGATACCTGCTACTTTCACCCTAAAAAATGAACAATAAAATTCTAGCTAAAGCTGTACAAGATTACATCAATGCAAATTTAAATGCGGATGTGAATCAGATTGCTTTAGCAAAAAGTCCGTTCGAAGGCGTTAGCTCTGCAGAATTAGCTACACAGATTACCGCAAAAAAGAAATCAGAGAAGAAATTACCAACCTGGTTTCATACCAAAAACATTTATTATCCCCCCGTATTATCCATCGAACAAACCTCTTCTGAAATTACGGCAAAATACAAGTCAAAACTGGCCATAGGTGATACTTTAATTGATATTACCGGGGGTTTCGGAATTGACAGCTATTACTTTGCTCAAAAAGTAAAAAAAGTAACGCATTGCGAAATTAATAATGAACTGTCGGCAATAGCACAACATAATGCACTGGCCTTATGTGCTACCAATATTGAATTTAAAGCAGAAGATGGCATTGCTGATATTAAAACTAGTGAAACCATTTTTGACACAATTTATGTAGATCCTGCACGAAGAGCTGAAAAAGGCAAGGTTTTTATGCTCAAAGATTGTACACCCGATGTTGCAGGCAACCTAGACCTATTACTGGAAAAATCGTCACGCATAATCATAAAAACGGCCCCATTACTCGATATTTCTGCTGGTTTATCAGAATTGAAGCAGGTTAGTGAAATTCATATTTTAAGTGTAAAAAACGAATGCAAAGAACTTTTATGGGTAATAGATAAAGGTTACGAAAACGACACAAAAATTAAGGCCGTAACTTTAAATAATGGGATAGAAAAGGATTTTTCTTTTTACCGATCATCATCAAATGCTTCTGTGCATTTTACAAACCATTTGAACATTGGTGAGTATCTGTATGAGCCGGATGCCGCATTATTAAAATCGGGTGCTTTTAATTTAATTGGTACAACTTACGGTCTCTTAAAATTACATTCGCAAACGCAATTATTTAGTGCTGATGGTATAAAAACAGATTTTCCAGGCCGTATTTTTAAAATTGAATCTATACTGAATACTGGTGAACTTAAAAAAGAGATTAATTTAAAAGGTAATGTCATTGTCCGTAATTATCCTGCAAAACCAGAAGATTTAGTAAAAAAATATAAAATCAAAGCCGATCAGAATCAGTTTTTGATTTTTACAAAGATTACCAATGGAGAGAATGTGATTTTGAAAGCGTCGATTATACAGTATTATTAAGGTCTCCGCGCATCATTTCGAGCAAACCCAATAGCTATCGGGTGCAACGCTGCCAAGACCCCGAAGGGTCTGCAAAGCAAAAATCTACCTAAACAGATCTCTCCACTTCGCGTTGCTCCGGTCGAGATGACGACCATTCTATTGATTCTGTCATTCTGAACGCAGTGAAGAATCTTTACCAAAAAAAATATTAAACAAAAATCAAACATTTTTTTCGGAAAGCTGGTCCAAAAACTTAGGATCACACAACCCAGCTTCTGATGAAATATCGGTATCTAAGATCAGGTTTTAGCTGGCTTGGATAGTACAGCTATTGTTTGTAAAATAAACCGGACAGACAGCGTTATCCCGATTTGAGTATTATTTTATCTTTAGCGGATTTCAATCGGGATTAAGCAAATGGCGGGACTATCGAAACCCAAGTATCACTGCTACTGCTTTTCAAAAAAATATGTGAGGATCCTCACATCCTATTAGTAGCCTTTCATCTTAATCAGTAGTGAAGAACTTTATCTAACAGACCCTGAAACGAGTTCAGGGTGACGATATAACTAATACCAAAAGCCCTTCTAATGAAAGGCTTTTGGTAGTTTGGAGAAATATTATAATTAATGCTTAAACTTTTTTAACGTTTACAGCTTGTAAACCTTTTCTACCATCAGCTACTTCAAATTCTACTGTATCGTTTTCTTTCAAGCTTTCAATTCCACCTAAAACATCTTTAAAATGTACAAATATGTCTTTATTGTCTTCTTGCACAATAAATCCAAAACCTTTTTGCGTATTAAACCATTTAACTTTTCCGGTTGCCATAAAAAAATAAAAATTGTATAAATAAATAAACCTTTTACGCCTTGATCAGCACTTAATTTAAACAATCGTGTATTAATTTAGATAAAAACAACCAGTTTAAGCATTAATATTGAAACAAAACTATCAAATATAATAATTTAGACATTTAATACAAGTGATTTTGGCCTATTCAACAAGAATGTTGCGTTACTAAAAATCGAATTATTTATTTGGCTGGGGTGTTGTACGTAAATAGGGTTTAATAACCTGATGTCCTTTCGGAAACTTAGCAGGGATATCTTCAGTTTTGATACTGTTTACAACAATTACGTCTTCTCCATCTTGCCAATCGGCCGGAGTAGCTACGCTATAATGAGCAGTAAGCTGCAAAGAATCAATCACACGCAATACTTCATTAAAGTTCCGTCCTGTAGACGCTGGATAGGTAATAATCAATTTCACTTTTTTATCTGGACTGATGACGAACAATGATCTCACCGTTAATGTTTCAGAAGCATTCGGGTGGATCATGTCATAAAGATTAGCTACTGTTTTATCCGGATCGGCAATGATCGGAAATTCGACAGTGGTATTTTGCGTTTCGTTGATATCATTGATCCATCCTTTGTGCGAATCGGCAGAATCAACACTTAGAGCTAAAACTTTAACATTTCTTTTCTCAAACTCGTCTTTCAATGCTGCAGTTCTACCAAGTTCAGTAGTACAAACTGGCGTATAATCTGCCGGGTGAGAAAAAAGCACTCCCCAGCTATCGCCTAAATAATCATAAAAATCTATTTCGCCAATGGATGTATCGGCCTTGAAATTCGGTGCGGTATCGCCTAATCTTATACTCATGATATTATTAATTTAATTTTGACTATAACAAATCTAAACAATACCATAGTAAATACATAGATTTTATATTAATTTAAGACCTCCAAATTACAATTCCAATAAAAAACCCTGAAGAGATAATCTACAGGGCTTAAATATTAATTTGTTTGGGGTATTATTTTTAATATGCTTTAATCATAAATACATAATCTTGTATTTTCTCAATCTGTTTGGTTCGTTTTAAACCAGACAACAAACTTTTTTTGTTGGTAGAAAGTTTATTTGCACCCAGCGAATCCTGAGGGATAGCCCTCATGGCCTCTAAAATATATTTTGATTTGATAGCAAAGGCTGCACCTTCAGTCTGGTCTGGCTTGCCGCTAATAATACCAACTAAATTTCCGTTATTATCTAAAACCGGACCACCACTATTACCTGGATTAACCGAAATGGCTACCTGATACTGAGTAGTATCTCCTACAAAACCATTTTTCGAACTTACGTAACCTTCTCCCAGCACCGCATCATCTTTCGGATAACCTAAAGTATATACAATTTCACCAATATTACTGGTATTTCTTTTAATGGTATAAGGAATAGAAGATAAGTTACTGAAATGTTTATCGCTTATTTTAAGAATAGCAATATCATTTTGAGGATCCGTGTAAACCGATTTTACTTTAAAAGATTCTCCTTTACTGTTTTGCACATATAAAGAATCTGCACCATTAATAATATGCAGGTTGGTTAAGATGTAACCATTTGTAGAAATGGCAAACCCCGTACCTCCAAAACTATTTTGATTATTTGGCTTATCAGAAGTAGTGTTATTATGCTTTATATTTCTGATCAGGCTATTTTGAGTTTTAATGGCATTATTTACTTTATTGCTCAACTGTCTGTAGCGCTCGGCTTGTTGTGTGCTATGCTGAATAGAATAGATAGAAACCAAAGAAAGTACAACAAAAGATGCGGCAACCGCAATGGCAGATTTGTGTTTCCGCCACAATTGCACCACACGTGAAGGATGTGGCCTAAGTGTAGCAGCCAAGCCTTCCACATCAATTTCTGTATGGATCTGACTTAACTGTTCTTTTAAGCGTAACTGTTCTGCAAATGTATCCATAGAAGCTAAAAAGAACTTATGCGAAACTACTTTATGATCAACTGTAGCATCGCTAAGACGCAACTGTTCAAAAGCTTCCATTTCCTGTGCATTAAGTTTACCTAACAGATAATCTTCAATAATTGCATCTAACTCCAAATCGTTTCTCATTTCAAATTATGGTTGAAAAAATATTTTCTTTAACCTTTGCAGGCATTTATATTTCTGCGTTTTTGCGTTATCGGTATTGGTATAACCAAACTTTTCGCAGATATCCTGCATGGATAAATTGTGGATATAAAAATCCTGAATAATGGTTTTACAAGGTTCGCCCAGATGATCAAGCGCCGACTGCATTTTTACAAAAGAGGCGTCTTTCTCTTCGTGGTTTTCTACATCCTCCTCAACAGCGAAAACATCTTCATAATCGGTAATACTACCGGTCTTTTTACTGTTTAAGCTGAGTTTTTTCAGCCAAATGCGCCTGCAAACTGAATAAATATAGGTTTTCAGCTTGCTGCTGAGCTCAAAATTACCCGCCTTAATTTTGTTATATAAAATAATTATGCCTTCCTGATAAACATCTTTTGCATCATCTTCATCACCGTTGTTGTTTAGGATAAATTGCAAAACCATTGCATAATAAGCTTTGTATAACTTGTTAAGTGTATCTTCTGAGTTATTTAGGATACCTAAAATAACCTCTCTATCTGTTGGAACTGAACTCTTTAAACTGTTATTCACTAGTTAATACATTTTTCTGTAAATAGTAACCCAATATTAGACAAAAAAATATTGATAGCCACTATTATTGCTTAATACAAACATCAGGCAAACGGTAACCCAAATATCCAAAAAAAAATATTTTAACTTTTCTGTAAATTTTCGGGTTACCTTTTTACCTTTGCGGCATTAATAAGAAATTAATTACTAAAAAAATTCAAAAATGAAAAATGCATTCAAATTAGGCTTTTTAGCTTTAGCTTTATCTTTATCAGTTGTTGCTTGTAACTCAGAAAAAAAAGCTGAAGGTGCTGATACTACTTTAACAGATTCTTCAACTATCGTTACTGATACTACTGCAAAAGATACTTCAGTAAAAGATTCTACAGTAAAAGATACAACTGTAAAAACTACTACAGAAAAAACTGAAGTTAAACACTAGTCTAACTTTTACCATATAAAAAAGCGCCTTGAAGTTAACTTTAAAGCGCTTTTTTATTTTTATTCATTTTTTTTATTTTTTTTGGGTTACCTTTTTAAATATGTGGTATTAACAGGTAAATTAATTAATTACTTAAAAATACTCAAAAATGAAAAATGCATTCAAATTAGGCTTCTTAGCTTTAGCTTTATCTTTATCAGTTGTTGCTTGTAACTCAGAGAAAAAAGCAGAAGGTACTGATACTACAGCTACTGATTCTTCTACTATCGTTACTGATACTACTAAAAAAGATACAGTAGTTAAAGATTCTACAGTAAAAGATACAGCTGTAAAAACTACTACAGAAAAAACAGAAGTTAAACACTAGTCTAACTTACTGATAAAAAAAGCCTTTGAAATTCATTTTTCAAAGGCTTTTTTATTTTTGCAAAACCAATAAGGTTACCTTTTTAAATTTTTGGTATTAATGGTATACTTTAACCCCTAAAACAGATACCAAAATGAAAAATGCATTCAAATTAGGCTTTTTAGCCCTAACCCTATCGCTAACAGTTGCTGCTTGTGGTGGTTCAACTAAAAAAGCAGATGGCGCCGACACAACAGTTACAGATTCTTCTACAATTATTACGGATACAACTAAAGTTGATACAGTAGTAAAAGATTCTACCGTAAAAGACACTTCTGTTAAAGCTACAACAGAAAAAACCGAAGTTAAACACTAGTTTAATTAACTAATTATAGCAAAAGGGTCGCGAACATAAATCGCGACCCTTTTGCTTTTAAGAAAAACAGGTTAATTTTTGTATAAATAAGTGATTAAATAACATTAAAACATAGCTGAATAGATTCAACTAAAATTGGCTCTCCAGTTGTGGGCACTAGCTTTTAAAGATACAACTGATAAGATACACCACCGATAATTTTAAGATTAGCTTGCTTGAGCAATTCGCTGTTTCCGCATGCGCGAGATCCGATAACTATCGGATGACGACCGCAAAGTGGATTCTGTCAATGGTAGCTTCCCGAAGTTTCGGAACAAGCAGTCGAAAGATCTCTAAAATGTTTAAAAGCGCTTCGATACTTCGTCAGGCGCAGTACAAGCTGAACTCAACGTGAAAATTAGTAGTATAATCACAATTCATAATACAGCCTCTTTTTATTTTAGACATCAAGGCCTTAAAATCCATCAATTGTAGTAAATTTGCGGCAAAAATATAATCCGCATAATGAATTTAACATCACTACAAGCTATTTCACCTGTTGATGGCCGTTACAGAAAAACTACAGAAGGTTTAGCCGCTTACTTTTCTGAAGAAGCCTTAATCAAATACCGTGTTTTTGTAGAAATCGAATATTTTATCGCGCTTTGCGAAATCAACTTGCCAGGCTTAGCAAATTTTGATCGAAATCTTTATGCTGAATTACGCAAAATACATGAAAATTTCTCAGAGGCCAATGCTTTAGAAATTAAAGAAACTGAAAAAGTAACCAATCACGATGTTAAAGCGGTAGAATATTTTATCAAAAATAAATTTGATACTTTATCGCTTCAAGACTATAAAGAGTTTATCCATTTTGGTTTAACTTCCCAGGACATCAATAATACGGCCATCCCTTATTCCATTAAACTGGCATTAAACGAAAGTTATTATCCGGCTATTGATTCTTTAATCGAAAAAATAAATGCACTGGCAACAGAATGGAAAGATATTCCGATGTTGGCACATACGCACGGACAGCCGGCCTCTCCAACCAAGTTAGGCAAAGAATTTTTGGTTTTCGCTGAACGTTTAGCTATCCAGGTAGAAAGCTTAAAAAATATCCCAAACAGTGCTAAATTCGGTGGTGCTACCGGTAATTTCAACGCGCACCACATTGCTTACCCTCAAGTAAACTGGGTTGATTTTTCAAATCAATTTGTAAATGAAACATTAGGTTTATCGCGTGCACAACACACTACACAGATTGAGCATTACGATCAGTTTGCAGCACAATGTGATGCATTAAAACGAATCAACAATATCATCATTGATTTGGACAGAGATATCTGGACTTATATTTCCAAAAACTATTTTAAACAAAAGATTAAAGCCGGAGAGATCGGTTCATCGGCAATGCCCCATAAAGTTAACCCGATCGATTTTGAAAATGCAGAAGGAAATGCAGGAATTGCAAATGCACTTTTCGAATTTTTTGCTGCTAAATTGCCAATTTCGCGTTTACAGAGAGATTTAACAGACTCTACCGTTCTAAGAAACGTTGGTGTTCCTTTTGGACATACATTAATTGCCATTCATTCGACTTTGCGTGGATTAAATAAAATTTTATTAAATGAAGCAGCTTTACATGCAGATTTAGATGAAAACTGGGCAGTTGTTGCTGAGGCTATTCAAACCGTTTTAAGAAGAGAGAACTATCCTAACCCTTACGAAGCCCTAAAAGAATTAACCAGAACAAATTCTAAAATCAATGCTGCAAGTATTGCCGAATTTATTGAAGGCTTAGCGGTTTCGGAAACGATAAAAGTACAATTAAGAACCATTACACCATTTAATTATACTGGCGTTTTTTAGTTAAATTAAATTGACGTTAAGCAGACAGCCAGTAAAGGTTTATTAACGAGTAATTGTTAATTTTGTTTATTCAAATTGATTAAGACATGACGATTAACGTATATACAGAACAGACTCCAAATCCAGCTACCATGAAATTTATGGTAAACAAACTGTTAATAAACGGCAGTGAGGATTTTGCGACTAAAGAGAGTGCTGAACATTCGCCTTTTGCGAAAGAGTTATTTAAGTTCAACTTTGTTTCTGGCGTTTTTTTCGCCAGTAATTTTGTTACCATTACCAAAACAGACGATGCAGATTGGGCAGATATTGAAGCCATTCTAAAAGAATTTGTAAAGGGCGCGGTAGAATCTGAATTAAAAATTAAAGAAGCTGCTGCTGAAGAAGCTCCCGCATTTGAAGGTACCGAAACTGAGATTAAAATTCAGCAGATTTTACATGATTATGTACGCCCTGCCGTTGAACAGGATGGTGGTGCAATTACATACAAATCTTTTGATGAAGGTGTAGTTACGGTAGAGTTACGTGGCTCTTGCAGTGGTTGTCCTTCTTCTACGATTACGCTTAAATCAGGAATCCAAAACTTATTACAAAGAATGGTGCCAGAGGTTACAGATGTAGTTTCTGAAGCGCTTTAAAATTGTGCATTTTTCATAGTACATATATAGTGAAAAGGTCCCGGTGTACATCGGGACCTTTTTTTATTCAATCCGGCGTCACCCTGAATTTATTTCAGGGTCTTAGTTTCAGAAAAGATGCTAAAATAAATTCAGCATGACGATCTCCGAGGAAAGCCACGAGTAATAGATTAAAAATACTGCCTAATTGCAGTTAACATTTCAGCAGTAAGTTTACCATTGGTAGCCAAGATCTCCCTTTTCTCAAAATAATCATTTCCACCAGAAAAATCATAAACTGCTCCGCCTGCCTGCTGAACAATGAAACATCCGGCTGCAAAATCCCATTGCTGCAGATTGTATTCAAAAAAAGCATCAAACCGCCCGCAGGCTGTATATACCAAATCTATTGCCGCTGCACCAATTCTACGTACGCCATGACTTTTCTGCATCATTTCGGCCAATAATTTTAAGTATTTTTCTTGTTTATCAAACTGATAATATGGGAAACCCGTAGCTAACAGACTTGATTTTAAATCAGGGTTACCGGAAACTTTAATTTCCTTTTTATTCATCAAAGCAGGTCCGCCTTTGTACGAATAAAACATTTCTCCCCTATTTAATTCATAAACCACACCAATTACAGGCATTCCATCTTCATAAAGCGCCACGCTAATGCCATAGGCCGGAATACCATGAATAAAGTTAGTTGTACCATCTAAAGGATCAATGATCCAGGTGTAGGTTTTTCCTGTGCGGTTAATGGTTTTCTCTTCAGTGATAAAACCTGCATCGGGAATTAATTTTTCCAGATTTTGAACGAGTTTCTGCTCTGCTGTTTTATCAACATAAGAAACCATATCATTTAATCCTTTATATTCTATTTTCTGAACATCAAACTGCATGGCTTCTTTACGGATGAAATTTCCGGTAAGCTTAACAATCGAGATCACTTTATTGCATAGTAATTCGTAATTCATAACTATTTAACAACAGCGTAAAACTATTGTTGGGTTTTAAATGAATTTATAGGGTGTTTATTGTGCAAGTTGGTTCTTGTTCCTTAAAGCATAAGCGCTTAGTGCAATTCCACCAACAACAAGAAAAGTTGAAATCATTTCTGCCTGCGTAAAAGATAAACCAAAAACGTGGTATTTGGAGTTTACACGGATTAACTCGATACAGAAACGTTCAAGACCGTTTAAGATCATGTAAATACCAAACATTAAACCAGGGGCTTTTATTTTATCCCTTATACTCCATAAAAAGGCAAAAAGTATTAAACAGATAATAACTTCATAAAGTGGTGTTGGGTACACACCTTGAGCCAATTCGTTACAAAACTTGCCTGTACAGCCAGGAATTGGAATCCCCTCGCCTACCACATTATTTGGGTATTTGTAAGACCATAACCAATCTGGCAACCAGGAGAACGGTTTTGGGTTGGGATTCACAATGCCCCAGTCGCCATCACCTGACATATGACAGCCAATACGCCCAACAGCGTAAGCCAGCATCATACCTGGACCGCCTACATCAAGCATATGTAAGGGTTTAATGCCGTTTCTTTTTGCAATAATTAATACAGCCGCACCACCACAAATTAAGCCTCCGTAAAAAGTTAAACCGCTAAAGGATAATAATCGCTCTACAGGATGTTGAACAAAATCATCCCAATACTCTAAATTATCGAAAAATTTTGCACCCAAGAAGCCCCATATAGCCGCCCAAACAATCAGGTTACTCATTGTTTGGTAAGGGTGAATAGTTACCTGTGTTTCTTTTGGTTTATCTAATTTGTGCTTATTTTTTTCGGTATAATCCCAGTATGCAAATAAGCCGGCAAAAAACAAACCACCAATTATATTTCCTTTGGTCGACATTAAAACCGATTGTGCGTCACTTACAAAAAGTTTATAGTTTAATAAAGCATAAACCAGTTTATAACCGATAACGAAGCCGAAAAGGCCATTCATGATCAATTCTGATGTAGTAGCAGGCTTGCCAACTATAATTGTTTTTTTAATCGGATGGAGTATGCCCAATGCCTCTTTACGTTTAAGCTCTTTGGTAAATGCCCAGTAACCTGCTACAAATGCTAGCGCTACAAAAACTCCGAATGTATTAAATGGGAGCGGTAAATTAATGCCAAACAGGTATTCTAAAAAATGTGAAACGGTAGGAAACATACAAATAATTTGAAGCGAAGATAGTAAAGAAAGACCAAAGCTGAAAGATTAAAGACCAAAGCTTAAAGACTAAAGCAGAAAGACTAAAAGCCAGCGTTTACAGCTGGGAGAAAGAGGTAAAAATCTATTTTTCTATTTGGAAAAAGTGATTCTGTGTTCCATCGGTTAACAAAGTCCTGCTCTACACTTTACTCTCCAGATTAAAAACTTGTTAAACAAGCAAACCTTTCATAGGTAAAAGATTCTTCACTGCATTCAGAATGACGCTAAAGGATATTTGACTGAAGACTTCTGACTAATTACTTAGGACTTAACTAATGGCATACGTGAACAGTTCCCAAAAACCAATAATCTTCCTTTTCCACTCATTTGTCATCCTGAACGAAGTGAAGGATCTATATTGTGATGATAAAATGTTTTTTTTTCTAAATGCTTTCAGCAGTTTAACCTTTCATGCTAAAAGATTCTTCACTGCGTTCAGCATGACAATAAAGGATATTTGACTGAAGACTCCGGACTAACGACTTAGGACTAAAGATTACGGACTAAACTAGTGATGTGCGTAAACCGTTTCCAGTTCTGCAACTTCTACTTCACCATCAGCAGTAATTTCGATCAGCTTAACAGCTTTTAGTTCGTTAACCATTATTGGGTCGTATTTTGCACGTACTTTTACGTAATTTTTGGTAAAACCATGCATATAACCCGATTTTTGATCAGCTTCGAAAAGCACTTCACCTTCGCTGCCAATTTGAGATTCGTAGAAAGCCCTCCGTTTTTTATCAGATAAGATATGAAGCATTTTACTGCGCTCATTACGTTCACTTCCTGCCACAACGCCTTTCATTTCGGCAGCAGCTGTTAATTCGCGTTCCGAATAGGTAAATACATGTAGATAAGAAATGTCAAGCTGGTTTAGAAACTGGTAGGTATCTAAGAAATCTTCCTTCGTTTCGCCAGGGAACCCTACAATTACATCTACACCAATACAGCAGTTTGGCATTACGGCTTTAATCTTAGCCACACGCTCCACATATAAATCACTCCGGTAACGACGACGCATTAAACCTAAAATTTTATCAGAGCCAGATTGTAAGGGAATATGAAAATGCGGAACAAATCTTTTTGAAGTAGATACAAATTCTATAATTTCGTTGCTTAATAAATTTGGCTCAATAGATGAAATACGAATTCTTTCAATTCCTTCTACTTCGTCCAATGCTTTAACCAAATCAAAAAACTTGTCTTCCCGCTGCCCATTTCTGATTCCGAAATCACCAAGATTTACACCGGTTAATACAATTTCTTTAACACCGCTTTCGGCAATCATTTTTGCACGATTTACTACATTCTCAATAGTATCGCTACGGCTTGCACCGCGTGCCAGTGGAATGGTACAGTAGGTACAGGGATAATCGCAACCATCCTGTACTTTCAAAAACGTACGCGTTCTATCGCCAATAGAATAAGAAGCAATAAAATTGTGGTTAACTTTTTCTATATTTTGTTGATGAACAAGTGCTTTTGGCTGTTTGGTTAAATCGGTAATATATTCAACAATTCTGAATTTTTCTGCCGCACCTAAAACCATATCAACACCTTCTATTTCGGCAATTTCCTGTGGTTTTAACTGGGCATAACAACCTACAATGGTTACAAAGGCATTTGGCGAATACTTTAAAGCTTCCTTAACTACTTTACGGCATTTTTTATCAGCATGTTCAGTAACAGAGCAAGTATTGATTACGTAAACATCAGCCTGATCCTGGAATTCTACTACGGCATAGCCAGCATCGGTAAATAAACGACCGATGGTTGAGGTTTCGGAGAAATTGAGTTTACAACCTAATGTATAAAATGCGACCTTTTTCATTGAGCCTGCAAAGATATGAAATTAGATTTGAGTATGAAGATATGGATTAGAGATTAAAGGTAAATTACAGTCTATTAACAAAGCAGTTGGCAATTTTAAGTTTTTAGCTGGCTACAAAATGCGAATTGCAAACTGAAAACTATTTCTCCTGCCACCGGTAACTTTCCTGTTCGAAACCTGCAAGGTCCAATACCCTGCTCACTACCGTTCCGGCAACTTCTTCTATGGTTTGGGGCAAACTGTAAAAAGATGGATTGGCAGGACAAATGATTCCCCCAGCTTCAGTAACCGTTTTCATATTGTTAATGTGAATCAGGCTAAATGGAGTGTCTCTTACCACGGCTATTAACTTTCTACGTTCTTTTAATACCACATCTGCAGCCCTGGAAATCAAATCGTTAGATATCCCGTGTGCTACCCTACCCAAAGTTCCCATTGAGCAAGGGATGATAATCATGGTATCGTATTTTGCAGATCCTGATGCAAAAGGCGCATTAAAATCGTTTTTGTTATAAAAAGTAAATTCTTTAAAATGATTATAATCCTGATTTCCCAGCTCGAATTGCCAAACTGCTTTTGCATTATCGCTCATTACCACACCAACTGCCTCAATCTGATCTTTTAATTTTAATAACTGCTCAAACAAAACCTTTGCATATATAGAACCACTGGCGCCTGTAACCGCAACAATCACTTTCTTTTTCATCATAACCACAAAAATAGTTTATCTAAATCCATTATAACAAAAAAGGGCCAGAACAATGTCCTGACCCTACATCTACCTATGAAAAACATACCCTCGAAAGGGTAAGAACAAATATATATAAATTTTTAAAAAAATATAAATGAGAAACGTTAAATATGTTAAATCAGCTAAATAGATAAAAAATAAAATACAAAATACTGATTATCAGATTAATAATTTTAAATAAAATTAATCAAAAACTTTTTTACCACTTAAAAAGACGTATTTTTTAATAAAATTAAGAGTAATTTTGTATTATAAATAAGTCATCAGCTATAAATAATGATTAACTCCGAGTTTTTTGTTCACCTTTCATATCATAAAATTTACATTTTTTTGATATTGACCTAACATCATCATGTATGTATGCCTATAAATATTAAGCACATTTTTCACAACTGACAGTAAAAACTTCTTACGAGGAAGCAAGTTTCGATCTGATACGGCTCAATGTTTCTAACCTCATATTCAAAAACGAGGCGATATATTTTAGTGGAACGCGTTCAACTAATTTTGGATAGGATTTAATAAAGCGGATATATTTTTTTTCTGCTGAAGGTAGTCTGGAAACAAATGCCCGCTCTGATGCCTGCATATAGTGGAGCTGGGCAACTTCTCTACCGATGTAATTGGCAATTTGATAATTTAAATATAATTTTTTTGACATGGTATGCGGAATAGCAATAGCAACAACGTCTTCTAAGGCCTGTATATATTCTTCAAATGAGTTGTTCGTATTCCAAATATTACTCACATTACCTATAAACTCATTTTCTTTAGCCATCCACATGGTAATCTCTTTATTATCATCCTTGATATATCCTCTTACTACACCCTTAACAATAAGATACACATACTGATCGAGGTGTAAGGGCGATGAAATAAACTTATTCTTTTTAAAGTTAACTGGAAAAGTTTCATTATTGATGATAAATTCCATCTCTGGGCTTAAATCGTGAAAAGATTTAAAAACGGTAATAAGCGGCGAAAAACGATTGAATGGCAACCACTTTTCATGGGTACTATAGTTAAATTCGGGATTCATGATCTTATCTGTTATGCAACTGCTACTAAAGTTCTAAAAAAGAACAAACGAAATATTTACTATCATTTTTCAAACATAGATTTCTTTGAAAAAGTTTTGTTCAAAATTGTTTACTGTTCCAAATTGAAAAATAAACATAAGCCCTCCTCAAAAAATCAATCACCTTATAATCTATACCATTACGGATGATAAATATTATGAATTCCTCACAAATCAGTTGGAATTAATTGTTTAACGGTTATATTTGAGAAAGTGTCATCTCATAATTTATGATAGATTTAGCTTCACCATTCTTAAAGGCATTATTAAAACATTCTACAAGCCCGGTAGTCATTTTTAAAATAAAGCCTATACTAGTGGTAGTTGAACATAATGATGCTTACCAGGCTTTAATAGCACGTGTTGGTGGAAAATCAAAATTCTTAGACATCGACATTATTCCCAATCTCTTATCTGATGCTGAAAAAGCCATACTGATTAAAACAGTTCAAAAAGTGAGTAAACATAAGGCTAAACAGCGCCTGATGATTCATCCTATTTATTCGAACTCGCCAAACGTAAAATGGGAATTGGAATTTTCGCCGGTATTACAAAGCGATCGCCCGGTTGAATACCTCATTTGCTCGTTAAGGGAAATCCCAATGGATGAGAATGACCTGGAGCATATTTTATTTGAACTTTCAGAAAGTGAAACACGTTTTAGGGGATTTTTTGAGCAAGCGCCTTTAGGTATGTGCGTGTTAAAAGGCCCGGAACTAATTACAGAATATGCGAATGATAACATATTAAAAATTTGGGGCAAAAGCAGAAAAGAAGTAATCGGAATACCTTTGGAAGAGGCACGGCCGGAATTCGAAATACAACAATCGCACGTAAAACGTATAAAAGATATTTTTAAAAGTAAACAACCGTTAACGATCAATGAGTTAAAACTCTCCACAGAAATTTCAGATGGTTATTTTATTGCTCTTTACGAACCCTTAAAAAACGATGAAAATGAAGTAACCAGAATTTTGGTGATTATAAAGGATATTACCGAGCAGGTAAACTTTAAAAAGGAATTACTTAAAGCCAAAGACATTTTAAAAATAGCAATGGATGCCTCAGAAATGGGCTCATGGAATATAGACCTAGCGCACAAACAAATACTGCTATCGGAAAGGGCGCAACAGATCTACGAACTTGAAAATAACCGGTTGAGTATTGAGGAAGCCAAATCTATGATCTGTCCTGAATATATCGGGCATCTTAACAGCGGTATAATACGTGCACTACATCATCGTAATGCTTTTAATATCGAATACCAGATTAACTTAAAGAGTATAAGTGCAAAGCGCAAATGGATAAGAACTGCAGGAAAGGCCTATTATAATGAAGATGGAAAAGCGATTTATATAGCTGGAGCCGTTTTGGATATTACAGAACACAAGCAGGATGAAATAAGAAAAAATGATTTTATCGGTATGGTAAGTCATGAGCTTAAAACTCCTTTAACATCTTTAAGTGCCTATGTACAGCTTTTACAACATAAACTTAAAGAAACAGATAATTATCTTCATGCAGACATACCTGATAAGATAAATGTTCAATTAAAGAAAATGTCGTTAATGATTGATGGTTTTTTAAATGTTTCCCTATTGGAATCCGGTAAAATATTATTGAACAAAACAAATTTTAACTTTATCGAACTGATTAAAACCATTACGGAAGAAAGCAGAATGGTATCGCCAAGCCATTTTATCCAGGTTATTGGTCCTGAAGAATTATACGTATACGCAGATATGCAAAAAATTGGCAATGTAATTAGTAACCTGATTGGCAACGCAGCAAAATACTCTAAAAAGGAATCATTAATTGCAATAAAATGCGAAATACAAAATAATTATCTTATTGTAAGTGTAGAAGATGAAGGGATAGGCATTAGAGAAAATGATATATCCCGGCTCTTTGACCGTTTTTATCGCGTAGAGAGCCCTGATACTAAAACAATTGCAGGATTTGGAGTCGGGCTATATATTTGTGCCGAAATAATTGAAAGACATAAAGGAAAAATATGGGTAGAAAGCAGATTGGGAATAGGTTCTACATTTTATTTCAGTTTGCCCACCTCAATTGAGCAATAAGCCAATAGAATCTGTTCTGTAAAGAAAATCAGACCTTTACTTCCTCCCTTTCTAATTTAACGTTAACCGCAATCAATCCACGCTCGTTTAATTCAATTTCAAAAGTTATTTTTGAATTTAAGATAATTTGATCTTTTACATCTTCTAGTTGAAAATGTATATCCTGGCCATTTTCATCGATTATGATTCCTTGTCCATTTTCAAAGTCAATTTGCGTAATTTCTCCGCTTCTTATCTGCTCACCAAAAGAATTTCTTTCCATAAATAATGTGCAATTATAGCTATTTTATGTATCATTAAAAATACATTTAACATTCATTAACAATTATAATTAGTGAATAATAATTATTTTTATTACTAAAACGAATTAACAGACAGTAAATAACGATTTACTTTTTCCGTGTAAATGAATTATTCTTTAAAAAAATAAAAGTTATACAACTTAGTGTTGTAAATCTATATGCATATCCATCTAAATAAATACAACTATCAATGCTTAAAAATAATTTACAGGTTATGAATAAACTACCTTAGGTTATTAGCTGAAGAAAAACAGAGCTTGCTTACTGATAAAGCGTAAATGATTTTAGAATCTATTGTAATAAGAAAACAATCTTTTTATACAAAAAAGGCTGGAATTTTAATCCCAGCCCTTTTTGTAATGTATAATGTAAAACTTATTTTGGAGATTGCTCAGGCGCTTTCCCAATCAAATCCATAAACTGATCTAATTTAGGCGTGATAATAATCTGTGTACGCCTGTTTTTAGCTTTTCCGGCTGGGGTTGCATTATCTGCAATTGGATTAAACTCTCCACGACCACCAGCGGTTAAACGTTTAGGATCTACAGCATACTTACTTTGCAATACCTGCACAACAGATGAAGCACGTAATGCACTTAAATCCCAATTGTTACGGATATTGGTTTGAGCAATAGGCACATTATCTGTATTACCTTCTATCAGCACATCATAAGTATCATAATCTTTAATAATCTTGGCAATTTTGCTCAAAGTTTCACCAGCTTTATCTGAAACTTCATAACTACCTGATTTATATAACATGTTATCAGCTAACGAGATATACACAACACCCTTAAGCACCTGTACATCAACATCTCCCAATTCTTCGCGGCTTAATGAACGTGTTAAGTTATTTGTTAAGACCATATTAAGCGAATCGCTTTTGTTTTTGGCATTAACCAATTGTTTGATGTATTTGTTAGAACTATTAATCTCGTCAACCAGTTTTGAAATATTAACATTTCCCTGACTACTAGAATTTAAACATTTGTTTAATGCATCTTGCAATGCTGTTACATTTGCTTTTTCTGATGCAATCTGCTCTTCTAAACTTTTAACCCTGCTGGTACTTCCGCTAAGCTCACGCTGACTATCCTGATATTTATTACTGAGTTCCTGATTTCTTTCTCTTAACTTCGAATAAGTATCCTGAAGTTCGGCGTATTTCTTATTACTTACACAACCTGCAGCAAGTGCCACGGTAAAGAGCATTATGGGAATTGATTTGTATAATTTCATAATATTACTTTATTTATTATTACAGCATTAGCAAATTTCTTGCCGTAAAGTTTAAATGGCTAGAAACGGATGTTAAAAGGTGTTAATTTTCACAGAATCGAAGCTTGCCAATGCTTTATATGTTCTTAGGCCTATACTCCCCGAATGATATTGATTATCTGATGCTGAAAGTAATGGTTTAGCTGATCCGTTTATAAAAACATCAAATTTAGTACCCTTAGCAGTAATCTTTAATGTATATATCTTATTCATTTCTACAGGGTATTTTTCTGCGCTTATAACTGTCCATTTTTGCCCGTTAGCTTTCCCAAACACTATGGTTCCATTAAGTTGATCTAAGCCTACATAGTAGCCCTGATAAGCATCTGGCCCTATAGCAGGCTTAGCAACCCTGAACATTAAGCCAGCATCGCCTGTGGTATTTATTTTAAGATCTGCCTGATAAATAAAATCTTTAAAATCTGTTCCGTTAGCCACATATTTAGATCCATTGATACCATAACCACCTGAACCCGGATTTGAAGACGCATTCATCTGGCCATCTTTCCAAAACCAACCACCTCCATAAAAAACCCAGTTGTTGGCCATTCCATGATCAAAGTTTTCGACCAAAGTATTGTTTACCATTTTGGGTTCACCGATCATTGGGAAGCAACTTAAACGGATATTTTCCGATCCGTATGGAACCAGGATAATTTCCTCCGGCTTTTCTGTTGATGCAATTGGGCCAAATGGTACATCTAAAGCAGCCATCTTATTGTAATCTAAGCCCCATGATGGAATCTTTTTTGCCAATACTTTTATTTTAAGTGGTGCATCTGCTGCTATAAAAGGGTTATCGGGCATATTTGATCGGAGTAAACTGGCATTGCTTAAACCATTTTTATCGGTCATTAAACCATAATTCCATGCTGATTGGGGATGGATTTCATAATCTGTAAAGCCCGTAACAGCATGTGTTTTCGTTACCCTATTTATGGCCTTAATTTCCAGGGCATAAACAATCGGTCCACGTTCTACGCTTACAGAATTGTTAACCTGCTTATTGGTGGTAACTTCCATTGGAAAGTTAAGTTCTAATTCATCCTTATTTCCCCATTTGCGGCTTATGGTAAACATTTCTCCGGCTTTTACACCTTTTAAAATAATTCCATTTAACTTAATACTGGGTTTTACACTCCAGGCTGGAATTCTTAAAATCAATGGAAAAGATACAGGTGTAGCTAGCTCTAATTTTAGCCTGATCTGTTCTCCAAATGGATAGTTGGTTTCTTCAGCAATTTTAACTTTTTCATCCTTGGCAACTACCGTTTCTATTTCCATGGGGCCATAGGTAATTATGGCCAAACCTTTATCTGGTGTGGCCACTACACTATTTTTCACATAATAAGGCCAGCCCATATGCATGTTATAACGGCAGCACCCAAAGCCTGAATATGGACTGGAAACAATACCTGTGCTATAATCCTGATTAAACCCGTGTTCGCCATGGATACTCTGCACCTGGTTGGGTAAAGTATAATAAGAATGGTTTCTAAAATCCCTGCTAAACTGAGCAGGCAACGCATTAAAAGCCACTTTTTCTAACTGATCTCCAATTTTCACGTCGTGAATAACCTTTGCTGCCGTTTCTAAACTCTGCATCCACTCTACTACTGTACAGGTTTCTACACCTTGCATGCTACTGGTACCCGCCAAAAATTCTGTTCCGGAACCTAAACCTTCTGGCTGACCGTGGTCGTGCATAATATGAGTGATACCTTTAGAAAAGGCCTGAAGGTTAACAGGACGATCTTGAAGTTGTGCATAAACTACGGGGAATTTTAACGCCTGAGCCACGTTGACCATATGTTTTGGCTGAAAATCATCACCAAAAAAGTAAAATTCGTTATTGGTGTAAATATCAATCCATGGGTAGGCTTGTTGTTTTAACTTTTCTACAAGTTTTAATAAATCCTTTTCGCCGGTTTTATTATAAAGCCAAATGGCAATTTCCATATTATCGCCCGCTCTTGCTTTAGCCCACTCACTTAGCGGATTTGCATCAAGGTGATCAAGCTCATATTTAAAATATTTGGAGAGGAATGGAATAAACCTTTTATCATTTGTGGCCTCATAGTAGCTTTGCAAAGCATACATCATGGGCATGCGCGGCCACCAGTCATTCATTTTAGGTGGGCCAAATAATCCGTTAGCTTGTTGATTGTTCAAAGTCCAATCAATATATTTTTGTGCTTTCGCCTTTAGTTTAGGATCATCTAAAGTATAGGCCAATGCAACCAAACCTTTAACATAATAGGGTACGCGCTCCCAGCCATTTCCATCACCGCCAAGCCAATCGGTATTTTTACCCAGGTTATCTTTTTCGGGATAGAGCTCTTCGGCCATCCCTGTTGCACCGTCGCGCTGTTGCTCCAGCTGCTTTAACAACCACCCCCTGGCTTTAATACTTCCTATGGGTAACTGCGCATAAACATGCTGTTTTAATGGTATTTTATTAAACTCTGTTAAACTTTGGGCCTGTAAATATGGGATGGATAAACCTGACAGCAGGATATAAAAAAGGAGAATGACGCTTTTCATAAAATGATAATTTGGTTAGCAGCTTATTAACGTAAAAATAACAAATATACGCGATTAATAAAACGATTTAGTGAAATTATTTAAATCCATTAAACCACTAATTGTCAAATATTAAACAAATACCAAAACCCAAAAAATTATGTATGTTAAATTTTTGGGTTTTGTAGAAAAGCTTTATCTAAAATTTATTTTTTGCCAAAGGTAATCCCCTGCCAGGCATCTGTTCTAAACGGTGAAGCTGGTAAGCCATCGTTACTTACCAGGTTACAAACCGGATTGTTGCCCCATGCATAACGAACCGCTACCGGATTGGCCACCTGATCGCTACTGACTATAATCTGGTTCCCTTTGATAATTGCTTTGGCCCAATAAAATTTCTGATCTGCGCCAGCAATTGCAAAACCTGTTGGCGCCGTACCATCTGCAGTTTTTAATCCATTTTCGCTATTACCAAAAGTTAAAAGCATCTGCTTTCCTTCGATTTTATTTGATCGATAGAAGGGGCCGGAATAGTTTACTTTTTGACCATAGGTTTTAGCCAAAGCAATTAATGCCAATCTTCTACCTACCTCTTGTTTATTTTTAGGATGAATATCTTTTGCATCACCAATATCAATTATGGTTGCCATTCCTGTATTTGGCAAAGCAAGTGTTTTTTGCTGTGCCTCCCTTAGCTCTGCCCATGCAGATGCTGATGGCGTACTATCAATCTGCATATAATTAGCCAATTGCACAAAATAGAAAGGAAAATCGCCCTGCCCCCATTTCTGTCGCCAATCTTTTATCATTGTTGGAAATAACACCCGATATTGGTTAGCCCTATCGGCATTAGATTCTCCCTGATACCAGATAGCCCCTTTAATGGAAAATTGTTGATAAGGATGGATCATGGCATTATACAAAACTGTTGGTCGGTTAGGGCCATTTTCTTCGTATGGCTTTGGCTCAATATTTTTGAAATCTAAACCGATTTTGTATTTCCATTCGCCAGCTAAAGAAATTTTTTCAGTACCATTTGTTAAATTTAAATCTTTTGCATTACCATATAATCCGCCGCCGCCGCCACTATCAAAAACCCTAACAGTAATGATATTTTCGCCTGTTTTAAGTAACCTGGCAGGTACATTATATACTCTTTCTACATTATACCCTGTTGTTTCACCAACTTTTACACCATTAATAAAAGTAATGTCGTTATCGTCAATAGTACCTAAATTAAGTTTTGTGCCTGCGGTTTTCCAGTTTTCCGGGATGGTAACCATTTTTGTAAACCATACCACGCCATCAAAATCTTTAAGTGCGTCATCTTCCCATAAGGTTGGCAAAGTCATATTTTTCCAATTACCACTTTCAGGTAATGCCCATTTCATGGTTCCATTTTGATTCCCTGAATCTTTATCTGTCGTGATTTTGACCCAATTTAGCAATCTTTCCTCATAAGAGATTGCAGATGGATTTTTAGCCATTTTCTGTACCTGATCAACTGCTGCAGAAAAATCAGACATCTTTTTAAGCGATTCGGCACTCGTCCAGGCTTCTGCAATTGTTCCTCCCCAGGATGTGTGAATCAGGCCAATAGGAATTTTAGTTTTTTCATATACTTCGCGGGCGAAGAAGTATGCGGTAGAGGAAAATTCAGCAATGTATTTTGAGCTACACTCCTGCCAACCGTTATTGGCCACTTTGGCATCGTTAAGTGGGAAATTACTGGTAATATGTTCTGCCTGCAATAAACGGATATTAGGATAATTGGCTGCTGCAATTTCTTTTTCGCTATTGAGGATTTTCCCCCAACCTGCCAGTGGCATTTCCATATTCGACTGACCTGAGCAGATCCATACATCGCCAATTAATACATTATTCAGCACCAACAATTCTCCATCTGATATCGTGATGGTATACGGACCTCCGTAAGCTGGCGTGGCCACTTTAAGTTTCCAATTACCATTTGCATCGGCAATAGCACCATAATTAATTTTATTCCAGGAAACCATCACTTTAACTGCTTTACCTGCATTCGCTTTGCCCCAGATTGCGGCATTCGTTTTCTGCTGTAAAACCATATTATTACCAAAAACTGAAGGCAACAAAATTTTGGCCTGTGTAAATGGAGATATGAAAAGTAATGCTACAATGAGAAGAATGGTGGTGCTTAGCCTGAGGGTGCTCATATTTAACCTGTTTTTGATGATTAGAAAACGAATGTACGTTTTATAGCGGTCAACATCAATATGTAGGCCTGCCATCCCTGAGGTTTATCACAAAAAGGGATAAAATTCATATAATTATTTTGGGTAAGCGCATCATTTTACTTATTTTGCAAGCCTAAAAGAACAATGCCGCTTTTAATATTATGGCCATCAATGTTCTCTCAAATAAAAAAATTAATGGTTAAGATTTTCATAGGCGGCCTTCCTGACAATATCCAAGAAATGGATTTGGCAATATTGGTTAGCCTTCATGGTAGGGTTGAAACAATTAAAGTAGTTCGCGACAGGGCTACAGGCAAATGTAAAGGTTACGCATTTCTGGAAATTTACAGCCTTCCCGATGCTAAAAACATTGTATCTACTTTAAATGGCGAAACCTTTAGAGGTAATGTAATTACCGTTAAAATATCTGAAGAGGAAAGTGGCGCTAAAGTAGCAAAGCCAAAACCCAACCCTAATGCCAACCAAACTTTTAAAGGTAAAAGGCCCAGGTTACAGCGCTAATCTTTTAGCAGGCTTTTACTAAGACTTGAAAATCAGGCTGCAACCGCTTTAAGTAGCCAGCACTTTTTCTTGTTCGTTATACCCTAAGTAAAGATTACTTTACCATAAACTTTATTTCAGATTTACAGATATGGAAAATTATGCCATTGTAATATTTATTTTAGCTGTAATGATTGGCCTTTCTGCAATCGCAGACCGAATTAAAATCCCCTATCCTATTTTACTGATTATTGCTGGAGTTGCAGTTGGTTTTGTGCCATCATTGCCACCAATTGATATTAATCCCGACATTATATTTTTGATATTCTTACCGCCGTTGCTTTATGATGCTGCATTTAATATTTCATTTAAGGAATTTAAAACCAATATCAACACCATTTCTACCCTTGCTATTTCACTGGTTTTTATCACCGCAATCGGCATTGCTGTAGTTGCCCATTATATGATTCCGGCTATGAGTTGGTCGCTATCTTTTGTATTAGGTGCAATCCTATCTGCTACTGATGCGGTTGCTGCCATGAGTATTACAAAGGGACTGGGTTTATCTCATAAAACCAATACCATTTTGGAAGGTGAGAGTTTGGTTAACGATGCTTCTGCATTGGTCGCTTATCGTTTTGCTGTAGCTGCGGTAACCGGAACAGCTTTTGTGTTTTGGAAAGCATCACTTGAATTTGTCGTTTTAATGGCAGGTGGATTTTTAACAGGCCTGGTGATGTCGAAAATTTTAGCATTTATTGTTAAGCGGATTCATAACAATAGACTGGCAACCATTAGCTTTATGTTATTAATGCCTTTTGTTACCTATTTAATTGCCGAAGAGTTACATGTTTCCGGAGTTATTGCAGTAGTTATTTTAGGACTTGGGATATCGAGGTTTAGCAACAAGGTATTTCCGGAGCAGCTTAAAAATCAATCGAAAAACATCTGGGACATTATTATCTTTTTATTGAATGGGCTAATTTTTATATTAATTGGCTTACAGTTCCCTTATGTATATAAAAATATTAGCAGTACCGATATTTTGCCTTATATAGGTTATTCGCTGGTGATTACCGTGGTCGCATTGTTATTGCGAATGGCACGTGTTTTCTTACAAAAATTTAATCTTCAAAAAGCTTTTCAGAAAGGGAAACATCGGATTACAGCGGATGCGCTGCTAGACTTTAAAAATAGCCTGATCATTAGCTGGTCGGGCATGAGAGGCATTGTTTCGCTGGCGATTGCAATTGGTCTACCCACTACATTATCGGATGGGAGTGCATTTCCGCAACGAAATGCCATTATATTTATCTCCGTAGTGGTGGTACTGTTTACCCTTATTGGGCAGGGACTTACTTTACCGTGGTTGGTGAAGAAACTGGCTACGGAAGCGGATTAGTAGTAGGCTATTATATCTGGTAAACAACAATCAATTCTAAGTAATTTTATAAGAAAGGATGCTGAAATAAATTCAGCAGACGAATGCAAGGAAGATCACGCATTATTGAACTTGTTTCAGGATCTTTTTACCGAACAGGTTTTATCATTAAGACATTAAGAACATTAAGGCTAAATTTAATGGAAATCGTCATCCTGAACTTGTTTCAGGATCTTATAGAACAGACTCTATCTTTTAGGCTAAATTTAAAAGCAAAAGGGATAAAATCTATTGATCTTATCCCTTTTCATTGCTATCAATTCTAGCTTACCAGTATACGCTATAAAGTGCCACCAATAAACCGATGATGATTAAAGCGCCTACTGCAAAACTGGTAGTCGTTTTAAACATTTTAGCATCAATGGCCAATCCTTTAGCTTCGGCCTTCTCTTTGTTGCTGCCCAAGCTGATCATTACCATACCTAACATACAGAATACAAATACAAATCCCATCCGATCCAAGAATGGAATTTCGTAAACCCCATCTGCGTTTTTTACAGAGAAACCCATTCCGGATAACCATGACAAATCAGTTACTATAGGTAAGAATTTAAGTAAAACTGACAAACCGAAACCACCGATAGTTGCAAATAGTGCGGCAGTTGAAGTGGTTCTTTTCCAAAAAAAACCCAGAATAAACATGGCAAAAATACCAGGAGATACAAAACCGGTATACTCTTGAATATATTCAAAACCACCTTTTTTATCGATCCCTAAGTGAGGCGCAATCAATACACCAAGAATCATGGCTACCACAATAGAGATCTTACCTGTTGTGACCAAATTATTCTCAGAGGCATCTGTTTTTAATACTTTTTTGTAAATGTCTAAGGTAAAAATCGTAGCAATACTATTTGCTTTACCCGCCAAAGAAGCTACAACTGCAGCAGTTAATGCCGCGAATGAAAGGCCCTTTAATCCGGCAGGAAGCAAGTTTAACAATACAGGATATGCACGATCAGGAACAACAGAACCACCTTGAATCATTTCAGACTGGAATACACCGTCTTTATATAACACATAAGCGGCTATACCAGGCAATACCACAATGATAGGCATGAGCAATTTTAAGAAAGCGGCAAAAAGAATACCGCCACGGGCAGTTTCTAAATTGGCGCCCAATGCACGTTGGGTGATATACTGATTACAGCCCCAATAGTTCAGATTTACGATCCACATACCGCCAATTAATACACTTAAACCCGGCAAATTGATATAATTTTCGTTATCAGGCTTGAGAATCATGTGGAAATGTTCAGAAGCCTTAGTTGCCATTAAGCTATAACCTTCAAATACACCGCTTGTACCGTAGTGTGTAGAAACCAGGTTTAAAGCCAGGTAAGTTGTAGCCAAGCCTCCTAAAATCAAGAAAAACACCTGGATTACATCCGTATAACCAATTACTTTCATACCGCCAAGGGTGATGATGATGGCGAAAAGTGCAATGGCATACATGCAGAAGTTCAGGTCGAAACCAGAAATGCTACTCACCGCTAAAGCACCTAAATAAAGAATAGAAGTTAAGTTTACTACAACATAAAGTAATAACCAGAAAACAGCCATAATCATCGCAACTGTACCGTTATAACGCTGATGCAAAAACTGTGGCATGGTGGCTATTTTGTTTTTCAGGTAAACCGGAATGAAAAATACAGCTACTACTACCAGGGTTAGTGCGCCCATCCATTCGTAGGTGGCAATGGCTAATCCCATTTTAAAACCTGAACCGCTCATCCCGATAAACTGCTCAGCAGAAATGTTTGATGCGATTAAAGATGCGCCGATTGCCCACCAGGTTAAAGAACCTTCAGCCAGAAAATAATCTTTAGAACCCGTAGATTCTGATTTTTTCTTGTTGTAAATGTAGAGCCCGTAAGCGGCTACAATAACGAAGTAAATTGCAAATACAATGTAATCCTTCGTGTCTAATAAATTGTTTTTCATCTATTTATTGGTTGATATAACTTGGATGTTTAAATTTTAATTGAATAAACTGGTTCCATTATCGGTTTGAACAGTATAAGAATCTAGCTTAAGGCCAAATTGCAATAAATATTTAGAAGAGAGTTCTTCGATTAAATCTGCAATTTTTTCTTCCTTAACAATATTAATCGTACAACCACCAAAGCCACCACCCATCATTCTGGCACCTAACACATAATCTAGTGGTTTAACAGCTTCAACTAAAAAATCCAACTCCTTACAGCTTACTTCGTAATCTTTACTTAAACCTTGGTGCGTTTCGAACATCAGGTTCCCTAAACCCTGTAGATTACCGTTTTCAAGCTGTTCTGCAGCCGTTAGTAAACGCCCTATTTCTTTGACTACAAAACTGCATTTTGTAAATACTTCTTCATCTTTTGGTTTAACATGTGTTTCCAACATACTAAGATCTACATCGCGCAAGGTATTTACATTGGGATAATGCTCTCTTACCCAGGCTACGCCCTGCTCGCATTGGGCTCTTCTTGTATTGTAAGCTGAATCGGCAAGGGCATGTTTTACATTCGTATTTAAAAGTAAAAGTTTATAGCCATCTAATTTTAAAGGGATGTAAATGTGTTTCATCGATCGGCAATCGAGCATAATGGCCTGGTCTTTTTTACCAAATACAGAGGCAAACTGATCCATAATACCACAGTTAACGCCTGCAAAAGTCTGTTCGGCCTTTTGTGCAATTAACGCAATATCCATTTTCGGAACATTAAGTGAAAAAAGCTGATCGAGCGCAAAACCTGTAGCACACTCTACTGCTGCAGATGAAGATAAACCTGCACCCAATGGCACATCGCCATCAATATAAAAATTAAAACCACCTAAGCGGTAACCTCTTTCTTTTAGCTGATCTGCAACACCTAAAATGTAGTTTGCCCAGCTATTTTCGGATTTATTTAAGCTTTTTGCCGATGAAATATCGAATTGCTGATAACTCTCTGAGAACAAATGAATTTCATCATCTTCTCTTTTTGAAATGGCTACGTAAATGGCCTTATCAATAGCTGCTGGCATTACAAAACCACCGTTATAATCGGTATGTTCGCCAATAATATTAATCCTTCCCGGCGAACGAACCAAAATGGGTTCGGCATTGAAAAGTCTTTTAAACGTACTTTTTAAATCTTGAGCATTCATTATTTAATAATTTTAGTCTTCAGCCTTGCTGTTTTTATAATGTATAATAGACATTTCTTTCAATCGGTTTGCGGCAAACTCAGGCGTAATATCGCGCTGAGGGTTAGCCAGCATCTCATAACCTACCATAAATTTTTTAACCGATGCTGAGCGCAACAATGGTGGATAAAAATGCATATGCCAATGCCATTCTGGATAATAGCCATTGTTCACAGGCGCCTGGTGCATACCTGCCGAATATGGGAAAGAGGTTTCGAAGAGGTTATCGTATTTGGTAGTGAGCACTTTAATGGCCTCTGCTAACGATTTCTTTTCTGCATCAGTAAAAAGTTTAATGCTGTTTATCTGCCTTTTGCTAATGATCATGGTTTCGTAAGGCCAAACGGCCCAAAAAGGAACCAACACCGCAAAATGATCATTTTCAAATATGATTCGCTCGTTTTTCTTTTGTTCCAGCTTTAAATAATCGGCGAGTAAACTTCTTCTGTGGATGGCATAGTAAGTTTTCTGGCGCTCAGTTTCTTTGGCGATTTCTAAAGGTACATCGCCCTGCGACCAGATCTGTCCATGCGGGTGTGGATTGCTACAGCCCATTATTTCGCCTTTATTTTCAAAAATCTGAATATATTTAATCCAATCGTTCTCGGCCAGGCTGTTGAATTCATTCTGCCAAACATTGACCACAGCTGTTATGGCTGCTACACTCATTTCAGGAAGCGTGAGGTTATGCTTGGGACTAAAGCTGATTACCCTGCAAAGTCCACGCTGGTTGTTGGCTATCAACAAATCACTTTCATTCATTTCACCAGCTGGTGTATCCTCCAGCAAAGCAGCAAAATCATTGTTAAAAACAAAGCTTTCGGTATAAGCCGGATTGCTATCGCCGTCTGCTCTACCATTTCCCGGGCATAAATAACATTTAGGATCATATTCCGGACGGTTATCTGGTGTAATGTCTTCAACCTTACCTTGCCACGGTCTCTTGGTGCGGTGTGGTGATACTAAAACCCATTCGCCGGTTAATATATTTAGCCGGGTATGCGGATTACTGTCGAGTTCGAATGTTTGGTTCATTGTATATTTTAAACTGGTTAGAAAAAAGAAAGCCACATGGCCCTCCTATCTAATGCGCCAAATTATAAAATTAATATTAATTGTCAAAAAGACAATTAATATTAATTTTTATTTTCGTGAAAATTTGAACATATTAAGCCCTTTAAAACCCTGATTAAAAATGATTGAATATTCCAGACAGCCACATTATCTTGTAGCTGTTGATTGCATCGTATTTGGATTTGATGGAGAACACCTTAAAATTCTGTTGGTTAAGCGGGGTTTAGAGCCCGAAATAAACAAATGGAGTTTAATGGGCGGTTTCGTAGGTCCTGACGAAAGTCCGGATGATGCAGCAAATAGGGTACTCAAAAAAATGACGGGTTTAGAAGGTGTTTACCTGGAGCAGATGCAGATTTACGGAGAACCTGCTCGCGACCCCATTGAAAGAACGCTTTCTGTAGGGTATTTTGCTCTTATTGATATTCACAAATATGAAGCGCAGTTAAACGACGATTATGAGGCAGAGTGGTTTTTGATCAACGAGAGGCCTAAACTTATTTTCGACCATAACCAGATGGTTGCTGATGCCCGAAAAAAGTTAAGGTATAAAGCGGCCCTACACCCTATATTGTTCGAAATGTTGCCGAAAAAATTTACCATTCCACAGTTGCATATCCTCTTCGAGGAGGTAAATGACACTAAAATTGATACCCGAAATTTCAGCAGGAAAATTACTTCCACAGGATTATTGATCAAGTTGGCAGAGAAAGACAAAACAGGTTCTAAAAAAGGGGCATTCTACTTTAAGTTGGATAAGAAAAAATATGCAGCCAATGCACAAGCCTTTTTAAACCTGGTACCCAACTTAAAAGTATAGCCTATTTCTGCCTTTTCAATACTTAGTGCCATATGAGTTAAAACAAAAGCCAGGCATTATTCCTTTGCTTAGGTAAATTACACCTAAATATGGCAAAGCACAAGAAAAGACCTTTCCAACCTATAGAAAACTATGGCGTTATCGGCAACCTGAAAACTGTAGCGCTGGTTTCGCTAGAGGGTTCTATAGATTTTTTGTGCGCACCTAAATTCGATTCGCCCACTGTTTTTGCCTCGATGCTCGATTCGGAAAAGGGCGGTTATTTCTCAGTTGAACCACAGCTTGAAGATTTTACCAGCAAACAACTTTATCTACCCGGAACAGCGGTTCTGCTTACCCGATTTTTCGCCGGACAGGGCATCGCAGAGCTTAGCGACTACATGCCGGTATCAAAGGAAACTGATTTCCCAAGTGCTATTGTGCGCCAGGTGAAATCCATTAGGAGTGATATTACTTTTAAGGTTTTCTGCGTACCAGCTTTTGGCTATACTAAAAGTAAACATACGGTTCGGCATGAAAATGATGAACTGGTATTTTTTTCCAAAACAGAAAAACTGACCTTAAAACTAAAAGCGGATGTGCCTTTACATATTGAAAAAGGTACTGGCTATGCTGAATTTACGCTAAAGCAATCTGAAACGGCGCACATCATCATGGAAATTATTCAAGATGATGAAGTTGCGGCTGATTTAGCCCATTATAAAGAACACGGTTACCGTAAAACCGTAGATTACTGGCGGGAATGGATCAACCAAACCACTTATAAAGGCCGTTACGATGAAATTATAAGAAGATCGGCAATTACGTTGAAGTTACTTACCTCAGCAGAATTTGGTTCGGTAGTGGCCGCGCCTACTTTTGGCTTGCCTGAAACGATTGGTGGAAACCGTAACTGGGATTACCGTTTTACCTGGATCAGGGATGCGGCTTTTACTATGTATGCCTTTTTAAGGCTTGGCTTTTTTGACGAGGCTACTGCGTTTATGGACTGGATATTTAACCTTTGTCAGAAAATAGACCTGCAACTGGTGTATCAGATTGATGGCAATACAAAAATAAAAGAAATAGAAGCCGATCAGTTCGAAGGTTACCGCTCATCGAAGCCTGTGCGCATTGGCAATGAAGCAGCCAGTCAGTTACAGATTGACATTTACGGAGAACTGATTGATACGGTTTACATTTATAACAAATCGCACAAGCCAATTACATACGAATTCTGGAAGTTGATAGAAAAACAGGTGCAATGTGTAATTAAACAATGGAAAAAACCAGATCATGGCATCTGGGAAATCAGGAATGAGAAAAAGGAGTTTCTGCATACACGCCTAATGTGCTGGGTAGCGATGGATAGGGCAATTAAAATTGCCGAAAACCGATCATTCCCTTACCCGGAGCAGGAATGGCACAGTATCCGCAGCGAAATCTACGAGGATATTTATTATAATTTCTGGAATGAAAAATTAGGTGCATGGGTTCAGTATAAAGGTGCTACACATGTTGATGCCAGTGCATTACTGATGCCATTAACTCACTTTATCTCACCATTGGAACCCAGATGGCTTTCGACCATGAAAGCAATTGATAAAGAATTAGTACTGGATGTATTGGTTTATCGTTATAAAAACGGCATGACTAAAATAGACGGGTTACAGGGTGAAGAAGGAACTTTTAACATGTGTTCGTTCTGGTTTATTGAAGCATTGGCCAAAGGTGGAGAACTGGAACGTGCAGTTGAAAATTTTGAAAAGATGATCGGTTATTCCAACCATCTTTTTCTCTTTAGCGAAGAATTGGGGCAAAAAGGCGAACACCTGGGTAATTTTCCTCAGGCCTTTACACACCTGGCTTTAATTAGTGCGGCAGTAGAACTTAATAAACAACTTAGCCGGGAAAGCGGTTAATCTATTGTTCCTCGTAATGATAGGTTAATCCCCCATCTACGTAATAAGTTGATCCGGTTACGTAAGCAGCATCATCAGAAGCAAGGAAAGCTACTACGGCGGCCACATCTTCCGGCTTTCCCATCCGTTTTAATGGGATATTTTGCAGTACTTTTTCGAGTTGTTTTTTATTATTCAATAAATCCTGATTGATCGGCGTTGAAACAGCTCCTGGCGCTACATTGTTTATCCTGATATTAAACTGTGCTAACTCTGAAGCGAGATTTCTGGTTAACATCATTAAGCCACCTTTACTTGCACAGTAAGCAGCAAAATTAGGAAATGCAATTTCCTCGTGCACAGAACTCATATTGATTACAGTTCCCGCTATTTTATTCTTTCTACAGTAATTTACAAAGGACTGGATGCTAAAAAAAACACCCTTTAAATTTGTGTTCATAATCAGGTCGTAATCTTCTTCGGTCACTTCCCAAAAGCTGGCTTTCTTTTCAACTCCCGCGTTATTAACCAAAATATCTAAATGTCCAAATACGGCCACGGCGTCGGTTATCAATTTTTTAGCTGCATCGGCTTTACTTAAATCGGCCTCCAAAAAAGCAGCCCTTCTGCCCATGTCTTTTATTTCTGCTATCAGTTTTTCACCCCGCTCGTCAAATTTATGGCCATTTAAAATAATATCACAACCTTCTTTGGCCAACCTTAAGGCACATGCGGCACCAATTCCCTGACTGCTTCCGGTAATTAAAGCAATTTTGTTTTTAAAACGATCCATACTAAAATATTATACTAGATAAAGGAAATTGATGTGAATATGTTTGCGTAAAATGGAAGTAAATTAAAAGGATTATTGCATAAAATGTAAGTTCTTAAAAAAAACATCGTTATAGCTATAATCATTTATTAGTATGTTTGGGCAACAAACACACAATAAACTTAAATTAATCTTAAAACATGAACATTACCAAAAATCTTTTATTTACTACGCTCCTAGCTTTGTTTACATTAACCATGTATTCTTGTAAAACAAAAAAACTGGCTGCAAAACCTGCTCCGGTACCTGTTGAAAAACCAGCGCCACCGGCAGAAGAGAAAAAACCAGCGCCAGTGCCAGAGAAAGAAGAAGCTCCTGCTCCGCCTGAAAAACCTAACTTCAACCTAGATAACATCCAATTTGAGTTTAATTCATTTGTACTTAAAACATCATCATTCCCTATTTTGGACAAAGCGGTTACGGAGATGAAAAAATCGCCGGATACAAAATTCATCCTCAACGGCTATTCATCCGCTGAGGGTACGCCCGAACACAATATGCAACTTTCTGTAGACCGCGCAAATGCTGTAAAATCGTATTTTATAAATGCTGGTTTAAATGGAAATAACTTTACTGTTGTTGGTCATGGCGATAAAAACCCTATTAGCAGCAACGACAGCGAAGAAGGAAGGATACTGAACAGAAGAACTGAAATTAAAGTTCAGAAGTAGTTATTAAAACATTAAATATGAAAAGGGCCATGGTTTAATTTCCATGGCCCTTTTTTTCATGTAATGGTATCCTGAATTTGTCTACCTTTCGACTTCGGTGCAATTGAAAGATTAAAATCTGGGAGTGCAATAAATCATACTAAATATTTTAATAACCAGGGTTTTGAGTCAACACGGCATCTTTATTTAACTGTATTTCTGTTAACGGGATAGGTAATAATAAGTTTCTTGTTGTTAAACCTGTGATGGGTTTAGATGCATCATTCGAATTTAACCGAAGTGCACGTTCTACTAAAGTTCCGGTTCTCATTAGCGTCATTCTTCTATTTTCTTCACCAATCAACTCTCTTGCTCTTTCGTCAAGAATAAAATCTTTAGTCATTTGAGCAGCTGTAACCTGATCCGCACCTGCCCTGGTTCTCAATACATTAATGGAGGTAGCGGCATCTCCTGTTTTGCCTTGAGCAACCTGTGCTTCGGCCAATAACAAATAAGTTTCACCTAATCTCATCAAAATGAAATCTTTGATCATGGCATAACCAAAAGTATCATTTGGATCAAAAGCACCCCATTTGGTTGTACTTGGGCAAATATTGATTAACGTATCAGGACCGGTAAAAGGAACTTGTTTTCCAAATTTCGCTGCATACGCAGGGCTTGGATCATTATAATAATATCTTCTGCGAATATTATATTTTGAATTTCTAATGTCATTACCCTTATACAATCCGTAAAGCACCCAGTTACTTAGGCGCAACCTGCCAATCGAACGCCCACCTAACGAATCGGCCAAAGCCATGCCTGCGATGTTGTAATAAGCAGCACCCCAAACCCTTCTTTGCTGTGGGTTATCGGTAATACCACCAACAACTGCATTTGGATTTTCCTGTTCTAACACCCAAATGGCTTCTGTATTGCCCTGAACTCTTCTTTCATTCCCATATTGAAACATGTCCGAATAATAATCTCCTGGCTGGCCAGTTTTAACACCATACCTTGCTTTTATCAGGCTAAATTTGCCACTTGAAATAATGGCTTGTGCCTGTTGTTCTGCCAAATCTGGTTTTCCGATTCGAAGATAAACTTCAGCTAGCAATTGCATGGCCATAAATTTATTCGCTCTGCCATACATTTTACCTTTAGTATTGGTTTTCACCGATTCAATATCGGGCAAATTGCTTGAGGCAAAAATCAGATCATTTACAATCTGGTTGTTTACATCGGTTAGCGGAGCTCTAACAAAATCGGTTTTCGGGCCTGATAGTGCGTGTAAAATTAAAGGAACCCCACCATAGCAGGTTGCGAGGTTATTATAGGCATAGGCTCTAAAAAACTTTGCTTCTGCACTAACCAAACTCTTGCCTTTTGCACTGATACTGGTTACCGCAGGGTTTTCGATACCATCGATAATGATATTGGTTAGGTTAACCATAATATAATTCCTGTTCCAGGTGCGTGCAGAGCCTACATCAGTAGGTGTTAAAGTTGCATAATTATAATAAGGAATTTCAACTCCTTGCTGGTTGTTAGTGGCATTCGCCACATCTGTACCTACCTGCCAAACGCTTGGCCAACCTTGTTGATCGGACCAAGAAAATATGGTACTGGTATGGTTGTACAAACCGATTAGTGAAGCTTCAAATCCAAGTGAATCAGTAAGTGTTAATGGTGTGTATAAAGAAAATGGTTTCTCATCTAAGTAAGATTTTTTGCAGGATGAAAATGCAATAAATACTATGAGTAGAGATGCGAATATGCTTATATATTTTTTCATGATGATGACAATTAACGTAATGAAACATTTAAACCCAAAACGAAAGTTCTTGTTATGGGATAATTATTGGTCCAATCTGCTGCGAATGCCTGTTGATTGGCACTAGAATTCCCAGATCCTCTACCATAAGTGGTTTGCTCAGGATCCCAGCCTACCCAATTGGTGAAAGTGTGCAGGTTACGACCACTTGCATAAACGGTTAAACTACCCAGGTGAAGTTTATCTAAAATATGTTGTGGAAATACATAGCTTAGTGTTACATCCTTGATTCTGGTGTAACTCGCATCGGATGCATAACCGTATCCTAAAGTATTATTGTAAGACAAAGCGGGGCGGGTTTGGCTTTGGTTTTCAGGAGTCCAGTAACCGATTTCTGCAGGTGTATTTCTTCTACCTGTTTCATCGCCATAGGTTAAATCAGGATTGTTTCTCGTTATACCTTGTGCAGTTTGAATAAATACGCTTAAATTAATATTTTTATAATGAAAAGTGTTGGTTATACCACCAGTCCATTTCGGAGCGGTTTGCCCAAGAATGGTTCTGTCGTCGGCAGTAATTTTTCCATCGCCATTTAAATCAGCAAACTTTAAGCTACCCGGTTTTGCTGTTGGATCCTGTTTTGAAACATCTTCGCCGGTTTGCCAAACCCCGGTCATTTTGTAATCATACACCACATTGATGGGCTGCCCTATAAACCACCTGTTTCCTAAATCATCCTTACCATCCCCATACAAGTCATCAATTTTATTTTTATTGGCTGCAAAAACAAGCATTGTTTCCCAACGGAAGTCTTTTCCTGCAATGTTTTGGGTATTCAACGTTAACTCTAAACCATTATTGGTTGTTTTACCAATATTTTCTAAAACTTTTGAGTAACCTGTAATAATTGGCAAACTTCTGTTCAATAACAGACCGCTTGTTTTATTCTGATATACTTCTAAACTACCTGTAATCCGGTTATTCAGCACTCCAAAATCTAAACCAATGTTTGCTGTTTTGGTAGTCTCCCATTGTAACAATATATTACCCAAATTATTTGCGATAACGCCAATTGTACTCACTCCATTAAAAGGTGAACGGGCAGAAACCTCGTTAGTGATGGTATTATAAACACCAACTGCTTCGTTACCGGTTTTACCATACGATAATCTTAATTTCAAATTGCTAAAGAGCTTAACATTTTTCATAAAATTTTCGTTAATAATATTCCAGCCAATAGCTGCTGATGGGAAAATACCATATTTTGTTGTGCTTGAGCCAAATACCGATGAACCATCTCTACGTGCCGTTAGCGTAAATAAATATCGGCTATCATAGGAATAAAACAAACGGCCCATCTGAGAATTCAGTCCATATCTATCGCGGTTAGTATTGCTTGTTTGTGTAGCACCTGCACCAAGATTATCCAATCCTAATTCATCATTAATAAAGCCAACAGCACCTGCTGTGGTTGAATTGTATTTACGCTCTTGTGCACTATACAAGGCAGTAAAATCAAAATGATGCTTCTTAATATCCTTAGAATAGGTTAAGATATTTTCTATGGTATAACTGTTGGTAGATGCATTATAACTTCTTGCAGTTCCATTATTATCATTTGCCAAACGTCCCACATAACTACCAGATCTTTCAGGAAAATATGTATAACCAGCGTTCAGCCTAAATTTAAGGCCTGTTAAAACACCAGGAAATTTTATCTCGGCATAACCATTACCATTTACATTAGTTGTTCTGTTAACCTGTGTAGTCTTTAAGCCTAACAATGGATTGGTATAAAGCTGTTCTGGATTCATTGGGTAGATTGTATATGATCCATTCGCGTTATACTCCTGTCCATACGGACTCATTGCTGTTGCCAACAATAAGTTTGCTCTTCCACCATCAAAATTATTGCTGGTTAAAAAAAGTGAAGTACCTATAGTTAAAAAACTGGTTACGTTTACATCTAAGTTCGATCTTAAACTTACACGATTGAACTGATATCCTTTTACCACTCCTTTTTGATCTAAATAATCTCCGGAAATAAAGTATTTTACATCAGGGGATCCGCCAGAGATACTGACGTTATGATCTTGAATTTTACCCTGTTGTGTAGCCTCATCTACCCAATCGGTAGTAGTCCCTGCATTGTAAGCCGGAAGTTCGCCAATATTTGGAACCGGCCTGGTTTGGGTTTGATTGGTTTGTTTAAGAAAATCGGCATACTTTTGAAGATATTCTGCTCCGCTTCTAGGCTCTAAAATATGGGCAATATTATCAATTCCTACATAACCATTATAACGGATTACGGGCTTACCGGTAGTTCCCCTTTTAGTGGTAACCAAGATTACGCCATTTGAGCCATTTGTACCATAAATGGCTGTAGCACTCGCGTCTTTCAAAACCTCTACTGAAGCAATATCATTAGGATTGATGTCATTTAACGATCCACCTGTTTTGGTTAGCGGTACACCATCTACTACTACATAAGGACCTGCATTGGCTGTTATAGAGTTTTGCCCGCGGATAAGCGCATTCGGCTGACTTCCTGGAACAGATGATGTAGTGGAAATATTTACCCCTGCTACTGCCCCTTCGATTGATTGAAGAACATTCGTTACAGGTAATTGCGACAACCTTGCTTTAGGTACAGAAACGATAGATCCGGTAACATCAGATCTTTTTTGAGTACCGTAACCAATTACCACAACATCATTTAAGCTTTTACCTGCATCTTCTGCCAGGGTAATATTCAACTGTGCTTGGTTATTAATTAAAATAGTTTGGGTAACGTAGCCGATAAAAGTAACCACCAAACTTTCTCCATTTTGAGCTGATATTTTGAAATTCCCGTTGGCATCGCTGGCCACCACCTGGGTAGTTCCCTTAACACTAATGGATGCACCCGGAATGGGATTACCTTTATTATCTTTTACTTTTCCGGAAATTGAGATTTGAGCGATTGTTTGTGCAATTGAATTGTTTGATTTACCTAAGCATAGGATTAAAACAAACAAAAACATTACCGCACACTTAGATGTGTCTAGTAGTTTTCTTTTCATTTTTTAAGATTATTTGGTTAGTTAATAGTTTAACCGAGAGGGGAATTCAAAAGAGTAGTCTATTAAAAATTTTTATTAAATTTTTAATCTGACCGGATGTATAAATTGTGCATGAACAGGGATTGGATTGATACAACAATGTAACCATAAAATCCCACTGGAGTGAGGGGTAATATGGTAATAATTAGGGGCTAAATTGTTACTTTTTGTTAAAATTTAGCTTTTTAACCCCTATTTGGAAAATCTTAAACGTTTAGTCTAAGTTTAAAATTTTTATTTTATTTAAAATAGGTTGATCTATTGCCTTTAAAATATTCTGATCAGGTTTAATCAATTCTAAAACAGAAATCTCATTTTTTCCTTTTTTTAACCACTCTTGTGGGATATAAAGTGTTTGTTGTGGACCAATTGCCCAGTACTTCCCTAAGTTGTGTCCGTTAATCCAAACTACTCCTTTTCCCCAATCGGTCATATCTAGATAAGTATCGGCCACAGCTGAAAGCTGAAAGGAACCTTTCTGCAATGTTGGCCCATTTCCATTGGTTTTTGATGAACCAGTAATGGTAAGGCGATCGTTGCCAAAAGGAAAACCATACATAGACCAGTTTTTAACTTCGGCACCATCAAAAGTTACCTGTTCGGTAATTCCTTTTTTGTTTTCGAGTAAATACTTTCCAAAATTTATCCTTCCCATATTCTCTACAAAAATATCAAGCTGTACGTCGCCTGCCGGAAGATCTAGTGATAAGGTATTCTGGTTTAGCCTACGGTCTAAAATACCTGCTCTTTTTTGATTGATAAAAACGAGGGCATAATCGCGCAATTGTTTAAGCTGTAGTGCTCCTTTTTTACCTCCCTGAATGGTGGTGCGGTACAATACGTAACCATAATCCTGATTCAGATCTTCGAAAGTTAAAGGTGTACTATTTTTCAACGCTTTAGGCAGGGCATTAAATAATGCTACTTTAGTCTTCAATTTAAAAGGAGCAATGGCCATGCTAGGCTTTGCAACTGGAATTGATGGTAAACTTTGCCCTGCAGGAAGGTGTTTTTCGATCACGGTTCTAAATGCTTTGAATTTTTCGGTTACATTTCCGGCTTCGTTTAATGGTGCATCATAATCATAACTACTGGTTTGTGGCTCGTAGGGCGAAGTATCCTTATAGTTGGCACCATTCATAAAATCGCGGGTAGTGCCGCCATGGAACATATACATATTAATCGAAATACCTGCTGTTAAAACAGAGTCTAACTTTTGGGTATATTGTTCGGCTGGAACGGTGTGGTGAGGAGTTCCCCACCAATCGAACCATGCAGGGTACCATTCAGCAATAAAATATGGGCCCTTGGCACCATGATTTTCATCTACCAACTGCCTTATTTTTGCTGGATTATCGATTCCGTTTAGTGCAGGCAGTAATCCATCCAAATGCCCATTTTTTACATCTGCTGCAGGATCGCAGGTATAAAGCAGTCCATCAAAACCTGCTTCTATAAACATTTTACGGTTGATATCTAAATAGTTTTTATCAGCAGCATAAGAACCATATTCGTTCTCTACCTGCACCATAATGATGTTCCCACCGTGGTTAATTTGCAATGGTGCAAGCTGTTTTCCTATTTCAACAATATATTTCTTATACTCATCTAAATATTGTTGTTCGGTACTTCTTACCACAAGGCCTTTTTCGGTTTGCAACCAATAAGGGTAGCCGCCAAACTCCCATTCTGCACAAACGTAAGGACTTGGTCTCAAAATAACCCATAAGCCTTCTTCCTGAGCAATTTTTACAAATTCAGCAATGTTATTATTGCCCGAAAAATCGAATTTCCCTTTTTGCGGTCCGTGCAAATTCCAGAAAACATAGGTACCAATAGTATTTAACCCCATGGCTTTGGCCATTTTCATACGTGCACGCCAGGCTTCTTTTGGTACACGTGGATAGTGCATCTCACCAGATATAATCTGAAAAGGTTTTCCATCCAATAAAAAGTCTGTTTCTCCAAGCTTAAACGTATGTTTAACTTGCTGGCCAAAAGCCGATAAAGAGAAACATAGCGCCACCAGCCACAGTAATGTTACTTTCATTTTTTTTAAGGTTTTTTTTGAGATGACCGATTTTTGGGCAAAACAATCCCACTTTGCGTATTTCTACGCAATCCGATCATCGAGGTATATAAAAAATTTGTTTTTTCTTTACTTTTTAAACACGCTCAGATCCCATTCATCTGCCCAGCTTATCGAAATTTTATCGTTCTCAAATTTAATCGGCAACCATAAATAACGGCCGTCGATTGCATTTTTGGGTGCCCATTTATCTGCCATAAAAATAAATTCTCCCTTTTTACCAGGTACAGGCAACACATGCGTACTCTGCCCACCAAAGGTGATCTTTGCGCCTTCGCCCTGGCAAGGATTCCCCATGTATGTCCACGGACCCCAGATATTGCTTGCTTTAAACCATCTTGCGGCATTTGGTGCCCAGCCTGTACAGCCTGAACCAACCATATAATAGGTCCCATTTTTCTTGAATAAAGCTGGTGCTTCAGTTTGCTTACCAACATAAATTCTGATAAATTTCCCGGTATGGCCTAAATAATCGGGTGTTAGCTCGGCTAGCTGCAATGTCAGATTCTCTTCTGAAGAAAATACATGATAAGCTTTACCATCGTCATCTACGAAAACGGTCATATCTCTGGCCATTTGTCCACCAGGTAAATCCCTACAGAAAAATCCATCACTTTCATTTGCTGGTTGCTGGCAGTTTATCATATCTTTTTCGGCTGTGCCTGCAGCATAAAAAGGCATTTTACCAGGGTTTGGACGATAACTTTTGATAAAAGTATATGGCCCCGTTGGGCGATCGGCAACAGCTACTCCTGATCTGGCTGCTGCATAACCTTTGCCTAAAAGTTCAAGGTGAAACCACATGACAAACTTTTTAGTTTTCTTATTATATACCACTTTTGGCCTTTCGAGGATGCACCCTTTGGCAATATCACTCGTTAAATCGTTGGAAACCGGTAATGCAATTCCTTCATCTTTCCAGTTGTATAAATCTTTTGATGAATAGCAATGCACCCCCACCTGTGCCGTATTGCCTATTTCTCCTTCAATTTTATGTTCACCAAACCAATAATAAATGCCCTTATATTCGACAATACCACCACCATGGGCATTAATGTGTACGCCTTTATTATCTTTCCAGATTTTACCGGGGGTAAAAGAAGTATAGGTTTGCTGCGCAGAGACATAACTGCTTAAGCCCAAACTGAGGGCGATAAATCCTATAACAAAACTGATTCTCTTATTCATCATTTTAATCAACTAATTTTTAATATTATAAAGAGGGTATTTACCTGTATCAAATTCGATGTTTATTTTAAACTGGCACTATGATCGTTCTCAAAATTCTCACCGCTCCAGATCTTTTGAGCACTCCATTGCGCTGCCGGATTAGCCCAAAAAGGATCTGATGCGGGTAAACCTAATGGCAAGAAAATATTTGATGCGATGTACGGGCTTCCCTGATTATTATAAAAATCGCCAAGGTTGGGCTGATCGCCATATAAACCTATTGTTAACCAACCGTTTTTATAGGTTGAAGGGCTCTCTAAAGTTTTTCTGATGACTGCCGTTAAAGCGCAACGTACCTGTGCAGGACTTAACTGTTTGGGCAATGCTTTCCTTAAGGCCATATCAGCCAGGTGATGAAATGCAGCACCGCGGTAAATGATGGAGCGGCCGGTAGCCGGATAAGTACCATCGGTATTAATTAATCTTTCCTGAATGATGGCATAACGTTCATTACGCTTTTTAATCTTATCGAACATTTCTTTATAACCATCCGTTTTAGCACCAATAATATTGGCCAGAGTAGCCAGATAGGGATGTATAACATAACTATTGTAATAATCGAAGGCGAATGATGTTCCATCGGTATACATACCGTCACCGGTGTACCATTGTTCCATTTGTTGCAACGCGTAATCAACACGCATAGGGTCCCAACTGTAACCGAACTTAGCCAGAAAAGCCTCGTTCATTGCTGAGAACAGTAACCAGTTAGAAAAAACAGGCTTAAATCTTCTGGTCGTTACAATAGATTGCATCATGAGCTCCTGGTTTTTCTTATCCAGGTTTTCCCATAGCCATGGTGCACGGACTAAAGCAAGCGCTATGTAGGAAGCATCAACCAGTTGTTGCCCACCAATATCGAAGTTCATAAAATCTTTAGCATTAGAATCCAATGCATTTTTTAATCCTTTAATGGCCCACTCGCGGTATTGCTTCCTTAAAGACACCTCTTCTACCGAGCCTCCTTCTAATTGTAACCATGGTGCAATACCACTTAAAACCCTACCTAAAACCTCCACATATTGTACTTTAATGCGGTGTTCTTTATTATCAATATGTACAGATGTAATCTTAGGCATGGCAATCCTCAAACTATCATTAGCCAAATTATATAATACAGGTTTCACCATCTTATCCATTTGCTGCAGCCAAAACTGTCTGTCAGAAACAGCTGTGCTTTTGGTATTTTTGTTTTTCTTTTGTGCAAAAACAATCCCACAAGTCCAAATGACTAATAAACCTGTAACTAAAATATTTTTAAGTTTCATTCTCCCTGTAAAAATTAATGTTTGTTTGATAAATAGCGGTACATTTCGCTTCCTGCCAACAAAAATGCCCCTACACCGAAATTTGCGGTAGAATTAATATCAACCACCTGACCAGGAATGGCTTTTTCTCCAATCGGTTGGACATAACCCAGTTTACCGTTAGGCTGTAATGCGGTTTTAGTTAAATAGGTAAATGCTTTTTGTGCTATCGGTAAATAGTTTTTTTCTTTTAAATAACCATTGTTTATCCCCCACAACAAACCATAGGTAAAAAATGCTGTTCCACTGGTTTCAGGTCCAGGGGCATGTTGCGCATCGAGGATACTTCTTGTCCAATAGCCACCTGTCTGCTGGCTTTTGGCAATTGCTCTGGCCATATTACGGTACTTGGTTAAGTATTTGTTTCGGTGCGGATCTGTTAGTGGCAGATCTTTAAGCACTTTTGCCAAACCTGCAAATACCCACCCATCTCCTCTTGCCCAAAAGTCTTTTTTACCATTGGCAGTTTTATGTTTTGGGTATACGTATTTAGCATCCCGGTAATAAAGCTTTTCCTTTTTATCGTACATGATGCTATTGGCATACATAAAATATTCGTAGAGTTTATTCAGATATTGTTGATCGCCAGTTACTTTATAAAGTTTGGTCATTACCGGCATTACCATGTACAAACCATCGGCCCACCACCAGTAATCGTTATTGGGTGTACTCATTTCGTACTGCATAACTTCTTTCGCCCTGGCAATTTTATATTCTTCGGGTTTTAAATGATATAAATCGATATAGGTTTGAAAGCAGATCTGCCAATCACCAAACAATACATGGTCATCTGTTTCTCCATATTTATATTTCCAATTGGATTTATCGGTCGATTTTGCGCCCATCCATTTGTTATATTCGGCCCAATCTTCTGAATATTTTCGGTATGCTTCATTTTTGGTAACCTCGTAGGCCTCCATGTTTCCGGTATGGTAAGCCGCATGATCCCAAAAGGCCCTTACTTCGGGTTTGTTGTTCTGTTGCCAATAAGCATTGGCACGGTTAATCATTTCAAGAACTTCTTCTTTTGACAGCTGGTTTTGGGCATTTACGACCCCACTGATCAGGAAAAAGAGCAAAAAAAATGCTTTATGTAATTTCAGATTCATTAATGTATGGGTTTAATGCCGCTAACAGTTGGTTTCACGGGTTTAATGGTTCCATCAGCATTAAATTCCATTTTATCGATACACACTTCACGGTTGTAACCGGCAGCATCGCCCATTGAAATTCCCTTTGGACGTGTAAAACGGTGATAAACCATATACCATTCGTCTTTGCCATTCACTTTGATTACACTGTTATGCCCCGTGCCGTAAATCTTTTGAGCAACATCTTTTGCCAAAATCAGGTTATTTTCAGGGATTGTCATTTTTCCTGTAGGCGAGTCAGAAAAACCATATCTTACCCTGTAGTTTTCGCTTCGGGTATCATCTTCAGACCATAAAAAGTAATATTTCCCATTTCTATAAAATACTTCTGTACCTTCTCTGAAGCTATTATCAGGGGTAATAATTTTAATTGCATTGGTATCAATCGAAATCATATCATCATTTAATGGTGCAACAGCCATGTAGCCATTTCCCCAGTACAAATAACTTTTATTGGTTTTAGGATCATTAAATACATCCGGATCAATCTCCTGTCCGCCTTTAACGCCCTTTGGTCTGCTTGCAATCAAAGCCTTTCCACTATCCTTAAACGGGCCAGCCGGATGATCTGCAACCGCAACGCCAACCTTCTGCGCAGCCGAGAAATAATAGAAATACTTATACACTCCATTTACTTTCTTTTCGATGATGGTAGGTGCCCAGGCATTTTTTTTTGCCCATGATACATCTTTTTCGAGGTCTAATATTTTGCCTTCATCTTTCCAGTTAACCAGATCGGTTGAGGAAAAACATTTAAAATAAGTGCCACTCCAATTGTTAAAGCCGTCACTGGTTGGATAGAGATAATATTTGGCAGTTTTATTGGAATATAAAATTTCAGGATCGGCATAATAACCTTTTAATACCGGATTATTTGCTACGACAACATTTACTGCATAGGTTTTAGCCTGCTGACCAGAAATAGTGATCTTAATTTTCACCGGGCCTTTAGAAAAATCCAGTTTGCCTTTCGGCATCAGGCTGATCTGGTTAAAGGTATTAAATTGTGGATCAAAAGCCTTTAGATCTGTGCCATAATTAACAGGTAGATAAAGTTTCTGGGTTACACTATCAAGAACGATGTTATTTTTGTTTATGGCCTTATTGTATGGGGTCTGCAGAACAGACTCAACAGTATACCACTGTTTAAGCAACCGGTTTAACTCTTGTTGATTAATTGGTAAAATAGTTCCATGCCTGGGATGAAAATCCATGGTAACATCCTGATCTACTACCTTAAAATTGGCCAGATCTTTACTTTTGGTAAACTGGTAACGGCCTTTCATATAAACATCGTACATCAGGATGTACTCATCACTATGGTTCAGCTTAAAAACACCTGCACCCTCTACAGCTTCCTTTGTTTGTTGAAGGTATTTATCCGCTAACACATAACCTTCTGTTAGTTTAGTGGAAACTGCTTTTTTAATACCATTGCCATTCCCTTCTGTTTTAAAAAAAAGGTTGTATTTTCCTTTATCGTAAATAATATCCCCATCAATACAAGAGCCATTGGTTGGACTAAAAAAGAGCTGCTTTGGCGAGGTTTCCAGGTCGGTAAAATCAGCATTTGCATAAGCATAATAAATTTTATCGGGGTCATTGCCATGTTTCATCGACCAATACACCATATATTTTTTAGTCGTTTTGTCGTAAATGGTCTGCGGTGCCCAAACGCGGAGCAGATTTTCGTTATTTGGAAAACGTTTTTGAATATTAACAACTGCAGATGTCCAATGGATTAGATCAGTCGATTTCAACAATACCATCGCCCTGTTCGAATTCCAGCCATTGGCCGAAACCATATCAGTAGCTACCATGTAAAAGGTTTTGCCATCTTCACCGCGCAAAATGTGTGGATCGCGAACGCCACCAGTGCTACTGATCTTCTCTGAAGAAATGACTGGATTATTGTTATTTAAAGCTTTATAGTGATAACCATCGGTACTTACCGCAAAACGAATGGCTTCTTCTGCTTTCGAATTCCCGGTGAAATAGGTAAATAAATAAGCTACATTTTCTTTTGATCCAGGTTGGTTAGCGGCCTTTTTAGGTTGTGCCATGATTTTGCATGATAAAAATATCAGCAATAAAAGAATACTATATTTTGTGGTCGAATACTTCATTTCTTGTATTATTATATTATTTTATTTTATTGGTTTCCAATCCAGTACCTGCACTTGTGTTGGCAAATGGTCTGCTTTTCCCTCGCCATCTATTTGGGTAACATTTTGCAGAAATAGGCTTAATATCCCTTTTGTTTTCCAAAGTTCGGTGTCATAAGTAGGTTCCCAATCGCCCATGCCAGTTTGAGTAAGGTCTTTAATAATCCATTTTTCTGACCCAAGATAATTATTTATAGCGATAGATACCTTATTTTGGCGTTCGGCATCTCTAAACAATAAACCTGCGACATCACGTTTCCCCTTAGACCAAACGATAATCTGCGGTCGCGAAATCGGAATCTGCTTGGTACCAGTGCCACTTAGGCTAAACGTTGTTTTACGAAAATTCAGGTTACTTACACTCCAGTTGCTATTGGTTTTAAAAACGAGATGATACTGAGGTCCTTTTTCATCCGCTCCGCGCCAATAGCCAGCAATAAATACCTTACCTTTTGCATCGGCATACATCGATGTTTGATTAATCAGCTCACTTTTTTGCGGAATTTTTACAGTATATTCTGCATTTGTTGCCGTAATGGGAAGTGTATATTTTTCACCGGTAGATTTTAACCAGGTAATACCGCCATCGGTTGATTTAGCATAACATAAATCGTGGTTGCTGGCTACATCCGGGCTTTCGCGCCAAACCCATGATAAATGGATGGTTCCAGCCTGATCTACTGCTACCTGCCAATAGGCATTTCGCTGTCCTTCGCCATCAATCATCCCATCCTGTACGCGTGTCCACTTTTTAGTTGCCAAGCTATAGCGGTTAATCATTAAATTTCCGTTTCCAGAACCACCATCACGGTAAAAAAACAAAAGATCGCCATTAGCTAACTTATAAAACTCCGGATAACTGATTTTATTTTCCTTTTCAGCGAGCATTTCTTCTTTATTTCCTAACGTTAGCGAACCTGCTGAAGCAGATCTGGCGTAATTTAACTTATTGTTATGCTGCCCCCAGGCCATGTGGAGAAAACCATCGCCATCTACCATAATACTAATCGATTTATGAGCATCGGTGGCATCGCCTTTATAAGGTGTAGTAGTTACTTCCCAGCGGGCGGAGCCGATTTTACGTTTAGCCAATACCACGTTTTGTTCGTGATCATAATAAGCTGCATACTGGTTATCCTTAAAGCTGATTAGCGAATTTTTACGAAAAATAACTGTATTTACCGAGTTGTTTGCCCAGCCATTACGGGCAACAGTACTCAATTGTGTTTCTTGCGCAGCCCCCATCATACTGCTGCTGATGAACGCATAAATTAGAAATATACTTTTAATAAAGGGCTGATACATTATACAAGGTTACGTTGCTCGGTTTCTTCTCATTTGGTAAAGCCCGAAGTACCGAATTTTTTAAGTTTTACACAGGGGGCTAAATCATATTTTGCAGGGGGCGTTTTAAGCTAAACACCCTTTAAAGTATAAAATAGCGTAACTTTTATGTTGTTCCATTGATATTATAATATTTATGAAAACTTTTCCTATGTTTCTTTATAAATTCTGATGGCGTTAATTTAAACAGCTTTTGAAACTGCTCTCTAAAATACTTACTATCATTTATGCCAACCCTAAAGGCAGCTTCGTTAATATTTAAATTGGTATTAATTAACAACTCGGCAGCCTTTCTTAATCTGATGAAGCGAATAAAACCATTTATGGATTGGCCTGAAGTTGCTTTGATCTTTTTGTAGAGATTTGAATGACTCATTCCAATATCAGATGCCAGGGTTTTTACATTGAAGCTATCTTCCATTAAATTTTCTTCGATAATTGTGATGCACTTTTGAAGAAAGCCCTTATCTTCTTGTGAAACTTTATGTGCATCACTTTTTAAAGTTATTTCATTATAAAAGTAAGACTGAAGGTTGGTCCTGTTTTTAATAATACTTTTAATTTTAGCCGTAAAAAGCTCTTTATCAAATGGTTTACCAATAAAATCGTAGGCACCCACTTCAATTCCTTTAAGTTTTACTTCAGGACTAGGATCGCCGGTAAGGAGAATTACCGGAATGTGGCTTAGGGCCGAATCTTCTTTAATTGCCTTACAAAGTTCAATACCGTTAAGGCCATCCATATTTACGTCAGATATCACAATGTCTGGCAAATATTCTTTACAAATTTTTAATCCTTCTACACCGTCAACGGCCTTATAAATTTTAAAGTTATCCTGAAAAATCTGCTTGATGTAATCTATAATTTCAGGGTTATCATCAACAACCAAAATAGAGTGCAGATCTGAGATAAGCAATTCGAGGTTGCCTACGTTCTCAGACTCACTATTTTCTGCTTCTTCCTCTTGTGCAATAAGTTCATTTACATAGGTTAATTCGTTTTGCAAAACACCGCTGTGTTGTAAACATGGCTCTCCAACCGGAATATCGATTAAAAATATAGTACCCAACCCCTGATTGGAGCGGAAGGAAATTTTACCCTTATGCAATTCTACAAAGTTTTTGGCCAGATAAAGGCCGATACCAAAACCCATTTTTAATGACTCGTTAGAAATGACCTTATAAAATTTATCGAATAACTTTTCACCCACATGCTCTGGTATGCCCGGACCGCTATCGCTCACTTCAATCTGCACACGCATACCAAGGGTTTTAACACTAAATTTCACAAAACCGCCCTTCGGAGTAAATTTAAGTGCATTAGAGAGTAAATTAAAAAAAACGATTTCGAGTTTGTCTTTATCTGCATATATATCCAGATCCTCTTCTTCGCACTCAAATATATACTCGATGTGATTCTGCTTTGCCAGATAATTAAAGCAGAGGAAAATCTCATTTGTAAATTTATATAGGTTGATCCTTACAATTTTCAAGGTATCATTTTCACTTTCCGTTTTTCTAAACAGCAATAACTGATCTACCAAGCTTAATAAACGCCTCGAATTGCGATAAACTACACTTAAATCGTTCTTTTCCGGTCCTGATTCTTTTTTATTGATAATATCTTTAATCGGATTAACGATTAAGGTTAAAGGTGTTCTTAGCTCATGTGAAATATTGGTAAAGAAATTTAGCTTTTTCTCATTCAGATCTTTCTCCCGCTCCATTTTAAAATTGGTAAGCGCTATTTCATGTTTTAATCTTATCTGCCGATTGCGATAGGTTTGAAAAACATAAAACAGGGAAGCTCCAATAATAAGGTAAATACTAAATGCCCACCAGGTACGATACCAAGGTGGTAAGATCCGAATCAGTACGATCTTTTCATTATTACTCCAGGCACCTTCGGTATCGGTACTTTTAATGTGCAGTTTATATTCGCCCTCACCTAACCTGGAATAATAAGCTGTACTCAATTTATTTACATAACTCCAATCTCTATCCCAGCCCTCCAGGTAATAGGCATAAGAAATCTGGTCCTGAAAAGAGAATTCTATGGCCGCATAATCAACAGAAATCACCGCAACACTGTACGGAACTTCTATACGTTTTAAATTAACGATAGAAATATCATTATAGGCCGAATCCTCATCTAGTGAAATATTATTAATCCTAAAATCTGTCAACACTATTTTAGGTACCCTTCTATTTTTCTTGATGTTATCAGGAGAAAACATGGTAAAACCGCCAATTCCACCAAACAATAAATCGCCGTTGGTAAGCTTTAATGCGGCATTATAGTTAAACTGATTGCTCTGTAAACCATCAGTAGCATAATAGTTTTTAAAGTTATGCTGTTTAATATCAAATTTAGATAAGCCATTATAGGTACTACACCATAAGTTGCCTTGTTTATCCTGAAGAATGTTGAGCACCGAATTGCCAGGCAATCCATCACGCTGGATATAGCGTTTAATCTTTTTTGTTTCCGGATCAAAAAGCAATAAACCGCCACCTTCTGTGCCAATCCAGATCTGATGATTCAATCCTTCCTGAATGGCCCTGATGGCATAATTGATCTTCGTGTAACGATGTTTTTTGTTTATCGTATCGATTTCAATCAGTTCGGTATAGTTTCCTGCCCAAAGCCTGCCTTTCGAATCCTGGAATAAGGTGTGAATATCCTTTAATTTATGATCGAAAAGCTCGAATTTATCAATCTCTTTATTGTAACGGTATAGTGCGCCACCTTTTGTGGTACCTACCCAAATATTCTGCTGCTTGTCTTGGTAAAGCTTCCAAATGTTAATATCATCAAGGCCAGTAAAAGTATTATAACAGCTGTAATGCATAAATTTGCCTGTTTTTTTATTAAAGCGGTCTATCCCTCCACTAAAACTGGCTACCCAAACATTGTGGTTTGCATCGCTTAAAATACTGGTTACAAAATTACTGGTTAGTGAATTTGGATCCTTGTTTTTAGCATAATTGGTAAATGTATTTTGCTTTCGGTTCCAAACACTTAAACCACCACCATCTGTCCCGATCCATATGTTTTTGTCCTCATCTTCACAAAAAGACAGCACGAAGTTGTTAATTAATGAATTTCTATCTAATGGATCATTTTTAATTGTGGTAAACTGTTCACTTTCAGGATCAATGACGTTAACTCCACCACGTAAGGTTGCAATCCACTTTCTAGATTCTCCGTCTTCGTAAACCTGAGCGACAGAATTGCTGCTGAGTAAGCCTTTTTCTTTTCCGGCAGTTAGGTAATCTATTTTTTGATTATTTGTGTCGTAAATATTAATTCCTCCGCCATCAGTCGAAATCCAGAGTTTTTGTTTTCCATCCAACAACAACCCCATAATATTTTCATTACTTAAATGCTGGTTAAACCTGGTAAGGCTTCCCTTGCCTTTTTCAAATTGAAAGAGTCCATGTTCTGTTCCAATCCAAAGCATCTGGTCAATGCCTTTTGTAATACAAGTTACCGTGCGTACGGCATTGGTTACTAAACGGAGTATATTTTTATCATGATCATATCTACACAGTCCAACGTCTTTTATAAAAAGCCAGAGGGTTTGATCTTTATCAATATATAAAGCTTTTACCGTAAAATCGAAATTTTTACCAAGTGGGATCCGCTTTGCTGTGCCACTATTCTTTTCGAGCATAAAAAGCCCTTTTTCTTCTGTAGCTACATATACACCTGAATCCTGACTTATGGCAATAGAGTTAATGGCATAATTTAACTCATTTTTTTTCCCCTTATCCTGATAAACCAATTGATGAAACTTGGAATCTGCATAATCATAATATGAAACTCCCTTTTGTGTACCCACCCATACCCTGTTTCTCCCATCTCCGGTGAGTACAGTTATATGGTTATTTACCAATGAATGTTGATCTCCCCATACATTTCTAAAAACTTTAAAATGATAGCCATCATAACGGTTTAATCCGTCATAGGTACCCATCCACATAAAACCATAATGATCTAGATACAAGGAATTTACCACATTGTTAGACAGGCCGCTTTCTACCCCAAGATATTTAAGGGGAATAGTTGACGACTGAGCAAAACAAACACTTGCAGCCATCCAAAGAATAAGTATGAAGCAGGCCGTTTTTTTTTGTAAAAAGAGCATAAAGAAAAAAGTACTGTGGTAATATTTGGTATGGAACGAATATACATATTTTCTTAACACTCCATAAGCTGCTATGATTTAGGATTAAATAGCTTAATGTGAAAGATTTCTAAGACATAGCTGCATTAAGGCAGGCATAGTATTTTTCGATAATCAGATAATAATGGGCAATTTTCATAGATCTATAGTTTTAAATCACTTCACATCAGAATGTCCGAGATCTTTTGTGGGATTCACTTCATCACGAATAAGTTGTTTTAATTCTTTAATTTCAGGGAAACGTTGCGCCTGTTTTCGATCAAAAATTAGTTTCGCGCCAACATACACGGTAAAAACACCAGATGTTTCACTTGGAATTAAGGTTACGCCCTTTACCTCATCTACAAAAGTGGTTAAAATTTCTTGAGCCATGTAGGCGGAACGTAACATCCAGCCACATTTAGGGCAATACGTTATACTAACAAGCGGTTTTTCCATTTCGTTTTTTTACAAGGGTACAAAAAATAGAACAACAACTAAATAACTATTTAACTACTTTATTTTGAGGGAAATTTAAATGATGTATGCGTAATTTGTTAATTATACCTGTTTCGGAAGTATTGTTTAACTTATCTTCTATATCGCTTGTGATATTATTCATACTCTGTGCTGATAAAACCCAGTTCATCGGTACATTTTTTTCTTCAGGTGTTAAGGGTTCGTCAATAGGACAAACATCACTATTTTCGTTTAAAAACTGCTTTAGCCGGAATCTGCTAATTTTACTATTTCCCGATCTTGTATGGGTTAATGCATTTAAAATTTCGATAAACTCATTACCAAATCTGATATTGGGTGCATCTTTATCTTCTTCGCTAAAAAGCAGCGTAATTACTATCGGCGTAATCTGATTAAAGTATGGTGATTTACTTTTTAATAGTTGAAGTACTTCTAACATGGAAGCACTGCCTGTATTTTCAACATACCCCCCATCAAGATAATGCAAACGGGGATTGCCATTTAAACCACCAACTTTTGCAGCCGGAGAAAACAAAGGAAAACGGGTGCTAAAATTTATTGCGGTACTGTAATTTAGATCATTTACCTTTTCTGCTAATAAATCACGCTGATTTTTTAAGGCCAGACTATCGGGTGTAAGATTGCTCATCCAGCATTGTAATCCTGTTTCAACCTCTGTGGTATTAATGATGAACAATGGTTGAGTCGGCTTTATTTTTCCAGAAGCAAAACTTCTGGAAAATACATTCTCTTGATTGTTGTCGGTTAACGATTGATAGGATTGTTCCCAAGATTTCTCAAGGGCAATTGATCTATCGAATAACTTAATATGTATGGGTAAAAACAAGTTCAGGAAATCACCGAAAAGCATTTTACCAATTATTGGCGATAGTGTATCGTCCTGAAAAAACTTTTTTGATAACGCTACCGATACGTTGGATGGGAGCTGAGTATTATTTTCGAAAGTTAAAGCATTATACAAACCTAAACCAACAGCACCACCTGATACGCCAGACATGGCGAATATTGATCTTTTAAAATCAATATTTTGTTCTTTTTCCAATTTTGCACTTAAACTGGATAAGAATAAACTGGTATATGCCCCCGTACGTAGCGCACCGCCTTCGGCACAAATAAAAACAACAGGATATTTTTTTAGCCGGTTTCCGTTATCTTTTTGCTTATCAATATTCGCTTTGTAGTGAATAAACCAGCTGTTAAAATGATCGACAACGGTTTCACGTGCATTGGTTTTATGATCTGTCATCCGTACAGGATGATCCTGATTATAGAAAGAGCAGATGATCAGAATAATGACCAATAGAAAACGGACAGAAATTTTCCATTTTCTTAGCAGAGATTTATCCAAATAAAGGAGTCCGGTATATATACCTGTATAACATGCAAAAGCAAAACAGATTAAGGCTGGAGCTCCAATCCATGAAAACACAGGCCACCATCCAGGAATAAATGCTATTAATAGGAATAATAGAAATGAAACTCCAGCAAATAGTTTAATCTGGCGATGTAAGCCGTTATAAAATGATGCAGGAATCTGATAGGTCCATTTATAGAGCTCACCTCTTCCTTTTAATAATTTCTCTCTCTCAATCAGGTTAAATTCAGCAGGTACGATACGTGCTTCAATCAGTACTTTTGGATTTTGAGGAAAGCCTTCTGTAAAATCTCTGGTTGATTTTGTAAAATAATCTGAAAAATGCTGCAATTCTTCTTTGTAGCCTTTTTGGAAACTGGATGCTTTTGGCAAAGTATAAATAAAATCCTGATAGATGCCATATAGTTTCCGCAGGTATTTCTGTTCCCGGTCTGGCAAAGAGCGTTCTCCCAACTTTGTTTTCAGATAAACACCGGCGCTTGCTTTACCAGATTTGCGAAAATATTGGTTGGACAAAAAAGACATTAACCAATAAATCAGGATAAAGCAAATACCAAAACATATAAACCTTGGTGCTTTATCCATATAAGTGGCGCTGAGCATGCACCAAAACATACTCACAAAAACAATAAATGATGGCCACAACAAAAAAGCTGCAGCCAGTAATTTTTGAACAGTTTTCCGCCAGGCCACCCGATCATCACTCAGGTTTTTACCGGAATTATCAGAGATATAAATCGCATAACGTACGCTAATTTCTGATACCATGCTCCAGGCTGCAATACCCAATAGTAAAAAAAAGAGGGGCCAAAAGTTAAAGGCAGATAAGTTCTCTACCACGAGCAAAAGTGTATCCCTCCCCTGTGGTAATAACAGAAAGATAAACCCAATTAAAAATGCAGGCAAAATAACAAAACCAATGCTAGCAGCTACCGAAATAAAATCGTGAACCAATGTTCTTACCATTAAACGTTTAAAGCTGAAACGGATTTCGAAAATTCCTTTTTCGAAGGCGGGAACAAAACTGCCGAGAACGGCATTGATGTAGCTTTTCATGTATCGTTTATCTGTTTTTAAAAGATTAAAATGTCATTATGTTGATCTAACTGATAAATAATAATTTATCAATCATAATAATAAGTTAAGCAATTATCATTTGGCAATTTGCAATAAAAATGAATTAATGGCTAATGAACCAACAAACCCTACCTATTCGTACCGATACCAAACAATACTGTTAATGCTGCCACCAGGTTTCCGTTTTTGGTTACTGTTCCGTCGAAATTGCGGCCAAAAGAGAAGATGATTTTTTGATTGTCTGATAAGGCATAATCGGCATTTGCCACTACCCTCCACGAAGGTTTTACGGTAGCTGATGATAAAATGCTCCGGTAAAGCGCCTCTGCACCTCCACCGAATTTATTCTTTGTAAAAACAAATCGCAGCCCCGTATCGAAGGTAGAAATGTTACCGATGTTGTTTTTTAGATTATCCAATGCAAATATTTCATCCGGGTTGTAAAGGTAACGGGCCAGCCCCAAATAGAACTGCCATTGGCCCAGTTGTAACCAAAGGTTGTCCATACACCTGAGTTGAATATTTTAGAATTATCAAACCGCTTCTCCCTAAACTCGGTACTTAAACCACCGGCAATATCAACCGATAAACCTTCGCGGTTACCCGTAAAAGTTTTGGCTTCTTCCTGCAGATCGGCTTCCAGTTTCGAATGCTCTGTTTCTATTTCGCGTTTAAAAACTGTATCAAGTGCACTTTTTTTTAATTCATTCTTATAAAATTCGCCGGAGGGATCTTCCATCATTTTAAATGCCTGTTCTTGCTTTTCCGAAACACTTAAATTTTCAAGTTTCTTTATCGAATCCAGCAAGAAAATGTTTCTATCACTAAATTTACTGTAAGCCGGCGATTTACGTTTCTTTTCCAGACCGCTTTTATAATTCATGAGAAGTGCAGCCTGTTTTTCGTGAATCGATTCGAGTTTCAGCTTGGTTTCATCGTCATATTTAGGCCTAATTATGGAAAACTTTAATCCTAGTGCCCCATACGTACTGGTTGGTTTAAAGTTATTAAAAGCCGAATCGGGATTGCGCAAGGCTAGCGATACCACAAAACTCTGCCTTAAATAATCTTTGAATTTAGTAGATTGTAAACCGTTTTTACCTGTGGTACTAAAATCTGCCCCTTTATTCCGGAACAGGTAAAAGGGTGCAATATCTATCGCATAACTGGAAGGAAGTTTGGTATAAGATGAAGTAGCTGACTGTAGCGAAAGCATAAAATCGCTTAAATCAGTCGGTTTTTCGATATCTGATACGGCGAAACCCAATAGTGCCGAAGCAGGCGAACTGGGTGCTTTAAGCAGGTCGAATTTAACCTGTTTAATCTCTTTATCGTCGTTTTTAGCTGCTTGTTGTGCGAAGGCTGTAGTACCAAATATGCTGAGGGCAATTAATAGGAGATATTTCATAAGCGTTAAAATTGATAAAAAGTGATTTCTGCGGTATACACTGTAGAGGCACCGGGCTGTACTTCTTCTTCCATTTTATAACCCTTGGTTACAAAACCGCCTTCTAACAGCACGTATAAATCGGTGTGGTTATGATTTGGTGAAGTATCGGTAACCACGGTAATGATGTTTAGTTTTTTAAGGTGCAGGTTATCATTCTGCCCGATTACCTTTTGGTGCAGGTCGCCGGGATAATCTTTTAAAACCATGTCTTCATTAAGGGTAATCAAACTCGTGCCGGTTTGCTCAATGCCACCAATAATGAGGCTTAATTTAATTTCTTCCGAACTTCTGTTCAGAATATAGGTTTTTACAATATCGGTACTCATGGTAAGGGCTTATTTAGATTTAATGATCAGGCATTTAGCTTACTGCAAATTAACAAACCTAAGTTACATTATTGTTAACGTTGGTGAAATACCTAGTAACGGGGATTTTATAAAAATTGGGAGCTTGCAGTGGCCCCAAATTGTTTAATATATACTCAATAATCTGCTTAATTAATGAGCGTTAATGTTTAAAGTAATTTCAGTACCAATAGGTTACAGATGCTTCGTACCTCAGCATAGAATGTTTTTAATATGAAATTTAGCCACCTCGTATCCGTAAAAATATCTTAAAAATCAAAAAGACCGCGGCAATGGCGGTCTTTTAAAATCTTGTGGCTTTTATTCTCACACGCGACACGCGTGCGCCAGCGAGGGGGGAAGCTGGCTATTTGAAATTTAACTTAACACAGTAATACATCCATTCTTCGTGTACTTTGAGGCCATATGAAGCCGGTGAGCTTATCGTTTCTTCTGCCTGTCGGGCCTGAAAATAATATAAAAAACAAAAATTCCTGCCAACAAAAAAACTATGCCTAAAATTAAATTTGCTCTATCATCCATGCCAGAGTAACACCAGCTGGATCAAATAGTTCTGGTTAATAAACAAGAGATGGATTATTCCTGCAATAAGGAAGATGATGTCCATTTCAAATATTAGTGAAAGGAATAACTAATCAGATTAATAAAAGACAATTTTCTGTCATCATGATCAAAAAATACCGGACCGAAAATCTTGAGTTTAACCGGAGTTGAAGCAGTATTGTAGCTGTAGTTATTTCCCTTTTCGCTTTTTTCTTTTTTGCCACCAGATCATAAAACCTGTTACAGGCAGGCTCGCAGCAACCAATGCCGCTACAAGCGAAAGAATTTTATTTGGAAGACCAAATAGCCTACCTGTATGCAGATCATAATTGGTGGCCTCTATTAAATCGGCTCCGTTATAATCTTTGTACAGTTTGGCCCTGATCATGCTACCGGTAGTTGCCTCATAAAAAAAAGTATTCTGCTTACGTGTCCAACGGTAAGGATAAATCATTCTTAAACGTAGTTCGCCTTTACCCCTAAGCGAAAAACTAGTGGAAATAGCACCAGGATATTTGATTTTGGCTTCGGTGTAAATTTTATTGTAACGTAAAGGTAAGGGGTCAATGTGGGTCGGTTTGGCCGAAACGATAGCTTTGCCCTGCCCCAATTTACTCCCGGTGAAAAAGCTGGCCGCATTTTTTACTTCTTTAAAGGCAAAGTACAGACCACTCAAGGCGGTAATCAATAACACAAACGATGCATAAAAACCCAATACGTTGTGTAAATCATAATTCAACCGCTTAAATGATGCTTTTCTTTTAATGGTGAGCGATTGTTTTAACAGCCGCATTTGGCCAGGAAACCAAAGAATCAGTCCGGTGATCAGCATCAGTACAAAAATAACCACCGACCATTCTATGATGAACTTCCCGGTTTTACCTAGCAATAGAGAAGTATGGAGATGTTCTACCACCTGGAGCCAATCTTCGCCACCTTTTTTAACTAAAGTGGCATCGTAAGGGTTAAAATAGTAAACCTTACCCTTTTTACTGGTCAGTTCTACCGTTGCATTGGGCAAGGCATCTTCAATTCTGATCAGCCTTAATTCATCTTTAGGCGAAAGTTTCTCGAATCCTGAAATCACTTGATCCAAACCTATAAAAGGCTTCTCCTGAAGCCGAACATAGCGGAAATCTTTTTGTGTAAAATCCCTGATCTCTTCTTCAAAGATATACAGCGCACCGGTAATACTGATGATAAATACCACCAGGCCAGTTGCCAGGCCGAGCCAGAGGTGAATGTTCCTGATGGTATTTTTAAATTTCCTGTTCCTCATTGCTTAAAAAGCGTAACCCAGCGATAAGTTAAACCGACGCCCGTTACCACGTACATAGTTTACATTACTGCCATAAAACTGGGAAATAGCTGGATAATAAACTTTATTCAGCAAATTTTCTACCCCTAACGATAATTTTAGGGGCTGTGAAACCTGGTATACTGCTGCAACGTTAAATAAGTTGAAAGCTTTTACCGGTCCCTCTCCAATTAAATATTTACCCGCAGCGTTAGTTTTAAAACGGTCGCGATTTCCTACACGCATCCAATTTACGTCCAAACTTAAGTTTTTAATGCCTGAATATTTCAAATAAACAGTAGTTTTTGATGGTGGGATACGCGTTGTGTTCAAATACACATCTTTCTCTCCGTTAAAATTACCATCATTGTCTACATCTCCTTTTCCTTCTACCTGCGCATAATTACCACCGATGCTCAACTCTTTTAGTAGTTGATAATCAGCCTGGATTTCAAATCCATATACACGCTCAGGGATACGTTGAGAAATATAGGTACCATTTACCTCTAAAAGATTGGCACCCAGTTTAGAGGTACTGTAATAGTAGGCCGCACTAAAATTCAGTTTATCTATACTGCTGCTAAACCCTGCTTCATAATTGTTTACGATAATGGGTTTGGTTTCTAATTGCGATAAGGTATTACTTTTTGCCGCTCTTAATACCCTACCTAATTCAAATACCGAGAACGACTGTGCATAACTGATAAAAGGGTTAAAAAACTTGAATTTCGAATAACGTGCACCGGCATTAAACACTAAAGCATTATAGTTTAATTTGCCACCCTGTACCGCTATACTTCCCGCACCGTTTGCACCGGTAGCCAGGGTGTTAAAATCGTCTACATCGATGTTGATATTTTCTACCCTTAAACCTCCTTTTATGGTTAAATCATTAATTAAAGTTGCTGAGGCCTGTAAATAAGGCGCAAAGTTTACCATGTTCATATTCGGCACCCATAAACGCCCATCAGTTAAGCTTTGAGCAGTTTTATCGTTCATTAAATCCAAACCATAGTTCAATTGCATCGGTACCTGAGCTGTTAAATTAAACGGTGTGTTCAGGTTTACCCTTGCCCCCTTTTTGGTAGAGGTAATAGCCGACTGTCCGCCGCCGAAAAATGAGGCGGAGTTAGAATAAATGGTATAAAAATCCTGATAATATACGTTAGCGGTTAAATCAGTTTTACCAAAAATCTGTTGATTAGTATATTGTAAATTGGCATTATGGTTAAATCTTGTGCCTTCCTCTTCACCCAATCTCGTACCATAAATGCCTATAGCCGGCGACTGACCGTAAACACCTTCTTTGGTGATGTATTTAGAGTGTTGTCTGGAGCTGAAGTAATTATACATGACCTGCAAACGCTGCTTTGGCGTAAAGGTATAGCCTAACTTTACAAAGCCATTGTAAGACCTGGTTTCGCCTAAACCATATTCGGGTGAAATGACCAGGCCTTCAGCATCGCGGAAAACACCAGTTTTTTCGAACATCCCACTTACCAGGTAATCAAATTTACCTGTTTTACCATAAAGCTGTTGCGAAAAACGGTAACCAATGGTGCTATCGCCTTTTAAGTTTCCTGTAATTCCGGCTTGAGAATAACCTCCAAATGATTTTCCCTGGTCGGCCTTTTTGGTAATATAGTTGATTAATCCACCTTCTGCACCATTACCGTAAATGGCAGTTGCACCTTTAATCACTTCAACACGCTCAATAACTGATGGATCTATACTGCGGATATCCCTACCTCCTGCTCTTAAAGGAGTAGATTGTGGAATGCCATCAATTAAAACCAAAACATTTCTGCCACGCAAAGTCTGACCGGAATTACCGGTTTGATTGGTTGAAAAACCTAATCCAGGCACGCTATATGAAAGTATATTAGCTAAATTCGGACTAATGGCTGATTGTGTATTCAATTCTTTAGCGGTAAGCACCGTTACTGATGATGGCGTTTGCGATAATGATTCTGGCCTTCTGCTTGCCGAAACAATTACATCATTTAGCCCTTCTGCCTGTTCTTTTAAAACAAATGTTACCGAAATGGTATCATTTGCAGTAACAGACACCACCTGTTCAAACAGATTGTAACCCGTAACCGAAACCTTAATCTGCTGATTACCAACAGGAACAACATTTAATTTAAATGCACCTGTTTTATCAGAAGTGGTTTTAAGGTTTTGTTTTTTAATCTGTATATTGGCGAAAGGAATACCATTGCCCAATGAGTCTACAACTTTTCCACTAATAGTTCCTTTCTCTGCTTGTGCAAATAAGGTAATTGTAAAAAGCATAATAAGTGCTGTGGCAAAAAATCTTTGATATAAATGTCTCATGCTGATCTGAAAATTTCGGCAAAGCTAACATTATTTAGACTCGTTAAAAATAATAACTTGAAAAAGTTCTTGAATTGATGTTGAATTATTCATCTTTTTAAAATAAATAAGGCATAAGATTTATTTTATTTGATATTTGCGGTAAACCGTTTGAGCAAAAAGATGTTGGGAACAAAGATTACATATGCCATGATCACCGGAGCCAGCAAAGGCATTGGCAAATCGATGGCCATTGCACTGGCCAGAAGAAAAATCAACTTATTGCTTATTGCCCGTTCGGCAGACGAATTGAATACTTTACAAACAAACATTAAAAACCAATATGGGGTTGAAGCGCATAGCTTGGCGATCGATCTTAGCCATGTTGAAGCGCCCAAAGCAGTATTAAACTGGATAACAGCAAATAATTATGCCGTTAATATCCTGATTAACAACGCTGGTTATGGATTGTGGGGCAAATTTGCAGAGCTGGATTTAAGTGCCCAGTTAGAAATGTGTCAATTAAATATGACCACGGTAACCGCATTATGCCATTTGCTGGTCCCGGTTTTATCAGCACAGAAAAAGGCGTACATACTCAACGTTTGCAGTACCGCAGCTTACCAGGCTGTACCCACTCTGGCCATTTATTCGGCAACTAAAGCCTTTATTTTATCTTTTACCAGAGCATTAAGATTCGAACTTAAGGATGGTCCGGTTTCAGTAAGTTGTTTGAGTCCTGGTCCTGTTGATACGGGTTTTGCACACCGTGCCGGACTGGATGCTTTTAGTAAAATGGCAGAAAAATTTAATATGAAACCCGATGAAGTGGCCGAAATTGCCATTAAAGGATTGTTCGCCGGGAAAGCTGAAATTATTCCAGGTTTTACCAATATCATCAGTGTATATGCCAATAGGATTTTGCCGAAGGGATTTATCGAAAAAATGGCCGCAGGGATTTATAAAACTTAGTTCCATGTGTAGTCAGATGTTTCCATCTGACTGATCGTATACCTCATTCCCTAAATCATCCTAGTTAATGTATGAATGTCGGATGGTAACATCCAACACCACGGATATGATATCAAAATTGATTTGGAAATGAACAGTTCTGTGTGCTTGGCATTTTTAGTCCCGCATTCCATTACAAGTCCGCACTCGTTCCTCGCTTACGGGCTTTCCATTACATTCGGGTTTAGGAACAAAGGTTTGTGCACTATGCAACCCTAAAAATGAAATACTGTTTAGGCCATTTAGCCCCGGGTGCAGCGATACCCTGCAGCAACGAGGTACGAGGAAGCGAAGCGTAAAAGCGAAAAACGGGAACAAAGTACCCTATTACTACTACAATTGCGCTCCAATACAGTAATAAGAGATCTATTTTAATTTAATAACAGATCTGATTGTCAGCTAGTAACACCTCAGGGTTGTGCAGTCAGATGTTACCATCTGACTGACCGTATATCTCATTTCATGAATTACTATTTTCGACATATGAGTGTCGGATGGTAACATCCAACACCACGGATAAAATTAAAATAAAACAGCTACAGTAGCCTTTATTTGTACACCTCTTCTCTACCGCAACTCCTTTCCGAAAAAATTATTTTAAAATATTTGAAATAAAATTCTCCGGAATATTAAAAATATGTTACGTTTGTATTAAATACTACAAATTCTATAGATTATGTATAATAAAACAAAATTGTTTTATTTCACTTCAGTACCGAACCACTCGCCAATGCGAATGTGCTGTTGCTGCGCATAATTCTGATTCCAATTTATCTTTTTCTTAAACTTTAAATTTCGACACATGGAAACATCGTATCCTACCTTTACCCTATCTGAACGTTTAACATCAGAACAGCTTGATTTTTTTAACATACATGGGTTTATCCATTTCAAAAATTTCATTAAGACCGAAACGGTTTCATCGATTATTGATGCTTCTAAACAAGTAGAACAAAAATGGATACAGGAAGATGTTAAAAAAATAAACGGCGTGCCAATTAAATACGGAAAAGATCTTGATGGTTCAGCAATTGTACAACGTTTTGCTTTTATTAGTCAACAGCATCAAACCTTAAGCGGACTGTTATTAGACCCACGTTTTAATGCCCTGCTGCAATTGGCCGGTGATGGTGCACGCCTGGGCACAGAAGAAAAAGACGGCATGGTATTTAACCATTACATCAATGGTCCTGAAAGCAAATTCAGCAAAATGGGCTGGCACACGGATGGTTTAAGGGATATTTTTTATGGTGCTAAACTAAACCCAATGCTCAATGTAGGCATTCACCTGAGTACCTTAAAACCTGAAAATGGCGGATTAAAAATAATTCCCGGTACACACAAACAAAGTATTTACCAGATGCTTTTCCGCAAAAAATACTTTCTGGATAATAAACCAGATGCTGAAGAAGTATCGATATTGCCTGAAGCTGGTGATTTAACCATTCATGACGGACGGCTTTGGCACCGGGTGGCAGAATCTTCTATTCGTGGAGAGGAAAGTAGGAGACGCGTAATTTACGTACCCATCATCGCAGGTAAGTATGCCCCAAAAATTGAGAATAGTCCAACAGTATTTTACCAGCGCTTCGCCGGAATTGTAAAATAAATTTATGTTATTTGCCCTATTGTTTACTTACCTGGTCAGATCGGGGAAGCTAAAAAGAATAACTGATTATTCTAAAGGTATTCCAAAGAAAATCAGTTTAAAATTTTACCGACCGGAAACGGCCATTCTATTTGGCGTAATTTTGGTGGGCACTTAAATTGGAGGCTATTATTAAACTAAAAAAAGACCATTTAGCTGGCAAAAGGGTATTTGCAGACCGCGAGAGGACAAATATTTTAAGAAAAGGCGAACAAGCACTGATCTTATTTTTGCTTCAAAGGGTTCCTAAATGGATCACGCCTAATATGATGACAGGGATTGGCATGATTGGATCGCTGATTGTGTTTTTAAGCTTTATTTTGGCAAGTTTTTATGCAAAAAGTTATTTGCTGATCGGAATTTTAGGTTTTATGATCAACTGGCTTGGCGATTCGCTTGATGGCCGGTTGGCGTACTTTCGTAAAATCCCCCGTAAGTGGTATGGCTTTGCACTTGATATTGTGATGGATTGGCTCAGCATTATCCTGATCGGTTTGGGCTATTATTATTACGCCGATGGTGGCACACAGATTTTCGCATTTCTTTTTGTGGTATTATACGGTTGGTCTATGATTATTTCCCAACTGCGTTATAAAATTACCGGCTTTTACCAAATCGATTCCGGCTATTTAGGTCCAACAGAATTACGCGTAATTATTTCGCTTATTTTAATTGCCGAAACCTTATTTACAGGTGCCATTACTTATTTCGCAATTGCTATGGTGTTGCTATTATTGGTTATCAATATTATCGATACGTTTAAACTTTTGAAAGCGGGCGACGCTAAAGACAAGGAGGAGAAAATATAATGACCTGGGCGTCTGTTAAACTTTTTCTCAAAGCGCAGCTATCGGCTTTTTCTGGTGGTGTTACCGACTATGGATTAATGATACTACTAACGGAATGGCTGCATATCCACTTTACCATTTCTATTTTAATTTCAGGCACGCTTGGTGGGATCGTTAACTTTTGTATTAACCGTTTTTGGGCTTTTAAGAGTAACGATGGCTATTGCAGTTCTACAAGCGGACAGCTAATCCGATTTTTTATCGTGGTTTTGGGAAGTATCTCATTAAAATCAGCAGGTACCTATTTATTGCACAGTAGCCTCAATTTAGATTATAAACTTGGCAGGCTTTTAATTGATAGTATAGTTTCTTACGGTTTTAATTATCCCTTAATGAAATACTGGGTATTTAAAATCAATAAATTGAGCAATTCTGAAGCTGATGAAGAAGATTATTTTGAAAGGCTTGGCGAAGAACAAAGGGCTTAATGCCTCTGCTTACAAGCTTTTTGCAACAAATCCGTTTAACCAATCAAACGTTTGCGCTTTGTTTGTTAAATAAAGATATTTTTAGGGATAATTTATGTTAAAGTCAATGTAAATTATAAGAATTTAAGGAAATAATTGTTTTCCAAAAATCGTCATTGCGAAGCCAATTCTTCATTGGATGAAGCAATCTTTATAGCAAGAATATAAGTATGAGAGATTGCTTCGTCGTGCCTTCTCGCAATGACGATTTTTCTATAGAGATCTTTCAATGCTTAAAGTTAGTTTTCAATAGAAAACATTTAGAATTGAAATAACAGATTTCTCCATTTTGTTACTCATGAAAATCATTAATCTTCTTAATAATTCCTTCAAATTCAGATTCTTTGGCAATATACTTATTCAGTAAATCGATCTGATTTAATCCCCTAATCAAGTTGTGTTTAGGATAATTCGTTTTATAGTAAATGTCGCCATTTAAAAAATCCGCTATAAACCTTACCGCCTGCATATAAATCATAAACTTGCCTGAATAGATAAAGAACTGTTTTTCGGTCGAAGTCAAAACCTGGTCCATTTCTTCCATGTAACCTTTATGTATTGCGGCAAAAACATCTGTCCTGATGGCTATTTTGCTAAAATCCTTTTCTTCTTCATTGGCTTCAGAGAGATAGGTCCGCATCATATCACCCACATCGCTGATAAAGTATCCCGGCATTACGGTATCCAAATCAATTACGCATAAACCTGCGCCGGTTTCAGCCTGTAGCAATACGTTGCTTATTTTGGTATCGTGGTGTATCACACGTAAATTAAGTGCGCCGCTATCTAACAGGTGTACGTACTGCGCTTCTATACCATAATGCCTGATGATCTCTCCTATCGCAAATTTTGCTTCGCTAATCCGCTTTTGGCTGGCTTGTTCGAGTGCTTTTTTAAACTGCGCTACACGTAAGGGCAGGTTATGAAAATTTTCGATGGTGGGCTTTAATTTTTGTACGTTAAAAGCACGAAGCATCCGGGTAAATTTACCAAACTGCCTGGCAGCATGATAAGCCTGCTCAGGCTGATGTACAAAATCAACAGAGCAAGATTTTTCCACAAATGGAAAAATTCTGTAAAAACGATTGTTGACAACTATAAAATCATCTCCATTTAAGTCCTTAATGGGTGCAATAAACAAATATTCGGGAGCAGTTTGATCCAGATATTCTTTGATTGCCCTGATATTGTGAGCAATATGTACAGGCTCGCGAAAAACCACTGTATTTACCTCTTGCAAGATATAGGCTATCCCCTCCTGATAAACTTTCCAGGTATGGTTAATTAAACCTGAGCCAAAAGGTTCTATCGTACATTTGCCTGCATGAAGCCCATAAGCATCTAAAACTGCCTGAAACATAAGATGGTAATATAAATTGAATAAAAATCGTTTTTGAAAAACCAATGCAAGGATATCCTCAATTAGGCTGCTTATTAGAAATATAGCGGGCAAGCTAAAGGCAATACCCGCAACCGACACTAAAAACCGCTGTCGTCTAAAGCAAAGGTATTTTTACGGTCTTTCCACTTTCCTTTGGTAAAATCAGGGAATTTCTGCGGCATATTGCCCTCTTTTAACGATTTGGTAGACAGGGGGGCAATTACACTCATCGTAACCGAATCATATACATCAATCGGCGTTTGCTTTTTCTGTTTTACAGCCTGGATAAATCCATTAAACACAAACCAGTCCATGCCGCCATGGCCTGCGCCTACTGCTTCTGCCTCGTATTTTTTCCAAAGCGGGTGATCGTATTTGGCAAACCATTCCTGAGCTGGATCCCAGACATCGTCTTTCTTTGATTGGTGATCGATATAAACAGATTTATTTACATCCATCCAAATCCCTTTGGTGCCCTGCACCCTGAAACCGAGTGAATACGGCCGTGGCAAGTGTGTATCATGACTTAACAAAACGGTTTCGCCATTTGCACAGTTGATCATGGTGGTAGTTACATCACCGTTTTTATAATTGATTTTGGCATTTGGATGGCCAGGAGACATCTCTTCTACATAAGCGGCCAAACCTTTGGCTTTAGAACTGAACGATACCAGGCTGGTAAAACGATTCCCTCTGTTAATATTGGCGTACTGCATGATTGGTCCAGCTCCATGCGTTGGATATAAATCACCATCCTGATCAATGTTAAATTGGGTACGCCATTGTGCCTCACTCAGGGCTTTTGGGCCAAACTCTACTCCACCACCATAATAATCTTTACCATTATTAAAAAGTACGTTTCTTAAGTTATGTTGGTATCCACCTTCTAAGTGTATCAATTCGCCAAAAAGACCCTGCCTCACCATATTTAAAGCCGCCATTACATCTCTACGGTAACAAACGTTCTCTAAAGTCATATAAGGCATGCCTGTTTTTTCCGAAGTATTTACAATATCCCAATGATCTTCTACCGTTAAACCAGCAATTACTTCGCAGCCTACATATTTTCCAGCTTTCATGGCATCAACCGCCTGGTCGCGGTGAAACTGCCATGGTGTTGCGATAATTACGGCATCAATATCTTTACGATATAACAGTTTTTTATAAGCATCCAAGCCTCCTGTATATTCTGTTGCAGCAGGTCTGCCTTTTTTAGCTATAAAATTACGACAAATTTTAAGTGAACTTTCCTGGGTATCGCAAATGGCAACAATTTCTACATCATCTCTTAAGGCTCCTTCAGAGATATGGCTCATCCCACGTGCGCCTACCCCAATATAACCTAATCTTACTTTTGCATTGTCTGATGATGCAAATAAACTTCCGGTTGGCAGGATGGTTAAGCCCGCAGCCGTAAACGCGCCATTTTTGATAAATTCTCTACGTTCCATTGGTATTTTTTTGGTTTTGTTGATTTGTATTTTAAAAGTACTACAAGCTATTGGGGATTACAAGACCAATAACAGCGCAAACGATTGATTAATTTTTAATTACTACAATTGATTAGTAAAACATCTGTTGAGGATACATTTTAGAAGTGCATTACTACTTTCTAAATAAAGTTGTCTGTTTAGAAACAGCTTCTTGATGTGATAAAATAAAATTCTTTTACGCTGTTAAAAAGCTGAAAATAAATTTACCAGTCTTTTCGGGAGTTGTTAATAAACGTCTTTGAAATAATGAGAATGTTATCGTATGTTTGAGTAATCGTTCCTCTCAATTTTAAATATCTAAATTAACAATGACCAAATTAACACTCCGTAAAGGCAAAGCTATGGCTTGCCTAGTCTTATTGTTCCTATTTCTGACACAAAGTTGTAGAAAAGATCGATTTTACCCAATTCCACCTGTAGAAGAGCATGAAAATCAGCTTATAGCTGAAAGCACGCTTAATCAAAGTATCGAAAACAATCCTGCTTTTAAGCTATTCACGCTAGACTGGAATAAGGCCAGGCAAGGCACATTAAAAGGAAAGCATGTTGTACGTATACCAGTGATAAACAATAACAACATAACTGGACTGATTAATAACGGAGCATTCGATACCCATGGACAAAGCCTACGGCCTGAATCAAAAAGTAATTATGTTCGAAAGCCAGGCTCGAACATCAATTATAACAATCAAACGCCGCCTGAAGTATTTTTTATACAGGATAATAATGGTGGTAAGTTACATTCTTATCTGCTTAATTTCGTACCTGAGAATAACAAGGCAAACAATAATGGATCTCGAAAGGGCAAATTATATGAATGGAACTTGACAGGCGATACCATTTTTGTACGAAATATAGAAAACAATATTATTACCGATGTTTATTGCTTAAAATTTGGTAACGATCCTTCCTTAGATAATTTAGCAACTACCTTGAAAAATAACAAACTGCAATCATTAAGAGGTCTGAATGATAAAAAAGTATCTAACTTTTGGACATGGGCAGCTACCCTAATTGATGATGTGATTGGTTGGATAGGCCATTTATTTGGATTATCAGAACATTATAATACTGGAGGATGGAGACTAGCGGTACAATGGTCATCTATATTTGGAGGCGGAAGCAGTGGCGGTGGGAGTAGCAGCGGTGGTAGCGGACAAACCGGTTATCTGTCTTCCGGGTGGCCCATTTACAACGCATATATTCCTGGTGTTTATTATGAGGATGGTAGTAGAAACATAGTTACAGATGGTGGTGGAACAGTTGGTGATCCGAATGCGACAAGTTTAGAGGGCAGCTTTGAACCTTATCCAACAACGCATGGTCCAAACGTAAATTTAAATACATTAACCGCAGATTATGTAATTACAAAATTGGGTATAGGAACGTACGAGCAACAGGCTTTTTTAAGAAATCCTGCCAATGTAGAAATTACTGCTGCCCTTGCTGATTATCTAGATAGGCAGAATACCATAACCCAACCTGACATAGAGTTTGGCCAATGGGCAGTAGGATATTTAGTTGAAAATCCAGAAACCCTTTGTAAAGAATTAATTGACAATAATACGCTAACCGTAAATTTGCCAAACTTAGATATTTCAGAATTAAACAGTTATCCAAAATTCAAAGCTTTTAGTTAATGATTTACCAAACTTTCTTACGCATTACCCTAACATTCTTAAAGCTTTAAGCTTAACAACAGGACTTACAGAAAAAAGAATAAAGGAGCTAATGCAACCAGGTAAAGGCCCCAAAGTAATAGTGATTAATAATCTAAAAGATGCTAACGGTAACGACGTAGTCGGGCAATTTGATAATAAAAATAAAATTTTGAAAATTGATAATGGTTACGTTAACGATTTGGATATAGCTAATACGCCAACCAAATATCAGGCACTTGGCTTAATTTTGACGATAACGACATTACATGAATTTGTCCATTTTGGAAGAGATGCTAACAATTTACCGAAAAGAATGGCAGGAGTTGTAACAGGTAAAGGCTCTTATGAAGCAGGCTGGTACTTCGAAGATATTATTGCGGCTCCAGGTTCTAATAGATTAGAGCCTGCAAATGCACAAGAATGGTTAAGATATTACAGAGTAAAATCTAGACAATAAAAATGATAAACAAAACATACCCTTTCCTGATATTTTTTTGCTTAATAGCTTGTAAAAGTAGTATTCAATCACCTACTCTGATAACTGATACAAACAAAATTATAACTAAAATATTAGATGATGAACAATTATTTAAGGATTTAGTGTCTAAACCAGATACTATATTTATCATAAAGACAAAACTGGTTAATGAGAAGTGGCCAGTCAAAACAAATAAGTTTAATCTTCGCTATATTAATTCTGATAAAAAGAATGAAGATATGATCAATCTTAGTCCAACTTCCTTTAATGATAATAGAATAAGAATTGATTTTGGGAAAATTACCATTCAGAACGATACTGCGAAAGTTTCTTTTGGGATTTATGAATTCCAAAAATTTATGATCTATGATTATAAATTATATCGTAAGCTGAATCATTGGTCAATTTATAGTAAAACTCAAAGAGCACGTTGACTTATAAAATGTATTTAAATCTCTATTATGTGAAATATAGTAACTTTAATTTTTATTTATTTTAGCTGCATGGATACCGCTATTGGACAAAGCCATCAAAAAGATCTGACGATAAATTATTCAAAATTTACTTCTTTAGATAATTTTGAGGAGATTAAGAATATCGAACGGCTATATGTATTCAATGATTCGACTTTGGTTTTTCCAGCCATCAAAACTGAAATAATGCCGAAAAATGGTGTTTTAGTAGATATGCCAAAAGGAATCACCAACTTGAAAAATTTAAAAGAACTTTACTTGGTTGGCTTATTTATTTCTGCATTCGACGCTAATCTAGTGGCATTAACAGAATTGGAAAAGCTGAAATTCTCAATTCCTAGAAATGTAGATATCGATAACATGATAGCTGATCTTCGTAAATTTAAATCACTTAAGATTATAGATATATCAGATTCTGTAGTTGATAAAAAACAAATTGAAAAACTTGAAAAGGATTTGCCCCAAATCAAAATTGTTGATACAACTTTTTTTAAGTAATAATTATTTTTTCAATTGTATTCAAATAAAAAAGACAATTAATTGGAGCAGTTTAACTAGGAATGTTACAACTCCCCCCTACTAGCGCGGGTCTTAGTTTCTAGGCAAGCGGGCTGGATGACTTGTGCTTTGATTAACGATCTTTAAGATACTGCTAAGGCACAGGTCTGGCCAATGCTTAAGTCAATGGGCGCTAAGACTCGCGCTAGAATGGGTTTTACTCTACTACCTATAAATTTTCCTGATCAAACTTGGTAAGGCAATGAGTAATAATGGCAGCGCTACAATAAAACCACCAATTACAGCTATGGCCAATGGCTGGTGCAGTTGTGCACCTGCTCCAATGCCTAAAGCCAAAGGCATTAAGGCGATAATTGCGCCAAGTGCAGTCATTAATTTAGGCCTTAACCGGGTAGAAATGGCAAAGGTTATCGCATCATCAACACTTTGTTCTACAAGAGATTCTTTAAACTGTAAAAAGGTAAATATGGCATTCTCGCCAATAATACCTACAATCATAATCAACCCGGTATAACTGCCTACATTGAGTGGTGTATGGGTTAAAAACAGGGCTAAATAACTTCCGGAAATGCCCAGTACCGAGATCAATAAAATGAGAAAAGCAATTTTAAAATCTTTAAACAGGAACAAAATTACGCTAAATACCAGCAAACTCGAGGCGATCAGGATGGTAAGCAGTTCAGAAAAAGATTGTTGCTGTTCTTTGTATGCGCCGCCATACTCAATATGATAACCAGAAGGAAGGCTTATATTGGCATTTACGGTTTTCTTCAGATCTTTCATTACACTGCCCAGATCACGGTTATTTAACCTTGCACTAACAACGCCAATGGTCTGCAAATTTTCTCTTTCTACTTCTGCATTCCCTGCTTTAAGATCAACCCTGGCCAATTGCTGTATAGGCACTGCAATTCCATTGGGTAAGAAAATTTTAAGCTTATTGATATCCGCCACGCTAAAGGTTCTGCTTCCGGGGTAAACCATGCGAATGGGCGAAAGCTGTTGATTATCATATAAATCGCCAATTAAAGTACCCTGCATGGCGGTTTGGAGCTGCGATTGAAAGGATGCTGGACTAACACCATACTGTGCCAGCATGATAAAATCTGGCTGAATATTTACCGTTGGCCCTGAATGTACAATGCCATCAAACACATCGGCGGTACCGCCCACATGCGAAACCAGATCGGCTACCTTTTGAGCTAAACTCTGCAGTTTTTCCTGGTCGTTGCCAAAAATTTTCACTTCTATGGGTTTGGTCGCGCTCATTAAATCGCCCAACATATCGCCAATTACCTGCCCGAAATCGATTGTTAATGCGGGTTGTGTATTTTCAATATGTTTACGGATCTCAGAAATTACCTCCGCTGTGCTTTTTGTCCGTTTATGTTTCAGCTGGATGAGATAGTCGCCTGTATTGGGTTCGGTAATGAAAAAACCCATCTGCGTTCCGGTTCTTCGTGAATAAGCTTCAACCTCTGGAATTTTAACGATTTCTTTCTCTACCTCTTTCAGCATCCGATCTGTCTCCGATAAAGAGGTACCAGGGGGAGATGCATAATCCAGTACAATACTGCCTTCATCCATTTCAGGAAGAAATCCGGTTTCTAATCTTGGGAAAATGACTACAATCGAGGTGATCAGCACCAGTATAAATGCAATGGTAATATAAGGTCGTTGAATAAAGTATGGCACCCAACTTTGTGATTTAACCTCGTGTATGGCTGACGTTTTACCCGAAGCCGCGTGGCTGCCCCCTTTTCGGGTGAGTAAAAGATAAATTACGGGTAAACCGATCCAGGTAACAAAGAAAGAACAAATCAGTGTAATAATCATAGTGTTGGTCATTACCTGAAAATAAGCGCCTGCAACACCCGTCATCAATACAAAAGGGACAAAAATCACTATCGTACTAATAGAAGAACCCAGCATAGCCGGAAAAAGATAGCTAACGGCTTTGCTCAACAGTCGCATGGTCAATTCTTCCGGATGCTCTTCGTGTGCACGATGAATTTGTTCTACCACTACGATGGCATCATCAATAATTAAACCGATGGCAGCAGCAATGGCGCCAAGTGTCATGATATTGAGGGAATAACCAATAAAATAAAGTACAATTACGGTTAAACAAAGGGTGATGGGTATGGTAATTAAAATGGTGATACTTGCCTTCAATGATCTCAGAAAAATAATAGCCACCAAAATGGCCAATGCCAAACCAATTAATAAACTGTCGCGTACACTTTTTACGGATTCGTTTACAAAATCGGCCTGTATGTAGTAAGGTTTTATATTTACGCCCGCAGGCAGGATACGTTTCAGTTGCGCTACTTTGGTAAACATCTCGTTAGAAAGATCGACCAGATTGGCATTAGGCTGTTTAATTACTGCAATCAGGACTCCGTCTTTCCCATTGGCATTAATACGGGTATATTCTACGCTTGGCTGGATGTTTACCTTTGCTACATCTACTACCCTAATAATCCGGTTGCCCTTTCTGCTCAGCACCAGATTTTCCAGATCACTTTTGTTTTTTACAGTAGCATCGGTGACAGACAGGTACAGGTAATTGTGATCGGACAGGTAGCCGTTAGATTTTATAAAATTGGTTTGACTGAGTGCCGTGCTGATCTGATCTGGGGTAATGCTTAGCGTTTGCATTTTTTGTACATCAAGCTCCAGCCAATATTCCTTACTCTTACCTCCTATTACGCGGATTTCGGAAACCCCATCAACTTGCGAAAGAAAAGGTTTTACGGTATAAGTAGCGATTTTTTTCAGTTCAACAGATGAATAATTATGGCTCTCCAAACTGTATCCACTTACCGGAAGGATAGACGGATTCATTTTTTCTACCGAAATATTAACCCCTGCCGGCAATGAAGCACTAATTTTGGCAATCTGCGATTCTATGCGCTGCTGACTTAGATCAATATCGGCACCAGGATTCATAAATGCAGAAAGTTCACAACTGCCTCTGCTGGTGGTGCTTCTAACCAATTGAAGATCGGGCACTTGTTTTACCGCATTTTCTAAAGGCCGGGTTACGGTAACCACCATCTTATCAACCGGTTGTAATTCTGCATCGGCAATAATTTTGATCTTTGGAAAAGTAATTTCAGGAAAAAGTCCCGTTTTGAGTTGATTAAAGGAATATACCCCACCCACAATAATGATGAGCAGCGTGGCCAGAATAGGATTTTTATGGGAAATGAAAAACTTGTTCATGGCTATTTCTGGATTTTGACTTTAGCCGTATCAGCAATTCCGTAATTTCCAGTTGTAATGATCCGGTCTGTCTTCGAAAATTTCGGATCGAGCACCTCAATGGTATTCTGGTTTTCGATGCCTTTTTTCACGTTTATTCTTACAGCTGTTGAATCATTGATGAGTTTCATTACCCAAAACTCATCTTCGGTTTCGTTAGCCAATACCGCCGATTTTGGCAATACCTGGGCCTGTGCATGTTTCATTTTGGTTAATCTTACCTTTGCAATCAAACCTTCGGGAATATCTTTGCCAGAACTTACCTTAAGCACATAACGTTGGGTCTGTGCAGATGAATCTACAGCAGGCATTGTGCCTGAAACCTTTCCGGTCATTTTGGTTCCATCTGGCAAAAGAATATCCACATTATTATTCTGATTAATCAGTTGATGATATTCGTAAGGTAAATCGAGCAGAAAAACCAGGCTATTGCGGTTGCTAATAGTAGCAAGGGCTTCTCCATCCTGGACATAATCTCCTTTTTGGTGGTTTACCTGGATAATTGTTCCGGACTGATCGGCTCTGATATTGGAAATACCTGAAAAATTAAAACCGGCATCGAGTTTATTTACGCTATTGCCAATAGATTTTGCTTCCTTGGTAATTAAACTAAATAATAGTTGATGGCTGCTTACTTGCTTTCCCAATACGGCATGGGTATTTTCTACATAACCATTGATGTTTGCCTTTACAAAACTTTTCTCCAGATAGGCCGATGCTGCCGAAAGCTCTACATATTCTGCCAGTGCACTATCGCGTATCGTAGTGACCTGAACGGGAGTAATTGGCGAAGGGTCATCCTGAGTATCTGCAGGGGCTGAATGGTTACACCCCGAAAAAACAAACCATATGGCGATAGACCCACAACACAATTTTAATATATTTTTCATGGTTATCGGTTCCAGTAATTTAATTGATTGATTAGTTTTAATCGGCTAATATTGGTTTGCCTCAACACGTTCTGAGCTGCCATATAGTTGTTGATTGCAATTACAAAATCAGCGACCTTCAGGTCACCTGTGTGCATCAGTTTGCTATCTACCTCGATTAAACCTTTGCTTAAACGGATCTGCTCTTTAATTTTCGGAAAAAGTGCATCAGTCTGGTTAATCTGCTGTCGAATAAGCTGTAATTGCTGCTGCTGTTGCCGGGTAAAAAAATCGCGGTATCTTGAAGTTGTTTTAGCGGCCAAACTGAGCTTTTCGTACTGCTTTTTTTTCTGGTGTCCATCGTAAATGGGAACAGAAAAAGTGAAACCCACACTGGTGCCAAAATTTTTGTAGGGCTGAAGCGCAAATGAAGAATTATAACCACCGTTTGCATACACGCCTAATTTAGGATGGTAATTAAATTGAACTGCGTTTCTTTGATTGATGTTTTTTAAACTATCAATATCGAAACGTTTATTAAAAAAACCCTGAGCAGTTGTACTAAAGTCAGCCTGTAATTTTGGATCGACTAACTTAACCGGGATGGTATCGGCAAGCCCAGCCAGGTAGTTTAATGTTGCAAAATCATTTTTAAGTTGCAATTCGGCTTGTTTAAGCAACAATTGCTGCTGTTGCAGCGTCACCAGAAAGGTTAAATATTCAGATTGCCTGTAAATGTTGCTCCGGGTTAGTTTTTTAAGTAATACTTCTTCCGTTTCAAGCAGTTTAACCACTTCGAGGTTAAAACCAACCTGTTCCTGACTGGCATAAGCTGAAATATATTGATCGATTACGGCTCTTTGCAAATCGTATAAGGATAGCTGGCTTGCATATTTGATGGAATCGCTTTGAATTTTAATCCCCTCAAGCTGATTTTTGATCCGCTTTTTGTTTAGCAGATCGTAATTTACATTAAGTAAAGCTTCCAGCGCTTGTCCGTTGGTAAGCACCTCATCATAACCGTAACCGCGAACAGTGGGTGCGTAGATGCCCGTAGAACTGGCCGTAACCTGTGCTCCTGCAGTAGCACGGACAATCAGGCTATCTATGCCAGCAGCACGCTGCTGACTCTGATAATCTTTAAGTAGCGGACTAACCGACTCGGCCTGTTTTAGATAATAGCCCAGATTTTTTGAGGCGGTTTGCGCCGCTGCCCTCGTTACACAAAAAGTAATCAAGCATAAAATCAGACATTTAACCTTTATATCCATTCTGGTGTGAATAATATTAAAATCTGCCCGAAAGCATTAAACCTGTACTGCCTTGCTGATGGAAAGGCATGAAAGTAAAATTCCCATCTTTTTTTGTGGTAAAAAGGCTTTTGATATATGGATACACCAGATAGGATATTTTTGTGGAAGCAATCCCGAATCCGGCACCTGCCACAACATCACTAAACCAGTGTTTATTGTTATACATCCGCAATGTTCCGGTGGCCGTGGCAACAAAATAACCAGCATAACCAATCCACGGATTAACATCTTTATACTCCTGGTGCAAAAATTCTGCAGCCATAAATGCAGAAGCAGTATGTCCTGAAGGAAAAGAGTTATACCCCGACCCATCTGGCCGCTCCCTACCAACGCCCTGTTTCACAAAATGGGTAGAAATGCCCATAATGGCAGCAGAGGTTACATATAACATGGATGCATCAAATAAATTATGCCTGCCTTTTATGCCCGATAGATTAAGCGCATAAACTGCTGCAGCAGGTGCAAACTGAAGATAATCATCAACATGGGCCGCAAATAAAGGATGATCTTCCTGTAATTCTGCCCGGGTACTTACATCCAGTTGTTTTAATGCACCATGATCATATACCGCTGCAAAACCGTAGCCGGCAAGTAACACAGGTGCAATAAACGCTGTTGCCTGAAACTTTTTTTTAGGAATCGGATTACCCGCATACCATCGCCCTAGCGAATCTGCAGGAACATTTTTAAGCGAATCTATAATTTGGATCGACTGAATAAGGGCAGCGGCATAAGTTTGACCGGAATAAATTACCATAATCAACAGCATTCCTAAAAACCTTTTCATAGTTTAAATTTTAATCAAAACTATGATCGAATTATGGAGAAATTCTGAAGATATGGGTGAACGAAACTATTTTCTAATCTGGGTTCGATTAATAATGTGCTTTAATTTGGGTTCTTTGGTACTTTTGCATGAACGGCCGTCACCCTGAACTTGTTTCAGGGTCTTTATAGCAAGGCGGTTTAACAGGAAAGATGCTGAAATAAATTCAGCATGACGAAACGGCTAGCAATTTGTCCTAATTAAGTATATTAATTTTTAAGTATTAGTCGAACTCTGGTTTCTAAATCAGATTTGCAACAGGTAATTTGACAGCGGCTGTCTAATCAATTGTAATTCATTTAAATTTATCAAGTTTAGCCTCCCGATGAATCGGGACAGGTCGTCGAAACGCCTTTTAAGACATTTAAAACAGGTCCTTCGACAAGCTACCATTGACAGACTCTAATAGAATGGTCGTCATCTCGACCGGAGCAACGCGAAGTGGAGAGATCTTTGGACTAAGTTATTGAAATCAAATTTAAAAGATTTTGCTTCGCAGAGTCTTCGGGTTCTACACTACGGTCGAAATGATACTTCGAGGTCATTCATTCTTTATCCATCTGTAAATTTATATTGATTTTATCAAATAAATTAACCATCAGGATGACAATTCTACATTAAAATAGACCGTAAAAGTATGCGCTCCATTTTTTTCCTGATAATCAATGCGAAAGCCATAAAGGTTACAGATCTGTTTGGTTATGGCCAAACCAAGCCCCATCCCATCAGAATCTACGGCTTTAGAAAAGCGATCGAAAATTTTTGTTTGTATCTGGCGGGCTTTACCTGAATTAGAAATACTTAAACTGCGTTGATCTAATTTAATAAAAATGTGCCCGCCGGTTATATTATGCCGCACCGCATTACTAAAAAGATTGTTCAACAAAATATCTGCCAGGTAGCGGCTCATGGTAACTTTAACCGGGGAAAGATCGGCGGTCAGGGTTAATTTATTCTTTTCCAATAATTCCTGGAACTGACGGGCTTTAACCGCTACCATTTCTTTAAGTTCGAGCTGCTGAAAATCAGGAATCAGGTTGTTTTCAATTTTGGCCAACAACAATAGTGACTGATGCAATCTTGATAATTTGCCTGTGGCATGATAAATATCTTCTAATAATGCGCCCTGTTGCTCGGTAAACGATTCTGTTTGCAGTAAAGAATCCAATTTAGAGTTAATTACGGCCAGTGGGGTCATCATTTCGTGCGAGGCATTATCGGTAAAACTTTTAAGTTCTTTATAATCCTGCCTTACCCTTTCGGCCATGGCGTTTACAGATTTATTGAGTTCATTAAACTCATCTATTTTAGTAGGTTCTTGTTCAATGGTATCCATTCGGGCCACCTCAAAGGCTTTCATTCTGTTTAAAATAGAATAGAAAGGCCGCCAAAGCCTGTTCAATACGAATCGGTTAATCAGCAATAAGGATAAAAGTAAAACAACAGTAATTCCAAGTGTTATTAAGAGAATGATCCTGATCAGGTTTTCTGATTCTACCCTCGATTTGGTTATGGTGACCGCTATGGTTTTACCATCTAAATGTACAATGGTGACGAGACTTCGTCCAGGTTCGCTTTCGCGCTCTTTCGGATTAAAATAAATGGTATTTAAAAATTCTCTTTCTGGATTAATTCCATTTAGGGTTTTATATGATATCTGTTGATCGAGATAATTTGCAGGTAAGGGAAGTTTATGATAAGTATTTACATATTGATTAATTTCATTCTCTTCAACTGCTAAATCCCGATCTAATTTTTCTGTCAGAATGAAATGAATTACAACATAGTAAATAATCCCTGTAATGATTAATACAACGATAGAGGTTAAAATATTTGCCTTATTGTAACGGTTGGAAAGTTTCATACCTCGCCAAATTTATAGCCGATTCCGTAAACAGAACGAAGATAATCAGCTGATCCTGCTTCAATCAATTTTTTACGGAGATTTTTAACGTGGGTATAAATAAAGTCGAAATCATCTGAGAGGTCCATTTCATCGCCCCATAAATGCTCAGCCATTGCATTTTTAGTAACCACTTTATTGCGGTTAGAAAGAAAATACACCAACAGATCGAATTCTTTTTTGGTGAGGATGACCTGCTTGCCTTTAACAGTAATTTTCATTGCCGAAACATCTACAGTGATCTCATTAAAAAGAATCTCATTATTGCCATCAAAATTCTTGCGGCGTATAATAGCACTAACACGGGCTTTAAGCTCAGACAAATGGAAAGGTTTAACCAAATAATCATCTGCACCGAGATCAAGCCCCATTAGTTTATCATCTAAAGAGTGCCGTGCAGAAATAATCAATACCCCATCTCTTTTTTTTAGTTGTTTAAGCTTGGTCAAGAGCGCCAGTCCTTCCCCACCGGGCAAGCCTAAATCCAAAAGAATACAATCATAGCTATAAAGTGATATTTTTTCATCGGCAGCGACAAAATCTGAAGCATGCTCACAAATATTGCCCTCTCCCATAAAATAGGCAAGGATACTTTCCAGTAAAGCCTGTTCATCTTCAATGACTAAAATTTTCATTAGTTAATTATTTCGTTATCCATAAAGTAATCATTAAAACCGGGAAATTAAAAATGCAATTATCATTTTAGTAAATCCATGTACTTCTCTCCCCATAAACACGGCAATATTATCGGCCAATACTGAAGGAAAACTGTAGTATAAGTACCTTTCTTGGGCTGCTATGAATTCGTTTTATTTGATGAAATTAAAATAGAAGGCAATTTTCAAGTGGTAATTGATCATACCCAAGGGAAATTGCTTTTAAAACATGTGCAGAAATTAACTAGCCACGGAAACACGGAAATCACGGAGGAAATTAAAGTCTTTCCGTGTTTTTCGTGCTTCAGTGGCAAACATAACGCTTAGACATTCGCAAAAAGAAGAAGAATTATCAGAGAAATGTTAAAAGCGATTTCCCTGGATCATACCCCAAATTAAAATAAGATTAAAAAATTATTAAATATATTACTTTAATAATATCTTTAAGCCTAACCAAACCTTCAGGATTTCTTCAGAATTGAAAACTACCTTCGCCAATTACTTAACACCTGGCAAGTAAATTCAAATTTTGGATCCATCATCAACTATGAGCATTAAAGAAAAAATCAATCAATTACTATATCACAGATTTGGACCAGTTTTTTTAGTTACTGCGCTATTGTGTAGTATTTCGCTGATTACAAGAGTGGCCTTGTTAATTTATAGTGCGTCTGCTGTGGATTGGTCGGTTCTGAATCTGCTTAAAATTCTGATTATTGGTTTATTTTATGATCTTGCAGCAGCATCTTTTGCCATCATTCCGATTGTTATTTACCTATGGCTGCTCCCTTCTAAATGGCATGCCAGCAAATTTAACAGGGTATTATTGTTCATTTACTTTTTCTTTGTCGTTTTTACGCTTATTTTTAATGCCATTTCAGAATGGTTCTTTTGGGAAGAATTTTCGGTCCGTTACAACTTTATAGCGGTCGATTACCTGGTTTACACCACAGAAGTTATAGGAAATATCCGCCAATCGTACCCGATAAACAGTATTATGGTTGGCCTGGTTATCGTAACATCATTAGTTGTTTATTTGTTAAGAAAACCGATCACCACCTCTACCACCAATGCAACAGGCTTTGGTAAACGGACCAAAACTGCCCTTATTCTATTGTGCCTGCCTGTACTTACCTATTTCTGTGTAAGCCATAAACTGAAATACCTGAGCAAAAACCAATATGTAAACGAGCTTTCTGGTAATGGCATGTATGATTTTGGATTTGCTTTTTGGAATAATCAGCTGGACTATAACACTTTTTACAAAACACTTCCGATCAGAAAAGCGGAGAATATTCTGAGCAATTTGCTGCAACAAGATACAGTTGCAAAAGGGGCATTTAAAAATACGTCCAGAAACATCAGCAGCACGGGTACCGAAAACAAAATGAATGTAGTACTGATTAGTGTAGAAAGTTTAAGTGCTGAATTTTTAGGTGCATTTGGCAATACACAGCACATTACGCCTCAACTCGATTCGCTGGCCAAACAGGGTCTGCTTTTTAGTAACCTATATGCATCTGGAACACGTACAGTACGTGGTTTAGAGGCGCTATCGCTTTGTATCCCACCTACACCAGGCCAATCTATTGTAAAACGTCCTGATAATAAAAACCTGTTTACTTTAGGTAGCATATTTCGTTCGAAAGGCTACAACAGCAGGTTTATTTATGGCGGTTATGGATATTTTGATAACATGAACGAGTTTTTTTCTAATAATGGTTATCAGGTAACGGATAGAAGTGCGCTTCAGGATTCAGAAATCCATTACTCGAATATTTGGGGTGTGGCAGATGAAGATTTATTTACGCTTTCATTACGCGAACTGGATAAGGATTATCAAAACAAAAAACCTTTTTTCGCACAGATTATGACGGTTTCGAACCACCGTCCTTATACTTATCCTGAAGGAAGAATTGATATTCCCTCGCATACAGGCAGAGAAGGTGCAGTTAAATATACTGATTATGCTATTGGTAAGTTTATACGCGAAGCGAAGCAGAAACCCTGGTTTTCGAATACCTTATTTGTTATCGTTGCCGATCATTGTGCTTCAAGCGCAGGTAAGGTAGAGTTACCGGTTGATAAATACCATATTCCGATGATTTTTTACAGCCCGGGACACATTGCGCCAGGCAAATTCGAAAAACTCACTGCGCAAATTGATATTGGTCCGACCATTTTGGGTTACCTGAATTTCAGTTACGACAGCAAGTTTTTTGGTCAGGACGTATTTAAAATGAAAGATAGCGATGAAAGGGCTTTCATTAGCACTTACCAGAGCTTGGGATACATCAAAAACAAAACCCTGGTTATTCTTAACCCGAATAAAAAAGTAGCTACTTACAAGCCCGATTTTACCACTGGAGGTGCAGTAGCTATACCAGCAAACCAGAAATTGATTGACGAGGCGATATCCAATTACCAAATGGCTTCCTACCTCTACCAAAATCGATTATATGGTTTTGAGTCTAACAAGAAACCTTAATAACGAGTTTGATAAGAACCTAGTCACAATCTAGTCTTAGCGTCTCGCTAAGACCATCGTATAAATTACATAACAAAGCCAAATAATTTAAAAATCGCCTTCTTTTACCTGAAGCAATGCTACATCAATTAACTTCCGCTCCTTCCCTTTTCATCAGCATCACCACGGCGCCGTTCTTCAGTTTGCCGAATTTTGTTATTGCCAAACCGCCAATTGAAATTGAGGGAAACACGGCGGCTCTCAAAAGTGCCCAAATCAGTATATTGTAAACTACCGAAATTTACACTCGTATATTGACGCTGGGTTTTAAAAATATCACTGATCCCGATCCGCAGTAAAGCCTGATCATTAAAAAATTTACGGCCGATACTTGTACTAACATTGGCGCTGCTTTGCTGCTGGTAAATCAGATTTTGCGAAGCAGAAGTATATCGCCCACTCAATTGCAACTGATATTTGCTGAACAGGGTAATACGCTGGCTGCTGGAAATCTGATAGCGCCATTTGCCCTGATTAAGTTTGCCTTGCAACAATTCGCCGCTAAAGTGATCTTTCCCAATATTAAGTTTATTCAGCATATTCCACCATTTTTTGATCTTCACCGGGTAGTTCAAGTCGAAATTCAGCGTACTGAATGTGCCAGCATTAGCAGGCATTTCTATCAGAATACTGCCCGACTGGCGATAAACAGTATTGAAATAATCAGTTGCATGGCTAAAGGTACTGATGAGCGATACCCTATCGTTAAAAGTATAAGTAAGCTCAGCCTGGTCAGTGCGCTGCACATGCAGACCAGGGTTACCCGTTTGCTGGTTAAGTGGGTCGAGCACATAAGAAAAAGGCTGCAGATCACTGTAATTTGGCCTTTTGATCCTGCGGCTCAGCGACAAGCCAAAATGATGTTTGGCGTTTGGCGCATAAGTAAAAAACGCTGAAGGCAATAAGTTAACATAACTTGTATCAGGCTTAATGAGTGAATTGGTTTCACCCCTGGCTGCTGTTTGTTCTGCCCGCAAACCCAATTGCCAGCCCCAATTGCCTTTAGATTGTGTTAAACTGGTATATAATGCCCGGATATTTTCATGATAATGAAAAAGTTTTTCATCCTGGGTATTATCGGTTTGTACAGCAGCAATTTTAAGACCTGACTCGATTTTGAGTTTATTGTTCCATGAATGTGTATAATCTACTTTAAAAGTTGTGATCTTTATACCAGTTGTTATTTGGTAGTTCAGCTGCGGCTGTCCGGTAGTTACCTGGGCGATACTGCCGTCCTTATAAAAATCGGCACGGTCCAGATCTACAGTCAACTCCGTACCCAACGTATCGCTGTACCGATAGTTCAAGTTATAGGTATTCCAATACCGCACACTAGAATTATGGCTGAAGGTTTGATAGCTGTTAGCGCCTTGCTGCGAATAAGTATCATAGCTCCCCATATTCGTACTGGACTCCCGTTCTATTACCGCACCAAAAGTGCTATTTCTGCTGGAAGCATAATCTGCAGTTATCCGAAAAACCGGATCGCTCCATTTATCAAGGCTTATGGTTTGCTGATTGATCACATCAGGATACAGCTGTCGAATTTTCGTATTTTCAATCAGATAACCACCACTATGCCAGGCGCCATAACCGCTAATAGCTAATTTACCTGTACCATAATTTAATAAGCCGGAAAGATCGGTCCAGTTATGATTACTTTGCGAAGTGCTGTATTCTATATTACCCCTTAACCCTTTGGTAACGCCATTGGTTTTAACATTTATGATGCCGGTATTGCCGTTTACTTCGTATTTAGCCGGTGGATTACTCATGAATTCTACCTGTTTTATACTGCTTGCTGGCATAGCCTTCAACATTTTGGCCAGATCGCGGGCAGTCATCCTCACTACTTTATCATTGATCATTACCTGCACTTCAGCCTTACCACTCATCATAATCATGTCTTCATTATCACTTACCGTTACACCTGGTGCAAGGTTCACAATATCCAGCCCGTTGCTGGCCAAATTTTTAACCTGCGCATTAACACTGATTACCATACGATCGGTTTCCTGACTAATGATCGGTTGGCGAGCCATTACACCGATCTCTTTTAACATATTGACATCTGGACGGAGTTGGATAATCATATCCGGACCTAGGTTTCTTAAGGTATCTGCCAGAAAACCTGTATAGCTAATGATCATGTAGTCGGCTGTACCATTAGAGGCAAACCGTCCCTGATTATCTGTGAGTAAAATTTTGACTGGTTTAGTGGACTGATATAACCTGATTACGGCGCTGGATAGCGGTTGCATTTTTTCGTCGCTTACAGTACCTGTGATTTGGGCCACTGCATTCAGACTGTAAAAAAGAAATAAACTGAGGAGAATTGTTTTCATACTCCAAAAGTCGCTTGCGGATTAAAGCAGGTCGCTTCAAAATATGATCTGACACCACTATTTTTTTGGATAATCCTTAGGACTCATACCGGTTACCTTTTTAAAGGCCCGGTTAAAAGTAGATTTGGAATTGAAACCCGCATCGTAGGCTACCGCCAGTAAAGTGAAGTTTTTATATTCAGGTTGTTCCAAAAGGCGGATTACTTCGTTAACCCGATAACGGTTCACATAATCACTAAAATTTAAACCATAGGTTTTATTGATGACCTTACTCAGTACAGATGCATTTGTTCCAGCCTTTTTTGCCAGTTCAGTCAAGGTTAATTCCGGTTCCAGATAAACCTTTTGAATATCCATCAGTACTTCGATACTGGCTATCCACGCCAGCATCCAGCTATTGTCTTCCACTACTGAAATAGGTTCTTCTATTAGCAAAGGCTGATAGTTCAGCAGCAAGGCGGGCTCAAAATTCAGCTTGATGATTGGCTTGGCTGAATAGGCGCTGATTGCCATATAATAAGTAATGATCGCGAAAGCGAAGAAATAATACCAGGTTCTGATGTAAAAAAGATCAATAAATAAACCCAGTACATGTTCAGAGATGAGCAAAATGGTCAACACGGCGAAGGCATACAGGAAATTGCGCAACCATTTAAAACTGGCCGCATCGGCAAAAGAGAATTCGTACCATGAAAAAACAACATACTGCCGATAATAGCGGATGGATAAGATTAGATAAACCATTAAACTGGTAGACCAGGCCCAATTATACCAACTGTCAAAATCCGGATCTGATTTCCCGTTCATCAGGTAATAATGTCCTACAATCAATTTGTCGGTAACTGCCGTAATTAAAGCCCAAATAACATAAAGTAATCCGGGTATAAAATGCAACCAATCGCGTTTTTGCAAACGGTATTGTGCATTGGTCAGACTTTTTAAATACAGATAAAGCAGCGGGCCAAAAAAGAGTGCATGAATGAAGGGCGTGTAAAATAAGATTTCGCGGTAAGGCTGTGTATCATACCAACCGGCAAATCCAGACATCCATGGAAATATAAAAAGCGCCGATAAAAAAACAAATGTACCCAATAGCCTATCGGATAAACGCTCCTGCAGGTGTCCGCGTTTCCAAAACAAAAAAGCGTAAACCAGTAAATGCGTAAAAAAGATGAGTAAAAGTGAACTGCGTAGGCCAAATTGGAAAAGCATGAACGAATATACGTGAATTGAAAGGTAAATCACAGTCTAACTGTTTTCGCTATAAATTATAACGAAGTATGATGAAGGTAGTTTTTTTATTCAACATTTATAGCTTAATTATAAACATCCGTTACCTTTCCTGTTCCTTAAGTCATTTAAATTAGTTCTGGTGGTATATGCCACATAACCAAATATTTAAATACATCTTTCACCATGAAAAAAAACCTATTTAAAGTAGCTATTGCAATGCTATTGCTAGCTGGCTGTGCTAAAAACCAGACTCAGCCCGAATTCAGCTCCGAAATTAGCGCTGATAAACAAAAAATCACCAACGCTGATCTTTTAGCAACAGCAACAATTGACGCTGGTACTGTACAACAAACGATCAAAGGTTTTGGCGGAGCAAATATTGTTGCCTGGACAGGCGACCTGACGAGCACCCAAAGAAATACCGCGTTCTCACCTACAAGTGGCATCGGACTTAGTATAGTCCGGGTTCGGGTTCCTAATTCCAGTTCAGAATTTGCCGCTGAAAAAGCAACCATAGATGCCTGCAAGTCGTTCGGTGGCTCAGCAATTGCCTCCGCCTGGTCAGCACCTGCATCGATGAAAACCAATGGGAGTATTGTAGGTGGCAAAATAAAAACAACATCTTACGCAAATTATGCTGCACATTTAAGTGCATTTAACACAGCAGTCGGCGGGCTTGCTGCAATTAGTCCTACAAATGAACCAGATTACAAAGTTAATTATGAATCTATGGAACTCACCGCTCCGGAAGTAGCAGACTTTGTTGCTGCTCAAGGAAGCAATTGTGGTGCCCCGATTATGGCACCCGAACCTTTCCAGATGAATCAAACCTACATAAACAATTACCTCAGCAATGCCACAGCAAAATCTAAAACAAGCTTCGTTTGCGGACATATATATGGTAAGACCCCGTACAACTTAGGCAACATTGGTAAACCTGTATGGATGACAGAACACTATACAAACTCAAATATCAGTGGAGAGGACTGGTCAAATGCCATGACTGCTGCCAAAGAAATACACGACTGTATGAATTCAGGATGGAGTGCCTATGTCTGGTGGTACATCAGAAGAAGTTACGGCCCGATCAGTGAAAGCGGCAATATTCAAAAAATTGGTTACGTTATAGCTCAATATGCCAGATATGTACGCCCGGGTTTTAATAAAATAGCCTGTTCAGAAAATCCTTCAACAGGTGTATATGCTACTGCATATAAAAGCGGAACAAAATTAGTTGTTGTGATCATCAACCAAAATGCAGCGACCACTTATCAAAGCTTCAATTTCAGTGGTATCACCGTTTCCGGTTTCAACCGATATTTTACAACCAGCTCAGCCAACCTTAGTACAAACAGTTTTGCTGTAACCGGTAGTAACTTTGGAATTAATCTCGCTCCTTCCAGCGTAACGACATTAGTTTCTTACTAGTACTTCTATCAAAAAAAAGAGCCTGATCAATTATGATACAGGCTCTTGCATTTCTATTTATCCCAAAAGATACGTGTGTCCATATTATCTGGCCCGCCATTGTCTGCAACGGCTGCCTGGTAATTTGTTAAATTAGCAGAAAGCTCAAGCGTTGGGTAAACAAACCTGCGAACAAAACCTCCGGTTATGCTTTGCCCTGGGATGGTATTGGGCGATAAAGCAGGGAAACCACTTCTCCTGAAGTTAGCAAATGCCTCGGTACCATTGCCCCAGGAAGCCACCCAATATTGCGTATTAATCAGGTTGAGTGCATTTGCCGCATTATAAGCATTAACGGGATTATTAATAAATGCATTTTGCGTAGCTAAAGGAATAATGGCTGCGGGGTTATAGGTTGTCCATTGGTCCATTGCCGCACGTATACCATTAGCATAATAAACATCTGGTGTACTGCCACCGGTTATCCAGCCTCTAACAGCGGCCTCTGCCAGCAGGAATTGCGTTTGAGCGTGGGTGATAAAAAATTGCGGTGCAGTTAAACTACCAAAAATACTATAATTAACCTGCGAATAATTAAAACCCGAGCCGTTAGCACCTCTAAATCCCGGTGCAGTTGGTAAAGTAGCACTGCTATATCCTATAGGGAGTCCGAACTGATTTGCCGATGTGGTATCTGGCACGGATGTAGGTGCTGCCAATGGATTTGCATATTTACCAGATATATACTTCAATCGTGGATCGCCGCTATTTTTTAGCTGATCTACAAAGGGGGCCGCTAAATAATAGGTATTCGCTATCGCCGTAATACTTTGGCTCACCGGATTCACATAAGTGGTATTGTATTTCAGATAACAATTGTCGGCATTTGATGTCATTACACCACCAGTTACGGCAGCTTGCACAATAGCTTGCGCTTTTGCAGGATCTATTTTACTATACCTCATGCCCAATCGAAGCAATAAGGAATAACCCAATCTTTTCCATTGGGCGATATTGCCACCGTAAAACACATCAGCCTTTACGATATCCTTTGCCGGATCTAAAGCTGCCGTTGCCTCCGTAACTTCTTTAATCAGGTCGGTGTAAATCGCTGCCTGGTTATCGTATTTAGGGGTAAGCACATTCGATAAATAGGCTTGTCCGGCTTCGCTGTACGGTACGTTTCCATAAGTGTCTACCAACATCATAAATTGATAAGCTTTCCAGATTCTGGCTTCGTTATATAAATTTGTTCTTGCCGGATTGCCTTTGATTTGGCTTAATATCTGCACGAGTAATTGAACAGGGCCTGAAGAACTTGTTGCGCCAGTATTTGTTCCCGTATACTCAGCATTCCATTTTGACGAAGTATAAGTTTGATTCAGCTGGTTAAAATTAAATGCCGAGGTGATTCCCGAAAACGGATTAACAAATTGCTGCACAATGGTTGGCTCGGTTTCCATCGTGGCTCCATGCGTTCCAAATTGTGCACTCGTAAACAAGAATGCCGCGTCGAGTTCTGTCGGATTATTTGGATTAATATTTAATTTATCAAACCCTTTATTGCAACTGGAAATTACTGTAACCCAGATGGCGATGGCTATAATTCTGATTAAATTTTTCATATTGTATAAAGCGTTAGAATTTTACATTTAAGTTAAATCCGTAAGTACGTGTTGTTGGTAGTGATGCCTGCTCATAACCTGTTAAGTTATCACCGCTTGAGGCTATTGCTTCGGGATCAATGTTGGGCGTATATTTCTTGATGATCAATACATTACGGCATACGGCCGATAGCACTAAGCTTTTTACGTATTTTTTATTGATAAATTTAGACAAGTCGTATCCCAACGAAAGGCTTCTTAATTTAACAAAGCTTGAGCTGTAAATGAATGGGTCTAAGATATTCGTTGAACGATAATTTGCGTAAAAATCTTCTGCGTTTACAGCAGTGGTATTTGGTAATCCATTAGTAGCATTTACGCCAGGAAAAATTACGCCACCTTCACGGCCAGGTAATGATTCTTTTGATAAACCTTCTCTTAATAAGTTTAAACTTGTGCTCGAGAGCAATTTACCACCTGCTTTATAATCAATATGGGAGATAAAGGTAAAGCCTTTGTAATTCAACGTATTTAGCCAGCCCCCTGTTGCTGTAGGAAGGCCACTACCAAAACTAACCGGTTTATCACTTGCTACGGGTTTGCCTCCCGATAATACGATGTTTCCGGAAGCATCACGCTTGTAAGTGGAACCTACAATCTGGTTAAGGGGTAAGCCTACCATGTGGACAATAGACCCAAAAAATTCAGGACTGCCCACTACAAGTTGCGATTGGTTGTTCGCTAATGACAATACCTTTGAAGAGTTGAAAGCAGAATTAAAAGCCGTTTTCCAGGTAAAGTTTTTGTTCTGGATGGGGATTAATTCCAGGTTAAATTCTAATCCTTTATTGGCTAAACCACCTAAATTAACCAGCGTTGTGGCATATCCGGTTGCTGCAGACAGGCTTATCGGAACGGCTTGATTAGTCGTTTTTTTATGGTAGGCAGCTACGTCCAGATTCACTCTGTTGTTGAACATGCGCAACTCAATACCAATTTCTTTTTCATTTACGCCAAAAGGCTTAATCTGGGTGTTTGGTGAAGCTGTTCCGTTTATACTGCCTAAGGGAAGCCCGTTGAATGAATTCTGAGCAAGCAAAAATGTTAATGCATTGTAGGCACCAACGCCCTGGGCACTCCCCGTTTCTGCAACAGCAACTCTAAGCTTTCCAAAATTTAACCATTTTGTTTTTGGAAGTAATTCCGAAAAAACGAAACTTCCGCTAACTGAAGGGTAGAAATAATGATCTATATCTCTGGCGAGTACAGAATACCAGTCTGTACGGCCGGTAACATTCAGGTATAATAAATCTTTGTAGGAAAATTCTGCAGTACCATACAATGAATTTACGGTTTGTTTAGTTAGGTTGTAACTCGAATTTGCCGTAACACCGTTTCCAATGGTATATAAATCTCTGATGTAAAAATTGGTTACCGCCTCGTTAAATGTAGACGTAATTAAGGGAAAGTGATTACCACCTACTGTTGCATTAAATGAAAAATCTTTCCACTTGTGCCCGCCACCCAGCAAGAAGTCAAAATTATTCTGGCGTGTACTTGATGTACTTATTCCATAGCTACCGTTATACAGCCCCGTTGGCGCTGCAGATACAGCCAGCGTACCCGTCGGCGTGTTCGATTCATAGGTAGTTTGCAAAAGGTCCATATTTGCCCTGCCCTGAAGATATAGCCAATCGAAAAACTGATAGCGTACCACAGCAGTACCTAATAAATGATCTTTTGTTTGTCTTTGAAATTGCTTCGCTAATATCCAGTAGGGGTTGGTAATGGTAGCAAACCTCGAAGTAGGTGTTTCATTTCCGTTGGCATCTATTGCGCCTGCCTTGAGTACATCAAAAGAAATGGAGTTAGCCAACCTGTAAATTGAGGTAGGAATTGCATTTCCCTGTACGCCTATAAGTGGCGGATTGTTATTAAACTGGTGATCGTAGTTAACGTAAAATTGTGCAGATAATTTATCGGTAAGTTTATAGTTAATGCCAACGTTAAAAATCTTTTTATGAAAATCGTTGTTTGGTACTATGCCCTGAGCATCCTGATTAGAGAGGGATACCCGGAAACTTCCTTTATCATTACCGCCAGAAAGTGCAACGGTATTACTCCAGGATGGGGCAAGTCTGAAGAACGTCTTTATCCGGTCTTTAACAGGCGCATAGGGACGTTGAACGCCGTCGAACTGGAATGTTGGTACATTGTCAAATGGCACACCAAAACTCCATGCACCAGAACTCTGCGCAGTACCTACTGAAGACGGGCGAATATTATTCTCACCTTGCCCGTATTCATATTGAAAATCTGTATAATCAAGCGCCTGGTTTACCGTGAAATTAGAGTTAAAGTCAATCCCTATTCCACTATTCTTAGCTCCCGACTTTGTGGTAATAATGATTGCTCCGTTAACGGCACGCGAACCATACAAGGCTGCAGCTGTAGATCCTTTCAGAACAGTCATCGATTCGATATCGTCCTGATTGATGCCTTGCAGGTTATCTCCCTGGTCTACATTTTGTGTATAACCATTACTACTGCTTGCACCCTGTGACATTGGCAAGCCATTGATTACGATTAGCGGCGAATTGTCTGCAGTGAAAGAAGATTGTCCACGCAAACGAATCTTTGTACTCCCACCTGGCCCTGCAGCTGGAGGGGAAACGTCCAATCCGGCGATTTGGCCCTCAAGTGAATTGGCAAGGTTAGTCGTGCGGTTGGTTTGTAATGCCTCTACATCAGCTTTTTGAGCCGAGTAACCCAGGCTTTTGGATTCCCGCTTTATACCGAGGGCAGTTACGATCACCTCATTTAAAGCATTTGTAGCCGCCAGCATTGAAACATTAACAACGGTTTTTGCATTTACCGTTATTTCTACCGGTTTATAGCCAATGGATGTGAACACCAACACGGCATTGGTATTGGCAACATTTATCGTATAACTGCCAGATGAATTGGTTATAGTGGCATTTCGCGTTCCCTTTTCAGCAACGCTAACGCCGGGTAAACCCACGCCCTGTTCATCGGTAACTTTACCTGTAATGCCTATCGGAGCTAATTTTAACTTTTTTGTTGGTAAAGATTTTCTAAATATTGCGGTTGTTAGCCCACCAGCTGAAGCGCTCGCGGATTCGAAAAGAATGAATACCGTTAACACAGTACAGGTAAATACCAGTGGAAGTAATTTTTTTTTCATAATTTATAGTTTGGTTAGAATTGGTTTTTTAATAAGTAGCTTATCTATCGCCGGAAAACGCGGTGTAATCAATTCGGAAGATAAGCCGTATGAGCAGCCAGGTGCCGCAGTTGGGAGGTTAAGTAAATCTATCTCATATAAAATATTGGTTAGTTAATAATCGCTGATTAGGTAATTTAAGGCCAACACGCTTAGGGAAATATCTGATTTGAAGAAAATAGTGGTAAGCATATAAGCATTACATTCATTTATATTTGGTTGTGAAACAGTTATGTTACTTAAGCAAATAAAGACAACTTTAATGAAAAGCAATTTCAGTATTACCGCAAAAAATTGTAACATATTAACATAGGCAGGTCTTTCTGAATTTTGGCCCCTTTTAACAAAGCACCATAAATCTACCTGTTTATCAATAACTTACACCAACTCCTCAGCACAAAACCAATCTGTTATATAAATAATAAAACCTGGCGTTGTTAACATACCTAACCAACAATAGTTGATAGATATGCATTTATATTGCACATAATTTTTAATTTCATGTTCGTTAACCAATTATAAACATGAAGGCTACTTTAAAAAAGGCTACTCCAAACCCTGAGCATTCCTTTAACATCCATAAGGATATCGGACATGCGATATTAAGCGCCTGGCATTATCATCCCGAATGCGAGCTATTAGTGGTTAAAAGAACCTACGGCACCTGCCTCATAGGTGACTACGTTGGTCCTTTTAAAAATGGCGACGTATTTCTCTTTGGATCAAACCTGCCACATACTTTCCGTTGTGAACAGGAATATCTGGAAAGTGATACCGATAAAATTGGAGAAACCATTGTAGTTCTTTTTCAGAATAACATCTGGGGCGATACATTTTTGAGTCTTCCAGAAATTAGTCCGATTGTTAAACTGCTCCATACCAGTAAGCTGGGTTTGCGTTTAAAAGGAGCAACCAGGCGAAAGGTTGGCAAAATAGCGGAGGAAATGCTTCACGAATCGCCTGCCCGTAAATTGATCAGTTTATTGTCCGCTTTAGAAATCATAGCGGCTACCAAAGAATATGAAATTATATCATCCAACGGCTTTAACCCGGAGGTGAACAGCATCGACCAAAACCGCATTAACACGATATTCGAATACACGTTTAATAATTACCACAAAAAAGTAGCGCTGGAAGATGTAGCTGAATTAATTAACATGGGAAAACACTCTTTTTGCAGGTACTTTAAATCCAAAACAAAGAAAACATACATCCAGTTTTTAATGGAAGTGAGAATTGGAAATGCATGCCGATTGTTGTTAGAAGAGGAATTTAATATGACTGAGGTAGGTTATGCCTGTGGCTACAACAATATTTCTCACTTCTATCACCAGTTTAAAGCGCTTACGAAAAAAAATCCAATGGACTACCGGTCCAATTATATTAAAACCGAAGAGCGGAAATTTGCTGAGTAGCCTCAGTTCGGTTATTAATATTCCTTTAAAAGTCTACTACAGATATTTTTCACTCATAGCCATAACTCCGAGGGATAATTTATTTTATAAAAATAGATATAAGTGACGTTTTTTTTGTCTCCGTGCAGTCTTGCCTCGGCTCATTGCCGCCGAAGGGCTCTTACTTTTTGGCATCAAAAAGTAACAAAAAATGCCGGCTGAAAATTTATTCATTTGTAGTTATAATTTTCAGCTGCATTCATGAGGGCTGCGCCGTTTTCTTTCAAAGCCAGTGGTAAGGCTTGGTCACTGGAGCCCGAAAAATTTGTTAGGCCGGATTTAAGTAGAACGGAGATACATTGGTAAGGCCCTGCTAGATGGAAATGCATAATGCCGCAATACAGTAATAAATAATTAATTATAAAATAACGTAAATGGTAGTGGTAGTTTATTTTATAGAATCATATAAATGGACAGGCGAATTTTTAACGAGCTGTAAAACTGTGAAGAATCGTCATTGCGAGGAACGAAGCAATCTTAATGCGCACGCCAGTAGCGATCGTTGTAAGATTGCTTCGTCGGCTGAAAAAGCCTTCTCGCAATGACGAAATTAAGGGCAAAACTTACTTTAGTAAATAAAGATCAGATTCTAATCAATCAGCCCATACAAACCCGTAATTTTAGTATTGCAGCATTTTATTGTATTATATTGACATTATGCTCTAAATATGCTTTAAAAGCATTTATTTGCTTTTCGATTTTACCGCCTGGATACATAAATTAAGTTTAAATCTAATTTACGTATCCAAAAAAACTTAACCAAATAATTATGAGAATCTATAATACCTCGAGCGGGATTATTATCAACCATAATAATCAATATTTCTTAATCGGAGAAAAAAACTGGGATACATTCGTTAACAGGAGCAACCTCTTTAAAGTAGTAAGTAACGAGTTGCAAAATCTTAAACCTAACGAAGATTTACAGGCACTCACCCATTCCGCTATTTTAACACCCATCGGCAGCCAGGAAGTATGGGCATCTGGTGTAACTTATTTCCGGAGCAGGGAGGCCAGAATAGAAGAATCAAAAGATGCAAAAGGTGGCGATTTTTATGCCAGGGTATACGATGCAGACCGGCCCGAACTTTTTTTTAAGTCACCCGCTTACCGCACAGTAGGGCCTGGAGAAAACATCCGCATCAGGGCAGATTCTAAATGGAATGTGCCTGAACCAGAGCTGACCTTATTTATTTGCTCAGCAGGTACGATAGAAGGTTATACAATAGGCAATGATGTATCTTCGAGAGACATTGAGGGCGAAAATCCGCTTTACCTGCCACAGGCAAAATCGTACAATGGGGCAACTGCTTTAGGTCCTTGCCTACTGGTACCAGAAAAACCGATAGATCCGGATACCCGTATTAGCATCGAAATAACCAGAGCTGAAGCGGTTATTTTTCAGGAGGAAATATCCATTAATCAGATGAAACGTAAGCACAAGGAATTGGTAGATTACTTGTTTCGGGAATTAGATTTCCCTCATGGAACTTATTTAATGACCGGTACAGGAATCATCCCCGCCGATGATTTCACTTTGCAAAGCGGAGATACCGTAAAAATAAGCATTTCGGAGATTGGCTCACTCATCAATGTAGTTGCCTGATAAACATCGGCAAACAAATGATAAGCTCCTCACCTCCTCAGGCGCGGTTGAAACGATTGGTTAATCAATACCTCCACCAGCCCCTAAAAAAAAATTAAAAATAGCACAACTAGTATATTCTGGATATGAAACCATATAGAAGTTCAACCTGGTTTGGAAAAAAAGATAAAATGGGCCTCATCTACCGCAGCTGGATGAAAAACCAGGGCATGCCCGAAGACATGTTTGATGGCAGGCCGGTTATCGGGATCTGCAACACATGGTCGGAATTAACGCCCTGTAATGCCCACCTGCGTGATATTGCTGAAAGTGTTCGCCGCGGGGTATTGGAGGCCGGAGGCTTTCCGCTCGAATTCCCCATCATGTCATTGGGCGAAACGCTCTTAAAACCCACTGCCATGTTGTTCCGTAACCTCGCCAGTATGGATGCGGAAGAATCGATCAGGGGCAACCCTATTGATGGCGTGGTACTATTGACGGGTTGCGATAAAACCACCCCTTCTACGCTAATGGGCGCAGCCAGTGTAGATCTGCCAACCATTGTGGTGCCCGGCGGCCCCATGTTGAACGGAAAATACCGTGGCGAGGACATCGGCTCCGGAACCAGTGTATGGAAGCTGACTGAGGAATTAAAAAAAGGCGAAATTACTTATGATGAATACGCAGAAGTAGAGAGTTGCATGTCGCGTAGTCCGGGACATTGTATGACTATGGGCACAGCCTCCACGATGGCCTGCATGGTAGAAGCCTTAGGCATGAGCCTTTCCGGTGGTGCGTCTATACCCGCCGTTGATTCGCGCAGGAAAAGGCTTGCTCAGCTATCCGGAAGGAGAATAGTTGAAATGGTTAAAGAAGACCTGAAAATTTCCAAAATACTCACACGCGATGCTTTTGAAAATGCCATTAAGGTAAATGCCGCAGTGGGCGGTTCTTCTAACTTTATTATTCACCTTACCGCTATTGCCGGGCGTATGGGGGTACCGCTCAACTTAGAAGATTTTGATGATATCGGCAGTAAAATGCCACTGCTGGTTAATCTGATGCCATCAGGAAAATTTTTGATGGAAGATTTTTACTATGCCGGCGGTATACCTGCAGTTTTAAAACAAATGCAACCGGTGTTAAAAATGGATACCCTGACCGTAACCGGAAAAACCCATACCGAAAACATTGCTGGCGGTGGAATAAACTACAATAAGGAAGTGATTTATGAATTTGAGCAGCCTATTATTCCCGAAGCCGGAATCACCGTATTAAAAGGTAATCTTGCCCTAAACGGAGCTGTAATAAAACCATCTGCAGCAACGCCCGCTTTAATGCAACATCGTGGCCGCGCCGTCGTATTCAAAGACATTGAAGATTACCATGCGAGAGTAGATGACCCTGATCTGGATATCGACGAAACTTGTGTAATGGTTTTGCAAACGGTTGGTCCTGTCGGCTATCCGGGTATGCCCGAAGTGGGCAACATGACCCTGCCAAAAAAATTACTGGATAAGGGCATCACCGATATGGTCAGGATCTCTGACGGCAGAATGAGCGGTACGGCTTATGGTACGGTTGTACTGCACGTATCGCCAGAGTCGGCCATTGGTGGCAATTTAGCACTGGTAGAAAACGGAGACATCATAGAACTGGATGTAGCCAACAAACGCATCCACCTGGAAGTAAGTGATGAAGATTTAGCCATCAGGCGAAGCCATTGGGTACAGCCCCCTCCCCTGGCCACACGTGGTTATGCAAACCTATACATTAAACATGTGCAGCAGGCAGATAAAGGTGCTGATTTAGACTTTTTAGTAGGTGGCTCGGGCCCAACCGTAACCAGAGACTCCCATTAATAAAAACATGGATGTACTGATTCTTTCTGGCTGTATCGTGATGCTGGTACTATTAATTGCCTGGGCAAAAGTGAATACTTTCCTGGCATTTTTAATCGTATCGGTAACGGCCGCTATATTGTTAGGTATGCCCGCCACCCGTATTCCGCAAACGGTTAATAAAGGATTGGGAGACACCTTAGGGTCGCTGTCCATCATCATCGTTTTAGGGGCCATGCTCGGCAAACTCGTGGCCTTTAGCGGTGCTGCGCAAAAAATAGCCACGGTATTAAAAAATACATTCGGTCATAAATACATCACCTGGGCCATGTCTTTAACCGGTTTTATAGTAGGCATCCCCTTATTTTACAATGTTGGCTTTGTATTGCTCATCCCCATTATTTTTTCGGTAGCCTACAACTATAAGTTACCGCTGGTATATGTAGGTTTGCCTATGCTGGCCTCGCTATCTGTGATGCATGGTTTTTTGCCACCGCATCCATCGCCCATGGCTTTAGTCACCCAATTTCATGCAGATCTGGTGAAGACCTTTATTTATGGTTTAATCGTGGCTATACCGGCTATCATTATTGCCGGTCCTGTTTTTGCAAAAGCATTAATTAATATGCGATCTAAGCCAACAATTAGCCTAAAGGCCGATGATTTGCCCGATTATGAATTGCCGGGGATCACCAATAGCATAATTTCTGCATTGTTACCGGTACTAATTATTTTAGGCACCACCTTAATCAGCAGGCTATGTAGCGACAATACAACTGTGGTAAATTTTGCCAGGTTTATCGGCGACCCAACCATGGCCATGATACTCACCATTTGTATTGCAACCTTCACCCTTGGGATGAGGTTAGGCAAAAAGCTGACAGATATTATGGCCATTTATGTTGAGGCTGCAAAAGACATCGCCATGATTCTCTTCATCATCGGCAGCGCAGGCATTTTGAAACAAGTATTTGTAGAAACTGGCGTAAGCAACAGCCTTGCAGCCATTTTGCAAGGATTAACGCTACCGCCTTTGTTATTGGCCTGGTTAATCACCGCGGTGTTAAGGCTTTGCCTGGGTTCGGCAACCGTAGCCGGCCTTACGGCTGCCGGCATCGTTTACCCCCTTATCGGGCCTCATGGTGCCGACCCTAATTTAATGGTACTCGCCGTTGGATCAGGCAGCCTGTTTTGCTCTCACGTAAACGACTCCTCTTTTTGGCTGTTCAAAGAGTATTTGGGATTATCGATCAAACAAACATTTTTGTCCTGGTCGCTGATGGAAACGCTGGTTTCCGTTATCGGAATTATCGGGATATTGATTTTGAATCAGGTGAAGTGAAAATTGAGATTGTAGTGTTTTATACATCATGATAGGGTTATTTTAGATATAGTTGTAATTTTATAGGCCGGGCCATTACAAGATTGTTACCTGTCATCAGCCTATGAGGATTACACGAATAACCATTTTTTGTCAGTATGGAACATATTAAAAAACAACTTCAAGAAATCTATCCATTTAGTGATAAGGACTGGCAATCCTTTTATACCAAATTAACAAAACAGGAATTTTTGAAAGGTAACTTGATATTAAAAGAAGGGCAGATCGAAAATTATCTTTCGTTTATTGACAGGGGCATGATTCGTTATTACATCCCTGGAATGGATAATGATCTGACCTTTGGTTTTAGTTTTGAAAGCGAGTTTACAAGTGGATATGATTCCTTCCTAACGAGAACAGGTTCTCAATATGCAGTTGAAGCGCTTACCAATACAACGCTATGGCGCATTACCTATGATGATTTGCAGATTATCTATAACACGACGAGCATGGGCAATGCAATTGGTAGATTTTTCAGCGAGCGATTATTTTTATTAAAATTTAAAAGGGAGTTATCATTGCTACGCGATACTGCTGAAGAGCGATATCTGAAATTGTTCAAAGAGCGACCAAACCTAATCCAATATATACCATTAAAATATATTTGTTCTTACATCGGAATTACTCCACAGGCATTGAGTAGGATACGAAAGCGTATTTCTTAACCTGGGTTCATTGTTTCGTTTTCATTCTACTTGCATCTTTGTAGAAAAAAAAGAAAATGAAACCATTACTAGTTCTTCTGATCGTATTTGTCATATCAATTATTATTTCAAAAGTCGCTTCTGGAAATTACGATTTTGCCTTATCGGGAAAAATTTCACTATCAGCAATGCTGATTTTTACAGCAGTTGGTCATTTCGCATTTAATAAGGGGATGACTTTAATGGTGCCTGATTTTATACCTTTTAAAGTAGCTCTTATTTACCTAACAGGCGTTATAGAGATCCTGTTTGCTATAGCGGTCTTCTTTCCTGCTTATCGGATATCAGCTGGTTGGTTGATTATTATTTTTTTGTTGCTATTGCTCCCTTTCAATATCTATGCTGCTATAAAACACATCGATTATCAGAAAGCCACATTCGATGGCAACGGAATTGAGTATCTTTGGTTTAGGATACCGTTACAAATCCTGTTTATTTTATGGACTTATTTGTCTGTCATAAAACATTGAGCCATGCACTAGCCATACCTGGTTCTTCATTATGTTTCGGGATTAAATCAAATTTATAACCTGAAGTTACCGATTTAAAAGTGCTTTTCCCCTCTCTCCGTAGAGTTAAGCATAGCGTCTCTACGGATATTAGAATAAAATTGAACTCATAAACTCAAATAAAAGTGAGTCATAGACTCTTTTCTATTTACTAATCCGTAGAGCCCTACGGAACTCTACGGACAGGTATGTTAAAAATTGTGCTTTTTGTAAGTGTTTTTTCAGCTATAATGCTTAGCTTTCAAATGTAAAAAAACTTGTTTAAATTATGCCTCTCCTCGATTATTTTAAAGAAATCACCATAGGGTGGAAACTTTCTATTTTTCTGTTGGTCTTTTGTGTTTGGCCAATCAGTGCTTATTTGATATTCCATTTTGACCCAGTACTGTTCCGAGGGCTGGATCTTTCTAAACTGACTTTATTGTCTTCAGCAATTGCGTCCCCTTTTTTGGTGATTAATACAGGGGTTAGTTTTTTACTCACCAAACCAAAAGATGATGACTTAAAATTGGGCAATTCTGCTGATGAACTGCTGTCTGGAACTGTGCTCATTGGTATTTGCGTCACCCTTTGGATACTTTCATTTGCTTCGCTTGCAGCCTTAATTGACTGCCCCTCTCTGATTATCAAGTTAATTATCCTGGTAATCGAGGTTGCTTTTTTGATCATCATTATCTGGTCAAAAAATATAGAGGATAGGCGGTTTAAAGAAAAAAATAACCGCAGCATCGAATAGTGTTTTCACGAGGTTGGATAAAGAATATACTTAATTTTAAGTATTGATCCCCTCTGTCGTAGAGTTAAGCATAGCGTCTCTACAGATATTAGAATAAAATTGAACTTATAAACTTAAATAAATTGAGTCACAGACTCTTTTCTATTTACTAATCCGTAGCGCCCTGCAGAACTCTACGGACAGGTATGTAGAGGAGGACATTGTAAGTGTTTTTTCAATCGATTGGGAGTTGTTTGAAAATAAACTTGCCGATTCAACTGCATAACCATTTAATTACAAAGCAGATAAGTTTGATAAAAAGCCCATTGGATGGTATGAATATTTGAAATCTAATGATAGATTTTATTTAACTTAAACTAAAAATATACGCTATAGCATAGCACATATTTACGAGTTATAGGCAAGACCAAAACTGAAAAGAGATAATATGGATACTCACGCAGATAAAACACAAGAGAACAAAAGCCAATCGGTGGCGAGTACCATTGCTCAAAAGCAGAAAAATGTTGAGTCTACTTTTCAGTTTGTAGATAACCGACCTGAAGCTATTGCGCAAAAAAAACTGCAAGAGATGGCCAATAATCATCCACGAGTAATGCAATTGAGGACTATTCAGAAAATGGCTAACAACAATAAAACCCAAGTAAAACAATTCGTTGATGTTATTCAAAGAGTAGCCATCAAAATCGAAGGATATGATGGTGAACTAGATACTAAAAATCCAGATTCAATTTGGAAATACTTTTATACAATTGAAGATGAAACAAAGGCTTCTGAATTGATAAATGCATTGAACGAAGCTGGAGCGGATGATTTAAGCAGAGATATTGAGAAGGAAACAGAGGCATATTTTAATACACAACCAGAGCTAGACGAATACGAACAATTTGAATTGGATTATCTTGAAACTCAAGACAAAAATAAAAAGAAATCCAAAGTAAGAAAGAGTCAGAAAAAGAAACCTGAAAAAAGTGAGCAAGACAGAATGTTAGAAGAATACGGCGGATTTACTGGAAACGAGTCAACTACCGATCTTAATCCTATAGAATCACTACAAGAAGATGTATTTAGTAATTTATATCAAGGAGGTAAAGAAACTGATTTCCGCCACCTTCCTGGTCAACCCAATTTAAAAAAGTTAACAGAAGCAAAGAAATTTCTAGAAAGTAAAGGAGATAGAAATTATAAAAAACAACTTGAAATGACAAGAATACAAATATTAGAAGGCAACTATCTTGTTCGTAAAATGTCAAAAGGTGAAAGTCAGTCATTCAGAAGTTCGGGTGGAAATAAGGAAAAAATATTCCCAGCTGGAACTGAAGGGATGAAAGCATTTAGAATAGACGAGTCTTATGAATTTAAAGATTCTGAGCGTAATGAAAGAAAAGGGGATTATGATGTAATTATGTTGGTTAGATTATCTCCAAAGCTAAAAACATACTTCATTAATTTCTTGTCAGCAAACATCAGAAATCCATTAGGAGTTCAAGACAAGGAACTTCAATTTGGTTTCAATCCTCAATTTAAGTTTGAAAATGGAGGTGTAACTCTATTAATACCTCCATCAGGTTGGACCCAATTTTGGTCGTTTGTAATTAATGATATCTCTTTTAAAGGGGGATGAGATGAAAAGAGCCTATGACAAAAATAAATGCCATTAAAATGAAAATAAAACTGCCTATAACAAGATATTGCCAAAAGCTGAACTGAACGGCTTCGATTAGGCATTTGTGCAGTGTTAAACTTCTGTTATTTGAATTAGTCAAAACTTAATCTGACAGTTACGATAAATTTAACAACGTAGCAGAGATTAGTATTATGACTATCCCTCTCTCCGTAGAGTTAAGCATAGCGTCTATACGGATATTAGAATAAATTGAACTTATAAACTCAAATAAAAGTGAGTCACAGACTCTTTTCTATTTACTAATCCGTAGCGCCCTGCGGAACTCTACGGACAGTCACGGAAGCTAATTCAAATTTGACAAACGAAGAACTGGAGAAGCATCCAGATGTTTTGAGAGAAAGGATATTTCAAATGATCTCTTAAAATCTTATACATAAATTGGCATCTTAGAACCAATTTTAGACCTTAAAACTTAACGCGAATGCTTAAAGATCATCGGGTTTATATCCAATCCTTTTCCTCGGAGGATTTGGCTGCTCCTGTTTTTCAAGAAGTTGATCAAGATAACGAAATACGATCTCCATATTTTTATCCTGATTGTCTAGCTTGTTCTTGATTTTTTCAATCTCCAAACGGATTTCTGTATTATCCATAAACATGTGACGGATACGGGTGAATATGCGCATGATCTGAATGTTAACCGCTATCGCTCTGTCACTGTTAAGTATGCCTGAAAGCATAGCTACACCTTGTTCGGTAAATACTTTGGGGGCTTTTCGTGTTCCGCCCCAACTTGATGTTCCATTTTGGAACATCAAGTTTTTGAACTCGTCATCGGTTAATTGAAACATAAAGTCTTCATCTGGGAAGCGCTTTAGGTTTCTGCTGACTGCTTTATTAAGGTTACGGGTTTGTACCTCATATAGTTCAGCAAGATCGCTGTCAATCATCACTTTCATACCTCTGATATGATAGATTTTATTCATTACTATCTCATCAGGGACTAACAATCCATTAGTTTCTCCACTCATATCTTTTGATTTTTATGGTAATAATAAACTCAATATTCTTGTGGATGACTAACTTAAATTTATGTTTAATATCAAATAATAGCTAATTTATTTTTCAACAGCGCCATATCTTCGCTTACATTGATATCTAAAATTTTAACATACTGCTGGGTAGTCTGATATTCTTATGCCCGAATTATCAATTAATAATTTCTCCCTTATTATCGGCCAACTTCCCGCGCCATTGTTGTATTTGTTCAGGTGTTTGTTTTAACCAATCTGTTACCTCACCGGTAATTTTTAACGGCGCCCGGGTACGGTAAGAACGTGTTAAATTACCGGGAAACTTTTTGTTGGTCACATTCGGATCATCCTCAAAACTGTCTGTGGGTTCAACGATATAAACCCGTTCAGTACCTTCGCCAAGCGCCAATGCAGCAGCAAGTCCGGCGCTGTTAACCAATGCCGTGAAGTAAATATGGTTCATCACCAGTTCTGACTGATAGTTGGAAGTGCGGCCTGCGGTTAAAAGATCTCCAATTTGCAGAGCTGCTCTTGTTCCATGATAAAAAGGTCCTTTATCAATAGGTTGGCTTATGGATGCTAAAGCTAAACCCTCATACCTTTCTGCATTTTCTACATCGCCGAGCAATTGATAATGATCAGCAAGGGCCGAATATAAGCACGTTAAAAACGAACCTTTTAGTGATTCATTACCAGCATTCAAGGCATGCTCCAATGCAGTTTTATACCAATCAATTTTACTGGGAATAGTTGTTTCCAGCCTCGCGATGTACCAGGATGAGATAGACTTTTCAAAATCGTCTGCTGCTTCACTCCAGGCCTGGAGAAATGTTTTGACGGCTTCTTCCACATTGCCTGTTTCATTCAGGTGCATACCTTTCATTAAAAGCTTGATGACCGGATGGTTGGGATTAAACTCCATATTCGAAGATTTTATACAAAAATAACGTAAAAATCCCCTTTTGCATATAAGAATTAACTACTACTCATCATCTTTTTTCAACTTGGTGCAGTTTATTTACATTTTATTGGTCAAAGCGCTTTCTATCTTTAAAGGTCTTTCAGATAATGGATTGACAAGTGTAGTGGATACAAAACGGAAGTTTATAGATCTGGTACTTTGAGGTTTCCAAGGATACCGCTGGGAATTGCTCAGTCGCTTTAGGCCAGCACACATAACCTGAGCCTTCCAGAATCGGACCCGGGCCTACCCTTCTGTTCGAATCAACGTTTGCAATATCTTTAATTGGCTTTGAAATTCGAACTCCTAGAATCACGCACCTTATTTTTAATTCATAATAATTGCAAATCCTATGTTTAAATATAGCGTCTTATTCAAGAAAATCCTAATTGGATTAGATGGTCTTATTTTTTAGTTCCGAATCCAGTTTAGCGTATAACCCCTCTCTAAAGTATTCTGAGAGGGGTTTTTGGTTTTTTACTCTCTTTTATTTTAACCTGATGTTTATAAAAGAATAAGGGTGCATGACAAATTGAAATGGTGTTATTAAGCTTGCTTCTATGAAATTTTATTGTAACTATAGTTACAATTTAAATTTAATTCTGCTGAAAAGTTTTGACCGTCAAGACTCTTTTTGTTAGATGTTGCAGTAGCGTTTGAAACTAGAGAAGTATCATAATCGCAATTCCCTGCTATTCTTGTTGCTGTCGAAACACAACGGTCTGTTGTAAGCAACTATTACAAGTTTGCTTATTTATTCCTTGTTAAGTTGCTCTTTTAGGTTATTACAATAAATGCACTGGGATAAAAGTCACTATTTAAGCTTTACAGAGATCTCACCGTCATCCATGCCATCAATATTCTTTTCCGCAAATATTTGAGGTGAAGCTTTTTGCAAGGCTTTCAGGATATCCGAGGTTGTACCTGCATGCTGAAGTGTGATCGATGATCCTGAAGTACTGTATTTCATTTTAGTACTTTCAATACCTTTTACTCCCTGGAGTTTGTCATTTAGGCTTTTCAGTGCTGCAAAATCAACCCCACTGAGTTTTACCGTAGTTCTCGTTCCGGAAGATGCACCATCTTTCTTTTTTCCAAACAAACCCATTATTTTGTCACCGGTAGTTTTTGACCGATCAGCAGTACGGCCGGCACGGTCTGCTCTGTCAGACACTCTGTCGATTTTGTCAAGAATGGCCTGAGCTTTTGTTAATGTTGAACCGAATAACATTAGGCCAGCGCAAATGAACATGATCTTTTTCATATTTTATTTTATTAATAAGGTATGTAGCAAAACTATTGGATAGCTCAGGCAAATGCAATCCCTTAATTTGGGGGTTTATTTCTGCTGGTTTTTAGGTAGTTTACAAAGAAAACAATCATGCCCTTTATTGGCGCTCTGACGTTTTTTGACTTTTTAAAAGTATCATTTTCCAGATAAACTATAGATTCGTAAAAATAAGAAATGGCCTGCAAATAGAGATGTTTTTACCTAGTTCCAGGCGCTTATCTAAACACTACTGCGATTTCTGATCTTGATGTTTATGGTGGTAATAATATGATAAAAGAAAAAATGTTCTGGCCTTCATGCTGCCAGATACATTCAGCTTTAAGCTCTTATTCAGGCTGTCCGCATATGATTTCTGATTTAACGGTAATTGTGCTTTACACCAGGCGATGTACAACGGCAATATTAAAATAACAAGTATATATTTTTTGCCATTTATATGAGCTAAGTAAATACCTAAAACCCAGTAGATACAATTCCATGTAAACAGGTATTGTATGACTCGTGCTACCGAAATAATTTTGTACACATACTACTGAAAGTGACAGGTAGGATTAAAATACCATTCAAATTTGTATAGAATATCTTTTAACTATAGCGCTATCTCACTATTATTCATGAACCAAACGTTATGAAAAAACTATTTGTGTTGATATTTTATTTGTTCGCCATAAGTTCCTGCAATGCTCCCAGTGCTGATAAAAAAACAGTATTAGAGAAAAATAAAGATCAGGATCCTGTACAGGATATCCGGCAAAAGTTTACAGAAGGTAAAATTGAAATCGAAATTACCACCCCTGGAACATCACTTGGGGAAATTTTTCGAAATGTAGATGCTAGACAGGGAAATGTCCGTAAACAGCTCGAAAATGCTATCAAAGTATCCAGCCCTAAAACAAAGCAGGAATTTGAGGCCATCAGTAATAAAAACCCCATGATGTTGCTTAACCTTATGCTGTTACCCTGGAAATCATACATTTTCATAAAGCCAGGTAAAGCAACAGTGAAATTTGATGCCTTAACTTATCATGGTGAAAATACGGTGGATGATAAGTCGGGGCACGGTACCTTTTTTATCAGTACGCAGGATAAGAGAAACGAGAAAATCACTTTCACGTATCAAAAAAATGAACTTGGTAAAGCGGGTATTCAATCTACAATAAGTATTGAAGACTATACAATACAAAAAACACCTATTGTTGAAAACGTTGCAGGTTTCAACTGTAAAAAAAGCATCTATACCTTAAAGCATCCAGGTAATGCAATCGACCCTAAAATGGTATCCAATTCCCTTAAAGTAGCTAAGATAGAGGTTTGGTCTTCAGATCAAATGCCATCATCAGTTAACTTCTTAAATCCTTTATATATCAACGAAAAAGGAGGTATAATGAAACTGAAAGTTTTTTATACTACAGACGAGCATATGCCTATCATATACTGCTTTAAAAAGGTTGAAGCCAAAAAAATAAGTCTTGAAGAAATGAAAATTCAACAATCCTCACCTGTATATAATTATTCGAAAGACGCACTACGCATTGCCGGTCAAGTGATGGGTATCCTGTTTAAAATCTAATACTTTGAATTTACAATACATCCTTATGAAAAAATTGATTTATTTCCTTTCATTCGCATTACTTGTGGTTTCCTGTTCAAATCCAGTCAGCAAACAAAGTAAAGTGGCTGATACAGTTCAAAACCCGGGTGCAGATTCAAGCAAAGCACAACCTGTAGAAAAGCGGGGGGTTGATATCAGCAACATTCCTGTCACTAAAAAAGACCTTGGGGTATTCCCTTACTTTTCAGCACCTAAAAAAACTATTTACATTAATGGTGGCGGAAAGAAAAAGGACTTTGATCAAACGTATGTTCCTGTCAATGGCATATTGACTCCTGTAGAGGGGCCTTCTTTCAGCGCATTCATACAAGCTGACAACGGTGAAGAGTGGCAACAATTCTATGTCGATAAAAGCTATGAAGATATGATTGTAAGTTTAGGCGGGGTAAAAATTGCTGACGGAGTGGTAGCTAAAGAGGAGGTTGACCGCATAGGAAAAGATAAACTGAAAAGTGGTGATGAGGGATCTTTTGACTATTGGAGCAATATCCCTATCAAAACTTATTTAATCAAACGTTCAGATAGCGATATAGTTTATATACAGCTGCAAACCACCAGCACAAGTGGCGCAATACAAATTGCGGAGAAAGGAAGTTTTCATCAGACGATCTCGCTAATCAAAGCTGATGAAATTAAACAGCAATTAGATCGTGCGGGGAAAGCTGTTCTATATATCAACTTTGACACCGACAAATCATCTTTAAAGCCTGAAGGACAAACGGCAGTGCAAGAAATCAATAAGGTGCTCAGTGCCGATATGAGCCTGAAAATTGCTATAAATGGGCATACTGATAATACAGGAAATGAAGAAAGAAATCTGATGCTTTCAAAAGAAAGAGCTGCTGCAGTGCGTTCTGCATTAATTAAAAAAGGAATTGCTGAAGAACGACTCATCTCAAACGGCTTCGGCTCCAAAAAACCACTAGTTGCCAACACAACAGAAGAAAATAAAGCTAAAAACCGGAGAGTGGAATTAATAAAAATAAAAGATAGGGCTTAATTTCAGTCTCCTGTTAAAACACAATAAATTTCATCAAGTAATTAACTTATTTTGCCAAGGCAATCAAATTTAAATGAATACTTAAACATTAAAATACATCTTATTAGAAAGCTAACATCACGAGTACTTTTTTTTGCATTATAACATTTGTACTGATAATAACCGTATTATCTGCCTGCAGTAAAAATGGAGGAGATGAAAGTATTGATAGCGGGAAATTTCTGAGATGCAAGATCAATGGGCAGTATTATGAATTCAATTACATGGTAAATACCAATGATAAGCCCTCTTCCGACGTCGTAAATTTTGTAGTGATCGGCGGATATGAAAAGCAGGATATGATTAAAGGTTTTGGTATTGATCTTCAGTTAGCTGATGGAGCAAAAGAAACCACCTATACTGCTACAGGGAATACGGCCCTAGCGCTTCATGGGAAATACTATATTCAGAATATGAAAGATGGAAAAATCGTAGGTACTACCGGCTATAACGGAGGAACAAGTGAGGGCACATTTTTTACATTAACTATTACCAGTTTAACTAAATGGGGTGTAAAGGGAACTTTTTCCGGTAAGCCTAAACTTGTTGGTGATGACGGGTATGCGGATATTACTGAGGGAAAGTTTTCTGCACCATATAATTAAAGCTGAAACCGATGTGCGAAGTTTTTAGGCCAGCAATTATAACTTCAAAAATACCTTTTAAGGATTAACAATACTGGCTATTTTGTCATCAAAATTTTAATTCCTGCTGGTATAACACCTACATATCGCAATCGTCATTAAATGAGCAAGTTAAAAATAATAGTTAATGATCATTTTATATGGGGCACCAAATTGGGCACCAGTTATTTTGACATGATTTAACTAATTTTGAAAGAACAATTTATTGTTTAAGCGACTACAAGTCATTGATTGATATTTAATAATTTATGATTTCTCCTGCTTATTAACCAACTTAAAAATAAATTTATTCCTAGAAGCAACGGCAAATAAATTGGATTGTCTTTTTACTATATAATTAAAAAAATGACTTTTATAACCCGACCTCAATAAAATAACTTATGCTTAAACAAATCTATTTATCGTTTTTATTATTAATTAGTACATGTGGTTTTGCGCAAAATATTCAGAGCAGAAAAGCTGATAGCTTATACGCAGTTAAAAGTTATGTTGCTGCAGGTCGTTATTATTTGCTTGCTGCCGAAACCGAAGAATTTAAATCTTTAAAACGTAATGAATATTATAATGCTGCCTGCTGTTATGCCTTAAGCGGTAAAGCCGATAGCGCTATGCTTCTGCTGAAAAAAGCGGTTGAAAATGGTTATAAAGATGGAGCACACCTAAAGGTAGACACCGATCTTGATGCACTGCATTTCATGCCAGAATGGACTAAACTAGTTGCCAGGATTGGAAATATCAAGGCCAGTACAAATGATCCGCTGAAAGCTAAACTTGTTACCACCGATATCAAAAATTTCTGGAAGGCATATGACCTTGCACATCAGGACACAGCCAATCGTTTAGCTATTTATAAAAAATATTACTTAGAGCCAGGCACAGTTGGCTTGCAGGACTATTTTGCCATAAAGGTAGGCAGCTTAAAAAAATTCGTGAAAACGCACGATGGTAAGCCTAAGTTTTACGCCGCAATCCGTAAAAACACTTTTATGGTTGAGTCGCTAAAGCCACAGATGATAGCTAGCTTTGTGAAGTTTAAACAACTCTACCAAGCAGCTAATTTCCCCGACGTTTATTTTGTGATTGGCGCCTTTACATCGGGTGGCACATCGACTGAAAGCGGACTAATAATAGGTCTTGATCAGGGCGTGCGTACATCCGATATCCCAGTAACAGAACTTACGCTTTGGCAAAATAACAATTATAACAATCTATCCAATTTGCCCAACACAATAGCACATGAGCTGATCCATTTTAATCAGAATGGGATGAAACGAGATACTTCGCTTTTATGCGGTGTAATGATAGAAGGCATGGCCGATTTTATTGGGGAACTAATTTCGGGCAGTAACGCTAACCCGCGTTTGCACGTATGGGCCAAAGGTAAAGAAAAACAAATATGGACCGATTTTGAAAAGGAGATGTATTTGAAACGCAGTTATAACTGGATAGCAAATTCGAACCAGGAAACTGCTGATAAGCCGGCTGACTTAGGTTACTGGGTAGGATATCAAATTTGCAAAGCTTATTATGATAAAAGTGTAGATAAAGCCAAAGCCGTTAATGATATGCTAAATATCAAAGATTACAAAGCCTTTTATCAGGAAAGCGATGCGCATATGCTATTTAGAAATGCAGCAAACTGATGAATTAAACAATCCTGTTTACTAAATGGTTTTTCGATCGACCCTAAATATTAAAAACTCATATCCAATTATAAAGAACGACGCTCCGAATGACGCACATTTTATATGCGATTTCATACATATTTTGGCATAACCCCTAAAAATAAAAACCCTGCTAATTGTGCGATTGCAGGGTTTTAGTCGTGAATTATATCATCATTTCTTAAATAAATTCGTTTCTGAATAACCAGGCTTTACGACTTTCAATAACCTCAAATTCTTCAAACTGATCAATAGTTGCCCTGATCATTGCTTGAATAAGATGTGGATCCAAATTATCAGTTTTTTGAAATATTTTATCTAATTCTACCATCTCCTCTTTGTTGCCGAAAAATTCTGCTTTTAGCACTGGAAGGCATATGGCAGATACAAATGGAACAAGTACGTGACGGATTATACTTTGGCTGTTTGTGCGGAAAAGATTATGTAAATAAGGTATTCCGTTAATAAGTTGGGTAATTTGCTCTTTTCTGTTATTCGAAAGAAAAATAACCCCGAGAATACACAGGTTGTGAAGTGCTTGCTTACCATGTCCACTAAAAACGTTTCCGCGCTGTATTAATTCTGTGGTACTGATCTTATTGGTAATGATTTTCGTGACTATTTCCTGTATCACTTCAAATGTAACGTTGTCAACTGCATCCGGAAGATAATCTTCTAACATTTCCATAAACTGCTTCCTCATATCTTCCCTGTCAGTGTCCTGCTGGATGTAAGCTAGAAGCAACCTGATGACAAGGGAAAGTATTGCGAATGAAATGGCCGTTTGTTCACCAGATTTCCATTCTTCAGTTGCCTTAGTTTGAAAAATTTGCTTTAAATCCAAATTTTGGATTTGGTCGTATTTTTCTGCTGGGCTTCCATGAAGATGACTGGCAATTACGGCATTGTATAAATAAGCTTCAAAAGCTGGTCTTGGCTTATAATAAACGATGGAATATTGCGCACATGATGTCGAAATCATATAGAAAATATTCTGATCACTATCTTTTCTGGCAACATCGAATGCTTTTAGTGAATATTCATAAGCTGATTTTAGCTTTCCTAGGATTTCAGAGATAGTTGCGAGATGGGCAAATACAATAGCGTCATTTTTTGGCTCATACTTGTCGGTTAGATTTCCCTCGTAAAATAAATAGACACCTTGATATGGCGGAAAAAAATCATCACCATCGATTTGTGGGATTCTGCCTTCAGATAAGGTTCCGGCAATATACCCTGTCATGTGTCCCGTAAGTAGAAATGGCTTAATCCATCGTTCGTTTACCGGATGTATCTTGGCGGCAAACAATCTGCAGACTACCATTTCGAAGGTTTCAAATACTTTGTTATATTGTTTGTTAACCCAATAAGATACAGCTAGTTCGCCGAGCATCATTATATAATCTATTTCATGAAAATCTATCCGGTTTTCGGCAACCGAAACAGCTTCCAAACAATAATGGATAGCCTTGCTAGGATTAGTACCAGATATAGAGGCGGCAGCGTAAATTAACGTGTCAGTATAGTTTATTTGTTCTCCGCATTGAAACTTTAAGGCTTCAGAAAGCCATTGATAGGCGTTTGTTAGATCTCCTGAACGATGAAATAACTTTCCTAGATTTTCATGCAATAGATACCTGCCTACATTGTTGTTTGTACTGCCCAGTTCGTCAAATGTCAATTTAACAGCTCGAACCCGATCCTTGTTTTTCCAAAATGCCAGTTGAACTTGGCGTTTGATTACTAAAGCTTTTAAAATTTGGTCGTGATGTTTCTCGAAAAAATCATATAGGATAGCCAGTGTTTGCTCCTTTTGGTTCTCCGAAGTAGCTGTTTGGTTAATGATTGAATCACAAAGCAACGATATCGCATCCTCTGCGATTTCATTCTCAAAAAGGAAAAGATTAAATGTATCCTTAAACTTCTCAGATAGATTAAGCCATTGTTGAATTTCTTCAAAGGTCTTCAAATCCTTGATAGGCACCCAAAGCAGTGCAATGAAAAGATCTGGTGAAATACCCTCTTTAAGTTCAATAGGTAATTCATGATAATGGCTAATGATATATTCAAGATAATCAAAAGTGTCACGAAAATTTGTATCTATAGCGTGGGTAACGGCCATCAATCGAACAATTACTGCTTCTGATACGGTAAGGTCTCTGTTCTTAGAAAGCCTTTTGATCTTTTCAAAAAACGGAGTGAGATCCCGTCCTAAGGCTTTGAAAATTCTGATCTGTTCATTGATCAATACTGTTTGAAGACTTACGGCTGTTCCTTCAGGAAGGTCTGTACCAACCCAGAATTTGAGAAAGCCCCATTTATCAATGTTTTCCATTGCACTTATTTCTTGCGCTTTCTGAAGAACATTATACAGCAGCGAAACTGCACTGTCGGTATCTTTTCCTCTAATGTAAGCAAAGATTGCTCTGGTGGCCGTAATCTGATTTACCTTTTTCTTAGACAAAATTGCATCGGCGATAGCAACATTCGCGTGCTGTATAGTAGTTGCAGCGAGGTTATTTTCGCCTAAATTATAAGCAAGAGGAGAGACCTGATATTTTCTGTTATCTTCCGGCTGAACCCATACATTTAAAAGGACTTGCAATTTTTCAGCGGGCGAACTGATTACAGTCTCAACAGTACTGACAGCCTTTACTTCTGTCATTCCAAATGCCCAATTCATCAGGCTAAGACGATAGAGCAGTTCACGGCTTTGTTGATCGTCAACATACCGGAGGACCGACCGCTGTATATCCTCAATAACATCTCCTGCAAATCCATCCTCAGAAAGACTCTCTAAAACTGTTTGATATTCATTTTCTCTACCTTTTGATCCTAGGTATTGAACCATAGCAAGCACTAACCTTGGGTTGCGCGAAGATTTTATAGCGATTAGTGAAACAAAAAGTTCAGTCTGTTTAACAATTTTATTATTGTCCAGCAGATCGATTATTTCCTGGTCGGTAAATGTAAAGTCTGTGTATTCATGAAAGTTATTTGAGGTTAAAGCGCCGACTAAATTGTTTGGGATCTTGTAGTTGCAGGTTGTGAGTAACTTAATGCCGCAATGTTGACAGCTTAATGCCAATGTATTCACCAAATGTTGGAACGCTGGTTCGTCTGTTCGCAATTCAGGAAGGTCATTTAGGACAAGTATTGTACCTTTTGGCAATTGTGCAAGTACCTGAACTATCCATGACTGACGATTGTGCTGTATCACTTGACCCGAGATAGAAAGAAGAAAGGCTTCGAGCAGTAATGCCGATTTATCATAGAACTGATTAAATTCACGCATATCAAGCCAATGGTAGTTTTCATACTCTCGACAAACCAAAGCAGCCATTTGTGATTTCCCACAGCCGTTAATGCCATAAAAATTGATCCAACTATGTAATTCGAAAAAGGATTTGATTGTTGTGACCTTTAAAGAACGTGAAGAACCATTAATTATAGGTTCAGGTGCATCAATAGCCACATTATTAAGCCTGAATTCGAAAATCGCATCTTTTTTTATCGCATTTAGGTCAGTAAATAGAGTTGCGATATTTTGCGTATTGCCTTCAACCTTGTTTTCAATTTCCTGAATTTTGGTATGAACCACTGATAAAAGACCAATGATTTGGTTAAATAATTCTAAATCTATAGACGAAATCTGAGGTAACTGGTATTGATCTAATAAGTCCTGTTTGGTTAGTGATTTTAATTCCCTTTGTGATAAAAGCTTGAAGACGAATAAAAATAATCTGGAATAAATCAGTCGAGCTTTTGCTTCTCCATGCTGATCACATAATTTTTTATGTAATGTGTTTGCAAGTTCTACATGATCCTCATTGCTAAATGACCACTCAAAACCTTGAATGAATCTGATAACATTTTGATCGTCTTCAAGAAATGCCGAAAAATCAATCCATTCCTGTTGTGCTATGATTTCTGCAGGTTTTAATTCATCAGTTTTCTCAACAATTTGTTCTTTAGCTTTTCTGATCAGATGGGTTTTTATTATTTGAAGTCTGCTGTCAGCCGGGTCAAGGTTTTTTCGCTGGTGTAAATCTATCCAAGCATCTATACCTTTTGTACCGTCGCCAAAAAGTTCTTTTCGCTCTATCGTATATTGTGTATTGGTGACAAACCGAAAGATCAAATTTATATTGGGATTGTTTTTCCTATGGATAAAAAAGTTCTTTAAAATCTCCAAAGTCTCAGCCCTGTTGAGGCTGATTTCTGATTCTCTGTATTTGAATTGTTCAAGTTCACGGGATTGCTTTTTAGTGATGATGTCATTACATACCACATCAATATCTTCACCACATTCCAGTTCAAGGTGCTGATCCTCATTTAGATTCAGCCAGCGGTTGATGGTAAAATCTACCTGATAAACAAAACCTCTAACCGTGCCCCAGGCGTCCCGGCCATATATTTCTGTAAAAGAATTTTCCATTGTTGATATTCTTAAAGTATAGCTGGTTTATTGTTTATGAGATAAGCCTTCTAAATTCTAATGAGTATTTGGTAGCTGATTTTGGATCTTGTTGCACTGTAATGTTTTCATCATTTCTGGTTTCTGCATTCGTTGACCAATTATATGATCCAGTAACAACAATTTGATTGTCTACGATACAAAATTTATTATGCATTAAACCTTTTCTACTTCCTCCGATTTTTGAATGCTTTAGCTGGCTAATATCTACACCATGCTTTTTATTGATACCATCGTCGAAGATAGCCACGTGAACATCGACGCCGGCTTTTGATTTTTCTACCAACTTATTAAAAAGAACGTCATTTGTAAACCAAGCAATCGCAACTGAAATTGAAACTTGTGCCGAATCTAAAACTACCAAAATCTCATCCTGAATGCCCTGAAAGTGAGGGTTGTTTACGGTATCCATTGCTTTTACGACCACACCGCCCTGGATGGAATACGTTCCGTCTACTTCAATAACTTGGAGGTTTTCCCTATTGATGATGTCGTTTATTTTTGAAATTGCATCCTCAGATCCCTTAAGATCATTTATTACGTCAGTTAGCAAATTTCTTAATTCAGGTTTTCCAGATAGCTCATTTAAGCGATGCTCTATGTATTGCGTCTTTGATGGTCGTTGGCCATTTTTCTTTCCAATATCTGGCAAGCCTACACTATATTCGTATTTATCGAGAGCTCCGTAATCATTAAAAAGGCTTACCAATTGCTTGCCATTACGATCAAGCAAAAATGGAGCTAATTTTTCTATCGAGTTTGACGTTAATTTCATACTTCAAATATATTGTAATTCGTATGGTATTGAATAAGTTTATTGGTTAAAATTGTTCAACAACTCCCCAATCTACTCCCCATAAACCCGTTCCATCACTCATCAACTTTGGCTCAATCAAAATCATTGAGCCATGAACAACAATACAACAGAACTAAAAGGCCGTGAGTTTAACGGCAAGTATTACCCAAAGATCAAAAGGATCGTTACCGCACCACGTAAAAAGATCCGCTCCAAGCTCAGGGGATTTCTTCCGTTGAACCTTGAAAAGTTTATCGAAACGCTACCCATAAGGCAGCCAATTTCACGACTAAGTTCAGGTCTGAATCCTGGCATTTAACTCATCAATTGTATCACCATTTTTAAATCAGCATTATCCTGATGTGGTTAGGGTACGCCGCCTGTTTTTTTGGCGGAGTGAAATGTACGTTTGTGATACAAACGGATTTCAAACCTAGCCTCGGAACTCGGCTTTGGCATATGAAAACCTCGAAACTCGTTTTTTTTGACACTTGCTAAGCTATCAGGACAATCTCAATACAATGCATTTATGATAGGCAAAAACACCAGGCGAAACGAGCCTAAACGAACTGAATGGCTACACATCCGGTTAACGCAAACAGAAGCCAGCAAAATCAATGATAGGTTCAGAAAAACAGCTTGTAAAGACCTGAGCAGTTATCTGCGAAAAATAATACTGGAAAAACCTGTTACGGTTATTACCCGTAACCAATCCTTTGATGAGTTTATACAAGAAATGATCTTGCTAAAGAATGAGCTGAGTGCCATAGGCAGTAACCTGAACCAGATTGCCAAAAAGATCAACAGCTATGCCACAACACCGGGCAGTAAATTGCTGATGGAAAGCTACAGGCTCGTTAAAGATATTGTGGATACAAAAATTACCGAAATTAAAAACAAGTTAAACCAATTTTCAGACACATGGTTACAAGGATCATCAGCGGACGAAGCATCCGGGGAGCAGTAAACTATAACGAGCAAAAAGTAGCGCAAGGCAAGGCCGTCTTTCTTTCAGCTGAAAATTACCTGAAAGAAAGTCATAGGTTTGGATAAACCAATTTGATTGACCCCGTTCCGCCAATTTCAAAAGACCTCAAAACAGACTGGTTATCATAAAGTAATCAATAATTTATTTTTGGCGAAGAGGGGTCAGTAGATTGTGGTTTTTCCAATAATGATAATGTTTCGATATTGCACAATAATATCCATTACGTTATTGCCTGTAATTTTCGGCTGCGCGCGATCAACCGATCAAGATTTTTAACGAAATTTTGGATATCGATGATGGCAATGCTGTTTTCGACGAGGCCACTGCCAATATCATAACCAGAAGTTTGCTGGAAAGTTATCTGGTCTATTTCCGGCTGCATAATGGATGTGGAGATGATCTGAAACTTCAGAAATTGTATTTCAATTTGTATGACCTTTCTTCTGTGTTGCAGTTTATAAAATATGGGAAATCAATTAAGGGTATGCATTATATAAATATTGAACAAGTTATTTATAGCTTGATTAAACATAGTCAGGTTATGTAGATTCCCTTGGGGTTAAAGTAGCAACATGATGTCCTTGTCCCCCAATATAATAGTTGACCAGATATCGTCCTTTTACAATGATAAGTCCATGTTCCCGATAAACTAGATTTTTATTTATGTTATTGATGATTACAGTGCATTCTGTCTCATCTTCAGTCCAGTAATAGTATTTAGTTTTTTTTTGATCTTCATTATCCACATAAGTATAATCTGATTTTGTGTGCGCGATAAATGTTAAGCCCTTGTAATCACCTTTATCATTCACTTCAGTGGATCCCAATTCAATGGATGTTTTACAGTAATCAAAGCCATCGATTGTTTTGTAACTCTCGGGATCGTCTCCGCTCCCCAATACAATATTTAAAAAAACAACTCTCCCATCATTTTCTTCCAAAAATTCGGCTAGTGAATCAATCTCGATCTTGTTTTGGTCGTAGGCAGGAGTCGTTCCTGCTAGATTAACCACGTTATTATTGCCGGATATATTCGCGTTGTTATCTCCATTAGAATTGATATGGTGATCATCAACTTTGATACTATCTTTTTTAGCCTTTGCTTCTGCTTCTACTCTTAAAGTAACAAAATAACCAACAATACAAACAGAGGATGCAATGAATATCAAGATAATTATCAGCTTTAAAATTTGATAGGAATGCTTTTGATCCAGATTACTAAAGATATTCTTCTTAATAATGTCTTTAAAAAGAAGAAAAAGTAAGGCAATGGCTAATCCACCAATACCGGTATACTTTAAAATTGGTTCTAAATTCATTATTTTATGGCTTAAGATGTTTTTAGTAATAATAAATTTAATAAAATTCTAATGATTTTTCTTCGCGCAATACTTATAATTTTCCATTGGTTTCAAGTACTTAAGATTACAGCTTTTTTATTATTGTCGAATACAAAAACAGCAAAAGCATTTATGAAGTCCACTTACAGAGAAGCAAAAGAAAAATATAGCAGATTACTGGAAAGAAGGAGAAATTGCAAAAATATTATTGCGGAAAAACCAACAGGAGGTGAACAAGTAGGCAAGTTTAAATCAAGCTACCATTATTCGTGTCAATTTCTAAAGTTGATTCAATATCTCTATAGCGCCATTTACATTTTAAATATGCCAGCCATTTCTTTGCGAGATTGCATGGTTGGTGGATAAACCAATTTGATTGACCCCGTTCCGCCAATTTCAAAAGACACCAAAACAGACTGGTTATCATAAAGTAATCAATAATTTATTTTTGGCGAAGAGGGGTCAGTAGATTGTGGTTTTTCCAACTGACTGAACTTTCTACGAAATTTTGAAAAAAGGCTTTTGGCGTTTTGCGGGCTCTGTCTGGAGATTTCGCTGAAGTTGACCACCCCGCTTGGGTTTAAACTTATAGAAACTTAGATGTTTAGAAGTAGTGTTTTAAATTAAATTGAGTAGCTAGATTTGAAAATTACAAATCATCGATTTCGATTTCATCGACATTTACGTTGAAAATTTCTGATAGGTACTCCTTTAAATGTTCGTTATCCCTAAAATGTATACCTACATCTATTTTTTTTGTTACATCGGTCTCAGGTCTCATTTTCATCAATTAATGTATCAACATGGAAGATGCCGCCTGCGCCAGCCCGTTCAGATGTTTCAAAATCTTTGCCTACTTAAAATGTTATCATAAAATCTTAATTTAAGGTCTATTAGTTTATAAATAGTTAAATAATATGTTACTTCAATCTTTGTCAGGTAAAAACTCACTTTCAAACGATCGATAGACTTTAGCACTGGATTGAAGTTTAATAATTACTTCGTAAGCTTTATCATCTCCATTATACGAAATGTAGTTAGCAATTACCTTTTCCTGTTTGTCACCCTCTCGGATTAGATCATCCATTTTTATTTTTCGGAAATCTTCCAATGTTGTATCTTCAGTAATTATAATTACGTCTTCCATAATTCAAATGTAACCAATTAAGCTACAAAGCCATAAAATAAATTTACCAATTTTAGTATATAAATAACTACTTCTACCATATGATGAGCGGCCTAATTCAATTTTTAACCAAAATACAAACTTTCAATCTTCTCATTGTTACGAAAAGTGAATTAGAAAACCCTATAAAAGAAGACGAAGATAAGTCAGCCTATAGCCTTAGCCACGAAACACATTATTATGATTCGTTTTTTTATAAGAGTGAAATTAGAGTTTTGAAAGACATGGCACTAATTGATATTCTATCACTTAATGATACCAGTCTAAAAAGAGAACTGGAACAGCTCAAAAAATTGAAGGAAAGGTTTAAACTAATATGGACAAATTTCCACCAACATTACGTTGAGCTTAGAGTCGAATATCCAAGCAATTTCATATTTTCAATTCAACTCAATTACTTGTTTATCGTTAACAACCTGCAATCAGATTACAAAGATATTTATATAGGTGATTAGTTTGTGGAAAGTCTGCATGATACTTTGAAGATCAGGGATAAGTTCCTAAGCGAGTTGGTTAGTGAAATCGATGAAATTCTACATCCCCGTGAAACGTTCGAGGAATGGATGGCCAAGCAAAAGCCCACAACAAGTTGAAGATATCACGCCTGAGCAGCCCACAAAAATCCATATAATCCCGATTCGGGTCGGCCAAAATTCAATCATCAGTATATAGATGACTTTTTGCAACTCATAAGGATTTATTTTTCAGAGGAACATTTCAGCCAGCTTGATGCCCTAATAAAAGCGGAAAAACAACCTGCAAGCCAAATGATCTTTAAAGGAAACAGTAATAAACTGGCCGATGCTTTTAAGCAGCCGTATGAAGCTAACCTGATTGTGGGATGCAATAAAGCAGAACTTGAAAAATGGATCCTAAAACACTTCTCATATAGCAATGGAGTTAAAGTAAACGAATACTCGGAAGGCTGGCTAAGTGCGATTATATCTTCCGATACCAAGGTCTGCAAATCACCAATTTTAGAGGTAAGGATAAAACACAAAGTTCCTTTTCTGGTTCCAACAGCCCCAGCCAAAAGGAACTGGCGCACCTTTACGAAAAATACGGCAAGGAAGGTACAAAGGAAAAACTAAAGGAGTTTGCGATAAAGGTAATGGATGAGTATGCCAAAAACTTCAAAAGACCAGGCATCAGCAGCCATAAAGATTTGCTCTGGTACGGCAAGCATGAAAACTTCCGTTATTACAAACATACAGATAAGGAAGTAAAGGACGGAACACGGCAAAAGGACGACCGCAAAGAAGGAAAACAGGATCATATCCAGATCATCGTCAGTCGTAAGGACATTACGAATAGGATTAAGCTTAGTCCACAAAACACCACTAAGGGGAAGAATAAAGAGCATTCCGCCAAACTTGGCGAGTTTAACCGTACTGCCTTTAAACAATCGGGAGAAAGCCTGTTTGATGCTTTGTTTGATTTTAACAGGGGGCTGAAAGATACCCTTGCCTATGCCAATACGATGCAAAATGGGACGGTAGCACAGAAAACACAGATGAATCTATTGCAAAACATCCCTAACCTAAAGGCTGACCAGACCATCATTAATGATTTGGGGAAAAACGTTGCTGAAGGAGTATTTGAAAGTGTGGGGAAAATGATCGGCACAGCTGGAAAGCTGGATACTGATTTGTTAAGTCTTTTTATGGAGCCTGTTTACATCGCACCCGAAGAAAATCCAGTTAAACCATCCAAACGTAAGAAAAAAAGGCAAAGGGAAAATCACAGGATTACGGGATAAGCAGATGAAGTTATATCTGAACGGCGACAGAGCAGCCCCATATATTTAGTTAATTTTAATCCTTTTAACTTTGCTTAAATGAATTAAAATCCAATTATCATTGCTAATGATTACAGAATTTTAGTTCTATTTTTGCAGTTCTAAATTGCTGATTTATTTCGGAACTCTTTTCTGTAAAAACTAAATAGGCTTAATATCAAAAACTTGACGATACAACCTTTAATTGAATATTTTAAAAAGTACCTTCCTCTAAATTCCGATGAAATAATTTTGCTTTCCGAAAGAGTAACAACAAGGAAAATAAAACGGAGACAGATGATCTTACAGGAAGGCTTTGTTTGCAAACATTATACATTTGTTGAGAAAGGCTGCTTTAAAATGTATGGCATTGATGAAAAAGGAACGGAACATAATCTAAGGTTTGCAGCAGAAAATGATTGGATTGCTGATCTGGGGAGTTTCTATTCGGGAAAACCAAGCAAACTATTCATAGAGGCAATTGAACCTTCTACCATTTTGCAAATTGAGAAGCAAGACTTGCTTTATCTTTTTGTGAATTCACCAAAGTTTGACAGAAACTTTCGGGTGATCGTGGAGGAAAAATTTATTGAACTTCAGACCCGCTTGTTACAAAATTTCAGTTCAAATGCAGAGCAACGATATTTGGATTTTCTTGACCAATATACTGAGTTATCTTCAAGATTACCCAATACTCAGATAGCTTCCTATTTGGGCATCACACCTGAATTTCTGAGCAAAATCAGAAAAGGTATATCATTAAAATAATAGTTACCCTTAAACTACATTAAGACTATTTCTTAAGTTTGTTTATTGGCTGGAAAGACATTTGTAACCCATCTTTGCTTTGTATAACAACACAGTTTTACAAGTCAAAAAAATATAAAATGGGAGCAACAAAAGAATTCTTCAATCAATTTTTACAATTCATTAATACTGCTGATGAAAATTTGGCTCAACAATTAATAAGTCCTGCTGCGAAATTCTATGTGCCTTTTCAGGCTGATCCGTTGCAAGGGCCTAAAGGTTATCTAACGATTATAGGAATGATGCGCAGCGGCTTTCCTGATATTCAATGGAGTATTGAAGATATGATCACCGAGAATGACAAAGTAGCCGTTAGATTTACAATGAAGGGAACCCATAAAGGAACTTTCTTTGGCGTACCCGCAACCGGAAAACCGATCGTAGTTAGCGCAATGAATTTTTATCGTTTGTCTGACAACCAGATCATAGAAGAAATAGGACAACCTGATTTGCTCGGTTTAATGACTCAAATCGGAGCTATACCACAGTAAGACTTTCGTTGCAAAAGTCTAGCGAGATGGCTTTAAATAAAGAGAGACGGTTCTTAACACAATTCCTGCAATCTGGTCAGTTCCAGAAAGAAAACTTTTCGGCCAAAACCCTGCTAATCGTGCGATTGCAGGGTTTTATACATTTTGATAGTCTTTAGTGTGATCCCGCTGGGATTGGCTCAGCCCCGCAAAACCCCGAACCCCGCCCTGAGCCTTTTACAAATCGAACCCAGGCCGGCGCTTCTGTTCGAATCCCAGAGGGGATAAAACAAAAAAACCTCACATTTCTGTGAGGTTTCTTGTGATCCCGCTGGGATGTGAACTTCGTTCAATTTTTAGCGTTTAATGACTATCTGGAAGGTTTTCACAAAGCGACTCACCGAATCACTCACCTTTTTGTCTGTATTTTTTAGTTGCAATTGCTATTTTTTAAATATACGTTTTTTTGAAGAAAAACAAACAATCATTCGAAAGAATTTAACCATGATTTTAGAGAAACTATAAGGACTAAAAGACTTAGAATCTTTTACTCGATTTAGACCTACGTACGGATTCAATTTGATACCTGCTGGGATAATTTACAGTTTATTCGTTTACGTCAAAGAAGGTGATGACATGTTCATCATCAATCAGGCAGATTTCTGATATATCCTCCAAACTTCCTATCTCAATATCCAAAGGCAGGTCAGTCGGGTTGGTGATAAATATCCTGAACTCCTTTTGGAACTCGAAAGTGATGTCTTTTTCAAAGACCGTCTTGGTGCCGGTAAATTTGGAAAAATCTTTGTATCCCACGAAGCCATGCCTAGCGGTCAAGTTTAATTCTGAAAGGCGCTTGCCAGCTCTTTGTATAAACTCTTCAAAGTCTTTGATCACTAGGTAGTGATTCCCCAGTTTCCGACAATCTTCCGGTATGGTAAATTCCCGTTGAAGTTCTTCTTTGTCTAGCCTGAAGGAGTAGGTGCAAAATAGGTTGCCAGGAGAAATTTCATAACTCTTTTGAAAGACTCCAGTATCAGCAGTCCCCAATCGTTTGTATTCACTGTCAGGTGCGTCGACATCTTTAATACGAATTTCCGCCCCGTCGATATTGTGCATGTAATTTACTTTTTCCAATGGATCGCCCCTATGGCACTCGTCTTTGAGATCAGCAAAGTAGTTCAACGGTTTACAATGCAGATGACCTCTGTGTCTCAAGGCTTCAAGATGCTCGAGTTTCCCAAACTTGAGTAGCGCAAAATATTTGTGTTCAGACATAATTAATTATTATGTTCAAATATCCGGAAATTAACGATTGGTTTTTATCTGAAATTCCGGCCGCCATGGAAGGTTTCTTTTGGAACCTCACCGCGTATCTGCGTTCTTTTATTCTGTGCGTGATCCGGAATGCTTTTCTTATCCCAACAAGATGTGTACTTTGGTATTCTTAAAATTAACCTCTATGCCAACTAGCCGAAACCGTAAAAAGAAAAAACCAGTGAAAAAGGTAAAGCTACCTTCTTCAGAAAAACTCAATGAGATGATGAGGTCAAAGGGTCTCGCTCCCGATCCCATTAAAATGAAATATTTTGAAGCTCAGTTTAATGATCAACGAGAAAGTACTTATGAGGAAAGATTAGAAATTCTCCGAAGTATCGGAAAAGAAGCTGCCGAAAATTTTCCAGAAAAATACAGAACGATACAGGACTGGTTTATCCGATATGATCAGCCACAGCTTTTATCATTTGCCTTTTATTATTTTATGACAAGCCCGGCGGGATATGATGAAGAGGCGGTAACGGGATCAATTGCATTCCCACCATATTACCAGGAACTTTTACAAGCGTTTGCGCTTACACTTCCCAGGACCTACAATCCGCAACCCTTTTCAAGCGAGGTCCAAAAATTCCGGGATGATTTCAAGGAAATTAGCAAACTGAACAGATCGAAATATTTTAATTTCCCTGAATCTGTTATAACCGCTGATGATCTTCCTTTCCACCTTTTGCGTACGGAAATGATGATGCACACAACTGCTGTGCGCAACTGGTCTTATGAGCACAAAATGAAGGAGGTAACACTCGATCTGGCCGCTAGCATTAGTTCCGCATTTAAAACCCAGCACGGATTTGATCCTGTTGTTTTTCTGAATGTCATTTATAAAATGTTTGAGGAAATACAAGAGAGGGTGAATGTTCATCGGTTAAAAACCGTTGAGATCATGCGCCACAAACAATATAATAAGGTCATGGATGCATATGAAGAGCAGTTTCCTGTAGAAAAAACTCCTCCCACCGCCAGAACATACATATGGGAAAAGTTCGGAAAAAACCTTAGAAATCTTCAAGCAATGTTCCTGATGCATTCCGACCTATACCTGGAAAAACTTTTTACATTCGAGTATTCTACTCTAGCGGAATACGCTGAAGGAAATATCAGCAAAGAAAAGCTAAAGGAAGCTTTTAGTTATATTAGCATGGAGTTTGGGGATTTAGCGGGCCATGATTCGGAGCATTTTTTACTTGGCAATCCTGTTCATGAGAAACCTTTCATTAAAACTTCTGATGACACCGTTTTCAGTTCGCTGTGGTCCGTCATAACCCATTTTAGTCTCGGCATTTTAGAAACCTTTTGTACCCAGGACGATTTATTACGCAAAAAATATAACGATGCCAGAGCGGGATACCTTGAAGACCAGGTTGAAAAGCTCTTTAAAACAGCCTTCCCAATGGCCAAAGTTTATGCAGGCAGTAAATGGCCGGGAAGGGATGGAAAGGAATATGAAAATGATTTATTGGTCATCATTGATAAATTCGCGCTGGTGATTGAAGCCAAGGCAGGTTTAATGAGCCCCCCGGCTAAAAGAGGGGCGCCAGAACGCCTTTTCAAGACATTGCAGGGCCTCATCGAGGAACCTTCCGATCAGGCTTTGCGCTTTATTGATTATCTGAAAGACAACCCAACACAACTATCATTAAAAGTTAAAAAGGGTCCAAACAATAAGTTCGACGCTTCATTACTTAAATATTTCATTCCATTAGGTGTCACCTTATCCCATCTTGGTATGATGGGCAGTAACCTTAAACAACTTATAAAAGCTGGAGTAACAGATAGGAAAATAGAAGAGCTGGCTACTTCGATTAGCCTGACCGACCTACAGGTTGTCTTTGATATTTTGCCACTTGCAGCAGAAAAAATTCATTACTTACAAAGACGTCGTGAACTTGAAGCAAATGTTGAGTACATGGGAGATGAACTTGACCTGTTGGCCTGGTACCTCGATGATGGATTCAATCTGGGCGACGATGAACACAGGTTCGGCCTTTTTAAAATGGATTTGAAGTCTAAAGAACTTGACAATTATATCATCGGCTCAGCAAATAAAGAGAAGGTTGTTAAACCAGAATTACAAAAAACTAAATGGTGGAAGGATATTCTCCTTAGAATTGAAGAAAAGCAGCCTCCAACATGGTTGGAAGCCTCTTATATGTTGTTAAATATACCGATTGATGGTCAACAGGAATTTGAAAAGCTTGTGGATGATATGGAAGAAAAAATGCACCGGGGTACAGCGGAGTTCCCACATAATTGGATCTTGCTGGAAACCGCAGAAAAACAGCGGAAGTTCGTGATTGCAGGTTATGGTTATCATGACCACCTTAAAGATGCAAGAAACGACGTCATGGGGGATATTCTTTACGATAAGACAATGGAAGGAGCAAAAGGTAAACTCGTTATCGGAATGAACATTGATAAAACCCATTATCCATACAGCGTGCTTGGCTCCTGGTTATCCTCTGAATTATTTGACAATAAATATTTAAAAATGGTGGGGCAATGTTTCACAACCTGACGGGTCTGAAAACAAAAATTAATATGGAAATTCTTTTTATCGGGGATCAACCCAAAAACATCTCTCAGGACTATTTAGACCAACTGGCTTCGCTGGTTGCAGCGGGCGGCCAGGTTGAATACCGTGATGCAAAAAGGGGAATAGCAAATGCGTTCGTTCTGGCAATGCTGGTCGTTGAAGAAAAAGTAATAGCAGGTTGCTGCTTGAAAAACCCAATCACCAATTACCGGAACAGGGTGTTTAAAAATTCGCAGGCCAAACAAAATCCGGATAGTTATCCATATGAACTTGGCTATATTGTAACGCATCATGATTATGAAGGGAAAGGACATTGCAATAATTTGATGACCCAGTTTTTCCCTGCAATTGCTTCATACCAAATTTATGCAACAACACGTAAACCAGCCATGGCCCACATTCTGGCTAAATATGGGTTTTATAAAACTGGCAAGATATATAAGGATGACCTTGAAATGTTATTATATGACGGGAAATAACCCAATATATAGCTCAATCTTTCCAGTGATCAAATTCCAGCTATTGTGTAATTTAGAAAATGAACTTAGGGGCAGCAACCAGTCCCGTTAAATAATTCTTTAACCTATGATGAGTTACGGGGAAATATGCAAAGAGCTTATTGCGAAAAATGCAGTCAGTTATGGTGACATCTACGATTTTAGTGAAACACCGCTGGAAAAATTATTTGAAGAATTTTTTACATTCTGCCAAACGAATCTCTCAGAGCGGTGCAAGGAGTATGACATTCAGCCTTCCAGGTTTATTTATACGAATAGTTATAATATTGAGGCCCGGGCGCGTTTTGTAAAGGGGTTTAATATCATTGAAGTCACAAGCGGCGCAATGATAGAAACCTATAAGCTCTTATCTTTCCGAAACACTTTATTTAACGAAAACAAAGAGGTCATTAAGAATTATGGTAGTTTACAGGAACTCATTAAAATACCTCTAGGTCACATTATGTTCCAGGCAGCTGTTCAGTTTACTTATTATCACGAACTTGCTCACCTGGCACAGAAACCGTTCAACGAATTCAAATCATTTGATGAGAGCAAACACAAAGGCCAGGGTGATAAATATTCTGTTCAGAAACATTGTCTTGAATTCGATGCTGACATTCATGCTGCCAACCTTCTACCTGCCCATATTTTAGATTTCTGGAATAAACAACCTAAAGAAGCCCAAACTTCTGAGAATTTGAGCAAGCTACTTTCTGTGGCTGTTTCGGGAATCTTGAACTATTTTATGATTATGGGTCAATGTGGAGACAACATCTATTATGATGAGAAATCGCACCCTCATCCTGTAATCAGGGCAGTCAATATAACTGATAAAATAATTCGAGTTGCAGAGATCAATGTAGACTTCAAGCTGGATTCGGGCGCAATTTTACAGGAGGCGTTTAATCTGACCGAAAAGTTTTGTGAACATCATAAGCTCCTAAATTTCGCAGTACAATTTAATGAAATATTCAGGGCACATTCCAATGATATCGGCAAGTATATCGAGGTGCTAGATAAAGAAGCGGACCAGTTTCCAAATTTACTTAGGAATAAGTTCCCGGATATCGAGTAGATTTTCTGGCTCTCTATTACTACAGATCAAGAGGTGAGCCGAATTCATTGGCAGATTATTTAACTTTACAAAAAGCGCTTTTAAAATGACCATAAACAAGGTTGACCTAAACAAATTGCAGGCCTACTCCGGAAAAACTACTCATTCCTTTGAGCAGCTGATCTATAGTCTGATGAAAAAGGAGTATGGTGAAATGGGTAAATTTACAGCAATTGCTGGTGAAGGTGGTGATTCGGGGGTAGAGTTCTACCTGGATCTGCCAAATGGTGAACGATGGGGCTGGCAATGCAAATGGTACGATGACAATGGTCGATTGGGTCAGAGCAGCAGATATGCATCGATTGAAAGTTCACTGGAAACAGCCTGTGCAAATCATGCGAACCTCACGAAATGGTTTTTATGTCTAAGAACAAACCTAACCATTAGCACGGTCACAAAAACCGGCAAACCTAAAAAAGGGGAAAGAGAGTGGTTTGAGAAAATATTACCGTCAAAAATACCTCATGGTAAATCGGTACAATTAGATTTTATTGGTGAGGATGACATCATTACCCTGATTGGCAATGTTAAAAATGCAGGCGTAAGAAGCTTCTTTTTTGGCGAACTGGAATTTAACCAACAATGGTTTACCAGTAAATTCAATGACAGTTTCGAACAGGTAAAAGATAAATATGAACCTGGGCTTCATACAATGGATGATTTCGTTCATTCCATTATTGACTTTAAGCTAGTAAACCAGAGCTATACATCACTCCTGGATGCGTATACTAAGAAACTAAACCTGATCGAAAGTGACATCTGCGCAGAGCTAAAACTTTTCCTTGCAGTCTCAGCTCATGACTCAGACGAGAAGGAGCAAAAAGCCGCGGGCATGAACTTGTTCGCAGAATTTGATAAACACAAATACAGCGCTTATGAAATCTTAAAGGATATAAAGAAATATATTATTGAGTATGACATACAGGCACTGACGAACCTGGAGTTTGATTGCTCCGATAGCATTTTTAATGAATACTTAAGCAGGGTGAGCGAATACGCTTATTCATCAGGCGAATCACTACAAGGCCCTGCCAAGAAAACCTATTTTGCTGTTAAAAATTTCTTTGAAGAATTGGGCCGGTTCACCAGGAATTATATTCATTCCCTTGACAATGAAATTCATTTCATTGCAAAACCCGCAGAGGGCAAAACCCATACGAGTTGCGATATTGCATATAAAAGGATTCAGGCGGGTTTGCCTGCTATATTTTTAACTGGTGACAAATTTAACCATGAAACAAATCTTGAGCAGACCATCTTAAAACTGCTTGACACTCCGGCGAACTATTCATTTGAGGATCTGCTGACCGCTCTTGACATCTATGGCTCTTTGGCAAAGGTTAGGATACCCGTGATAATTGACGGCCTAAATGAAACAGTTCACAATAAATTGTTCTCCACGATCTGGAAAACCCACCTTCCCACGCTTAGCAGTAAGATCAAGCGTTTCCAAAACCTGGTCCTAATTACAACCTGCCGGAAATCATACAAAGATGAGGTTTGGCCAAATTCCAACGCCCGGTCATTTCACCACCTATACGGATTCGAAGGATATGGGGTTACCAAGGAAGCCATTGAAAAATACTTTAAAAAATACCACATCACTGCTGATCTGAGCTTTTCAAACTTAGATAGCTTTAAGAAACCAATTTTTCTACGGTTATATTGTGAAATAAAAAACCCTAACTGGCAATCGGGAATTGAGGTTGAAGTGATCATCGATGACGATTCTTCAAACAGTTTATTTGAAACGTACTTTACCCAGATCAATACGGCGGTCACGCTAAAATCCCATCTGTTACGCAAAAACGAACAATTCATCCAAACCAACCTCTCAAAGATCGCCCGATATTTATGGGAGAACAGCGCGAGGGAAATAGCAATCGAAGATTATTTTGAACTGATAGATGGCTCAGGCCATTATAACGAAGAAACCTCAAGGGCTGATATTCTTATCAGGGAAGGTTTGATCATTACCCGTGATCTACGCAGCGAAAAGGAATTCATCAGCATTACCTACGAATTAATGTCTGGCTATCTGATCGCTAAATACCTGATTGATAATATCAGTGAGGAAGATTTGCTTCCGCATACGGATTTTCATAAAAAGATAAGCAGCGAAACCGAACGGCATCCGTTGTATGAAAACATTATTGAGGAGCTTGCATTGCTCTTTCCTAAACATAAACAAAAAATGCTGCATGATCTCTATCCCTTAACGGAAGACAGGGAGATTCATTCTGCATCAGTAAATGCACTCTGGAAATTACAACCAGAATACATCAGGGAAGAGGACATTGCTCTTGTACGCGGATATTTCAGGGAAAAGCCAAAAAGCAGGCCGCATATTATTAGTATGTGCACGGACACAATTACCAGCACCTCACATCCACTGAATGTGCGTTTCTTAAGCGCTGAGCTTTTAAATTTGGCGGTTTGGGAACGCGATCTTTCCTGGACAGCGCATGTACGAAAATCGGCAAGTAGTCTGATGCAGTATATCGGACAGTTTGAACAGCAGTGTAAAAGCACAGTTTTAGAATCTGAGCTCGGTGCCGCCAAACTGCATCTGGCGGCGCAGTATATACAATGGTTTCTAGTTTCAACAAACAGGCAACTAAGGGACTTTTCAACCAGGGCGCTTTATTATTATGGAAGGAAATATTATCAACAGTACACCGAAATAACCCTTAGTTCGTTAGCATGTAATGACCCCTATCTCTGGGAACGGACACTTGCTGCCTTGTATGGAATGTGCATGGCGACACACCACAACAAAGATTTCCAGCAGAACTGTCTTCCTAAAATCGGCAATTCTATTTATGAACTTATGTTCGTTGAACATGCACCTCACTATACCACTCACGTTCTTGCCCGGGATTATGCAAGCCGATGTATTAGAATTGCACTAATCCATGAACCGAATCTATTAACAGATTTGCAATACAGCAGGATTAAATCTCCTTACCCTTCTGATGGAACTGAGCCTCCAATGGTTGAAGATTCTGAAGATACCACTTACAGAGCGCCATTAGGGATGGATTTCAGTAATTATACAATTGGTTATATTGTAAAAGGCGGTCACTCTTACAGCAACCCTCCCGAAAAACAAAAAGTCAGGAGGCAAATCCTTCACCGTGTGGACCAATTTGGATGGACCGAAGATCGTTTCAAATCAGTGGAGGATAGTTTTGCAAACGATCCTTATAACAGGCACGACCGTCCGGCAGTAGAGCGTTATGGTAAAAAATATTCAAGAACTGCATTTTTCGAAATCGCAGGTTACCGTGAGGATATGGGCTTGCTGCAAGATGACTTCCCACGATTCAGGATTTCAAGTACAGACCTTGATCCCAGCTTCCCCGAACCACCAAAAACAGAAAAATTAGTAACTGTTGACCTGCTTGGCGACAGGTCCTTACCGCTTGTCGACTGGTTAAAAACGGATGATTTTCCAAACATTGAACAGTATCTTGAACCGAAGTTGGCTGGTAGCCATCAATTTGTATGTATGGATGGGTATATTATGCAAAATGAAGAAACGTCTAGCCGGGAACGCTTTGCATTTATCCGAGGCTTGCTGGTCAAGAAGGACGAATACAGCGAGCTATTGGCCAGGATATCAGATCAATCTCTGGGCGGGCGGTGGCTTCCCGAAAAACATGAGAATACCGATGCCTTTGCCGGAGAAATTTACGTTTTCGAAGAAGCAACCTATAGCAATATGACCCAGCTAGAATTTGTCTTATCAACCACAGAAAAAACGGTAAAGCGTGGTGAGGAAGGCTACGAATGCGATAGCACCTATAAAATCCTAAAAAACGGGTCATTTTCTGTGAAGAAATCATACCCTAAAACCAAGACAATAACTGTTCGCGAAATAAAAGAGTTCGAAGTTTTGATGCCGGTGATGAATTATCATGGTCCCTCGGATAATAAGGAGATAAATAAGGCGGGCTCAACAACCGTGTTAGCCAAAGAAATTGCGATGAACCTAGGGCTTGTTGAAAAGGCGCAGACCTTTAATCTATTTGATGTAGCCTGGGAACCAGCAAGCATAAACATTGATTACTATGAAGATCACAACAATACCCACAATATGGTCTACCTGCGAAAAGATCTTCTAAACACATACCTTGAAAACAAGGGGCTTAAATTCTTTTGGGCGATTTGGGGGGAGCGAGAACCCTCATCTGGTTACAGGCGGGCAACCGATCTCGAAGATGGAGACAAAATAGAGGCGTACTTTGAATTTCAAAAAATAATAGAATACAAATAGAATCCGCAGCAGAACTTAGATGACAAACATTTTTGCGAATTCCACTGGATTCATTTGTTGCAGACCAGTATAAGTCCTGTAACAATGGCAGTTTGCGGGAGTGCCATGTGACCTTTGTTCCAATCGGTAATGCCGCCTCCCATACTTCTCTAACGCGGTTTCAAGCGCCAATTTCAGGACATCCCTGCCTTCTTTTTCTCCACCACGAAATGGTACGCGCATTTTTGGGTCATCATACCAGATTTCATCCAGGTATTTATCGAAGTCGATCTTCGCTCCAGGGCTCCGGAAAGTAAACATGATCTGTGCATCTTCTCTTTTTTTACCAAAAGAATAATCCTTTTTTACATCTTCCATGGAACCATAAAACTTACGCTCATCAGGATATGGCTTGCCATCTGGCCAATAAATTGGGTTTGAGCGGGTAATGTAGACCTGGTCAAGGTCTTCAGAAAGTAAAAGGTCCAGCTTCATTTTAAACAATACAGGTCCGTAGAGGTTTCTACCTCTAAATATGAGGTGGTGGTCTGTACCATCCACAAAAGTAGAATCCCATACGTCATGAAATTTATCCTTGTCATCCGAAGGCTGAGGAGTTTGGTGTAAGTCAGGATGATCTTCTACAAATTTTCTTGACGCCAGAAAACCGGCCTTTATTAGGTTGACAGAAGTCAGTAGCGTATTGGCATGGTGTAAATGGGTAACACCATTTTCTGTTAAGAATTCATAGAGTTCTTTTGAAGAGAGTGCGTAATCTTCAATCATATTATATTTTTTAATAAATCAATTTTTTCAGTGCAAATATACTTATCCGCTTTGAGCCGGAAAAATGCCCGTTAATCAGGCAAAGTGCCAACAATCATAAAACGCCCAAAATAAATTGGCGCAGGAAATCTTTTCACTTTGCCGTCGTATCTAAGAACTCCGTCTCTTTTCCAGCACATGTACCAGTCGTAATGCGCCGGATAGACGATTGGCTTTTGCAAATTTCTGGAACCATCAATAAACGAGAGACTCCAGGCGGCATTTGGTGCTGCATTGGATATCTGATGATCACCCATGTGCCACAATTCCAGTGTCTCATTGTCTGCTATACCGCCTGTTGCTGATACAGGAATAATTATTTTATATAGTTCCTTTTCATCTGGTTGCTCGTCCTCTGTATCTTCAGGAAACTCATTAAAACCAAGGTGTTTCCATGCGGCTTCGGATTCCTCTGAAATAGAATGCAGATCGATCACCAAAATACCACTCTTTTGAAAATTGCAGATCAAAGCATCCAGCAGGAGCCTGATTAACCCACGCCTGCGGAAATCCGGGTGCGTTTCAGCAATAGAGATTTTGGCTGTATTATCTGTGTAACACTTCCAGGCAATAAAGGAGACTACTTTTCCTTGTTTCTTTAGGATGATCAAATTCTTGTCCTTGAAACTTTGGGCGAGAACATCACGATCAGTATAAAATCCTTTTTTAGTTTTCCGGTATTCAGCCTCTAACCATTCTTCGATTTCATTAATATCATTCTGGCTTGGATCAAGAAGCGTTTGTAAATCATTCATAATGTACTGCTAAAAAAAGCAGGACTCAAAAAGGCCTGCAAAAAAATTTAAGTTAAGAAGAAAAAGGATCAGCTTATCTGGTGAATAATCCCCTGATCAAAAAATACACGGTAATGATCGCAGCGCATATCATCACATTTTTCCAGGACAAAATTTCGTCCTGAGCCGGGCTGGACGGACGAAACTGAACTACCCGGACGGGGCTATTCAGTTTGCCGCCTGTATGTCCGCGGAGTTTACCATTCAGCACAGCGCATTCTGCTAAAACCTGGTTGTAAGATTTGTTAAACATATCTACTATTTTGATAATCACAAGATAGCGATTAAATTGATATAAAAAGGGACTAGAGCAGTCCCTGATCTCAGAAGGAGTAATATCCGTTTCTGGAAACGATCAGGTGATCAAATATTTCGATATCAAGTAGTTTTCCTGCTGAAGCAATTCTGCGGGTAATGGACAGGTCAGTGTCGCTGGGTCTCATATTTGAACTTGTATGGTTATGCGCCAATATTAATCCTGATGCTGCGCATTTTATTGCTACGGAGAAAATCACTTTTGGATCAACAACAGTTGCTGCAAATCCTCCGCTGGAAATTTCTGTAATGCCGATCACATGATTTGCCCGGTTGAGTAGCAGGATGAAGAACTGTTCTGTCATTTCAATCCGGTTGAGATCCCAGTTATTGAACAGTATTTCATAGGCATATTTAGAGCTTCTGATCATTGGCCTTTCACAGGCTTTAAATTTAGCATGTAGGAAACTTTGATCTCGGATACCATGAACAGGGAATTTTGAATTTGCGCTTTCATCATCTTAATTTTTAAATTGAAAATTTGATTAATTATGCGCCCAACTAGCCTGCTGCTGAGCAAACAGGGAATGCAGCGGAATAAAAGGCAAAGCGGGTAAAGGCCACAGGAGGGTTTATGCCGAACAATTCTTGCGCCCCGAAGGCGGCTGGCTAACTTAGTGCTGAATTAATAGAATAGATAGTCCTCCCCGACAAAGCATTAGAGTGGCAAAAGCCGTCATTAAAGGATTTTACGTATCTTTGCGTTTGAGAGCGTTAATTTAGAATGGGGCTGAGATCGCTAGATTTTTCAGCCCCTTCTTATGTTTAATAAAGACTAATTTCCTTTTAGCTATCTTTGGCTAACCTTGCTTTTACTTACTTGTTAACGCCACCAACTTGAAAAGAATTGAGACTGTCTACCTTCACATTATCCTCAAAGGGTCCCCTCTGGCAATGCCGGGCTATAGTGAAAATTATAAAATAGATCACGATGGCAAGCGGGTCACCATCATAGACTGCGAGGTAGTCGGCCACCTTGTTTTTGATGAAGATTTCGCCTATCCGTATAGCATCCATTTTCAAAACTGTTCATTCGCAGGCAATTTTGTGATACACAAAGGCACTTTTAAGGACGTTACCTTTTCAGGAATCCGCCATGGTCTTTACCTATTTGCTGTAAATGGCGGCACATTTGAGAGCTTTAATTTCTCAGGATCCAGCATTTTACAATCTGATATAAAAATCCAGGGGGGTGAATTCAGGGACCTTGGGTTTCAGAGCGGCTCTAGTTTTAAAAATTCTATTTTTATAGGGGCCTGCAAAATCAAAACGCTGGCGCTTATGGATGCCATTTTTGATCACCCTGTTGGTATCATGCAGGTTACAGAGGTTAGCTTTGTATTGCTGCGCAATGTACAAATGACTGAACTGGAATTTTATGATGGGGACTACGGGAGCTTCGACATTGATACCAAATCAACTATAAACAAACTGAAAATTTCTGGCGGGTCGTTCGGCAGCCTAAGAATTAGATCAGAAAACATCGCTGAGCTATCCATAGAAAAGCATGCAAAAAATGTGGATCTATCGTTAGGAAAAATAACCTTTGGGCAGATGGGAAAGGTCAATGGCGTTGTGAGCGGTTGCAAAATCGGAAAGTTAGAGTTTAGCCCTTCTTATATTCATAAGGATACAATACTGCGGGTGCTGAATGTTTCCATTGAATCTTTGTCTTTCAACGGGCTTGTAAATTATGGACAGCTTGGATTTTCCAACCTGGAGCTGGAAAAAGAACTTTCTATAAGCAGAAGTGATTTGGGTAAGACCTCATTTATCAACTCAAACCTCTCGGATATCAAAATGAGCTTTGAGGATTCCAGGATCACTGACACATTTTTTAGCAAGGGTACTTTTCCGCAGCGCATCGCCGAAGATGAACACCAGCAGCGCCAAGCGTATGCACAGCTCAAAAAGATCAACGAGGGTAAAGGCGACTACCTGGAGGCGAATCATTTTTACGCCAAAGAAATGAACGCCTTCTACAGAACAATCACCTGGAGAAAGAACTTCTGGGAAAAGCTGAACCTATGCTTCAACAAGTATTCAAATGACCATGGCCAAAGCTGGCAACTTGCCTTAGCGGTGGTCGCAATTGGAAGCAGTTTATTTTTCGCTGTTTACCTTCTGGGTTTGAATATCAGAATTGGCTCTATCTCGGAGCCGGAGGATAGAGATTATTTCCTAAAATGCCTGAGTTACCTGCCTGAATTCCTGAACCCTGTCCATAGAACTGATGAAATTGCAAAAGGTATTGGCCAACAAGCATCTCCATGGGCCCGTCTGGTTGAGGGGTTTAGCCGGATATTTATCGCATTCGCGATCTACCAACTTATCCAGGCTTTTAGAAAGCACGGCAAAAAGTAAGGTTTATCAGGCACTTGCTGCTTTAGTCCAGAATTCATCTTCCTGCTCAGTTCTTTCAGAAAACAGCCATATCTCTCTGATGAGTTCTGCTTCAATTCGTATCAGATGAATCCCCCCTCATCAGCATGGATAATTTGCCTTTATTCGCTTTGTAGTTGATCAAAACGGTGACCATGTCGTCTCTTTCTGTAATGTCGTCAACATTTACAATAGCAAAGGTTCCATTGCTCATTTTATAAGGTTTTCCAGAAGGGTAAAAAGATCAGGTAGCTTAATCTACCTTTCCCATTAAAACCCCAAGCCCCCCCCTTCATAATCGATGAAATATTAGAGGTATCTTTACATATGAGCAATAAAAACCCAATTGAGACCCTTTACGATAGATTAACAACCACATTTGAAAACGTAAACGAGCAAAGTAAAAAACGGCTGGAGCAGTATGATGCCAGTCAGCTAAGCCGCCGGATCAGAATCGATACGGGATCTTTTTCGGGTCCCTCGTCGGACCACAACAGCAAAGAGATTGTTTTAAATCAGCGCTTTTTAACCCTTATCTGGTGTATCACCTATATTATTTACGAGGTCACTGCAAACAAGACCAAAACAGCAAAGCAGGTAACGGCCAATTATATGGAAATAGACGGGCAGGATCCGGAAGTCAAGCAAATGGACTGGCTATTCGACTGGGCATTTAAGCTAAAGACCGGTGGCGATGAACAATGGCCAGATGGTCTGCCAAATCCGGCGACGACTACTGAAACGGTCAGGATCGTAAACGTGATCTTTATTGATGCAATCACCTATATCATGTACCACGAAGTTGCTCACCTGGTCAATAATCACTGGAATAGCTTTAAAGAAATAGCCCAAAAAAAATTCCTTGGTTTTGATCTTACTGAAGACGAAATTATCCTCTCCAAACAATTGGAACAGGAAGCAGATACTTTTGCCTATGAAAGTTTGATTAGCCAGGATGACAGCGATGAGGTCAGGTACCATAAATTATTCGGAATGATCATGGCTGGATTGTCTACACTTTTTGCTCATCCTAAGGGAAGTAAACTTAATGATGAGATCCATCCGGGGAGCCACATCCGAATCTTTAATACCCGGCTAAGAGAGAATTTTGATGAGGGCAATCAGTTTCGGCTGAACCGTGCGATGAATACCGGGTTGAGCATGTTTTGCAAATTGCACGAGATCAAGATCGAACAGAAAAAATTCGCGGAATTTACCGAACTGCTCGACTATTTATTTGAGCTGATCCAGGCCCATGCTGATGAGAAATTAAAATGCTAACAGCAGGTCAAATGCTGCAAATGCCAGCACCAGCAAAAATCCGATTATTATTATAATCTTTGAATATAAACGCCCCAAAAATGTCACCAAAAGTTGTTGTTGTTAACGAATTACTAGATAGATTACCTATTGGCGAAGTGCTGGAATGGAAAGCATTTGAGCAGTTCTGTACAGATGTGCTTGCTTCACGAATGAATATTGTAAACGCAAGAGAATATCTGCAACAAGGAAATGACCAGGATGGCATAGATATCTACGCAACTGCATCCGGAACGAATGCGCTTACTGTTGCGCAGTGTAAATTGAAGGCCTATATCAGTCCTCAAGAATTGGAGCAGATTATCGAGCTATTCCTAGCAGGGAAATTTAAGGATAAAGCCAAGGAGTTCATTCTTTGTACCAATTATGACCTTACAAAAATCAAAGATGAAGACCTTATCGATACGCTCAGAGATAAGCTGGCCAAACTTGGTATTGATCTAATTATCTGGGACTGGCGGGGTATATGTGCGTATTTGCGGCAAGCTCCTCAGCCACATATTGTAGCTAGATATTTTGATATTGAAATAGCGAAAGCATTCTACGGGGTTGTTTATGAAGAATCCCTTAAGCAGTATCTCAAAATTCCAAAGCTAAATTATACGGCAGATAAAGATCACATTGACAGGCGGGTAATCACTCATGCAGGCTTCCTAAAAAATATTGAAAATTCCTTTCACTATAGGATTGATAAGAACCAATACCTTAGCTTAACCGATGAATTTAAGAAACATATCGGTGCGGAGGGGCTTAAAATTATTCTGTTGAGTACCGCGGGCTTTGGTAAAACCTGGGAGATGGAAAGTATTGCAGCCTATTTCAGCAATGGAGATGAGCCTTTATTCCCGGTCATGAATTACCTGAAAGACTACGAAGGTCAAACCATTCCTGAAATTCTTGAGATCTTCAATAAGGACTGGGCAAGCATACCTGAAGAAAGCTTGATATTGATCTTTGACGGGCTTGATGAGGTTAAAGAAGAGCATCACCAAACCTTTATCAACCACTTGAACCAGTTTTGCGGAGTACGCCAAAGAACCAATGTGATCGTCTCGACGAGGTATAATTTTTATAATATTTCAGCAGTTCCATTGAGGTCTTTCCAGCCATTTGTACTTGATCCTTTTGATGAATCTGATGTGGATTTTTACATCAAGAAAAAATTGAGTTCCGGACAACTGGTATTCCTGGAAAAGGTTGAGCAATCAGGTTTTATTGAATACCTTCAAAATCCATACTACCTTACCAGGCTTGTTAGCCTGTTTGCTGACGGACAGGAAACCTTTCCGCATAACAAGGCAACGATGTTTGAGCAGATTTTATTCGAACGCTTCAAAAGGGACAAAGACAAATATGATATCACAGCGGACAGGGATTTGTTATTTAAACTCGCTCAAAAGATTGCCTTTTGCATGACCATGCTTGGTAAAAGCAGCTTGGATGAAGCAGAGATGGGCAAGGTTTTAGATAATGAGGACTACATCAAGTTGTTCAAGCATTTTTTCCTGATGAATAAGGAAGGGAACCTTTCTGAAAATTGGTCTTTTGAACATAAAAACCTTCAGGAGTATCTCTGCGCAAGCTTTTTACTGGAGAATGAATTTAAGAGTATTCTACCACTGGTATCCTTTAACTATGAAAAGCCAAAACTGCAGCCAAGGTTTCTCAATACGTTTTCATTTCTTTTTGCGATCGCAGAGCCCTCCAGTGATTATTTTAGAGATCTTTTAGAATGGCTAAGTAATAATGAACCTGAACTGCTTGTCAGGTTTGAAAGGGATAAGGTATCAAAATCGGTCAGAAAAGATATTTTCCAACGGATCATTAGTTATTACAACGATCGAAATATTATGCTTTTCGCTTCGTCTAATTTTCGCGTAAACGAACTTGCCGATTTTGTCGAGATTGATGGGGAAACAATCGGCTATATTGATTCACTATTGTTGGCAAACCCCAGGGAATGGCTGGCGAAAGACCTGATTGAACTCTTATCAGAATGCAGAAAGGGATTTATATACGAAGCAAAACTAAGGGCAATTTTGTGGAGGGAATTCAATAGAACGCCAGCATCTGAAAATTATATCCAGAGAATTATCGAAGCATACGAGGCCCTCAAGTTTTTTGAGCCTTCTGATGTGAGTGGAATAATGGGGGCACTTGGAACTACGGAATCGTTTAGCATACGTAAGGCCCTGGTAAGTTACCTAAGCGAAGCAGGTGTTGCCGATTCCTATCCAAACTTTATTTTAGAAAGCTTTTTGATCTATGAAAAAGGTCAACAGTCAATAAACGAGCTTTTCGCCGATGAAAGACTGAAAATGGTGATCCTGTCGCTGAAAACGGCAGACTCGTTAATAAAGATATTGAATTATGGCGCAAGGAATCGTGATTTCATTGGCCTGGATGGAAGTGATGAATTCAAGCTTGAAGCGAAGGAAATGGCTGAAATTTTAAGCAAATCACTTTTAGTATACCCAAGTAACCCCAGAATCCTGGGTGCTGTGTACAAGCTTTTTAGAACTCTAAATTTTGTCTCTATTTATAGCGACTGGCTTATTCCATTCAGGGAGTTCTTTGCAGCGACCTGTGGGCTCAACTGTATATTTCAAAAAATATACAAATACGAGAAATACAATCATGACCTTATGGCCTTAGCAGAAGAAGAAAGCTGTGAGTTTTTGATAGATGAATACAAAGCGGGTAAGATAACATTTGATCAGATGCGAACTCACCGGAATATTTCCGGGATCAATAAAAACCTGCATGAAAAATTCGCGCAAAGGCTTGCTGAAGAGTTTGGAACTGCGTTTGATGAACCTACAGACAATTTCAATTTTCAGGCAAATACTGCGCTGTACGATACAAAGAATCAGCAACTGTTACTTGAAAAAGAACTTTTTGTGGAAGAACTTGAAGCAATATTTAAACACAGCGGAAAAGAGGCCGTTACGGCAAAGGATCTTTACAGTGCTGCCGGATACTACCACAATCCATTCACGCCTTCCATAGCATTCATGGAGATCAGAAAAAATGCCAGGAAAACTCCAATAACAGTTTCAGAAATGCTATCCTATTATAAAACTAGCGATCAATGGGAAACCTTCAAGATCAACCAGGTCATGCGTATGCTGGAAAACCGCAAGAAAAAAGAAATCACCATAGAGCCTAGGCTCATTGATTTTGCGACTGAATGGGCCAAAGCAAATATTGAGAATTTAGATTATGCCAACGCAGTTAGGGACAATGGTACTGGCGGGGCGAATTTTAATCGGCTAGTTGAATTTACGAACAGATTGTTCCTAATACTTCAATTTGATCTGTCCGATACCCTTTTGCTAAAACTGCTCCTTTCAGACTTCAGGGGTGGATTCAGAGGAGAAACCAGTATCACAAAGGTAGTATTGGAGAAAATTACCGACAAGGATTTATTGAAGGAAACGGTTCTCCAGAACATTAAAAATGGGCTTTCAACATGGGGCCTGCTGAATCATTTTTCGATATGTGAGCAGTTGCGGTACAAGGAATGTCTGCCAGAACTTTACAAGGCCATCATCTCTCATCCGGTCTTTACAGAACACGATAAAACGAGGCTTGCGGACTTCTATCTATCGCTCGGAGGTGATATAGAAGATTTCTCTTCAGTTTTAACTGTTCCTGACCCCGCAGCAGACGAACATGGAATATTCTGGACCTGGTACCTCGTCAAAAATCTACTTCCTAAGAGACCGGATCTTATTTTGCCTATTCTTGAACAGATCATGGCCGGGCCTTCGTTCACAGAACGTCATAAACTCCTGGCTTGTGAGCTACTTTTAAGTGTTAAAAAAATCGAAGGATTGGAATTTTGGCTAAACTATCTAAAAAACAACAATAAAGTGCCTTTCAACCATAGGCAGGATCCGATCATGACCAACTGCGTGGAGATGCCATTTGAACAAACCATCCCCATATTCATTGAGGCTTTGGATTTCGCTTATGCCACCGGGCTAGATAAGACACTGGCATTTCCTGATTCCGCTACGGGTGCAGCTTATAATGCCCTGACCGCTATTTCGAAAGTCAGTGTGCAAGCTTTCAATAAGACTGCGCAGGAATTGGAAATGCTTATACAAAAACATAAAAACGAGGATTTTACAACAGATATATCCTATTATAGGGAACTTATTATTAATGGATATTATCAAAGTGACCACCGTCATTTAAGCCTTGATGATGTTCTTGTTAGTTATCGAGGAATGTCTGCCATTGTGTAAGCATAGATGAAGTGGCTATTCTTGTGATCGGCGTTCCTCCATATAGCTTTTGAGGTATTCATAGCAGCAGGCAAATAGTGGGCTATTGGGATTCTCCCGCATCATTTGCAGTTCAGTGTATATGACAGGATCGGTGCCATAGGTCTTCATAAAAAAATCAATGCCAAAGATGGGGTGATCTTCGTAGAGCTTTGACAAATTATAGGATAGTTCTCCAGACTTCTGAATGGCTTTGATTTCCTCTTCGCTGAGTTGCCCTGCTTGTACCAGTTCAACTGTAAATATTGGGGCTTCGGTAACAACCCTTTCAACGACCTGGGGATTAATGAATTTTTCAGCTGTTACGATGGTTTCAGACACACATTCAACCAACTCGGAAAGGAAAAGGTCAACAATGAATTTAAACCTGGGATGCTCAAGGTACCGTTCGTTGGATGAAATTAAAAAATCCTTATCATAGGCATCGTTATGCTTAAACAAAATTTCAAAGCGGTGTTCAGCAAGATCAATGACCTTAGTAAAAGCAATTTTACCAATCAGCGGAAGGAAGCTTACCAGGTTTTTATGAAAAGATTTAACTATATTCAGGATTCTATCCCAAATCTGACCCAGATAAAGGTTCAAAAACTCAAAGTGTCTACTTAGTATATCGTCCCAAGTGTGGTCTACCACCTTGCTTTTAAATCCATCCGGGTAATCATACCGGACGTAGTTTACACCATCAGGCGAAAATCCCCTCCCTAAAAATACAGAGGAAATCAGGTTTTCTTCCCTGGTTCTGCGCACGGGATGTCCTACAAGTTCGTTTCGAAGGTTCCGGTTTATGCTTTTGCTTAGATGTTTACTCTCCTGAAGCTTAAAAATAAAAAGCAGTTCGTCTATCAGATCCTGTTGCACATAAAGCGTTTGAAGCACGCCAAAAGCATTAAATACATTCTTCATATGGTCTTTGTCTGATCCTGTTTCCTTTAAAAAAGGAAGTGTATCACGCAAATAAATAAATACATCCGCTACATAGTTCGTCCTGACTTCGCTGTCATAATTGATCTCTTTTTTACATGCCATGTATTCCAGAAAGAATTGCCTCCACGCATCAGATATCCGGCTAATTTTTGCTTCGACATCCGATATTTCCTTTTTTAAATCAAGCATAGTCACGAGTTAAAGCATTTTACTAATCGATTCAAATCCATTTATTACCATATCCCTAAAGGAAACAATTGGAAGGGCAGCCTTATTTTTTGCAAGATAAACAGCAGGAATCACATTGGAGCTTAGCACAAAGGATACGATTTTGTATCCTTTGGGATCATCTACAAATTTTTCGAGTTGGTCAATATGTTCATTCAACCATTTATGTCTGTTTAAATGTTTCAATATATGCCCTCCTTTTTCATCCTGACCTATATAGCTGTCCAGTTCCGTTTTCATTTCGTGGATAGCTCTAGCAGATGCCGTATTTTTGCATTCGATGCAATAAATTATTTTCGACTTATCATCGATCGCCATTACGTCGACGTCTCCATAATTTTTATCCGCTATCAAATGACCCTTTTCTTCAATAGTCACCTCATATTCGATTAGCCTGAGAGATGTATTTTGTTTCAGCCAATCGTAAACTTCATTGCGGTATTGCTTTCCACGGTACTTAACAAAAATACTCATCACTTTTGTAGCAATCGGGCCGTCTTCGGTAACCTTAAGTTTATTAGAGGATACAAGCCCGGTAAGGGACATGTAAGAACTCATTAGGTGACGAAAGCCCCAATGGTAGGTAGGCTGCTTATCTCCTGGGTATGTTATCCGGATGATTGGTCTTCTAACAAAACTTAACGCCCTGTTTACCCGCCATGGTAAAATGTCTTTTGCAATGAAACCATTAGGTGCTTTTTTTACAGCCTTCCGGGGATCAAGTGTAAAAAGATTGATTGCCACCATAAGTTCATTTTCACTCACCGCTTTTTTGAATTTTTTTGGAATTTCAGTCAAAAACTCATCCTCTTTCATTGTCATAAAAGAGTTGCCCTGTTCCAGACCAAACATTTGCAAGCTTCCGAAGAGTGCAGTAATGGTTGTAAAACTAACACCCCATTCCTCCAAAAAAGCAGCATCAGTAACATCATTATTTACAAACACTTTACCCTCATCAAACTGATCGTCCTTTTGCCCAGGATTCATAGAATAGTATACCTCTGCCTCAGCTCTTGAGTTGTTAAACGGAGCAAAAATGTCATTTGCAAAGTTATCAAGAATACCGATCCTACCTGAATTAAGAAGGCCGATTTCAGGATCATTTCCGAGCAGGGTAATCGAATCCGCAACGGTAGCCCATCTTATCGCCTCGTCCATTAGCGCAATGATTTCGTCAATGTCGTCCATGTTAACAGGTTCTCCGTCAAATGACGGACTAGCGATTATAAATTCAATAACACCCCGGACGGCCAGAGAAGTTGGAGCGAGTTTCCCGTCCTGTTTTTTTAGGTTCGTTACTTCTGATTGGAAGTCGCTATAGCATGCGATTTTAGAGGGAAGCAGTAAAGAATTATATTGGGATTGAAAAATCAGCCTTTCATTCAGCGTTACCAAATACTCCAAGAGCTTTGGTGTATCAAAGCGTTTTAATTTATTTTCAACCTTTTCCAGTAATGTACTAACCAACTCCATACATAACTTATGCTTTTCTTTGATATCTGTAATTTCTTTGGGAATCGGAGTTGCCGGATTGAGCATCTCAACCAGGTGGTCTGAGATCAGTTCCTGTTCTGTGTCCATAAGATACCTAGGCGGTGGCAAATTTCGATTGTCCAACAGGGGATTGCTAGAGCTATCAGAAAATAAGATCATTTTTGCCTCTTTTGGATTAAGCACCCTGTTAATAACCTGAATTATATGTTCTTCGGCAATAGGCTCGTAACCTGACTTTCTTAAAACAACATTGAATCCCAACAGAATGGTTTTCATCAGAAGTTGTTCACCTCCGTTCTCTTCATCAGATAATAAGCTGACGATAGCAAAAGGAATAGTGACGGTAATCTGTCTCTGCTCTACGATAAGATCAAGATCGCCAGTAAATGGCTTTAAATTTAGGTATTCATATGGCTCCGTCTTTTTGAGCAACGACGAGTCGAGTTCTAACTGTATCTCGACAGGACTCTTTCCCAATTGATTGAGATACGCTGAAACTTCAGCGGATAGCCTGAACATCCAAAAAGCAACAGCCTCGATGTAAATTGAAATCTTGATACTATCCTCCTTATTCTTAGCTTGCGAGTTGGTTACCCATAGCGGGAATCTGTACGACTCTACCAGCATTGAATTATACCGGGACTGCCTTTCTTCCTTATAGAGTGGGGCAAAGGTTCTTACCCTTTTTACAGTGATGTCGGCTAACTTGCCATCGACCAACCTTCTTGCACCATGTTCGTCTCTAAAACTAACTAAGTCACGAACGTATTCTGTTGCTGTTCCCGAAAAAATCATGAATCCAGGTGCCTCATCTGAGGGAAGTAACGAACCATGATTATTCTTGTAGTAGGCAAACATATCGATGGTATCTGCCATAAACTTGTGTTCAGTACGTGTGGCCGCAAGATTGTGGGCTTTTGCAAATTTCCAAAGCATAAGGGGTTCAATATCCTCGGATTGCATGACGATTTCCAAGTCGCTGAAACTGAAGACGAGATTGTGGTTTCCCTCTTTGGGTTTACGCCACATGAGCATTAATTGATCATCAAATGCACCTCCCACCAAAACTGATAATACTTTCGTATTGCCATTATTCAATTTGTTAAGATGATCAACAACATTTTCCATACGGTCATACACCGTGCCCGATTTAATTTCCTCAGGATCGGAGGACATTTTCTTTAACAAACAGATGTAAACCAGTTTGTTGCTGTCAATCTGAAACACCTGTTCAATCATCCGCTGTCCCGCTGGATTTTCAGGAAGCTCTACCCCAACCATTGCCCAACGCGAGCGTTTGGCAAATCCCAAAATCCTGGTACTCTGCCACTGATGGAAAGCATCACGGAGAGTTTCCTTTTCATTAGTTTCATCGGCAAGCGACCTAATACGAGTGTACAGTGCAAACCCAATTATTGATGGTGTCAGGCAAATAATTCCATCTTCAATTTCGAAAAAGGGCTGAGTTAAAAACACTGAGTCTTCCGGATCATAATCCTCAGAAATCGGGGTGTCGTTAATTAAAAAATCTTTCATCAGATCCTCAGGGATCTGGTATGCCTTAGATAGTTTGCTAAACGTGGCATTGCCAATAACTACGGCAGTCATAAGTTGGTTAAAAACCTCTTGTTCAGGAATAAAAATTGGCTCCTCTTCGCTTTCTTCAACGATATATCGACCAGTACCTGCTTTCTGGGCCAAGAGTTCGCTGCAACTCAACAAGAGCATGGCCAGGTAATCCGCTTTCGTTTTAAATTCGTAACTGAGCGCGTTATCAACCATGAATATCGAGCCCAAAATTGCCTTAAGTTTATCCGATATATCTGAAAAGTTGCCCGGGTAAATGGTATAGTTTCCGCCAAAAAAAACTACGTTTTCGGTAAAATGCGCTATTAGCGGATCCTCCATATAGCCCATTCTGTAGTGTTTTCCAAAGAAGTCAACCAGGACTTGGTAAGGCACGGGCAAGTTATTATTTTGGCCATACAGCAAGACATCATTAATCATCATCTCCATTCTTACCTCTTTTCCCTGATTCAACGGGGAAAGCTGTAATGCGGCCAGAGCCTTAAGTAGGCTGACCTTGTCATATTCACGAATAAATTCTAAAATCTCGGGCTGATGGTCCGTATCGTCAAAGTTTTCAAATTCATCCATTTGTATTATATATTTGGTTGTCGAAAATTACATATTATTAAATTGCAAGGCGCTAAAAAGTTAACCTCTCAATTCAACTCCACTGTGCTTAAACTTTTCAAGCAGAATTAAGTAAAAGAAAAAATGAAATCAGTAATCTGGTTAAGGTTACCTCCAGCCGCTAAAAAATTATACGCCTGAATGATTTGTTCCAGGTGTTCCTTATTACTACACACTACATATTTCTCTGCCTGATGAAACATTGCCAAATCTTTATTGACATAAAAGGCATAGTGGTTTACCTGTTGATTGCCTCTGTCTGAACAAATAAAAGTGTCGTGGTTACCAACCGGAAAGATAAAATTACCGAAATCATGGTCTGAGACATTTTTATCTTCGATTATGGGAGAATCGCCAAGGATTGATATTACTTTTTCGTTGTTGTGGAAATAGCTGCGGTTATGGGCCTTCAGCAATTTATTTTCACTTAGTCCTTCATCACCATAAAAGGGCAAAAAAGGAAGGATAACCCTTTTTGACATTCTAAATAGGTCAGAATTCACAAGATTTTGGATAGCTTCCTCATTCTGTACCTGATTCTCTTTGGAGACCTTTATGGTGATAGGAAGGTCCTCATAGCCAAGCCTCTGATCAGCCTCATCGAACTTACCATCATTTGCCATTACCCGCCACTTCAAAGTCGATGCAAAAATCAGCATTGAACCAACATTGCCTACTGAGAGGTTACCGTTATTTAAAATATCTTTCAGGGTATCAGCGAAACGTTCATCAAGCACAGCATACAGTTTTTCCATTGAGTCATTTTCAACACCACCCATTTTGACAGTATTGCGATTCATGTCAAAAAACACTGCTTTGGTACTTCTTTTCTCCTTTGCAAAAGTGCCAGTTTCTTTATTATAGAGATAAAGCATTCCCTCTGCGTCTGCAAACCTCCGAATTAAAAACTGTGGAATATAATGATGTCTTTTAGAAATGCTCATTGCTATATTTCTGATTATTTATTTTCCTTAAATGGATTTTACGCTTTAAACAGTTCGGCAAAGAGTAGGGTATTATCCAATTTTAACGGAGCGGTACCACCCATACTTTTATTGTCCCGGTTAAATATGTCGATCAAATCCGCTTGCAAATTTTTGAAAGCCGTATCTTCCATTGATGAGGAAACCAATCGTAAGGCGTACTCTTCGGTCTGGCCAACCGGAACTGTTTTGTAAGGCACTATATATCTGATGGCAATTGGTTCTAAAATAGCGCTACCACTTGGGCTTTTCAAAATAAAATCTTCAAGGGACTTGTCAATTACGGTACCAGCCCACATCTGACCCTCGCATTTTAGGTGAGCATTGATCAGCCCCTTACCATATATTGTATTGACGTTATACATGCCCCCCGCGTCAGTATTGTTTGCTCCATTAATGATCTCGATTTCCTGGTAAACCATTGCACCACGCATGGGGTATTCAAAGGTATTCATTTTCCAATTGAAGGTGTAACATACCTCAAGGAACTCAGCGAGACTAGTCTCGGAATTATCCTTTGTCCAGAATATAATGGTATCTGATATGTTGAGACACTGGATTGTTGATTTCTTCATATCGGCAACAAAACCCTGCGGCGCTTCCTCGTACTCGCCACGCCCCAAACAACTTTCTATAACCGCTAGTACGTTGCCTAATCTGCTTTTGACGTATTCGGTTTCGTTATTTAAAATAAATTCCTTGTAACCCAGCAGGTCAAAATATCCAATAAAACGCTTCATAAAAATATATTTGGGTATATTTCAAATATACTCAATACTTAAGCTGAAAATCAGTGAAATAAATCAGCAATAACCACTTTAATTCATGGCCACAGATCACACCCTGTGGCTTTTGGCTTGGTTCGATAATATAGTTCAAAGTGAAATGGCATAAATAAATTCAGAAAGTTCAAATGCAATAGACTTTAAATAAAACCGTAACGGAGCAAAATTTTGCAGTTCCAAAAATAGTTCGTAAATTGGTTCTGTAAGTCAGAAAAGTACATTTTTCCTCATAATACGACTGTTAGACTATAAGAGTCATAATTCCTTTAGTCCTAAGCAAGCAAGTGATACGTATAGCAATTTGTTAAATGTGCATTCTTTGAAAAAACCTTAAATTAGTTTATTCAAGAATCATAGCTTATGAACCCCAGTTACTTCAAACCGCGCAAACCCTTTTCATTTTCGTCTCACCCGTATGATCTGGGTACTTTCATAGGCTTATGGCATAAACATGACGACAACCACTTTCTACTAAAGATCTACAGAATAGAGGAAAGAGAATTTGTAGACTACTATAGTTATCATCTTAATTACGCACTGGAAAATAATCTTGTAAACGAGGAAGAATTTTTCCGACATGTGTGGCAGATTGTGAAAATAAGGATAAAGCACTTCGAAATACAAGATCCTTTTTCAAACAATCACGGTATTCATAAGGATAGCTTGAAAAGATTGCAAAAGTTCGAAAGATACTTGAAGAGCATAGACATATGGGATGCTAGGCCACCTCACTTGGTAATTGAAGAAAAGGAAAATACAATTCAAAGGCAAAAGGAAACAATCGAAGAACTCCAAGCTCGCCTTGATGAGCTAAAAGTTTTCGAAGTAAGCCAGAAGATCAGAATTGAAGAAGGTTATGTTGCTACTTTTATCGATTTGTTGAAGCAGGTTGAGAAACTTGAACTGCCATCAGGCAGAAAACTGATTTTGAGCGATCACCAGATCGTCTATCCAAGACTGATCGGCAAGTACTTTTCTGACGGTGGCGATGATTTATCAGTAGAAACGCTACGTAATTATTATGTTGGCAATAAAGGAGATGTAACCTCAAAGGGAACAGAAATCAAAGCTGAACATAAACTTTTCAGAATAGTGCCTGTCAACTATATCGAAAAATAACAGGCAGTTCAGCTATCGTATATGACCATAGCAAACTTATGGTCATTGTTACCGACGTATTTCCATACAATTTTGCTTCCGTAAACTTAAAAACGGAGGCATTATGCAGATCGAGATCTTAACGAGAGAAGAGCTCCACAGGTTCAAGTCCGAACTTATTGAGGAGATCAAACAGACCATCAAAACAAATGAAACGGTAACCAACAAGCAATTCCTCCGAAGTTCGGAAGTAAGGAAGCTATTGAAGATTTCTTCTGGCACCTTGCAGAACCTTCGAATCAAGGGGATACTTCCCTATGAAAAGATCGGCGGCATATTCTATTATGCACATGCCGACATCGAACAGTTGTTGGGCGAAATCGGAAATTCCTAATGGGAACCGCAGAACAACTGGCCAGCTTTCTGAAGCTTGCCAGCGGGAACAGGCGTTTCCGTCAATCGCACCTTAGCCTATTTTCGGCCATACTCATGTACCACGACAAGGCATCACGCCAAAACCCGTTTCGGGTATCAAGGCGCGAACTGATGAAACATTCGGCCATCCGTTCTTATGCCACCTATCACAAATGCATGGGCGAGCTGATCGCAAGCGGCCTCATCGAATACGAACCGTCCTACCATCCGAACCTTGCCAGCCGGGTTACATTATTGGACAATAACGGCGAACCATGAGGGGTAGGCACATTGCAGAAAAGTCCTTTTCCTTCTTTCGGAAAAGGAGCAAGCGGAAGTTGGGCAGAGCCCTACTTTGCTTGCCCTACGCTACGCGGTGGGGGTTTCGAGAACCCTCCAGGGGTTCTCGGCCATTGTTAAAGTGGTATTGAAGTGAAAATTGGAACTCCCATAAGGGTGCGATATAACTGGTTATAAAGATATACGGATATGCAGGAAACATTGAGAACGGTAAAATATTCGGTAAGTGATGATGTGAAGTTCGAAAAGATCGCCCTCAAGCTCGGCAGGTCAAAGCGTTTAGTATTCTCGCAGATGGTGGAGTATTTCTATCGGAGCAAAAAAGATCCGACCGACCTGAACGATGAACTGTTGAAGAATGCCATCCTTAAAGGGCAAAAGGAATACATCGGCTTCATCAAAACACAGGAGACCGAACTGCTCATTCCCATCAAACGTGATTCGGCTAGGATGATCGAAGCAATGAAGAAGATAATTGACCGCTTCAATGGTCAGATACTGAAGCACAATGATGAGATGCTGTCAAACCAGTCGGCACAGGCAAAAAGACTGGGCACTTTGCACGAAGTAGCCAGCAACATAGAGATGAAAATAATCACAAAGGAAAGGTTGAAAAAGAATTTCATGCTGATAATGAATAGCTACATCAGGGAACGGGAACGAATGGGCATGATGACATCGGGCAAGGAAAAAGAGGAACTGGCCGAACAGGCGCGTAAACAAATAGAACTGCTCTGATATGTACATCAATATTACCGACAGCCTAACCGCAAACAACAAGGGAAGCAGCAGGGAGTTGGTGCACTATCTTGAAAAGGAGAACAGGATCAAAGATAAACTTGAGCCGGAATTTTGGTTTAATCATAGTGGCAACAGGATCGAATCCTATGAGGTGCGGCATTTAATAGATAACAATATCGCCAAGCTCTGCAAGGCCGATGCAAAGTTCTTTCTGGTCAACATCAGCCCCAGCCAAAAAGAACTTAAATATCTTGAAGAAAGCTATGGCAAAAAGGAGATGAATAAACAGCTGAAGAAATATGCCGAAAAGGTAATGGACGAATATGCCAGAAACTTCAAGCGTGAAGGCATCAGTTCCGCAAAAGACCTGATGTGGTTCGGTAAGATTGAGCACCATCGCTACTACGGCTACAAGGACAAAGAAGTATTAAACGGTGAAAGGAAACGTGGTGAGAGAAAAGAGGGCAACCAGATGCACATTCAGATTATCGTAAGCCGAAAGGATGCCAGCAACAAAATCAAGCTGAGCCCTATGAACAATTCAAGGGGCAAGAACGAGGCACATTCCAAAAAGCTTGGACAGTTCAACCGTGTGGCGTTCAAGCAATCGGGAGAGACGATCTTTGATAGGCTCTTTGGTTTTGACAGAGGTCTAAAGGAGACTTTTGCGCATGCCAATGTCCAGAAGAATGGCAGTATCGCACAGAAGGAACAGATGGATATTCTTGAAATGTCAACAAATCAGCGCCATAATTTTGAGCATGTTAATGAACTGGCACGGGATGTAGCAGATGGGCTTTTTCACTCGGTTGCGGATATGGTCAAGGTAACAGGCCGATCGATCAGTGGATTTATCGAGGCCATGCTGGAACCAGTGCAGTCGATCGAACCTGACGTAAATCCAGCGGAGCTTGCAGCACGGAAAAGGCGGAAGCGAAAGATGCAACAAAACCAAGGCCTTGGGCGGTAGCATCAGATTTTCCCCCCGCGCATTTGCGGCCTGCAAAAACCGCCAGCCCACACAGCCCCGCTGTTTTTGCTCTGGTGTTTACGGAAAAGGTTTGGTGGTTGGCCTGTCTTTTCCGTTAGACCGTTCGTTCAGTCGGGACGGAAAATAAAGTTTTAATTGCCATCTTTTATTCGCTCACTGATCAGCCACGTAGCCTCGAACAGTTTGACCAATTGTTCGTAAACTGTGATTACTTCAGATTTGGAAAGGCTTTCTTCCATGAAGGAGTTGCTAAGCGCTTCGTGAAGCCATGTGTTCAGGATTTTTTTGTAGCCGTCCAGTTTATATATCCTGAACATTTTCTTCAGTACAGATGAAGGCTTTACGATCTCCCGAATGCTCAGATTTTCAGGATAGTCCCGTAGCTTCTTCCTTTCGGTTTTGATGTACCATTTTGCGATATCACTTTCCTTTTGGCCATCGAAGTCAAGTCTGCCAAGCTTGTGGTTCTTTAAGAGCCAGGAGGCCTCTATCAGCTTTATGGTCAGTTCGTAATTATAGACAAGGTAGTCTGGGCTACATTTTTTCGATTCTTCGGATTCAAGTGCTGCATCGTTTCGCCAGCGTTTCAGCATCTTCAAATGATTGGGCAACCAGGAGTGACTGAAAAAATCGTGTATCACTTTTATCGGATCTGTTATTTCATCATTGTCAAGATAAACGATCCTGTTATCCGATGTTCTTTTTGTTTGCTTTTCCATAGTTTCAAATATTGGTCTGTAATATTTTTTCGATCTGTACATGATCAGCATTTTTTAAGGCTGCATAATCTGATGCCGATTTAGCAAGCAGTTCTATTTTTTCGTTGCACATCTCTTTTGCCAACAAAAGAAAAGGTGCGACCCGTTGATAAAGACGCTCCGCATCCTGTCGGGAAACCATAAAATCATCTTTATAACGTGAACCAGAATAACTTTTTGCCATTACGTCAAATAACCGCTCGTCTTCGGGACTGGACAGGAAAAGCTGAAAAGGCTTTTCAGAAAAGCATTGACACAGACGGAGCAGGCGGTAAAGATTATGGAACTCAGAACGGTAGGCGATATTAACCCTCACCAGACAGATACAAGTCTGTTCTACGGCCTGATGGAGCATAAAGGCACATATTCCAAACTGTTCCTTCTCCAGACATTCGGATGCGCACATCAGAAATCCGTCAGCCAGCGGCATGCGATGTTCATAATGTTTAAGTGCCTTGATTGCGCCCTTTGTGGGGATAAACGCAAAGATTGGATCATTGTCTAACAGTCCATCCTTACTATAGAGCAGTTTTCCATAGGTAAGCACGCTGATAAAAAAGCGGCTGTTTTGCTGTACTGCGTCGATAACGGATTGCCTGCCATGGCAGATGATGGTAATTGTGCCTTGCCGATAATAGTTGTTGGCGAAATCCTGCATTTCATAATCAACTCGGGTTGCAGTTTCAGTAACTACCAATAGGCAATAGTCGCATCTGAAATAGTGTTGACCATCATTAAAGCAGCCCTGAGAATTATGAGTGTAGCTGTTCTGCGAAAAGCTGAGGATCTGTAGCGGTTCGAACTTCTGGGCGAGCCGATGGATAAACTCCCTGAAATTGACAGCGTGTTCGGCCTCTGGTAATAATTTTGATGGTTCCATATTGATCTCATTTAATTTTAAAATTAAATAAGCCTCAACAAGTGGATGCCATAATTACAATAGGGTTGGCAACCCACTTAGTCTAATGTAACTTGGCTCTGACAAAGCCACCCTTCCTTTCAGAAGGGCTCCCACAAAAGACATAAGCGAGCACCAACCCTATAGCAAATATAGGGTTTTGGTTGCTCAACTTACTCTCGCGGGAATAAACTGTCAGATTTAGTTGCGAGGCTTGTTAGCAATTCCTTTACCGATGATAGAACTGCAATATTATTTTTTGTTCCTTTATTTTTTCATAAAGCTAATTTAAGAAAGATTACTTTTAATAGCAAATTTGCTATTAATTATTTTGTTTTATAGCTGTCTATTTGTTTTGTGAAGTATCTAAAAGACGAAGATTTTATTAAGAAATTCGGCCAAAAGCTGAAGCAGGTACGCGAAAGCCGTGGACTATCTCAAGAACAGCTATCATTACTAACTGAAGTATCGCAAAGCCAGATAGCAAGAACTGAACTAGGACAGGTTAACACCAGCATCAGCCATGTTTCGATTTATGCGAAGTTCTTAAAGGTTGACCCGAGAGATTTGTTTGATTTTTCTGAATTAAATTCGGGAAAATGAAGAGACTTGTACCCCTTTAAAATTGAAGTAGCATAGTTAGGTTGAAATTTGAAGTACAGCCAAAGATGTTTTTTTTAATTGGCAAATTGATTTGGAGAAAATAGAGTAAAAGTCTCCTTGAATTCAATTCTGCTAAAATTTCACTTAGCAGAAGGCTTTTAATTTTTTAAGGTTTTACCAATATTATCTCGTTCGAGTTCATTCCATATTTTATAAATAATTCTGGTGTGTTTTCTTCTTTTATGCCTTCCATCATCAATAATGCTTTAGCCTGTTGGAAAGCTTTGCCAACAGAATGACCAAAACCAATTGAAGAATAGAATTGTGAAGAAAAAACTCTTGCTGCTTCATCTCCAATTGATGTATTCATTCCTATTGTTGCATCTACAAATTGAGATACTGCTTCAGCTTGATTTCTAGAATAGCAAGTATTAAAAAATACAAGTCTAATATTTTCTGATGACGCCATCATCGTCTGAACGATAGCTTCTTTGCTAACCAATTTCGCAGTACCATCTTGAGCTTGAAAAACTATTTCATCTTCGTTTGAACCATGACCGCTGAAATGCACAATTGTAGGATTAAAATCATTCAAAGCTTGAAGCAAATCCATTGGTTGTAACGCCCAGCAAGATTCAAGTTTTACAGAATCTCTGAGTTTCGCTTTTCTTATCATATCCGAAATAGATCGAGCTTCTTCGTCGAGACGCAATTGCACCTGATCTATTGGATTGGATGCCAAAAATAAAACTGTGATTTTCTCGGGAATATTTTTTAATTCCTTGATTTCATTTAAAGTATTTCGATGCAATTTATCATGAAGATATAACGTTGAATTTATATTTCTTAAGCTTCTTTCCTGATCTTTAGTGATTTTTTCAGCTTCAGCATTTCTTTTTTTATCAAGATTGCTTTGTTCTTTCTCAATTTTGGTTTGGTAATCAAAAATTTCCTTTTCTTTCTTAGCAATCTTAGATTCTATATCTGCTATTTTCTTATTTGTATCAGCTATGTTTTTATTATATCGCTCAATCTCTTTCATTTTTGAGTTGACTGTACTTACAATCTTTGTACGTTTAATCGACTCAGATGCTGAATTTATTTTTTTATTCAAATCAGATAGTTTTACAAATTCCTTTGCCTTTTCTGAATTTAAACTAGCAAGTTCCCTTTGCTTACTAATTTTTGAATTTCGATAAGAATCTATTAAAGCCATATTAAAATTTTCTAAAATATTTTACTAAATAGGTTTACTTGCAAATTCATCAATTTCCGATGACATAGAAACTGTTTTGGCTTTTCCTTTGACCAGTGTTTACAAAGTTTTAAATCGAGTCGGAAATATTTACCCCTACAAAATTGCATTAGAAGCCAAGAACCAAATGTTTACACTTCAGCCCATTTGACGCAATACCCTTGCAAGTGTTAATTTTGGGATTAGTTTATCTTTCTCCCATAAACTGTAATTTTTATAGTTGGTATAATTTGTATTTGAATACCTTTTCCTAATCCAATACTAAAGCTCTTATTGTCAACTCTTCTTCCATTTTCATCGTAAAAGGTACCTAAAGAATATGCAGTTCTTCCATTTGAATGATAGGCAGTTCCTAGCGAAAATGCGGTTCTTCCATTACTATGGTAAACAGTCCCTAACGAATATGCGGTTCTTCCATTTTCATGATAGGCAGTTCCTAATGAATACGCAGTTCTTCCGTTTTCGTGATAGGCAGTTCCTAACGAATATGCGGTTCTTCCGTTTTCATGATAAGCACTTCCTAAAGACCATTTTGCTCTCCCGTTTGAATGATGTGTTGTTGACATAATTAGTTTATTGTTTTTTTTAGTTTATTTGACTCAGCCTAAAGTTACCGTATTACTGTTGAATTTATATTACTCGGCCATCCAAAGTCCAGCCAAATTCGTTAGCATCAGATGACAATTTCGTCTTGTTGATCATTTGTCTTTAAAACATCAAGCTTTCAAAACTAAATCTAAAATATTGGCGCACCTTATGGGAAACCGTAAACAATTAAAATATGGGAATGGATTGTATAAAAAGAGAGATAGAGTTAAAGAACTTTAAACTAAAATAAGGTAATCAGCTGACAATTAAAAACAGCAATTTAAACGGTAATAGTTGACTGCAATTCTACAGAATATGGTGCCGATTGGTTAAGCGAAGCAGGAATGATCTCCAACCATTTCCGCTAAATCTAAATTAATGCTCACCATCAACCGCAACTCAGTTTGTCTTTTGAACCAATTAAAATACTTCATATCTTAAGGTGCCAATTTGGTACCTTAAGATAAGATAGGTTATCACGAATTGTGATAACCTATCTTATTGTGAAAATCTAGCGACTCATCCCTCTGCCACGGTCATTTTTCTGGCTATTTTTTGCCTCCTGAAGCTTACGATACAATTCCCTGCTTTCTAGTAGACTGGTATATTCACGTACCGCCTTTGAAATGCTTTTCTGCACATCCTGCCATTTTAGCTTTCCATCCATCAGTTTTACGGGAACATTAAAGTCAATATCGTTATGGTACATTAGAGACGACCTAGCAGTGTTAGAGTCGACATTTGGATATTTCTGGCAGTAGTAATCCAATATTTCATCTAAAGGCATTTCCATTAACAGGTAATGTATATCGATAAAATCCTTGATCCGTTGTCCACTATTGACAATTGCATTAATCTTCATGGCCGATATATCCTGATTGGACATCATCCTTATGCCTTCGATTGTTTCTATTGGCCTGATAGATGGATACTTGTGCGAGATAAAATCAAAATCAACTTCGCCAATGCTACCACTTACATAGTTGCTCTTGTGGCGTTTTACATCTGCGCCATAGCTGTTCCTTAAGTATACAGCGAGTTCATCACCATCAAAGTCCGATGAGCTGAAAAGGTCGATATCTATGGATTCCCTATGGCCGATCCTCAGGGATAATGCGGTACCGCCTACAAGGTAAAAGGAGTTGAGCTGATGGTCTTGCATCAGTGTCTGGATTAGATCCAGTGTCCCTGGTGTAACTGTTTCTTTGTGTAACATCTGAGTTTTTCTTTGCTCAACTGAAAATATTTGCAAACGGCCTCCATGGTCATATCAGAAAGATAGGTGATGTCTTCTTTGAGGGCTCGGATTACGTTTTCTCTACCATAAAACCTGATCATCTCTTCCCAATCCATTGTATTGCCTTTATCAAGCACCCGTTCGATAACGGTTTTGTAACTCCTGTTCCAGTCCAGTTTTTCAAAATCGAAATCCCAGAACAGTACCTTTGGAAGGTCTGGTCTTATGACCTTTTGTATCAGTGGATGTCTTTCAATTTTGATTTCATCGTTTTCGAATGGAACCTTTTTTTTCGAAAGATAGTTGTTCAATGTATGATAGTTATAGGTTGGGTAGCTGTCGCAAAATCCTTTCAGACTTGAAAACACATCGATATCTGTACTGGCAAATCTTTTCCAATGCACAACGATTACTCTTTTGTTCAATTCCTTTAACATCCTACAAATCTAACTAAAACAGGAATTAATGCCTAATATTTTTAAATATTTGTCAGTTGGCTGTGGTTATTAAATTTATTGATTTATATCATAGCTAACTTTTTCTTTAGCACTGCCATGTCTTCGCTTACTTTGATATCCAAAATCTTCGCGTAATGCTGGGTGGTCCTGATGTTCGTATGTCCGAGCATCTTCGATACACTTTCAATCGGAACGCCGTTCAACAGCGTAACCGTTGTGGCGAATGTGTGGCGAGCAATATGCGAAGTCAGCTTCTTTTCTATGCCGCACAGGTCGGCAATCTCCTTCAGGTATTCGTTCATCTTTTGGTTGCTGGGAACAGGAAGAAGCAAGCCTTTATTAAGGCAAACTTTGTTGGTTGCGTACCTGTCGACAATCTCAACAGCTGTTGACAGTAGCGGAACCGACGATCTTGTTTTGGTTTTCTGCCTATTGGTAAAGATCCATCGGTCGCCATCAATTCCCTTTCTGATATTCTCCTGTTTCAGTTTGAAGACATCGACATAAGCCAAACCAGTAAAACAGCAGAAAATAAAAACATCTCTCACCTGCTTCAATCTCTCCGATAAAAACTCTTTTCCCGCGATATGAGCCAATTCCTCCTTGTTCAGATAAAAGCGATCAACATTCTTTGTTTTGCCTTTATAAGCTGTAAATGGCGATTTATCTATCCATTCATTCTCCATACAGATGCGAAGGATTTTCCCGAGGTTCTTAATGCTTTTTACAACATAGTTGTTCGCGCAGTTCTTATCAGACCTTAGGTAATGGTCAAATCCGTTCAGAAATGCCTGGTCGATAGTTCTAATGTCCATATCGGCTACACCATATTTCAAAGGAATAAAAACTTTAAGGTGTCTTTCCAGAACTTTATAACGGTTCAACGTGCCACGCACATAATCTTTACCCACAAGCTGCTCCATCTTTAAATTATGATCGGCAACCGCTTCCAATAGGGTATGTGAATTAATGAGCGTACCTAGATAACTTGATTTGATGGCATCGGCAGTAATAGGCAACCCCATATCGAAAACACGTTGATGGGCATAATACACTGCATTCTGCAATTGGTCAAGATGGGTGTTCAACACCTTGATCTCTTCTTTTGAGCCGATAGCTCTGCCACCCTTGGCGTTCCATCGCTTAGGGTCGCAATCCCGATTGGTGGCCATCTCTACACGATTTCCCTCTACGGTAATCCTCATGTAGATCGGCACATTTCCACTTACATAGTTCTTTTGCTTTTTCAAATAGAAAAGCAGGCTAAAATTGGTCTTCATAATCTAACGATTAAAGGTGAAACAAAAATAGCTTTGCAACTAAATCTACACAAGATGTTCAGTTTGTAACAACCTGTACAATAAATAATTATGTACAATTCGGTGAGTCAATTTTAACCGTTTTGCCTTACTCACCGAATCACTCACCAAAGTTTTGTGAATTCGTGTGAAATTTGGCAATTCCCTAAAAGCAAAAACCCTGCTAATCGTGCGATTGCAGGGTTTTATACATTTTGATAGTCTTTGGTGTGATCCCGCTGGGATTCGAACCCAGGACCACTACATTAAAAGTGTAATGCTCTACCAGCTGAGCTACGGAATCATTTCTCCCTTTCGAGGCTGCGAAGTTAGGAATTAAATTCAATCTTGCAAAAGGTAAATTAAAAATATTTAATAAAAAGTTAACATGAACTTCACAAAATGGGGTTAAATATTTATAAATCATCTAATTAAACAAGAACAAAAAAAAATATTTATCAGGCAACTTAATTACAAAATCAATCAACCTGAGGTAAGAAAATATTTCTCCTTAACATAAAACATAATTAACTGGTAAAACAGCTTAAAAGCGAAGCCATCTCCCCTACATGCATGATGTATTTTTATGGATTTGTAACGGCCGGCAATTAACATTCCTATTGGGTGTAAATAAATTATTGTTTTTTTTATTTTCATACTTATTTTCACTTTTTAATACAAACTCGCTTTTCTCTAATGAATATTGAAAACATTTATGGTGAAGATAAATGGGCTACACTTGGTGGTTTCTCGCCACTTATTTCGGTCTTTAGGGCTTACCATGCACTTACTCCAGAAATGGAAGACATTATTAACCGCGACACATTTCCTGTGCATTTTGCCAAAAACAAACATATTGCCTCGCCATTAAAACGTAACCGTTACATTTTTCTGATTTTAGAAGGCGCAGTACACGGCTACCTCAAAATGGGAAATAAAAAAATTACCACCTGGATTTCTGCAGAAAATGAATTGGCAGGAACCATCAGAAATTTATGGGAGAATGAAAGCTCTGACGAATATGTTGAAACGATAGATCCCGTATTTGCGATCGCCATTCCACATGAGATGACAAAATTTCTTTACGAAAATTTTGCTATAGCAAATTATATCGGCAGAAAAATGACCGAAACTTATTTCCAGGGGGCATCTGAAAGGGCTTTTATCTGCAGGCTCCCTACCGCATTAAAACGTTACCAAAGGTTTTTAGTTAACTATCCGCACCTCATCAACCGTGTGCCTTTAAAGTATGTGGCTTCATTTGTAGGTATGAGGTTAGAAACATTGAGCAGAATCAGGAAAAAAGCACTTACATAAAAATAATAGTATGCCAGGTTGCTTATAAAGCACATTCTGGCATACTCCAAACGTTTGCGCAATATTTCTGACCAAAACAATAGCGCATATAATTAGGAGAAGGCTTTTTTTCCAATTAAAATCATATTATAAACCCCATCCATACCTGATACGGCTTAAGCCTGATGTATTGGTGGTGGTTAAAGTAATATTATTGCCACTTCCGCCGCGGTTCTGGATACTGTAACTGTCGTTGTCCCTAAGCCCAGGCCAGTATACGCTGGCAACTTTATCATTTCTAAATACATTGGTAGAACCAACTATGTAGGCAATCTCATTGTCACTTCCAACGGAACCTGTGTAATTTTTGCCTGTGGTCATGGCGGCGCCGTACTCCGTAACAACAGTACGACTTGCGTAATTGCCAAAACGGTTTCTCCAATCGCTCTCCCATGCAGATTGAGATCGGGTAGCCCAAAAAGCATAGTTATGCAAGGACAGCGAACAACCCGAAAAACGGCTATCGGCACCAACACCTGTTACATTTTCCGAATAGCCGGTACCGCCTAATAGAATCCTCCCCTTGCTTACGTTAGGATATCGGGATAACCATTCGGCATAAATAGCTGTTAGTTGAGTAAGCGAATAACTGTATGGCTCATTCATAGGTTCGAAATACACATTGGCATTGTTACCATATTTATCCACTACGGTTTGCCACATGTCCCAAAACTGCGTGGTATTATCTATCGTACCATTGTGGGAAGACGCGCTTTCCCAACAAGCAAGAATTACTTTCATATTTTTGCTCAATGCGCGATCTATTGCGCCAGTATAAGCACCCCACCATGCTTCTGCTACACTAGGAGGATTAATGGGTAATCTAACTGTATTTACGCCAGGCATATTCGTTTGAAACCCCGTTAGAATGGCATTTGCCTTTGCTGATACGGTGGTATAATTATCACCAGCGGTTAATCCTGACGGGATAACCCAGCCATCAACAAAATTGTCACGGCCATCAGCCCAGTTTACCCCTGCAATACCTGCGGCACCTACCGATTCTACACTTGCTTTTTCAGTCTTTGGGGTTTCTGTAACTAACTCTTGTTTTTTACAGCCGATTAAGCATGTGCTTAACATAACGGCCATCGTTACAACTGACGTTTTAATTTTCATAGGTTTTGTAATTAATACTTGGTTAGTGAGGCGTTAATTTAAGAAGAAAATCGAAATACTATTATTTTAATTCATTTAAAATAGGCTTATCCAGACTGGTTAATGTATTTTGCTTTGGTTTAAGCAATTCAAAAACTACAATTTCATTCTTTCCTTTTTTAAGCCATTCTGCTGGCAGATAGATGGTTTGCTGTGGTCCAATGCCCCAATATTTACCTAAATTATGTCCGTTAACCCAAACCAGTCCTTTGCCCCATTGGCGCATATCTAAATACGTATCGGCAACTTTTGTTAAATTAAAGAAACCCGATTTAAGTACCGCGGCAGATTGGCTGTTTACTTTAGCTTGTATTTTTTGGGTATCTACTTTATCAAATGGTAAAGGATACATTTTCCACGATTTAATTTCCTGACCATTAAAAGTTACATTTTTAGTAATCCCTTTATTGTTTTTAAGCAGATAAGGCCCAAAATTGATCCTCCCCAGGTTTTCTACCAAAATATCCAGTTGTACAGTGCCGGCAGGCAGATTAAGCACTAAACTATCCTGGTAAAGCCTCCTGTCTAAAACGCCAACCAGTTTTTTGTTGATGTATACTAATCCGTAATCACGCAGCTCGTTAATTTTAATTACGCCTTTACGTCCACCTTTTATGGTGCTGCTGTATAACACAAAACCATAGGGTTGGTTAAGGGCCTCGAAAGTTAATGGTCGTTCGCTTAATTTTGGTTTACCGATCAGGCTAAAGATGTCGGTAGATTTATTAAATGTAATGGCAGGCAACGTCGCAGCAGGTTTAGCAGCAGGTACATCAGGAAGTACCTGGTTCGCTGCCAAATTCTTTTTAATCACTTCGCGGAAAAGCATAAATTTTGGTGTTGCATTACCCGCTTCATCTAAAGGTGCATCATAGTCATAACTGCTAATCTGTGGTTCGTAAGCAGTAGAATCGTTGTAGTTTGCTCCATTCATAAAACCCCGGGTTGTACCGCCATGAAACATATACATGTTGATGGAAATGCCACCTTTAAGTGCGGTATCCAGTTTGTTGGCGTATGTTTTTGGATCTACTTCATGGTGTTTAGTGCCCCACCAATCGAACCATGCCGGATACCATTCTGGCACAAAGTAAGGGCCTTTGCCATTGTTATATTTGTTAATCAGTGCTCTGATCTGAGTTGGATTATCGATCCCGTTAACGCCTGGAAGCAAACCCGCCAAATGCCCGCCTTCTAATGCGGCAACCGGATCGCAGGTAGAAAGTACACCATCAAAACCGGCATCTTTAAACAGCTGTTCATTAATTTTCAGGTATTCTTTGTCGTTTCCATAAGAACCATATTCGTTTTCTACCTGCACCATTAAAATGTTGCCACCATGGTTAATCTGCAATGGCGCTAAACGTTTACCAATCTCTGTAATATATTCTTTATACTCTTTTAAATATTGTGCTTCTTTACTTCTTACCTGTAAACCTTTAATGTTCTGCAACCAAAATGGATAGCCGCCAAATTCCCATTCTGCACACACATATGGACTAGGGCGAAGCAATACCCATAAACCTTCTTCTTTTGCAATGCGTACAAATTCAGCAATGTCATTATTACCAGAAAAATCGAACTGATCTTTCTGCGGCTCATGCACGTTCCAAAACACATAAGTACCGATGGTATTTAAACCCATCGCTTTAGCCATTTTCATTCTATCGCGCCAGGCCTCTCTTGGTATGCGCGGATAATGCATTTCGCCCGAAATGATCTGAAAGGGTTTATTATCGAGCAGAAAAACAGAGTCTGCCAGTTTAAAAGTATGCTTAACTTGTGCGAATGCACCAAAGCTGGCAAAACAAGTAATTAAAATTACTTTAATTAGTATGTGTTTTAAGGTAGGTTTCATTAAAGAGGTATTATTATTTAAAAAATCAAAAGCATAGTTTTTCCATATCATCTTATAAAATGCTTTGCAGCACAAACCAAATGTTATGGGTTTAAAAAATGAGGAACGTTATCATTTCAAATTAATCAGATTTAATTACTGATTACGGTGGTAACAGATTTAGCAGGAATACGCACATGTTTGGTATCCTGATATTGTTTGTACGGCGATAAATTGTATTGATCTGAAGTAACGTAGGTTTGTACAAAACTTTGTTTATTTCCTTTTACCTCCATGTTCAGATCAAGATCTTTTTCTGTAGGATTAACCAATACGGTTATAAGCTTATTATTTTGCAGATAAGATGATACATCTACCTGAGGTAAATCTGTCCCCATAGTTTTAACCTGAAGGCGTTTACTACCAGGGGTAACAAAACGGCTATAATTACCTAATGCCCACAACAGCTTGCTATCATAAACCTGACCATCTGTTTTATTTTTATCGATATAAACTAAACCATCCTTATAATCGCCGGCTGATACGGCCAACCACCACTGCCATGAGGTAGCGTTGGATATAACCAGGTCATGATGGATCAACCTCGCAATAAAAAGAGCTGTTACCATGCCTAAATCGCGTTTCTCGCCTTTAAGCACCTCATCACCAAGTACACAATATTCAGACATCCAATATCTTAAACCTTTTATTTGCGCTACTGCTTCGGCTGTTTTTTTACGAACAGCAATAAATTTTTCTTCTGGGCTGGTGGTAAAATAACTATGTCCAGAAATAGATTGATCTATATTAGCAAGGTTGCCTACATAATTGGGCGAAGAAGGATTAAAGAACTGATGTACCTGATTTCCCTTTGCACTGTTGCCATTATCGTATAAATAATCTAGCTGACCAGCCTCACCGATCTGTATTTTGGTTTTAACCTGGTTTTTAACCAAAGCAGCATTAACACCCCTGTAAAGCTGAGCAAGTTCGGCATTGTTATATGGACAGCCTTCCTGGTTGTGCTCATTCCATTTCCACTGGGGCTCGTTTGCAGGGCTAAGGTAATTTAATTCAATTCCAGTTGTCTTTTTTATGCCTTTAATGGTTGTAGCCAGGTAATCGGCAAATTGAGGAAGTTTGTCAAAATTCAGGTTACAATTTCCATCTGTAGAGTAAGCTTTTCCATTTTTGGTAAATAGTACATGCGGACTATTCACAAACCCAATAAACTGTTTTACGCCACGGTTTTTGGCTGCTTTTAAAAACCAGATTTGTCCGGGCATTGCGTTCCAGTCATAAGTACCATCTGGCTGCAAAAAAGCGTATTGACGACGCCATTCGTCGCCAATATCGCTTGCCTTACCTTGGGCGGCACTGCCACCACCAATACTAAAACGCCACATGTTAAGCCCAATACCCAGGGGTTGCCCCGCTTTAGTAGTTTGGGTGCTAAAAAGCAAATCGGCCATCTTATCCTTTTTTTCTGCCGGCCATAAGCCTGCAAACTGACAAGTCCATGCATCAGAAGCACCAAATCCTTCGATGGTTTGAAATGTGATAGCGGGATCTATTTCTACTTTTAAAACAGTTTCTTGTGCAAGCGCTGTTCCGGCATATAAAAACAATGCCAGACAGATAAAAAAACGGTTAAGATGTGAGGATGACTTTAACATGCAAACAATTAATTTCTATTTATTAATAACCAGGGTTTTGCTGTAGTTTACCACCTGATGCCAAAATTTCGGCCCTAGGGATAGGTAACCAATAGTGTTTGGTTTCAAACTTACGACCATCCAAAGCAACTTTAGGCGTATAAGTAAAACCGGTACCGGTTTTGGTAATAATCATTCCGCCAGCAGGTTTGTTTTCGGTTACATCTGCAATTTTCCATCTTCTCACATCATAAAAACGATGTTCTTCGAAAGCAAGTTCTACCCTACGTTCGTAACGAACGGCATCACGCATTTGTGTCTGCGTAAGTCCAACAGCTAATTCAGGCATATTAACCCCTGGCCTTGCTCTTACCATATTGATGGCTTGTCTGGCCGACATTGAAGATCCGGATGGAACAGCGTCAGGTCCATAAGCTTCGTTGGCTGCTTCAGCATAGTTAAGCAAAATTTCTGCATATCTAAAATATATCCATGGCTGGAAACCTGCATTGCCCCAAGGGTTTTGCAATGGATAGGCATCATTCATATATTTTTTAAGGTAATAGCCGGTTTTACTGGTATTCCAGTTATCAATTCCATCTTTACTGTCTTTTCCTCCGGGAACAAAGGTTTCTATATTACGCTCGCGGTATGCGGCGCCATTGTATAAAATGGTTGCGGCAAAGCGTGGGTCGCGGCCTTTGTAAGGCTCATTGCTATCATAACCAGAAGTAGGATCGGTAATCGGTTTACCGTTGGCCATTTCATAATCGTCTACCAGGTTCTGCATCGGTAAATTTCCGCCCCAACCGCCATATCCGTTTGGTCCGTTTGCAATTTCTAAATGGGTGTGGTTGGCATTTTTGGTAAACAACCTTGCAAAAATAACTTCATTGCTTTGGTCGGTTAAAAACAAGTTGGCGTATCCACCGGTATATATTCCATACTTATTTAAAGAAATAACGGCTTGTGCTGCGGTAACAGCTGCCTGCCAGGTACCTGCATTATATAACGGGCTTGCCGCATACAACAGCAAACGCGATTTAAGTGCTAATGCAGCGCCTTTGGTAGCTCTACCAGTTAACCAGCCACTACTATTATCCAAAGGTAAATCTGCAGCAGCCTGATCTAGCTGAGCGGCCACATAATCTATACAATCTTTAATTGAGGCACGTTCAAATAATGCCGGATCTTGTAGATTATCCGAAAGTTCGGTTATCTTATCGCCCATCAAAACAACACGACCATAGTTTCTGATTAAATCCTGATAACGAAAAGCCCTGATAAATTTAATTTCGGCTACCAACTGTTTTTTATGTGTTGCACTCATTGCAATTTTTGACAGTACTGATAGTGCATAATTACATTCTCTAATACCGCGATAACTCCTACCCCAATATACACCTGCACTTCCTAAATTTTCAGGTGCCAACTGTCCTCTCTGGATCAACCAGGTGGCATCATCATTATTATAAACAGATTCATCGGTAAAAGAACTCCACATGCTATACTCAAAACCTCTACCAAAACCTGGCACAGATCCGTCACCTTCCTTATCCTGCAAGCGTGTACCCAGGTATCGGTTGGTTATATAAGCCTCTAATGCTGTTGTATCACTTTCGATGGTAGCAGGCAAAAGAATATCGGTTGGTTCTACGTTTAAAATTTCTTTTTTACAGCCCACCATACTCCCTGAAATAAGGGATAGGCCTAAAAGTGTTATATATATTGATTTGATTTTCATGATGTTTAAAATTTAATATTGGCGCCCAGGTTAATAATGCGTTGTTGCGGGTAAAACTGTCCGCTACCGCTGGTTCCTTCCGGATCGTAATCTTTCACTTTAGAAATGGTGAATAAGTTAAAGGCACTGGCATAAACCCTTACTCCTGAAATATTAATGCGATCTAAGAAACTGGCTTTGATGTTATAGGCAAGCTCTACGTTTTTAAGCCTTAAAAATGAGGCATCATTTAACCAAAAAGTATTATTAAACTGTCCACCGCTAATGGCGTTAGAGGAACGGTCGGTTACCCTCGGATAAGTTCCGTTCGGGTTCGCTGCACTAAACCTGTTATCGGCCCAACTGCTGTAAAAGTTACCTACACTACCCGATTCTGGTAGAACATACTGGCTTACCTGTGCTTGTCCAGCCAATAAGATTGATACATCAAAATTTTTGTAAGAGGCACCAAGCGTAAATCCGTAAGTAATCTGAGGGATGTTGCTATATGGCGTTCTGGTCTGGTCATCGGCATTTATTACTCCATCATTATTGTAATCAAGGTATTTGAGATCACCAACTTTAGCACCGCTAACATGCGGATAAGCATCTAATTCCTGTTGCGTTCTAAATATACCTATGGCATTGTAAAGCAGGTTAGTATTTAGAGGCCCTCCCGTTTGGCGCTGATAATCTAGCGTACCACTGGCTTCATCAATAAAGATTACTTTACTTTTAGCATAAGTGATGTTGCCCGATGCATTCCATTTAAAGTTTTCGCCGTTGTGGTTATAACCTAAAGTAGCTTCGAAACCTTCGTTATTCACTTTACCGATATTTTCTGAAGGTACTAACGGCGTATAGTTCGCGCTGTTATCATTAAATGGATTTACAATACCTGAAGAACCTGGTACTGATGCATTACGTGTGGTTAAGATATCAGATCTTTTTTGCTGGAAATAAATGGCCTCAATACTAAAGTTTTTAAACACCGTGGCATTAATACCAATATCAAGCTTTTTAGCTACCTCCCAGGTAATGTTTGGATTTGCCAGTTTAACCAGGTTAACGCCTGGTTGTATGGTTGATGATGTGGCGCCCGGACTTTGAGCTACAAATCCATTTCCAACCAATACATAATTATCAAAATACTGGAAACCTTTTACATTATCGTTACCCAATGCACCGTATGAGGCCCTGATTTTTAAATTATCGACAAATTTAACATTATCGCTGAACCATTTTTCTTTTGACATCACCCATCCCACAGATGCAGAAGGAAAATAGCCATATCGCTTACCCTCCGGGAATATAGACGAACCATCAATACGTAACTGTCCTTCAAAGAGATATTTATCATCATAACTATAAGCTAAACGACTAATTACACTTTTACGGTTATAGTTTGAGCTGTATCCTGAGTTTAGATAATCGGTAGCCGCAGCACCACCTTGCGAAAGTTCGGGCAAATTGGTAGACAAAAAGTTAAAACGTTGTGCATCAAAATATTCTAAGTGGTTTTCGCTTTGCTCATACCCCACAAATGCATTGATATCGTGCAGATTGAAACGACGTGCATAATTCAACTTGATATTCGAAGTAAGCAACGACTCATTTTTATGGCTCTCAATCAGGGTAGCTCTTTGGTTATTGCCACCTGTAATTACACTGTTATAAGTTTTAGACGTAGGATCGTATTGGTATAACAGATAAGGTTTATTGAAGCTTTTGGTAAATACGTTGGATTTATCAGCCGAGAAGAAACCATCAACAGAAAGGCCTTCTACGCCAGGAACAATAAAAGTAGCTCTTAAAATACCATTTAAAACCTGTGTCGGCGATTTACTGGTTCCACCGATATCGGTAACCTGTACAGCAGGGTTTGAATTTTCTATACCAGTTGTAGGTAAACCGTTTGGATAATATGCAGCTACAATTGGTTTTGCCCTGTAAATAGACCTAAAAATATCGCCAGCAGCTACCTGAGGATACACACGATTTTCTTGTCTACCAGATACCGATAAACCAACTTTAAGGTATTTGGAAACGTTTGCATCTACATTTGTACGGAAATTGTACTGGTTGAATTTGGTCGCGCCATTTTTATACAAGCCATCCTGAGAAACGGTTCCTAACGACATGTAATACTTCACATCCTGGCCACCCCCATTGATAGAAAGGCTATGCTGACTCTGTAAAGCTGTTTTTTCTAATGTTTGATCGATCCAATCCGTATTCGGATATAACAAGGGATCGGAACCATTACGGAATTTTTCGATCTGATCTGCAGTGTAAGACTGATTAAGTCCGCCTGAAGGGTTAGAATCGAAATTGATTTCGTTCATGATCTGTGCATAGGTTGCCGCATCTGCCATTTTAGGCAATCTTGTTGGCGAGCTAAAACCCTGGTTAAAACTATAATTGATAGTTGGTTTACCTGTTTTGCCTTTTTTTGTAGTTACTAAAATTACCCCGTTGGCTGCTCTGTTACCATAAATGGCTGCAGAGGCATCTTTTAATACAGAAACGCTTTCAATATCATTTGGATCTAAACGTTCCAGTCCACCAATTTGCCCGGGAATTCCATCTACAACGATTAAAACGTTATTGCTCCCCGTAGTAGCCAAACCCCTGATCGTGATATTTGAACCATCATAACCAGGCTCACCACCTCTGTTGTTGATGACTACGCCAGAAAAACGACCAGCTAATGAATTGGATAAATTTGGTTGCGGACTCTTTACTAAGTCGGCTCCTTTTACCTGCGATATGGATCCGGTAAGCGTGGCTTTCTTCTGGGTGCCGTAACCAACCACCACTAACTCGTTCAGTGTTTTGGTATCAGGGCTAAGCTGAACATTAATGGTTGTTCTATCGCCAACGGTTTGCTCCTGACTGTTGTAGCCCACGTAAGAGAAAACAAGTACGTCGGTTGTGGCTGCCACACTAATACTAAATTTACCTTTCCCATCGGTTTGAACTGCTTTTTCAGTCCCCTTGATCTTAACCGCTACTCCCGGAAATGGCACTCCGTTTTCACTTGTAACAGTACCAGTTACCACAATCTCGCGCGCCAGTTTCATTTTCTCTGCCAATGCAGAAAAGGAAGAGGCGGTTACGGGTAAACTAATAGATAGGATAATTAGAAAAGCCAATGCTTTAATTTTAAAGAATTTTAAAGGTGAAAATTCCTTCAGATTTTTTTTTCTCATTTTGGTTTGCACATTAATATTTGGTTAGCAGATCAGATCTATAATTTAGATAACAGATTTGTTATTAGATTTTATAGTTATAGAACCGCTTATTAGGGGGCTAAAGTAGTACTAACAAACCATTTTAAAAGGGTACAAACAATCCAAATTTAAGGGGTAAACAGACCGGATTATGGCCTAAATGAGGTTTTAGCGCATATTTCGGAAAACAGACAAATAAGCAGGGTTATGGTTTTCCTTTTTTGCCTGTTGAATTTATCTGGATATGATTGGAAAACGGTTTCCTGAATTTTTTAATGTACTGTGATGGATTTATATTAAACAATTTATAAAACTGCTCTCTAAAATATTTGGGATCGGTAATGCCTACCAGGTAAGAAGTTTCCTGAATGGTTTTATCTGTATTGATAAAAATTTCGGCCGCTTTCCTTAACCTGATGAAACGGATAAACCCATTGGCAGACTGACCTGAAATGGATTTTATTTTACGGTATAAATTAGATCGCGACATGCCCAGGGCCGTCGATAGGGTATCGATATTAAAATCAGGATCGGTAATGTGTTCTTCTACAATACGGATACAGTTATCTAAAAAATCCTTGTATTCTGCAGAGATTTTGGTGTTGTTCGAGTTGAGTGTAATTTCGTTATAAAAATACTTTTGCAGCGCATTTTTACTCTTTAATATACTGGCTACCCTTGCTTTTAAAAAATCTTTATCAAAAGGTTTGCTGATATAATCGTCGGCCCCACCCTCTATACCCTTAAGCTTAACCTCTGGTGCAGAAATGGCGGTCAGTAATATAATCGGAATATGAGAAATGGAAACATCTTCCTTTATTTTACTGCATAGCTCTATCCCTGTTATGCCATCCATCATCACATCACAGATTACAATATCGGGTAACAGCTCTTTCGTCATTTCATAGCCTTTTTCGCCGTTACTAGCCTCATAGAGATGGTAATCCATTCTAAAAACCTGATTAAGGTATGCTCTGATCTCTACATTATCATCGATAATAAGCATGCTTTTTGATTCGATGGTGAGCTGGTGATCTACTACCAGACCTTCAGCAGCCTCTACAACTTTATTGGCGCTGATCTCATCTTCTATCAATTCTTTAAACAATGAAGATTCGGTATCAACTAAGGCTTCCTGCAATATAACGGCATTTTTGAAATGACTTATCCCCCTTAACAAAGCAATATTAAAGGTGGTACCCTTATTTTCTTCGCTGGTGTAGTTTATAGTACCGCCATGCATTTCAATAAAAGTTTTAGCAAGGTATAAACCAATGCCAAAACCACCTTTAGCTGATTTATTGCCAGGATCCTGATAAAACTTTTCGTATAACTTTTCTCCTGCTACCTCTACAATACCACAGCCAGAATCTTCCACACTAATGATTACATTTTCCTTGCTATTATCAACGATCATCTTAACCTGACCACCTTCCGGCGTAAATTTTATCGCATTGGAAAGCAGGTTAAAAAAAACGATCTCCATTTTTTCCCGATCAGCATAAAAAGCAATCATTTCATCTGCACAGCTAAATTCAAGCGTTATATTTTTTGAGCGGGCCTGGTGTATAAAACAAAGAAATACCTCTTTGCACAAATTTACCAGATTTATAGGTGCCACTTTTAACTTTTCGCCATAAGTATCTGCTTTTCTAAACAACAACAGCTGGTCTACCAAACTCAAAAGCCGCTTGGCATTCCGGTACACAATATTTAAATCGGTAGTATCAACATTATTGTCATTCTTATACAACAGTTCTTTAACCGGATTGATAATCAGGGTAAGTGGCGTGCGGAACTCATGCGAGACGTTGGTAAAGAAAGATAGTTTTTTCTCGCTCAGCTCCTTTTCTTTCTCACTTTCTATGTGGGCGAGTTTAATCTGAAATTTTAAGTTAGATTGGCGCTCGCGATACTTAAGGTAAGCATATACCATACCGAAGAAAGCCAGACCGTACAAACCAAAAGCCCACCAGGTTCGGTACCAAGGTGGTGTAATGATAATCTGGAGCGAATTTCCGGTCATATTCCAGATACCATCATTATTTGATGCCCTGATCCTTAAGGTATATTTACCGGGATTTAAGTTGGTGTAGGTTACTTTGTGTTCGCTGCCGCTATAATTCCATTTTTTATCAAAACCTTCGAGAAAATAAGCATACTGGTTTTTTTCAGAAAGCGTATAGTTCAGCGCCACAAAACCGAAGGAAAGTACACTCTGATCATAAGGCAGGGTGATACTTTTCGTCATATAAATAGGCGATTTTAAAGGAGAATCTTTTCCGGGAAGAATCAGTTTATTAAAAATCGAAAAATCAGAAAAGTAAACTGCAGGCGCTTCTTTATTATATTTAAGCTGTTGTGGATTGAAATAAACGATGCCTTTATTGCCTGCCACATAAATTTCTCCTTTTGCATTCTTGCAAATGGCCTCATTGGCATAAACACCGTCCTTTTCATCGTAATTTCTAACCGTTTTGGATACCGGATCGAAAAGTGAAATACCCTGTTCGGTGGTTATCCACAGCTTGCCGCTATTATCTTCTACCAGATCGGTAAAAACATTGCTGGCAAAACCATTTTGTTTGGAATATACCTCGAAAGTATTTGTTTTAGCCACATATTTATTCAATCCATCACGGGTACAGATCCAAATATTGTGATGCGAATCCAGGTAAAGGCTGATTACGATATTATTGCTAATGCCCCCTTTTTTTGAATTATCGATCCGGTAATTCGTAAATTTTTTAGTTTTGGGGTTAAAACGGCTAAGGCCACTTCCGTAGGTTCCTATCCAGATATTTCCCTGCGCATCTTTTAAAAGGCAGTTTAAATGGTTATTGCTCAGCGAGCCCAAATTTTTAGGATCGTTATAATAATGGGTATAAGTATTGGTTTTATCGTTATAAATTTTTAAGCCGGCATCCGTAGCTAAATAATATTCGCCATCGTTTACTTCGATCAGATCCCTAAAAACATCTTCGTTAAAAAAACTGCCCAATGCCGAACGATGGTGGTGATGTACAAACTTATTCTCCTTTTCGTTATACCAGTCAAATCCGTTCTCGCTCATTACCCATAAATCACCTTTTAAATCAACAGACAAGTTAATAATATCATTACTGGATAAGCTATTTAAGTTATTACTGTGCGAAAGCATGGTAATGGAGCGGTTGTTTGGATGATATTGATAAAGGCCTTTATTGGTGCCCAGCCAAAAACTACCCTCATCACTGATTATTGATTTGATTTCTGCCTGTCCGAATGGGATTGAAATAAAATTAAATTTATACTGGTTAAAATCAATCTTACTAAGGCCATTTTTACCGCAGAGCCAGATCATTCCGGTTTTATCGCGGTAGAAGCTTCCATTGGCAAAAAATTCGAGTTTATCTATTTTCTCCCACTTATTGAGTTTTGTGTTTACCCAGAATATTCCCGCGCTTCCGCCTACCAGTAATTTTCCGGTACCTAAACTCAAAACATTAAATACAGAAGCGTTACCTGTTGTCCCACTGCCATAAGTGGTAAATGTTTCCTTTTTCGGATCAAAACGGAAAAGATCTCCTTTCCAATAACACCCGATCCATAACATACCATCGCTATCAATGCAAAGGGTCCAGATGTCGTTTGGATTTTTTTGATTGGCGATTTCCTTTTGCATATAATTGGTAAACCGCTTTGTTTTTTGATCAAATTTATTTAATCCATTGCTCCAGTTGCCCAGCCACAAATTGCCAGATGCATCCGCTGCAATGGCATTGACCGATTTTCCCTTAATGGCATATGCATTTTTTGCATCGGGCTGATAAACTGTAAATGTTTTTGATTTTTTGTTATAGAGGTTAAACCCATCGTCGGTACCTACCCATAATTTATTTGTTTTATCGATGAGTAGAGACCAGACTTTGTTATTACTGAGCGAATTTTTATCGTTTTCTTTATGGTAAAAGCGTTCAAATTTTTCGGTCACCGGATCAAATCTGTTTAGGCCATTCATAGTTCCCACCCAAAAAATTCCATTGTTATCCTCTACCAATGCATTGATGTAGTTATTGGTTAAAGAGGTGCTATCGCCGGCAATATTTACATAAATTTTGAAAGAATAACCGTCAAATTTACAAAGCCCATTTTCTGTTCCTATCCATACAAAACCTCTTTTATCTTTTAAAGCAACGGTGGTATTTTTAGATGGGAGGCCATCGTTAATACCGTATGTTTTAAGCACATAATGTTCTGGAATAGCCGTTTGATTCATTAACTGTGCATTAACGCTGTTAGAAAACAGCAAGCATTGCACAATAAAACCAAATGCTTTGATAAATTTCATCATTAGTAAGGCAAACTGACAGGATAGCAAAAAAATCAGTTTGCGGGTGTAAAGATACGATTTGCTAAAGTATAGTTCAATTCCTAAAATCGTCATCCTGAACTTGTTTACAACCTATCTGATTGACACTCTTTTGCCACGGAAACACAGATTTACACGGGGTGAAGAGAATTAAGATGTCCAGCTAAGCCCATGCAATCGTCATCCTGAACTTGTTTCAGGATCTTTCGAGTTGCCATTACCTTTGCCACGGAAACACAGATTTGCACGGAGTGAAGAGAATTAAGATGTCCAGCTAAGCCCATGCAATCGTCATCCTGAACTTGTTTACAACCTATCTGATTGACACTCTTTTGCCACGGAAACACAGATTTGCACGGAGTGAAGAGAATTAAAATGTCCAGCTAAGCCCATGCAATCGTCATCCTGAGGGATAATTTATAGTATAAAAATCAATATGAGTGACAGAAATTTTATTAGTCAATATTCCTCAAGGAATCGTCATTCCCAACTTGATTGGGAACCACGCAGTGCTCATGAATGCACCTTAATAAAACGAAAACTTATGAATAATCTTAAAGCGCTTGTATTAAGATTAGCTTCGCTGAGCACTTCGTGGTTCCCGCATGCGCGAGAATGACGACCGCACTAATCGATTCTGTCCATGGTAAATTGTTTCAGGATCTTTCGAGTTGCCATTACCTTTGCCACGGAAACACAGATTTGCACGGAGTGAAGAGAATTAAAATGTCCAGCTAAGCCCCTGCAACCGTCATCCTGAGGGATAATTTATAGTATAAAAATCAATATGAGTGACAGAAATTTTATTAGTCAATATTCCTCAAGGAATCGTCATTCCCAACTTGATTGGGAACCACGCAGTGCTCATGAATGCACCTTAATAAAACGAAAACTTATGAATAATCTTAAAGCGCTTGTATTAAGATTAGCTTCGCTGAGCACTTCGTGGTTCCCGCATGCGCGAGAATGACGACCGCACTAATCGATTCTGTCCATGGTAAATTGTTTCAGGATCTTTCCGGTTCGCGTTATTTTCGCCACGGAAGTACTGATTTACACCGAATTTCCTTTACCTTTTTCCTTTCAGCTTTAGTCTTTAGGCTTTGGTCTTTAGGCTTTGGTCTTTAAGCCCTTCCTTAAAAATCTGAATAGTCTGTTGGGTAAACAAATTTGGTATCGTTTTTAGAAACGTTGTGCTGATACTCTGGCATAGCCGATAGTTTTTTCCAATATTCATCAGCCGAAAAAGCCTTCCAATGGGCATCTCTATCGGTTTTATTTTCGAAAGTGGTTAAGTACATGAGGTTAGGCATACGGCTTCCGGCAATTACTTCTCCATAAAATACGGCATTAAAATTTAATCTTTTAAACAAACCGATCTCGTCGCCTTTATTGAACATTTGAACTTTGTTCTGAAAATATTTCTCCGTGGGTGCTTCGTAACTTCTTAATTCATAAACCCGCTCTTTCATCGGCGACTTTAGATTGGGCAACATAAAATGGGGTGCATTTTCGAAAGCTTTTAATACAATAGATTCCAGCCGTTCAAAAGGGGCATCAGTATAAACTGCATCCAAATAGGCTTTACCATCAAAAGCGTATTGTTTATCTTTTGATAGCTTTTTATCTAATTCTAAAATTCCGTTAAATGATTTTAAAGGAATAAATACATAAATCAGTTTCTCGTTAACTCCATTCTGATCACTAACAATTGGTTTAAACACACCAACTTTGGCTATTCCATTACGGTGTAATGCAGGCAAATATGCTTTTTGCAAATAATCATCTACTGTTTTTTCCTGAGCATCGTTTTTCAGGTGGTAAATTTTGATCTGATAAAAATCTATTGAGGTATGAGCAGCAAATGCACTAGTTAATAGTACAATTAAAAACAGACAAGACATTTTGATTTTCGGCAACATGTTAGGATTGATTGTTAGAATGGAAAATTAATAAAGTTTTCGGGTAAAACTGAAAATATCTTTTTTAATCTACCATTCTTATCCTTTTCTTCCAGTAAAATGCTTATTTCAGTGTGCAGAGATCAGTTTACAGTAACCAGTTTGCAATCACGAATGAACCAGTGATCAATTTCCAATTGACAGTTTACAATTTACAATTACCAGTTCCGTTTGCAATAACAGGTTTCAGCTACAAATGAACCAATGACCAATGAACCAATCACGAATGAATCAATGACCAATTACCAATTACCAATGACCAATGAACCAATGACTAATGAACCAATGACCAATGAACTACTTTGAAATATTCGGGTTTGGAGCTTCGGCATTTAGTAAATGTTTCACAAAGAAATCGCGTTTACGTCTGCGCCCATAAACACCGCCATCGCTGTGTCCCATGCCTGGAATACTTAAAATATCGAAATTTTTATTGGCTTTAATCAATGCATCAGCCAATCTGTAGGTCGATTCTGGCGGTACATTTTCATCAGCTTCGCCCACAATCAGAAATAGATCGCCCTGTAATTTAGCCGCATTGGTAATATTAGATTGTTCAGCATAATGTGGCCCTACCGGATAGCCCATCCATTGTTCGTTCCACCATTGTTTATCAATGCGGTTATCATGACAACCGCAGGCCGAAACTGCCGCTTTATAAAACTCAGGATGAGACAACAATGCCCCTGTTGAGCTCTGTCCACCAGCCGAAGTGCCATAAATCCCTACTTTCGAAATATCCGCATTTGGATACTTAACGGCCATGGCTTTCATCCATAATATCCGGTCAGGAAATCCGGAATCGGCTATATTTTTCCAACAAACATCGTGAAAAGCTTTGGAGCGGTTAGCGGTACCCATTCCATCAATCTGTACAACTATAAAACCCAATTCGGCAATGCTCTGCATTTCACTGGCCGGCAAGAAACTTTTAGGCACAAAACTATCATGCGGACCGGCATAAATATTTTCGATTATGGGGTAGGTTTTGTTCGGATCCATTTTTGAAGGAAAGCAAATAATGCCCCAGATATCGGTTTTGCCATCTCTTCCTTTAGCTACAAATACTTCGGGCAGCTTAACTCCTGTAGCTAGGTAAGCATCTGTTTTTCCATGCTCTATTTCACTTATCTTTTTTGTGCTTTCGGTAAGCCTTAGTTCGCTCACTGGCGGTACATTTACCTGAGAGTAGGTATCGATATAATATTTACGGTCAGGAGAAAAGCTGAGGCTGTGGTTACCTTTTTCTGGCGTGAGGTTTACCAGACCTTTTCCATCAAACCCGATCCTGTAGTAATGGATAAAATAAGGATCTTCACCGGCATGCATACCATTTGCCCTGAACCATACCTGGCGTTTTACAATATCTACACTGTCAATATCCCTAACCACATAATTTCCTTTTGTAATTAACTGCTGCTTTCCGGTTAGGGCATTTACCAGATAAAGATGTTGCCAGCCATCTTGCTCACTCGTCCACAATATTTCATTTGTTTTAGGTAGGTACCTGGTGTAGATGCGGCTTTCATAAATGAAGGTTTTGGTTTTCTCATCAATAATGTTTTTGGTTTTCCCTGTTAAAACATCCACTTCAATGACTCTGAAACGCTGGTGCCCCCTATCCACTTTCTCATAAGTATAATATCTGCTATTATTGCCGCGCCAGTGTAATTCGGGTGCATCAAAGAAATCAATCGGATCTGCATCTACTTTAATGGCCGTTTTATTGGCTACATTAAAAACATAGGGCTGATAAGCGGTAAAATCATCACCAGGCTGTGCATATTCTCTCGTTTTTAATTCGCCACGTGTAGTACCAGGAACAGAACTTAATACATAATAAACGTTTTTAATTTCTTTGGGATCGATTTTATAAGCAACAATATTTTTGCCATCAGGCGACCATTCAAAGTCTCCATAAGGTTTATCGGCAGTGCCATCAGTGCTTAACTGGCTTTCTGCCTTTGTTGCTAAATCAATTACAAACAGGTTTCCTCCGCGGATCAGTATTTCACTTTTGCCATCAGGCGATTTTTTCGATTCGCGAAATCCTTGCCAGCGCGATCTGCGTAGTTGTAAAGGTCGTTTGGCATTGTACCGATAAATATTGCTATCGTTTGTATGGGTTAAACTATAATCGTTCAGGTTTAACTGATACCACTTATCCGATACTTTTAATTTTGCAGTATTGCCCTGATCGGCAAAATATAACGCTGCAAGCTCAATTTTTAATGGATTCTGTTTTTTACCAGTAACCTTTTCTATATTTTGCGCAAGTTTATGATGGTCAAATGCAGTTTGACGCTTACCCGTTGATGCATCTACATAGTAGTATTCCCATGTTTTGTTAGGGAGATTCTTTTTATACCAAAATGCGGTACCCTCTTTTTTCCAGAAAGGAATAATATCATTATTGGTTGGAATATTACGTAAAGTAGTATCCATTTTCATGGATAATTGATAGGCATCAGCCACTTCAGCAGCGTTAGGCGCATATGGCTGTAACCTGGCTTGCTGTGCCAGCAATTGAACGGAAACAAAACTCAATAAAATAAAGGCTATTGATTTCTTTGCGGTTGCGTAAATGATCATTACAGATTTTTTGTGGTAAATATAGTACTGCTTGTTTGCAGGTATTTTTTAGATTTTAATGGATAACATTAATATTTTAACCTTTTACATCAAGCGCATCTTTCGTTTTCGGCTCCTGAGCTACTACACCTCCTTTAATCAGGTAATAAACCGGTATTCCCATTAAAGTGATGATTAATCCTGGCCAGGTAAATTTGGGTTTAAAAATGATCAGTAATATGCAAAAGGCAAGTCCCATCACAATATAGATGATGGGCAGTACCGGATAACCAAAGGCTTTGTAAGGTCTGTTTGCTTCGGGGCGTTTTTTTCGGAGAATGAAAATTCCAAAAATGGTAAGCATGTAAAACATCACCACTACAAAGGAGATCATATCCAGCAAGTCGCCATATTTTCCGCTAATGCACCACAAACAAGCAAAAATGCACTGTATCCATAACCCAAATCCAGGAACTGCGTTTTTGTTGAGCATACCTACTTTTTTAAAGAAAAGCCCATCTTTAGCCATGGAGTAATAAACCCTGGCACCAGCCATAATTAAACCGTTATTACAGCCAAAAGTCGAAACCATAATCATTAAAGCGATAATGAAAGTACCGGCCGTACCGAAAATATGGTTGGCAGCAGAAACGGCCACCCGATCTTTATCTGCATGGGCAATATCATTTAATGAAAGTACTCCGGTATACATCACATTAGTCAGGATGTAGAGTACCGTTACGATAATGGTTCCCAAGGCTAAACTTAAACCAATATTACGTGAAGGGTTTTTAATTTCGCCGGCAATGAAGGTCACATTGTGCCACGAATCGCTACTGAATATCGAACCAACCATTGCCGCAGCAATGGCTCCAAAGGCAGCAAAAGTAGTGTAAGAACCAATACTTCCGTTGGAAGATAGTGGACCCAAAACCCACATATTTTCCCAATTGGTTTTCCAGATACCTTTGTCAAGGAAGAAAAGTCCAAAAGCGATCAAACCAAATAAACTTAACAATTTAGCTACTGTAAAGGTAGTTTGGATTACTTTACCACCATTTACCCCCCTATTGTTTATATAGGTGAGCAAAATAATTACCCCAATGGCCAGGAGCTGGGCCGGTGAGATGGTAAAGAAGCCTAAATCAATGGCAACTAAATCTTCACTTAATGCAGGTATGAGATAAGCCGTAAATTTGGCAAATGCAACACCTACAGCGGCAATAGTTGCCGTTTGGATAACCGTGAAAAAACTCCAGCCATATAAAAAACTTATGAGTGGATTGTATGCTTCCTTTAAATAAATATATTGCCCGCCTGCTTTTGGGAACATGGCGCTTAATTCGCCATAACTCAATGCAGCCGTTAGCGTCATAAAGCCTGTAATCAGCCAAACTACTAATAGCCAGCCCGCGCTACCTACATTGCGGGTAATATCTGCACTTACAATAAAAATACCCGAGCCGATCATACTTCCGGCTACAAGCATTGTTGCATCCATCAGTTTAAGTGAGGGTTTAAATTGTGTGGTTTCTTTTTCAGTCATCTGTTGTTTGCTTAGTGGTTCTAAGGTTGGTGTTGTATTTATTTAAGCTGATCGTAAAAATGCCACGAGGTTTTGAAATCGCGGGTTAAGGGCTGATTGGTTAAAGTAGCCCTGATCATTTCTACAGGGATTAAGTTTTGTTTTATTACGGCATCATGAAAATCTTTAAAGCTCATTTTACCATTATCTACCAGTTCTTTTTTTAGTGCAAAGAGCTGAAGGCCGCCAGTGAGATAAGCAACTTGGTAAAGGGGACTATAATCGCCTTTGAAAGACCTGCGCACTTCGCCTTCGGCATTGGCACGTTCGTGTCCTACACGGTCAACCAGGAAATCGACACATTGCTGAGGGGTCCATTTTCCGAGGTGAAAGTTCAGCGAAAAAAGAATTCTCGCACATCGGTGCATCCGCCAGAAAAGCATGCCCATTTTTTCTTCTGGTGTTTTGGCAAAACCTTTATCGTAAAGCAAAAGTTCCCAGTATAATGGCCAGCCTTCCACGCTGAAAGGCGTTTTAAAAGGATCGCGATAGCTTTTATAACGGCTATTCATAAAATACTGGTAATGGTGGCCTGGCAAGAGTTCGTGCTGTACCGTTCCCCTTGAAAAATAAGGATTGTTACCCCGCATACTCATTAACTTATCATCTTCCTCCATCGTATTGGTTGGATAAGAAATACTGATTTCGCGTCCGCCTGTAAAAAACGGATTCACCAATTGGCGTTCGGCCGACATCATGACCATACCCCAGGTTTCTTCAGCAAGTGCCGGAATATTGATCAGATCGTTGGCTTTGATAAAATTTAAGGCATCATCCTGTAATTTCACAATCAATTCGGGCTGTTTACCTAAAGGCACATAGCTGTTTTTAATCTTTTCCTGCGCTTTCTTCCAATCATTACCAAAACCCATCGCGGCTGATGCCCTCAAAAGCTCTTCATCGCAAAATTTAAATTCTTTTTCGGCAAGTTTGATCAATTCTTCGGGTGTGTATGGTATAAGCTCAGCATTCAGTTGCCTGATGAGTTCTTCCCTACCAATAGGTGTTCCTTTAATTTCTGGTTTATTTGATTTAACAATAAGTTCAGTATCATCATTACCGTTAAACAGTTTAGCATAATTGGTTAAAGCAAGGTCTAACTTTTCGTAAGGTTTAGGCACCCACCAGGTAAAACCAGGCTCATAATCCATATAAAATTGGTAGAAACCTTTTAAACGGTCTTTCAAACTTAAGCTTATGGCCTTTGCCATTTTAAGCTGATCGGGTTTTAGTGATCCTTTTTTGAAATTTAGATTTAGGGTATCAACCTGCTTTGCTATTTCATCTATCTGGGCAGCCAGCAAAGCACCATCTTTATAGGTACCCCTTCTTCTTAAATTTTCGAGTGCATAAATCGCATCGGCGAAGGTAAAATACTTTGATAGGGCCTTATAATCTGCGTCTTCTTTACCTAAAAGCCAAACCGACGATTCTATCTGTTTTTTAAGGAGAATATAATCTACCTTGCCATAAATGCTGAAGTTTTCAAAGTTTGCAGTTTTTAACTTGCTTAAATAATCATTATTGATATCCTGAAGGCGTTTTCTTTGTACCGGACTTTTAAAGGTTTCTTTCGGATAAGAGTAAAAGCCTCCTGCGGAATAAGGATAGTAAAAATCGTTGATGGCATCCATATCCCTCTGGTAACTGACAATCAGCGTACCCATTTCGCTGGTTTGTTCGTATAAACTCTCTTTTGAAGTCTGGGCAGATGCACCAGGGCCAGAGAACAGGCCCAGCATTAAAAAAAGGGCAAAAAAACTTAATTTGTTTGGCATGTGGTTGGGTTAAAACAGGCAAATAGCATTTGCCTCCATTTGAAAAAATGGTTAGCTTAAATAATATAAAAAATGTTTGTTTTTTGATTAAGCGCCTATATAGCTTACCCTGCTTACACTATTATAAGTATCGATATATGCTCTTGGCGATTGCCCGATAATGCTTTTAAATACCCGGTTAAAATTGGTAATGCTATTAAAGCCTGCTTTATAAGCCACACCTGAAATACAATCGGCTTTTTCGCCTGATATCAGACTTTTACAGGCATCGTTAATTCTTACTTCATTTAAAAATGAGACGAAAGTATGTCCGGTATGTTTTTTGAAATACCTGCAAAAAGCCTGTGGTGTCATAAATGCAGCATTGGCTACATCTTCTAATGAAATTTGACTGTTGTAGTTCTCAGTAATGAAGTTAATGATCTTACTCAAACGCATACCTTCATTTTCGGTTACGTTAGAAGAATACATATCAGAACATAATGGCTCAACATTTTCATTTAAATCCTGAAGACTGTTAACCAATTTTAGAAAGTTAAACAATACGTCTACTCCTGCTGCCTGGTGCACATGGAGCATTTTGCTTACCATATTTTTAGTAAATGCCGCCGGAACTTTGAAACCATGTTTGTTTTTAGCTAGAAACGCACTGGCCAGCTTCATTTCAGGCAGATTAAATAGCGCAGCTAAAATACCGTTGGGATTAAAGTAAATAGAACATGCTTTAATTGTTTTATTGCTATCTGAAGAGAAATATTCAGGGTTGCTTTTAAATAGATGTGGGAGTTTTGCCCCAATTAAAAAAATATCACCCGATCGGAAAGCATGCATGTCATTGCCTGCAATTAATGTCCCCTCTCCTTTTTCTATATACGTGATCTGCCATTCATCGTGGCGATGCAGGTACTGGTAAAAATAAGGCGATTCAATTTGTTCCGATATCACACTCTTGTCGTCGGGAACAAGCATGGTAAATGGTAATACTTTCATGATCCAGTTAGTTTGGTTTGGTTGCTGATTATGAATTGAATATATAAATATTAACTCAAATAAACCAATAAAACATAAACAAGGTTAAAATACTGCTACAAATTGATAAAATATGACGGATTTAAAGAACAATCCTGCTGCTCAACAATCACTATTAATCTAGTTATTAAGATGATGAAGCTATGTTTACAGGTGAAGCAGAAAAGAAAAGGAATTGCTTCGGAATATGGCTGTCTGGATTTATAATCCGGACCTAGTAAAAGTTAAAGTCGGGATTACAAATCCCGACCAATGTAAACTGATTATTTAATAAGATTATCGAACCAATGCGTATGGTTCCATTTTGATATCAGTGGCTATGCCAGAAACAATCTGGCTAACCAACAAACCTGTTGCTGGTCCTAAACTTAATCCCATCATGCCGTGGCCAGTTGCAATAATCAGGTTTTCTCTCTTTTTGCATCTGCCAATATAGGGCAAACCATCAGGTGATGATGGACGGAAACCATACCAGATATCTTTTTCTGCAGGAACTGCAGGTTTTAAATCGGGGAAATATGCCGGAACCGATTCTACAATCCCTTTAACCCGTTGCATATTAATGCGGGTATTAATCTTATCCAACTCCATTGTTCCACCATATCTAAGCTGACCGTTCATCGGTGTGATGGCTACCCTGGCTTCGCATAATAATGCCGGGATCGTTACACGCTGCTGAGGTTCTGGTTCCATAAAAGAATAACCTTTACCTGGCATTAAAGAAATTTTAACATCAGCCATTTTAGCTACTGCGGGTGACCAGGAACCGGCCGCCAAAATATACTCATCTGCTTCCCAAGCGGTGTTGCCAGTAAAAACCTTCGTAATGCGATTGCCAGAGGTCTCTATTTTATCAACTTCTTTATTACGCTGTATATTAACGCCATTATTTAATAAATACTTAAGTAAGGCATTCATCAATTTTGTTGGATAAAGATGTGCATCGCAACGATAGTGCACTGCTCCTAAAACATCCAATTTTAAATCTGGCTGCAAAGCGCGGCATTCATCGGCAGTTAGTACAGCCATATCCAAGCCAAGTTCTATTGCCCTTGCAGCCAAATGCGCTTCTTCTTCCGCTGCTTTTTCCGTTTTATAAAATGCCAGGATACCATTTTTGGTTAATTCGAATTCGAAATCAGGCTCTTTGGCTAAGCCTTCATATAGTTTTTTGCTGAGTAAAGATAAATCGCGTAATGGCACGGCCGCCTGGCTTACATGTTTTGTCGTAGCATGTTTCATAAATTTCAACCCCCAGCTAACAAGGTTTGCATTTAAAGACGGGCGCACATAAAAAGGACTTTTGCTATCGAACATCCAACGGATTCCCTGCTTGATCATCCCTGGTGCTGCCAAAGGAACAAAATGGCTGGGCACAATCATCCCTGCATTACCAAATGAACAGTTGTCGGCAATATCTCCTTTATCCAAAATTGTTACTTCATAACCCCTTTTCTGCAAATAATATGCTGAAGTTAGACCTACTATTCCACCACCTATAATTAATACTTTCGACATGCTTTTAATTTATACTGCTGATATTCTCTTTAAAAAAACTCCCTTAAATCACCTGGAAACCATATGCATATGGATCATCTTCGGCATCGATTTTTATGGTGTTATAACCGTAAACTTTTGCCCAGCCTTCTACACTCGGTATAATGGCCTTAATTCCATTTAGGTCTACCACTTCCTCTACTTTACCGATAAACTTGCTGCCAATAAAACTTTCATGGATAAAATCCTCTCCCTGTTTTAGTTTTCCTTTAGCAAACCACTGTGCTAAACGGGCTGAAGTACCCGTACCGCATGGTGAACGATCAATGGCTTTATCACCATAAAAAACTGCATTCCTGGCAGTTGATGTTGGATCTATGGTTTTTCCTGTCCATAATATGTGGCTACAACCGTTTATCGTTGGATCTTGTGGATGAACAAAACTGTAAAGTTCATTAATGCGTTTTCTAATGACCTGGCTCCAGCTAATCAGTTGCGAAGCACTATAGTTTTCTAATCCCGGAAAATTCTCCTGTGGATCTACAATAGCGTAGAAATTTCCACCATAAGCTACATCAAAAGTAAGCGTGCCCAAATCAGGGCACTCTACCTGAAGATTTTCAACTGCCAGGTATGATGCCACATTCCTCAGCTTAACAGACTTTACTTTTTTTCCTTCCTGCTTATATTCAATCAATACCAGTCCGGCTGGCGCTTCCATTCTGATTAGTCCAGGTATTTTGGGTTGAATAAGCCCTTCTTCGATAGCGATGGTAATGGTGCCAATGGTACCGTGCCCACACATTGGGAGGCATCCACTGGTCTCGATAAAAAGTACCGCTACATCATTAGCCGGATCGTGAGGTGGATAAAGAATGCTGCCCGACATCATATCATGCCCACGTGGTTCGAACATTAACCCCTTTCTGATCCAATCAAATTCTTTCAGAAAGTGCTGGCGCTTTTCACTCATGTTAGCGCCGGTAAGCTGAGGTCCTCCACCTGCAACTAACCTCACGGGATTTCCGCAGGTATGTGCATCTACACAAAAAAAAGTTTTACTCATGAGCTTGCGTTAATTTTTGATTTACCATTCTGAAAATACCCAATGGATTACCATCTTTCAATTCGTCTGGCAATAATTCCTGCTCCCAATCCTGGTAAGCCAACGGCCTCGCAAAACGATTGATTGCCGTAGAACCAACAGAAGTAAAACGGCTATCGTTGGTAGCCGGGAATGGTCCACCATGTTGCATGGCGGCACAAACTTCTACACCTGTAGGCACACCATTCAATATAATTCTTCCGGTTTTATCCGTCAACTTATTTACTAGATTCTGGTATTGCTTAAGTTCCTGTTTTTCGGCCATTAAGGTAACGGTAAGTTGGCCTTCCAATACTTCAATGGCTTGTTCCAGTTCAGTACTATCCTTGGCAACAACCAATAAAGAGTATGGGCCAAAAATTTCTTCACGGAGTTTTGGATTTTCAATAAAATCTGCAGCACTTACCTGAGCAACTTTCGCCTCCGATTGATTTTGAAGCTCCGTATTTTTCACCGTTGAAGCCGATAAAAGTGCAACCCCATTTTCACTTACAACCTCAGCAGAAAGTTTACCATAATTATTGGCAATACCTTCAGTAAGCATTGTTGCGGATGGAATAGTTGAAATAGCCTCTTTTAAAGCCGCTTTAAAATTTTCTAATTCTGGCGATTGTACAGCCAGCAATAAACCTGGATTGGTACAAAACTGACCTGCGCCCAGGGTAATAGATCCAGCATATTTTTTAGCCAGTTCTTCTGCCTGATTTTCTATCGCTAACGGCAGAAAAATTACCGGATTAATACTGCCCATTTCGGCAAAAACCGGAATCGGTTGTTCGCGCTGTTGAGCAAGATTAATTAAGGCCATACCACCTTTAAAAGAACCTGTAAAAGTTACCGCTTTGGTTAAAGGGTGTTGCACTAAGCCAGCGCCAATGGTATAACCATCATCATACAACAAAGAGAAAACACCTTTAGGCATTCCCGTTTTTTCTGCAGCCTTAATAATGGCACCACCTACCAAAGCACTGGTTCCGTAATGTGCAGGATGTGCTTTAACCACCACCGGGCAACCTGAAGCTAGCGCAGATGCGGTATCGCCACCTGCAACAGAAAAAGCAAGCGGAAAGTTGCTTGCACCAAAAACCACTACCGGTCCGATTGGGATTAACATCCGCCTGATATCAGGTCGCGGTAAAGGCTGTCTTTCGGGTAATGCCGTATCAATAATGGCGTCAACCCAAGATCCTTCTGCAACCAAATTTGCAAATAACCTTAACTGTCCGGTGGTTCTGCCCAATTCGCCCTGTAAACGGGCTAAAGGTAAGCCACTTTCTGCCGAAGCCCTGTTTACGAGTTCTTCGCCAAGATGAGCAATTTCATCCGCAATAGCATTTAAAAAAGCTGCTTTAAGATCTTTGTTTAAGTTTCTATAGCTTTGAAAAGCCAATGTTGCTGCTGTTAAGGCATCATCAACAAGTGTTTCGTTCGCTTTAAAAAATTCACCATCAAGCGTTAATCCCGTTGCGGGATTAACAGCTTTAAGGCTTTTTTCATTAACTTCAATATAAGTGCTGGCTACAATATTTTTTCCGTTCATATTTGGTTTTTAAACTATTTACCCCAACTACCTGCAGGTAATTCTGGGCGAACAGCTAATGCATCGTTAATAATTTTCAATACTTTCTCTCTTTCAGCGCCACTTAATGGTAAACGTGGGGCACGAACAGCTTCAGTTCCTAATCCTGTGGCAACTTCTGCTAATTTAATGTATTGTACCAATTTTGCATGAATATCTAACTCAAGCACCGGCAAAAACCAACGGTAAATTTTCAGTGCTTCAGCAATGCGGTTTTCTTTAACCAATCTAAAAATAGCAACAGTCTCTCTTGGAAAAGCATCAACTAAACCTGCAACCCATCCATGTGCCCCCATTACAATACTTTCCATAGCCAATGGATCTACTCCCGTAAAGATTTTAAAACGGTCGCCAAAACGGTTGATTAATCTGGTTACGTTAGATACATCTCTTGTTGATTCTTTGATCGCCTGGATGTTATCGTATTTGGTTAAAACCTCAAACATATCTAAAGTCACTTCGATTTTATAATCAACAGGATTGTTATAAATCATGATCGGTAGGCTTGTGCTTTCGGCAATCGCACCAAAAAAGGCTAAAGTTTCGTCTGGAGCAGCATTGTAGCGCATTGGCGGCAACAACATTAAACCTTGCGCACCAAGCGATTCTGCTTTTTGTGCTACTTCGATTGCTTTTTTTGTAGTTGATTCTGCAATGTTCAATAAAACCGGAACGCGACCGTTTACCACAGTTAAGGTATGTGATAACAAACCAAATTTTTCTTCATCGGTTAGTACACTGGCTTCTCCTAGCGATCCACCCAATATAATCCCTTCAGCACCTGCTTCTAGTTGCGCTTCGATATTTAAATCAAAAGCCGGAAAATCTAACTCATCGTTTGCTGTAAATTTAGTGGTTACAGCAGGGAAAACCCCAGTCCATTTGATACTCATTGTAATGTTATGTTTTTATAAAATATTTTCAAAAATTAATCTGTCCCTTCACCAAAAAGCCAGTCGTAATGGACAAGTACCATTTAATCAGATGATATGATCTGTATCCTTTAAACGATATTCAAAGTTAGGAAATTGCCCGGCAGCGGTATTGTTGTATTTTAACCGATAATGGTCGTAAATACGCAACTTCAATCAGACAGATTTGATTAGGAAAAGCCTTTAGCAATTATAAAATAAATTAGATATCACAAAAAAGGCATTCTCTAAAACAAGAATACCTTTAAAATCAACCAGATAGAAAAATCATCCTGCAGTTTCTTTTTCACCATAATTTATTTTGTGTTTTTCACCTGAAGATAATACATAAATTCGATACCCGGTTTTGTAAAAAGCATATCCTGCCCTTTAGCCAGCGTAACTTGCTGCCAGTTTTGAGAAGGAATAATTTTTAATGTTTTAACACCTTCTTTTTTTAGGCTTAGGGGTAAATTGAAACCTTTAACACAGTTGCTATATCGGTAAAAAGCTTTACCATCCTTAAAGTAATATTCAAATACCGGAACCTGCACCGTACGCAAATATTGATCAAAAACCTTCGAAAAATTGTAACCAGCTTTATTAGAAACATAGTTTTCGATCTGCGCTGTGGTTACCGTTTTATGGTAAAAAGTTTGGTTAAGCCCACGTAATATGGCTCTAAAAAGTTGATCGTTATTTAAACTATGCCTGATGGAATGCAGCATATTGCCTCCTTTTGGATACATATCACCACTGCCCTGCGCATTTACACCATAGTCAGGAATAATCGGGACATCATTTTTGATACCCTTTCTAATGCCAAAATTGTATTCATTCCCAGCTTTAGCACCAAAAGTATAATCTACAAAAAGTGTTTCGCTGTAATTAGTAAATCCTTCATGTACCCACATATCGGCCAAATCGTTGCTGGTAATATTGTTACCAAACCATTCGTGCCCACTTTCGTGGATAATGATAAAATCCCACTTCAAGCCCCAACCATTGCCAGACATATCTCTACCGCGATAGCCAAACTTATAACCATTGCCATAAGAAACTGCCGATTGATGTTCCATACCAGTGTGCGAAGCATCGATCAACTGATAACCATCTTCATAAAAAGGATACGGCCCGAACCAGTACTCCATACTTTTCATCATTTTATGCACCTGATCGGGCATGTAGGTTTTTGCCTTTGGGTAATTATAATCAAGTACCCAATAATTCACATCTAGGGAACCTTTTTCGCCTGCATATTTTTCCTTAAAATTAACGTACTTGCCTATGTAAGGGATAATGCAATAATTACTGATCGGGTTTTTAACATTGTACTGATAAGTGGTTGTACCATTATGGTTATCTTTTTTAAATACCAGGCGACCGTTACCTACTGCTACCAATGTATCCGGTACGGTCATGGTTAAAGATGCACCCAGATTGGGCTCGTCGCTTTGATGATCTTTATTCGGATACCACACCGAAGCGCCTAAGCCCTGGCAGGCTACTGTCATCCACGGACGTGAAAGCGAGTCGGTAGTAAAAATAAAACCACCATCCCAGGGTGCTCTTTTCGCCTGGTGAACCTTTCCATGGTAAAAAATATGGACATTATTTAATGCTGATATTTTTTGTGCCGGTACATGTAAATACCAAACACTGGCAACATGTTCGAATTTTAACTTTGAGCCGCCATTATATAAAACACTATCAATAATTAATGGCTCCTGCAAATCGATCTGCATGCGGGTATTGCCATTATTTTGCTGCACAACCTTATAAACGATCTTATTCGAGCCGGTTATGCTTTTATCATTATAATCTGGCTTAACAGCAAGTTCGTAACGCTGTACATCCCACCAGGTGCGTTCGGCATTTAAGCTTCCTCTTAAGGTATCGGTCAAGGTATAAACCTTTTTGGGGTTTTGTGCAAAAAGCAGGGTACTAAACATTAAGAAGAGTAGGGTTATGGAGGTTATTTTTTTCATATCTTTTTGCTGGTTATCATGTTTAATAGTGCATTTATAATTTGAAAAGCAGTTTCAGTTTTTCATCGGTTATGGTAGTCCTGCTATCCCTTCTGCTCCGATGAAGAATCGGGAGCATCCGTTCTATCAGGTTTATTTAACCGGGGTTCTGTGCTTCTGCCGAGGTCTCTAGCCCTGACAGCAGCGGGCATTCCGATCCTTTACCGATAAATCAGTACTGAGTTAGCATCAGAAATAAAGCGGATGGCAGGAACATTCTTTAAAAAAATCGAAAAACCCTGCGCTCCAAAAAAACATCGGTTATTTTAAAAGATCTATGTTCCCTTTAATGGCTCTTTACTATTTGTGATGTCGTTATTTTAGCAAAATATTAATTTGAAAAGCAAATGCAGCTTTTCATCGGTTACGGTAGTCCTGCTATCCCTCCTGCTCCGATGAAGAATCGGGAGCATCCGTTCTATCAGGTTTATTTAACCCCGGTTCTGTGCTTCTGCCAAGGTCTCTAGCCCTGACAGCAGCGGGCATTCCGATCCTTTACCGATAAATCGGCACTGAAATTAGCATCGGAATAAAGCGGATGGCATGAACATTCTTTAAAAAAATCGAATGAACCTGCGCTCCAAAACAAAAAGCAACAGCTATTTCAAATAACCAACCTTACTAATAAGCTTCGTTCCTGATGGATTCAATCTCATCTGTAGTTAAAGCTAAATGTTTTCCCAACATCCGGCTTCCGTTTTCGGTAACCAGAAAATCGTCTTCTACCCTGATGCCGGTAAAGTTTCTAAACTGCTCCAATTTATCATAGTTAATAAAGTCAGCAAACTGGTTAGTAGCCTTCCAGCGGTCTATCAGTTCTGGGATGATATAAACACCAGGCTCTACTGTTAATACGTATCCCGCTTCGAGCGCTTTGCCCAACCTCAACGATTTTAATCCAAATTGGGTGGTGTTTTTAGTCAGCTCATCTGAATAACCTACATATTGCTCACCTAAATCTTCCATATCGTGTACGTCTAAGCCCATCATATGGCCCGTTCCACATTGAAAGAACATGGCATGCGCACCTGCCTGTACGGCATCGTCTACATTACCTTTCATCAGGCCAATATCTTTTAAACCCTGTGCCAGCATTTTGCACGAAGCCAAATGCACATCTAAATACCTAACACCTGGTGCCAACATATCTTTTCCATGCGTGTAAGCATTTAAAACAATATCATAAACATCTTTTTGCTCGGCAGTAAATTTCTTGCCTACAGGAAAAGTACGGGTAAGATCGCCAGCATAACCTAAAGCGGTTTCTACACCTGAGTCGTTTAAAACCAATTGTCCTTCCAGGAGCTGATTGCCATGGTAATGATTATGCAAAATTTCCCCACGAACGGTTAAAATCACCGGGTAGGCCAGATTACCGCCCGAAGCCAATGCGGCACCTTGAATTTTAGCTGCCAGTTCGCGTTCATACATACCTGGTTTCGCCTGCTGCATAACCATCAAATGAATATCTGCAGATATTGCCGCAGCGCGATCCAACTCTGCTATTTCTTCAATTGATTTAATAGCGCGTTGAGCCACTACTGCCTTAACAAAGCTGATTGATGCCTTTTCTTTAAGCTGATCAATTGGCAGGTTAAGCCAGTTGGCCAATTTAATTTTATTCTCAGAACGATAAGGAGGCAAGAAATGAACCGCTCGTTTTTTGTCCAGATACTGTTTTAGATAAGTGTTGAGTTGTGCATAAGGCAGAACTTTGGTTAGCCCAGCATCCAGACTTTTTTCTTCAAGTGTTTTCTGCCTGCCCATCCATACAATATCATCAATTCCCATCTCGTCACCAAAAAGAATTACCTGATCTTCATCCAGGTCGATAATAGCACCTAAAGACGGTTCACTGATACCAAAGTAATATAAAAAGGTACTATCCTGTCTAAAATGGTAGGTATTGTCTTTATAGTTCATCGGGCTTTCTTCATTACCCAAAAAGAGTAATATCCCCGTATTTATCTTTGATTTTAATGCTGCTCTTCTTTGGAGGTAAACTTTCTTTTCAAACATATTTTTTTTGTTAAAGCAAATATCCCAAAAGCTAATTTTATTCAATAATAATTAAATAGAATGGCTAAAATCCGAGGGGTATCTGCAAATTATTAGCTATTAGTATGAAGTAAAAGTCACAATAAATTTCATTTTAACGAAATAGAAATATAAAATCTGTTTACATCCTGAGGATATTGATATTTTATAGATAAAATAAAAAAATATCACATAAATTTTTGTTAAACAAATTATTATATAATTTAATTGAAGTATTTATACAAATAAAAAATTAACTATAAAATTGCTTTTAATCAAAAAAAATTATCTATATATAAATTGATTTACAGATAAATAAGAAGAAAATACAAATTAATATATATGATAAACCTTACAACACCTTGTTAATAAGATAACAAAGAATATAAATAAGATTTTCTTATTAAATAAATGTTATGGTTTAGATAGATTTTAATCCACTAAAAACAAAAATTACACTATAAATTTCTCCACTATGGTCGAATGACGAGTTTTCTCATCCTGTGCGTCGTGTTGAGCGCAGCATCCCTATAGATCGGCAAATGGTGTTAAGTTTTAGAACTCAATAATGCACAGCGAGTCAGAGACTCTTAATCATTATATAATCCGTAGAGCCCTTCGGAACTCTACGGACAGATAGTACAGATTGATATTACTTTTGAAGAATGATCTCAGTGGTATTAGCTTTTGAAAGTGGAAATTCATATCCTCCCCTTTTCTCTATGCTTTTGCTTTTTACTGAATAAACACTAACCCCGTTAACCTTGGCAGGTTGCGACAATCTTAATAAGGCATAAGATGAATATTCGTTTGCTTTAGCTAGTCTCAGACGGATTTCACCATTCACAGTATTATAATTTACTTCGTCAATGGTTCCGGCATCAAGATTAATCCAGAGTCCGGCTGGTGCAATGTAAACTGATGATTTTGCTGCAGTAGTTAATTTAACATTGATAACATTGTCAGTTTTATTCAGGTTACCACCAAAAGCTAACCAACCAAATTCAGGATGCTGTAAAACGTAAGTAGCCGTATTAACCGCATATCCAAAAAACCCAGACCCGTAATCGCCGGTAATACCGTCATTTTTTAAGGTTGATGGATAAGCATGAAATGCTGCAGGCGCAAAACCATCCTGAGTAATGTTAGAGATTCCACCCAATAAGCCGCCATAACCAGCACGTAAAAGATAGAAATCGCCAGGATTCTTACGGTAATCCATTAATACAGGAATGGCATTAAGTGCTGAACCGTAATGGTGGATCATCCGTTCGATACGCGAAAGTTTACCGCCATAAAGAAAATCCCAATATCTCCGGGCATTACCGTTGTAGGCCCAATGTGGTATCACAGGCATATAGGCTAATATCGCATCAAGCGTTACATTCGCTTTATCCTGGTAACCAAAATAATTCGACCATACATAAACTTCTTCTTGACCTGTAGAGTCCCAAGGCATCTCACTACCAAATGGATATTGCAATGAGCGCCAATGATTGGCACGCTTTTTCATTTCATTTTCCAACCGGGTTGCTTCTGCGGTTAACCCTTCATTTTTAAGGTCGTTTAAGATAAGGAAGAACACGGTCCCCTCCATTTGACCGAATTCTGAATAATAAGGTGCAATATTAACCATAGCCATACCCGTTTCAGCAGCATCAATAAGGTGTTGTTTCCAACTCTGCCCGGCTACAAGTCCGCTGTAATTACGCGCCAAGCGGTACATTACCCAATGCGCTGCAGCAACATGCGGATAATTATAAGATCGGCCCAGGTTATCAGCCTCTTTTTTCGGCCATGCAGACCATACTTTAAAATTGATATTTGCATCATAAGTATCTTTAGGCAGTGAATCTGGTGCATAATAAAACAAACTCTTTTTTACACCATATTTCTGAGGTCCGCTTTTAAGCTGGATCCGTCCAAACATAACACTATCAACAAATTGTTTCAGTTTATCTACTTCTTCTTTTTTGGGCTGCACCAACTGTTTCATTATTGCGCCCAACCAAGAACCTGCACCGCCTTCATCGCTTAAACCCGAAATCCATGCACGGTTATCCTGGATAACCTGCTGTTGTTTTTCATTATCGTAGGTAATCACGGCAGGATTTCTTTTAAAAATAGGATCGGCTTGATTAAACCATTGTTTAGTGGTTAAAAAATTACCATAACTCGCAATCACATCACGCTCGGCATCGATTACTTTATAATTAATACTTTGCTCCAACCCATCTTCATAAGTAATGGACAATCTTGCTCTACCCCACTTAATTCCTTTTATGGTGTAACTTTTCCAACCGTTTTTGGTTGAACCAGATGCAACTACTTTTAAGGCATTTTCCGGCTGAATCTGAATAGCTTTAATCTTTTTAGGATAATTAAAGAATAATTTCCCTTCTACATCTTTAGGCAATACATAACCAGGAACGGATATAGCCACTGGTCTTTTATTTTCGATAAGCTTGCTTTCTGTATCTTTTGCCGTACCTGAAAGGATAAACTGAAGGGCATAACTCCTGCTTTCGCCAGGCTTTAAAATGGTTGAAGTGGGTATATTCCATTGCTCGGCATTCTTCCACTCATTTTCAGCATAGGCTTTACTATACACCATCCATTCGTAAAAGCCTTCAAAAGCAATTCCTCTTGGTGTTCGGTCGTCATTAAGCGGGTTATAAGCTTCAAATGGTGTATGTCCGAATGGCACAACTAATAAAGAAGGCGCATGTCCACTTAACCGCGTAACCTGTAAATAACCAGCATCTTTTCCGATATAGGGATCATAAAACACATTCTTGGCGTGGGTTTGCTCCAATGTACGGCCTTCTAAAATATTATCGAAAATCATCGGAATACCGAGCGCACCAATTTCTACGTTTTTATCAGTTTTGTTTTTCAGCTCGAAGCGTAATACGAGCTTACCGTTAACCATCTCCCAGATCCGTTTTACCTGGAGCGGAATATCAGCTGGAAGCGTTGCAGCAAGATCGGCAGCGGCGAGTGATTTTTCATCTGCTGAAATATTTTTTACAGGGCTTCTTTTTGCCGCCGTACTATAGCTTTTCCAGGTTTCTTCGCCGATGTAACGTAATTTTAAATTGATATCGCCCAAGTGGTACAAACCGTCTGAACTACGTACTTTTAAGCTATCGCTTGGTACAAAATCGAAATCTTTAACCAATTTAGGCTGGAGACCCGCCACCGTTTGTGATGACTTAACAAGTTTCAGATTAAATGCTCCGGCATTATAGGTTGAAAAACCATTTTCCAAACCCAAAGTAGATGGCTTTTTACCTAAAGCAACCCAAGGAGATTGGGCTTGAATAACCTCAATATTTATTAAAGTTAAAACACAGCAAATTATTGATTTAAAGGTTATTATGGAAAAGACTGTTTTTTTATTTGGTTCGACAATCATAATGACAAAGCAGATTTAGGAATGTTAGTTAAACCAAAAATAAAATTTAAAAAGTAAAGCGGGCACGGAAGTTAAAAATAGCGCAAAATCGGTAAAGAATTGGTGTATTTACGAGAAGTCTGACCCCGGAGTATTATGTGATCCCTCAGATTACGCAAAAACCACAGATTACCATACATGAGGAAAACCCAGCATATTAACCTTAGTTCGATTAATATTTATGCATTTTGATTAGTTTTAACCTCCTTTTTCTAAAGCTATCGTCATGCTGAATTTATTTTATTAGCAGTTTTTATTGTTTTAAAGGCCTAATAGCTACTTCGTGGTCAGCATCTTTCCAGCTATTAAGACCCTGAAATAAATTCAGGGTGGCGACTTTGAATTAAAATATCAGCAGAACATCTTTCTAACAGATATTAATAACCGAACTCAGGTTATTAGCATAGCATTGGGATGATTAATGCACATTCCATAAATTGGTCGTCATTTCTGGAAGGAACGCCGAAGCAATCTTTCATGCTAGCGATTCTTACTATAAAGATTGCTTCGGCGGCAGAAAAAGCCTCCTCGCAATGACGATAATTTAAGAAATTTATTGGAATTGCTACTTTTAACAAGCGTATTTATTCAGCCAAATTTTAAACGGGCTCACATTTCACTTTCAACCATTCAGCTTCTTCTTCAGTTAACATGGACTGAAGCTTCTCGAACACCATTTGATTGTATTGATTTAGCCATGCAATCTGATCTGCCACTAAAAGCGTTTTATTGATGATGGCGGTATCGATAAAACACAATGTCAAGGTTTCGAAAGTAAGAAAATCGCCAAATTCACTATTCACTTTAGGTACACATAAAACTAGGTTTTCAATACGTACACCGTGTTTTCCCGGGCGATAAATTCCAGGTTCTATGGAGGTTACCATACCTGTTTTAAAGGCTACATCAACATTAGCCGGACTAATATTCTGAGGGCCTTCGTGTACATTCAGAAAAAAACCTATCCCGTGCCCGGTTCCATGACCAAAATTTATAGCATATTCCCATAGTGGTTTCCTACAGATGGAATCGATTTGATAACCTTTTGTACCTTCCGGAAAAATCAGTTTAGAACCTTCAATTAGGCCTTTCAATACTAAAGTATAATCATCAGCCTGAGTTGCTGAACAATTACCGATTGGCATTACCCTGGTAATATCGGTTGTACCATACAAATACTGACCTCCTGAATCAACAAGAAACAAACCATTACCTACAATTTCCTGATTACTTTCGGCAGTAACGCTATAATGTGGCAACGCCCCATTTGCATTATAACCCGCTATGGTATTAAAGCTTAAACCCGCGAATGATGCTTGTTCTGCTCTAAAATTAGCCAATTTCTCTGCTGCAGACCATTCTGTAACCTTTTCTTTCCCTAAATGCTCTTCCATCCATTTAAAGAACCTGGTTAAAGCTACCCCATCATGCAGCATGGCTCTGCGGATATGATTAATCTCAGTATTGTTCTTTAAACTCTTTAAATGGGTACTCGGATTAATACCAGAAATTATTTTAGCACTTTTTGGCAAACATTCAAACAAGCCAAAACAGGTGCGTTTTGGATCGATAAAAATCTGTATATCTTCTGGTAGACTTTTAATTTCATTGATCACCTCAGCGTAGGCATGCAGAGTTACACCTTGCTCATTTAAAGTATTGATATCACTATGCGACAGTTTTTGTTTATCGATAAAAAGTTTTACGGCTGCAGGTGTTATTAGCGCAAAACTTAAAGTTACCGGATTATACGCTACATCTTTACCCCTTAAATTGAACAGCCAGGCAATGTCATCCAGCGATGAGATAAAATGATAATCTGTTTTATTTATGTTTAAAGCTGCTCTTACCTCTTTTATTTTAGCCGAAATGCTAAGCCCCGCAGCTTCTTCGTCTATTAAAAAAGCATTTTCTACAGGTAGCCCTACCCTATCCGGCCAGATCGTGCTAATAAAATCAACATCTATTATTTCTATTTCACACTGTGCTAAACTATGCTGCATCTCCTGGGCCAATGCCACAGTAATGAGTTTGTGGTTAAAACCTACTTTTGCTCCCCCCGGCAATACTTCAGATAACCAACCGATGTACTCTGGTGTATGCGGCACTTTCAGCTTTACCAATTCGTATCCTGTACCGATCAATTGTGCTTCTGCCTGTGTAAAATATCGCGAATCTGTCCACAAACCTGCAAAATTCTGAGTGATAACCAGTGTACCTGCTGAACCAGTAAATCCGCAAGCGAAAGGAATGGCCTTATAATGTTCGGGTAAATACTCGCTGATGTGAGGATCTGCGGCGGTAATTAGATAAGCATCTACTTGTTGTGTAAGCATTAATTGGCGTAGGGCCTGCAATTTTTCTGCAAAGGTCATTTTGAGGGATTGTTTTGTGGAGCCAAATTTAAATATAACATTGACATCTCAAAACAAGGCAGGACCTCTGTACAGCTTATTCTTTTGTTGAAACCAGACCTGGCTAAGAGAATTGCAGTATCGGTGCGGTTATTTCTTTAGAAATTATTTATCCTTAATGTTGAAATGAGCTAAATGGATGATGTAGAATGGATATAAAGCCGATACTATACGCTCAAGATCATTAAGTTAGCATTGAGGTTGTCAGTCTGACTGCAGTCGACGACTTCTTGAGATTGATAAATCGCAAATAAATACCCTTCGACTACGATCAGGATAACATTTTTTTTTGCAATTTATTCCTTTACTTAATGATATCCTCCCTACACCAGCCAGGCAACTCTTGCGTGCTTTGCCTATTTCCCTCGTTATCTTTACGGTTAAAAACAAAGATGTTAACTCTTTTGGTTTGCATAAGAAAAATGATGCTAAACATAACGGTCAATTGCCGGATCTTTGATTACCTCATATGAATCTGATTTTTGGAAACACCGTACTTTGAAAACAAGAGCTGATTCCCGCTCAGTCAATGCGTGAATCCCCAATGTAAAGCGTTGTATAAAACGTTTGGTACAAGCTTCTTTATGGCAAATTATTTCGTAATGCTGCAAATTTTCTACAATCACATCAAGCACATACTTGGGCCATTGTTTTTTAATTAGATCTGGCAACCAGGTAAACTGCTGCTGATTAATTAAATTACCCATCCCTTCAATAGCCATTGATGGGATATCTTCACCAACGGTTTGGGTCCAGGAACCTTCAACTTCATCAATAATACCCAACACCTTACATCCAGATAAGACCAACCATGGGTTTCGCATACCTGCACGCATTAACTGATAGGATATATCTTCCAAGAATTCCTGTTCAAAGCGATAAGTCAGTTCGATCATAAGCAGTTTCAATTGTTTATCGACAGATTGTTAAGTTGTATCAGTTTATTGATGGCACTTGCAAAGCGTTTCATTGAGATCGGTTTGCCCAGATAACATTCAAAGTTAGAATCTATTCCCCTGACCTCATTTTCAAGGTGGGAAGACGCGTAGATCACAAACCTTGCTTTTGAACGGAGATGCTTCGATAATTCTGTACCCTTCATTCCATCCATATCGATATCTAAAAAAAGAAAATCGATTGTATCGCCAGCACTAATTGTTTTTAATGCATCAATTGGATTGTTGAAAGTGCTAGATAGTTTTAAAAGATGATTGTCTTCAATATAATCATGAAGGACATCAATGGCGTGTTGTTCATCGTCAACAATTGCACAACTGTAATACATAGGTGGTTAAGATAGGCTACATCAAACTTAACATATCTTAACCCGAATCTAAACAAAAAGACAAAAAAAGGGTAAAATTACGGTAACTACCTACTTACTAATTGTACATAATTTTCAACTTATGCCTTACTTCATGTTATAAATTAGCCATAAGTCAATTGACAGATGGCTAAATGCGTTTAAAGTTTAATTTTAACAAAGTATAAACGGTTTCTATCAACCGAATTTGTTAAAGGCAATATTTTTTGTGCAAAGCCACTTGCACCATTATCCACCACACCAAAATCATCGTCGTTAGAAATTACGAGGATATTGCCAGGCAGTAAGGCTAAACCTTCTGCTTTATCGTGCGGATAAATGGAAGGCAGATCTTTCAAGAGGTCTAAAACAATGGTTTTGCTTACCGGGGTAATTCCCACTGCACTTAAACCTGCTGCATTTTTCAGTTCTTCCACAGTTTTGCCGCCATAAAGTTTTCCTGTTGCACCATTGCCGGAATCAGAAATATCGGTAGCATTACTCAGGTCTATTTTGAAAACTTTTTTAAATGTTGCTGGATTGCTTGCTGCGCCACCATACAGTCCATCACGTTCAATGGTTAGGAAAGTAGTGCTGTTAACGGCAACAATATCACTCACACCTGTTAAAGTAGCATCATCCATCAGGTAAACGTATTGCCTGGTTGCTCCGCTTGCGATATCAAAAGTTAAAATTCTTAATACCACCGAATTTGTAACAGCAGCTTTAGACGGATTATACATTGGCGACTGCATCATGCCGACCAAAGTTTTTCCATCTGGGGTAATGGCCAAACCTTCCATACCACGGTTTGCTCTTCTATTGGCAAATACAGCCGGAATGGTACGTCCACCGGTTCCCGTCCCAAATGGGTTAATGCGTTCTATTGTTTTACCAGTTGCATCGAAGTGTGCAATATGTGGCCCGTATTCATCGCTGATCCAAAATGATCCGTCAGCTGCTCTTACCAAGCCTTCTGAGTCGATTCCATCGGCACTCGGCGCAATCACCTGTCCGTTTAAGTCGTAAGCAATCTCACCAGAAGCCCCCATTCCTGCAGGATTTGGAAGTCCGTTTAATTTATTGCCGGCTGCATTTTTAAGTTCGATAGTTTGTTCGAGCACCAATTTCCCATCTTTCAGCCTGAATTTTCCAATCTGTGGATCAAAATCAGGTTTTCCGATGATGATTGAGTTTGCGAGCTGTCCGGCTACGTTAGCCCCCCTATCGGTCAGCATATAAAAAACATCCGGCGAGTTAGGATCGGCGGCAACTGCTGATCCAAAACCTCCGTTATACACTTTTACGCCAGCAGCAGTTGTAAAAAGCACCGAAGGATCGGAAACTTCTGCAACGGCAGGATAAGTAAATTCTACAGGGGTTTCTTCATGACTTTTCTTACAAGATACCATACCGATAGATATGGCTACGATTAGGGTGAGTAATTCTTTCTTCATTTATTTTTTTTAAACAAAGCAAGGATCTGGATGTGAAGGCAATGTTAAGGGAATATCAAGAATAGTTTTAGAACGTTAGAAAGTTCCGCTCAGATTTTATGGATTATTTTTGCAGTTTTTTTTGGAAATGCATAACCATTTTTCCATCGGGAACTGCAGCCCTGCCATCCACTTCAATCTTTTTGTGATGCTGTCATGCTGAGGTTGCTGCAAAAAAAAAGGACTTCCGTTGTTGCCAGGTTTATGAATGAAGGACTTGAAGCGTAGACCAACTATACAGATGCAGTATTCAACTGGGCCTAAACTAGCCAGCTCTATCACCCATCTTACATTTTCCATCATCAATAATTCACATATTTTTCTTCAAAACTTCCATCCTCATATAAATCAATTAGTCCGTAACCTGGTGCAGTCTCCCTTCTGTTGCCTTCCCACCATGCACCGGATACCGCGCCATTGCAAAGATAGGTCACATTGTTATATACCACTTTATCACGCATATGCAAATGGCCGCTTAAACATAGTTTTACATTGGGATACTGATAAAAAAGATTGATGATCTTCGCAGTGTCGGTATGCATATCGCCGCCCAACATGGTCCATTTGTTAACAATATTATCTTCTATCATTAACAGCGCAGTAAGGATTGGGATGTGAGACATCACCATCACAGGCATCGTTTTCGGGGTGTTTTCCAATTCATTTTTTAGCCAGTTAAATTGCTCATCTCCCAATTTGCCAATGTACCAGGTACTGTCTATATCCAAATGGGTACTATCCAGCACAATGATTTTCCATCCGTTTTGTACTAAGCTATAGTAAGGTTTAACCAACTGCAATTTATCCATCGCGTATTTTTTCCCATAATAAACATCACCTTTAGTAGCTTCATTCCACCAGATATCGTGGTTTCCCAAACAATAACGTACAGGTATGCTGCATTCGTTTTTCATGGTTTCCTTTACCAGTTTCCATTGATCATTAATGGTACCTATGTTTTCTTTGTTCATATCGAAAACAATATCGCCGCCATTTAAAATCAGATCTACTTTTGGCGATTGTGCCTGTACGTGATGCAGGCATTTGGCAAATCTTGCCGGTGCATTAAATTGGTTTTTCAGGTGTACATCGGTAATGTGCGCCACCCTTAAAACAGGCTTTTTCTCTGTTGATAACGAACCTTTAGATAAGGTTGGCAGCAAAAACAGGCCGCCGATATTTTTAAGTGCAGATCTTCTTTCCATCAGGTTTTCTTTAATTTAATCTGGCATTGCATTTTTACGGTAAAATAAAAAAAAGCGGCGCTGTATTAGGTACAGACACCGCTATAAGAATATGTTTGGCTTATTTAGCTTTTGCCAGGTGATAAGCTTTAATGATTTTATGAAAAATTTGATTATTAGGATAAACACCGCTGAAATTTTGCGCACCTGGACCATAGGCGAAAACCGGAACCATGATCCCGGTATGATCGTTGGTGCTAAATTCACCTCTTACCATTCCTTTTTCAGCAGCACCATCTAAAAGAGTTAATCCACCTGTTTCATGATCAGCAGTTACAATAACCAATGTTTCTCCATCCTGATCAGCAAAGCGCAATGCTTCAGCAATGGTACGGTCGAAATCGTGCAATTCGGTAATCAAATAAGGAAGATCGTTGGTATGTCCACCGTAATCGATCTGTGCACCCTCTGCCATGACAAAGAAACCCGGTTTGTTTTTCGATAAAATCTGCATGGTATGTGATAATAATTTTTTAAGCATATCTCCCCGGCCTTTTATCACAGACCTGGTAGCCGAATCATCCAACAAAACCAATTGTTTACCATCATGCTGCTTTTCAAAATCAGTTAAGCTATTGGTTACCTGAAAACCTTTAGTTTTTAGATCAGCCAAAAGCCTGCTGTTTTTATTCTGCTCGAAAGCTTTGCGGTTAGAACCGACTAAAACTTCGGCCTTGCTGCTTAACAGATCATTCGCAATTGCGCCGTTGTAAGAACGATCAAGCTGATGGGCGTAAAATACCGCTGGTGTAGCATCTGTCAGATCGCCTGCGGTAATGATACCACTTTTGATCCCAAAGATGGATAAACTATCAACCAAATTGGTTTTATTCTGGTCATCGGGCCCCATTCCAATGTAACGGTTATTGGTTTTATAACCAATTGCCATCGCACTACCACCCGCGGCCGAATCAGTGTTTCCGGCATCAGCAGCAGCGGTTTCAGAAAAGCCAATGTAATGAAACCTGGCCATGTTCAGATCGCCATGATTGGCAATCAACCCAGCGTGGATGGCAGCCAGTCCCATCCCATCGCCGATTAACAAAATGATTTTTTTGGGCGCCTTGTTCTGTCCATCGGTTTTGTACGTTGGTGTATAAGGCGTATATGGTTTTGGATTCGTATAAATCAATTTATCCTGATGAAGATAAAAATCTCTCAGTTTGGTTGGTTTATCCGTATTCATCCAATCTACGCCAAGCCTTTCGAGTACAATCCAGGTATTCGGACTATCCTGCGAAGCCCAGAAGCGGAAAGGTTTGCCCTTTTGATGTGCCTGTGTGATAACCGCTCTCATCCTGGCTTCATCCGTTTTGGTCGGGTTGCCTTTCCCGTTCCATACGGTATGATTTTTCAAATCATCGCTAATCATCGCCACCCTGGCCAATTGTGCATCGGTATAAGTGGTTGTCGGCCTTCCATCAAAAGATAATTGCTCATCATAATTTTTAAAATCAGCCGGGGCAGGCATATCACCACTAATTACCACTTTAATCGCATTGGCATTCTTTTTTGCATCGAATACATCACCATAACCTTCAAGCTCTTTTAGCAATACCGGAAGCACATGCTGATAATCTTCTTTTACATCAACCACCAGCTGCAGTTTTAGGGCCGCATTGGCATAAGGATGATTCCCTTTTGCTTTAAAAAACCGGGCTAGCGGATCGAGATAGATTTTTTTAAGCGTAAAACCCGGCTTAATTTCTGCGGCTTCATGTGCAACATATAATTCACCATCTTTTAAAAACACATCTGCCTCAATAGATCCCATTTCTGCGTAATATGCTGTTAGAAGCGGAATTTCCTGCTTATAATCATTGTGGCTATGTCCACGGTTGGCGTTTAACTTTACCTGGGCAGAGGCACTTTGCAGCCCCAGCACAAAGGCCAGCACTGCAAAGTTTATTCTTATTCTTTTTACCATCCTGGATTTTGTTTGATTACACCTGCGCTGTTATCGATTTCTCTCTGTGGTACCGCCCAAACATCGTGTACCTGTGGATTAAAAGTTCTTGCCGGCCAAATTACACTTCCATCGTAATCATGCAATGGTTTAGCATATGTAGCTTGCGCATCGCCCCATCTTACTAAATCGCGGTGACGGTCTGCCCATTCTCCGGCAAGCTCATTACGCCGTTCGCGTTTAAGGTCACTCATAGTCATTCCTGTTTTAGCACCTAAACCTGCCCGAAGCCTGATTTTGTTCAGTTCGGCATCACCCGCTCCTGCGCCGCTCAGGTTAATGGCTGCTTCTGCTTTGATCAGCAGTACTTCGGCATAACGCATTAAGGGCACATTTAAATCAGTAGTTCCATTATCGCCATTAGGGTTAACATGCGATGGAATCGGGTTTGCATAAGAAAATGGCTCCATATATTTTTTAAACTGGTAGTTTGAAGTTGCGCCACCGTCTTTGGTAAAGCTACGTTCTGCTCCGAAAAACATAAATTTATCGCCAGGTTTCAAAATGGTTGCCTCCCTGCGCTGATCGCCAGCTTCGTAAGAATCGTAAAGTTCTTTGGTTGGCAGATAATAACCCCATCCGTTATAAATACCCCAGGCTTTGTTAGTCAACATTACACCCGGGAGCTTGCTTCCCCAGCCTGTTCCGCCACCGCTTGGTGTACAAACAACCGACCAGATATATTCTTTAGACCAGTTGTTTGAAGCTTTAAAAACATCAGCAAAACCTGTATTAATTAAATCATGCTGACCTGAATTAATAACCATATCTGCATATTTAGCGGCATTGGCATAATCTTTTTTGAATAAGTATACCTTAGATAGGTAAGCCCATGCAGCCGTTTTATGTGCTTTACCATAATCAGCAGGTTTCATTGCCGAAAACAATGGAAGGTTATCTGCTGCTTTTAAAAGAAGCGAAATAATATAATCATAGTTTTCATTTACATTGCTAGCGCGTGGGATGGGCTGAGATGCATCTGTTTCGGGCTTAACAATTGGTACACCTGCTTTATCATTTCCATAATTTGCAGCCAACTGGAAATAAACTAAACCTGCATTAAAATAAGCATCGCCAATAATCTGTTTCTTTAAACTTTCATCCATACTGATGTTAGGCACATTGTTGATGATATCGTTGGCACGTTTGATAATGGCATAACGCATACTCCACTGTGTTTCGGTATAACCACCGCCAACATAAGTGCGGTTAAAGTTTTTAATGTTATCGGCCTCTGGCTTATTACGACCGGTAACCATATCATCACTGGCATTGATAAACCAAAACATTCCGCGACCGTAAAAATCTTCCGCATTATAAAGTTCGTACATTCCACCTTCGGCTTTCAATGCATCTTCTTTAGTTTTCCAGAAGTTCTGTGCAGACGGAGAACCTTCTGGTGTAATATCAAGCTGTTTTGTGCATGAAGAGAAAACAGCAAGGGCGGCAAATGCCATATATTTTAAATTCTTTTTCATTGTTGTTGTGATTATAAATTTACGCTTAAACCAAGGATAAAACTTCTGGCTTGAGGATAACGGCCAACATCCACTCCGTTGTTGTCCATTCCTATTTCGGGGTCAAAACCTGAATATTTAGTAATGGTGAAAAGATTATTTGCCGTAGCATAAATTCTTACACCGCCTGTTTTTAATTTACTAGCGATCGATTTTGGCAAACTGTAACCCAAGGTTACGTTGCGGATACGCAGGTAAGAGCCGTCTTCTACATAAAAATCAGAAGCTGCAAAGTTTCCATTGGCATCGCTGGTTGAAATAATTGGCACTTTGCCACCTGGATTCTCTGGCGACCAGGCATCTAAAATACCAACCAATTTGTTGTATGAGGGGCCACCTGCACTATACGTTGTGCGTTTTACCGCGTTAAATAACTTATTGCCCTGTACACCTTGTGCAAAAATATTGAAATCGAAGTTTTTATAACTTGCATTAAAACTTAATCCGTAAGAGAAATCAGGGTAAGCACTGCCCGCAAAATAACGGTCTTTGCTATCAATTGATCCATCACCGTTGATATCTACAAACTTAAAATCACCTGCTTTTGCATTCGGCTGGATTTTTTGCCCTTTAGCATTTTTATAATTATCGGCTTCTGCCTGGCTTTGGAAAATACCATCAGTTTTCAATACATAGTAGCTATACAGTGGCTGCCCTACCGTATTGGTTAAAGGAGCAAGCTCATTCCTGAAATTAGTAGGTACAGTTTGGTTTTCTATACCAGGGATAAGCTCCTCTATCTTATTGTTAACCTTAGTTAAAGTCGCATTTACAGAATAAGTAAAGGCTGCATTTTTATCGCTGTTGTAAGTTAGCCCTAACTCAATACCTTTATCTTTTACTACACCGGCATTAATGGTTTGGATGTTCAGACCAGCTGTTCCCGGCAATGTTCTGTTTAAGATCATTTTATCGGTTTCTTTAATAAAATAATCAGCCACTAAACTCAACCGGTTTAAAACTGTTAAGTCAAGCCCAATGTTGGTTTGTTTAGATTCGGCCCAGGTTAAGTTTTTATTGGCCAAAACAGTCTGTATATAACCGTTCTGTAAAGTTGGCGATTGTCCGAAATAACTCTGCGTAGCATTTAACAACGGATTAACTGCAGATGATGAAAGACTGCCCAGGTTTCCTAAAATACCATAACTGGCTCTTAATTTAAATTCATTTAACCAGCGCATATCTTTCAGGAAATCTTCCTTACTCACTACCCAACCTGCAGAAACAGAACCGTAATTTCTGAAGCGGTTTTCTTTGGCCAACAATGATGAACCATCACGACGACCTATCAATGATAAAAGGTACTTTTCGCCATAGTTATAATTTGCCCTGAAAAACAGCGAAGAAAGTGCTTTAGCATCGAAATAACTGGAAGAAGGTTGCGGTGTTGTTGCATTGGCCAAATACCTGTATTGTTTCGATTCATCATCAAAACCTGTAGCCGATGCATACAAGCCACTGCTTTTGGTTTTCTGAAAAGTATAACCGCCGGTAAACTCTAACTGGTGCTGTGCAAAAGATATTTTATAATTTAAAACCTGTTCTGCTAAAAAGTCTGTTGCTTTATCACTTCTTTCTACCAAACTATTACTAGCAACAGGTTTTCCTACTTCTAACCTTTTAGGCGTAAAGCTCTTAAAGGCAGCATCTGATTTGGTGACGCTTAAATTTGACCTGAAAGTTAAACCTTTGGCCAATTTAAGGTTAGCATAAGGATTGATCACCAAAACATTTACCGGGTTATTGATATCAATACGCATTAAATCGGCAACAGGGTTTACAATATCTCCATAATCTCCTGCATATGGTCCGGGCAAACCTGCAAAACTGCCATCTGCATTATAAGGTGTTCCATTGGTTGGATAATAAATGGCAGAAAGTAAAGCACCTGTATAATCGCTGCTGGTATTGGCACCATTTCCATTGGTACTGCTATAAGAAAGGTTTTCACCTACTTTTAGCCAATTGGTTACCTCATGCTCTGTATTGATCCTAAAGTTGTAACGTTGGGTTTTGGTATTTAACACAATACCTTCTGCGTTACGGTAATTAAAACTGAGGTAGTAGTTAGATTTTTCGCTACCGCCGTTTATCGCTGCGTTATAATCCTGTATTAATCCATTTCTAAAAACCTCATCCATCCAGTTGGTACGGGTAATCTGTCCGTCAGGGTACTTTGCCGGATCAAAAGCTGGTAATAGATTGGTACCTCCATTTTTAGCTGCAGTTGCCGCAACCTGTGCGCGTTGTTGTGCATCTAGCGGTTCTAGTTTTTTCCAGGCGCTTTGCTGTCCCACTTTAGCATCAAAACTGATCTGCATTTTTCCGCTTTTACCTTTTTTGGTGGTAATTAATACTACACCGCCAGAAGCCCTCGCACCATAAATGGCAGCAGATGCATCTTTTAGAACCGATATTGATTCGATATCGTTAGGGTTAAGCTGTGGCGTACCCGAAAATATAGATCCATCAATTACATAAAGTACATTTTCTCCATTAATACCACCCGCACCGCGGATATTGATACGTGGTGCAGAGGTTGGATCGCCACCTTCATTGGTTACGATCACACCCGGAGATTTTCCGGCCAGTACCTCACCAACACTGTTTAATGAACGTGAAGAAAGTTTATCCAGGCTAACAATACTAATTGCACCGGTTAAGGTTTCTTTTTTCTGTGTACCGTAACCCACAACAACCACGTCCGCAAGTGTAGAGCGTTCTTCTTTCAAAACCATGTTAATTACCTGGTCTTCGCCAACTTTTGCTTCCCTGGTCTGATAACCGATCATTGAGAATGAAAGTACGGCATCAGCGCCAACTGCAATGCGATAAGCACCGTTTCCATCAGTGATAGTACCACTTTGTGTACCCAATACTTTTACCGAAACACCTGGAAGTGCTAAGCCTGTGGTATCTCTTACAACGCCTGTGATAATACGGTCAGGTTTATTCATTACGGCATTGTTTAAAATCACGTAACCACCCTTTTCTAAAACCTGCAAACCAAGTCTGTCTAAAAGTGATCTTACAGGCTCGGTGGTAAAATCGCCGCTTACAAACATATTTTTTTGTTGCAGCTGATCTGGATCATATACAAAACTAAGCCCCGTACGGGATTCAATTTCTTTGATGATCTCGGTCATCTTCCGGCCTTTATTTATAGTGAGGCTAACTGTAGTTTTCTCTAATTTTTGCGCCATACCTGCCGAAGCGATAATTGAGCTGCAAAAAATGCAGAGGATTGTAAATGTTAAACATGAGTATTTCATGATTTTTAAAAGAGCTGGTGTCCTCTTAGCGGAGGTTGTTTTCATTGCTTAATTTGTTTGATTTTATTTTGTAAAGCTTTAATTATACTGGCTTTTGTTGCCAGAAAGAAAGATTGCGGCACCCAGTCTGACCGGTAACCGTACATAGTTCTATACCATATCCCTATCTCATCTGTATATGTTAAATGTTTTATGATTTTTTGATGCATTGAATTTAAGGCGATGCAGACTGCAGATGATATCCAGAATCTCCCCGGGCGATTGTCTGCTACTGAAAGAAGCAGTAGTTTTAAGTTTCCCCAAACTGCTATCGCTCAGCAAGATTTTAATGCTGTAAACATATTGGAGTTTGGCAATCACTTGGTCGAGACTTGCACCATCAAAAGTGAATTCGATAAAAGCAAGCGCTTTGATTTTACTGATGGCGGCACAACCAGCATTTTTATCGTAAGTTAGAAACTCATCTTTAACCAGCGTACCCAGGTTACCTTTTAAATTGCTTACCGCAACTTTACCGGTAATAACGGCAACCTCAAGCTGTTTACTCGCCTGATAAGATTTAACTTTGAAAGAGGTTCCTAAAACTTTAATATCTACCCCAGCGCTTGTATGTACTGTAAATGGCCTTTTTTCCTGATGAGCAATATCAAAAAAAGCTTCCCCTTCTTTAAGTGCAATGTGGCGGCTGTTTGAAGCGAAGACTTTAGGATAGCAGAGTTTTGCTGACGGACCCAACAAAACCACCGAACCATCTGATAAAGTAATTCGCTTCTGTTGCTTACTTCCGGTAACTACGGTTACCTGATTTTCAGCAACCACGTTGGTATTGAGTTTCCAAACGCTTATTCCTATGGCAATGACAAGTAATACGGCGGCGGCAATCCTGATAAAAGATTGCAATTTGAATACTTTTCCAGATTCTGGCTTCTCATGCATAGCAACCTGGAGGTGAGCAAACATTTGCGCGCCTATTGCTGCTTTCCGATCGGCGGATAACACCAAATCTTTTGTCTGAAGTGTAGCGTACCACGCTTCAACTTTTTTTTGCTCTTGCGGACTAGCCTGCTGATCGAGATATTTCTGCAGCAGTTCCTTTGCCTGTTCTTCTGTCATTTAATACATGTCAGTTCAAAAGCAAAGAGGTACTAACCAAAGATGTTATCTATAGATTAACTTTATGTTAAGCCGATCAAAGCAGCAATTAACAGGATATAGGAAAGGCTTTTTTTAAGAAGTTTTAGTGCTGCTGAGATCTGATTTTTTACCGTCTGCACAGAAACGCCGAGTTCGGCAGCAATTTCTTTGATCGATTTCTCCTGTTTTCGGCTCATGGAGAATACCAATTGCATTTTTTCGGGCAATAGTGCAATGGCGGTATCTACCGCTAAGTGAAGCTCTTTTAAAATTAATTTATCATCAGCTGCGGCAGTATGCTGCTCATCCATTAAGGCTGTAAGTGCAGTTTGGTGCTGTTCTTTAATACCGCCCGACCTGAAATAATTAATTACTTTATATTTTACAGCACCATATAAGTAAGCACCGAGGCTTCCGGAGAGGTTAATCGTTTTACGGTTCTCCCAAAGCGAAATGAAAATTTCCTGGGTAATATCCTGAGCAATGGCTTCATCACCTGTTTTTTTCAGCGCAACATCAAAAATATCTTCCCAATAAAACTGGTAGATTTTTTCCATGGCCTGATGGCTTCCGTTTTGTAAAGATGAAAGTAAATTTTCGCTCAAGGGATGCTGCTTTTCTGGCAGCAAAGCTACCAGCTCAATATTCCCTTATTATTAACAAATCTTAAACAGAAAAAAAAGATGAGAGAAGATTTAGATGTGTGAGGTAAAATGGAAGATGGTAATGAAAATTAATGTCAATCGATATGCCTAGCAGTATCTTTTATATGATAATTGTCCTATCAATTGTTGTTTCACCGACCGAAATGAATGAATTTATAGAATTAGGAAATGAATGCCCTGTGGTTCTTGGCGGTATGCAACCCCGCTTCCGCTTATAGTCCTCGCTGCGCTCCGGGCTATTTCACTCTAATCGGGTTTAGGAACAAAAGTTAGTGCACACTGCAACATCTGATATGAAATGGTGCATAGCCACTTAGCCCCCGGCTGCCTATCCTGTCCGTAGCGTTCTATAAGGCGCTACGGATTATTGAATGGAATAGCGTCTTTGACTCATTATTAATTTGAGTTTGTAATGTAATATTATCAATCCGTAGTGACGCTCCGCTTAACACGACGGACAGCGTTGTGTTAATCTTTAAACAAACCAGCAAAAATTTCATTTGAACGCAATTTTGCCTGATGATCGTAAATATGCGAAGTACTCATTACCTCGTTTACGCCATATTTTGCAACAAAAGCTGTCAAATTTTCTTTAATGGTTTTGGCACTACCAATAAAAGAATAGTATAACATCTGCTCTACTGCTTCTTTTTCCATCCGATCCCAATAAACGTTAATATCATCAACTGGTGGTTTGAGTAATTCTCTTTTGCCTGTGATCACACCTAAAAACATACGTTTTACCGAACCCGATAAACGTTCTGCTTCTTCATCGGTATCTGCAGCAACTACATTTACACAAGCCATTACATAGGGCTCGCGCAAAAATTGAGATGGTTTAAAGTTATTTTTATAAATGGAAACTGCCTGCTCGAAATAGGTTGGAGCAAAATGACTGGCAAAAGCATAAGGGAGTCCTTTTTCTGCAGCTAAACGTGCGCTATCGGTACTCGAACCTAAAATCCAGATCGGTATATCCAAGCCCTCTCCTGGCATTGCCCTCACACTTGCACGGTTATTACTGGCAGAGAAAAATTGTTGTAGTTTCTCAATATCCCTTGGAAAACTATGAGCGGCATTAAAGTTTTCGCCACGGATGGCCATTGCCGTAACCTGATCGGTTCCAGGTGCCCTGCCCAATCCCAGATCAATGCGGTTAGGATAAAGCGAAGCCAATGTTCCAAATTGCTCTGCCACAATCAAGGGAGCATGATTGGGCAGCATAATGCCGCCAGAGCCTACCCGTATGCTAGTGGTATTGCCAGCAATATAACCAATAAGTACCGCCGGTGCAGAACTGGCTACACCCGCCATATTATGGTGTTCTGCAAACCAGTAACGTGTATAACCTAAAGTTTCAGACTGTTTAGCTAAATCAAGACTGGTTTTAAAGGTATCTGCGGCAGTAAAACCATCTAAAACGGTTGCAAGATCGAGAACGGAATAAGGTATATTTTTCAATAAGTGATCAGCCATAAATTAAAGGATAAATCTGTATTTACAAAAATATCGTTAATAAAACCAAGTTTGGCTTAAATGAATTACATATGACGTTTAGCCAACATAAACAGTATACGCACAGCAAGAAGTTACTAAAAAATGAAAATTTACATAGACACTACTCATTACAGCGGTGTAGGAGTTTGTATATTCTGGTAACAAAACAGATGGGCATACGCTCTTAATTTGATTAAACTTATTATATTGATTAGCAAATCAATTAAAAGTCGTTTATACCCTTATTCTAGAATATTTATGGATTGTAGCTATAACCCGCATCAATTAAAATCAATTGACATATATTTTATATTAAATTAATAAAAAAGGGGGGAAACTTAAATTATTGCTTACAGATAGTACCCTTTTCGTTACAAAAAGGCGTAATTTCGTTATAAGAGAACCAGATATTTGAAGATGATTAAGTGCATAGCCATAGACGACCAATATAGTTCCTTAGCCGGGCTACAAAAATATATAGAAGATACACCAAATATGCGGCTAGTACAGCAATTTACTGATCCAATTACCGCCTTAAGAGAACTGGCCAGCTCAGAAACGGTTGATGTAATTTTTATGGATGTAGAAATGCCCCAAATATCCGGGCTCGAACTGGCCAAAGCCATCCGGTTTAGAACCAGGAAACTCATTTTTACCACTTCACATGAGCAATATGCTTTTGATGCTTTTGAAGCGGCAGGAGATGCTTATTTGCTTAAACCATATAGCTATGCTAAATTTGCCACCACCATTACCCGGCTTTTTGGGCATGAAATGACGGGTGGTGCCAATGAAGATTATTTCCTGGTTAAAAATAAGGAAGAGGAACACCGTGCAGTAATGGTTAAATATGAAGATATTATTGCCTTTGAAAGCTTTCATAATTACATTAAATTACATACGGTAAATAAAGTAATTATTGCTTATTTGAGTTTGAAAGACGTTCGGGAACAGTTGAGTATTAAAAAAGGTTTTATACAATTACATCGTGGTTATATTGTAGCCATCGACAAAATTTTATATATAGATGGTAACAGGATCACCATGAATAACCACATTAGCTTTACTGTTGGAGATATTTATCACCAGGAATTTAAAAGTTTTATTTCCGAGAAGTTAATCATCAGTAGCCGTAAAAAGTAACGGCTACTGATGAAAAAACAACGCTTAAACTATTAATTAGCCCGTAGTAACCATGGATGTCGTTGGATCTGAAGTGGTTGTTGTTGAATGAGTCTTTCCACTATATTTTTTTTTAAATACAAAAAGTGTTCTTTTAGCTAGTTTTTGAGTTTTCATAATTGTTTTTTTTCGAAAACTAGCGGCGATAGCACCCTGTAACTTTAGTTGTTACACAGATAGTAAATATGTCTTTATGAATAGATTAAATTGGAGTAATATTAAGTTAAGGAACTGGATATATACTTATCGGATACACTTGATTGCATGGTCTGCATTTATAGTTTGGGAAACGCTTATTATACTTTTTTTCACAGGTATTTTGGGAACATTTGGAAACTATGCCATTCATTACCTAATTAATATTACCTTTTTTTACACCTATGCATTACTCCTTGAAAAAGCGACAGGATTCCCTAATGGAACAGCTTGGAAAGTTCCATTGATTGTTATATCTACCATCTCGATTTATTTGGCTTTAGTTACCGGCGTTGATATTATACTATATAATTACACCAATCTCTTACCAGGGGAAATGCCAAATCTCAGAATCAGAATATCCAGGGTACTTTATAGAGGATCGTTTTTTATTCTTTTTTCTACAGGTTATTATTTTCTAAAGCGGTTCATTAAAGAAAAAACCGAAAAATCCCGGATTGAGAAACAGCGTTTTCAAATGCTCCTGGATAAGGAAAAAATGGAAAAGGAGCTTGCCATGTCTAAAAATGCTTTTATGAAAGCCCAGATCAATCCTCACCTGCTTTTTAATACATTTGAATTTGTACACCAAAAACTAAGTGCACATTCTCCGGAAGATGCCAAAGTAATGCTCTACCTTTCTGATATGATGCGTTTTGCCGCCAATACGCAACATAATGAGGGCTTTGTAAATCTGAGTGAAGAAATTTCGCAATGCGAAAACCTGATTGCGTTGCACCACATTACACAAGGTGCAATTTATATTGAACTGGCCAGCGGACCTGATCTGGACGAAATTAAGCTCATTCCATTGGTTTTGCTGACCATTTTGGAAAACATGTTTAAACATGGCAACCTTAATGATGTAGAAAATAAGGCTACCATAGCTGTTTACACTTTTGATGGCAAGCTACGTATCGAAAGCCGTAATTTACCTAGATTGATCAAAAGCAAGGTAGGCTTTGGCTCAGGAATGGACAATATCAGTAACCGGTTAAAATATGCATACCATCAAAATGCAGAAATGACTGCAGGAATTGACGAAGAAGGTTTTTATACTTTAAACATCAGTATTTCTTTAAATGCACTAAATACAGCATCTAAAACTACAAAAGCTGAGCTAACGATCCTTGCTTAACATTTAATTTATTAAGATAAAAATTACCTTTAAACATATATACCAACTAATTGATAATTACCATTTCTGAATAGGGTGATAATTGGACTTTTCATTCTTACGGCGGAGTTGCTTTACAAAATCGTTGTCAAAATTGTGACTATAAACTTTAAAATTGATTGCCCATTCTTCTTTTATCATACCTGGCACAAACTCTTCAAACATTTTTTCGAACGATCTGAAATCTACAAAGGGTTTGCAGATTACCATATATTCAGCATCTGAGTTTACGATAATTTCTTCAATAAGCGCTGGCCACCTCAATCTGATTTCATCCGGTAAATACTGATGCTGCTGTTCATCGATAAATACGCCCATGCCATGTATAAGTTTTTCGGGTAATACATTGCCTGATAGCTGTTTCCACCCCTCCCTTTCTTTTATTATCTTTCCCAGTTCCTGATCATGCAGGAGCACAGTCCAGGGTTCAGTTACCTTAAACTGTTTAAGCTGAAGATGCATAATATCGTCATTAGTCAAATTGAAGAAAAAGTCGAGTTCGATCATCATTACAAATATTGCAAAAAGGAAAAATATCGAACGATTTCCAAAGCAAAAAAAGTATGATTTGCATCTAATTGACGAAAAATTTTAACTCAAAAATTTCAAATTGTTAAGCTACTTAACGATGTATATATCTTAAATATTAAGTAACTGTTAATAAAAAATTGATTTTTATCAACTAGAAAATTAAAAAAGACATCAAAAACGTCATATTAAGCATACAAAGAAATTAATTTATGGAATAAATCCGTACTTTTGCGGCATGAAAATTATCAAACCACTCTCTTTTGCATTTTTTCTAATCACCTCATTATCTGGCTCATCGATCGTTCTTGCTCAGAAGAAGCAAACAACAATACAAACAAATATTACTGGGCAAATCGAAAAAGTAAACGGTAATGAGATACTTGAGCGACTAGCTGATCAGCGCATTGCACTTAATAAAAACCGTTCAAACAACAATTTTCCAAAGGCAGAATACATCATCAATAGAAGTAACCCAAGCATCATTAATTTTAATGGTTTAGATTATCATATCAAAAACAATAGGTTAACAGGTATCGAGGGCTTAAATCTTTCAGATTCAGTATTGAATCAAATTACAGCGAAACTGGTTCTTTTAGACAGCATCCAGTTCGACCAAAGTGAGCGCTTAAACAATGAATACATTAATCCAAAAACCAATCCTCAAAAAATCTGGTATATCGACCGTCAATTCATGCTAACACTTAAAATGTTCTCAAGCACAGTAAGGGACATAGCTGCACTTACCAGAAACGAAAACCCATCTTTAGCCGTTGAAGCAAATGTGGCTAAAATGCGTTTACCAAACATTGATAAAGCTGCAAAAAATTTAAATATGCAATCGCTGCTATCCTTATCTAAATAATTCCAGGGCTATATCTATAAGGGATGACGCACCATTAATTTGTTTTCTTTTCTGAATATACTTCTGCAATCTGAGCAGAAAGGTATTCGAAAGCAAGCGGCATTTCAATAGCAGCGTTTTTGATACTGCCTTCTATAAAAATGAAACCCTTATAATTTATTTTGTGTAACGCCCGTAAATAAGGTTTAAAATCATCGCCCATTACACCTGGTAATGATCTGTTTTGTTTTTCGGCAATTTCTGAAAATGCAATCCATTTACCGGCCTCAATAATTTCATCCGGATCCTCCCCTTCACGCATCATATGAAATATATCAGCATTAAGTCTGAAGTTCGGGTGATTAACCCCCCTTACCATCTCTGCTGCTGACTTTAAAGAGGTGATAAAGTTCGTTTCAGTAGTTTCGAGGTTTTCTAGCAAAATGATAACCTTATATTTCCCTGCAATTTGGGCCAGTTTTTTACATAGACCAACAAAATCAGATTTTGCCTTAACAACATTATAATCTACCGGAATGCTCCTCGCACCAGAGCTGCCCAACACGATAAATTTGACCCCTGCCAGTCTAGCTCTTGAAAGAACAGTTTCGGTATAAGCTAACACTTTCACCTCATCTACGTCTGGTCCAGCAATTTTCATACTCGAAGGAAAGAAAAGATTACAGCTCAACACTTTACATTTGGCTGCGCTGATCTTTTTCAAATTAACCTTAAACTGCTCATCTGTTAATGTAGGTGAAAGCAGCTTCGGAACCGATTCTCCAATCATTTTAAAACCTGAAGCATAAGCTAAACTATCCTGCGCTAAACCAGACACGATGCCTAAACGCGGATAAACCTGCTTATCTGAAATATAACCACAAAAGATGGTATAAATCAGGCAAATAAAAAAAGCTCTATAGTTGGATTTCGTAATTTTCATATCTATTATTTAAATGTACTTATTGATGGATTTTCTAAAACTCAATTTCCTTATTTAAAATCAGGTATAGGAAATAGAGATCCGCCAAATAAAATATACGACCATAAAAGCGTCCAAAATATATTGAATATTTGTGCTGTAACGAAAGTAAAGGCGGGTTTACCTCCCTCAAGTTTTACCAATGACGAAAATTTAGCTTCCATCCCAATGGAAATAAACGCGATAGCGAACCAAACAGTGCGTAGACCATTTAAGGTTGACCCCACACTTTTTGCAGTAGCAGGAGATAATAGAAAAGAAAATACCAAAGATGCCGCAACAAACCCCAATACAAATTTCGGAAATCGCTCCCACACAATTTTCAATCCCGGCCGTTCTGCTTTAAGCGTTACGCCATCGTTACCTTTAGGTTTTTTATAGGCCCACCATATTGCAATAAAAAAAGCAGCAACACCAATAAAAACATTTTGCGAAAACTTAGCAATAACACCTGCTTTAACAGCTATGGGCCCAACCAAATCTCCAGCAGCAGTTACGGTTGCTGTCGTATCCAAAGTACCACCCAGCCATGCGCCTCCAATTACTTCAGGTATATGAAAATACTTTACCGCCCAGGGCAAAATGATCATCATCGGGATAGCCATAATCAACACTAAAGTAGTTACATAAGATAATTTACGTTTATCGCCATTAATGGCTCCTGCAGCAACAATAGCAGCAGAAACCCCGCAAATGGATACTGCCGAAGCTAATATCACACCAAATTCATCATCAACTTTTAGCTTTCGGCTTAACCACATTGAAAAAAACCAAACTACTGTAACAACAATAACTGCTTGTATTATACCAGGTAAGCCAGCCTTGATTAAATCTGCCGATAAAATAGTTGTTCCCAATATTACCAAACCTGTTTTAATATAAAACTCTGATCGTACCGCTTCTTTTAGCCAAGAAGGCAATTGGATTAGATTACCTAACGCGATACCAATAAGCAATGCAAATACCACATACTCCAACCCAAAATAGGACACGCTTTTATTGCCTCCAATCATAAAGGATACGATGGCTAACACATAAATAAGGGCAAAGCCACCGGCAAACCGTGCAACATTACCCCCTGACAAACCTATAGCTACTGAAGCTAAGGCCAGAAAAATCAAGCCTATTTCAGCAATCAGCAATAAGTTAGCTGCCGATAATATCCTGGCTAAAAGATCTTCACTGCTTGCCCATTTAAATGTTGGTAAACTGATTACAGTTCCATTGCTTGATAAATAAAGTACGGTAGCGATAATAATTGTCCCCAATATAACTGCCCACCAATCTTCGGTAAGTAATTGTAAAAATGTCTTCTTATCTGCGCTTTTTCCGGCATCTGTTAAGGCTCCACTAGTATCTGCTGCATTGTTTCCACTCGACATAATATGATGTTAATTTGACTTCAGTTATAAAAAACTTTATTGCATTCGGCATGCCTGTACCAAGCGATATGATTTTATTGATATAAACCGTTACCCAATATCCAACTAAAATAGTTATTCAACAGGATTTTATCCGTAACAAATCTGTTTATAACGCTGCAACTGATAGCCAACACTACTTGAAAACCAAATGCATGAAGTACAAGCAGGTAGAGAGATCATCAACGTAAAGACATTATTTTAAGCCTTAAACAGGCAACGCAGTTTCGCGTTTTGCCTGCGTAATGACTAGCGAGCTGTTGAGTGTACCAATATTTTCTAGCTGACCAAATTTGTTGGTTAGAAAATCATTGTAGGCGATCATATTTTTAGCAACAACCTTTAACATAAAATCAAATCCTCCTGTTGTATGGTAGCATTCCAATACTTCCTGGAATTTGCTTACCTCCTGCTGAAATAACTTAAAATTGTGTACAGAATGGTTAGTAAGCTGAACCTGCAAATAGCAGATCATACAATTATCGAATTTATTTGGGTCAATTAATGCCACTACAGCAGAAATAAATCCTAAACGTTCTAAGCGTTTTACACGTTCCTGAATGGGAGATTTTGAAATATGCAGTATGGCAGCAAGTTCTTTGTAGGTTAGCCTGGCATCTTTTTGTAATAGTGTTAAAATATCTCTATCTGTTTGGTCAGGGGTGTATAATTCCATTATAGTTGTTAGTCTATTTATTTTTTCTAGGCTTAGTTTATAATGAATAACCAAATATATGAATACTCATGCTCAATATCATCAGGAATAGATTAAAAAAAGAACAAAATTTCGATAAAAAGTAGAATTAAGACTACAAACAAAATTTAATTTCGCTAACACTTATTTAACAGGATATTTTCCGTATTTAAGAGATGTCTTCGTTTTAATTTTTAATGAAAGAGATATTTGTTTAACGAATGAAGCAACTGCCAAATGCAGTCGTCGATTTAGTTTAGTTAATGATAATAAGAGCGCCAGCGCGATGCTAGCGCTTTTACTTTTTAAAAAGTCTTACTTAATTATTATCCCATCCATAATAATCAAAACGCCTATTGGAAAACCTTAAATTATCCTCATATAAGGTTAATATGCCTTATTGCTGACAACCACAGTCGTATTGCCATCCAAGGGGTTTAATTAACATCTGGTTATGGCCTGTTAACCAAAATTCTTTAATCACCATTACCTCTAAAACTGTCCGCAGGCGTACATACACTGTTCGGAAATGAACAGGTTTGCACAAGCATGATGCAAAAAAAACATTTCAAAAGCCATTAAAGGCACATTTTCAATTTGGCACCAGCTTGGTTAAGCATGTAACATAACGATATTGGTGCAAACTAATTCAGATTAGTAAAACACCTTCACTTAAAAATTAACATTTAGTTTAATAAAAACAGACAATGAAAACATCAATTAAAACGCTAATCATGGTATCTGCCCTAATAACTTTAACGGCTATTCAACCAAACAATTTAAGGGCTGCAGAAAAAATAAAAACTGCAATTGATAAGATTGCAAATTTTAGAAAGTTAGTCATCACAGGCAATGCAGAAGTGATGCTAGTTCAACGACCAACTGTTGGCATATCTTATGCAGATGACAATATAGGAAATGCGAAAGTTACCCAACAAGGCGAGGTACTATATATTAACAACCCTAATAAAGAAAAGTGCAAACTTGTTATTTTTGTAAATGACATTTACCGTATTGAGGCTAGTGAAAATGCAGTAGTAAAAACAGAAGCGAAGCTCTCCACCAAATTTCTCCAGATCATCCTCAAGGACAACGCCTTTGCAGATATCAACACCAGTAGTGAGGGATTATATACGGAAATTCTTGGTAGCAGTACACTAAAACTAAAAGGTAATACGAACCATCATGCATTGGTTATGGGGAAAGCGCCTAATTTAACCATGGATACTTTTGCAGCTGCCCGAACAGATGTTAGACGTGTAGAAACATCCGAGAAGGAAATCGCTGCGCTAGTTCTTTAGAAAAATTCAAACCTCTACCATTGACAGATTCCGATAGAATGGTCGTGCTCTCGACTGTAGCGCAGGGAAATGGAGAGATCTTTGGACTATCTTAAAAGATTTCTCCACTGCGGTCGAAATGATGATGCTTCGAAACCACTCGCGGTGCTAGCTTTAAAAAAAAGCAGTTCTTTTCAGAACTGCTTTCAAATTTCAGTATTAAGAAACCCCTATTTAGCTTTGCTCGATTTCCTTCAAACTATTCATTTTTTTATAGGCTAAGAATCCTTTTATATCTTCAAAGTGCTCACGAACCCGTTTATTGCCAAATTCAAATACTTTTTGTACCAATCCATCTAAGAAATCACGATCGTGAGATACCAAAATCAAAGTACCATCAAAATCTTTTAATGCATCCTTAATAATGTCTTTGGTTTTCATATCCAAATGGTTGGTAGGCTCATCCAGGATCAATACGTTTACAGGTTCTAACAATAATTTAATCATAGCTAAACGCGTTTTCTCGCCGCCAGAAAGTACTTTAACTTTTTTAGTAGTATCATCCCCACTAAACATAAAAGCACCTAAAAGGTCTTTGATTTTTACGGAGCCGTCACTTAACGGAATCTGATCAATGGTTTCGAATACCGTTAGATTCTCATCAAGCAAAGCAGCCTGATTTTGCGCAAAATATCCGATTTTAGCATTATGCCCAACCTTTAAACTACCTTCAAAATCGATCTCACCCATAATGGCTTTAATCATCGTCGATTTACCTTCGCCGTTTTTACCAACAAAAGCCACTTTTTCTCCCCGCTCGATGACCATAGATGCTTTTTCGAAAACAACATGATCGCCATAAGTTTTGGTCAGTTCTTCTACCATTACCGGATACTGACCTGAACGTGGTGAGGGCGGAAACTTTAACCTTAATGCCGATGTATCCACTTCATCAATTTCGATTACTTCGAGCTTCTCTAGCATTTTTACGCGCGATTGCACTTGTAATGTTTTAGAATAAGTTCCCCTAAAACGATCAATAAATTCCTGGTTATCGGCAATAAAACGTTGTTGTTCTTCGTAAGCCTTTAATTGGTGGATACGACGGTCGGCACGCAGCTGCAGGTAATGGGTATATTTGGCCTTATAATCGTAAATCCTGCCCATGGTTACCTCGATGGTACGGTTTGTAATATTATCTACAAAAGTACGGTCGTGTGAGATGACCATTACGGCTTTTGCGGAATTGATCAGGAAATCTTCCAACCATTGAATACTTTCGATATCCATGTGGTTAGTAGGCTCATCCAGTAAAATCAGATCGGGTTTCTTTAATAAAATCTTGGCCAACTCAATGCGCATACGCCATCCACCCGAAAACTCTGAAGTTTGACGGGTAAAGTCTTTGCGTTCGAAACCCAATCCTTTTAATACTTTTTCTACTTCTGCATCATAATTGATTTCTTCAATCGAATAAAATTTCTCACTCAGTTCCGATACACGCTCAATAAGCTTCATGTAATCATCGCTTTCGTAATCGGTACGGATAGTAAGCTGCTCGTTCAGTTCATCAAGCTCTTTTTGCATCTGGTTTACCTCGGCAAAGGCTTTCATAGTTTCCTCAAAAACAGTAACCTGATCTTGAGTAAGCAAATGTTGTGGCAAATAGGCAATTACAGCTTCTTTCGGACCTGTTACGCTACCAGAAGTAGGTTTAGCTACATCAGCAATAATTTTTAATATGGTCGACTTGCCTGCACCATTTTTACCCATTAGCGCAATTTTATCGTTCTCGTTTATCGAAAAGGTTACATCGCTAAAAAGGGTAGTTCCGCCAAATGAAACGGAGATATTATTTACATTGATCACGAAAAGGGAATATTAAGTTGGTGGCAAAGATAAAGGAAAGCCATTAATTTTAATAGCCAGTCTGGAAAAACCTCAAACTATTGACTCCATCTCATCAAATAAATCCAATCTATTGGCTGTTCGCAAAAAATTGGTATTAAATTGTTCTGTGCAAAAAACATTGATTTCGAACTGAACTGTATTAAACAAGAGGCTGTATCAAAAATATTGAACTGTCATCTTGAAGGATAATTATTTCATCAAAATCAATATAAAAGACAGATCGTTTTGGCAAATGGTAGGCTGCGCGAGATCGTCATTCCAACTCGATTGGGAATCGTAATGCAAGTGCTTTAAGATTCCCGCCTGCGCGGGAATGACGACCGTACTAATGGATCCTGTCAATGGTAGCTTAGTCGAAGGGCCTGTTTTAGATATCTTACAAGGCGTTTCGATACTTCGTCAAGCTCAGTACAGGCTGAGCTTGACGTGACAAATCCGATTGAATTACAATTTATGATACAGCCTCTATACAATCCTTAACTATACTTAATCAAAATCCAACCAAATATGCTATTTATGAAGTTTTTTCGCTCTTAAATATTCAATAAGTTCTTTTGGTCTGTCTGTCTGGATCAGGTTGGCTTTTTGGCTAATCAGCCAGCCCCAGCTTTCATCTTTTTTATTTTCTTCAACCGCCAGGTCATCATCATGCCCACCATTCTGTTCTGGCCATAAACTATTGATCCATAAACCATAATTTGTTCTCAGGCTGGAAATATTTTTCAATACCGACAAGGTATCGGTATTGAAGTTGGCCTGGATAATGGTTTTTTGATGGGGTTTATAACTTGCGATAATTTGTGAAGCATCAGCTCTTTTCATATCCACTATTGGCATGATGGTAATGTCTTCCTCAATTTTACCAACCTCCTGTTCTATCTGCGAGAGCGGTGTACTTCCCTTTACATTCACAATGGCCTGGCCGATCATTCCCTTTTCGCGCAGTTCCTTAATTACCTGCGGATAATAATCGTATCCCTTATCTACATCAATAATGATTTTATCTTTCGCAATGTCCAGTATTTCTTTAAAGGTTGGTACATGGTGTTTAGTTGGATGCCCGGAACCTGAGCGTAGGAAAAATGTTTTTATTTCAGATAGGGTATAATCAGAAACGTCACCTTTTCCTGTTGTGGTTCTATCAATGGTTTGATCGTGCATGATCACCAGATGCCCATCTTTTGTTTTCTTCAGATCCAGTTCCATAATGTCTACACCCATAGCAATACAGTTTTTAAGGGCCTGGATTGAATTTTCAGGTGTATTGCGCCAATCGCCACGATGGGCGGTAACCAATACCCTTTGGCTTTTAGGATTAAATACTTCTTTTAAGCTCACTTCTGGTGTTGATTGCGCAAAGCTGCTACAAGCAATAAATGCTATGGATAACTGCAGAATAATTCTTTTCATTTCGTTTTTATTAAAATTTGATGGTATTTATGGATTTTGTTTAATTGCGGGATCTGTATCAATCTGGTCTTGCGGAATAGGTTGCAGCAGGTCGTGATCTGTAATTCTGGTGGTTATATTTTGCGAGGCAAACCAGGCATTCATTACTGAAAGAGCGGCACCAGTTCTCAACAGATCAAACCAACGATGGCCTTCCCCTATCAGCTCCAATCTTCTCTCCAGCGTAATTGCATCCCTAACATCTACCTGGCCTTGCTGTGCGGCATCGGCCAAGCCAGCTCTCCTCCGCACTAAATTCAGGTAGGTTTTTGCCGTCTCAGCATTCCCCAATTCATTTTCATCTTCCGCCAGCATCAATAATACATCCGCATAACGCAATACCACAAAATTGCTACCCCCATCTGCCGGTGTTGTTGTAGAAGCCTTCAGTTTCGTAGAAAAAGGTGTTCCTGCACTTGTTAAACCAACATACGCTGTTTTGCGTTTATCGGTAGCACTGTACAACTGATAAAAACTTTTGGTTGGCAGATTATGGCCTTTGGCACCACTAATGGTACCCGACGGACTGAATTGCTGATAAGCTGAACTGCCTTCGCTATTTCCATTCAGACCAGATGCAAACTGCACAGCAAAAATAACTTCGTTGTTGTTTTTGTTATTCAATGCAAAAACATCTGCCGGTTCGGAAAGTAGTGTATGTTTCCCGGAGGCAACTACATCATTAAGTACGGTTTTACTTTCTGCAAACTTGCCCAGGGTTAAATATACTTTCCCCATTAATGATTGAGCAGCAGTTTTAACAGCCTTTCCTGGGGTAGTGGTACTTGCAGGCAATTCTTGTATGGCGTTGCTCAGATCTGAAATGATCTGTGTATATACAACATCTTTACTTGTACGTCCCTGACCAAAAAATGTATTAGGATTAGTGGTTTCTATAGTCACTAATGGCACATCGCCAAACACACGAACCATATTAAAATAAAGCAGGGCGCGTATGAAATGCATTTCTCCTTTTCTGGCCTGCTTTGTGGAAGCACTGGCATAAGAAATGCCATCTATCCTATTTAGCACAGTATTGGCACGCTGAATGCCCTGGTAGGAATTTTTCCATAAATCTGAAAGCATGCCATTAGAGGCAACGGTGGTAAACTGATCGAGCTGGCCATACATACCGCTGTCGTTTGCAGGTACTTCATCGAATGTGTTATCTGAAGGAATTTCTCCGATCGCTGGGAGATAGAGACCATATAAACCATTTAATTGTAAAGTGCCGTAAACCGCGTTCACATACTCTTCAACTTCGGTTTCTGTCGTGATAAAATTAGCCAGTGATTTAGAAGTGATGGGCTGTTGATTGAGTTCTTTCGTACAGGAAGCGATGGAAAAAAGAAAGAAAAGCCCTCCCATAAAAAGTAATTTATTGATTATATTTTTCATTTGAATAATATTTTATGATACATTAAAAGGTTAAATTGAAACCTGCTACAAAAGACCTGGCCACGGGATAGTTGGAATTAGAATAGCCTGAGGTCAGTACGTTATCGCTGGTGGCATCAGGATTAAATCCCCGAAAATTAGTTACGGTGAGCAGGTTATTCCCGGTTACATATACACTTGCCCTGGATACTTTTAGTTTAGACAATAATTTTGAATACAGGTTATAAGTAAGCTGAACATTACGCAGGCGGATATAATCGGCCTTTTGGAAGAAAATATTAGAGGCATTGGTATTTAGCCTGTTGGCCGAGTAATTGGTATTGGGTTGTGCCAGAAAACCATTTGGGTTGTTAACAGGATGGTACCTGTTCTCGTAATAATAATTATCGGCCATAGAAAAACCTTCTCCAGATTCCATGTTTACCAATCCATTATCATAAATTTTCCTTCCCCATATTCCGTTGATGGAGAAACTCAGTTCAAAGCTTTTATAAGCAAAACTACTGTTGAAACCATAGGTGATTTTTGGGGCATAGGTACCAAAGCCCATCCGGTCGTCGGGCGTTATTTTTCCGTCGCCGTTTACATCCTGCACAATATAATCGCCCAGCAGGGTTCCGGCAACATGCGGACTATTGTCTATCTCAGCCTGATTTTTATACACACCGGTTACATTATAGCCATAAAGCTCGGCAATGGGGCCACCCACTTTGGTTCTGAATGCACTATTGGTACCGGTAACAATCTGGTTCTGCCCTGGCCCAAGCTCCAATACTTTATTTTTATTGGTAGCGATATTGGCACCGAAATTCCAGCTTAAGGGACCAAGTTTAATATTGGTGCCAGAGAGTTCGAGCTCCAGGCCTTTGTTGCTGGCCCTGCCCACATTTTGCAATGCACTATCATAACCTGATTGCGAGGGCACCGGAACCTGTAATAAAAGATCTGAAGTTACCATCGAATAATAGTTGGCAGAGATATTTAATACCTTTAAAAGCCCTAAGTCCATTCCAAAATTATAAGAGGTTTTGGTCTCCCAGGAAAGCGCACTGTTTGCCGGGTTAACGGCAGCAAAACCAGGAAGAAGTGTTGATCCGCTTACATAACTGATGGGATTTGCAAGTGCATAAGAGCTGTAATTACCAATCTGATTATTCCCTGCTTTGCCGTAAGTAGCCCTAAACTTCAATAAATCAATCCAGTTCACCTTTGGAAAAAAATCTTCCCTGCTCAATATCCATCCGCCGGTTACTGATGGGAAATTACCCCATTTGGCATCCTGGCCAAACCTTGAAGAACCATCTCTTCTAATGGCTGCCGAAAACAGGTATTTGTTTGCATAAGCATACTGCAACCGGGTCAGGTAAGAAAGCTGTGTCCAGATGTACCTTTGCGGAACCACAGAAAATGAAGATGCGCCAGCGATATTGTCTATATTATTATCAGGAATTCCGGTACCCGAAACCAGCGTACTGTTACCAGATTCTTTCTGAAAAGTAGTTCCGGCCAGGATATTAATATCATGTTTTCCAAAGGTCTTTTCGAAAGTGAGCGTATTCTCCCAAAGATAGTTCATTACCGAGCCCTTTGTTTCACTTGCCCGGGCAGGTTTTGGTGCTGCCGCACGGTATTCGCCAACGTCAGTTGGGGTAAAGAAGTCGATAAAATTATTGCTATAATCTCCACCCAAAAGCGTTTTAAAGGTAAGCCCTGCCATGGGTTTAAAATTAAGGTAGGCATTACCAAAGGTGCGGAAGAGGTTTTTATTGTATTTCGTTTTTTCCATTATGGCAACAGGATTTTCTCCAAGCGCTCCATCTTCTGGCGTATTCGCTATAATCTGCTGACTTATGGCTAAAGAACCATCGTTGTTTCTTGCAGGGAAAAAAGGATACATAATCAGTGCGGCACCAATAGCATCGCTACTCCTGCTGGCATCGTTCTGGAAAAAATTCTGACTGTTGTAGCTCGGATTAATGCTCAAACCCACATCAAATGATTTAGAGAGTTTGGAATCAAACTTAAACGACATGCTGTAACGTTTCAGTCCGGTTTCTACCACAATCCCTTCCTGATTAAAGTAATTGCCAGAAAAATAGTATTTAGATCTATCGTTTCCACCTGAAACGGCAACATTGTAACTGCTGATAGGCGCCGTTCGAAAAATCTCATCCAACCAGTCGGTATTGGTTAAACCTGGCTGATTATTTAAATAGGGCTGAATATAGTTTAACCTTAAATCTCTTTTATTGGCTCCTTTAGCAACTCTGGTAGCATAATCATCGTTGACACTTCTGTTGGTTGGATTTCTAGATACGTATCCCCAATCCCTTGCTTCGGTATTCAGCTGAGCAAACTGATAACCGTCTACAAGATCAACTTTATCTGCACGCACCTGCGCGCCAGTATAGAAATCGAAAGAAACAGTGTTTTTATCCGAACGGCCATTTTTAGTGGTAATCAAGATCACCCCATTGGCAGCCCTTGAGCCATAAATGGCTGCTGATGCCGGATCCTTTAGAATATCAATGGTTTCTATATCCTGGGGATTCACCGTATTGAGCGAACTTCCCTCAGAAAGTGGAAAACCATCTACAACTACCAAAGGACTTACCCCTGCGGTGAGCGTACCGATACCCCGTATTACGATCTGTGGATCGGTACCCGGCTGCGCAGAAGCATCATTAATCACTACACCGGCTGCTTTACCGGCAAGTTGCAGGGCAAAGTTACTGCCGGAGTATTTGTTCAGTTCTTCTGATTTTACCTGCGAAATGGCACCGGTAATTTTGGTTTTCTTCTGGCTGCCATAACCTACAACCACCACATCATTCAAGCCTGAAGAGCTGGTTTCCATACGGATAAGGATAGAGTTGTTGGTACCCGGATTGATTAGGAAAGCTGCTGACGTTTTCTTTTCGTAGCCAACATAATTAAAAGTAAAATCGTACCTGTTTCCTATTTTAACATTGTTAAAAACAAATATTCCTTTTAAATCGGTAACAGTGGTTTCCTGTTTTTTAGTGGTCTGGTCTACCATCATCACGGAAACTCCGGGAAGTGTAGCGCCTTTTTCATCCACTACGGTTCCTTTTACGGAAGTGTTCTGCTGTGCATAAACAGCATGGGTAATCATGGTCAGTAGCGCAAATGCGGCAAAACATCTGAATTTTCTGATTGTCTTTTTTAGTTTGTTTGTTTGCATGATATATATAAAAATTAGGCAATAGCGTCCCTTTATCCCATTTCGGGGACATTTATCTGGTTAAAAACCTGGGGTTAAAAAATTATTTTTGTTTGCTGATGATGATGCTTTTAGCGGTAAGTTTAAAGGTTAACCCGTTCATGTTACAGATAACAGGCAGTATGGTATTTAATTTTTCAGTAGCTCCAACGCTACCTGTAAAGTATAATTTTTGCAATTCGGTCTCTTCAACATCTTCATAAACAAAATCAGTCTCATAGCGTTTAGCCAAGCTGCTAAATACCTCACTCAAAGGCGTTTCATTAAACAGCAGCGCATCCTTTGCAGTTACGCTTAATGCTGGTTTCGGCTTATCTGTATTATTCGAATCTTTAAAATTGATTAGACTGTGCACCTTTAATTTGGTATTAATAGATAACTGCTCACCTGGAATTAAATAAATATCACTCATTTTCATCCTGTTTTCAGAACCAGCTTTAACCACTACCTTTCCTTCTATCAACTTTACCGTAAGCCGATCCTTTTTATTGGTGTTAACGGTAAATTCGGTACCTAATGCAGTTGTGGTAAAACCATTTGCACTTACGATAAAAGGGTGGTGCTTATCTTTAGCAACTTTGAAAGTAGCTTCTCCCTTCATGCTGATATTTCTACTTCTGCTGTTAAAGGGTTCATAATAACTTAATGAGCTCTGAGGCTGCAGGGTAACCCGCGAACCATCTGAAAGATTGATGATCATGGCACTCTTGCCAGAATTATACGGCTGCCTGAGGATTTCTTTTTTTAACTGCACATGATTACCGGCCAGTTCTTTCTGCTGTGGGGCATGATTACGGCTAAAATATAGCACCGTAACTAAAGCAACGATTAATAAAGCAGCAACAACTTTGATCCAATGGTAGAGTGGAAATATCTTCGCATTTGGCTTTGTCTCCTGGTCATCCATACGGGCATGGAGCCGGGCTAAAATATGCTCGAACCGCTTTTCAGTAATTTCTTTCTCAACTTTAGATAGCTCCAGATCATAGTCGTTTTTTAAGTCAGATTTTAACCCAGCACAATCTTTTCTTAAAGATTCAAGTAGTTTATGCTGCTCCTCTATACTAATTTCGTTGGACCATAGTTTATCTATGCGTTCCTTTATTTCATTCATCTGTTTGTAAATACGCTGAACGATTGAAATGGGGGTGGCCAACCATGTTATTAAAACATTAAGTTACCGTTAAAAAAACTACAGATTAGCTAAAATAACCAAGACTGATACGCTGATTATCCCACCAGTTGGATTTCTGGAAAGAATATACTCTTTGATAAAGTATTTGGATTGTTTGAGGTAGTCTTTTACCGATTCAGTAGATAATCCTAAAAGCTGAGCAGTCTCTTTTTGCGATTTACCTTCAAACCGGCATAACCTGAACACTTTTTGTTTCTGGGGCGAGAGTGCATTTATAGCCTCTTCAAGCATATTAAGTTCTGCCTCGATCAGGTATTGATCTGGAAATATTTCTTCGGCAACAGTATGAAAAGGATCATAACTATCTACATAGCTGATATTTTGTTTTATTTTCTTTCTGAGATAAGAGATTGATCTATTGTAACTCACAACAAATAACCAGGCCGATACCGGTTGTTCAGGATCTAGCTTGGCTTTATTTTCCCAAAGTGCGAAAAATACATCCTGAAGAATATCCTCGGCGATGGAAGGATCTTTAATCAGCTTAAAAATATTGGCATATACAGCCTTATGGTACTCCTTGAAGATTTGATCGAAAACATTCCTATTATGTAACGGATCGTTTTGAAATTGATGCTTCACCATGAAGAATTAGATTGACCAAAAATATTTATGCAAAAATATGGTGGCCATGTTAACTGTATATTAAGCTTTATACCATCGGTTGATTTGTCGTACAAGAAAATTACCTCTCACATTTTTAGATAGGAAAGAAACCTGTTACAGAATAGTCTTCAACCGAATTGTAGCTAAATGTGCTAAAAATAGTGCGAGAATTTCAACAAAATACAGCCCCCTTACATCCGAAATAAAAAAAGCATTTTTACAAAAACACTTACATCCATCTGCTGTTGTATACCTTATATCAAACGAAGAATAAGCGCTATTAGGCAATGATTGAGGAAAAATCAAAAACAACGGACCTTGCGGCGCATATCCATGCCAAGCTGAACCATAGCAGAATGGCGCTGGCTACTCCCCCATTAAGTGTGCTCGAAGAACTTTTCGAGTGTCTTTTCTATACCTCAATGAGAACAGAAGAGGGAGAACTGACTAAGGTTGCCGTTACGCTTATTGATCCTGCCAATCCCGATCCCACTCCGCCAAGAAAGATTGTTTCTGAAAGATGGAGCTGCGTAGAATTTGCGCAGCACATTCCGCTTGATATCAGATCACTGGTTAAACTTTCTAAAGCAGCCGACCCATCCGGTACCTCACTTGCCGTTTATTATGATCAGGATGGGAAACTCTTTATCTGGGGAATGATTGATCAGGCCATGCACTACCAGAGCTTTCTGAATTACGAATCTGAATCAGGATCGGAGCAACCCGGCCTTTTTCAGGTATTTATAGATGATATAGCCACACTTAAGGTGATGTTCGACTACGAATTGCTGGCCACCTTAAAACAAAACGTATTGGTTACCCGCTACCTGGATGTATTTACCATTGGACCAGTATCTAAAATCATCAGGAAAAATGCCGGTGCCATCAGGGCAGAAATCAAGAATTTTCTATCAGTATCACATCCAGGTGAAGATTTTGCAGACTGGGAAGAATTTGTGGACAGTATTTGGACCCAGACACTATCTAGGCTCTTGCTAAAAATACAAAACTACCATCATGGTGGGGCAGTACTGATCTCAGAAGATAGTAGCGCTGTTGATATCAAATATGCACTGAATTATAAAAGATTGTTACTTGCCATCAGTGGTTACCTAAAGCAAACCATTAACAGTTATGTTACCGAGCATATGATCGATCAACGGCTAGCTGATGGCAAGCAAACCGTTACCAGATCGCTTTACGAGCAGGAAACCCTGGCCCTGCATGCAAAAACGGAAGTAGCCAACGAGATTAAGGGTTCGGTGAGTTTTATTGCCTCTCAAAGCTGTGTAGACGGCGTGGTTTTATTTGGACAGGATATGGTAGCACGTGGATTTGGGGGCGTAATCCGATCGAAAAAGATGCCAGGAAAAATATATAACTCCTCTACAGCTACCGCTACTCCAAAATCATTGATCCCTGTAGATCCCAAACATTTTGGTACCCGGCACCGCTCCATGATTGCCCACTGCTGGTCGCATCCCGGTAGCCTGGGTATTGTTATTTCGCAAGACGGAGATATACGGGTATTTTCCAGAATTGAAGATAGGCTGATTATGTGGGAGAATATCAAAACCCAGCAATATCAAAAGAGCGGAAAGCTGAAGGCAACAAGGAACTGAATTTTAAAAAAAAATTAACGCTACATTTACCACGATTTGAATAATATACCAAAACTCCACGAGAACGAAAAGCAGCGACTGCAGGCCCTTGAATCCTATCAGATTATGGACAGCCTGCCCGAAGAGGATTTCGATGAGCTGACCAAAATGGCCTCGCAGATCTGTGGAACACCAATAGCGCTGATTACTTTGGTAGACAGCTCGCGCCAGTGGTTTAAGAGTAAACTGGGCATTGATGTCCAACAGACTCCAAGAGAGCATGCTTTCTGCGCACATACCATCACTGATCCAACCGGGGTAATGGTGATTGGCAATGCAAAGGAAGACCAGCGATTTGCCGAAAATCCTTTGGTTACCGGCAATCCCAATATTGCATTCTATGCCGGAATTTCATTAATGACCCCGGAAGGAATGCCAATGGGTTCGCTATGCGTGATAGATACCGTTCCGAGAACGCTAAATGAGCAGCAGCTATGGTCGCTCAAGGTACTTGGCAAACAGGTGATCGCACACATGGAGCTGAGAAAAAAATTGTTGCTGTTATGCGAAACAAACAGGCACCTTGCCGAGACTAATCAGTTTATGCAGCAGTTTGCCACAGCCGCAGCACACGACATCAAAAATCCATTAAGTACCATTTCCATGAGTGCAGAACTGTTGACCCGTCATCTCAATAATAGCGGCGACCAGAAAGGTCTTAAGTTAGCATCAACCAGCCTGAATAGTGCAAAAGCGCTTGCTAAACTGATTAACGACATGCTTGACTATTCCATCAGACCAGAAATTCTGACGGCACAACATGAAACCATTGAACTTGACGGTTTTCTGCGCAAAACGGTATCTATGCTCAGTATTCCGGAAAATGTGCAGATCAGCTACCCCGAAGCAAAGATCCAAATCAGCACTTCAGCAATTGCACTGCAACAGATCATGATTAACCTATTGACCAATTCGGTGCGGTATAACGATAAACAAATCTGCCTGGTCAAAATAGATTGTATAATTAATGACGACATCGCTAAAATAACCGTTTCTGATAACGGTATGGGCATCAGAAAAGAAGAGCTGGAACGCATTTTTCAAAGAAATGTTACCCTTAACACTTCAGACCGTTTCGCCCAAAGTGGAACAGGAATTGGCCTCGCTACGGTAAAACTGTTGGTAGAGAAACTAGGTGGCGAGATCAGTGTACAGTCTACCCCTGGCACAGGCAGCGACTTTACCTTTACCATCAGATCAAATAAAGCCTATATAAAAGACGAGTTGAAAATAGATACAAAATAAAAGAGAGGCGGCACCGTAATAAAGTGATTTAATTCAAACAGCTTGGATTAAAAATCCCCTCGTATTCACAAATTGGCCATTCTTTTAAAGCAAAGGCTTATCTTCTCGAACCCATAAAAGATTAAAATGACCCGGCAAGGTTATCACCCATGAAAAATCTGCCTCTATAAGCATTTTAATGCAAATAAGATTTAAAAGACAATATTGAGAATTGCTCGTTTATCTATCTTCCTCAGATGATCAAAAAACTCGAATGCTGGCACAATAATGAATCTTTGATTGATGGCGTAAAATCGGACAGCAAGAATGTTGTACCAGTTGCGTTTGATAGAATTATTTTAAATTTTCCCCATCCTTAAAATGCAACCTTCTAAATACAAGGCCTGATAGTATAGTCAAAATACCCACTACAAGGAAGGTATACCTGAAGGCATTGTGAATATCATCATGAATGAGCTTTACATCCCCCCGAAACAACTTCAAGATGATCAGTCCGAAGGCCACACCAAACCCGATGGCAAGTTGCTGATTAACAGAAATTAAAGAATTACCGCTACTGGTATGATAATCACGCAGATCAGCAATTGAAATGGTGTTCATGGCCGTAAACTGAATGGAGTTGAAAAATCCCATCACAACAATGATCGGTACATAGTAATAGATGGACGACCCGATTGCAGGTATAGCCATGGTACAGATTAAGCTCCCGATGATAAAAGTATTGGCCATCAATGTTGTTCTGTAACCAAACCGGTTTAAGATTTTTATGACTTGCGATTTTGCAATAATAGCAGTTAGTGCCATGGGGGCGATAATCCAGCCAGAGACGACCGCAGAACGACCGTAAGCAATCTGAATCATCATGGGCAACAATAAAGGTATTGCACTGATACCTAATCGGGTAGCCAGATTACCAAGTATACCCACCCTAAATGTTCTCACCTTAAACAAGTTCAACGGAAAAATAGGATTATTGTCTGTTACCGCATGCCGATAATAAAAGTAAAGCATTAACACACCGACTGACAATATAGCCAGGGCTGGCGTAGTGTATACCACATCGCCCAACAGTTCGAGCGCGATGGAAAGCAATAATGATGCAGCGGCAAAAATCAGGAAGCCCCGCAGGTCAAAATCAATCACTTCAGACCGGTAATCAGGCATATACCGTATGCTGAGCACAATCCCCAAAATGCCCATCGGTATATTAATTAAGAATATCCAGTGCCAGGATAGATAATCTACCATATATCCACCAACAAGCGGCCCCAGAACAGGCCCGATCAGTGCGGGTATAATTGCAAAATTCATCGCTTTCAATAAATCTTTCTTTGGAAAGCTCTTCACCAATGCCAATTTACCCACTGGTGTCATCAAACTTCCACCTACTCCCTGTATAATTCTTGAAATTACCAGTTGCGTTAAATTGGCAGATAACGAACAGAAAAGAGATCCCAAACTAAAAAGCATTAAGGCTAAAATAAACACTTTCTTTGTACCAAACTTATCAGACAGGAAACCACTTACCGGCATAAAAACAGCCAGTGTCAATACATAGCCAATAATGGCATTTTGCATATTCAGAGGAGATTGGTGGAGATCCTTCGCAATGGCCGGCAGCGATGTATTAAGTATGGTAGAATCGAGCATTTGCATAAAAATAGCAGTAGCCAATATCATTGGCAATACGCGCCTTGTAGCTTCTATGTTTTTCAAGGGTAAAGGTTGTGGCATGGCTAACTTTGCTCTGTGTTAATGATATAAATCCGGTATCTTTAGGCTTAAATTTACCTAGCCGAAGTACTATATTAAGTGGTTGCAGATAAAAAGCAATAACACAGCAAATATAAATTTAGTTGTCTAAATCTTAAACTTCAATACATATATAATCATATCACACAGATGAATTGATGATTCGTCTAAAAGTCAGGTTTACCCTTGGCCCAGTATGCTGAGCGGTCTTGGCAATCCGGTGCTCCCATCTTGCCTGCAAATCCCCTTTCATGATTAACAGGGAGCCATGCTCCAGTCGTACGGTATACTTTTCCCGGTGATTTTCTTTTTTCCTAATATCAAAACTACGTACCGCACCAAAGGAAACGGAGGCGATAACCGGGTGCGATCCCATTACGGTTTCCTTATCGCTATGCCAGGCCACCGAATCATTACCGTCACGATAATAATTAAGAAGTACGCTGTTAAAGGTAATTCCGGAAATGGACTCTGCCAATCTTTTAAGTTCTAAAAGTGTTGTTGTCCACTCCATCGGCGTGGATTTGCCAAGTGCTCCATAGTCAATACCGGCAACATCTCCATACCAGGCGGTGAGCCTGGGTGTAAGTACTTCCCGGTCGTACATTTTAACAAGCCTTTGCTGCCATGGCGTGTTTTGAACAAGTGTTGTAAGCAATAGATCGCTTTGATCTCGATCGATAAAATTTGCCTGGTATTCAAGCACATCTCGCGGTAGCCCTGCAGATTGCCCGCTAGGAGCAAAAAAACTCAATTGTTCCATTACCTGTTCACCTCTTCCCATCCAAATGATTCTTTCTTATAAACCAATGGCTTAGCAAGCAAGGAGAAATCATCCGAAAAATCATGGTTGAATACCTGGAAGTTTACCGTCCATTCATCTTTAAGCAGACCTGGCACAAACCTGGAGAATATGCGCTGGAAGCTTTTAAAACTAATGCCCTCTTTGCAGATGATCATATAAGCTGTGTCTGACCTTAAGACCACTTTTTCGACCAGATTTGGCCAACGCGAACAGATTTCTGCGGGCAGGCTGTTAAAATACTGTACATCTATATATGTGGTAATGCCGTTCAGAAGTTCCCTGCTAAAGCCATTTCCGCTGAGTTGCGCCCAGGCACCATGCTGTTTTTCCAGACTGCCGATCAGTTCTCCGTTGAGCACGATCTTCCATGGCTCTCCTGCCCCAAAACGGATCAGCTGATAAAGCTCCGATACCCCATTTTCACCCTCAAAAAAATATTCCAGCTCAGTCATAAAAAAGCATCTTTATCATTTTTAAAAATCAAATGTAATTATTTTTACTAAATAAATTAGTATTTATTAACATTTATTATACTCTTAAATTTGCTCCTAATGCATTAAAAACCAATATCCGATATTTTTGTTAACAATCTAAAAATACTAATATTTTTAGTATTAATTTTGTATTATAGGTTTGTATATTATTTTACCATTCTCCCAGGGAACAAAAGGATATGGCGATAGTTAAAAAGGAGATCATTGGCAAGCTTCAGGAACAGATCCTGAAACTTCAAGGCTTTAAGCCTGAAAGGAATGCACATGCGACAGATTTTGGACTGGGCATAATTTCTACGGCTTTCCCGGGTAATATCTTTCCATTGGCTGCCCTGCATGAATTTTTGGCAACAAACCTTGAAGATGCCGCTGCAAGCGGGGGCTTTATCTCGGCACTTCTTGCTGTCCTGATGAAAAATAATGGCGTTTGCCTGTGGATCAGTACCCAAAGAAAAATCTTTCCCCCTTCGCTCATCACTTTTGGCTTGTCGCCTGAACGCATCATTTTTATCGACCTGCAAAATGAAAGAGATGTATTGTGGGCCACAGAAGAGGCCTTAAAATGCGAAAGCCTGGCAGCAGTGGTAACTGAACTGGATGAAATCAGTTTTGCACAAAGCAGGCGACTCCAGTTGGTGATCGAAAAAAGCAGGGTTACTGCTTTTGTGATCCGAAAAAATGCTGAAAAACTCAGTTCTACCCTGGCGGCGGCAAGGTGGCGCATATCAGCTATGCCGAGTGTTGCCATTGATGGCCTGCCCGGACTGGGCTTTCCGAGGTGGCATGTAGAGCTGCTCAAGGTTAAAAACGGAATACCTGGCAACTGGATGATAGCATATGCAGCCGGCGCTTTCAGACCGGTAACGCAGGTGCCTTTTGATGGTTTAAAAATCAGGAGGGCGGTGTAATGCAGAAAAGATACATGTCCATATGGTTTTCTACCCTGCTTACCGACTGGATCCGCATTAAGCGGCCAGCCTTAAGCCATTTGCCACTGGTTTTTTCTGATAAGGCCGGGAACCTACAGACAAACACCGTTCTGTTGCGGTTTACCGAACAAGAAAAGCATTCAAAACAGATGGGTAATTGTTGAGCATCATATCAATTTAGTTTTTATTTTCCTTGGTTAGTAATTTTTAAAGCGTTGATGATTAGCTGTCTGAAATAAATATCTGTTTTCTCATAATACATTTTGAAACTGCAAAAAGCATGGTGTTGCTGGTTGAGGAAATTGCAGTAAGGTTTGCTATTTGGTTAATTGAAATCAAAGTAAAGGAATACTGAATTTATTATCTGTTCAACATTTTGTCGATTTGTATCAACTTTAACTAAGTAGCTTTGCTAAACCATTATGATTTTGTTTGTATATTAAAGAAAAGTATGAACACTAAGAATGCTCGGCGATGAAATTTAACCACGCCAAAAAAAAGGCTAATCACTAACATCAACCGTTTCTACTGACTTTTCTTTTAATAAACGCCGCTCCAACTACTGATAGCGGGATGAGTAAAAATGAAATAAGATAATCAAGCTCACAGTTTACTACGTTATAATAATACATCACTCCGGTATTAGGCAAAATAGCTGTTGCTGGTACCACAGTTTACAGGCATATTGAAAAAGCCAACGGTAGTACACCTCCAAGACTGGCATACTGGTTGTTTGTGCAAGATAATTCATAATAATAATTGGGATCATATTGAAACCGGTAATTAAAACCAGAAGCTAGAGTGGGTTGGACGTTCTGATAATATAACCTTCCGTTATAATAACATCCTGTTCCAGCGGGCGGAACCTAAGCATACAACGACAAACAGCGTAAGGTTAAACAGGTTAACAAAAGTATTCGTTTCATGATGATTAGCTTATAGTTTGGTTTGAAAGCTGTATCAACGGAACGATATCTGGAATAGATTTCCGGCGAACTTCAATGAATAAAATGAACAATTAAGTGGCTAGCAGGAGAGCTTTTAACCAGCGCAATTGAACAGTATTTCACTCGGCTGCTAGGCTATTGCCTATTAAGGATTGATGCCAGCAAGCCGTATAATAATTCTCCCTTTTTATATGCCTGTCGTAAAAGTTAGCTATATATGAGGCTTTATACAACGTTTGCAGGCAAAGCACTTACCAGTATGATCCTCAAAACCAATAGCAAAAATCAATGTTGTTTTAGGATGGAAATACATGAAAAGTTTATGGCAAAAGCCATTGCATTATCGGAGCAGAATCTGCATTCGTTAAAAGGAGGACCGTTTGGTGCTTTAATTGTACGTGATGGTAAAATCCTGAGTGCTGAAGCAAATTCAGTTACGCTAGACTGTGATCCGACTGCCCATGCAGAAATAAATGCAATCAGGACAGCAGCAAAAAAAATCGGAAAAGCCGACCTATCAGGCTGTACGATCTATACCAGCGCCGAACCCTGTCCGATGTGCCTGAGTGCCATATACTGGTCCAATATTAAGCAGGTGTATTACGGAAATACCAGAACAGATGCGGAATGGGCAGGCTTTGGTGATCAATTTATTTTAGATGCATTACAGGAACCAATAGCAGAACAGCCCATAACATTTGAAAGGATTATGCCCGGAGAAGCAATAAAAGCATTTGAACAATGGCGAGCCGGAGGTCAAATGCTTGAAGAAAAAGTTAAGAAAAGATCACTATAATTACCTCATAATGTGATAGTTAAGATGCTAAAATTACGAGATACCGTAAACAGATGATCAGCTGCGCTGAAAAGAGGCGGTATCATTAGTATAAATGTTGTTCTGGGGGATAATTCATTTAAAAAAATCCGTCAAGCTCAGCTTGCACTGAGCTTGACGTGATAAATCTGAGGTAAATGAAAACTTATGATACAGCCTAATCATTTATTGCTTGAATATATTATTCCGATGGATTATTTAATACTGTAACCTGTTATGTCTTAAATCAATAGGGCAAATTAGCCTATATTCATCTGATTTCCACTTTTAGATTTCAAGGCTGAAGATGTATCAATTTGCTTTCACAGTGTAAACTGACACCGAGCCTGCTTCACAATAAAATTCTGCCCATCCATCTTCACCGATGGTAATTTCTCTGTCGCAATGCCCCAGATAGTCGCAGAAAATCTTGCCTGCAAACACTGCGCCCATTTCCATACGCTTACTTCCCGCTTCACCGTTTGATAAAATTACTGCAAGGCCCGATCCCTGGTGCTCTTCATCCCCGGCGCGTGTCCAGCCAATGCAACTTGGATGATCAAAATAATCGCGCTGAAAACCATAGGCAAATGTTTTTCTCAACTGTAGCAATGCTTCCAACTGAGGAAGTGCGGCCATTGTTACCTCATGGTCTTTTCCATCGTCTCCCTTATCGGTATAAGATGATCCATACACATCTGCATAAAAAACGCAAGGGTAACCTGCTTCACGAAGTAAAATGATGGCATAAGCATGTGCCCTGAACCATGGCTCTACCGTCTGTTCTAAAGATTGAAGTGGCTGCGTATCGTGGTTTTCAACCAATGTTACGGCCAGTTCGGGTCTGGATGAAACCAGTGATCCATTCAATATGGTGCTCAGGTCATATTGTTCGCCTTCCTTACTGGCATGAGAGAAATTAGCCTGAAGACTGGCATCGAATAACGACATCCGGCCCTGGGTAGCATCAATATAATCCAGCATGGCCTGCGGATCGTATGGCGACCAATACTCTCCTACTGTAAACAGTTCTTTGCCTGTTTCAGACCGAAGGTAGTCCAGCCATTCATTATAAAAATCAGTAGGCATGTGTTTGATCGCATCCAAACGCAATCCATCAAAACCTGTGGTCTGGTAAAACCACATCCCCCATCGCTTAAGTTCTTCCCTTACCGCAGGATTCCGAAAATCGATATCGGTGAGCATCAGGTAATCGTAATTTCCATTTTCGGTATCGAGCACATTCTCCCATCCTTCACCATACTGGTTTTGAATACTATACACGGCTGATTCTTCGGTACGGGCATCATAATCTACCCCGGTAAAACATTGAAAATCCCATTTAAATTCAGAATATTTTCCTCCACGACCCGGATAAGTAAATTTGGTATAAGCATCGATCTCAAAAGGTTCGGAGATGAATTCATTCCTGTTTTCGGGGTTTACTTTGCGCACCATCACCGGCTCATGGTCATCTGCACCGCCGAGGTGGTTTAGTACAATATCTACGTAAACATTTATACCTGCCTCCTGTGCTGACTTAATCGCCTGCAGATATTCTTCTTTAGTTCCATATTTAGTGGCAATGCTTCCTTTCTGGTCAAATTCGCCCAGATCATATAAATCGTAAGAATCATAACCAGTCGAATCTTTGCCTTCCATCCCTTTGTGTGCCGGAGGCAGCCAAATGGAATCTATACCCATTTCTTTTAATTTAGCAGCGTCTTGTTGTACTTTCTTCCAAAGACTTCCGTCGTTGGGATAATACCATTCAAAGTACTGCAACATCGTATGATTTTCCATATTTAAATACATTTAGTAGTGCAAATACCTCCTAAGTGGGACGATTGTTTTGAATTTGAACAATACCTGAAGGAATTTATTTTTTAACACACAATTTTGAAATACAAATGACTAGGCATTATACTATCATTTCCCTGGGACATGGATTAATAAAGGCGAAGTAAAATTTCGGTATTTAATGATGGATAAAGTTTTCTTTTAGAAAAATCTTCGCCTTTTATCTTAAAAAAAAGCTGTATTAAATCTTCAACACTTCATTATGCTATAACCGTCTAAGCTAAAATATATCGTGAAATTGAATTATATCCAAATTAAAGTAATGAAAAAACAGACTTGGCCAAACCGCGGTTATTTTAAATAAGGATTGTGAACAATTCGTATATACTGGAGGTAATGTGCATAGAAAAAAGAAATTACAGTCATAATAACCATTGCCTTGTAAACCGGGCAACTTTTGCCTCCAGATAATTTAGTAAACAAAAAACTCACCACCAAAATGAGGCCTGTCTAAAACATTCAGCTTTTAAAGATAGTTAGGTAGATATGGAACAGGATCAAAACATAAAGAAAACCCCGAGAACAGTAGTCATCACCGGCGCATCCAGCGGTGCCGGGCGGGCCATCGCGCTGGCCTTTGCGGCAAACGGCGACCAGGTAGTGATTTCTGCGAGGAATATCGATGCGCTGAAAGACCTCGCGGCAGAATGCGAAAGTCTCGGCGGAACGGCAGAATGTGTCGCCTGCGACACCGCTGATTATCACCAGGTGCTTAACCTGGCGGCAACAGCTGCAAATATCGGTACTGGTATTGATGTGTGGGTCAATAATGCAGGTGTACTCGCTATTGGCAGTTTCGATCAGACGCCTATGGAGGTCAGTGAGCAGGTGATCAAAACCAATCTTTTGGGTTATATGCATGGTGCTCATGCGGTGATACCCTATTTTAAAAAACAGGGGTTCGGAATTCTGATTAACAATATCTCCATCGGTGGGTTCCTGCCTGTACCCTTCGGAGCTGGTTATTCTGCTGCTAAGTTCGGTCTCCGAGGCTTTTTTGCCTCATTAAAATCCGAGCTTCGGGAATATCCAGGCATTCATGTGTGTGATGCCTTTCCCGGCTTCCTGGATACGCCAGGCATGCAGCATGCGGCCAATTACACGGGCAAAGCGCTTAAGCCGGGCCCGGTAGTTTATGACCCTAACCGCCTAGGCCATGAAATATTCAAACTATCGCTAAACCCGAAATCCGAAAAGATGGTGGGCAGTTTTTCGATATTGATGCGACTATCCCGTGCCTTGTTCCCAAGCCTGACCACGACCATCACCGGAAACGTTATTCGTACCTACCTCAAACATGCCAAAGACATTTCACCCACCAACGGCAATATTTTTAGTCCGGTGGCCTATGGAAATTCGGTTTATGGAGGATGGGGAATTCCCGGAAAACCCAAAGCGCACCGTAAATATGTGGCCCTAGGGGCAGGGTTGCTGTTCGGTGCATTACTCATCAAAAGAAAATGGTAATGGAAAACAAAATTGTTTTTTTCGGTGATAGCCTCGTGGCGGGATATGGACTTAAAGACCCATCATCTGAGTCCATTCCGGCACTCATTAACACAAAATTAAAAAATCTCGGACTACATTACAGCGTCATTAACGCCGGTGTTAGTGGCGACACTACGGATTCTGCCCTGGCCCGACTTGACCAGGCCCTGAACGAAAAACCAGCGATTTTTATCCTTGAACTGGGTGCCAATGACTTCCTGCGTGGCATGAGTCCGTTGCTGATCTTATCCAACCTGCAGCTCATCATCAGCAAAGTTAAATATATATGCCCGTCAGCGTCCATACTTCTATTAGGTATCGAACTTCCGGATTGGGCAACAGGCTTACACCATGGTGATTATTCGGGTATATTTTCGGCACTGGCTGAAAAAAACGAAATTTCGCTGGTGCAGTCATTCTTAAAAAATGTAGCAGGCGTGCGCGCATTAAATATGTATGATGGCGTGCATCCACTTAAAGAAGGCTACCAGATTGCGGCGGAAAACATCTGGCCAGAATTGTACAGGATTATACTGGATCGTGAGGGTATTTAAAAAGATTTCATAGCGCGTATCTGCTATAAAAAAGCGAGGTTCATCCTAAAAATTACATAAGGGAAAGGCTGTTATGCTTGCTAGCGATTAAGCCGAGCCATAGAAATTTAGGTTGATATCATAGCCAAAATTCAGTCCAGGCTTTTTCAATGAAAAATGATACTGACCTAAACGTTATTATTTTTTCTTTTAAATAAATCTTAACCCAGTTACGAGTTAGTATCTATTCCGTAATTCAAACCCTTTCGTGGCTGATTGATTGAAAACTGTCAGTTTTTTTATTTTCTAAAAAAATCTGATGAGGGGTTGCCCAGCAAAGAGCAACCCTTTATCTTTAAAATTTGACCTGAAGATTTTCTTCGATAATTATTCCAGTGAAAAAGTTTCCCAGCCAGAAATCGTATCCCGGTTGCATTTCATGGCTGATTGGCCGTTTTCTGAAGAAATGTATTTGCCATTATTTCCTTTTAGAGAAATTTTTCCGTTAGCGTTTACCACCCAGTCAAATTTTTCCCAATCGCTAATGCTTGTGCGGTTGCAGGTGATCCCGGTTGCAGCGCCATTTTCTGACGATACATATTTATCCTTACTTTTCAGCGCGATTTTCCCCCCACCTGCATCAACAACGGTAAAGGTTTCCCAGTCGGAGGCACTCGCACGGTTACATCTCATGGCTACTTCACCGTTTTCGCCGGATACAAACAGGTTATTGGAACCTTTCAATTTAATCGTCTGGCCAATAGGAGGTTCGGCCTGTATACGCAGGCTACCTAATTCCAGCCAACCGTTTTTAAAGTTTCCGGTTACGGCAAGTGCAATGCCGGGTTTGTTGGTGTTCGTTTTATCGATGATGGCCACCGCCCATTTATAACTGCCAACAGGTAGGTTAATTGCCGTTGTGGTAAAGTTGTAACTCATAGGGTTATCTTTTAGCCATTTAGAAGGCTCCCCATTTTCATCAATAAAAAGTTTTTTAACCACACCAGCAGTATCCAGGATGGCAAAAGCTACTTTATACTTATAGTTCCACTGCGGAATATTATTAGGACAGTAACCCCAGCCCATATTTTTCCAGCGATGGCTCAGTGTAGCAGTGGCTCCATTGGCGATCTCATTGGGTAATGATACCTGATCAGGATAAAGGCGGTAGCCTCCTTCTGCATTGAAGCGCTGAACCAAAGGAAAACTGGTTTGAAACCAGGAAGCCACTTCGCCAACCCTAAAATCCATCATATTTACGGCAGCTTCTGCCGACCTGTCAAATTCAGCTTTTCTCACATCTTCGGGATGCCCTTCGCGATATTGGCCGCTTGAATCGATCCAATAGCGATGTGTACCGGTTACAATCCATCCCCCCTCCATAATAATCGGGCGTTTATGTTTCCAGGTTGCTGCAAAGTTTTTCTCCCAGCTTTGGTAATAATCGGTCATTGCAAAAGCATCATGCCTCAGGCTATAGCCTTGATTAATCGCTTTAACCAGTAGCTGGTTGCTGTTTGGGTTTGCTGCACCCCAGCTTGTCGGATGACCGATTAACCTGTGATAGTTGATTACGAGCGGCACTTTGGTGAAAGTCCTGTTGTAAAGTGCCATGATCCAATCCAGTACCTCTTCCTTTACAGTTTCTGTTTGTGCAGCTGTTAATACCCCCGGAGCGGCATATACGGTATTATGAGCTTCTCCCCATTTACCTAAACCATAGGCATCAATAAAAGAGGTGCGAACGGGATCGTTAAAATCTTTGGCAAGCTCTTCAATGAATGTGGTGTAATATTGCCTGAAAATCGGATCTTGGGGAAAGGGTGTCTTCTGTGCTGGTACTGCAGGATTTGATAACCAATATTGAGCACCCGCCGTGAATACAAAGGCAGGAGTATTTTCTCCCTGGTCACGCCCATCTACCACAATCCGGAATGCGATAGGCAAACCTCTGGTTTTAACGCCATTGATAAGTTTACCAATCTGCGAATTAGGATCTCTCCACGCATAAACACCCGGGCTTGGATTAAGTGATCTCCAGCTGGTTCGGATATAACAGGCTGAAGCATAATCGATCGCTTTTACATTGGCACCCAATTCGGGTACAAAAAACTGACTGTCCCAATAGCTATCGGTAGCATCACGTTTGCCATACATCACCCATCCGTTTAGTGGGTTTCGCAACACCGCAGTACTGTTGTATACTGGGTTAATCACCACATTACTGGCAATAACAGCCATTTTTTGGGGGCCTTTATCAAAGGTTTCTGAAAGATTTTCTTCCACCATTTTGGAACAGGAAAGCGAATATAGCCCCAAAAGAGCGAGTAGCGTAACCTTTCCAGTCCAACCGAAAATGATTTTTTTCATAGTAATAAATATTAAATTTTAGATATTAGTTTGCTATTTAATTTGGTGTCGATTTTGAAACTGAGGACCATATTTTATTTATGCTATATCTTCCTTTACCTACAGCAATTGGCAAAAACATCCTTTAATTTTAAAAAAGAGTTTAGGTTTAAAAAATCTTAAAGATTAAAATGGAGTTTGGCGAAACGGATAAAATTTGTCCAATCATAAATATTGAGGTCGTGTTTTCCTTCCCTAAAATGGTAACCGATAGCCGAATGAATGATTGGCTTGTTCACACCAGGCATATTTGCAGGAAGCGTCACTTTCTTGCCGTATAAATCGTAAACAGGTTTGGCCTGTACCAATGACGAAAAAGAGCCGTAAGGATCTGCCCAGCGATCTTCTGTAGCATTCGTGGTATAAACTGGCCTTGGCGCAACCAAACCTATGAGCATGTGCTGATCAAGAGGCAAGCTATTTACATCATTACTGTATTTTTTGTAATTATTGTTAAACCAGTAGCCAAACTGCTTGTTAATCAGACTTATGGTTTCTCCATATTTACGCCTGGCCAGCGATGCACCCGTACTGCCAGAGCAACTGCTCAACACCATTGCGAAACGTTGATCCTGTGCGGCCGCCCATAATGCTGTTTTCCCACCCCTTGAATGGCCTACCAGCACTACCTTGCCAGAATCGATTTCCTTATCCGTTTTGAAGTAATCCATTACCCTGCTTGCTGCCCAGGCCCACACACCAATCGCTTTCATGCCATTATCTTTTTCCAGTTCTTCAGGAAACAGCTGTTTTAACACGCCGTTCTGATAACTATCCTTGCGATCAGGAGCTACATCGGAATGGTGAAAGGCAGCAATGGCATATCCACTATCGATAACCATTTCGGCTGGCCAGAAATCACTCTTTTCTATTCTTGTCGGATCTGTATTTCTGCTACTGCGGTTGTTAATGAGCAAAAATACCGGGGCAGGTTTTGTCCGCTTGTTGGGAATGAACAGTACGACAGGAAAAGATACCGAATTGCCGCTGTTCCAGGCCGTAATTGTTATTTCTTTCAAATATGCTTTTCCAGCCATGGCAACCACGTTTTCCTTGGTTACCACAAATTTTAAACTATCAAAACGAGCTGGTGTTTTTCCGTACACATGTTCTTCAAACAGGGCTAAAACTTCTGGTCTGCGATGCTTCTCCCAAGCGGAGACAGCTTTAATCTTTTTACCTTCTGCGGTAAGCAGTATATCGGGTAAAGTATAGGCTGGCACGGTACTTTCGTCATAATTAACGATTTCTCCCATAAACCGATCTGTTTGCTGCGCATATACTCCAGCCGATAAAAAAACCGGACCAATAAAGCAGACCAATGCTCTTTTCATGCATTCGTTGAAGCACCAATTGCCTCCCTGAACGAAGGATTTTAGTCTGTTCATCATACTCAATACCCCGGATTTTGAATGAGTTTATTCGCCTTATTAATTTCTGATTGCTGAAACGGATACCAATAGTTTTTACTGGTAAAAGTTCTGTTTTCAATTACAAAAGGGCTATAGGTTAACGCATTACCCACCTTAGTAATTTTCATTCCGCTAACAGGGCCATTAAATTTACTTTCTCCATCTTTCCATCGGCGGATATCAAAAAACCTTTGTTCTTCAAAACACAATTCCACTCTCCGTTCATTTTTAATCCTGTCGCGCATTTGCAATTGTGTTAACCCGGCCAGTGCAGGCATTCCGGCGCGGTTACGTACTGCATTTATTGCGTTATAGACCTCCGTATTCGGACCTCCAAATTCGTTCAACGCTTCTGCATAAATGAGTAAAATTTCTGCATAACGAAACAATACCCAGGGTCTTCTTACACTCGTGGTACCTGTGATATTGTAAGTAGCATTACCGCTTAAAAACTTCCGCAGGTAATAACCAGACTTTGTACTGTTTACATTGGAAGGAACATTATCACGTCCACCTTCGTAAGTCTCCACAGCCCTGCTTAGGCTTCCTGTTTTAAAATTTGCACCGTTAACCACAATAAACTGATTTAAACGCGGATCTCTGTTCGCATATGGATTTTGCGGATCATAGTCTGATGCAGGGTCAGTTATGGGCCTGCCATTGGTCATTTCAAAAGCGTCTACCAAATTCTGCGTCGGGTTTGTTCTGCCCAATCCGCCAGTGAAGCTAATGGGTGCATTATTGGCCTCAATAGCATTGGTATTGCTTGCCGGCGTGGCGAAAATCACCTCATTGTTGTAAGAGGTTGCTGTAGTGGTGTAATCCCACAGGTTGGGAAACAAGGCCGTGCTCAACAAGCTGTGTTTATTTAAGTCGATTAAATCTTTTGCTGCATTGGCCGCATTTTGCCAGCGTTGCAGCTCATTACCCGTGTTGTATAGAGGACTTGCATAAACCAATAGGGTTTTGGCTTTTAGTGCCATTCCCGCAGCCTTTGTTGCACGTCCGTAATTTGCAGCATCCCAATCTTTTGTTGAGGCTGCAGGAATCTGACTGATGGCCGAGTCGCAATCTTTAACAATTTGTTTTACAACCTCATCAGCAGAATTGCGGGGAATATTCAGGTCTTCTACGGGCGAAAAGGAACGGGTGGCAAGAACAATCCCTCCATATCTTTTGAACAACTCATAGTGTAATAAAGCCCGCAGAAAAAATGCTTCTCCTCTTAATCCGCGAAGATCACTTGCCGGAAAAATCACTGCCGTGGGCGATCGTTCCAGAAACGTGTTTACAACCCACAAGCCATTATAAAGATTGGTATATTGCTCATCGAAGGTCCTTAAACTGCTCCAGTTGCCATTATTAAAGATGTTTACATTGCTGTTTAAGTTGGAGTTTACCGCTTCATCACTTCCACTGGCCATTAATGCACCTGAGCCATCAACATTATACCTGGCCAGCATATAATTATAACCATTGTTTAAGTACTCCCGCACACGCCTGTCGGTATTCCAGATCGCTGCTTCATTAACAGGGCCTTCACTGTACGAAGGTTCAAAAAATTCATCCTTGCAGGCAGCAAAGCTCATCAGCAAAATGGCCAAAACCATTTGCACTACATATCTTTTCTTTTTCATCTTCATTTTTAAATTAAAATTTAACATTTAGGCCTACTGCGAAGGTTTTTACGTAAGGATAAGAGGAGAAACGGCCTGCATTGGGTGTTTCCGGATCAATATCCAGCTTATTTAGTTTAGAGATGGTGAAAATGTTATTGCCACTTACAAAAATCCTGGCACCTTTGAAGCGCAAGCGTTCGTTCAGGCTTCGAGGCGTGCTGTAACCAATCTCGGCAGATCTAAGCTTCAAAAAATCACCTGAATACAGCCAAAAAGTGGAGTTTGCCGTATTGTTCCCATTGTCAGAGATGCCAACCCGCGGATATTTAGCTGTAGCTGCAGTTGCGGGCGTCCAGGTGTCTAAGCTTAATTGATTTAACCCGTTCGGACCTGCGTAAAAAATATCAGAGATATCTACTGTTCTGCCCGAAACACCCTGAAACTGTGCGCCTAGATCAAACTGTTTGTAACGGATGTTAAAGCCAAAGCCATAATATATTTTAGGAATATCGGTGTAGTTGCTGGAGACAGCATCGTTTGCGTCGATGATGTTATCATTGTTAACATCCCTGTATTTAAGATCGCCCGGCACAACAAGGCTCGAAAGGGTTTGTTTCGGACTGGCATTAATCTCTGCCTGGCTCTGAAAAATACCTTCTGCAATGTAATAATTTCCCCCATTCACATACCGGCCTATGGTAGATTGATTGGGCAATACATTTTCAGTTCTTTCCAAAATGATGTTTTTGGCATAGGTAAAGTTGGCGTTGGTACCGATCAGCACTTCGCCAATTTTTTTAGTGAAAGTTCCGCTGGCATCAAACCCTTTACTGCTGACCTTACCCGAATTTACCTGCGCAATGGCTATTCCTACGATACCTGGTAAGTTTGCAGGACCAAGGATATCCGTTCGTTTTTCATCAAAATAATCAACAGAGAGAGAAAGTGCGCCTTTAAAAAAGTCTACATCTGTACCCAGGTTCAGACGATCGATTTTTTCCCAGGTGGTTAAGGGGTTACCTGCAGGACTTACCAGTCTCGCTGTGGTCGAAGTAGAAAAAGTAGAGCCTAGAAATGGTCCTGCATCTCTTGTAAACAGCGTACGGTACGGTAGTCTGACCACATTGCCATTGGCATCGTAAGTTGGACCAATATTGCCCGAGCGACCATAAGATCCGCGCAATTTCAGGTAACTGATCACCGAATTTTCTTTCAAAAAATCTTCTTTGGACATTAACCAGCCGGCTGATAATGCAGGGAAAAAGCCAAAACGTCTTCCAGGCGCATAGTTCTCTGATCCGGAGTAACTCCCTGTAAATCCCAACTGATAACGTTGCTTAAAACTGTAATCTGCCCGTCCTACAAGCATCCGGGAACGGTAATCCAGCCGGTCTACCGCAGCACTTACATATTGCTGCGCCCGTACATTTGCTTTTACCTGGTGATCTGTGGCAAAAGTTCTGTTGTAATCCAGGCCAAACCAGAGTTCATTGTTTTTGGTATTGGTTTGGAAAGCTGCAGTGCGGTAAGCAATAACCGCTGGCGTGCGATAAGTTTGTACAGGTGTTACGGTTTGATTGAAAACTGCATAATTCTGAGATAAGCCATCGCCATAATTACCATAACCATCATAAGAGAAAAATAGGTTAGCCGAAAGGCCTTTAGTGATAAAATCCATTTTCTGATCGGCCATGATACTGGCAAGCAAAATATTAGTGGTAGTCCTCGAAAATCCTGTAGCCTGTAACTGGCCAAGGGGATTACTTTGAAAGAGTGAAGTTCCTCCGTAAGATCCATCTGCATTTAAAATTGGAAAGGCATTTGGCGGTAAGTTATATAAGTTACTCAAAACCGTGCTGGTACCATCACCAACATCATTACGTACTTCGCTCCTCACGCCTGCCAACAGCGTCAGCGTAAGTGTTTTGGTCACATCATAGTCTAAATTGATGCGAAAATTATAACGTTTATATCCATAATTAGAATCGTAGTTAGGTGTTTCTGTTTCCTTAAAAAGACCTTGCTGGTTAAAGTAGCTTACGGAGCTGAAATAACGCACCCTATTGCTCCCTCCGCTAAAGGTAAGTGCGTATCTTTGCGTAGCTGCCCTCTTGCTCAAAAAGCGGTCTAAGTAGTTATTGTCTGGATAGAGGTAAGGGTTGGTATGGTTTTTATAACCTTCAAGCGCTGCATCATTATAAGCTGGTGCCTGCCCCACATTGGTTAACCCCCGATTAGATAAGGTAGCAAAATCAAAGGAATTTAAGGGCTTGATCAGGTTGCTGGCAGATTGAAAACCGCCCTGCGCATCAAAAGAAATCAGGTTCTGCCCTATCTTTCCCCGTTTCGTGGTGACCAGAATTGCACCATTGCCTCCATTTAAGCCATACCAGTTTAAACCAGCAGCATCTTTTAATACCGTTACACTTTCAATTTCGCTAATATCCATATCTTCGAAATCACGCTCAATTCCGTCTACCAGAAAAGCTGGCGTAGCGCCTTGCGCATAGGATGATTTTCCACGGATTTGATAGGACACGTTTCCGCCACCTGGCTGATTACCTGTCCACCTGAATAAAAAACCGCTTAACCGCCCCGCCAGTAAACCAGACAGGTTACTGATCGGAACTTGCGTAAGCTGATTGTAGCGAAGCGAGCTTTGGGCATAATTCAGTTCTGCTCTGCTGCGTGTAGCAAAAGGAATTTCTATTAATTGATCTGTCGAGTCTGTGCGGTTAGCTTTCACAATCCTAACGGTATCCTGCTTACCACTAGTTTGTGCGAAGGCAGTGCAGGTTAACAGATAGCCGATGATGCACGCCATAACGCCCGAACATTTAATATATCTTGTCATTTCTTATCTTTTAAATTGATGTACAACCCAATAACTACCAGCCCGGATTCTGTTTCAATGCGCCGCTGGTTTTATTCATTTCTGTCCGTGGAATAGGGTACAAATACATGTTGTTATTGAATACTTTTTTAAATGCGGGCAATTCGATCACGTTATAACTGAAAGAGCCGTTGGCATTTTTGATCACTTTCATGGCCTTCATTGGCTGGGCCACAATTTCCGCCCCCTTTTTCCAGCGGAGGATATCCCACCAACGCATGTCTTCGAAAGCGAATTCGATGGCCCTTTCATTTCTGATGCGTTCGCGCATTTCAGCTTGACTGAGACCGGCCGGTAAAACCGGCATCTTAGCCCGCACACGAATGGCATTTACGGCATTGTACACTTCGGCAGTCGGCCCTGTTTCTTCATTTAGAGCTTCGGCATAATTGATCAGCACTTCTGCATATCGGTAAAAAACATAATTCAGCAAGGCTGATGCAGTTGAGCCCGAACGTGAAGCCTCTGGCCAGAGTCTTTTCAGGTAATAACTGGTTTTGGTTATGGAAGTGGCGGTACTGATATCCGTTCCATAGGTGATAATGCCCTGCGCATTGGGTTCAGATTGCCAGGTTTGTACTGCCCGCCCCTGCCAGGTGGCATTATTATACAGAATGTTAATATAAAAGCGTAGATCTCTATTGAGATAAGGATTTTGCGGATTGTATCCTGAGGTAGCATCGGTAATGGGTTTCCCGTTCGCCATTTCATAGAGATCAACGTGATTCTGAACAGGCGAAAGGTTAGATTGTGCCCCGCCATAGCTGGTAGGAATTAAAAAGTCGCTTAGGTAGGTCCCAATAAATCCACGGCCACCACGGGGCCAGATCCGGATATATTCGTTGGAGTTGGCTACCGTGAGTACATTGGCGTAGTTGGGTTCCAGTGAAAATTTATTCAGATCTATAATTGCCTTTGACGCATCTGCGGCTTGTTTCCATTTTGCCAAATCATTTTCCGGATTATTTAAGGGACTGGCATCGAAAAGCAAGGCTCTTGCTTTAAGTGCCATAACCGCAGCCCCTGTAGCCCGGTTAGATTGTGCTGCCGGGTTGGGCCAGTCTGCATTGGTTAATGGCAACAGCTTAAGGGCCTGTTCCAGGTCACTTAAAATCAACGTAAATGTTTCTGCATAACTGCTGCGCGGAAGATCTGTAGAAGCTTCTGTAAAGTCTTGTGGCTGGGTTAATATGACTACCCCTCCAAAGCGCCTTAACAACTCGAAATAGAAATAAGCACGGAGATAAAGTTGCTCACCTTTAATGTAACCAGGATTGTAAAGATCGGTCCAGGGAACTTTATCCATATTGGCTAGCATTAAATTTGCATTTCTGATTCCCCGGTACATTTGCGCATAAATGCCAGTTACATCTGAAGCTCCGGGATCTAAAAACTGGCCACTGTTCATGGCCGCCACCTCGATCTGACCATTATTGGCAATAGATTCATCTGTAAATTGTGAGGTCATTCCCTTGTATCCGCTCAAGCGACCGTAATCTGAAATGGAAAAAGTATAGGTAAAGTCGCCAAAACGGGAAGCCGTTAAGGGGTCTTTAAAAACTTCTTCAAGGTCGCTCTGTATGCCCACATCACGCTGTAAAAAATCCTTTTTGCAGGAATAACCAATACAGAGAACAAATAAAAATAGTGTGTATATGAATTTTCTCATGATGATAACCTTTAATTAGAGTGATAAATTGAGGCCAAAATTGAAAACTTTAGTAGTCGGAATAGTGGCAATAGAAGAGGCATAGGCATTTCCCGACAAACTATTTTCAGGATCGATACCATAAAAATTTGTCCAGGTAACTAAGTTCTGGCCGCTAACGAATACGGTAAGGCCATTTAACCGAAGCCTGTTTACCCATTTTTTAGGTAAACTGTAACTGAACTGCACATTACGTAATTTGATATAAGAAGCATCTTGCAGTGTGAAATCATTGAGGCTTTCATTAGGATTGGCATTCAGGCCCGGACGAATTACCGGCCAGCTTGCATTGGTATTGCCTGGTGTCCATCTATTTAACATTGGTGCATAATACTGGTTGAGGCCACCACTTTGAAATACAACATTCGAACTCACATTTGTCACCCCGTTAAAAAGTGCAGATAGCTGAAATCCCTTATATCCAAATTGCATGTTAAGGCTAGCATTGTATTCCGGAATATTTGGATGCCCAATAGCGATCACATCCTGGTTATTAATTATGCCGTCGCCATTAACATCCTGATATTTGAAATCCCCCGGTATGGAAGGATAAGCTGTAATTTTGTTTAGCGGACTGTTATCGATATCCTTTTGGTCTGCATAAAAACCGAGCACGTGGTATCCAAAATAGGTACCGATCGGTTTACCTGTTACCCGCAGATTTTCGGCAAGACCAGGCGCTTCATCCAGTACCCTTCGCTCGTTTCTGGCATAACTCAGGTTGCCTGTAAAGGAATAGGTAAAATCTTTAATCTTATCACGGTAAGTTACCGATAGTTCATATCCATGGTTATAATTAACCCCGTAATTGGTACTTGGCACTGTAGCGCCGTAAGTTGCAAAACTGGTTGCCGAACGGGTAGTTAAAATATCTGAGCGCTCATCATCAAAAACATCAGCGGTAATGTTTAGCTTATCCCGGAATAAAGAAAGATCAAGTCCGAGATTTCTTTTTAAAGAAACCTCAAAAGTGATAAATGGATTGCCGTATTGTAATTGGGTATAAGTTGGCGCGCTGAAGTTGCTGTTTGGGTTTCCAAATACTACGTTCGATCCGGCGCCGAATCTGTTCTGGTAATAGAATCTACTTGTACCTGGGCTGGGAATCCCTACCCTTCCAATCGAGCCACGGAATTTAAACATGCTGATCCAGGTAAATTTTTTCATCCATTCTTCATTGGCCAGATTATAACCCAGCGTCGCTGCCGGAAAAAACCCGTAGCGATAACCTTTGGCATAGTTTTCCGAACCGTTGTAGGTTGCACTTGCTGTTAAAAAATATTTATTTCCGTAGTTATAGGTAGCTTCCGAAATGATTCCCTGGTTGGCATAAGGCGCGGCAGCCGCAGCCGAGCCCTGAAGTTCGCGCTGACCAATTAGATTGGCACTGATATTATGCTTGCCAAATGATCGGCCATAGGTTAAAAACAACTGCAGATTTGTTTTGGTAAAACCACTTCTCGAATAGGCAGGTGCCCCAAAAAAATCATTATAGGTCCCGCCCACAGGCGTTAATGCCAAGCTGAACCTGTCAAGTTCAAGATAACCTATGCTTCCACGTTGCAACTTTCCGGATAGTTGTGTCGCATCGTAACCAAACTGAGCCTTAAAACTGAGTCCCTGGGTTACGAAATCAAGTTTTTGCTTTACGGTGAAAATCGATTCGGCAATATTGTTATCGGTAAAGGCATATCCACCATAGGTGAGTAACGCGTAAGGATTGAAAGCATTTACCCCGCCCAGACCATAGTTTACGATATGGTTATAGTTTCCATCCAGGGCAATAATTCTGGGATCATCAGAATTGATGTATTCTTTAAAAAACGGCGCTGCCCATGAAGGCATTTTCAAAGCCCGGCCCACAAGTCCTTCAATACCGGTGCTGACCACCCCCGCCGGGTCGTTATATTCACTCATGCCTGCCGGGCTGTAACGGTGCTCATTCCTGCCGGCAAGGTTAACTTCGAAATTGGTGGTTTTGGTCAGATCGATGCCTACCCTGGCCCTGAAATTGTAACGGCTGTAGCTTGGGGAGGTAGAATAATCTAATGGTGTTTTAAATTCCTTAAAATTTCCTTCCTCGCGCATATGGCTAAATGAGGTAAAATATTTTACCTTTTCACTTCCGCCTGATATGGTCAGGTTCTGCTGGTTCTGCATCCAATGATCTTTAACCAGTTCATCGTACCACATCACATCCGGATAAAGTAACGGGTTGCCATTTCCAGCTTTAAAAATCGCTAAATCCTCATCGGTAAAGGTTCGGGATTCACCAACGTTCCGCTGCCCTTCGCTTAACAGCATGGCACTCTCATAGGCGCCCAGAATTTCGGGACGGGATGTTGCGCTGATGATGCCCAGATTACCGGAAAACGTTACCCTTGCCGGTCCCTCTACCCCTCTCTTGGTGGTTACGACAAATACGCCATTCGCACCTTTCAAGCCATAGAGCGCGGTTGATGAGGCATCTTTAAGTACGTTGATGCTTTCAATTTCATTGGGATCGATATCACCGAAAGAAGTCCGTTCCACACCATCGACAATAATGAGCGCGGTAGCTGAAGGAGATACCTGCCCGCGGATATACAAAGCTGCACCGTTAATTCCCGGACGTCCGGAAGTTTGCTGCACCACCAAACCGGGCACGCGACCGGCCAATGCATTATTCACATTGGTTACCGGTGCTTTTAATAAATCCTGACCGGAAACGGTACTGATGGCAGCGGTAACGGCCGATCTTCTTTGTGTAGAATAACCGTTTACCACCACTTCACTTAGGGAGCTGCTTGCAGAGATCAGCTTGATGTTGATTACACTAGCAGTCCCTATGGTAACTTCTTTGCTTTCAAAACCAATGGTTGAAAATACAAGCACCTGACCGGGATTAACATTGATTTTATATTTTCCATCCAAATCGGTTTGTACGCCGGTAGTGGTGCCTTTTATTCGGATGGTTGCACCGGGTATGGGTTGGTTTTTATCATCTTTAACGGTTCCGGTTATTTCCTGAAACAGCGATTTGTGGCGTTCGGCAACAAAGCCGCTGGCAATTTTCATTGGCCTGGCCGGCAATGCCTGCGCCTTACACCAAAATGCAGCAGCCACAAGAAACCAGCCTTTTGACCTTAGGTTTATGTTTTTTATCATCTATCTGAGATATGGTTAGAATTTTAATGTGTTAGATATTTCTAGCTTTTTGCGCATAACAGATCTCCAGGGCACCACGCAGGGCGTCCTCATTAATTCCACAAAAGGGTGCAGATTTTATCGGCTGAATTAAAAATGGAGATTAGAAAACATTAAAAAAGCGTCATGATTCAAGCTTTCAGGCTAAGGCTGATGCCGAGAAATATCAATCAAAGAGAAAGGCATTCCGGATGTTACAGCTCGTAATCCAGTTTTTGAGTTTTCCTCATTTGCAATAAGGGGAATAGTTAAGAAATAGGTTGTCATAATATTTAGGTTTATTATTTGGTTAACACAAATCTATGTGCTTATCTATTTCAGAGGGTTCACTTTTGTACGGAAATGGTTTGTTTTTGTACGAATGGATAATATTTGCAGCTTATTTTTAGAAAGTTTGTGTTTTAAAATCAAAATAGTCAAGTAGACTTCGGTTTAGCATTTGCAACTATTTTTGCCGGTTATTGTTTGCGGATGGTTTGGGCAGCCACTTTACGAAGATATTGTGCAAACTCTTCGGATACATTTTCAGGCTTGAATCTGATATCCTTAACCGAATCATTAAATAAGATACCGTACCAGATTAACCCGCCCAGGTATTTCCCCGCATCATTGGCATGGTTCGGATCAAATACGAGCTCTTTCTTATTCCAGTAGTAACCGATATTGATCGAATGGGTCTGATCTGGCAGATTTGGGGCTGTGGGATGCTCGTAATTAAATGAAAGATCAGGCTTAAAACCATATTTCCTGTCTTCGGCTACAATTTGGAAAGCATCACCAACTGCTAAAATCGGGGCATTAATCCGCTTTGCGAGAAGATGGTAAGCCGCACGTGATTTCTGCCACATTTCCTGCTGACTCGCTGCAACTTTACCTTCTGCTATACGTCCAAACTTCTTTGCATCGGTACGGTATGCCCAGGTTTGATGAACCATTAAACGCGCCTGGGGTTGCAATGCTTTAACATAGTCAACTAGTTTGCTGGCATATGGATAGTAGCTTGAAGAATCTGCTGAAAGGTAAGAATACTGTTGAATGGTAACAATGTCCCATTTCCCTTGCCCCAACAACATTTTTAATGATTTTCCGCCATAAGGTTTTCCCTTGGGATCATCAGCATTGGCTTCTGCTTTTTCTACATAACCCCAATGCTGCTCAAGAGAATGTCCACCAAGTTCAGCACGTCCAATAATGAGCATTTTCCCTCTTTCTTTTGCCAGCTGTGGTAAAAAGGCGGATGCGTTTTGAGAAAAACTGTTCCCTATAATAAATAAACGTAAGGTATCTGGCCGGCTTTGAGCAAAAACATTTGCGGCCAGGCAAACCAGCAAAAGGGAATATATGCTTAACTTAATTAAAGTCGAGAACTGTAGTTTCATATTAATCTTCATACTTCGTCTATTTTAGTTTCTTAAGGTATTCATACAATTGTGTTCCCGCCAGCAAAAATGCACCCACGCCATATACCTCGGTACTATTGGCATTTACGGCATCAGGACTTGCGCCAATGGGCTGCACATAACCCAGCATACCATTTTCATGCACAGCGGAAACCATGGCTTGCCATGATTTTTCTACCACAGGAAGGTATTGTTTCTTTTCTAAAATACCGTGATTTAAGCCCCAGGCAATGGCATAGCAAAAAAAGCCGGTTCCGCTCATCTCCTTAACCGGAAAACTTGCAGGATCTAATAGCGAAGCATGCCAGCTGCCATCTTGCTGCTGTAATCCCGCCACCCTGGCTACCATATCCTGATAAAGCAAAATCAGTTTCTTTCTATCCGGGTGGTTTTTCGGCATATTCTCCAACACCCTTACCAGGCCGGCCAACACCCATCCATTACCTCTTGACCAGAATATTTTTTGCCCGTTTTTCTCCCGTTTGGCAAAGAAACTCTCATCTCTGAAAAATAATTTCTCTTCGGGATCATACAGAAATCCGGTGGTCTTCCACCACAATTTAATGGCCGTATTCAAATACTTCTCATCTCGGGTAGCCGTGCTCAGATAAGCCAGGGATGGAGGTCCCATAAAAAGGGCATCACACCAGGCCCATTCTCTTTTCTGGATATTGTTTTTCCAGTTTAGGGCTTCATCATGCGGCTGGCTAATGATACTATCGGCCTGTAGCATAAAAGGAGCAATCATCTTTTTCTTTTTGAACTTACTGTAGAGTTGTGCATAAGTTTGTCCTACACAATAGTCATCTGCATAAAAGCGCAAATGTCCGGTATTCCAGTTCAACTCATCTCCAATATCAACCAGCGTTTGCAGATACCGTTCATTGCCCCGCAAGTTGCCAAAAGCAAAAATACCGGTATAGCAGGCACCATTGGTCCAATCTGCTTTTCGATGATTAAACCCCTTGTTCTTCCAGGTATTCAGCTGCCAGTCAGCAACCCGTTGCATCGTTTTAAAAATGTTTTCGGTTGCCAGAGTGGAATCTCTTTTTACCGGTTTTTGAGCTGAAAAGGCACTTAGCCCAGTATAGCAGCTCCATAGTAAAACCAAAAGCAGTCGTTTTAAATTCATATCTTTCATTTCTTAATTGATTATTTTTGATAAACCCTTATATAATCTACTTCAAACCTGGCTGGAAAGGTAGTTTTGGAAGGATCTCCACCCTGTTTACCGCCTATTGCCAAATCGAGCAGCATATAATGCGGTTGTTTAAAAGGATTAATATTGGTCCCATCCTGGTTGACCAACCGGTTTAACGATACCTTATTTAAAAGCTGGTTATCCACATAAAGTGCGATGCTGCTTTCATACCAATCCATTCGCCAGATGTGAAATTGATCGGCCCATGCCTGACCGCCAAGGGAATCGATATTTTTCTCAGTGCTAAACCAAGCGTCTTTTCGATCTGCACCCATGAATGCGATATTGGCGAGCAGTTTTTTCCGGTAATATTCCATGATATCGATTTCTCCTGTTGCCGGCCAGGATCCTTTTGTTCCCAATGTCCACCAGGCTGGCCAAATGCCATCTCGGATATCTATTTTACCGCGCATCACAAACCTGCCGTAAAGCCAGCTGTGCAATCCTTGGGTTTTGATGCTGGCAGAAGTATAATCAGCTTCTCTCCTATTTTTTTTCCAGTCGCTGCTTCCCTCCTTAAAATTAGGGTTTGTTTTTTTTTCCCTTTTGGCCTCCAGAATTAGCTTTCCCTTTTCACACCTGGCATTTTCCCATTGGTACCATTGATATTCTTCATTTCGTTCAAATCCGAGTTCATACCTCCAGTTAGCCGGATCGGGTGCACCGTCTTTATTAAATTCTTCTGCCCATACCAGTTTGTAACCATCTGAATGAAGCGCTGGCGGCTTAGGATTTTTTCTTTGTTGGGCTACTCCGGATAAGCTGATGCATACAGCACAGACCGGCAATAATAATTTGACTATATATTTTTTCATGGTGAATAATTTATTGGTATCCGTTTAATCGTAAAGGCATCAGGGTTGGGAATGTCCAGGCATAATCATGTGTGGTATACATGATGGGACGATAGGGCGAGAGATACTCCTCAAATTGTGGCGTGGGATAAATGCCATTCATCGCCTCCAATAAATTGGCTGGCCAAAAACCTGTTACGGTATGCACATTGCCCGTATCCGGATTTTTGAAAAATTTCCATTCTTGGGGGTGTTGATTGTAGTAAAATAAATAATCCAGCGCCTTTTTAAATGATGCCCCATCCCGCGATGTATTAAAGAGGTTTTCCCCTGTCTGATTATAAATGATCCAACTGGATGCGGTAAGCGGTGCCAAAGAGAAATAGGTATACCAAATACCCTTTCCCTGCCGCTTTACTTCCTCCACCAGGTGTCCATCTGCTGCAATCTTATCAAAAAGGTCCTTTTTAATCAAGGTAATGTTTTGCTGCATATCTTCCCGGTCTTCCAGATAGGTATCTGCCAGGATAGAGGCTAAACGAGACCAATCGCCAGAGTTGTTGTTACGGTATCTGATGCTGTTTGCTGCCGCACGAAATACATTTTTAGCCCACCAGTTAAACTGCGTTACCGCTTTGGGCTGCCACTTTTTATAACCCTTTAGCAAATCTGCACTGATCATTAAAGCAGTACCAGAATAAGACATTACAAGTGAACCATCCAGCTGTGAATATTTTTTATTTACAGATGCCCAGGCATTCAGAAAATAAATGGCTTTGTCTGCATATTTTGTTTTGCCACTCAACTGATAAGCCAGGGCACAACTGTACGCTGAAAAACCATCTACCTGGAGCGCCCGCGAAGTTCGTCGATGGGTTTCTTTATCAACGTAAAAACCAGGAATACTAAAATCTTCTACGGCATGTTTTGAGATCAACAAAGCTGAATCTGCTTTGACCAACAAAGCTTTATAGGCTGATAAATAAGGTTCTTTTTTGGCTTTGAGCTGTTTTTTAACAAAATCAATCTGCTGTTGCGGATGCATCCCCTTTAGCCGATGTTGAGCAAAAACTTGCTGCCCCAGCAGTGTGCATAAGAGCATGGTTGTAGATAAAATAATGAGAAAAAATTTCAAGTGCTTCATAGGTTTTATTTGGTTAATGAGGAGTGCTTTAATGGTACAATTGTCTACATGCTCGGCAATAATTTTTAAACGGCATTATTCTCTGAACTATAGCGCTTTTTATACTCAGACGGACTGGTTTCAAATTGTTTTTTAAAGCATACACTAAAATATTTCGCGTTATTAAAGCCGGTTTGATAAGCCACCTCTGCTACTGTTAAATCTGCATGTTCCAATAAGTAGGCGCTTCTTTTAAGCCGGATGTTTAGAATAAATTCTTTAATAGACATGCCAACAATATCATTGATCTTTTGATACAGAATTGTTCTTCCGGTGTTCATATCAGACACGAAATCGTCTACCGAATAATTTGGATTCGCCATATGCTGTTCAATAAACTTCATGGCTTTGACCAGTAACTCCTCATCCATCGAAGTGATGGTTACATTAGCGGGATCGACTACCAGTCGCTTGCTGTACATTTCCCGCATTTCCTGCTGGTTTTTTAAAATGGTATCTATCTGTTGAATCAGGTACTCCACTTCAAAAGGTTTATCAATAAAAACTGTTGCACCATGTTCAAGTGCCCTGGTTTTATTCTGGTTTACGTCGCCCATACCCGAAATCATGATGATGGGAATATGGCTGGTTTTAAAGTTTTGCCGCAAGTGGTTAGATACCTCAAATCCATTGGTATTCGGCATCATCAGATCGGTAATAATCAGTTGCGGATATATTTTTTCAGCTTTAATAATACCTTCCTGACCATCGCTGGCCAAGTAGACATTATATTTTTCAGACAACCGGCGTTCCAGGTAGTTCCGAAGGTTAGGGTCATCATCAATTAATAAAATGCTGGTTGATTTCCTGGCATGCTTTGGTGCAAGATCGGGTTCTTCAGCTTCTAACAGGATTTCGTCAATTTCTGAAATGGTATAATCGTATACGTTCGACTGCATATCGCCTGATCCCGCTTCTTTTTTTAGTGGGAGCATTATGGTAAAAGAAACTTTATTGCTTTTATTTACCATCCATATTTTTCCTCCAATGGCGTCTACAAGTTCCTTTACTATGGCAAGTCCAAGACCTGAGCTTTCTTCAAAAGTAGGCCGATAAGACGATAAGCGGTTAAAGGAAGTAAACAGTGTAGCAATCTGCTCTTCCGAAAAGCCTATACTGGTATTTAATACTTCTACAGAAATGTATTCTATTTCCAGGTGATCAGGTTCAATAACCAACTTCGATTGTTCCTCGGCAGTAGACTGATAAATCCTGACCCCCACATAACCTTTATTAGACGTGTACTTTAAGGCATTGGAGAAAAGGTTGGTCAGAATTTTTTCGATAATGTCATAATCAAAGGCAACAAATAAATGGTCTGCATGAGCAGTAATGCTGGTTTCTATTTCTTTTTTGTTCGCATATAATTCAAAAAGTCCAAAAACATCGTGCACAAAACCGATAAAATCGCCTACCTGTGGATTTAAGGTTACTTTCTGGCTTTCTATTTCCCTAAAACGCAATAACTGACTGATTGAACGCTGTATGCGGGCCACATTTTTCTCAATTAATTGCATATAGCCCGCCGCATGGTCATTTTTTTGAACGGTTTCTTTTAACTGCTTCAGGGGTTCGAGCACCAGGGTAAGCGGGGTTTTAAGGTCATGGGAAATATTGGTAAAAAAATCAGTTCTCGCCTGATTCAAATCCCGCATATTCTGTTCTTTGAGTGCTTCTAATGCCAGTCGTTCTTTAAAAACCTTTTTATTGGTATAATACCGCATGATAAAAAATAAGAGCCCCAGTACAATTAGAATGTAAATGGAGTAGGCCCACCAGGATAGGAAGAAAGGCGGATTGACATGAAAGTAAAGCCTTGAAATTTCGTTGCCCCAAAGCCCGTCATTGTTGGAGGCCTTGATTTCAAAAATATAATCACCGCCCGGTAAATTAAAAAACTGAACAGCGTGTTGATTAGGATTCATTTTCAGCCATTTATCGCTTAAGCCAACCATGCGATAAGAAAATTGATTTTTATCTGCTGATAAATAGCTGTTTGAAGAAAAACGGATTTCGATATTCGACTGCTCACTGGAAAGTTTAATCTTGCCCTCATCGTGATTGCTTAATGTAGAAATATCTCTGGTTAAAGGTGAATCTTGCGTTACACTGCTTACCAGTTGATTGTTAATTAATAAGCTGGTGAAAAACACCCTCGGCTTCTGGATGTTTTTGTTGAGGTATTGCGGATCAAAAAGTACAAATCCGTTAGTCCCTCCAAACAACATCTCTCCTTTTTTAGTTTTATAGGCCGACCTTAAATAAAACGAACCACAACTATTTGCTTTATAAAATCTGGCTTTATCAAACTTCTGAACTTTCTGATCGAAAAAATACAGCCCGTCATTTGTACTTAACCAAATGTTGCCTGAAACATCATCCTCAAGAATACCGAAAACGATTTTAGGTGGAAAACCATTGGTACTATTAAAATTAAGGTAGTGCCCGTCTTTCTTTAAAAGGTTGACACCTCTTCCCGAAGTACCAAGCCAGAGATCGCCATTTGATGCTTCATAATAGCAGCCAAGGTGATTTACCGCGTAAGGACCGTTTTTAATGACGTAATGATGTAATACTTTAAGCGTGTTGGGATCGGCAATATACAGCCCCTGATGGGTAACCAAACGAAGATGCTGTTGCTGATCAAGCGAAATGGCCTCAATCTCTACATCGAGCGGCTGTCCGTTTGCAGCGATCAGTTTAACAATTTCCGTTTCTGTTGCCTGGTTTTTCTTGCGGTGGAAAAAGTTTTTGTCAGGATCGGTCATCCACCACGTACCTTCGGTATCACGAACAAAATCATATACGGTTAAAGGCTGTCTGTTTCCGGGAAACAGGATATTGAGGTTACTAAAGCGCTTAGTAGCCATTTCATAGGCAGAAATCCCGCCGTTAAATGAAGAAATAAAAAGGTTTTTCCGATCAGGATCGAATTTTAACCGTTTAACCATGTTAGAGTTGATGGAATTGGCTTCGGCTTTGGTAAAATGACGAAAGCTGTCATCCTTACGGTTCCAGTAGTTGAGCCCACCACCCTCTGTAGCAATCCAAACATTGCCCATGTCATCTTCCTGAAAACCACTTACGATGGGGTGGTTAAGTCCGCCGGGGCTGGCTGTAAAATAGCGGACATAGGCATCATAAAGTGAACAATAAGCGATTTTACCTCCATATGTGCCAATCCAGGCACCCTGGTCTGGGTCGCCGTAAATGGTCCATATCGAGTTATTGGGTAATGAAAACGCATCGTTTGGATTCATTTTGAGCAGCTTGCTGATTTGCGTCTGTGGATCATAAAGCAACAGTCCAGACTGTGTGGCTATCCACATGATGCCCGTTTGGTCAATAAAGATTTTTTTGGCCATCGTCGTCTGGAAGCCCGGGCCGGTAATCGGTATATGTTTTTTAATTACACCTTTGGTATCAGTCACGAAAATGCCACCCCGCTGGGTAAGGAAATAATAATCGCCATTATAGGCCACCGCATCATTCGCCACAAAGGAGGTTTGGCCCAGATTGGCAAAAACCGCAAAGCGCGCTGTTTTGGTATCGAACCTATAAAGTAAATTTTCCTGAGACAGATAAATATTTCCCTTCAGGCTGATCACACTATCAAAATACCTACTGGAGGGAAGCTTGATTTTCTTAAAATCCTTTTTCCCCCGACCAGATATATATAGGCTGTCGCCAGAGAGCATGTATAAATTGCCATCGTTATGAACACAGATGGAACGGATTTTTCCAGGGAGAACCAGATCAAAATTAAACTGCCCGTAATTAAATTTTAATAAACCGTGATTGGTGGCCAAAAACAGCCCACCCTTTTTATCCGTCACCACAGAACCATATGCCCATTTTACCTTGGGATTACTTTTCGAAGCCAGTTCATTTAACTGATAAAAACTGTTCCCATCATACATAAAAACGGCATCGGGCCCTGTATACCACATCCGTCCCAAACTGTCTTTGGTGATACTTTGAATGCCGCTGTAATAGGATGTTTCGGGCATTACATGGAACCGATACCTTGAAATATCAATTGCAGCCGCACTTTTCAGCACAAATGCACAACAAAATAACAGAAGATAAGCGGCTTTCCGGATATCTATAAGGTTAAAATGCATAAGCAGGTTTTCTAATCATCATTTAAATTTTCCAGCTATCAATTTATTTTTATTTGAATTATATCAATAGCTGCTAGTAAGCATCTAAAATAAGTGTTATGATCGCCATGGTTTAGGGCATATATCATTAATTGCCATTCATTTCGGATTTGTTACGTTCAACTTAGCTTGTCGTTACCATTGACAGACGCCCCGAGAAAAAGTCGTCATTGCGAGGAGGAACGACGAAGCAATCTATCATGCTAATCAATCCTTGCAATAAAGATTGCTTCCCCAAAAAGTCGGGGCTAGCTGTCGCCTGAAAAAGCCTTTTCGAAAGGACGAACTCTCCAGGAGTATTTCCATTAAGTGCTACTGTTCTTCATATTAATTTTTATCCAGTAAACCTTAGTCCGATTAATATTTGCACAATATGATCATTTTTTTGTCTCTTTTTCTTAACGCGATCGTCATGCTGAACTCGTTTCAGCATCTTTCCTGCTAGATGGACCCTGAAGTAAATTCAGGGTGACGATGGAGAGTTTAAAATATCTGCAGAACATCTTTAAGGGCATGTTATTAATCAACTTCAGGCAACAAATTATTCATCAGGATGCCAATCCCAAATCCTCTAATACCAGGCTTACAATCTTTTCTTCAAACGACTAAGCGCTTCCAGGTAATAATAGTCTGCATAAGTTAAGGGTACATCTACTTCCGATTTAAACGGGAATGCACCGGTGCTGTGCATCAGGATAAAATTTCCGTTTTCACCCAGCTTCGCAGTGTATTCATCAGAGGCTAGTGTCCGAATTTGCTTTTCTACTACCTCCATATATTTCTTTTTAGTGTCGGCACCTACAAAATCACTCAGTTCAGTCAGTGCAGCGGCCATAATGCAGGCAGCTGAAGCATCCCTGGGTGTATCAGCCTGTACTGGCGCATCATAGTCCCAATACGGAATAAAATTTTTGGGCATTTTAGGATGATTGATTAGCAAATTTGCGATATGCATGGCCTGATCGAGGTAGCGTTTCTCCCTGGTTTCGCGATAGAGATAAGTATAGCCATACAGGCCCCAGGCTTGTCCACGGCTCCATGCAGAGTCATCAGCATACCCCTGGTGGGTTTGCTTTTTATGCGGAACGCCAGTCTGCCGGTTATAGGAAACCACATGGTATGAGCTGAAATCGGGTCTAAAATGATGCTTTATAGTTTTATCGGCATGCGAAAGTGCCATTTTTTTCAGCTGCGCATTCCCTGGTTGCTTGCTGGCCCACAACAACAATTCGAGGTTCATGATATTATCAATAATGACCGGATATTGCCAAACGTTTTTGTTATGGTCCCAAGACCTGATCAGGCCTATTTTAGGATCATAACGGGTAGACAGCGATTCTGCTCCCTTAAGCAAAACCGCCTGATAAGCGGAGTCGCCGGTTAAACGTAAGCCATTACCAAAACTGCAGTATAGCATAAAACCTACGTCGTGGTTATCGGTAGTGAATTTTTCGCGCTCTACCCGGGCGGTATACAGTTTCGCGAACGATAACAGTTCCGGATTTTTACTATGCTCATAAACATACCACAGCGAACCCGGAAAAAATCCGCTACACCACCAGCGTGAATCAGATACGGTGCTTTTCCCCGCTTCGAACGACCGCGGTAATACGCCTGGTTGATGCCCATATTTCCTTGCCATCAATAAACTTTGCTGCTCGGCAAAAGCCAGGGCTTTATCAACAACGGTTTTCAGGCTCTGCGCATTTGCAAGCTTGTTCCATAATAGCCCTGTTAACAGCAGCGCTAAAAAATATCTCCTCATAAATTTTATTTGATGTTTTTGTAATAATCTGCAATGACGTACCAGGCTTTTTTACGAAACCCCTGATCAGAAACCAGTCCTTTTCTGTTCCAGCCATCCTGATAGGTGGGATGAAAACGAAATGGCGACCGAAAATCGAACAGTACCCACGGCGAGATTCCATTGAGATTTGGAATGTTTTTAAACATTTCGAGGTTATCCTTATACAACTGGGCCTGATAGTCTTCGCTCCATGAACCGGCTACATCACCATCACCGGTTTTACCATACAAAGCCTCCGCACCAAATTCTGAAATTATCAAAGGTTTATTGCTGGCCACCTCCCACATGGCCTTTTCTGGCTTAACTGGCCAGGGATGGTACCAACCCATATATTTATTGATGGCTACCACATCTATTTCGTTAATAAAAGGGTCGTCCATCACAAAGCGTTGCTTATCTGCATTAAAGCGCACCAGATCAAAGGCAGCCGTAATTAAACGGGTGCTATCAATATCTTTCGCGCATTTGATCAAATATTTCAGGAATGCGTTACGGGCAGCAGATGGCTGCGTTTCATTGGCCATCCCCCAGAAAGAGATGGCGCATCGGTTTTTATCCCGCATCACCATTTCCCTGATCATATTCCCGGCTTTCTGTTTGGTTTCCTGGTTTTCAAAATCAATGCCTTGCCATATGGGTGTTTCCTCCCACAACAGAAACCCCATTTTTTCGGCTGCACGCACCGTATACTCATTTTGCGGGTAGTGTGCCAAACGGATCATATTACAGCCCAAGGCTTTCGCTTCAGATAAAAGCATCATGGCGTCTGCTACAGAGAAAGCCCTGCCTTTGCGCTGTGGAATCTCTTCATGAAAACTAATCGATTTTAGAAAAATTGGCTGCTCATTAAGATAGATCTGTGTTCCTTTTACCTCCAGGTTCCTAAAACCAATGCTTTCTTCTACACGATCTGCCGCGGTAGACAGGACCACCTGGTAAAGTTTTGGGGATACCGGCGACCAGCGCTGTATTGCTTTCACGTTGGTGATCGAGGTGCCCGCAATCCCCTGTTTATCAGTAACAATTTTTTGCCTGATATTCAGTTCTGGAATTTCAATGGTTACCGGAATATTATCCTGATGATCAATAAGTTTAACCCGCACATTAATCTGGTTACTGTGGGGTTTATCGAGCTGAACAAAATAATCCTGAATAAATATTTTTGGGGTCGATACCAGCATTACATCACGTGTAATCCCCCCATAATTCCACCAATCGAATGATTTTGCCGGAATGGCATCCGCAGTCCGGGTATTGTTTACCTCCAGGGCTAAAAAATTATCTGCTTGCTGCACCAGATCTGTTACTTCAACCTGAAAAGGTGTAAAACCACCTTCATGCGCAGCAATTTCTTTTCCATTAAGATAAACCTTACAACGATAACTTACCGCAGCAAAGTAAATAAATAGCCGTCCTTGATGTGCTTTGGGCGCATCAAAACGCCTGGCATACCAAACCGTCCCTTCGTAGTATTTGAGTTCTGGCAATTGACTGTTCCAGTCTGAAGGCACGTTCAGCTTTAAGCCGCCATCAAAGGCATATTCATAAAAATCTGTCTTTCCAACTGGTTTTTTATTGAGGTAAATTTTATTTTTCCGTCCCTGATCGTACTGATCTATAATCGCTTCCCATTTCCCGTTGAGGGATTGGATCGCTCTGCCATATACGTTAACCAAAGTCTCCTGTGCCGAAAGCTTAGACAACAAGCAACACAACAGCAGGAGCAAATTAAAAACAGTTCTGATTGATTTCATAGCGTATTGTGTTTACTTTTTAAAGATTTTCATCGCGCAACCACCACCTTGCGCCAGGTTAATGGATAATTTTCGGTCAGCATGGATCTTGATCCGCTCCTTTTTGTAATCGGTAGCAATTTTATCGGCATTAATCCCATCCCGGTAAATCTCTGCGGCGTAATCGCCACTGCCAAGAAAGCTAAGGTCGAGATCAAGTTTGCGCGCCTTCCAATTGGTTAAAGCACCCAAATACCAGGTGTTGTCCTTTTTGCGGGCAGCGGTAATGTATTGTCCAATCTCACCATTAAGCACAATAGTATCATCCCAAACCGTTGGTATCCCGCTGATAAAATCGGTGCATTCCTGCTCCTTCGCATAATTATCCGGGCTATCGCACAGCATATTTAAGGGCGATTCAAAAACCACATATTCTGCCAGCTGCCTGCAACGCGTTCCCTGACTCATGGGCTCATCATTTATTCCCCTATGGCTACGCCTGGTAGCGTTACGCATCGCCCCCTGCGTATAATCTACCGGTCCGGCAATCATCCTGATAAAAGGCATGGTCACATCATAAGTAACCATGTCCATTTCCGACCCGGTCCATTTCATCTGCTCAAGGCCATTTACGGCTTCGTAATTAATGACATTCGGAAAAGTCCGGTTGAGCCCGGTGGGTTTATACGTACCATGAAAATCGACCATCAACTTATATTTAGCAGCTGTTTCTGCTGCCCGGTAATGAAAATCAACCATGTCCTGATCATCGCGGTCCATGAAATCAATTTTAAAGCCTTTTATCCCCATCTGCGAATAATGCCTGCAAACCTTTTCCAGATCGCGCGCAAAAGCATAGTAGCCTGCCCATAAAATAAGGTCTACCTGTTTAGATTTGCCATAAGCAACCAGTTCTTTCAGATCAATTTCTGATACAACCTCAAACAAACTTGCCTTGAGGTTTACCGCCCAGCCCTCGTCCAGGATCACATATTCAATTTTATTTTTGGCGGCAAAGTCTATATAAGCTTTATAGGTTTCCGTATTCACGCCTGAAACAAAGTTTACCCTACTCAAGCCCCAGTTATTCCACCATTCCCAGGCTACTTTACCGGGTTTTATCCATGAAATATCTTTTAATCGGTTAGGCTCGGCCAACTTGTAAACCATATCATTATCTGCCAGGGCTTTATCACTGGTGGTTACAATAGCTATACGCCAGGGAAATCTGGCTTTTGCCTTACTCTTAGCCAGGTAAGGCTGGCGCGAGGTGACGATTTGCTGCAGCTGGTTATGTCCACCCTGCCCGGTAGATTTTGGATAAGTAGCAAAGTTGGCTTCCAGAACATTTCCTCCGGCAGGATTAAAAAGAAACATACCCGGATAACTTTGCAAATCAGCTTCGGCCAGACATACTTTCTTTCCCTTATCCAATTCTACCACCAAAGGAGAAAATGCAAGCTTATGTTTATCCATTTTACTCAGAGGGCTGTAGGTATAGGTATTTTCAAACGAATTGAAATATTGGCCCTCAATGGTTTTCTCTTTAGTTTTTACATAAGGAATATAGGCTTTGTAATCTTTTGGAAAATGAAAAGCGGCCAGTTCTTCATTCACGATAAAATCCTGCTTAGCCACAGATACAAACCGGTAAGCCATTCCTTCATTGTAAAGTCGAAAAATCAGTTTGTAATCTTCCTTAAATTCCAGCGTCAATTCTGCATATTCATCATTGATACGGTTTCTTTTATAAAAATAGGCAGGGATTTCCTGTTTAACGGTAATGGTTTTGCTTTGTTTCAAGTGAGATTTGATACCGAAGGTTTTCCCATTGCTTAGTTTCATGGCTATGGCGCCAGAATTCAGTACGTGTTCACCATCATGCTCCAGCTGAAAACGGATACTATCGGCAATGCTTACATCGACCTGCAACCGCCCGTCTGGAGAAGTAAGACTTACCCTCTTTTGGGCGATTGCGGGGATGCTCAGGAACGTTAAAAGGAAAAGGTTTAATATGTTTTTCATTGGTTATTTTAAAATGGTATAGCTGTACATCACAAAATCATTTATAGCAGGCAAGACTACTTTCAAGGCTCCTTTTCTACCAGTGGTTTGAATGATCGCCTTCCCCCGTCCAAGTAGCGGCTTTAATTGTATTTTAACCTTTTCGGGCAACCAGGTTTCCAGTACGTCCGTTTCATCAAGCGTGTTTTCCCTGAACACGATAAAATAGCCCCTATTTTTATGAATCGATTGAAAACCTGTCCATGATTTGCCCGAAGGTTCCTCACCTATCGGTAAAATGGTTCCCTGGTGGAAGTCGTGCTGCACCTTTTTATATTTGTTAATCAGTATTCCCAGTTCTAATGCTTCTTTAGGTAACACCGTGCCTTCAAACCAGGCCAGTGGCTGGGCAGCCATGGTAATGGCAAATAGATACCCAAATGTATATTGGGAAGGGGCAAAAAGATCATGGCCATACTTGTCGGCATTTCTCCATTTATTTAAAAATTCGATCTGCAACTTCTCTGGTGGTACATATTTAGCGAGTTGCCATAAGTTTCGGAGTGTCCAGTAGGGATAGTAGTTTTGCCAGTCGGTATAACGGTTCTCCAAAAAAATATTGCCGTATTCGGTAAAGAGATGGTACCCACCCCTGCGGCCTGCAGTGGCATCGAGATTAAAGACAGCCTGGTTGTCTGTTTCACTCAATACCTTATTAAACATTTTAGTTAGATTAATCTCCGATTGCTTATTTGGAATGGAGAGACCATCAATTTTAAAGGTCCTGATGTCGTACATCCGGTATAATTCTACCATTGCCGAAGCGTCTTTCTCCCAATCTGCATAGTCATGCTGAATACTTGGGTTAAACCACAAGCAAATTTCAATACCCAGCGCTTTCCCCCTTTTGACGATTGGCCCGAGTCCATTCGGGTACTTTATCGTATCGGGTTTCCAATAATTGGGGTTAGTCCAAATATTGGTAAAAGATCCTTTGGCCAGGGCAGAATTTGGACTTTTCCCCTGTTGCCATCCGTCATCGATCTGAAAATGGGTAATACCGAGTTTGGCTGCAGCTTCCAATTCTAAAAGGCTAAACCTTTCATTTACTTTAGCATCCTGGCTCCTGTCACCCCAGGTATTCATCATCACCATTTCATCCCGATTTGGCTCATTTTTACGGATGGTTTTCTGATAACTACGTAAAGCCTGCAACTGGTTCAGCTCCTGTCCGCTATAAACACCCAACACCACCGTATAGGCTTTTCGCCATTCATTTTTACAAATATCTGCTGCGTTCAGGCCCAATCCGTTTACTGCAAAATGGCCAAATTCAGTCGTAAAATCCTGACCGCCATAGGCGAGCTGCACACTCGAACCTGGCGCCTCTTTTAAGAAAAAAAAACCAGCATCTTTTTCCTGGTTGTGTGCAAAAAGCAGGTTACCCCGGTAACCTTTTTTTCTATAGGGGATAAACTTATTCTCCAGCACCAGATTGTTATTCCAATCCGTTACATCAAAAAATTCAACCGCTTTAACCTGCCAGTGGAAACCCTCCAGCTTTAACTGATCTAAAACTGTGGCAGCACCATTAACCTTCATGTCCTCAGCAAATTCAATATTTTTTTGATCAACGGCATTGGCCGGCCGTCCTACTGCTATTCCTGCCAGCTGTCCTTTCAGATGGGTTTCGCAGGCGATTGATGCGCTTTGCGCATTTATCCGGTAAATCCGTTTGACATCAAGCGCGCCTGTAGAGAAAGAAATAATGGTTTCCTGTGTGGCGATGTGAATGGCATCTTCTTTCGTGACTAACACTTCATAATGCCCATTTTGAGTTGCAGTACCCGCTTGAATATAAAAATCGGGTTTTCCCAGCTTGTTAAACCAAACTTTCCCGCCTTTCTTATCGCTCAGGCTATAAGTGATCATATTCCCTTTGTTCCAAATAAATTTGCGCTCGATAAATTGATTGCCTATGGTCAGGGTATCCTGATCCAGGCGACTGTAGCATCCATCCTGTGCGGAGCAAGGCATACCGGCCGCCAAAAGTAAAAGCAGCAGTAAAAAGGTATAAATTTCCCCTGTTAAACTGCCTTTCATCTTTGCAAATATTGGTATCGTTATCACCTTCGGAAGAAGATGACCGAAACTTTGCGGAAGGCACCGCCTGTTGATCTCATAATTTGTAGCTGTCATATTTGGAGATTCCAAAACTAGCTACTTGTGCTTAAGGAGGGGTTCAGTTTTGTACGGAAATGGTTCAGTTTTGTACAAAAAAACCAAAGCATTGATTTTTTTAACTGTATCCACACGATTCAACAAAAGAAATATGGTTGAATTGACTTGATGCCGGATGTAAGCCATACAGCAGGTGCAGCATTAATCAGTCTTGTTGCTCGGAGCGGTTACAATAAACCATTACATCCATCAACACACCTGGTCCGGTTTCAATCCAGACCAGGTGGAAGATGTGATCATTATATCACACTACCGGCAACGCTATTTGCCATTCTGCTGTTTTTCAAGCAAAATGGCGATTTCTACATCAAGTTTTTTCTGAAGAATTTCCCCCTCAAACCCAATGGTCCTGAACTGCATTTTTCCTTGCTGATCGAGAACGGCAATGGTAGGAATTACCGTGAAGCCTACTTTTTCGCCTATATTTTTATCGTTGTTGAAATAAATCGGGAAATGATATTGCGGGTTCTGTTTTGCCCATTTTTTCGCATCTTCGAGGTTGTTGTTTGAACCGCTGTTAACCACCATGAACATCACATCCTTATTATTACGATATTTTTCGAAAACTTTATGAAAATAAGGCATTTCCTGCATACATGGCACACACCAGGTTGCCCAAAAATCAAGAATCACAATTTTTCCCTTCATCATTTCTGGGGTAACCGGCCGGCCTTCCAGGTCTACAAGGCCTGATAATTCTGGTCCGGGTTTATTCATCATTAACAATCTGGTTTTGGTCTTTAGCCGGGCGATTTCCAAAGCTTCCAGCGCTGCAACCTTCGATTTGAAAGCGGATTCTGACGGGTTATATTTTAAAAAATTGATTTTTGCGCTTTTAAGTACGGCTGAATCTGTAGGATTTTTGATCAGCAGTTTCCAGAGGATATCAAAAGCCTGCTGATTTTTATTTAGCCTGGCAAAAACTTCGGCGCTGTTGATCAAACCCTCTCTTCCGTCTGATAGTTTTATCGCCTGGTCTGCCAGTAGTTTTGCTGAATCGGTTTGGTGTAAGTCAAAATAATTGAGTGCTTTAATAGAAAGCAGCGCAGATCTTGCTTCTGCCACGGTTTGTTTTCTGGTGCTATCCGCAACATAGGAAGGAATATAACCAAACTCCGGGAAATAACGGATAATCCCTACCGGCCAGGTACCGGAAGTTTTTAACGACCGGTTCGCATATTCAATAGCGGCAGCAGGAGCAATTTTATTTTCAGTGAGCCTGGCTGCAATATCCTTAAGTGCCTGGGCTGTGTAAGGATTAACTTTTAAATTCAGTTTTGAAGCATGAAACAATGCCTTTGAAGAATCCCTAACTGAAGCATAATGATCGAAAAGCAATTTATGGATGCTTTCAGCTCCCTCTTTACCAGGCTGATCGCTTTTCTTTAACATCGCTTCCAGTTTTGCAATTTTAACGGCAGTATCCTGCTCTTTGGCGATCATTGCAGCGCGCAGGTCTCTGGAGATATCTGCATTGGGGAAGCGCTGCATAATCACCTGGCGCACCGAATCGAGCCTGCTCTTTTCGCCAATCATCAGATAGCCCATTGTAACCAGGTTCACATTGCCCGGCACCGTAGGGTTTTCTTCAAATTTCGCAGCAATGATTTTCCTGGCTTGCGCCCTGAACTTCAATTTTTCTTCAGGGCTTTTAGCCATCATCATCCTGGTATTAAGCTGTGCTACCTTCGCTTCATAATTATCCGGGTTATTCTTTAACTCTTCACCAAGAAGGATCAGTTTTTTAGCCTGAAGATCTGGAGATTTAGGCATTTGGGCAGACAAGCTATACGATTCATGCAAAAAACTACTTTTTACCCTTTTTTCTCCGTCAAATACACGCAAAGCATAATGCTGATCGGCAGCAGGTTGATCAATCTGTTCTCCGCTCTGTATATAAAAGGCTGCAAATGTTGCAAACCTGCCGGCCACGAAAGATGCTGTCCATATTTTACCTTTTTTTACCATGGGCATTTTCCAGGGCACGTCGTAAAAAGTAGAATAGCTAAAAACGATGGTTAGAGAGGCGGCGTCAGGTTTTATCTTAGCATAGGCAGCTGTAGGGTCGTAACTGATGGTAACGGTATCCCCTCTCTTTATTTTTTCTGGCTTAATGGTTACACTTTGACCCCGTACCTGCATAACGGCAAGCAAGAGGAGCATATAACTGAATACGATTTTTTTCATAGGAATTAATTAATTGTAACCTGGGTTCTGAACCATATTCGGATTGGTACGCATGGCCTCCACAGGGATAGGGAAAAGTACTGCAGTGGGTTTCCAGGACGGCTTGCTTAGTGGAAGAATATCATCTGCCCTGGATTTTAAAGGATCGCCCGACAGACTTTTCCAGCGTTTAAGATCGAACCAGCGGTGGCCCCATTCCGAAAACAGTTCTACCCTTCTTTCCTGTTCAACCTGGGCCATGGCAAGTGCGGGGCTTGCTGCAACCATCAGCGGCGTTAATCCGGCACGTGCGCGAAGCACATTAAGATCGTCTTTAGCCTCGGCGAGCCTGTTCAGGCCTACCCTGGCCTCTGCCCGGATCAGGTAAGCTTCGGCAAAGCGGAGTACCATCGAATATTCAGTTACGGCAGCACCAGTGGCCCCAACCCTCACTTTATATTTGAAAGGATAATAATGTGTTACAACAGGGGCCGTAGTGGTACTATAGCTACCTACCCAATTACTAAACCGTTTATCGCCTGCTTCAAAACCAGTTTCCAGACCATATGCACCTTTGGTAAGCCTGTAAAGTGGAACACCTGTTGAAATAAGGGTATTTCCTTCCCATGTATTTCGCCCACCAAGCGTATTCACTACCTGAAGCTGCCAAACGGCTTCGTTTGAATTTTTCAGGAACGCCTTGGTCATGTGTGCAGCGTCATTTGGGTCTGCATTTTTTAAAATCGAATATTGTGTGGTGTTCGCAATTACGTCACTGGCTTCAGATTCTGCCAAAGCATTATTCCCTGTATACAAATAGACTCTTGACAGCAGCAGTGTAGCTGCTGTTTTATTCGGGCGTGTGCGCTCTCCTGCTCCGGGATAAGCGGCTACCAATAAACTTTTCGCCTCTTTTAAATCCTGAACAATCGCCGCATAAACCTCAGCCTTAGGGCTTCTGGCTTTATTGCTGTTGCTCAATACGTCAGTGTTAAGGATCAGTGGTACATCGCCAAAGAAATTGACCAGATAGAAATGGCAGAAGGCACGCATAAACTTAGCCTCACCCAACAACTGGTTTTTCACAGCTGGTGTAAGCGTACTGGAAGCGGTAACACCTTCTATAACGGCGTTAGACCGGTAAATAAAGTTATATGGCGAAGACCACATGATCCCCACATAGGTATTCCCGGAAGTTAGGGCATTGTTCTTAAATTCATCAAAATTGGCCAGTACAGATGCATATACAAACTCATCGGCAGCCATGGCACAGGTAAAGCTGGCGAGTACATTGGCAAACTGGTAATTAGAAGCATTCATATCGCTGTAAATACCAACCATTGCGGCAGTTGCGGTAGCATCGGTGGTAAAAACGGTTCCTGTAGCCAGCTGATCTTTCGGATCTTCAATTTCGACATATTTTTTGCAGGACAATCCTGTACTGATTAAGGCAAGGGATAGTATATAATAGATAATTTTCATTGGAATTAATTTAAGTTAAAATGAAACCTGCAAACCTGCGGTATAAATACTTACTGGAGGCATTGAATATCCTTTTGTTTCAGGGTCGAAGCCATCGTACGACGTTATGGTAAAGAGATTCTGCCCCTGAACATACATGGTGATATTGTTGAATTTCCAGCTTTTAAGCAAGTCCTTAAAGTTGTATCTCAAAGAAACATTCTTCAGTCTGATAAATGAAGCATCGCCCCAAACCGCATTAGAAAGCCGGTAATTGTTCTGGTATGCCGTGTAGATCGGTTTACCTGCAGTGGAACTTGCTCCCGGGATCATTGCCGGAACACCTGGTGTTATCCATCTTTCAAGCGCGCTCAAGTCTTTGTTTCTAAGTGCAGAACCATTGGAATAACTCAGATAACCATAGTTTAACAGTGGCCCCTCCTGTTTTACAAACTGGAAGAAGAAATCAAAACTGAAGTTTTTATAGGTAAAACTGTTTTGTATGCCGCCATAAAATTTAGGCATCGTATTTCCAATCACGATCAGATCTGCCGGATCGGAAATGACCTTATCTCCATTGAAATCTCTGAATTCCGGTACACCTGATTGTGGGTTTATCCCCAGAAAATCAAAGCCCATTACGATCGATAAGGGCTGGCCAATGACGTATCTGGCCGCATTTGCCGAATTTTTCAGGTCTGGATATTCAAGCAGCTTGGTTTTGGCCACGGTAAAGTTAAGGGAAGTATTCCATGAAAAATCTTTCTCTCTAATGTTGATCGAACTCAATTCAAACTCCCAGCCTTTATTCTCTACCAGGGCAGGTAAATTGGCTTGGTAGCTGGTAAATCCGGATTGCGAGGAAAGTGTACTTCCGATCAACTGGTTATCCGAGCGGTTGCGATAGAAATTTGTAGTGAGTAGTAACCTTTCATTAAAAAAACCAAGGTCTAAACCTGCTTCCAGCTTCCTGTTCACTTCCCAACTGTAATTTGGGTTTGGAAAACGGCTAGGCGATATTCCCCCTATGCCACCGTATGGGTAAGTGGTGGGCGTCCAGCTATCCAGGAACTGGTAATCACCAATCTGGTCATTTCCTACCGTACCAAAACTTCCCCTTAGTTTACCAAAACTCAGGAAAGGAAGATTTTCTTTGATGAAAGTCTCATTGCTAAACAGCCAGGCTGCACCCATGGCACCAAAATTTCCAAAGCGGTTATTCGGACCAAACTTCGAAGAACCATCCCTTCGGAAGGTACCGTTTACGATATATTTTTCGTCCCAGTTATAAGTAAGTCTTCCGAAAACCGATGTATAACGGTATTTGGTATAACTGTAACTTCTTGGCGTAATCAGTGTAGCTGCTTTGATGTTATCCAATTGCAAATCGCTGATATAACCACTTCCGGTTACACCTTGTTCTTCTGTCAAGCTGTGCTGCCATGTTCCTCCCACTAAAGCAGATAAACTGCCTTTTCCCACTTTTATATTATAGTTTAACTGAGGTTCTACAATGTATGAACTTAAATTTCCGCTACCGTAGTTCGCGCTGCTCCCTGTGTAATTAATGGGGTTGAATCCTAATTTTGGAAGGGTTTGCGTCTGTTTCATATCCATCCTGTTAAAACCGGCACTTACTTTAGCGGTAAGGCCTTTCAAAAACTGATAACTCACAGTGGTATTCCCAAAAATGTTGTTGGTATTGCTCACATTTGTACGTTCAAAATAAGCCATCGGGTTCTGCTCATTTCCGATCCAGTAATAATTCCCTTGCGCATCATAAATAGGGAAATTTGGTGCCAGGTTAAAAAAGCTGGTTACATCACTCTGCAAGGTGTTATTCTCATCCAGCGTATATTTGAAAGAACTGGTAAACTGAAATTTTTGATCAACTGAGTTATGATTTAGCGACATGTTCAATGCCCCTCTTTTAAAACCTAAATTACCCGGCAAAACTATTTTCTCGTCCCGGTAGGTCCCGCTAATCAGGTATTTGGTTTGCTCTGTACCGCCACTTAACCCCAACTGAAGTTCTGAAAGACTGGCTGAATTACCAATTAACAGGTCCTGCCAGTTCTGATCCAGATTCTGGTCCCATAATAAAAGATCAGGCGCCTGCGCTTCTGTGGGCGTAACCGCGTCTTTAGCATAAGCCTCGCGCCTCATGGCCAAGTATTCTGCACCATCTAGCATCTTCACCTGTTTGCTCACGGTTGAAATTCCGGAGTATATATTCGCCGTGAATTCCGGCTTGCCTGATTTTCCTTTTTTAGTAGTAATTAAAATCACGCCATTTGCTCCCCTTGAACCATAAATTGCCGTTGCATCTGCATCTTTTAAGATATCGATCTGCTCAATATCGGCAGGATTGATACTGGCCAGCGGACTTTGGTTCCCATTTGCCCCAGCAAACTGGCTCAGGCTTTCTGAAACAAAAGGTACACCATCTATAATATATAAGGGTGCGGTACCTCCGGTAATCGAATTTTGGCCTCTCAGGCGCACATTGTAAGCTGACCCGGGATAACCGGTTACGGAAGAAATATCTAGACCGGCAACTCTGCCCTGCAGGGCAGCAACCGGGTCGCCTACAGGCTGATTGCCAATCTGTTTAGCGCCTACCGTGGTTACAGAACCCGTATTGGTTCTTTTGGTGGTAGTTCCATACCCGATAACCACAACGGCATCCAATGTTCCGCTTTGCGGCTCCAGGAATACCTCCATAGATTTAGCGCTTTGCACAGGTCGCTCTACAGTCGCATAACCGATGTAACTAAAGATCAGGTTATCATCTGCCGAGCACTGGATTTTAAATACACCGTTGTTATCCGTTATGGCGGCAATGGTTTTGCCTTTCACCTTAACAGAAACACCCGGTATTCCTTTGCCATTTTCATCTTTTACCACACCGTTAATCTCTTCCCTGAGGTTATTGACTGGTGTGAGGGGAACCGGTTCCTTAAAAATAATAATGCTGTTATTGAGTAGTTTATAGTTTAATCCGCTTCCCTGTAAAAGCTCATCAAGAGTTTGTTTTACGCTCCGCTTCTTAACGCTCAGTTGAGGTACTTTAATACCGGAGATGACCTCTTGTTTGTAAGCAAAACGAAAATCGGTCTGTTGTTCTATCTTTGCAAAAGCTTTCTGTAAAGTCTCTTTAGAAAAGCCCAAAGAAACATTTACATCCTGCAGGCTCTGGGCAGAACTGTTAACGGCATAAAGGCTACTAACTGCAAATAATAAAATAACCAATAAGATCGCGTTTACTTTCATGAAAAATCTTAATTTTTGGATAATAGTGTAGTGATAAGTCAATAGGGATTGACTTGCAAAAAGTGTATTTTTATAATACATTGCAATGGTTTTAGGTTGTTCGATATATAATTTAAAACTGTTGTAAGCCCCGGTGGCCGCCGGGGTTTACTTAATTCTGCTCCTATATCATGTTGGTGTTACTTTTTTCTTCATCAGATTTTATGTTTTGGTTGGTTTATTAATTTTCGCATCCTGCACCATCAATCAACAACAGGTTACCTTTGCGTTCAAAAGAAGCTCCGGTAATTGCGCTAAGCACTTCTGTAACCTCACTGATGTTATTCCGCTTTAGGAAAGCAGCGGTAAAGCGGCATGTTTTTACTTGATCACTTTTAAATAAAACTTCTATGCCGTAACGCTTCGCAATCAGCTCCGAAGCCTGCAACAGCGTAATATCATCCATAATCAGATCCTGTTCCTTCCAGGCGGTTACCTTTTCCGCATTCACCGTCTGCTTGCTTTGATCGGCCTGGCCAATCTTCCAGCTCAATTGCTGATTTGGGGTTAGTATGGCCAAAGTTTTATCAGCCCGTCGTACCACAACCCTGCCCCTGGCAACCGTTACGGTTACCGCTTTCTGATCATTGTAAGCAGAAATATTGAATGCAGTACCCAGTACGGTTGTGGTAATGCTCCCGGTATGGATAACAAAGGGATGTGCAGCATCGTGGGTTACATCAAAAAAAGCCTCTCCAAATAAGGTTACCTCTCTTTTTTTCTTTCCCTTAAAATCCTGATCATACACCAAACGGCTATTGTTGTTCAACTGTACAGAAGTTCCATCTGGCAACTTGATCCATTGATGTCCCTTAGCGTTTTCAGTTGGTTTAGCTGTTTTATTTTTTGCCGCAGTAACGGGCCTGGTTACCGGTTTAAACACCAAAAATCCAATCGCGGAAATTAATACCACAGATGCAGCATACCCAATCCAATGCAATGGCTTTTTTATTGGTTTTAATGTTGTGCGATTTTTAATTTTTTCAAAAAGTGCCTGTTCATCAGCCAGTTTGGTTTCTTCCTTTGTGCCTTCAAATTCACACTGAAATTCCAGCAAAGCCAGTTTCCACGCTTCCTCATGGCTACCGTCCTGTATCATCGAGAGCACCTGCTCATTTTCCTCCTGTGATGTCAGGTTCCGTATATACTTTAAAAAAAGTTGCTTTATTGATTGTTCCAAAATAGCTTGCGGTTTATATCATAACACCTAAAGGCCATGGTACATTTACCGGGAAAGAAAATATTTTTATTTCTTTGTGGTTTCCGCTAAAAAAGGGAAAAATCAGCTGAAATTTAAACTGGACTAAAAAAACCAGGACAGCAGTGCCCCATTCTTGACGAGATATTTTTTGATGAAGCGGATGGCTTTAACCATTTGGCTGTTGATGGTTGCATCTTTTAAGCCAAGTTCTTCAGCTGCCTGTTTATAGCTATAGCCAGAGCCGTGGCAAAGCTCATAAATTTTTTTACGCTGTGGGGGCAACAGCTGTACAGCACGGGAGACAAATTCCGTTGTTTGCCTGTACTGTGCAAAAGCAAGTCCATTATCCCCCTGATCCAGCGCATATCTGGCGATCTCTTCCGTAATAATGGTTTCTTTGGCCGCTTTACGAATCACATTTAATGATAAATTTCTGGCTATGGTAAACAGGTAAGACTGTATGGGTAAGCTGGGTTCCAATTTAGGAGCGGTTTCCCATAATTTTACAAATACTTCCTGAACAACGTCTTCGGCAAGTACAGGTGATTTTAAAATCTTGAGTGCAAATGCGTAGATTCTTTTTACGTTCCGTTCATAAAGAAGGGAAAAAGCAGTTTTGCTGCCATTTTTCAACTTTAGCACCAGTTCAGGCTCTGAATCTTTTAGAACACGCATCGTCTACAAAATTAGTAGATTTATAAATAACATTAATGATTTGAAAGCCGTGTTCCAAATTTAGACATTACATGGTAAATACAGGCAGTTTTAAAGAAAATAGATAGTTTCAATTTGTGGAATGCGATATAGGTTAGATCTTCCCCAGCTAAATATGTTTATCAGAAATAAAAAATACGGCAAAGCCTACTCCACCACTCTTAATGATGCGATTTCAAAACTTTTTCTTTATCACTGTTCTAAAGAAATCTGCTAAAAAAAAAGCTAATGGATTCGATGTGCAAATAAAATTTAAAGCTAAACTATCGAATTCTGGGCTAACTTAAACGATTTAGATCTAATTTTTGCAATCTATTTGGATTTATTCTAAATAAATATACCTTTGCAAAAAAATGCCACAGCGGATTGGAACTCCGTGTGGCACTACCGGATTTAAGCCCGGATCCCTTTAACGTCTAATTAAAAGTAAATGCAATTTAAGAAAATTTTACTCTTAGGTATATGCTGCACGGGAATATTTGCAGCTCATGCCATTTCTGGTACTTCGCTTACAGGAAGTTATACAAATCTGAAAGATAGTCTAGTTCAAAACCGCAATGATGAGCAAACCGGTGTAGTGAGAGGAAGGATCACTACTGCCGATGGTAGCGTAGCTGCTGGTGTAAGCGTAGTGTTGAAAGGCACCCGTTATGGCTCGGTTACTGATGAAGATGGATTCTACCAGATCAGGCGTGTGCCGGTTGGCGATTATACATTGGTGGTTTCGGCGGTTGGCCTTTACCCAAAAGAAAAGTTGATACAGATTTCATCGCGTAGTACCGTAATTGCTGATTTTTCTTTGAAAGAAAACCGTTCGGAATTAGACGAGGTACAGATCAGTACGAATAAAAAAAGATATAAGGTGGATAAAGTATCGCCATCATTGCGATTACAATCGCCACTGATCGAGGTACCACAGAACATCCAAGTGGTAACCAGCAAAATACTGGCAGACCAACAGGTATTTGATATTGTTGATGGTGTAACCAGAAATGTGAGCGGTACCTTGCGCGTAGGCCATTGGGATGCTCAATATGCCAATATTTTTATGCGTGGCACCAGTATTCCGGCCTTCCGGAACGGCATGAACCAAAAAATGCCCTGGGGGCCATTGGCTGACGATGCCGCCACTATCGACCGAATAGAATTTGTAAAGGGCCCCTCTGGCTTTATGATGGCCAACGGCGAACCTGGTGGTATTTATAATGTGGTAACCAAAAAGCCTACCGGTCAAAACCGTAGTTCGGTAAGTGTAGTGGGTGGAGGCTATAACCTGGGTCGCGTGGCTGCCGATCTGGATGGTAAATTAAGCCGCGATGGCCGATTATTATTCCGCCTGAACGTAGCCGCACAAACCAAAGATAGTTACAACAAATACAATTACACCGATAAATACATTATTGCCCCCGTAATTAGCTACCAGGTGGATAGCAATACCTTGATTACTGCTGAATATACTACCCAGCATGTAGAGGCACAGGCACTGGGGTCATACGGTTTTTCGCCAAAAGGATTTGCTGATACAGACCCTAGTTTCTTTCTTGGCGATCCGTCGCTCGACCCTGCAAAGCTTTATGATCACAATGCCACCGTTTATGTAAGCCACCGTTTAAATAACGACTGGAAGATTAATGCCCAGGCGGCCTATCTCCGCTATGGTTTAGACGGAGGTACTCCTTGGCCCTCGAAAATCGCGCCAAATGGCGATATGCGCCGCTATCTGAACATCAGCGAGGAACTGGCCATTAATAAAAATATCCAGGTAAGCCTAATGGGCGACCTGACTACGGGGCTTATTGTACACCGTATTTTGGGTGGATTGGATATGGGGAACCTGAAAACCTGGGGCGATTTTTCGAGTGTAACAAAGTCTGATATACCATTGACAAATGATGCTCCGTTTAACATTTACAATCCTGTTTACGGCCTTCCTATCTCCAGTATTCCAATCTTCGATCGTTCGCGCAGCATTCAGAACCGTTCAGGATCAAATGTATATGCCACTAGCCTGACCTATACAGGCGCTTACCTGCAGGATGAGCTCCGCATGCTGGATGGACGGGTTCGGTTAACCTTAGCCGGCCGTTTTACACATGCCGTAACCGTGGGCAAAACAAACCTCACGCAGCTATCTGATAATGTTTTTAGCCCAAGGGCCGGCTTGAGCGTAACCCTGGCAAAAGATTTTAGTGCCTATACACTCTATGACCAGAGTTTTCTGCCTGTTGCCGGCCAGGATTATGCCGGAAACCCCTTCAAGCCGATTCGTGGCAATAATATCGAACTGGGCCTAAAAAAGGATTTCTTTGATGGTAAATGGAACGTAACCGCTGCTGCCTTCCGCATCAAGAAAAAAAATGTGTTAACTGCCGACCTCGATCCGGCACACCTGGCGATGAACCCAAATGCCCAGATCCAATTGGGCGGTATCATCTCCAAAGGTATTGAACTGGATATCAATGGCGAAATTACCCCAGGATTAAACGTTGTATTAAACTATGCGCTAACGGATGCCAAGGTAAGTGAAGATGCTAAACCAGAACTGGTAGGCAGGCATACCCCTAACTCGGCTAAACATATTACCAACGGCTGGTTATCATACCGCTACCAGAAGCAAGGGGCTTTGTTGAACGGTTTTGGATTGAGTGCGGGCTACCAGATCCAATTGGGGCGTTATGCCGGATCTACTGCTGTTCCATTGATGTTACCGGCTTATTATCGTTTTGATGCAGGTGTTTCCTATGAAAAAGGTAAAATAACCATAGCAGCCTTAGTGAATAACCTATTGGACCGTAGACTGCTCACACAGGGATCATATACCAAGCTGGCTACTGAAACGGCAACATCAGTTTCGTACTATACCTATATTTATGAGGTTCCGCGCAATGCAAGATTGAGCATTACCTACCGTTTTAAATAATCTATATCCGATCAATAAAGCAGGCACCATGACCAATACCCGAAATCAAGGAAAGAAAAAGCAAAAAGACACGCTTTTCAAACGCATCAACAATTGGCTGCACTTGTGGTTAGGTTTGATATCTGGCGTCATTGTATTCATCGTGTGCCTCACTGGTTGTATTTGGGTATTTAATGAAGAAATTACCGGGCTGCTGGAGCCAGACACGAAAGTAGCCTGGCAAGATAAGCCCGTAATTAAACCCTCCGAGCTGATGCAGATTGCGGCTAAGCTTTACCCGGAGAAAGTGCCGTCGTACGCCAACTACCAGCAAGGCAGGGCCATTAACTTAAATTTACGTGCCGCCAATGCCGGCCCAAAAGATCGCCGTACGGGCAATACCATCCTTAAATTGAACCCTTATACGGGCGAAGTAATCCGTACAGAAGTGCATAAACCTGGCGAATCAGATTTCTTCAGGTTTATTTTAAACGGACACCGTTTTCTTTGGATGCCGTCTCAAATAGGCCGGGCAATTGTTAACTACGGTACCCTGATTTTTGTGTTTTTACTGCTTACCGGATTGATCTGGTGGTATCCCAAGAAATGGAATCAATCCACGCGTAATAAGAGTTTTAAAATCAAATGGGGTGCCTCTTTTAAAAGGTTAAATCTCGACCTGCATAACGTACTCGGCTTTTACGCTTTATTATTTCTGTTAGCCATAGCCCTTACCGGAATGGTGTATGGCATTAAATGGTATAGTGAGGGTATCTATTGGGTTACATCTGGTGGCGATAAGCTGGCAGAATACAAACGCCTGGATTCAGACTCCACACTAAAAGGAAAAGGTTACAGGCCAGAAAAAGCGATGGATATGGCCTGGAACCAAGTCGTTGCGCGCCACCCTAAATCAATGGGTTTTTATTATAGTTTTGTGGATACCGCAGATGCTAAGGCCGCCATAAACATTACCGTGTACCCAAATAAAGGGCAGTTTTACAATAGCCAGGGCTACACCTTTGATCAACATACCTTGCAGGAATTAAAGCGGGAAGATGCCTATTCTGTTGCATACGCGCAAGCCACTTTCGGGCAGAAATTAAGAAAAATGAATTACGATATCCATGTAGGCAGTATTTTAGGGTTTCCTGGCAAAGTATTGGCCTTCCTGGCCTCACTCATTGGCGCCAGTTTACCGATTACCGGATTCCTGGTATGGTATGGCCGGAAGTTTAAGAAAAAGAAACCGGGGAAAATTTTGGCGAAGCAGCCTGCCAATATCTCTAAGGAACCAGCAGAACAATTGCTTGTTAAAATATAAAGAAGAAGCCCCGGTTGTAAAAAGCCGGGGTTTTGCTTTTTAAACGCTAAAAAAAGATACAAAAAAGTAATATATCACTGCATTTACTTGCAAACTTATTCTTCAGAAAAAGGTAAAGCCAAACCGTGGTTTTGAAAGATGGGAATGACAATGAAGCCTTCAAATTGGAATGAGAGATAACCAAAGCAAATTAAGTGAATAACGTGGCGTAATTTTTAAAGAAAAAAACAATAATATCTCAATCCTTTTTTCACTTTTCGGTATTGCACGCTATTTTTTAGGATCCCTCTATATGTTCACTCGATATACTGCTTATGATAGCATTTCGGCTAGTGCTGAAGTAATATTTCAAGCTTGCCTTAGGATGCATTTGAAACCGGCCCACAGGTCATTGCGTCAATTTCGCTATAGGCTCGAAAGGCGGCAGCAAGTTTGCTTATCTCCAGCTCCGGGATCAATCCTGGATCGTTGAACTGCATGTTCATTATATATATTGGGATCTCCATCATCCCCTTATCGGTTTTGAGCAGTACATGATCATCAAAAGGCAGTGCAGATCGGAATTCTCCAATCTCAGGATTAAAAAGGGTCAATCTGATCAGTAGCTCGTAGTAAAGAAAAAGGGGAAAGTTCATTGGCGCAAAGTTACCTAATGATAAATTTAATATTAAATTATCATTACAACAAGACAAATGAGACACTTAACAATGAATTAACCCTCCTATAATTTAACACTAACTAAATATCAATTAAAAAAAACAAGCTTAAATAGAGTACAATTCTTAATATCCTCTTCTCAGACCGTTGGTACCTGAAGGCTAAATTACCATGAGTATTTAATATTCTGTTAATATGCGTATCGTTTCTGAATTTTAATTTTGACGCGATAATTTATGGGCGAAAACAATACTGCCGGATTTAACGACGATATGGAACAAAAGTTTGATGAAAAAACTTTCGAAGATCTTTATCGCCGTATGTACCCTACGTTAAAAAATTATGCCCTTTATCTTGTTAAGGACATAGAAGATGCGCAACTCATTTTAAATGATGTATTTATTTCCATATGGAAAAACGGCACCATCCTCACTAACGAAAAAGCCTACCTTTTCCGTGCCGTTAAAAATGCGGCTACCAATTATCACAAAGCGCCGAAAGCCAATCTCTGGCATATTGATAGCGAAGAAGAGATCCCTGAAATTACTGACATGAAAGAAACCCCGGCGCAGGCGCTTCAGAATAAAGACCGGAACCGGGTACTTTATGCCCTTATTGATCAGATGCCCGAGCGCAGGCGGCTTATTTTCTACATGTACCGGATTGATGGCTTCAGTTACAAGGAAATTGCAGTTTTATTGGATATCTCGGTACGCACCGTAGAAGATCATCTTGTAAAAGGTTTTGAGTTTCTTCAACAAAAAGTACTGAAAAACAGATTTGAATTCAGGTAAAACACCACTTAACGATTTATTAACACAAAGTTAACGACTTACGGCCCGTAGTGCCCCTCCTATTCTTGTCTTTTTAAGTATAAAAGCATGTGAATGGATCAGGAAACCTGGAAATTGGTACTCGAATATTTAGCGGTAAAGGAAAACCCCGGCCGCAGCAAGGCCGAAATAGCCATGCTCGAACAAAAGCTTAACGATTGGGCAGATAACGATGCCGAGCGGCTAGCACAATTGGAAGAGGCATTATCGCTATGGGAAGATACGGCGCAACTACCGGACGATGGATCGTGGAGAGAAAGTTTTGCCATCATCAAACAACAGCTGGATGAGGCTCCGGCAAAAAAACTGAAGATATTAAAATGGTGGCCGGCTGCAACTGCCGCAGCGGTTATTGGGGCGCTGGTATTTTTTGTAACCGGTAATCAAAAAACCGCTGTTACTAACCAAAACGCCATTGCCTGGGTAACCAAAACTGCTGAGCCTGGCAAAATTATTAATGTTATGCTCCCAGATAGTTCGGAGGTATGGTTAAATTCAGGCAGTAGCATCAGCTTTCCGCAAAACCTGAAACATGCCGGCTTCAGAACGGTTAAACTCAATGGAGAAGCTTTCTTCAAGGTAAAAAGAGATCCTGCTCATCCGTTTATCGTAAAAAGCCAGAACATCCAAACCCGGGTACTGGGAACCAGTTTTAATATCCGTGCCTGGAAAGGCTCCCGGCCGGAAGTAACCGTGCTTACCGGAAAGGTAGCGGTTTCAAGAGATTCTGCAGGCGCACAATCATCTGCGGTTCACCTCCTGCCCGATCAGAAAGCAGTTTACGATCTAAGATTAGCCCGGCTGCTGCGCGAAGACGTTGATGATGCCAAAACCTCGGTGGACTGGAGAACAGGAAAGATGAATTTCGAAAGCACACCTATGGAAGAGGTATTTCAGATCATATCACGTAAATATGCGGTTAAGATTATTACCGACCAGTCTTTCAAAAACTGCCAACTCACAGCAAAATTCGACAATGTGGCACTAAGCGAGGTAATGAAAACCATCGGGCTTACATTCGATATCCATTACACCATAAACAAACAGACTATTTATATAAAAGGAGGTAAATGTAACTAAACAACGCGTAAAAGATAGCTGCAGCATGTTGGCGCATGCCGCAGCTAAGAAATTTTAAATTTTATTTTAACCCATCAAGATTAAAACATACAAAGTTATGAAAAAGTCAGCAGTGACTAGTCAATTAATTTTTAGCGCAATGCGTTTTTTCACCATCATTTACATCATGCTCTCGGTAATGCTCTTTGTAGGGCAGGCATCGCCCGTAAATGCACAACAATTAAACACCAAAGTAAGCATCAATTTAAAACAGGGCAGCTTAACCGATCTATTTAAAACCATTGAAAAGAAAACCGGCCTGTATTTCGTATACTCCAATAAAGATGCGGTAGCGCAACAGCACATTACCGGCTTAAAAGCTGATAACGAAACGGTTAGCAGTTTGTTAAACCGGATTTTAACCCCCATGCAGCTTACCTACCTGATCGAAAGAAACCAGGTGATTATTAAAAAATCAGTCCGCGTGAGTGGAAAGGTGACTGACAATAAAGGTTTGCCCCTGCCCGGCGTAAACGTAATCGAAAAAGGCAGCAACAATTCTACCAGCACCAAACTGAACGGCGATTTTAGCCTGAGCGTTACCGACAAATCGGCCATACTGATTTTCAGGATGATCGGTTATCAGACCAAAGAAATCGCAATCAATAACCAAAGCGAGCTAATTGTTAGCCTCGCCCCTGATGAAACTGCACTTTCAGATGTAGTGGTTACCGCCCTGGGTATTAAACGTGCCGAAAAAGCATTGGGTTACTCTATCGCCACCGTAAAGGGAAGCGATATTAATACTGTAAAAGAAGTAAACGTGGTTAACTCGCTCGCAGGCAAAGTAGCCGGAGTAAATGTAGTAAGTGCCGGTTCCGATCCCGGATCAACTTCTTTTATCACCATCAGGGGGCAATCATCTATCGCTACCGATAACCAGCCTTTATTTGTGGTTGATGGTGTTCCGGTAGCACATTCGCTACGCGCCACATCAGAAGTTGGTCGCTCATCAGTTGATTATGGCAGCCCCATTGCCGATATCAGCCCGGATGATGTAGAAAGCATTACCATTTTAAAAGGTGCAAGTGCAGCAGCCTTATATGGCAGCAGGGCCGGAAGCGGTGTGGTACTGATTACCACCAAAAGCGGTTCGGCAAACAAAAAAGGTTTGGGCATCAATTTCAACTCAAATGCCATGTACGATCAGGCCTGGATGTTCCCACATTTTCAGCATACCTTTGGCGGCGGCGAATATACTGACGATCAGGCTTCTTCTACCACTTCGGCATGGGGCCCAAGGCTTGATGTAGGTACAAAACACCTGCAATGGAACAGCCCATTGGATGCCAGCGGAAAACCGATTGCCACCGATTGGGTATCTCACCCCAACAACCCGCAGGATTTTTACGAAACCGGCGCTACCTACACCAACAATATTTCCATTAGTGGCAAAAATGCCGATGGCAATTACCGTTTATCATACACTAACCTCAACAATAAAGGGATTGTACCCAATACCGACCTGAAAAGGAATACGCTTAACCTTTCAGCCACCTACGTGCTGCATCCTAAATTAAAGATCAGTACCAACATTGGTTATGTAAACAATAAAAGCGACAACAGGCCATCGGCTTACCGCGAAAGCGTAACGCAAATGCTGTATTCGCTTCCGCCGAACATGAACATCAACGACCTGAAAAACTATTGGAAACCGGGAAGGGAAAACATCGAGCAGTTTTCAGCAGATGATTCCGACAATCCTTATTTTGTAGCGTATGAGCATACCAACGGCTACGACAGGAACCGGTTAACGGGAAACATACAGGCGGTTTACGACATTAGCAAAAACTTAAGTTTAATGGTACGTACAGGGTTGGATATGTACAACGAAGAACACGAAACTAAACGCCCCTTCAGTTCAAAACGTTTTAAATTCGGTGGATACGGGGTAGATAATTCTTTCTTTAAAGAACAGAATACCGATTTTTTACTGAGCTATAAAAAACTGTTGAACCAGGATTGGTCGTTAAGTATTTCTGCCGGAGGTAACCAAATGAACCAGACCAACAGATTTACCGCGCAGAAAACAGAAAGCCTAAGCATACCAGGGGTATATAATATTGCCAATGCACAGGCCGGTACCATTGTAAATTCGCAGTACAACTCTCGCAAACGCATTAATAGCATCTATGGACTTGGGCAAGTATCGTTTAAGGATATGGTTTTTCTTGATTTAACGGGCAGAAACGATTGGTCGAGCACATTACCTGACGGCAACAACTCGTATTTTTATCCGTCGGCATCGTTAAGCACCATTGTAACCGATGTATTCAAAATCAAATCTGATGTGCTTTCGTTTCTTAAAGTTAGGGCCAACTGGGCGCAGGTGGGTAGTGATACAGATCCTTACCAGTTGTACAATACCATTCCTTTTAACCAGGACTGGGGAGATGTAAAAAGGGCAACCATTGAGTTTAACCTTAAAAACAACTTCCTTAAACCAGAAATTGCTACATCTTACGAATTTGGTGGAGATTTTCGCTTTTTCAAAAGTCGTGTGGGCATCGATGTAACCTGGTACAAAACCAATAAGCGGAACCAGATCATCAACATCCCTACCACAATTGCATCAGGTTCATCAAACCGTTTGATCAATGCCGGAAACATCCAGAACAGCGGCTGGGAAATTGGCCTAAATGCAGTGCCTTTTGATGGCATCTTAAAATGGGAAACCAACGTAAACTTTACGAAAAACGAAAATAAGGTAATCGAATTATCAGAAGGTTTAAAAGAATACTCTATGGGCAGTGCCGATGGCGACAACATCCGTTATCTGATTAAAGAAGGTACCAAAATCGGCGATTTTTACACGCCTAGTTATACCAAGGTAAGCAGCGGGCCAAATGCCGGAGCGGCTTTACTGGATAAAACCGGGCATTATATCCGAAATAACACCGAATATATTAAGGTAGGAAACTACAACCCCGATTTTACCGTGGGTTTTAACAATACTTTCAGTTACAAAAACTTCACTTTAAATGTGCTTTTAGACTGGCGCAAGGGTGGTAATTTTTATTCGTATGTAGTTAAAAGCTTAATCAATGCCGGCTTAACCGATAATACATTGGTAGGCAGAGATGCAGAAACAGGCGGTTTGCCATGGACAGATTCGCAGGGCAGAAAACGTAACGACGGGATGATTATTCCGGGTTATATTGCTGATGCAAACGGTAACCTTACCCAAAACACGGTAATTATTGCCGCTGCAGATTTTTACAATAATACTTACAACAAATACTACGAAAGGTTAACCTATTCGGCTTCGTTCCTGAAAATCAGGGAAGCTTCGTTAACCTATGTGTTCGATAAGAAACTAACGCGTAAACTGCCCATCAGCAACCTGTCGCTATCGCTTATCGGAAGGAACCTTTACACCTGGACTGCCAATGGATTGGGCTATGATCCGGAAACGACCATGAGCGTAACCGAAGGTTTTAAACTCGGTGTAGGCCACTGGACACTCCCAGGCACCCGCTCATTCGGTTTTAAACTAAGTTGTAACTTTTAACCTGTACAAAAATGAAATTCAAATATACAACGCTCCTATTCACGCTGGCTGCTTTAATCACAAGCTGCACCAAAGATTTTGAAGAAATAAATACCAACCCCAATGCACCTGAAACCACAAATACCGAATTTTTAATGTCGGATGTGCTCGTTTCTACCGCTTATGCCTACCAGGAAAACGCCGTGGACCGGAGGCCGGCCTCGGCAGCGCGCTACCTTACCCTTGTGCGCAATACGGGCTACGATTTGTTAGATTGGGGTCCGGTTGATTGGGATGACATTTATGCCCGCTTAGCGGTGAATAAAACCTTTATGGAAACCGCACAAAAACGTTCGGAAAACCAATATGTGGCCATCGGTAAAATTATGAAGGCTTTCAACTTTGGCTATTTGACCGATCTGTATGGCGATATCCCTTATTCGCAGGCATTAAAATCAAAAGAGGCCAACCTCATCTACCCGGAATACGATCAGCAGCAGGCCATTTATCCTGATCTGTTGAAAGAATTGAGGGAAGCCAACGATATATTAAAAGGCAATAGTCAGGAAATAAATGCCAAAGGCGATGTAATGTTTAAAGGAAAAGCACTGGCCTGGCGCAAGTTTGCCAACTCACTGCGTTTGCGGATGTTGTTGCGGATCTCGAAAAACTATGCACCGGCCTTTACCGAGATGCAGGAAATCCTGAACGATAAAACTGCCTTCCCTATTTTCGAAAGCAGTGCTGATAATGCAGAGGTAGCCTATTTGGGCAATATTGCGGCCTATAGCTGGCCGGGTGGCCCTTTGGCGATGATCGATTTCGATTACCAGAAAACCAAAGTAAGTAAGGAACTGGTGGATAGGCTGATCCAAAGGAACGACCCGAGGCTTGGCGTTTGGGTAGAACCGGTAAAAAGCACCAGCGGATCAACCGTTGATCTTAACCGTTATGTGGGTGTACCCAATGCCATCGATGCACCATCAGCTTATAACGGTGGCGAAGATCATGTTTCGGTTTTCTCTTCTGCATTCTTCCGCAAAAACGGAGGTGCTTCGAACGCATTGTTAAAAGCCAGCCTGATCACTTATACCGAGCAGTGTTTTATTTTGGCCGAAGCCGTACAAAAAGGCAAACTTACGGTAAGTGGCGAAACCGCAGAATCGCTGTACTATAAAGGCATCAGAGAATCGATGAGCAATTATGCGGTAACCGCAGCGCAAACTTATTTCGATCAATCCCTGGTAAAATATAATGGTACGCTCGAACAATTGATCACCCAAAAATGGCTGGCCATGTTGTTTAAAGGTTCGGAGGGATGGTTTGATCAGCGCCGTACCGGCTATCCTGCTTTTGTTACCGGTCCGCTTGCAGCCGGAAGAAGCATTCCAAAACGTTATACCTATCCCGATTCGGAAAGCGCAAAAAACCGTGTCAACTATCAAAAAGCCGTTTCCGTTTTCGGTGCCGACAATCAAACTACCCTAATGTGGTACCTGAAATAAATCAATTCCTTTATTACTGATTAAAATAACATGAAATTATACATCAAAACTTTTTCTTTTTTATTTACACTCTCTGTTTTAGCCACTGGCGTTAAAACATATGCCCAGGATTTTAAACCTGGGCATTTTCCCGACCGCGTAATTTTAACCTGGGCCGGCGATCCTGCTACGAGTCAAACCGTAAACTGGCGTACCGATACCACGATTAAAGCCTCAAAAGCACAGATCAAGGCTGAGGATTCAAATCCGGCACTCGAGCAATCTATCACCAATTACGACGCTGCTTCTAACCTTCTGGGCAGCGGAAATAATTATGAAATTGCAAGGTACCACCATGTTACCTTTAACAACCTTAAACCGGCAACGGTATATGCTTACCGCGTTGGCTCTGGCGAACATTGGAGCGAGTGGTTCCAGTTTACCACTGCATCGGTTAAAAGCATCCCTTTTTCTTTTATTTATCTTGGCGATGCACAGAACGATATCCGTTCCAAGTGGTCGAGGGTAATCCGCAAGGCATTTTCACATCAGCCTGATGCCAGGTTTATCATCCACACGGGCGACCTGATTAACCGTTCGAACAACGACCAGGAATGGGGTGAATGGCATTATGGCGGTGGTTTTATCAATGGTATGGTACCGAGCATTCCTTCGCCCGGAAACCATGAATATGTGCGCGATGATAAAAGAAAACTGGTACTCGACCCTCATTGGGGTGTACAGTATACCTTTGCAGGTAATGGACCAAAAGGGCTGGAAGAATCGGTTTATTATGTGGATTATCAGGACATGAGGATCATTTCTCTGGATTCTCAAATGATTATCCTGGATGAAGCTTCGGCGAAAGCCCAATACGAATGGCTCGAAAAAGTATTAAAGGAAAATACAAAGCTATGGACAGTGATTACCTTCCACCACCCTATTTTTTCGACAGCAAAAAGCAGGGATAATAAGGAATTCAGAGATCGGTTTAAACCATTGTTTGATAAATACTACATTGATCTTGTACTGCAGGGCCACGACCATACCTACAGCCGTGGCCAAAATCTGCCAAGGGGATTATCGGGAAGGGACTTAAGCGGACCGGTTTATCTGGTTTCGGTTGCAGGCCCTAAAATGTACAAAGTAGATGGTGCAAAATGGATGGATGTATCTTTAGAGAACACGCAGCTTTTCCAGGTAATCCACGTTGATGGTAAGAACCTTAAATTTGAGGCCTATAAAACCTCGGGCGAACTTTTTGATGCCTTCTCATTAAAAAAAGGCGACAGAAATAGCGCTGCAGCATTTACAGATATGAACCCTGCGCAAAAGCCTTAGTCATGAAAATAAAAATAAAATCGTTTTTACTGTGCATCCTATTTAGTGGCTTATGGATACCGGCATTCTCACAACAGGTGATGAGGCCATTGCCGAAATCAAGAAATGCTTTTATTGTGATTGCCCACCGTGGTAGTCATTTAATTAAACCCGAAAATACAATAGCTTCCATTACGGAGGCTATTGCTTTCGGTGCCGATTATGTGGAGCTCGATCTGCGTACTACAAAAGACGGACATCTGGTACTTTTACATAACGACCGTGTAGATGGGGTAAGCAATGGAAAGGGGCTCATAAAAGACCTTGATTTAGAAGCGGTAAAAAAACTCGTTCTTAAAGGCAAAGATGGCAGTTTGCACCGTATTGCCAGTTTTGAAGAGGCGCTTAAAGTCTGTAAAGGAAAAATCAATATCTATTTGGACTTTAAAGCTGCCGAAGCAGAGAAAGCTTATCAGGCCATTAAAAAAGCCAAAATGGAGCGTCAGGTACTGGTTTATGTGAGTGGCAACAGCGATTACCTTTCGTGGCGGAAAACCACACCTGAAATGCCTTTAATGTCGAGTTTTGATAATACCATTACAACCAGGGAAGGATTATTGGAGGCCATGGCAAAAACACCCCTGGAGGCGATTGATAATGTTCCAAATGAAAAATTACTGCCGGTTTTAAAAACCATGGGCATCAGTATCTTCATGGATGTACAAAAAGCGAGCGAAACACAGGGTGATTGGGATAAGGCAATAAAACATGGCGTTCAGGGTTTGCAGACCGATCATCCCGAGGCACTTATCAAATACCTCCAATTGGTTAAGATAAGAGCTAACTAGCTATCATTTAGGCATAAATTAATTTCTCAGCAGGTCTGAGTGTAGGTTTGGGGTAGATCTTAAATTTATCATGCAATAGTTTGCTTTACCACTTTCTGATCGATAACAAGTGTCCCGATAAGCAACATGGTTCCTATTAGCAACAGCCATTTAAACTTGAAAACGGTTAATAGAAACTGGTTACCTATTTCAACTTTGATGATGCTTAACAGAAAATAAGCGATGATTAAACCGGCAGCCATGCCAAGGGCGGCAAATAAGTTAAACTTTAAATCACTACGGCGTTTTAATTTAAATTCAATACGATATGAAACTTTGGATGCAAAATTTGCAGGCAGGTCGTATTGCGGTTCATTTTTAAGCGTTTGAAATAAAGAAGAATATTGATCTACTTGTTCCTGTTCAGCTGCAGAGAATAAATCTGTTGCTGGATTTATTCCTTTTTCCAACAGCGCCTGTATTTGTTCATCATTTAATTCGTCCATCATTCGTTTTTTAAATTATGTTCAATTTTTTCTTTTAATAATCTGCGTGCCCTGAAAAGGTTACTTTTAACTGTTCCTTCCGGTATTCCTGTAATTTGTTCTATTTCAGCGCAAGTAAATTCATTTAAATGATACAAGGTTAAAACAGTTCTATATTGCATCGGCATTCTTTCTATCAGCTTATTAACATAGGCCGATGTATCTTTTTTCACCAGTTGCAATTCCGGACTATCATCGTTAAAGTTATAATTCGCCAGCTGTTCCGGATGATCTTCCAGCCATTCAGTCTTTCTTTTTTTTAAATGATCAACAGTTGTTAAATAGGCAATACGGGCTATCCACGTTGATAATTTTGATTGAAACTGAAATTTATGGAGAGATAAATGCACTTTAATAAAAACCTCCTGGCAGATGTCTTCCTTGTCTTGTAACTGATGTACCAAGCGGTTTACTACATAAAATACCAGTTTCTGGTATTGTTTTACCAACATTTCGAAAGCGCGGAAATCTCCTCTCAGTACTCTAGAAATTATTTCCTTCTCATTTAACATATATACAGTAGTCGGTAACCGTTAATTTATGGTTGCAAAAAATAAATAAAAAAAATTGCAACCGTTGCCATGTTTTTAAAGTCTACTGTTTCTGAATCCATTTTTAAAATTTAAATTAAATATCATGAAACAGTTAATGCCATTTATAATCGTAATTTTATTTTTCGTTGTAATTGCAGTTTTCATCCTTGCTTTATATAACTATCGTTTAAAGAAAAGGATTATCGAATCAGGTCCTTTAGATGAGACAGGGTTAAAGTTTTTGCAGCAGTTATCGGGTTTTGGTACTGAGGCTATGAAATGGGCCATCATTTTAATGACCACTGGTTTAGGTTTGGTTGTAATGCAGTTTATACCTTACAGCGCTGAAGATTCACCACTTCCATATGGCATTGAAATGATGTTCATTGCATCAGGTTTTTTTCTTTACTACCTTTTTATCCGTAATAAACAGGATAAAAAGTAAGCATTTATCAAGAAAAATATCCAACAAATTCAAAAATCTTCCTTTTTATTGGAAATTCTTATATACAATTATCTACCTCATTATTACAGCCTATATGAAAACAGACAAACATTTCCGTTTATTCTTCATAGCATTATTTGCTTTTATTATTCTTCTAAATGGCAGATTAATGGCTCAAACAAACATAGCTTCTTTTTTTCTGAAAGGTAGCATTAGCGATTCCCTGTCACACAGCAAGCTTCCTTTCGTCACCATCAAAATAAATAATGGTGAGGGTAAAACCATTAAGGCTGGTGTAAGTATGGAAGATGGTGCCTTTAATTTTCCTGATGTAAGTCCATCGAGTTACCGCATTGAAATTATTGCTACAGGATATGAACCTAAAATCTTATCTGTTAACCTGCAGAAGGATACCGATTTGGGGCAGATTAACCTGAAACAACAAGTGAATGTTTTAAACGAAGTTTCTATTACGGCTAATATGCCCATCATTAAGCAAAAAGCCGATCGAATAGTCTACGATTTGCAGGCAGACCCTGAAAGTAAATCCAACAGTGTTTTGGGAATGATGCATAAAATTCCATACATCTCTTTGGATGGTAGTGATAATATCATGTTAAAAGGCAATTCGAGCTTTAAAGTATTAATTAATGGTAAACCATCAGCCAGTGTGGAGAATAATTTAAATACAATTCTAAAAAGTATGCCCGCATCTACTATCGAAAAAATAGAAGTCATCACTACTCCGCCATCAAAATATGACGGTGAAGGGCTAACGGGCATTATTAATATTATTACCGTTAAAAAATTAAATGATGGCTATAGCGGATCGCTCAATGCTAACGGTAATTTTCCTGTAGGAGGACCAGGTCTTGGTGGCTCATTTACAGCTAAAACCGGTAAGTTTGCGATATCAGCCTATGGTGGTGGAAGCCTCAATTATAATCCGCAAACCACTTATATAAATAACCGATCAACCTTTGGTAGTAACCCTACAAGTTTATTACAGCAAGGTATTAACAAATCAAATAATAAAAGCGCATATTTTGGTACTGAAATGAGTTTGGAGATCGATTCGATCCATCTTATTTCTGCCCAGTTAAATTTGAATGGAAACCACTCAAATACCAACAGGACGCAAATGTCTGCACTGAGGGAAAATAATATTCTTACTCAGGCATATGATTTGTTTAGTGATAATCAGGGAAATGTTTTCGGAATTGATGCCGCCATTAACTATCAGATTGGATTTAAAGCAGTTAAAGACAGGCTTCTTACTTTTTCTTATCAGTTTTCGGATAATCAGAACAATCGCGATGATCAGGTAGCGACCACCGGACAGCTTAATTTTAACACTCCCGATTACCAACAGCACGATAGCCAAAGGTTTAACGAACACACTATGCAGGTCGATTTCATTACACCTGTTAAAAAAGTAAATATCGAAGCCGGCTTAAAAGCAATTCTGCGTAACAGTAATAGTGATTTTGGGTATAATAGCTTCAATAGTTTCAACAATGTGTTTGAACCCGACCCTGCCCTATCAAACCAATATACCAATACGCAAAATGTATTTAGTGCTTATAACAGTTATCAAATAAACTTAAACAGCTGGAATATTAATGCAGGTTTAAGGGTTGAGGGGACTATGATAAGGGCTGATTTTATCAGTAATAATACGGCGACAGACCAAAATTACCTGAATTTCCTACCATCTGTAGCCATAGGAAAAAACTTTAAAAACAGCACATCACTAAACTTTGGTTTTTCCCAGCGGATCAGAAGACCTGGCATAAACAGGCTCAATCCATATATTGACCGATCGAATCCTAATTTTGAAGTTACGGGAAATCCCAACCTGCGTCCGGTATTGATTAATGATTTTCAGATTGGATATGGCCTGAATAAAAAAGTATCCTTAAATATCGGAATAAATTATTCTTTCATGAACAACCTTGACCTCCAGGTAATTGATTTTGATCCTGCTACACAAATCACCAGAACAAGTTATGCAAATACAGGCCGGTCGAGCAATTTAGGCGGTAACCTTTCCTTTTCCTATCCGATTAGTAAAACCTACAGCATTAACCTGAATGGTAACGCGACTTACTTATGGCTGGAAGGCATAGCTGATGGAAAGATTGTTAACAATAACAGGTTAATGTATTCTTTCAACCTGTCAAACGGATTCCGTTTTGTTAAGGGATGGGCAGTAAATGCCGATTTAAATGTTATCAGCAGAAATCCTACAGGATTACAGGGATATTCGAATGGATTTGTAGGAACTGCCTTTAGTGTAAATAAAGAATTAATTAAAAACAAACTGATATTTGCTGCTCAGGTTAAAAATCCATTTACCAAATTCAGAGATAATATTGTACGCAGTTTCGGACCGGATTTTAACCAAGTATATACTTCTCAGGATTATTTCCGCTCATTTGGTCTCAGCCTGAATTATAAGTTTGGCGGTCTTAATGGTGGTATTAACAAAAGTAAAAAATCAATAAGAAATAATGACCTGGCCAATTAATGTTTTCAAAAAAAACTGACTATTTAATTTTAATTGTTCATTGGTATGGATGTTATTGAAGCTAATAATTTATAGGGTTGAATGTTATTGTGCTCATATAAATATAGAAAATGAAGACAATCGTCAGGTTTGAATTCGACAACCAGTTATTTCATAAAAATTACTGTGGTCCTTACGCTATTATTTTAGAGAATCCTCCGCATATACCTCAAACCGGAGATCCTGTAGATTTTAATATTGCAGATTTTTTCAATGATGAAAAAGTATTAGAACGTTATCAACGTCTTATACAATCAGATTTGTTATATGCCCATCGGATTCAGACAAAATACAGCATAGATGTGGTTGAAATCATGATAGTGCTTTATCAGGAATCCAGCTTCAGGGCCATATTCCCCCAGCTATTTGAAGTACCGCATCAGTTTAACATCGATCTGTTATAAATAATGCTAAGTTTTTTCCAATTTATTATCTCAGCTGGAAATTAACTTAGCATTTTATTAAATTTTGATAAGCAATTAACATATTAAGCTTTAAGATAACATAGCTTTAGGAATATCAACTAGTATTTGTCTTTTGAAGATATCAAGTCTGATCAGTACAAAATCTTTTTTATCAACTTTCACTACTTCACATTGCAAGCCCTTGAACTGTCCGTGTACTATAGTTAAATCCTGACCAACCTCAAAACGATCGGATGTTACAGATATATCGCAATTCTGTTGCGTTATAATATGGAGGTTATCAATTGCGGATTGGGGAACAATGGCAGCGTCTTTTCCAATTTTAACATAGTTGACTACAGTATTTAAATCTAAAATATCCAGGTAGCTTTTTTTATCGGGTGGCTGGACAAAAACATATGACGGGAAAAGTGGCGTATTGTTTGTTTTTCTGCGATCATTTGAGGTACGGCTTTCATTTTTCATAGGTAACAAATATTCCACCCCAAGCTCACCAAGTTGTGAAGCTGCTTTCTTTTCGGACTTCGGTTTTGTATAAACAACATACCATTTCTTTGCAATTACACTCATAAGTAACTATTGAAATTTTAACAACTTATATCATCATTTTTCAATTTCTAAATTACTTTAAATCAGGCATTAAAAAATATTGTTAATTGCAAATTATACGAAATATACTACAAGCTATGTAATTTTATAATTTATCGATGTAAAAACAATTTATATATTAACCATGTTTATTTCTTGAATTTTTGGCGTAATTAAATAATAACATTTTAGTAACATAAATTATACAAAAAAGCTTGTAAGAATTCGTAACCTGTACTCATTGTTATCGTTTATTTTTAAGATAGGTTTAAGCGGATATAGGTTACATAGGCCAATTTAATTTACAGATTTTTGTAAAAAAAGTCAGCTAAACCTTTTATTAAGAAATTGAGACACTAATAATACATAAAAAAAATGATGCCTACCTCTTTAGTTGTAAATTTGTTATTCAGAATACACTGTTTAAACATACAAAATTATAATTTATTGAGCGGGTTTTATTATCATCGAAAAACCATATAAACATGAACTATTTCCATATTAACAATAAAAAATAACAAGACAAAATGAATTAAAATAAAGACCTGTAAAGCAAATTTTATTTACGATGTTAAACGTTTTAATAAATTTATGATAAGATCCTGTTACATCATTGATGATGAACAACACGCTATTGAAATTCTCTCAGAATATATAGAGCAGACACCCGGACTTCAGCTGATCGGAACGGAAACCAATCCCTTGATGGCGTTAAGTAAAATTTCAAAACAAGAAATTTCACCAGATATTACATTTCTAGATATTGATATGCCTGAACTTTCGGGTATTGAACTGTCATACCTGATCAAGGATAAAACAAATATTATTTTTTCGACCGGTTTTAAAAATTATGCCCACCAGGCTTACGATTTGAATGCTGTAGATTACCTGCTGAAACCATTCAGGTACGAAAGATTTCTTCAAAGCCTTAATAAGATTTATTCCAAAGGTAATTTAACAACCACCGTACCTCAAAATAATTTTAAATTTATTGAATTTGAAAATAACAAGAATCGCTTAACAATAAATACCGAGGAGATTACACATATTGAGGGTTTGAGCAATTACATCAGGATACATACGCAATCGGAAAAATCATATACAATTTATACCAGTTTAAAACATATTCTTGAAAAGTTACCACCTCACTTATTTTTTCGTTCGCATAAATCTTTTATCATTAATTTAAAGTTTGTGGAAGTGATTATTGGAAATGAAATTGTGATTAAGGGCAATCATACTATTCCTATTGGTGGATTTTTCAGGAAGGATTTGATGGACAATGTAAGCTAATGATTTGATTTTGATTTAAATGCTGGTTAGCGGCTTATCTGATAAACCGAGCCATTTAAATGATTATTTAATCAAGAGATTTTATACCGCTTGTAACAGTGCCTGATAATTTCAGCCATCTTTTCACAATGGTCGAATAAGAAAAAATGATTACCTGGAAGTACTTTATAATCAAATTCTGCTGTGGTAAATTTGCGCCAGTTACTTATTTCTGAAACTGTATCTTCCTCGCTGCCCATTATGGCATAAATCGGCGTATTCACAGATTTTATTTGCAGGGGGTGTTTCTGAACAACTTCAAAATCTGCTCTTAAAATTGGTTCAAAAAAGCCGAACAATTCTTCATGCTCAAATATTTGTTCAGAAATACCGCCCAATTTTTCCAGTTCAGCCCTAAATCCGGGGGGATTAAGTAAATAAGTATTTTTCTTCTTACCCGTGCCTGGGCCGGCATTGCCACTCACTACAGTCGCTATGGGAGGTCTGCCGATATTTTCGAGCATTGCGGCCAATTTTACTGCCAGTGATGCGCCCATACTGTGTCCAAAAATTAAATATTCTGTAACCTTTGGCTTAGTTAATATTTGAAAAAAAAGATCCTCCGCCGCAGATTCGAAATCCTTAATTAAGGCTTCGTTCATCCTGTTTCCTCTTCCCGGCAATTCGGGCGTTACCAGGTTAAAATCTTTTAAAAAAGCACTGATCGGATTAAATGAATAAGTATTACCACCGGCAAAGTGCAACATAAAAATAGTGGGTTGATCTATTTTATTCATTTTAATATTTATGAAAAGTTATTCCGGCTAATGGATAAAAGTGGTTTATTCTGCTCAATTTTGTGAATATAAATCATCATTAATACGCGCATTCCAATCCATCCATTCGGCTGCATTTATCACACACGCAGCTACAGGTATTGTAGCATAGTCAGCTTCGGAAAGAATCTTATTATATTTAACAAAAATACCTGCCGTATTGCGGTTAACAGCCTCCGCTCCTATACCACTTGTAATGAGTTCCATCACCAGACGCTGTAGAAAATTGTTATAACTGCTGTCATCTTCATTCCAGATTTCGAGCTGCATCGACCACCCTTTTAAATGCCAATAGGCATGTAACTGTATCATTTTGGCCACTACTTCTATATGGTCGCAGCTATGAATGCGCAATATTATAAGTGGCTGTTTATCAAAGCTGGGCTTATAGTCAAACATGAAACCGGAAGATATATTTCCAGCCCTCAAAATTTCAACAGCCAGTAAATTACATAACTGCAAATCGCTTTCTACCGCGTTAATACGCTGCAAAACGACCAGATTATTCTGGTATACCTCAGCTATAAGATTTCTGCTGAAATCTGGTTGCCTGCATTGTAAAATCAATGCCAAACATGCCATTCTACTTTCAGCAACGCCCCTGCAAACCGTTAATGTAACCTGTTCACCTGCCTTCAGCAATAACCTATACTTTATTGCAGAAGCATTGAGCAGTTGGACATTGTCGGTATCTGAAAGAAATAAATGAACACTATCTGTTTCGCAAAAGGTATTCAGAATTTTTCCAGTGTGCACAGTTACAGTGTGAAATGTCCATGGCTGCTGCTGATTTGGTGGTAGAAACAAATTACAACTGATGATCGCCTGTCCATCATGAATCACTTCTTTATGAAAAAATGGAACGATACTGGTTTCGCGGCTACCGGCAAGTTCCATGCCCAATTCACATATATTCTGCAATTCTATGGTTTTAGAATATGATGAAGTGTTTTGAATTTTCAAATGTCTTACTTCAATATCAATTTCTGGTGCTACAATAATATGCGTGTGGATTTCAAGGTCATTATGTTTTTGATATACATCTGTATAGCCTTGGTTGAAGGCTAAAATCTTTTGATCATCTTTGGCAGGCAGGGAAACTGAAGCAATAAAGCGTGTATCATTTTCTAAATCATTTATCACACAACACATGCCTGCATCCGGCACTTTTTCGCCAAAGCTTCTTGAACGTAAGTTCGTGCCCCAACGGCAAAAATTATTTTCGCCCTCACCAAGCATTAAATGATAACTACCATTAGAAAGTAAATGCATCTGTGGTTTTATTGTAGCTTTGTTTTGACCTGCCTTTGAACCATCTGTTTCGTGAGGCAATGCAAGCTCTGGCATTTTTTCTGAATGACCATCTATTTCTGCATCCTGCAAATAAGAAGAAATGTCTTTGGGCAATCCTTCCTGAAGCAGTAGCATAGATGACTGGAGTTCTGGGTCATTCATGAAATGTTTCTGCATAGGCTGGTTCAGTAAAAGGTAACCAAAAGCCAGGAAGCTCATTCCCTGATGGTGTACCATATAGGATTTCACAATTTCAGGTGCACTTTGTCCGGCAACGTAAGATGTATAATCAATGGCCTCATACAAGCCATAACGACCTTCAAAGCCATAGGAAGAAAGATTTTCGAGATTTTGACAGGCAGCCTGCGGTGCCAACATGAGTGCCATAGCAGATGCATATGGCGTAATGACCATTTCATTGTTCGTGTTATTGTGCTTAAGACTAAGGCCTGGTACACCAAAAACTTTGTATTGGTAATTGTCATTATTGTCCATGATGCCATAACATGATTCGGATATACCCCATGGAATACCATATTTATTACCATAATCTATTTGCTTTTGGATGGCAGCGTTGCAGGCGTGGAGAAGTAAAGAATGTTCGAATGCCGGCATTACGAGTAATGGCATAAGATATTCAAACATTGTACCGTTAGCCGATAATAATGTACAGGTATTTTGGGTATTAACCAGCGGGCGTCCCAGTGAGAACCAGCTTTTAACCGGAAGTTTATCCTGGCAAATACCTATAAAAGCTGCAAGTCTTGCTTCAGAAGCCAGTACATCATAACAGTCCGTATCCGCACACCCTGATTCTACATGATAACCTATGGACAATAAGTGTGCTGATTCGTCGTAAACAAATCCATATTCCATGATGGCATAATCCACGCAGTAATTCATAATTTCTGCTATTGCCTGTAAACGTTTGGTTGCAACTTGCTTTGCCTGCAGCCTGCAATTGTGTAATGCCTGTAACCACTCGTCTTCTGCTTCGTTGCCCGTATTTTCTAATTGCACCTCATATGCTGACAGCTCATTCAGTACCGGAAATGCCACAGGAATAAGCTGTTTGTATTTTTCAGGTGCAGTAGGCAATTGAAGCCAAGGTGCAAGCAATAACATTTCTTCACTGATATCATTACATTGGCGATTGAGGACTTTCCACCAGTAATTTGTTTCCTCAGACTGCTGGGCCTGATTGTAAGTGTGCCGGACATATTCCAATACCTGTTGGAGATATTGAAAGCCTAGTTGCAAATTGATGATTTGTAAAGGTTCATCTGGTAAAATAAAAACATCATCCTGTTTTGAACCTGAGTGCTCCTTAAAAGCATCGTTTAAGATCCCTATGGTTTCATAAAGCCCTGTAAATAAGACTTTACTAATTACCGGCTGATTGCACAATGCTTTGATTCCCTGTTTAAAAACGTATAAATGTCCGGCTAGATTTCCGCTATCTACTGTAGATACGTAACGGGGTGTAGCAGGCATTAATGTTTGTGTATTATACCAGTTATAAAAATGGCCTTTGTAACGTTCAAGCTTACCCATGGTCTGCAATGTACCCGTGGTGGTTTGCAAAAGCCGTCCTTGTGTGATATAGCCAAAATCGTTTGCTGTAATATATGATAGTAATGCAAGACCAATGTTAGTGGGTGATGTATATGCTGCATCTTTCGGGCTTGGGTATTCCTGGTAATGATCGGGAGGTAACCAGTTATGTGCTTCATTTACAAACTCTTCGAAGTAGGCAGATGTTTTTCTGGCTATTCTCCGAATAAATGCTTCCTGTGCTTTGGTCAATATAATACCTTTTTTAATATACGAACGGTTCATATACCAGGCCATAGCGGGGCTGAGTATCCAAAGTATGAGCAATGGTGCGGCATGCCACCATGATTCAAGATTCAATGACCACAATGCAAGCCCGATCATTATGGCCACAACCGGTGCTGAAAGCATACGTAAATAGGTATGGCCAATACTGGTATCATGCGCTTTTGAATGGCTGTCTGAAGCAGTCCATTCCAGCATTTTTTTATGCGAAAAGAGCATCCTCCATCCAGTTCGCAATACTATGGCATCGAAAGCATACCAAGCTTCATAAGGTAGGCAAACAAGACTATATATTCCTATAAAAAAGCGACCTGATGCTTCTTTAAAAGCGTTTCCCCAGTGCTGGTAGGAAATTAATCTGTCAGGCCTTTCGGATATTGTTTTCGTTACAATTAACATTCCCGGAAACAAACTGGGAAGTATCATAATCAGTGTCCAGTATAAAGGGAATTGTAAAAGTAACCAACCCAATACCAACAAAAAGACCTGTGCAAGGGGCACAAGGCTATTTCGAAGATTGTCAAATATTTTCCAGCGGGATAATGCGGAGAGCGGGTTACGGACTTTGGTTTTACCATTGGCATGAGGAACATGTAAACCAATCCAGGAAGCAATTTGCCAATCACCCCTAATCCATCGGTGACGACGCCTAACATCACTCCAGTAATCTACAGAATGTTCATATAAAGTAACATCGTTAAGCAGGCCAGAACGGATGTAACAGCCTTCGATCAAATCATGACTAAGCACTCTATTTTCTGGAAATGCATCATGTACAACTTTAATTACGGTATCGATATGGTAAATCCCTTTCCCAACAAATGAGCCTTCGCCAAAAAGATCCTGATAAACATCTGGTGCTGCATAGTTATACGGATCTATATCGGGCATTACACTGTGCATGTGCTGGTAGTAGGAATCACTCATGCCGCGAATATCCAGTCCAACCCTCGGTTGCAGTACCCCATAGCCAGCTGTAATTCTTTTCTTTTTTTCGCTGTATACGGGCGCATTTAATGGATGTGCCATAGCGGCGATCATTTTCCATGCGGTATATCTTGGCAATTGTGTATCTGAGTCTAAAGTAATGATGTATTTTACATTTTGCAATAAATCTGTACTGGCTGATACATATTCAAAATGCTGTTCACCATATCCTCTCAAAAACTCATTTAGTGCCAACAATTTACCTCTTTTCCGTTCCCAGCCCATCCAAACACCCTGTTTTGCGTTCCATTGCCGTGGCCTGTGGAAAAGATAAAAGTGTTTACTACAATCTGTATTATATTTAGCATTTAATGCATTAATACAACTTTTTGCTTTATTTAGCAATGCAATATCTCCAGGCATTTCCGCGGCATTGGCGTCAGCATAATCGGTTAGTAGGGCAAAACGAATATTTTCATCTCTGTTTCCTAAAAATCTAACTTCTATACCAGAAACCAGTGATTCTATAGATGTTTCACTGGTGAGTATAGCGGGTATTACCACCAGCGTTGCGTGATTGGATGGTACGCCTTCTGAAAAGTCTAATCTGGGTAAAAACGATGGTTTAACTGTTAGCATGGCTATGGTATCTGCTACAAGTCTTGATATCCCCAACATCATTATTAACAGTAAGATTACCATTAATGTCGCTGGCCATGCTTTTATATGATGATGATATAATGGTATGCTTACCAAAATGAGCAGCAGCAAAGTAAATGCTAGGATAATTCCCAAATAAAAGTTAAATGATATTTTCGTTGGTACCTGTTTTGAATTTTTTCTGCAGCGATTGGGAATTTCCAATGTCTTTTCGAGCTGCCCGCGACCTTCCCCCACCAAAAAAAAGCCTACATGTGCAGCAGGAGTATCGGGCGGTGCCTGCAGGGAAAGCGTCATAACTTTTTGTGCTACTTCCAGTTCTGTTCGTTTCGATAGCCTTGCAACATCACCTATTGCGGTAAGATAATTTTCACGGGTGTAGAAATCCATCAGTTGATATACACCTGCAGGATCTTTATTTAACAGGGGCTCTATGATATTAACCTGATCAATAAACTGATGCCAGTCTATCGTATCAAGTACCCGCAGGCTGCTGGTTATATTCCTGAACATAACCTTATCTGCAGTATCATTTGCTGTTTCTGCCCCGTCTTTCGGGGCTATACCCAAAGCGCTGGCAGACATACGTAGGGCTATGCGCTGCAAATGATCAATCAGCACCAGTTTTAACATTCCTCTGATGGCCTTCAAATCTGCTATATGCAGGTCCATAACCTGCTGGCAATCGCCAACCAGTGCCCACAGGTTAGCAGCATCAAGTTTTGCGCTGGTATGCTGCACAAGCCAGTTACATAGTGCATATACCCGGGGTACGTTACCAAGCATGGGATGATTTACACCTGCCAGGTCATTTTCTGCCAGCAGCAATAATCTGTTCGTTTTATGTATCTGATCCCGGATGATATTATAGGTGGTTTGCAGCAAGTCACGACTTTGAAGAGCCTGTATATTCTGCTGATCAAGCGCATTTAACAATTCATGGGCCTCTTTAAGTACCTGCGCATATGCGGAGAGTATTTTGGTAAGCTGCTTTGTAAAATTACCTGCGATAACGGGAAGTTTTCCAATGGCTTCAGGATTTAAGGTAATATCACCGCTGGGATGATTTAATGGTACATCTGGCCCGAGATAAATCTTATTCAGTTGCTGTTGTAAACTCTTTTTACTGGATAAAGGCTGTAAAATCCCTGTAGAAAAATTATGCATACACAATCAATTAAGCATTGGTTTGATCTGTCAATAAAACAGCATCAGCGGGCAAGCCCATACGTGTTTTGAAAATTCGGCCAATTTCGACGGCATGATCGCCATCTACCATATTATGATGAGTACCCGGCACTTCATAAACTTCCACCTTACTGGAAAACATATTCCATCCAAGGCATTCGTCCGGGTTTTTTACTTCATTATCCATTGCTTTAAAAACAATTACACCAGCATTTATGGTCCCTTCCGGTACATATTCCATGGTATCGTTATAAATCCTGATATTGATCAGCCTTTCCACATATTCCACAATTTTTGTGGTATGGGGCATGTGCTTTATAACGGTTTCAGTAATAAACGGCAACATTTGTTCGAGCGGACGGTTTTGTAGCTGTGCACTTAAATTAAGGGCCCAATCCGGATAAGGGGGACTTAGGATTTTAAAACTATCGAAATAATCGATGGCGAGCCCCATAACAATATCAACATTGTTTACCTCAACAGGTACCTGCTGCAAGCCGGAGAGCCCGATAATCTGCTGATCCAGTACCGCAATAAATTCAATCGATTCGCCTTCGCGTTCCAGCTGCCGTGCCATTTCAAAAACAACATACGCACTAAAAGAATGCGCTATAAAACGATAAGGACCATGCGGCTGCAGACTTTTTATCCATTGAATATTCAGGGAAGCAATTTCAGGTACGGTTTTAAGCGGGGTTTCACCTTTTTGTGTGCCCATCATTTCCAGGCCATACACGCTGTATACATCGTTCAAACAATTTGCAAGTTCCTGGTAGGCACCGCTTTTACCACCCGAACCAGGTAACATAAAAATCGGCCTTTCTTTTTCCGGCTGGTTTAGTAATAACAGGTGGCTGTTGAGCACTTTTTCAGGTTCTTTAAAGCCGCATAAGTTTTCAAAGGGTTTAGGCGTTTCAACTGCATCATCCATAAAACCGAATTCGCGGTCGTAATACCTGAAATATTCGAGTAAATGCGCTTTATTGGCTTTAATCTCTTCAATCAGTTCTTCAGTTACCGTGTATTTTTTTGGGTATTTTACCAGCAGCTCGTCATCAGATAGCGATATTCGGATCCCTTGTCTTCCGTACCTGGTCAGCAGGTCGAGCACTTTAATCAAATCTATAGCAGGCATATTAGTGTTGGTTAATTTCAGGTACAAATGATTCAGTGAATACTTCTGTGTTGGCCATTTCAAAAATGGACATGGCGTGATCTATAATTGCAGGGGTAATAATTAAAGCAGGCAGAAACCGGATAACGTTATTATAATGCCCGCCTGTTTCGAACAGCAGGCCATTTTGAAGGCACACTGAACGGATCTTTTTCACGGTAACCGGATCGGGTTTTTTGGTGATCCTGTCTGTAACGTATTCTATTCCGATCATTAATCCACGGCCCCTTACCTCGCCAATGCCGGCTACTGATTCACTCAATATCCGGAGTTTGCCGAGCAAATATTCGCCCATTTCCTTTGCATGGCGGCCTACATGGTATTCTTCTATAAAGTCGAATGCGCCATTACCGGCAGCAATGCTCACCTGATTGCCCCTGAAAGTTCCAATATGATCGCCCGGCCCCCATGATTCAATATTCTTTTTATAAATAATGGCAGATATCGGGAAACCGACCCCGCCCAATCCTTTAGACATGGTAATGATATCGGGGTATACACCGCTTTGCTGAAAGGCCCAAAAATCGCCTGTTCTGAAAAAACCGCTTTGCACTTCGTCGAAGATGACTACGATTTCATGTTTACGGGCAATTTCTACAATACCTTGCAGGAAACCATCTTCAGGCACGATTGATCCACCTTCACCCTGTATAGGCTCCAGGATAATGGCAGCGGGTTTATCATGACCAGAATGGGGATTACTAAGCAAATCTTCAAGATAATCCAGACAGCCAGGGCGCCCGGATGAATCCTTTTGAAAAAAGGAACGATAGCTGTAATTATAAGGGATAAATGTTATATTGGGTACCATGGCATGTAAACGTGAGCGCAGTTTTACATTGCTGGTTGCCGACAGGGCGCCGGAAGTCATACCATGATAGGAACCCTGAAACGCAAATATGCCCTCTCTGCCGGTAAAATGTTTGGCCAACTTTATGGATGCCTCCACCGCATCTGAACCACTAGGCCCGCAAAAGCTTACCTTATACTCATCGCGGATCGCTGCCGGCAACTGGTTTAAAATTTTCTGTACCAGCTGCATCCTGTTTGCTGTCGGAAAATCAAGTGCATGTACTAGTTTTTCCTGTTGTTCCCGTACATAGCTTAATACATATGGGTTGCTATGGCCCACATTCAGTACCCCTGCACCGCTGAAAAAATCAATAAACCTGTTGCCATCAACATCTTCAATAATGGATCCTTTGGCATGCGAAATGGCAATAGGCATGGCAACGGGATATGAAACAATACTTCCCTCATGGGCACGTTGGAAATCCAGTAATGACCTGGATTTTTCGCCGGGGATTGACGGAGACAGTATCCGTGCATTTTCTGATAAATGAAATTCTGTAAATTTATTCATGATTTATTGGCTCAGGTGATTTAGTTAGTTATTATTTTTTTGAATGCGCAGGCAACCAGCCGTCGGTTCCGGTAACCTTTTTCAGATAGGTCAAGAAACGCTCTGATTGTTTATTTTAGAGAATGCCTATCGTTTTTTAGGGGCTCTGCACATAACTTTCCAGCTGGCCCTGATTCATTTTCAATACTTTATCTGCCACATCGAAGTAATGATCATCATGGGTAATGGCGATTACAATTTTACCCTTTTTCCTCATCTCAGGAAGTAAGGTACGGTAGAAAAAATAGCGGTAATCGGGATCCTGATCAGCTGCCCATTCATCAAACAGGTATACCGGCGAATCTTCCAGGTAACATTGCAGCAGTGCGAGTCTTTTTCGCTGACCGCCGGAAAGTGCAATGGTACTGTACATGCTATCCCTGATCGTAACCTTATCGTGCAGATCCAGTAATTTAAGGTACCGGCTGATCTCCTCTGATTTAGCTATGGTATCGATATTATATAATTTTTCGAAAAGATGGACCGGGCTAAATACCGCAGAAAAATATTCGCCGATTACGGCAGATGACACGGGTTTATCATTGATCTTCAGGCTGCCCTCATCGGGCTCATACAACCCGGTAAGCATTTTGGCCAGTGTTGTTTTACCGCTGCCGTTACCACCAATAATAAAAAGTATTTCACCTGCCCCGGCTTTCAGGTTTATCGGACCAACGGTAAAGGTGCCTGCCTCACTTTTATATTTGAATTTCAGGCCATCGGCTTCTATACTGCTGACTGCAGATTCCAGTTCAGGAACTTCTAAAAGGTTAAGATTGGCCGGAATCTCTTTTGAAAACTGCTTGATCCTGTTCCATGCTATCCGTAACTGCATTACCGCCGGTACTGAATTGAGTATACCGTTTACCGGCGCAATCAGGTAAAGCAGGATAATCACAAAATTCATGATGGTGTAAGATGGTATACCCGGGAAAAGCTTCGGAAAAGCAAATACCACTACCCCCAGGGAAATAAACAGTACCGATTCTCCTACCAAGTTAACATCCACAAAACGTATACCGGCAAGGGCCACCTTATCCTTGTACTCGGTGGCACAATCGGCCACATCATTTTTATATTGCCTTTTTTTATCCCTGTGAAGACTGATTTCCTTAAAACCGTCTATCATACCATTTGTAAGGCGTATAAATACATTCCGTGCATCCCGTGCATCCTCGAAATAGGAATTCACTTTTCGGCTTACCGAATAATATAAAAGCATGATAATGCTTAATAATGCTATGGTTAACACGGCAGACCAAAACGCAATTGTAGCCAGGTATATAAAAGCGCCAACTGCTGTGATGACACTCGAAACCAGTGTCATAAATACATTTGTGGATTCACCTATGGTATTCAGGTCATCGTTAAGCGCGGTATACACCCGGCCGCGATCGATTTTTTCAAATTTCTGGTAAGAGGTTGAAAACATCTTTTCTATCAGTTTTATACGCAGTTCATTGGTCAGGTCTCTCGAAAAACGGATCAGGTTCGTTTGTACAAATCTTCTTCCGAACAAATACAGGCCGATGGTTAACACATAATAAAAAATAAGGTATTTTAATTCTACTTTGCTGTCCAGTGAGGAGGTAATGATGATGATGATTGCCATATTGGCCAGGCCGGAAAGGATGGAAAGCAAGAGCAGCATGGGCGCAATACGTTTCAGGTTGTTTTTCTCCGGGAAAAGCAGGCTTACCCCGTATACCAGGTAACTGAAGGCCATGGCAACAATAATCATGTAAAGGGCTACGGGTAAACTCACCGGCGACCATACTAATAAAGCATGCCATGAAAAACCAGTTATTGCTTTGGGCAACAGATATATACCAGCTAAAAAAGGACAAAAAACCAACAGCATGGAAAGGAGTTGCTGCAGTTTCTTTACTGATAAACCTGTATATGTTCTTGTGCCTTTAAGCACGGCAGCGATGATGATGGCCAAAAATGCCAATACCGCCAGCAGGTAAACACCAATAACTATGGCAAAAAGTGAAAAGCCCTTGTCTAACCCATCACCTGTATCATACTCTTTAGGCATTTCCTCGCCGTTAACGATCCGCATTACCCTGTCGCCTATCACTGCGGTGAGGTTACTGTTGGAATTGGCCAGTACGGCTACCGCGGTTTTATTATCCTGCCTGAAAGTGGTATAGGAAGTGAAGTTTGGATTTAACCCATCATGAAAGATCTCCCGGTTTCCGTTTAAGGATACGTGCCAGCCCATGGCATAAGCCGACATGGAATGTAAAGGCACGTTTTCATCTCGCCGGTGTGTAATTGCAAGGGCACGGTTAAGCAAAGGGCTGGATACCAGCCCCATTTGGAACTGCAGCCATTTGGCTACGTCAATGGCATTTGAAACTACATATCCTGCTGCATTATTACCGCGGAATAAAGGTGAAGGATAAGGTCTTGGCTTAAAAAAACCATTTTTATAACCGGTAGCGGTTATTACTTTTTCAGGTTGTAAACCAATTGTGGTATGGTTTAAACCCAGCGGATTAATGATCTGCTGCTGCAAATAGTTTTCAAATGGCTGCTTGGTAATCACCTGGATAATGAGGGCTGTAACATCATAGTTAATGGTTGCATACTCATATTCTTTACCAGGCGAATGACTGAGTTCCTGACCCTGAAGCTGCTGCACTGTAAGTTCCAGGGCATCAGGCTTGTTGGTTTGCGGAATTTTAGAGATTGTATTCCAGGGCAAACCGCTGGTATGGTGTAACAATTCGCTTATCGTAACATTAGCCTTTTTATTTTTATAATTTACATTCCACCAGGGCAGGTAGTATTGCACATTGCTATCAGGATGCAGCTTGCCTTCTTCTATCAGCCTGGCAGCTGCCAGGGCGGTAAAAGCCTTGCTGCATGATCCAAGTTCAAATAAGGTGTTTGAATTTACAGGCAGCTTTTTTTCCAGGTTGGCATAACCATAGCTTTTGATATACTGCTTATCTCCCCTGATTATCACGATACTTAACCCCGGAATGCTTCCCTGCTTCATCAGCTTCAGTACTTTTTGATCAACCTGGCTGAAGTTAAAAACAGGAGGCTTTTTTTTCTGAGCCATCAGTGATGGGTGCATCAGGAAGAGTGCAATTAAAAACAACATCATCTTTTTCATACTCGTCGTGATAGTTTTCTGATAAGGTGTGAAGTACCTGCATAACAGCCCAAAAGTGGCATAAAGAAGGTATTGATATTTAATGGCCACATGCCTTGTTTATAGAGTGCACGCACAAAATAGTTTGAGAAATCTCCAAGTATATGCAAGGGGCTTTTCCAGCAAAAAGCTACTGTAAAACCAACCTTTCCATCAACCGGAACCACCACATGGTGCCAGTAAGGAGGAATGTAAAGTGCATCACCTTCCTCCACATCTACCAGGTAGGGATTTATATCATGCTGTACATTAAAGGGTTCATTGTTTAAATAGTTTTCCTGGTTAAGGTATTTTGTAATGTAGGCCGGTTTTGGTATTTCAGGAGATAACAGTGCAACACGCTTGGTTCCATTTACTTGGCACATCAGGGTTTCATCTATTCCATGGTAGTGCCAGCCCGTGGCGGCTCTCCTGTACGAAAAGAAGCGCATGCGTTGATAATATCTCGGGTTTTCAGTTTCGGGTAAAAAAGTGAACCCGGGCATATCTGCTTTTATTTTAGCAAATCTTCCATTTTCTGTGATATGTTCGGCCGGCAGGCTAACCGTATCCTCATTATCACTAAACAGCCGCTCAATAGCTTTATGAAACGGCATGACTTCCTTTCCTGCGTCTTGTCTTTCATGTGTGTTGAAATTCTGATGCGGATAAACATTGATATCAAAATTATCGCATTGACTTAACCAGTACTCCTGATGTTTCCATTTTTGTACTGCCGGCCAATGAAGGACTGCATTTTTTACCAGGCATGGTTTATTCCTCGACACCCATTTTTCTATAAATTCCTTTTTCGTAAGGTTTTCGGCGTATACCACCGGAACAGCAAGCGATTTGCTTATACCTGGTATAAACGACAAGAAACGGTTCATCACAGGTATCATTTCATCCTCAATAGTTTTATTTTCTAAGAGATCATTCATGAATAATAGGTTTAAATGGTTTAGTTTGCCTTTTTAGCCGGCTAGTTTGCCGGGCATTATAGCTGGACGGCATGCAGATTCTTTTATAAGTGTAAGCGATAATATTTTCATGGCATCAATCACCGGGATTTCATTTTCAAATTCGGCCATGTGAATGAGCGATAATTCTGTACAACCCAACACAATGGCATCGGCACCGTTACTTTTAAAAAAATGCATGGCTTCTCTCATCCATGCTTTAACCTCGGGCGTAATGTGGTTCGGGTTAGCCTTTATACCTGTTAAAGGATCATAGATCATCCGATGGATACAACTGTTCTGCAAGCTGATACCAGGAAGCACCACATCGTAACCGCCTGCCTTAAACAGTTTTTCGTATATTCCGGAATGATAGGTACCATTGGTTGTCATTAATCCGATACGGCGCACATGCTGATGGTTTTCTTTGATAAAACAGAGCGTTTCATAAGGCATGTGAACCAATTTTACCCGGCTGTTTCGTTTAATAAGCTCATCGAGTATAACATCATATATTTCCGGGGCATGACAGGTATTGCAGGCAATGGCAATGATTGTTGCACCTGCCATTTCCAATCTGGTAATCAAGCCTGCAACAGCATAAGCCGGATTGGTTGCACAACTTCCTTCAAGAAAAGCCGTTCTATCGGTAATATACGAAGGAAAAGACATGAGCATAAAAGACAGGTGACCCTGGTCTGCATTACCGGCGGGGTTATGCAACAAATAATTGCAAAGTGCAATACCGGCTTCGGGGCCCATACCGCCCACAATGCCAATTACCTGATCTTTCTCAGTATTCATCTGGATCTGTTTTGAAGTATATGGGATTATTCGGACATGGCAACCAGCACTTTTCTGTCGCCGGTAAATGAATTCCTGCCATGCGCTGCCAGTTCATTATCGATGATAAGCAGTTCGTTTTTATTCCATTCAGGTGCTTTGGTTACGCGGCCAATGGTTTGTAAGATTTCCCGTATGGTATCCTCGCTGATTTCCTTTCCGTCGCCATAACTAACATACATAGGAAAATATTCAGGTGCACCGTACATGAGTTCCAGCGCTTCCATCATTTCTGCACCTAGATGCAGCGGATGAAACTGGTCTGCCTGGTTAAACCATATCCTTTCTCCGGTAATCCTGTGGTTTATAATGCCGCGTGCAGGTTGTTTCAGCCTCAGGTTGTGACCATCCGCCCATTCATAATTAATGTTGTATTTTCTACAGTAATTATTGAGTTCCTTTTTATCTGCCGTTTCAAAGGTTTCCTGCCAGGATGGTCCCATACCATCTCCACTATGCAGGTTCCTGATATAAAGTAAACCTCTGGATTCGATTTCTTTTACAATATCCGGGTTCATGTTCTGCAATATTTCACGGCTGTCTGCCAGCAGGGTTTCTCCACCACGCTCAGCAGGCTTGAGGCAGGTAAAAAACAGTTTATTCGGCCATTTTGCCGAATACGATAATTCATTGTGCATGGTAATCACCTGGGATTTATCGTATTCTGTAGAAGTATACACACTTCCTGACAGTTTTACCCTTGGCGAATTGCCATCTACGTAATTTAAAAACCTGGTCGAAATCGAGTGGACAATGTGCTCAAATATATCAAGGGCATTTATTTCTACACCCGCGAATTTTACTGCACCATTAATCAGAAGCTGCTCTTCAATAAATGGCTTGTTAAGCTGGTAATAATCAATAAACTTATCCGGGCTGAGGTTATCCAGCTGTATGATATAAGGCAGGACAAGTTCGGTGGTTGATGTGGTTCTATTCATAAGTGATGTTTATTTTTTAGAGGATATGCTATTGGCTTTAGTAAACTGTATCCAGTTGAGGTCGAAACCACCTTTAGCTGCATAAACCTGGAAGGTATGTATACCTGCAGGCAAATCAGCATAGGCAGTAAGCGTTGTGAATGATTCCCAGCTTTTTGTTGGATCGATATTAAAGGCTGCGATGGCATGATTTCCGGATCGCAGTTCTAAACGACCGTTTCCGGATTCGCTGGAGACCCTGACCTGAAGTTTATATTTACCGGCAGACAATACTTTTACTTTATAATTCATCCAGTCACTGGTATCAATAAAACCAAGCGCATGCCCTTCACCTGTATCTTGTGTGGCCCTCACCTCTACACCATGCATGGCATTATAATCTTCCGCCTGCAGCAGTAGTTTACCTTCCACATCAATTTTGGAAAGCAACGCTGTTCTTCTTTCTGCGTCAGCTATTTCTTTTCTGCAGTTTTCCAGCTCGTGCGTTAATTCTGTTTCCCAAATATCAAATTGAAGCGCTTTCGCCTTTAGATAGTATTTGTAGGCAATATTATAATCAGAACGATTCTTATATAGGTTTCCGAGCAGATAATTTCCAAGTGAAGATCGTGGAAACAGTTTGATATTCTTTTGCAGCAATTTTCGGCTTAAAGCGGTATCTGTATCCATAAATGCATTTGCCAAAGCATTCAATGTATTTTCAGGAAGCGTTTTACGTTGCTCCATCACTTTTATTAAATCCAGCATGTCACTGGGGCCTTTGGTTAAGTAAGTATGAAATAAATCAATGGAAACATCCGGATATTCCTCCAGGCTTATTTGTTTATAGTATTCTTCAACAGGCAGATTAGCTGTCAGTTTATTAAGGGCCGTTACTGCCAGTTTTCCCCTATCGCCATTGGTAAGCAATACAAAACCACATTTATGCTTTACTGAATAAAATACCTGCCCTTTAAAACCAGCATTGTTGCCGCCATGACCGATAATGGTATCACCGGCAGCATAAAATATTTCGAAACCTGGTCCATAATAGTATTGTTTTTCATTACCGCTTGTGCTAATCAACGGTGTAAGAAGCGATTTTTCGGTTTTTTTGGAAAAGTGTTTGCCATCAAATGTGGCAATAATCAGTTTTGCATAATCTTCTGCGGTAACATTGTTCGCACTGGATGGTACGGCTTCCTCATTTTTCCACTTAGGGATTTCTTTTCCGAACATGTTGTGACCGGTAGCATAATTATTAGGGCCGTTACTGGTAAAGGTCAAATAGGAATGTTTCAGTTGCAATGGCTGCAGGACCAATTCTTTCACATATGTTTCGTAAGGTTTGCCAATTATAGCGGAAATCGCTTCTGCCAGGTAATTATACCCCGTACCAGAATATACAAAACTTTTACCCGGATCGGTCAATATTTCAAGTGTATCGCGGTTATTGTCTTCTTTCCAGTTTTCAATCCCCGAGCAATGTGACAAAATCATTCGGGCAGTAATTAACTTATAACGTGGATCATGATTAAGTGCGGGTCCAGGCTCCATATATTGATATACCGGTTTATCCAGATCGAGTTTACCCTCTTCAACCAGCCTGAATGCGGCATAAACGAGATAACTTTTTGAAAGTGAACAAGCTTCAAAAACAGTTTCAGCGTCAACCTTTTCCTTATCCGTTAACTTTTTAACCCCATAGTGCCCTGCATACACCACCTGATTGTTGTTGATAACAGCCACGCTGGCTCCGGGAACATCAGTTGCTTTCAGCACTTGCTCAAATGCACGATCAAAACTTTGGATGAACACCTTTTTACCATTTACGGTAAAGGAATCACTTTGGCCAAATGATACTGCAGGACACAGCCATGCGAGCAGGCATAAAAGTAAAATATGTAATTTCATCTGCAGTTATATTTTTATTTCGTCGTAAAGTGCTGTCTCTTCGTTTTTTTCAGGGTCGTTAAGGTCTATCCACTGCGCAATACGGGCAATGGTTCCCAGCTGAAAAATAATATGGATGGGCAGGGCTACACCAATCTCTCTTTTTATGGCGGCTGCCAGTCTGATGGTCGACAGAGAATGCCCACCCAGATCAAAGAAATTATCATTGATTCCGATGCGGTTAATACCCAGCAGGTTTTCCCATACCAGAACCAACTGTTTTTGTAAGGTGGTACAAGGTGCTTCATAAACATGACGCATCACTTCGCCCGCTTCGATTTCCGGCAACAGCTTCCGGTTTACTTTTCCGCTCGGCGTATAAGGCAACTGTTCTAGCCTGACGTAATGAGCCGGAACCATGTAGGCAGGTAAGCGCTTAAGCAGCAATGCCTTAAGCTCATTTACAGGTATGGATTTCTGCGATACATAATAGGCTATCAAATAAGTGGTTCCCTGTTTTACTTTACCGATAACAATTGCCTGTTCAACGGCATCGTGCAGGCAAAGGCTTTGTTCTATCTCAATGGGTTCTATCCTAAACCCGCGTATTTTAACCTGGCCATCTATTCTTCCCAGAAATTCAATATTGCCATCAGGCAGCCACTTCCCCAGGTCGCCTGTTTGATATAAACAGTCATTTTCCTGGTAAGGATGCTTTACAAATTTATTGATGGTATGAGCAGCATGCCCAATATATCCGTTTGCCAGCCCCAAGCCTGCAACACTTATCTCTCCAGGTACACCAATGGGCAGTACCTGTCCGTATTTATCTGTAATTAAGATCTGCGTATGAGGCAAAGGTTTGCCAATGGGTATTTTATTGATGCTGTAGTGGTCATCTTCTTCAAAAACATCATCCGTTGCAGGCAGGTGTCCGTTAAACTGCAATTCGTTATCTTCATGATAATATTCACGGATAATTTGCAGCTGATTCTCGAGTACACGGATTAAATCATCGTGTGTGGTAAGCGGATTTGAGAGCACTACGCGGAAAACAACGGTATCTCCATACACAGGCTGTACAATTACGGCTTTTGAAACAAAAGTGGCTCCCTGAAAAAATTGTTTCTCCTGTATCTCACGGTTAATGGTATTAATGCGCCTGTTTTTATCCAAACTGATTTTCTTATTTCGATAAGCCACAGGTAAATACCTATAATTGATAATGTTGATCTGACAGCTGATGAGCTCAAAAAAAGGCAATGCACGGAGCATTGAAGCGAATGTTTCCGCTTTTTTAATATTGCTGTTGATCAGCATTTCATAGCCTCTTCTCCCGATAATATTAAGTGATGCATGCAAACACATGGACAATGCAGGTCTTGATCCTTCGATAGTGAACCTGCCGGTATCATATGAATTGGGAGCGGCCTGATAAGTAGCGGTAATGGCGTTCAAATGAAGGCGGTCAGGATCACTGAACAAACAAACACTGATACCCTGCGGCAGGTACAACTGCTTGTGCCCGCAAAAAGTAATGGTATCAGCCTGTTCTATTCCTTTCAATAAATTACGATGAGTATCTGAAAAGATAAGCGCACCACCCCATGCAGCATCTACATGTAAATGGATCTGGTTATTTCTGGCAATGACCGCAATTTCTTCGAGCGGATCTATGCTGCCCCTTTCGGTAGATCCTGCTATGCCAACAATAGCAATGATCAGCAACCGGTTCTGCCTGCATTCATCGATCTTTTTCTGAAGATCTTTTGTACTCATTACCCCATCTTCATTATTTTCAACCAGTATGATATTACCTGTACCCAGCCCCATGATACTCATGGCTTTTTTAAAAGAATAATGCATCAGTCCGGATCCCAGCAACACCATATCATTATAACCATGCGTGTTTAATAGCGCATGTACACTGCTTTCTTTAAGTGTTCGTTCATCTTTTACAAGATTAAGCAGGGCCCTGTTGCGTGCACATTGCAATGCCGAAATATTGGCTGTGGTACCGCCACTGGTAATGATACCCAGGTTAGCATTGAGCTGCTGGATATGTTGGTTATAAAATGAAGCCTGCCGGTTATAAAAGAGACGGTGTAATATGGCTATGGCCTCCCGCTCCAGAAAGGTAAGGGATTTGGACGTTTCTACTTTTACCAGGTTTTGATTCAACTGGGAAACCAGTTTGCTGATATCATGCACATAATCAGGCAGTACTGAGGTCATGTGCCCGATAAAAGTTGGCGATGCCGTATTGATGGTATAAGGTATAACATCTTTACGGAGCATGCTGTAATATTCGCTTACCGGAACAGGATACTCTGCCACATTACTGTTGGTAAACCGCGCAGCCATTTCTTCCAGCCCAACGTGCCCCGATGTAAAATCGGCTCCGCCCTGCACTTCAATATCGTTAAGTGCAGCAATATGCCTGAAATAACCCAGCACTTCTTCCACGTTAAAACGGTCTATCTGGTGCCAGGTAACATCAGCGCCTACTTCTGATGATCCGTAGATATTAACCAATACGGCTTGCCCGAATTCTTTACAGAACTGTTGCGCTAGCTGCATCGACAAGGTTTCGCCGCTGCAGAATAAATACTTTAATGCATTAAGCTGGAGATTGCGGTATTTTTTAACCTGTAGCAGCGACTGAAGCAGAGAAGGCACCAGGGTTATCCTACTGATCTGATGTTCCATCAATGCATTGGTTAATACTTCAGGGTTACTGACCACATGATCCGGAAATACAACCAACGGTATACCTTTAAGTAAAGGACTAAAGAGCTCGGCTACATGATCTACGAAACTGAGATTGGTTTTAAAACAGCAAACCTCACCCGCCTGATAAGGATATTGCTCCCAGCCCCAGTTTAAGCGGTTCATCAGGGCCTTTTCACTGCCGGCAACACCCTTCGGAGTACCTGTTGAACCCGACGAATAGATGATGTAAAGTGTACCTGCCGGTACCGTTACAGGCACTGCAGGTTGTGCAATAAAAGCTGACGGATCATCCAGTATGAGGGTCTTGCCGTTCCAATCCAACTGCCTGCCGGCTATTAATGCAGATGTGGTAAGCAAAATGGCGACACCACTATCATTCAGCATAAAACTGAGTCTTTCATCAGGATTGCTGATGTCCATTGCCAGGTAGGCACCGCCACATTTAATGGTCGCCAATATTGCGGCAATACCCTGTACCGAACGATCCAGTAATATGGCTACAACAGCACCTTTAGGTAAATTATTTTGCTTCAAGAATATTATCAGTTCATTGGCTTTGGCATCCAATGCTTCATAACTCGTACTTTGTCCATCCTCATAAACGGCAATCTGTTCGGGGCTGGCTGCTACCTGCCTGGCAAACCATTCACAGATACTTCCTTCGTTGGTATAAGCAAAACTGGTTTGATTAAAACCGTGTATCACCTGCTTTTTTTCTTCTGCACTAAGGATATCGATTTCAGCAATAGTCAGGTTGGGATTAGTGATCACTGCCGTGATGATCTGCTTAAAATACCCGGCAAAACGGGCTATAGTTTCCTTTTTAAATAAACAGGTGAGGTATTCAAAACGCATCAGTAACTGGTCTTCCGTTTCTACCGCAAGCAAAGTGAGGTCGAATTTAGCTACAGTAAGTCCGCTGCTCAATACTTGGTATGGCGAACCGGAAGTATCGGCTTTGGCTCCATTGGCATGTTCATATACAAAAAAAAGTTCGAATAAAGGATTGCGCGCATGATCTCGTTTGATTTTCAGTTCATTAATCAGTTCTTCAAACTGGTAATCCTGGTTTTCGAAACAGCTCAGGGTACTGGCTTTAATCCTGTTCAGAAAATCTATAAAACCCAGCGTTCCATCGGCTTTGTTTCTCATGGCGATGGTATTGACAAACATGCCGATAACACGTTCAAAATCGGCATGCTTTCTGCCGGTCACGGGTGTACCAACCACTATATCATCCTGATTAGATAATTTTGCCAGCAAGATGTTGTATACCGCAAGCACCGTCATGAACATCGTAACACCGTTGCTTGTACATAAGCTTTTCAGCGCTGTTGTTTCTTTAGCACCAATATTAAAAGATAAATGTGCGCCTTCATTTGAAGGTTGGAGCGGCCGCTGGAAATCAGCCGGTAACTGTAATACCGCAGCTTCCTCATTAAATTGCCGGAGCCAGAAATCTTTTTGGGCGGAAATGATTTCCTGCTGCGCTTTACCCTGCTGCCATACCGCATAATCTTTGTATTGTAATCGTAATGCAGGCAGCTCGTTTTCATGATAAATGGCATTAAAATCATTGATCAGGATGTCGCCTGAAATACCATCGGTTATAATGTGGTGCATATCTGCAAGAAGCACGGAAACACCTAAGGGAGTGCCATCTTCGCCAATTAATCTGATCAGGCCAATGCGGAATAAGGGTGCTTCTTCGAGGTTGAAAGGCCGGATAAAGTTTTTAATGATCACATCAATTTCTTTCTCGGTGGCCACAAAATGTTCAGGCTTAAAGCTGATGTTTGCAGCAATATGCTGACCGGGCTCCTCATCTGCCATCACAAAGGACGTCCGAAGGCTTTCTTGCCGGTTAACTAATCTGTTAAGTGCACGTTCCACCCTTTCGTTATCCAGCTCCTCATTGATCCTGATGGCCTGCGGCATATTATAGGCCAATGAGGAAGGATCAAACACCTGTAAAAAATAAAGCCTTTGCTGCGCGGCCGAAAGCACGTATGATGGCTGTATGGCTGCAGCAGGTATTTCGCCAGATAATTGCCCGCTTTTAGCCTTTTGAATAAATGCAATCAAAGCCTCTTTATGCTGCTTTACTTCAGCAATAATATCATCTGCCTGCAATCCGTCGGGCACCTGCAGTTTCAGCTGGCTGCCCACCACATCAACATCAATGTTGTGGCGTCTCAACTTATGTATAAGAACTTCCATTAAAGTAATAATTCTGATTTGGTGGATGATGTAACAGGGTTTTCTTTTTTTAGCCAGAGATGCGCATCCAGGTAATCAGCCATACTTCTGATGGTGGGTTTCATAAAGAAATCTTTTAAAGAAAGCTGAACATTAAACTGTTTGTAAACACTGTTGATTAAGGTAATGGCGTTAAGCGAATGGCCGCCCATGGAAAAGAAACTGGCTTCTGCACTGATCTGCCCGGTTTGAAGCCCCAGAACATTTGCCCACATCAAGGCCAGTTGCTCCTCAGTTTTGCCTTCAGGCGCTTTAAAATCAGCCTGTTGTATTTCAGGCACCGGTAACGCCCTTTTATTAATTTTTCCGTTTAGTGTTACAGGGAACTGTTCCAAGTGAATAAAATATGCTGGTATCATATACAGGGGCAACTTATCGGCCAGGTATTGTTCCAATTCAGTATGATCTATTGCCTCATCAGATACATAATAGGCCACAAGGTATTTATTGTCGGCCCAATTTCTGGCCATTACCTTTATTTCCCTTATCGGTGCATAAGTAAGCAATATACTTTCAATCTCGCCAGGCTCAATTCTGAAACCCCGTATTTTAACTTGATCGTCGCTTCTGCCCAAACAGATGAGGTTATAATCATCCAGGTAATATCCGATATCACCTGTTTTATACATCACAGCAAAGGCCGGATCACCGATATCGCCGATAAATGGATTAGGTACAAAAACTTTATTTGTTTTTTCCGGATCCTTCCAGTATCCTTCACCTACCCCCCATCCGGCTACACTTATTTCACCTTTAACACCCGGTGGGCACAGGTTGTTGTTTTTGTCCAGCACATAAGCATGCATGTTTTGCACAGGCCTTCCTATCGGAATAAAAAGCTGCCCTTCGGCAGGCGGCGGCACTACATAGGTGGTTACATCATCCGAGGCTTCTGCAGGTCCATAGGCATTAAGCAGCGAAATACCGGGGTATATTTCCTGCCATTTTTTTACAAGGGCCACGCTAAGTGCCTCACCGGTAGGAATCATCCATCTTAACTGCGGCAAGGCCGTGGTATCTATCTGTACAAGCTCTTCCAGAAAAACAGAAAGCAATGATGGCACCGTTTGGAAAATAGTGATTTCCTCCTCCAGCAAGAGCTGCAGCAGCAATTTCGGAGACTGTAATTTTTCTTTATCTATAATCAGTGTTTTTCCTCCGGTAAGAAGTGCATTGAGTAATTGCCATATTGATATATCAAAACAGGCAGAAGCTGTTTGCGCAATTACATCACTACTGCTTATGCCCAGGATATCAATCATCGCCCAAAGGTGATTCATCATTCCTTTCTGGCTTACCATGGCGCCTTTAGGTTTACCTGTTGTGCCTGATGTATAAATGACGTACGCCAGGTCATTAATGTTTTGCTGTACCGGATTAAAGTCCGCATCAGGCAAATTAACCAGGTCTTCCATGCAAAAAATTGCAGTTGCTAAAGCTGTTATATTTTCCATATCGTGTACCGCGGCTAGGGCCTGACGCGTGGTCATCAATACAACAGGTTCGCTGCTTTGCAGCATATCCGTCATGCGTTGAACAGGGAAATCGATATCGATGGGAATGTAGGCTGCACCTGAATAAAAAATAGCTGTTGCTGCAATTACCAGGTCTATTCCGCGTGGTAATAGTACCGCTACATTTTTATTGGCCGCGGCACCATTGGCAGCCAGAAAAGAAGCTGCTTTTTTAGCCTGCGTATCCAGCTGGATGTATGTAAGCGATGAATAATTGTGCTGCACGGCGATATTATGCGGCGTTTTACTCACCTGCCGGGCAAATGCCGCGGCAAAAGAAGTATCACTTTGCTGAGGTTTTAAGTTAGTGATCGATTGTAACAAAAGTTGCCGTTCCTTTGTATTGATGAGCTCAATTGAAGCAATTTTTAAATCAGCATTTTCATTTACCGCACGTATAATTCTTTTAAAATAACCTGCCAGTTTTTCAATGGTCTCCCTTTTGAACAATGCTTTGGAATAAACCAGCCTGAAGAAAAGCTGGGTATTGCTTTCACTTACCGTAAGATTTAATTTTTCATGGGCAATAACGTTCTGCTCCTGATAGGGTGTTACTTTTAAACCGGGTATCACCAATGCAGACCTTTCGAAATTCTGGTACAGATACATTACGTCAAACCATGGATTGCGGCTGCTGTCCCGTTCCAGATTAAGTTCCCTGGCCAGCTCTTCATACTGGTAACTCTGGTTGTCAAATGTATCCAGAAAGGTATCTTTTAAATCCTGCAGGTATTCCCTGAAACTAAGATTGCCCGATGGATGTGCCCGCAACGGCAGTACAAGTGAAAACATTCCGATCATCTGCTCCAGTTCAAGCTGCTCTCTACCGGCCACGGCCATACCTACGGTAATATCATCCTGATCAGACATTTTACTCAACAGGATGGTCAGCACACTCAGTATCACCATCGAGATTGTGGCCACTTCCTGATCTGCAAGGGCCCGCAGGGCTGATGTTTCTGTTTCATTCAATTCAAAACCTACCCAATCTCCTTCGGTTGATGAGGTCCTTGCAAAATCTACCGGAATATCGAGCGGCGTCAGCGGCGCTGAAAATTCTTTTATCCAAAAATCTTTCTGAACGGCAATTTTATCCTGATAAGTCTTTCCCTGTTGCCATTCGGCAAAATCCTTATAGTCAAATGTAAGCGGCAGTAGTTCCACGCCATCATATAATGCCATAAAATCATTGATAATTAAGCCTACTGAAGTACCATCTGCAATAATATGATGCATGTCTGCCACCAGGTAGTGTACTTCCGCAGAAACGGCAATCAAACCAACCCTGAACAATGGTGCCACACTCAGGTCAAAAGGACGGATAAACTGCGTCAGGATCTGCTGCAAATTTTGCTCTGTGCTATCTAAATAAGTGATATCCAAAGTAAAATCCTGCAGCACCTGCTGCATTGGCCTGCCATTAATCACCTCAAAACGTGTACGCAGGCTCTCATGCCTCCGGATCAGCATGGTTAATACATTTTCTACCTTACCATGTTCCAGTATCCCTTCTAATTTTACTACAGCAGGCAGGTTAAAGGTAAGCGACTGGCGGTCCAGTTCATAGAAATAGTATAAACGCATTTGCGCAGTAGATAATGCATACCAATTTTTTACAGGTGTTTTCTGCAACTGCATGTAACCGGTGGCTTTACCGGCATGTTGAAGCAGCCGGGCTAAATTGCGGATGGTTTTATTTTCGAAAACTTTTTTTATGGACAAATCCATACCCAACTCTCCCTGTATCCTGTTTACAAGTGTCATAGCCCGTAAAGAGTGACCACCAAGATCGAAGAAACTATCATTCACGCTGATCTTTTCCTGATCAGTTTTAAGTATTGCCGCCCAGATCTCCACGAGTTTTTCCTCCAGCTCTCCGCTGGCTGGTTCATATACTTCTCCGGTTTCCATTTGTGGTGCCGGCAGCGCAAACCTATTAATTTTGCCGCTCAGCGTTAATGGCAGGGCGGTTAGCCAGTTAAAGGAAGAAGGAAGCATATAATCAGGCAGGATATGGAGGATATGCTTTTTTAATGCAGGTATATTTACTGGTTTTTCTGCTTTATAGTAAGCAGCCAGGTAACGGTCATTGCCTTCGCCTGTTGTAACTACAACCGCCTCGCTGATGGTACTATAACTTAGCAAAGCCTGTTCAATTTCACCCAGCCTGATGCGCATGCCGCGCAGTTTTACCTGGTGATCCAAACGGCCAAGGTATTCGATATTACCATCGGGTAACCACCGGCCTACATCGCCTGAACGGAAAACCGGCAACTGAGGGAAAAAGCCGATACTCCCGAATTTTAAGGCAGTAAGCTCCGGATCATGATGATAACCTGATACCACGGCATCACCTGCAATAATGATCTCACCAGGCACACCGATGGGCTGTAACTGATCATTTTTATTCACAATAGCCAGTTTGGTGTTGTACATCGGTTTACCGATAGGCACATGCTGATTTCCTTTCGCTGTTTTACCGGATATGCTGGGGGATGTTTCATAACAGCTTACATCTGCGCTTACTTCGCTGGAGCCATAAACATTCAATAATTTAACTCCTGTAAATGTGCCGTAAAAATCCTGCACCAGTTGGGCCGTAAGTACTTCACCGCTGCAGGTTACCTGCTTTAAAGCAGGCAGTTCGACCTGTTTTTCTTTTTTTTCGGCAACTAGTGCCTGCAATAGCGACGGTACCAGTGTGAGCCTGCTTACCGCTGCCGCTTTTAAACGAAGCATAAAACGGTATATATCCGAAGTTTCATCTTCACTGATTATCACTAGCGGCACCCCTTTAAGCAATGGCGAAAAAATTTCAGCTACATGATCTACAAAACTGATATTTGTTTTCTGGCAGCATACTTCATTGGCTTCAAAGGGATATGTTTCCCATCCCCAATGCAACCGGTTAAGCAGTCCTTTTTGCAAGCCGGTTATCCCCCTGGGTTCTCCTGTAGAACCTGAAGTGTAAATGACATACACACCTTTATTATAGCGAGGTGAAGGATTCAATACTGCATGACTGCTGATTTCAGCCTTGTCACGGTCAATTAATACGGTGTTAACCTGATAGCTGATGTCGAAACCGTTAAGGATATCCCGGGTGCTTATCAAACCGCCGGCTTTGCTGTTGGAGAGCATATAATTTACCCTTTCGGCAGGATAAGCAGGATTAACAGGCATATATACCCCACCTGCTTTAAGGATGGCCAAAATACTGATTACAAATTCTGCCGACCGGTTCAGCATCACGGCTACAGGTTTCTGCAATTCCAACTGTTGAGCCAGCAAAAATGAACTCAACCGGTTGGCAGCCTTGTTCAGGCTCTCGTAACTGTATTGTTTATCATGGTCTATGAGTGCTATCGCGTCAGGATGCTGTTTTACACGGTTTTCAAAAATAGCAGCAATATTTTCTTCAGCAGGATAATGGTGCGTAGTATGATTAAATACATCCAGTATTTTTTTCTGCTCAGATTCAGGGGCCAATTCAATGCGCTCAATGTCAGTATCCTTTTGATCAATCAACTGCTTTAAGAGGTTAAAATAGAGTCCGGGTAACAATTCAACCAATTGCTGATCGTAAATGTTGGCGTTGTACCGGATAGTTAAAGAAAGTGCCGGCCCGGTACTGAATGAAAACAGCAAATCCGGCTCAAGCTCGTTCAGTATGTCTAGGTCATGCATTTCACTAAATAGCATGGCGGTTAGCGGCAATCCCGGACCAGTTCCGTTTATTGTTGCCAGTATTTTGTTCAGTGGGTAATTTCCCTGGTTAAAATCAAGGGATATGTTGTTTTTCAGATCCACCAGCAAATGCCTGAAGGTATCGCCAGGTGCGGCTTTTATCCTCACTGGAATAATTCCCTCATCGGGGTTAATTGCGCCCTCACCGGATGGCAATGCCGTAAGCAGGCAAACCTCATCAACCGCAGCGTAACGTTTCGCAAGTATAGCCAGTGCCGCAAGCAAAACCAGGTACCTGGCTTTTGGCGAAGCAGCTAGCTGATTTAATTTTTCTTGTTCTCCCCTTTCTGCAATAGCTGTAAAACTGCTGTATTGCTTTTGCTTACCGGCTGAATTATTCTCTGCACTATCACCTGTAAAATAAGCCCTGAACAGGAGGCCTTCCAAACGTTCTTTCCAATAATTTCGGGCAATAAAATTACCGTTGGCCTTCAGTCCTTTTATATCCAGTGTCGACTTGCTTAGCATAATGCTTAATTAATGATTAAAAATTAAAAGAGATGTCCTCATCCAGCACCTGTGCAGATTTTTCGGTGCTGCCAAATATTTCCGAAATACGGGCTCCGGGCTGTTGAGCCACCTTTTCTGCCAGCAACTTTAACTGGGAGATTAGCAGATCGATGTCGCCTGCAGAAAAATATGCGGTGAGATATTCGAGTTTAAAACCTATAGAATGACCGTTATCTACCGCAAATAAGGTTAAAGGATATTTTGCTGCGCTATTTTCCTGCGGAAGGCGGGTAAACAGTGCATCGCCTTCACCTCGAATGCCTTCTTCCACATCCTGGTACACAAACATGGCATCAAACAGGTTTGCTACCGGCACTTTTTTTAATTGGTTCAGTTCTGCAATAATATTTGTCAGGTCGTACCACTGTTTGCTGTTGGCTTGAATCAGCAATTGGTTAATGGCTGCGAGCATCTCTTTAAAAGTAATATCTGCATCGAGCTTGTAACGCACAGGCAATGTTTTAACAAACATACCTACCACATCTTCCAATTCATGCTGCATCCTGCCTGAAGCAACAGTACCGATAACAAGGTCATCCTGACCCGTGATCTGCCATAGGAATAGGTAATTCAAGGCAAACAAAACGGCGAACAATGTGATTTCTTCATGGTCCACAAGGGCAAGCAGCAGTTCCAGCTTTTCTTTTTCTATCTCAAAAGCCGTGGTAGAACCATGATCACTGATCGCTGTTGTATCCATATTTGCTGTCGGAAGTTCAAGAACAGGAAGCGTTCCTTCAAAATTTCCGAGCCAGAATTCGCGGAGTGACAAAAATTCTTCCGACTGACGAAAGGCATATTCCCATTCTGCATAATCTTTATATTGCCAGTTGAGCGGTTTTAGTTCCGCGTCATTATATAGTGCCAGTAGTTCGGCAAACAATTTTCCCTGCGAAATACCATCGCAGATAATGTGGTGCATATGAACGGCCAATATATTTTTATCTTCGCTGTTGCTGATTATGGCGCACCTGATCAGCGGGGCTTTATCCAGTTCAAAAGGACGGTTAAATTCTGCGATGGTTTTATAGAGAAGTGCTGCGCTATCAATGTGTATCAATTCCATTTTAAAATCAACATTTTCTCTGACTTCCTGTACCACCTCTCCGTTGTTCATCAGGAATTGGGTACGGAATGCTTCATGCCTGTTAATCAACTGTTGAAATACCTGCTCCAGTTTCGTTTTGTCTATGTCGCCGTTAATTTCCATGGCCATAGGCAGGTTATAAGCCACACTTTCTTTATTAAGTTGCTGGTTATAATACATTCTCTCCTGTGCCTGCGATACCTGGTAAAATGGTTTTACAGCAGCCTTTTGAATCACATAAGCGTGATGTTTATTTGATTTACTGATCAGAACAGCTTGTTTCTGGATGGTCAGGTTTTTAAAAAGATCGCCCAGTGTTATCCTGACGTTATACTCTTTATAAATTCTGCCGATAAGCTTCATAATACTTAAGGAATTACCGCCGATCTTATGAAAACTGTCGTCAACAGAGATCGGTTTGTCGCCGAGAATCTCTTTCCAGATTGCGAGTAAGCCTGCTTCTGTTTTATTGGCTGGAACAGTTAACTGCCTGCTGCCCGGTTCCTTTTCCAGCGATTTATAATCGATTTTTCCACTTGCCAGCAATGGAAGCGCTGTTAGCCGCACTACGCTGGATGGCACCATGTATGCAGGTAAAAATTCCCGTAGGTGGCTGATCACGGCAGTTTCCATATCGGGTATTTCTTCCGAATCTTCGGCCTTTACCACAAAGGCCACGAGTGATTCATTCCCTTTTTCATCTTCCTGCTTCACCACAATACCATTTTTCAGGAAAGGCAATTTTGCCAGAACATATTCGATCTCATCCAGTTCGATGCGTATGCCTCGTATTTTCACCATCCGGTCTTCACGTCCCATCAGTTCTATAACGCCATTTGCAAGCATGCGTGCTTTATCACCCGTTTTAAAAGACATCCTGGGGCCGTTGCCTGTATCAATAGGCACAAACTTCTGCTGTGTAAGTGAGGCATCATTCAAATAACCCTTTGTAAAATAATCTGACAAAATATACAGGTCGCCCTGTACCAATACGTTACAAGGGGTTAGGTCTTCTCCAAGCACAGCCAGTTCCGTATCAGCAATAGGAAAACCGATAGGTATTCTTGCCGTGGCTGCATCTTCAGGCCGGATCAGGTAGCATGACCGGATCAGGGTAGTTTCTGTTGCCCCGTATAAATTAACCAGTTGTATACGATCGTTAAAAATATCATACCAGCGGCCCAATTCTGCAGGTGCTATTTTTTCGCCCGACAGCAATACATATTTCAATACCGGGAAATGGGTCTGGGTAAGCAATGCAGCATGATTAAATACACGGAATATGCTGGGTACACAATGAATGATTGTAATGCGCTGGTCGTGTATCCAAGGAATGAGTTTTTCAGGCGTATAAAAATCCTGTTCTGATGGCGGAATACAAAGTGTGGCCCCAGCGAAAAGGGGTACAAAAACGTCCCGTAAAAATGCGTCGAAATAAGGGCTGATAAACTGGCTTACCCTAAAATCAGGTTTAATGTTAAATGCTTCCAGCTCCCAGTTTAAAAAATGCAGGAGACTACCGTTTCTGCCAACTATCCCTTTTGGTTTTCCCGTAGAGCCGGAAGTAAAATAAATATATAAACTATCGTCTTCACTGTAAGTAAGCGCCTGCGTAACTGCTTTACCGGCAAGTTGATGTTCCTGCACCTGCTGCCATAGCATAATTTCATTGCAAAGCGATGTTACTTTTTCGGGAAGTTTATGTTGCGCTGACGTGATCAATCCGTTCAGGTTCAATTCTTTCAATAACAGGTTAAGCCGGTTTTCAGGCCATGCCTCATCAAGCAGCACAAACACACATCCGGCATTAATCACCCCGATCATTGCCGCAATGATATCGCTACGTTCCAGTCCACTAATGCCTATAACAGCTTCTTTCGGCGTTTTGCGCTCAAGCAGATAAGCGGTAACTGTATTTGCCTCTGCCTGCAGAGCAGCGTATGTTATTTTCCGGTCTCCATATTCAATGGCTACCCTGTCGCGGTTGGATTGTAATGATCTGTTTAATTTTGATTGAAATGTCATAGGTTTTGTTTGATGCGGCGTTTAATGAATAATGATTAGTTAAAAAAGTGGTCTAGAAAAATACCGAATGTCAGTACCACAATCAGCAGATCGCTCTCGTAAGGCTCATTAATGGTAAATCCGTCCTGCCGGTATAATTTTTTCAGCCGTTCTATTTCATCGGGGTCAAAATATCCTTGTTTTTTAATGGTTTCATAAGAGAGCAAGTGCTCCACATAGTCGATATTTTTACGCAGCAGAAAAGAGCTACCGGGGGCTATAAAGTGAAATTTTTCCCTTTCATATACTTCCTTAGGCACAAAACGGCTGGCCATTTGCTTAAGGATGTATTTTTCCGTAAAATCGTTCAGCTTAAGCGATGAAGGTATTCTGGTCGAAAATTCGATGAGGTCCTTATCCAGAAACGGATAGCGTACCTCAACAGAATTAGCCAGTGCCATCCTGTCTCCATGATCAGAAACCAGGTGATCTACCAGCCTGATCTTGTAATCTATATAAGCCCTTTTATTTAGTACATCCAGTTTCTGGATCCTTTCCCTGTTAATCAGTTGATGGTTAAGGCAGTTAATAACATCAAAATCATCACGAATGGCTTTGCTGTACAAACGTTTTTTGATTACATCAAATTCAAGAAAGTTTTTTTCGTAGAAAAAGTTCTCATCTCCCCAAACCGTTTTGCGAAGATCTTTTTCAGCCGTGCTGGCCTGGTTTTCTATAAAATTTGCCTCACGCATTTTATCAAAACGGTAACCCACGTATCCGGCAAAAAATTCGTCAGCTCCTTCGCCGGACAAGATTACCTTGATGCCTTTAGCCCTCACCGCCTCAGATAAGGAAAGTGAAGCGGTATTATAGGTTTCTTTGATAGGACATTCGCTATGATAAATCGATAACTGCAGTTTTTCAACAATATCATCGGCAAAAAATGTTTTCTGATTCAGACGGGTATTACTTTCTTTGGCAATAAGCTTTTGATAATGGGATTCTGAGTGCCTGGCATCTATGAAATCGATCGAAAAAGCATCTTTTGTAACCTCAGGTGCCAGCTGTTTCATTTTCATGGCGATCATGGATGAGTCAAGTCCGCCGCTCAGGTATAAGCCCGAAGGAACATCGGCCCTTAAACGCAACTGGATGGCCTTATCGAATAATTGTTCAAGCTGATCAACATACCAGCTTTCGGCCTTCCCATTCATCACCACTTCGCCCTCGGGAAAAATAAGGTCCCAGTATTCAGTCTTGGCCACTTCCCCTGTTTCATCTACACGCAGGTAACAGCCGTTTTCGAGGCTGCTGATGTTTTTAAACATCGTACGCGGACTGATCAAACCGGCAAAGGTAAATATCTGATCGAGCGCAGTAAGGTCAACCTCCCGAACAACCAGCGGATGTTCCAAAATGGCCTTTATTTCCGAACCGAAAATAAAGGTGTTGTTTACCACCGTATAAAACAAAGGGATAATTCCCATTTGGTCTCTGGCGCAAAACATGGTTTTCTTACGCCTGTCGTAGATGGAAAAAGCAAACTGACCATTCAACTGGTTTAAAAAACCCATGCCCTGTTCTTCGTATAAATGAAGAATCACCTCCACATCAGAATTCGTACGAAAGGTATGTCCACGGATAATGAGCTGCTCTTTAAGTTCGATATAGTTGAAAATTTCGCCATTACAGATGAGCACCAGTGTTTCATCTTCATTATACATGGGCTGCATGCCATTTTCTAGCCCGATGATACTTAACCTGCTAAAGCCGAGTGCTACCTGATCAAACAGATGAATATCCTGAGCATCAGGCCCCCTGTGAAACAGTTTACTGTTCATCCTTTTAACAATCAGCGCATCTGCTTCATTTACCTCCTGATGGTGCTTTACAAAGCCACAAATTCCGCACATAATTAATTGAGTTTAGTTCTATTTAATGCATCCCATAATAAACCGAAGCTGATTGAAAAAACATCGTCTATGGCGTATACACAATGGAACCAAAAGGCAGGTATTACAAGGAGTTCGCCGGGTTCCAACGTAACCTCTATTGGTTTTGCCTTTGCAAATGCAGGGAAAAGGCCAAGATCCACCTGCTTTACATCGCTTACACTGCAGGGCTGAAAGGTATTAAATGCAGGTACGGGATATAAAGCATCTGATTGATCAGGAGAGAAGAGAATCATTTTTTTTCTTCCCGATACATGGGCAAGCATGTTATGCGTACAATCGCGGTGCAGGGTGGTGCAGGGTTTTTCTCCCGTTTTTTTTCCCATCCATATCTGCGGAGAGGTAACGGAATCCCAGTCAAAAAATGGAAGCTCAATATCAGCCCATATTGCTATCGGAAGCGGACAGCCAAACGTATACACCGTTTCATTGGTATTATTTTCCATTTTTTCAATAAAGTCGCCCAGTGTTTCGGCCCTGCCTTCTTCCATATTATGGCGGAGGTCGGCATCGCCATATTCCGCCTTAATCTCTTTGAGGCTTTTTGATACAAACGGCCAGTTGTTTATGGCTCCGGTAACCACAAACGGCAGCGACTCATTCATTAAGCGAATAACTTCGGCTTCAGCAGGCTGGTGAATACGTTTTATTTCCGTAATTTTTTCCCTGTAGCCTGCTGTTAATTTTTCGGTCCTTTCCATCAGGCCGGCGATTTCCTGAGACGGTCTTTTAACAAGGGTAAAAAGAAAACTGGCGAGCGAAAGATTTCCGTTGGTTTCGATCTGCGACAAAACCAATGGATCCCTCAAATCAAATTTATCGGTGTTGGCCAGAATTTCCGATAACAGTGCCGGATGCATTTTCACCATGGCCTCGGGTGAGCCTGAAATGCTTTCAGCCAGGTGCAGGCTATGGTTTTCATAACTGATATCTGTCTGGCAGCTGCCTTCTTCATCTTCCAGTATGATCCTGCAGGTTCCGTAATGCTGATCAGGATACGCCCCACCGGCCATTTGTGCATACAATTTTTTGATGAGCTCTTTTTTCATGAACTATGGCTTTTAATTAAGTTGTCGATTAAAAATTTGATTTACCGGCAGGCCCCAATGTAATGTGGCTGATGGTTATTGAAGGATTTTGCAGCACGCTATCCAGTATCTGGCAGTAATAACTCATGAACAGGTCAATGGTATCCCTATCATACAAGTCAGTGCTGTATAAAAAGTTAATGTGAATCTCCCCCTTATCACTTTCTACAACATTCAGCTCCAGTTCGTAACGGGTATTGGCAGATTGTTTTGAAAAGGATACCGGCAAAAATTCTGGCTCCTTCAACCGGGTATCCTGATCGAAGAAATTGGAATAACTGAAGTATACCTCCACCAACTTACCGTTATGCTGTGTTGCCCACAGGGCCAGCATCTGATCAAATTGGTAATCCTGGTTTTCAAGCGCCTCAAGAAGGGTATTTTTTACCTTCGTGAGGATTTGATTAAAATCAGCAGCGATATCAACCTGCACCTGCAGGGGCAATACATTTACAAATGTTCCTACTATATTTTCCAAACCCGGCTGAGAACGGCCTTCGGTATCGGTACCGATCAGGATCTGGGTTTTACCTGATATTTTAGCGATGAGGATATAATAAAGCGTGAGCATGAACATAAAATCCGATACACCCGCTTCGGCACATCGCTTTTTGATTTGTATTACACGGTTACGATCAACAGGCAGTACCTGCTGATCTGCCTCATAAATGGTTACCAGCTCCCGATCTTTCAGTACAGGCAGGTCTATAGCCTGCCATTCACCTGTAAATTGTTTTGCCCAGAACAACTCCTGTGCGGCCAGGTGTTTAGCCTGCCCGCGTTGCCATACGGCATAATCAACGTACCGCAACGGCAAGGGATCAAGTGGAATATCCTGGTATAAGTGTTTAAAATCATTCATTAAAATATTTAATGAGATGCCGTCACAAATAATATGATGGATATCGAGCAGTAGATAACTCCCCAGGTTTTCCTGCTTTAGCCAACCGCAGCGCAGCAAAGGCGGTTTATCCAGATCAAAGGGACGTGCAAAAGCCTTAACAACCTCCGGTAATGAAGAATAGGGCCTTGATCCGAAATCGTGTAATGCAAAAGAAACCGCTTCCTGTACCTGCTGTACCACTTCATCCCCCTGAAATAAAAACCCGGTACGCAAAGATTCATGTCTGTTAATTAACCGGTTGAAGGCTTTTTGCAGCTTTCCTTCATCCAGCTTTCCCTTCACCTCATATACCACCACGATATTGCCGGTTATTTTCTGATCCAGCCACATGTGTTCAAAAAACAGCCTTTCCTGGGCAGAAGAGGTCACATAATAGGGTTGTTTCGGAACCTTTGTAATCGGATCGGAAATATTTCTGGCACTTTGATCAATCAGTAAGGCCTGCTGTTCAATGGTTACATGGGTAAACAGATCTTTTAGTCCTATAGTTGTATTAAACGACTGTTTAATGCTGTTTATCAGGCTAATACCGCTAAGTGAATGACCACCTAATTCAAAAAAACTGGTTTGTACGCTTATGGCTGCAGCTTCTGTTTTTAATACAGCTGCCCATATCACGGTTAGCTTATGCTGTGTTTCACCTACAGGCGCTGCGTAGCCATCTTTTATACCAATCACCGGATCAGGAAGTGCCTTTGCATCCAGTTTACCGTTACGGGTAACCGGTAATTTATCCATTTGCAAATAATGAGCGGGCAAATAATATTCAGGTAATTTCCCTGAAAGGTATTTTTTAATGTCGGCTGCATCTAATTTTTTATCTGATGTGTAGTAGGCAACCAGTTGTTTTTCATTATTTTTCTCTTTCACAACAACCACGGCATCAGAAATGCCATTGTACCGGCCCAGCCAGGTTTCAACTTCGCCCAGTTCTATCCTGAACCCCCGTATCTTTACCTGGTTATCTATTCTGCCCAGGTAAACAATATTACCATCGGGCAACCATTTGGCCAGATCGCCGGTTTTATAAAACCTTGTGCCAATTGGATGAGGTGCATCGATAAATTTTTCTTTGGTAAGGACCTCATTATAAAGGTATCCTCTTGCCAGGCCTACCCCGGCTATGCAAAGCTCGCCAGGTACGCCTATTGGCAGTATTTTATTATGGCCATCTATAATATGCAACTGTATATTATCAATGGGCTTCCCGATCGGGATGCTGTCTTCGCTCCTGCCGGGTAAACATTCGTAATAGGAAACATCTACTGTGGCCTCTGTAGGGCCATATAAATTAATGAGCCTAGTACCGAAAGGGGCGTTGAGCAACGTATTAAACTGTTCTGCATGTTCAGTACGCAAAGCTTCACCGCTACTGAATACCAAGCGAAGTTTTGCCAGATCCTGTAAAAGCAGTTGTGGTTTTACTGCTGTAAGAAAAGCCCCCAGCATAGAGGGTACGAAATGCATCACAGTTACATCATGTTTCCTGGTGGAAATAATGATTTCATCAGGATTTTTTTCTGCTCCCGGCGGTAGCAGGCACACTGAAGCACCCGTAAACGACCACCAGAACAGCTCCCATACAGAAACATCGAAAAAAAGTGGTGTTTTCTGGAGAATAGTATCGGCAGGCGAAATCGGGTAAGTATTTTGCATCCAGGATATCCGGTTTACAACGGAACGGTGTTCAATCATTACCCCTTTTGGCTTACCAGTTGAGCCGGATGTATAAATGACATAGGCCAAATCGCCCGGTAACGGGCGGGTCAGGGTAACGGCTGTATTAGCGGCCATAATCGTATCCCATGCCTCATCCAGGTTAATTATCTGGCAATCAATCAGGATATCATTTAAGTATTTACGTCTGGTAATCAGCACTTCAATCCGGGCATCCTTAATGATGGCTGCAATACGTTCAGCAGGGGCATTGGTATCAATAGGTACATAAGCCGCGCCAGTTTTCAGTATACCAAACAGTGCAGGCATGAGGGCTTCTTCACGCTCCAGCAATACACCAGCTAAATCACCTCCTTTTAATCCGGCCGATTGCTGGAGATACCCGGCCATTTTTTCCGCGCCGCTATTCAGCTCGGCATAGGTATAAATTTCATTTTCCAATTTGACCGCTATGGCATGAGGAGTATCCGCAGCTTGTTTTTCGAATATAGAAACCAGTGTTTCCTCTTCAGGATAGCTTTTAGCGGTATCATTAAAAACATTGCTAATCAAGGCACTTTCATGTGGAGTTAACAGCTCAATATCTGCAATAAGAATGCGCTGGTTGGCAGTAACTGCATCCACGATCATCAGAAAAGCATCTCTCCATCGGTTCATGGTTTCCTCCAGGAAAAGTTCTGCTGCATATTCAAAATTCAGAGCAATCTGTCCGTTTTCTTCAAATACTTCCAGGGTCAGGTCAAATTTAGAGCGGTGGCTTATCCGTTCCGACTGCCGGAGCGTTAAACCAGGAATATCAAATGCTGTGGTCTCAAAATTATGGAACACAAAAAAAGTATCAAACAATGGATTACGGCTGGTATCGCGCTGTAAACGCAAGTCGGTAACCAAATCTTCATATGGATAAAACTGATGATCAAGGCCTTCTATGGTATTGGTACTTAACGTAGCTAAAAACGTACTAAACGGCAATTCTGCTATCACCTGATTACGCAATGCCAATGTATTTACAAACATGCCGATCATACCTTCCAGTTCAACATTAAGCCGGCCAGCCGTGGGTGTACCAACCACCACATCTTCCTGGTTACTTAGCTTGGCCAGCAATATGTTATACATGGCAAGCAACACCATATACAGGGTCGTCCTTTCGTCTGAGGCTATCTGCTTTAACCGCTCCGTATCCTTGGTGCCCAGTGTAAAAGCGAGCATTTTACCTGCCTGGGTTTTGATCCTGGGCCGTTGAAAATCAGTTGGCAGTGAAAGTACAGGTGCCGGTTCCGCAAATAATTTCAGCCAGAAAATCTTTTGTTGTGCAATCAGATCAAGACGGTCCGCACTTTGTTGCCATACCGCATAATCTTTATACTGCAATGAAGGCACCTCCGGTTTTTCCTGCTTATACAGCGCAATAAAGTCGCCCAGCAACAGGTTTTTAGATACACCATCGGTAATAATGTGGTGCATATCTACCAGCAATATATGCTGGTTCGCCACCAGTGTTACCAGCCCCACGCGGATTAATGGTGCCTGCATCAGATCAAAAGGCTGTACAAATCTGTTTAACACTTCCTGGATATCATTTTTAGCCTCTACCCTTTCAATGGTGAAATTGATATGCCTGGCAATGCGCTGGTATGGTTCCCCGTTTTCAACACCGAAACAGGTGCGTAAAATATCATGTCGTTGTAACAGTTGCCGAAAGGCTGTCGTTAGTCTGTCCTGATCAACCTCTCCCTGCAACTGGTATATGCCGGTTTCATTGTATGCCAGCGATAAAGGATCCAATTGGTGCAGGAAGTAAACTCTTTTCTGTTGGGATGATAATGGATATGATAACTGAACAGGCGCTACGGGAATGCGGTATGCCGCGATTTCCTTGTTGCCGCCGCCATTCTCATCTACATAAGCGGCTACTTCGCGCAAGGTAGCCATGTGATAGAGCTGTTTTAGCGGAATACTTTTATTAAATGCCTGCTCTACACGACCGAGCAGCATCATTGCATTAAGGGAGTGCCCCCCCAGTTTAAAAAAATCACCGGATGAGCCAATCCGTTTCAGATCGATTTTTAAGATATCTGCCCACAATGCAGCCATTTTATGTTCCGTTTCGGTCGCCAGGGGGATATAATCAGTATCGCCCTCAGCAACCGGGGCCGGCAGTGCTTTACGATCAATTTTTCCATTCGGTGTGAGCGGGAGTGCATGGAGAGCCATAAAATAAGTGGGTACCATATATTCCGGCAATTTCAACAGGAGATGTTTTCTTAATGCAGCGGTATCTATCTTTTGGTCAGCAGTATAATAAGCCACCAAAAGGCGTGTTCCGTTTTCTTCCCTGGCAGTTACCACGGTTTCGTTAATGCCAATAAAAGTACTTAATACGTTTTCTATTTCCCCCAGCTCTATTCTGTACCCGCGTATTTTTACCTGGTCATCTTCCCGTCCGAGCAATTCAACGGTACCATTTTCCTGCCATCTGGCCCGATCGCTGGTTTTATACATGAGGCTGCCGGGCTGGTAAGGGTTGGCTATAAATTTTTCTGCGGTAAGCGCAGGCCTTTTCCAGTAACCCCGCGATAAGCCATCGCCTGCAATATAAAGATCGCCCACTACCCCTATGGGCACCAGTTGCAGTGCTTTATCCAATATATAAAGCCGCGTATTGGCGATAGGTGTTCCAACCAGTACTTTTTGAATACCGGTTTCGAAAGCATTTACGCATGACCATATCGTGGTTTCTGTGGGACCATACATATTGTACAGGGATGTCCGGGTTTGCTGCTGGAGCTGACGTACCAGGGCTAAAGGAACAGCTTCACCGCCGAGCATCAACAGCCGTAACGAACGGAGTAAATCAACTGAGCCCGAATTTTCCAGTGCCTGCTGGATAAAAGATGGCGTTGACTGAAGCAGGGTTACAGGATGATCTTCATTTCTATCCTGCCCGTCGAATATTTCTTTAACTGATTTCAGCTGAACCAGGCCGTTCATTACATCCCCGATACTTAAACCGAAATCAACCAGGCAGGCTATTTCATCAACCCCTGCCTTCTTCAACCGGCGCACGGTTTCGGCACATGTTTTTGGGGTACCGATAAGCGACCCGGTTTTATAGTATCGTAAAAAAGCATTCTTTAGGATCGTAGCTTTTCTTTCTTCCGATAAACCGGCTTCTGTCAGCCCGGCCTCTTCATGCAGAATCCTGCTTAAGCCTATAGCACTTTTCAGATAAGCTATAAACGGCTGCTCTACCAGTTTCTCCACCTCGTCAATATCTTCTCCAACATAGGTGTGAAGCATCAGCGCCACTTTACCTGCACCATCATGCCCGTGCTGCTTTCTGGCAGCCCTGTAAACATTGATATTATGAGAAAGCGTTTCGATATCCTGGCCCAGAAAATGGGTAAGTACATTAGCCCCGATACTTCCCGCACTCCTGAAAGTTTCTTCATTACCGGCCGATGTGATCCAAACCGGCAGATCCGGCTGCACCGGCCTTGGATATACCCGGATATCAATCAGATGACCCAATCCGTTCGAACGACTTATTGTTTCGCCGCGCCACATTTTCTTTACGTCCTCCACCTGCCTGTACATGGTTTGTTGCCGGTCGGAGTAAGAAGCTGTGTTTAATACAAAATCATTGGGATTCCAGCCCGATGCAAATGAAATTTCCACCCTCCCGTTAGAGAGGTTATCCACCACCGACCATTCTTCTGTAATACGAACGGCATCGTGCAGGGGCGAAACCACGCTCCCGCTCCTTAAAATAATCCGGTCGGTAACCATGGCCAGTGCTGCACTCATAACGGCAGGATTAGGATAAAGGCCGCCAAACTCATGAAAATGACGTTCTGGCGTCCATACTGCTTTAAAGCCATTTTTATCTGCATACTTTACGGCATCCAACACCATTCTGTATTTGTTGGCATCTTCATGATCATAACTGGAGAAAAACAAGAGGCTGAAATCAGTAACTGATTTTTCAGCCGGCAGATAGCGGGTCAGGTCGTTTACGGCAAGGTGTGAAGGATGCACGATCACTTTAACCCCCTGGCAGAGGGTCCAAAAAATTTCCAGTACCGATATGTCGAATGAAGTACTGGTAAGTGCAAGCATACAGTCATTTGAACTAACAGGCAAACGCTGGTTCATACCGGTAAAAAAGTTCACCACATTATCATGGGCTATCATCACGCCTTTAGGGTTTCCGGTTGACCCCGATGTATAAATTAAATAGCAAAGATTTGATGCAGCTGCCGCAAGCGGAGGGTTGCTTTCATCAACTGCTTCTTCCCAATGTTCCAATAGCCGTACCGGTGCGGTAAAACCAACCGGAACATGGGCCTCGTTATCAGTAAGCAATACCTTGACGCCGCTATCATTTAAAATATACTCTTTCCTCAACTGCGGGTAGGCAGGATCAACCGGTACATAAGCGGCACCAGCCTTGAGTATACCCATCATTGCTGCAATCATTAAGGCTGAACGGTCTGCTGCAAGGCCAACAATATCTCCTGTTACAACGCCATAGGTTTCATGTATTTTTTTTGCCAGGTAGTTAGCCTGCTGATTCAACGCATCAAAAGTATATTCCCGGTTTTCGTAAATGAGGGCGATTTTATCCGGTGTTTGCCTCACCTGTTCCTCAAATAAGGAAATGATTGTGGCATTTACCGGATAATTAGTTTGTGTATCATTAAAATCAAAAAGCAATTGCTGCATTTCAATTTGGGGCAGCACCGGTATGGCCTTTATTTTAATATCAGGCTGTGAAGTGATTGCTGATATAATACGTTTGAAATACCCGATAAACCGGCTGATCGTTTGTGCTTTGAACAGGCTTTTGGCATATTCTACCTGAAGCACGATTGCATCACCATCCTGAAAGGCATACAGCGTAAGATCAAATTTTGAAACCCTGTGATCACTGCTGTAGGGCTTAATATTGAGACCCGGAATGGCTACAACGGCATGTTCGAAACTTAAAAAATCGAACAGCACATTAAATAACGGATTCCTGCTTGCATCCCTTTCCAGCTTGAGATTATCGATGAGTTCTTCATAAGGATAATCCTGGTTATCCATGCAGGCCATTGTTTTCATACTTACGGCAGCCACAAGTTCCCTGAAGTTGAGGTCGGTATCGATCAGATTCCGTATCGGCAGGGTATTTACAAACATGCCGATGACATCTTCCAAACCGGTATATTTTCTGCCTGCAGTAGGTACGCCGATTACAATATCATTTTGATTACTGAGCCTGGATAATAAAACATTATATGCAGCCAGCATAACCATAAAGAGTGTTGTGCCATTGGCAGCGGCCATAAGTTTTAAACTTTCTGCCTCAGAACCATCGATCCTGAATTCCTGGATGCCGCCTTCATAGTCCATAACCGATGGCCTTGGAAAATCAAGCGGCAAATCAAGAGGAAGCAATTCACCTGAAAATTCATTAATCCAGAATGCGCCTTGTTTCTGTATGTCGGCCTCCCGCCCGCTATCTTGTTGCCATGCCGCATAATCTTTAAAATCAAGCTGTAGCGGTGGCAGCACTTCATTGTTATAAAGCGCCATAAAATCTTTAACCAACACCTGCTGAGATACACCGTCGGCAATAATATGGTGCATATCGAGCAGTAACAAATGCTTATCCTTCCCGATATTTAAAAGTTGGGCACGCATGAGTGGTGCAGCCGAAAGATCGAAAGGCACCACAAAGTCACGAATCAATGCTGCTGTTTGATCTGGTTTTGCTATGGTATAATCTATCCGGAAAGAAACATTTTTCTTAATCTTTTGTACCGGCCCGTCGCTTTCCATTTCGAAAAAGGTGCGCAAACTTTCGTGCCTATGTATTAAGGTTTGAAAAGTTTCATTTATTTTTTCAATATTTAATTCGCCTTCAAGTTCCATTACCCTTGGCATATTATAGGCCACCGCATCCTGATTATACCGGTACAGAAAATACAAACGTTTTTGCGCGTAAGAAAGCTGATAAGCATCCTGAAGCGGTATGCGTGGGATGGATATATCAAAATTCTGCCCCCCCGCATCCTGCAATAAAGACAGTAATTCACTTTTTTTGCTTTTAATAGAGTGAAGCAGCTCCGGCGTCAGGTTACGGCCCGGATCATAAATATTCAGCTCCAGGCCACTGGCTTCCAAAGAAATGTCAAGCTCAATTAATTTACTCAGTAGGGCTTCCATAATTAAATTGCTAGTTTTTCCGTTTTATGACCTGTTTTTCTTACCAGTGATGCAACCAGGATCTCTTTGTTCAGGGCATCAACAGTTGGTTTTTTGAAGAAATTGAGCAGCGGAATGTGCACACCGAATTCCTGATGCACCTTGCTCATGAGCATAATGGCACTAAGCGAATGCCCGCCCATTTCGAAAAAATTCTGGTACATACCAATAATTCCTGCATCTGTTTTCAGAATATCAGCCCAGATTTCAACCAGTTTGATGGCAATTTTACCCGAAGGGGCTACGTAATCTGCCATTTGCTCCCGTACCGGCTTAGGCAGCATCTTTTTGTTCAGTTTGCCATTCGGCGTCAGTGGAAGTGCATTAAGTGACATAAAATAAGCCGGAATCATATAAGCCGGTAACTTCTGCTGCAGATAAGTGCTGACATCTGCAGGCTCAACAGCCTCATAAGGCACATAATAAGCCACTAAAAAAGTATTATTTCCCTCTCCCGATAGGATCACCACGGCTTCCTTTACCTGGGGATGGCTGATCAATTGCTGGACAATTTCACCGGGTTCGATGCGGTGGCCCCTGATCTTAACCTGGTCATCCATCCTGCCCATAAATTCAATATTGCCATCAGGCAGCCAGCGGGCCATGTCGCCGGTTTTGTAAACCAGGCCAGACGGTTTTGCCGGATCAGGGATGAATTTCTCTGCCGTGAGTGCAGGCTGGTTCAGGTAACCAGCTGTAACTCCTTCGCCACCGATACATAATTCACCACCCACGCCTGGCGGCAAGAACCTGTTGTTCTTATCCAAGATGCGGATAACAGTGTTAGCGATGGGCTTACCGATGCAAATAATATCACTTTCTGTAAGTTCGTATATGGTTGACCAAACGGTAGTTTCAGTTGGGCCATACATATTATAAATACGGCTTCTTGTTAAATTTTTTACCTGGCTGAGCAGTTCAGGTGGAAATGCTTCCCCACCCACCATCAGCACTTTAATACCAGAAAGTACATTTCCAGCTGATGCATCGGCCAGAAGCAGGCGCAGATGTGATGGCGTAACTTGAATAAAATCAATTCCCTGATCAAGGATGAGTTGGCCCAGTTCTTTGATATCCCGCTGAACAGTATCACCTGCAAGCACTATCCTGATCCCGCTGAGTAAAGGTAAAATGGTTTCCAGTACGAAAATATCAAACGATACGGTGGTTAAACCAAGCATGGCACTTCCAACCGAAAAATCAATTCTTTCGCGGATGCCAAACACAAAATTTACAACATTCCGGTGCGTTACCGCAACTCCTTTCGGTTTACCGGAAGAGCCGGAAGTATATATCATGTAGGCAGCGGCAGCCGATGAGATTACCGTATCCGTTTGCCCGGTCGATTTCAGGTCAATAACTGAAACATCTACCCAGGTAACGCCCTCCTGCTTCAGGTTCTCGTGCTGCGCCATAAGTTCAGGCCTGGTCAATACCAGTTCAAGTCCGCTGTCGTCCAATATGTACTGTATACGTGCAACAGGATAAGCAGGATCAATAGGTACGTAAGCGGCTCCGGTTTTTAATATCCCCAGCAGGCAGGGTATCAAAAGGCTATCGCGCTCCAGCATCAAACCTGCTTTTTTACCCTCACCAAGGCCGTGTACCGCTTGAAGATGCCTGGCAATACCATTTGAACTTTGCTGTAGTTCCTGATAGGTCCATGCTTTGCCACCGGCTACGATAGCAATCTGACCGGGCCTGCTGATGGCCTGCTGGTCAAACAAAGACACAATGGTTTCATGGACAGGGAACGATAAGGCAGTATCATTAAACCTATCAACCAGCATCAATTTTTCTTCCGGCGGTAATAGGCTCAGGTCGGCGATACAAACCAGGCTGTCTTTCGTAAAATTGCTGAGCAGCTGTTTAAAATAGGTAATGAACTTTTGAACCGTTGTGCTATCGAAAAGTGAGGTGGAATATTCGAAATCAAATTCATATATACCTGCTGCCTCTCCCGCTATCAGTGTAAGGTCGAATTTAGACAGTGTATAACCCGTATTGTAATTCTGCAGTTCCAGTCCGGGAATTTCCGGCAAGGCCTGTTCAAAGTTCCGGAACATAAACATCACATCAAACAATGGGTTCCGGCCGGTATCCCTTACAATCTGCAATTCATCAACAAGGGTTTCGTATGGATAATCCTCATGTTCAAAATAAGACAATACCCGCATTTTAACAGACTGTAAGAAATCATTATAATTCAGGTCGCTGTTTACCTGAAAACGCAGCGGAATCGTATTGATAAAGATGCCGACCATATTCTCGAGGTCAGCATGTGAACGACCGGCAACAGGCGTACCGATTACCACATCTTCCTTATTGCTGATCTTGCTTAAAAATATCAGGTAAAGGGAAAGCAATACCATATAAGGTGTTGCCCCTGCCGCCAGGGCAACCGCATTTATTTCAGCAGTTTGTGTTTTGCTAAGTGCAAAATGCAGCACATCACCCTTATAATCTTTAACCGCTGGCCTTGCATGGTCTGTAGGTAAATCAAAAATGATCTCCTCTTCAAATTGTTTAAGCCAGAACCTGCGCTGTTTTACCAGCTTTTCCTGTTGCAGCTGCTGCGATTGCCATTCGGCATAATCTTTATAATGTAATGGTAAAGCTTCTTTAAATTCCTGGTTCGTATAAGCCTCCCATAGTTCTTTTAACAGCAACTGCTGGGAAATACCATCCGCTATAATGTGATGCATATCTACAACGAGTATATGCTGTGTGGTGCTGAGTGAAATCAGCATGGCCCTGATTAATGGCGGCTCGCTCAATATAAAAGGCTGAATAAAATCCCCGATCAGGGTATTTACTTCTGTTGCATGGCACTCCGTATGCGACAATGAAAAATTCACCTCATTTTTTACACTCTGCATGGGCACACCGTCTACCAGTTCAAAACTGGTTCGCAAACTTTCGTAGCGGTTAATGAGCAGCGAAAAAGCATTTTCCAACCTGTTAACATCCGGTGTGCCATTTATATTGATGGCCTGCGGCATATTGTAAGCAGTTGATAAGCGATTAAGCTCGTACAGAAAATACAGGCGGCGCTGTGCGGAAGACAATACATAAAATGCCTTCATCTGTGCGGAAACAACAGGGATATAGCTGTCGGTTTCAGCCCGCTCAATATACCTGGCCATCTCCCGGACGGTCTGCAGCCTGAATACTTCGCGGAGCGGGATATCCGTTTGCATTAATTTCTTAACCTGGTTGATCAATACCGTTGCGCTTAATGAGTGACCACCCATTTCGAAAAAACTTTTATTGATACTGATGCCGGCCGGGGCAGTCTTCAGCAGTTCCGACCAGATTAATACCAATTGCTCCTCCAGTTTACTTTCGGGTGCCATATGATCATCGCCCGGCCCGATTACCGGCTCCGGTAGTGCCTTGCGGTTCAGTTTTCCATTGGCTGTAAGCGGTATTTCAGTAATTTGCATATAATATGCAGGCACCATATACCCCGGAAGCCTCGCCTGCAGATGCCCTAGCAACAATGTGCCGTCAATTTCTTTTTCACTCAGGTAATAAGCCACAAGCCTTTTATCATTGTCCTGTTCCGAAACTATTGCAATGGCATCCTGTACCCCGTCAAAACTAACAAGCTGCTTTTCAATTTCGCTCAACTCTATCCTGAAACCTCGCAATTTTACCTGGGTATCTATTCTTCCCAGGAATTCAAGATGACCATCTTTCCGCCATTTAACCAGGTCGCCAGTTTTATAAAGCCTTTCGTTTGGCCGGTGTGGATGAACAATAAATTTTTCTTCAGTTAAAGCTGGGTTGTTCAGGTAACCATCGGCTACCCCCCTGCCGCCAATAAATAACTCACCAGGTACACCAACAGGCTGGTCAATGCAGGCCGTGTTAAGTACATAGAGATTTACATTGTTTAATGGTTTGCCAATAGGTATAGCAAAATCAGTATCATTTTGTAACAAGGTATAGGCTGTGGTGTATACTGTTCCTTCCGTTGGCCCATACAGATTTACCAGCCTTAATGGCAATTGGAGGGCCTGTATTTTCTGTACCGTGGTATAAAACAGGGCTTCACCGGCCAGGAAAATATATTGCAAACTGCTTAGCCAATCAACAGGATGTTTTGCTGCTTCTTCTGAAAACACGGTAAACATGGATGATACAAAATTAACATGCGTAATTTTTTGCTTTGCTATGGTATTCAGAATCACTGCGGCATTGCCCTCTTCCCCGACAGGGAGAAGACACAGGCTACCCCCGGCAAGAAACCAGCCGAACAATTCGGCAGCCGAAACATCAAAAGAGAAAGTAGTTTTTAAAAGATACACCCCCCGTGCATCTAGGGGATATCGCTCCTGCATACAATGTATCAGATTTGCCAACGAACCATGCGAAACGACTACCCCTTTGGGTTTACCAGTAGAACCGGAGGTATATATAACATAAGCAGGGTGATCTGTATGGATCTCTGCTGCAGAAAAAACATCTTTTTGCTGCTGTATTTCCGAATATTCCTGATCAAGATCGACCACCCTTACCGCAATATTTTTTAAACGCGGTATATATTTTGTCCGTGTGATCAAAATTTTGATACCGGCATCTGCAATAATAGCGTCTATCCTTTCTTTCGGATAAGAGGGGTCTATAGGTACGTAAACCGCGGCCGCCTTTAATATACCAAATACAGAAGATACCTGATCAGGTTCACGTTCCAGCATAACAGCAACCAGATCACCGGCAGCAACATGTTTTTCGGTTTGCAGGTAAGCAGCCATAAGATTGGCCTGGCGGGCAAATGATGCATAAGTCATATCGCCGCCTGCAAAACGCAGGGCAATATTTTCAGGCGTCTTTTTTACCTGTCCGTCAAACAGAGGCATCGGCAATTGCTGTGCCTCCACATTACTAACAGGCCCTTTATTAAAACCGCTTATCAGCCGTTGCTCATCAGCAGAAAGCAAGGCTATCTCCCCGATATTACCCTGCAGGTTGGTGGCCATTGCTTTTACGATCCGGCAAAAATAATCAGCAAAGCGCTGAATGGTTGCTTTGGAAAACAATTCAGTAGCATATTCAAGATGGAATGACAATTGTTTTTCTTCTTCAACGGCCGTAAGTGTGAGGTCAAGACGTGATACGGGGTGAACGAAATTGCAGGGTGTCAGTGTAAGTCCTGGTAAGGTAAACAGGTTTTCTTCTTCCTTTCTAAATACAAATAAGGTATCGAATAATGGATTTCTGCCTGTGTTTCGGTTTACCTGAATATCCTGGATCAATTCTTCGTACTGGTAAGCCTCATTTTCAAAACATTGAAGTGTCCTGCCGGTCACTTTTGCCAGAAATTCCTGTATCCGCAGTTCATTCTGCGGAAAATTACGCAGTGGGAGGGTATGAATAAATACACCGATCATTTTTTCTATATCAGGGTGATGACGACCGGCAATAGGGCTGCCAATAGTAATATCCTCCTGATTAGATAATTTGCCCAGCAAGATATAATAAGCGGTTAATAAAACCATGTACAATGTTGTATTTTCATCGGCCGCAATGGTACGCAGGCTATTCACCACATCTTCCCCGATATTAAATGTAAAGGTGTCACCGGCATATTTAGGTACGGCGGGGCGTGGATAATCTGACGGTAAATCAGCTGCAGGCACCTCATCCTCGAACTGTTGTATCCAGAATTGACGGTGCTGCCTGCTTTTGAGCTGCTGTAGGGGATCCTGCTGCCAACTCGCATAATCTTTATATTGTAAATGCAGTGGGGTTAAATCTTCCTGTTGATATAAGGAAATGAACTCCTTGATCATGATTTCCTGAGATACAGCATCCATAATAATATGATGCATATCGAGCAGGAGATAATGTTCTTCAGCTTCGACACCGATCAGCGCGACTCTGAAAAGCGGTGCTTCTTCAAGGTTAAAGGGTTTTACAAATTCTGCATAAAGCGAAGGGAGTTCCGCCTCCACTGAGCGGATTACCGGCAGGCTGAATTCAATTTCTTCAACTACCTGTTGCATAGGACCATTTTCAGTCATTAAAAATGCAGTACGCAAACTTTCCTGTCTCTTGAGCAGTGCGCTCCAGGCCGCTTCCAGCCGCTCTTTAACCAGGTAGCCACTCATTTTAACCATATATGGCATATTATAGGCAAGCGATTGGCGATCAAGCATATATAACATATACAGCCTTTTCTGCGATGATGACAATGGATACCATTGCTGCTGTGCTGCCTTTTCGATCCCCTTGTACACATGTTTTTCCTTTTCGAGGATTTGCCCGGCCATACCGGCCAGGTCAGGATAGGCAAATACTTCGCTCAACGGCAGTACAATCTGCAACTCACTGTAAATTTTATTAACTAATTTTACTGCCTTGAGCGAATGCCCGCCCCATTCAAAAAAGTTTGCATAGCGACTGATAGCTGAAGCATCTTTCTGTAACACGTCTGCCCATATCATGGCTAACTGCTGCTCTACGGCACCAACCGGGGCCTCATATTGTTGCAGGAGCTGTATATCGGGCTGTGGCAGCGCGCTGGTATCCCTTTTACCATTGATGGTAAGCGGAAGACTCTGGAGCTGTATATAAAACTGCGGCACCATATATTTGGGAAGTATGGCAGCCAGAAATTGTTTTAATATCTCAGGCATTACATCATCTTCGGCTACAAAATAAGCAACCAACTGCTTATCTTCCCCGCTTTCCGTCACGCTGACAAGTACCTCCCTTATTCCAGTGTAGGAAAGCAGGTGGTGCTCGATCTCCGCAGGTTCTATTCTGAAACCATTTATTTTAATCTGGGTATCATTCCGGCCTTTAAAAACAAGGTTACCGTCAGCAAGCCTCACAGCCATGTCGCCTGTTTTGTACATTTTTCCTTCTTTATGGAAAGGATCGTGCAGAAACCGGTTCGCGGTAAGTGAATCTTCATATAAATATCCCCTGGCCACACCTTTACCGGCAATATACATTTCACCCGCAACGCCGGCAGGAACCGGTCGCAGGAGCCTGTCCAGTATATAAATTTGTGTGTTTGCAGCAGGTTTACCGATAGGAACAGTAAGCCCCTGATCTTGCGGGTTAAACTGATGGATCATACATCCCACGGTAGCCTCTGTAGGGCCGTATTCGTTGTATATCTCCATTTTACCCTGGTATAAGTGGTAAATGTCTGCAGCCAGTCTTTTATCCAGCTCTTCTCCACCCACAATCAGCGTTTTAATCTTGCTTTGCTGGAGTGATGGAAGTGACCTCATGTCTCCAAGCATTTTCAAGTGCGAGGGAGTAAGCTTAATGATGGTTGAGCGGTTATCCTTCAGCATTCTTTCCAGTAGTGCGCCGTCTGATACTCCTGGGTACAATATCACATCATTTCCTGAAACCAGCGGTGCGAAAACAGAAGTGATCGTTAAGTCGAAAGATATGGAAGAATAGAGCGGGAAAGTTGCCCTTGATCCTTTAATATAGGCAGAAACCGCCCAGGTAATATAATTTAAAAGTGAGTCATGCCCGATCATTACCCCTTTAGGCGTCCCGGTTGATCCGGAGGTATAAATTACATAGGCCAGATCCGCCGGATCATTTATCGCTACACGAATTACGGTTTGCTGTGAAATGTTTCCCACTTCACCATCAAGGTCAAAGAGCGCAATGGCGGTGGACAATCCTTCGGGCAGAAACTGGCCCCTGGTTATTAGCATTACCGGCCGGGCGTGCGCAATAACCGAACGCACCCTTTCTGATGGGTAAGCTACATCAATGGGCAAAAAGGCTGCACCAGCTTTTAAAATACCCAGCATGCAGGGTATAAGGTAAGTTTCTCTATCGAGCAATAAGGCAACCAAGTCTCCAGGTTTTATTCCTCGTTGTATTAAGCAGCCTGCAATTTTATTGGAAAGCTGCTGAAGTTCATGGTAACAAAGCGTACCTGCAGGGGTATGTAAAGCAGGCTGATCAGGATGTAAAGCAGCTTGTTTTTCAAAAAGAGACACCACCGTTTCCCGGCTGCCAGCCTTTTTATTCAGGCTGGAATTAAAACCATTAACTAGCTTATCCTGTTCGGCTGCATCCAGCATCCTGATTTCTCCAATTTCTGCATCAGGCGAATGGCAGATAAAATCAAGGATATTAAATAGGTGCGCAGCGGCCTGGGCAATTATAGCCGTATCATAAACTGCCGCATTGTAATCCAGCTGTACCTGCATTTTTTCGCCGGGAATAACCGTAAGTGATAAATCATAGCTGTTCTGGTTATAAAAATGTGCATCTGAAATGCTTATCTCGTTTGCGGTACCCTTGCAGGCAGTGGCAGATTCAAATTCGCGGGATAAGGGATAATTTTCAAAAACCATAATGTGGTTAAACAGACTGCTATCTTTTCCGCCTGCAGCCAAAATTTCAGGTAAAGGCAGGTATTGGTGTGCTTCACTGTCAAGAGAGGCTTGCTGAAATCTTTTCAAAGCATCCGAAATGGTCTGATGTATTTCGCAGGAAAGGTGTACCGGAATGGTATTAATAAATAAACCCACCATAGTTTCAATTCCAGGTAGCTCGGCCGGCCTTCCCGAAGTTACTATCCCGAAAACGGCTTCTTCCCTGTCATTATACCTGCCCAGTAATATACCCCAGGCAAATTGGAAAAGGGTACTTAAAGTAATGCCGTAAGCCGCTGATAGCTGATGAAGTTTGTGCACAAACGCCTCATCCATGACCAGCTGATGCTTTAGATGCTGGCCATGCAGTTTTTCTGTTAACTGCGAAGTCGTTTTTGGAGGTAGGGAAGAATTGAAATCGCAGGCCGAAAGGTAATTATGCCAATAATTTAAAGAGGCATCCTGATTCCTGTTTTCGAGCCATAGGAGGTAATTTGCATAGGTATGTACAGGGGTTATCCGCTTTTCCGTATAGTTTTGAAGGCTTTCATATTCTTCCAGAAAATCTTTCATAATAATGCCCAGGCACCAGCCGTCCATAACAATATGGTGATGACTCCAGATTAGTTCATATTCATCTCCGGCTGTTTTAACGATACATAAACGGATCAGTGCATCTTTAGCCAAGTCAAATTTTCTTTCGAGATCCTGCAGCAGGAAACCATTTATCACATGATCTTTTCCTTTTTCGGCACAAATTTGCACCACATCATGGTACTGTACTGTAAATGGCCTTTCCTTTAAAATCAGCTGCAGGGGCTGCTCATAACCTTCGTGTAAGAAAATGGTCCTCATTGCAGTATATTTCTGTACAAGCGCTTCCATGGTTTGCTGTACAGCCGGTATTTGCAATGTTCCATTGATTTTTACCGTCATCTGCTCAAAATAACTGTCCGTACCGGGATCAAGCAGGTAATGGAAAAGCATTCCTTCCTGCATGGGGGAAAGCGGACAGATATCTTCAATTAAATATTGCTCCTGGATCGTGTCCAACTGCTCAATCGTTAGCCCTTTACAGGTAATATCGGCCGGCGTAAGGGTTTCTGCTGTACAATTTGCGCAGTAGGTGATCAATTCCCTGAGCGCATGATTGTAACCGTCTGCCAGATGCTGCATCGTTTCATTATGATATTGTTCACGGCTGTAAGCAATGGTAATGTGCAAACGTTTCTGCAATACGATACCGGATATATCCCAATCATACAGCCTGTTATCATTCAGATCCCTGTTGTTGCCTGATGCATTGGTATGGACAGAGAACAGGTTATCATGCAGATCGGCATCAGCCTGTCCCAGATAATTAAACAGGATTCTGGCCCCGTTCATCATTCTGGATCGGCTTGTATTTTGCAGAAACCCGTTAATCAGGTAACCGATTCCTTTATCAGGAATGTTCCGCAGCGTTTCCTTAACGTATTTAATGGTTCCGGATAAATCATTCGGCGTATATTTAAGGTACACCGGGTAAATGGTGGTAAACCAGCCTACAGTGCGACTGAAATCGGCATCAGCATCAATTTCTTCCCTTCCATGCCCTTCAAGGTGAAGCAATATGCCATCAGTATTCTGGTATTGCCTTTTCAGCGTTAAAAGCAATGCAGCTAATAAAACATCGTTAATCTGGGTATGAAAAGCAGCCGGTACTTTTATCAGCAGGTCACTTGTGCTTTGCTCATCCAGGGTAAAGCGCACAGTGCTTTCCTGATGTACAAAATTTCCGCCATTTTCCTGGTCTCTTTCAGGTACCACAGCCTTAACCTCATTCAGTTCATTCCAGTAGGCGGCTGCCCGGCTAAAAGCAGCAGTGCCCGAATATTTTTCCAGGTATTGAGGCCATGTAATAAATGCTGCGGTTTTAGCAGGAAGTATGGTTTGCTCCCCTGCAACGATCTGCCGGTAAAGGGTTTGAATATCTTCCAACAGGATCCGCCACGAATAAGCATCTACAACTAAATGGTGAATGATAATCAACAAAGCACTTCCATTGTCAAGATGAAACAACGCAGGTTTTACCAGTGGTCCTTTTTCCAGGTCTATGCTTTCCTGTAGCCTGTTGGCAAAAGCCACCATGTCATCTTCTGGATATAGTGCTTCGACCAGATCAACTTCTTCTACCTGTAAACCGGCATATTGCAGATTTTCCTGAACTACGCTGAGGCCGTCACTTCTAAATGCTATTCGTAAGGCATCATGATGCTGCAATAACTGTTCAAAAATCTGTATTACCACATCTTTAGTAATCCGCTGTTCCGATTTCAGCAGCACAGACTGATTGAAATGATGCTTACTGTTAATATTTCCTTCAAAAAACCAGCTTTGTATAGGCGTTAAAGCCGCGCTACCGTGTACCGGTAACTGGCTGTATGCGGCGGTTATTTTTTGCAGTTTACCGGCCAGTAAGCGGATGGTTTGGGCAGCGAAAATATCTTTTACCGAAACTTGATAACCCAGTTCCCGTAAGCGTGAACTGATCTGTATTGATTTTACAGAATCGCCGCCTGAGGAAAAAAAGTTATGTGTAGTGCCGATACCATCTATTCCTAAAACTGCGGTCCAAATCTTTACCAGCAGCTGTTCCTCAGTTGTTACAGGTGCTTCATAATGGTTTTCCGGGTCTGGTTCAGGATCAGGTAAAATGCTGCGGTTAATTTTGCCATTTGCCGTCAGCGGCATCGAAGTTAAAGCCACCAGGAATGCCGGCACCATGTAATCAGGCAGCTTTGCCGACAAATATGCCCTCGTTTCCTGGTTGGTAATCGCCTCGCCGGCCACATAATACGCAATCAGGTATTTACTGCCATTTCTTTCGCGGGCCAGTACAACAGCTTCTTTAATCGCCTGATGGGTAAGCAATTGCCGTTCAATCTCGCCAGGTTCTATCCTGAAACCACGAATCTTAACCTGGTCATCCTTCCTGCCAAGAAAAATGATTTCCCCTTCCGGGGTCCATTTGGCCAGGTCGCCTGTTTTATAAATCCTTTCGTTTGCTTTAAAAGGGTTCGATACAAACTGCCTTCTGGTGAGTGCCTCATTGTTAATGTAGCCGATGGCCAACCCCGCTCCGCCGATACATAATTCGCCAGGTACGCCTACAGGCTGCAGACGCAAATGATGATCCAGGATATAGATCTGTTTGTTACCAATAGGTTTACCAATACTATATCCATTAGCTTGGCGCGCTGCTGTTACTTCCAGCCAGGTTGTCCATACGGTATCTTCAGTAGGCCCGTAGAGGTTAAATAAACGAAATGGCAGGTGTTTTACCGGATGATAGTTAAACCTGTCGCCGGCTACGTTCATCACCTGTAACGCCCCCTCACCTGGCAACCAGGTTTCATGAAGCAGGTATTCGGCAATGGCTGTTACCTGGTAGGTGATCATAATGCCGTTATCAATTAACCACGAACGCATGGCAACGGCATCCATTCTTACCTCTTCAGGTGCAATGCAAAGCTGGCCACCATTGGCCAGCGCAGGCCAGATTTCAAAAACCGATGCATCGAAATAAAGATTGGCCACCTGGCTGAAACTGGCACCTGCAGTTATGGGGTATAATTTTTTATAAAAATCCAATAAATTAAGTACGCCGTTATGACTCACCTCTACTCCTTTAGGCACACCGGTTGTACCAGAAGTATAAATAATATACATCGGCCTCGCTGCCTCCATTGCTGGTGCAGTAAATGTTAAGTCCGTATTTGATTTAATATTCTCTCCAACCGGGAAAAACGCAATTTTATCAGGACTGAATGGTATAGAAGGGCCATCCTCCAGTATATTTTCCTGAACCAGCACCAATACTGCACCGCTATCTGAAAGAATATAGTCATTTCTTTCTGCAGCCACCTGAGGCGACAAGGGCAGGTATACGCCACCGGCCTTTAATACAGCATATATGGCTACGATCATTTCAATCGAAGGCCTGAACAATACAGCGATCCTGGGTATTTCCAACTCATGCAGCCGGCCGTGAAGCAAATTGGCCAGTGCATTTGCCTGCTGGTTCAGCTGACTATAGGTTAAACTTTTTCCCCCGAAACTCACCGCAGTACGATCGGGCGAATTCAGCGCATGCTGCACGATCAGATTAACCAGTTTTTCGTTCCGGTTAAATGCTGTTTTTGTATCATTAAAATCAGTAAGCAACTGGCTGCGCTCTTTGACAGTCAGCATTTCAATTTCCCCGATCCTTATGGAAGGATCTGTAGTAATAGCGTTGATGATGTTGTTAAAATAACCGGCAAAACGCTGAATGGTATCGTGCCTGAACAATTCAGCTGCATATTCAAAGCGGCATATGATTTTACCCTCCTTTTCAACGGCGGAGAGTACCAGATCGAACTGGATCGCCTGGTGTGCCCGGTCTGCAACCTGCAATTCAAGTCCGGGTAGCTGCAAAATGGTTTCCTTATAATTCTGGAAAGTAAACAGCGTATCAAATAAGGGATTGCGGCCAGTGTTCCGGGGTATGTTTAATAAATTAACCAGCTCTTCATACTGGAATTCCTGGTTGGCGAAACATTGCTGAATATGCGTAGCCAATGTTTTCAGGAATGCTTTAACGGTTGCTGAAGTTTCAGGCCGGCTGCGTAAAGCGAGCATATTCACAAACATGCCGATCATATTTTCCAGGTCAGGGTGATTTCTTCCTGCTACTGGTGTTCCTACTACCACGTCTTCCTGGTTGCTCAACCTTCCTAAAAGGATATTATAAGCACAAAGCAGAACCGTAAATAAGGTTGTGCCTTCTGCCTTCGCCAACAATTGCAGCCTGGAAGTAGCTTCAAAACCGATTTCAAAATCAAAAGATGCAGCATGAAATTCATGCTTCGGAAGCCTTTCAAAATCCAAGGGTAAACCTAGCGATTCAGGCAGATCATCAAAGCTCTTTTTCCAAAAATCCTTTTGCAGGCCTATTTCTTCCTGGTGGGATTTCCCCTGTTCCCAGGCTGCATAATCCTTATACTGCAAGGGTAATGGTGCCAGCACATTGTCCTGATATAAATCCATAAAGGCCTTTGTTAACACCTCCTGAGAAACACCATCACCAATAATGTGGTGCATATCAATGATCATCAGGTGTTTTTGAGGCGCCATTTCCACTAACCCCACCCTCATCAATGGTGCTCTGTCCAGGTTAAATGGGCGTATAAACTGCTTAATGATGCTTTCCAGTGCATCTTCCGTAGCAGTCAGGTATTCAATATCAAACGGAACGGCCTGAGCTACCACCTGAATGATATCGCCATGCTGAAGCCTGAATGATGTCCGTAATATCTCATACCGGTCAATAAGCTTTTGAAAAACATTGTTAATCAGATTTTTATCCAATTTACCATCCATCATGATGGTAACCCCACCATTATAAGCTATGGATGACTGATCGAGTTCGTACACCACATACAAGCGTTTTTGGGCAGCCGACAGGGGATAAAATTCCGATGCGGTTACGGGCAGGATAGCTTTATAAGCTATCTGATCGCCACCCATTATGTAACTGGCCTGGCTCCTGATATCCTGGTACTCAAAAACCTTATTTATAGTTAACACAACATTAAAGTCTCTCAGCACCCGGTTAATCAGGGCAATCATCTTAAGAGAATGCCCGCCCAGGTCGAAAAAGCGATGTGTCGCACTGATTTCATTTTGGTTAATTTTTAATACTTCGGCCCAGATCGCTACCAGTTTTTCTTCAGTTTCACCATTGGGTAAAATAAAATCATCACCCTTGCTGATTTCCGGATCAGGCAAGGCCTTACGGTCAAGTTTTCCGTTAGGTGTTAAAGGCATAGCAGCCAGATGTACATAATATGAGGGTATCATGTAGGCAGGCAGTGAATTCATTAAAAAAGAAGTTAATAACCCTTCTTCTATATGATCTTTTGCTACATAATACGCCACCAGCATCCGGGTTCCGTTTTCTTCTTTTGCAGTAACCACGGTTTCATTAATACCATCAAAAGCACACAGGCTGTTTTCTATTTCTCCCAACTCCACGCGGTAACCACGGATTTTTACCTGGTGATCATCCCGGCCCAGCAATTCGACCGTGCCATCTGCCTGCCAACGGGCCAGGTCGCTGGTTTTATACATTAAACTGCCTTCACAAAAAGGATTAGCTATAAATTTTTCGGCGGTAAGCCCCGGTTTTTTCCAATAACCGGATGATAAACCGTCGCCGGCAATATATAAATCACCAACTACTCCCCTGGCCAGCAACTGAAGGTCCTGATTAAGAATATATAGCTGTGTATTGGCTATGGGCATTCCTACCAGAACCTTTTGTAAACCCGGCACGAAAGCATGCACGCACGACCAAATGGTTGTTTCTGTTGGTCCGTACATATTATATAATGAAGCCCCGGTGTTTTGCTGAAGCTCCTGGACCAGGGATAATGGCACAACTTCTCCGCCCAGCAATATAAGACGAAGCGTACGCAGCAGTTCAACCGAGCCTGAACTTTCCAGTGCCTGCTGCATAAATGACGGCGTGGATTGAAGTATGGTGATCTGGTCGCCCGGCGGCAATCGTTGTAAATACCTATTTAGTTCATTTAAAGCAATATGCGATGGATGAAGTACTACTTTAACACCCTGGCACAATGTCCAGAAAATTTCCAGTACGGAAATATCAAAGGAAGTACTGGTAACTGCCAGCATACTGTCATCAGGCTGCAGCATCAGCCTTTTATTCATACCGGTAAAAAAATTGACTACATTCCGGTGCGTAATCATAACCCCTTTAGGTTTACCGGTTGATCCTGATGTGTAAATGATATAAGATAAATCATCCGGCTGGTTCACCTGGCCGGGGTTTTCTGTACGGCGGGATAATTCATCCCCAATGTTTAGTATCGGGCCGGTGTACGAAGCAACCTGCGGTACTTCGCCGGAAGTAAGCAGCAGCCCTGCCTCACTATCTTCCAGCATATATCCTATCCTTTCGGCAGGATAAAGCGGATCTACAGGTATGTAACATGCACCCGATTTCAGAATTCCGAGCAAACCGATAACCAGCCACTCAGAACGCGCTGCCAGGATGGCGATGCGTTTACCAGGACCTATATGGTAAGTTTCTTTGAGCACATGGGCCAGTTGATTGGCCTTATTGTTCAGCGATTGATAATTCAGCACTGAATTTTCGTATATAAGGGCTGTTTTATCAGGAAAGCGTGCAGCCTGATGCTCAAATAATGAAACAATGGTCTCATTTTTTGGATAATCTACCCGGGTTTTATTAAAATTTAACAGTAAATCTTCGCGCTCTTTTGCAGGTAATAGCTGTATTTTACCAGGCTTTTCATTAGGGTTATCGGTAATGGTACTAATGATGGTTTTAAAAGCATGCATGAAGGATGATAGCGATATGTTTCCCGCATAACCTGCTTTGCACGACAATTCGATTTCCACGTCCTCTTTAAAGAATACAGTGATCATCAGCGGAATATCAGTATGCTCGTATACTGATCTTAGTTCCATGGAGAATGAATCCAATCCTTTTAACCAGCTTACATCAAGCGGATAATTCTCAATCACCACAGCCGAATCAAACAGTAATTCTGTCGGTTTTAGTTGCAACTGATCCCTTAAAGCCGTATTTGAAACAAAAGTGAATGATTCCCTATCAATTAATTGATTGTTAACATCATACACTACAGAAAGCAGTGATTTGTTTGCCGTATCGGTTAAGCGCAGCGGAACAGTATTGATAAAATTGCCCACAACCTCTCCAACACCTGCAACCGGCACATCCCTACCTGAAACAACCGTACCGAAAACAATATCTCGTTCGTTAAAATATTGCTGTAGCAACACACCATAAGCAGCATAAATAATTGCAGCCCTAGTTACAAAGTGGGTTTTGGAGAATGATGTTAAAGCCGGTCCGGGAATACTGAAATGAAGCTTTTGCGGGATTATGGCAGTTCCTGCCGACTGCTGAAAGAAAGATGTTATTTCGTAACCGCTGAGGTAATTTTTCCAGTAATGAATAGCCTCAGGCCGATCAGCCAATTGCTGTACGGCAAGCTGTAGCGTGCGGTAATTCGTTTTATTGGCGACAAAAGGAAGCTGCCGGTTTAATAACTGCTGGTAGCAGCTAAAAATTTCTTTCAGTATAATTCCGGTACTCCAACCGTCATATAATATATGATGATGGGTGATGACGAATGTATAGGAATCTTCAGCATCCCTGATCACGCTGATTCTTAAGGGAAGCTCTTCCAGGTTAAAGCCCTTAACCTGATCTTTTAGCAGGTATTCATTTACAAAACTGTTATGACGTTCTGCCTTATTTTTTAAAAGATCGGTATACTTAAAGTTTAATGTACAGTTCTTTAGTATCACCTGGAGCGGCTTTGATAATTTCTCCCAGCTGAAAACAGACCTTAAGACATCATTACCCAACTGCACAGCCTTTACCGCTTTTTCAAGTAAATTAACATCAAGCTGGCCGTGAATGTGGAAAGCAAGCTGAACGTGATAAAGATTTTCATCATTATCCTTAAGATAATGGTACAACATCCCTTTTTGAACCATATTAAGTTCCACGATCTCCTGTACGTTTGATTTTTCAATCTTAACTTTCATAAATAACAAAGGTTTGTTCGGTAAATTGTGTGTGTAAATAACTTAAAGCGGCTTAATCGTTAAATAGCTCGTTCAGGTCCTGTTCATCCAGGGTAGCTCCGAAGGGATCCTGCATAGCGTTTACATTACATTCGTCTAAAAGATGATCCTGAAGATGATCCAGCTGTTGCATAAATAGATTGGCCAGCCATTGCATGGTACCCTCACTAAAGGATTTACTGCTGTAACCAAATTCGATCTGAAGCCGGCCATGTACAACCATTGAGTTGATTTCCAGCAGGGCTGACAGGTTGTTTTCCGGATCAGTTTCAGCTCCGGTAAACTGATTACTGAATTTAAACAGGTCATTGTCAAACTCATGATCAAATTGCCCCAGATAATTCAGGCGCACAGGCGTTATACCCGAATGTTGATTTGCAGCATGTTTTTCCAGGTAAATGCGATAGCCCATTCCATGGTCCGGCAGCACATCAAATGCCGCCTTTACTGCACGTATACTAGTTTCAGGCCGGTTATCTGCAAGCGCAAAAGTCAAGGGATAGATCACTGTAAACCAACCCATTGTACGCGATACATTTATATCCAGGTGGCGGCCATGATTTTCCTGCTCTATGGTAATATATTCTGCACCTGTCCATGTTTTTAAGGCCATGGCCAGCGCAGCATTCAATAGTATGGATGTATTGGTTTGATATACCAGATTGGCTTCTTTTACTAAGAACGACGTTTCTGTTTCATCAAGCTGCAATTGTATTTTTTCCCGGTGCCTACTGCGCAGGTCTTCTGTATCTTTTTCTACCGGTAAGCTAAAAGTTCCGGCCTTTTGCTTTGCCCAGAACGCTTCGGCACGCATGTAATCTCCACTGGCAGCATAAGCTTCCAATGCTTGCTGCCATTCGATCAGCGATGCTGTTTTTTGAGGCAATGTAACCTGCATTTCATTTTCAAGCGCCTTACAGCAGGTATATAAATCTTCTACCAGGATCCGCCAGGAAATTCCATCGGTTACCAGATGGTGAGCGGTAATAAATAAATAATTTTGTCCCTGCATGGTCTGTATTCGCGCTACCCGGAGTAAAAAGTCATTTTCAACATCTGATTTCTGCCTCAGTGCCTCACAGATTCCGGAAATATCTCCAGATAAGGCCTGATGGGTTTCAATTACTAAACGCTTTCCCAGGTGTGCCTCGTTATAAAAAGTCTGCTGTTTAGCGGCGTCGTAATTTATCCTCAGTTCGTCGTGTGTTTCAATTATCCTTTCAAATGCATCTGCTAATAAAGAATCAGGTAGCGGTTTTTTTAAGAAGATTAATGCTGATTGGTTATAATAATCTGGATTTTTGAGCCGCTGAGCAAAAAACCATTGCTCAATCGGACTAAGTGGCTTTGCCCCACTAATAATTCCCTGGGCATACGATTTGCGCTGCATGTTAAAGGTGGCATGCCGGCTTATCTGTGCTATGGTATAACGGGTAAGGATGTCCTTTACCTTAATTTCAATTCCTTTTTCAAGCAAACGCGAAGTAATCTGCACTGCTTTGATAGAATCGCCACCCAGCTGAAAAAAATTATCTGAAACCGTGATCCCGGAAAGCCCTAATACATCACCCCATACCTGCAGCATTGTTTGTTCTGTTTCATCGGCAGGCATGATCGGATGAGCCGGCACGTTAAGGGATGGATCCGGCAGTGCAGCGTAATCCGTTTTAGCGTTCTGTGTTAAAGGAATATGATCCAGTGCTATAAAATGAACGGGCAGCATATAATGAGGCAAATGTGCAGCCAGGTAATCATGCAATCCATCTGCAGATACATCCGCCCCGCCTGTGTAATAAGCACAAAGCAGCTGCGTACCGTTTTCCAATTGTTTTATGGCAGCTACAGCTCCACTTATACCCTGATAGCCGATCATATTATTTTCTATTTCCTGCAATTCGATCCGGTAACCATTTATTTTTACCTGCTGATCCTGCCGTCCAGTATATTCGATAATTCCATTTTTTAACCGTCTGGCGGTATCGCCGGTCTTATACATCAGCATATCCTGAACAAAAGGATTTGAAATAAATTTTTCGGCAGTTAAAACCGGATTAAACAGGTAACCCTTGGCAAGCGCATCGCCAGATATGTATATTTCTCCGAGTACGCCGGATGGAACAGGCTGCAGGTATTGGTCGAGCAGATAGACCTGTGTATTAGGAGCCGGTACACCTATGGGTACGACTTCGCTGGTTTCATTCTGGTTAAACAAATGGATCATACAACCTACCGTGGCTTCTGTCGGTCCATACTCATTATAGATCTCTACCGAACTGCCGAATTGATCGCAAATGGTTTTCGATAGGGTTGTGTTAAGCTGCTCTCCGCCTACAATAAACCTTTTTACCCGACTTTTTCCGCGAGGCATGAATTTACCCGCAGCAATAACCCGCAGATGGGACGGTGTCAATTTGATAATATCTGAAAAATTATCAGACACAATTTTCTCAATCAATACCTCACCATTGGCCTCATCATAGATAAGTACACGATTGCCTGTAACAAGTGGCGTAAAAATAGTGGTTACTGTTAAATCAAAAGAAATAGAGGTAAACAATGGAAAGGTAATTCCTTTTTCTTTTACATAAGTAGCTGCAGCCCAAGTAATGTAATTTACAAGTGAGGCATGATATACCATTACACCTTTAGGATTTCCAGTTGTTCCGGAAGTATAAATGATATAGGCTAAACGATCCCCCAATGCAATGTCTTCGGTTTCGGTTGGGGAAGCTGATTCATAAAGAGTTTCAGTTGCATCAGTATATAAAATCCTGAGGCCCGGAATTTGATTTAATTGCCTGGTTTCAGCAATAGATGAAGTGGTAATCAAATGAAGGGTTTTACTATCCTCTATCATAAAACGTATTCGTGCTTCGGGCAATTCTGTATCCATTGGGAGATAAGCGCCTCCTGCTTTTAAAACTGCCAGTATACTCACCACCAGCGATACATTTCTAGGCAACAGTATTCCAATAATACTGCCGTTCCTAACACCTTTACCGCGCAACAGTAAAGCCATTTCATCAGCCTGCCTGTTCAGGTGTTCATAACTGACTTTGTGACCATTAAATTCTAAGGCAATGGCATCAGGGCTGCGCTGTACCTGCTCTTCAAATAAATGATGTATTGTTTTTCCTTTGGGAAAGGTACGGTTAGTATCATTAAACAGGTTTATAATTTCATCTTGCTGATTTGTATCAAGCACTGGCAATGCAGCTATCTCCTGATTCGGATCAGCTAAAACATGTTGGGCCAGGCAGGTAAAACTGTGGCCCATGTTTTCGATAAAGTCTTCATCAAAAAGGACCCGGGCGTATTCAAATTCATATTGAAGTTCACGACCTTTTATCTTTATTTCGAGTGTGAGGTCAAATCTGGCCGAAAAAGCATGGAAAGGATAAACATTGCATTCAAGATCTGTAGTGGCTGTTTCAGGCATCTGAAAATGCTGAAAAAGAAACATGGTATCAAAAAGCGGATTTCTTCCTGCTTCTTGCCTGGCATCAGCCAGTTTAACGAGGGCATCAAAAGGATAGTCCTGGTATTCAAATGCATCATCCATCGTTTGGTCAACATGTTTCAGCAGGTCCAGAAACTTCTGCTTCCCGTTAACCTGCTCTCTAATGGCCAGATTATTCACGAACATCCCCATTAATCCTCGTATATCAGGGTGCTTTCGTCCTGATACAGCCACCCCGACAATAAGATCTTCATTGCCGGAGTATTTATATAATAAAATATAATATAATGTAAGCATCAACACATGTAAAGTACATCCGTGCTGTTGAGCTAGTGTTTGTAAGCCTGTAGTTGTTACTTCATCAAACTGGAAACTTTTACGTAATCCTCGAGTATCTAAAGTAGAAAGCCGTTTCCGGCTCGTTGGTAATTCAAGTACACTTAAGGGTGTTTGCAGCTGTTGTGTCCAATATAATGAAGCTAAATCATTGATTGAACCCGGGTCTGTTTTTTCCCAGCAAGTGAAGTCGGAATAGTTTACCGGTAAATTAACCAATTCCTTCCCTGAGTATAATTCAAATAGTTCTTTTATAAAAATGCCAGCAGAAATACCATCTGCAATGATGTGATGAAAATCTACAAATAAAATGTACGCTGCAACATCAATTTTGATTAACGTCATCCTGAAAAGTTTGCCTGCCTTTAAATCGAATGGTTTAACTTGCTGCAGCAACAGATCATCTAAACTTTCTGTAGTAGAATTTAAAAATTCAAGGTCGAATTCAACAGCATCAGCTATACTGAAAACAGGTTCTTCCTCCCTGCGGAATGACATGCGCAATACCTCATGACGGTTAATCATCTGCCTGATACAATCTGCTAATTTAGTAGCATTAACTCCTCCCTTTATCTGGATGCATATTGGAACATTATAGGCGGTAGATTGATTATCTATTTCCCAGGCATAGTACAATCTTCTCTGGGCAAAACCTACCGGATAAAATTCTTGCTTTACCTTACGTTCCAATGGGCGATATTCCTGTTTTTTAAGCTGGTTAATTACAGCAGCCAGCATTCTAACCGTTGGTTTATTATATAATGTCTTCAACGATAGCTCGATTTCAAAATATTTCAACATCAGCATCGCCAGTTCAGCTGATTTTAATGAGTTTCCGCCAACTTCAAAAAACGAATCATTTACACCAATATCCTGCCTGTCAAGCACTTCCTTGTATAAAATAAGCAGCTTTTTTTCTTCAGGAGTATACTGCAAAACGTCATCGGAAAAATGACTGACTGTATTGATTATGGCCTGGTTGAGCTCCTGTTCTATTTTTTCGAAGTCTCCGTTACGCAAATGTTCAATGAGTTTGAAACGCTGAAGTTTACCGCTTGTGGTTTTAGGGATTTGCTTTATGGGAATTACCCGGTTTATCAGTAAACCCGTCCGTGTATTAATAACCGCTTTAAGTTGTTTTACCAAGGGGACAAAAGCATCAATATTCCCACGGTGGGCCACAAAAGCAATCACCTCCTCCTGCTGTTTTATGTTATTGAACCAACCGGCTATTGCGATTTTATTCAGTCCAAAGCCAGCCGATTCTTCGGCTATCCGCTCTATGTCGTGTGGGTAGTAATTCTGTCCGTTTACAAAAAAGATATCTTTTTTCCTTCCAGTTATGTAGAGTGACCCATCAAGCAAAAAGCCCAGATCTCCGGTTCTTAGCCAGCCATCATTTGTTATTGCAGCTGATGATTCATTTTCGTTGTTGTAGTATCCTGCTGTTACATTTTTGCCTTTAATATGCACTTGGCCTATTGTTGCTTCAGGCACAGGTTCATCATCATCATTTGCCACCCTAAGCAAACAATGTTCAACGGCTTTGCCAACGTTCACGAATGATACCGTATTTTCGGTTTCATGTGTTATCTGAATAACATTGCCCTGGTTCAACTGATCGCGATGCAGCTGAATAACCTTCAGTTCAAGATCAATTGCCGACATCGCAACGGCAACACTGGCCTCTGCCAATCCGTATACCGGGCACATGGCCGCACGCGATAATCCGTAAGCAGCAAGGTTTTCTATAAAACGTATGCATAAGGCTGGAGATATCGGTTCTGCACCATTATAAATAATCCGCACTTGTGACAAATTCCAGTTTTGCTCGCCCAATGCACTTAAATGTCTAAGTAGATAATCATAGCCAAAATTAGGAGAGCAAAGAACAGTAATATTGTGCTCGGTAGCCTTGCTGAGCCATAGGCTGGGTCTGCGTACGAAAAGGCTGGTTGGCATTAAATATTGATTTATTCCACTGTACAGGGGATTCAGATGAAAACCAATCATTCCCATATCATGGGTTAATGGCATCCAGCTCAATAATCTGTCATTATTTCCATAATTTCCGGCATTCGCTATACCATTCATATTAGCCATCAGGTTTTCATGTGTAAGCATAACACCCTTAGGCAATCCGGTAGAGCCGGATGAAAATTGTACAAAAGCAATATCCTTTGCTTCCACTATTGCTAGTTTTCCTTCACTTTCGGATAACCGCAACTTTTCTTCGAAAATTACATATTCTTGCATCTCAAGAAAGCGTGGCAGTTGATTGTCTGCAGTTGCAAAAGATTCAAGCGCTTTCATTTCTGTACCAGCTATCAGCAAAAAAGGCCGGTGCAGTATTTCCCATACTTTAAACACTTTCTGCATTTGTACAGCATTTTGCGCGGCAGCCAGCGGCACGGGTATAAATCCCCCCAGCAATGCAGCCCAAAATCCAATCAGAAAGTTTTTATTTTCTACAATCTGCAGTACCAGTTCATCACCCTGTTGCATGCCAGCCGCCTGCAGGATAGCCAGTGCATTTACAGCTTCTTGGTATAAATCCGCATAAGACAGGAATATTTCCTGATCACTGCTTTCAATAAAAGTGATTCCGGTATGATTTATATTCATATTCCTCCGGAGCAGTTCATTTAGGGTAGTAATATTCATGCTTAGGCCTTAAAGCGTTAGTTTTTTAAGAAATTTTAAGTTACAATCGGCTTCAACCCCATGGTATTTGAAGCTATTAAATGATGAAAAGTTGATCGTATGCTGCCCGATTTTTTGTTTGGTTTAATCATTCAATAAAATGATTCCAATAACAGGAACAATCAATAAACCGTTATAAAAATAGAGTTATAGAGAAATTGTCATTAATAGCAGGTACTAATCGTATCAGATACTGCAGAATGTATTTGAACTTAAGAAGCACAAACTGACCTCCGCATCCTTAATTATGTGGTCCCAGGATTTTATTGCGATATGGCACTTGTACCTCGGAGAGATATCCACTTCATGAAGTAAATATTGTTGTTTTTTAATTATGGCTTTATTATTTACTATATGAAATGATGTTAAATCAATTCCGGTCAATCCTTCACCGCATGCTTTCAACGTAGCTTCTTTTTGTGTCCAGTAAGTAAAAAATTCCTCTGTTTTATCTGTAGCCTCATGTATTTTGTTCCATTCCCAAAGTGTCATTTGGCTTTTAAAGTCACTTACATCAATGTTCCGTATCAATTCTACATCCACTCCAATTTCTCCTTCTGTACTGAATGCACATACTACCAAATCTTCTGAATGGGAAATGTTAAAATTTAATGCTGTATTTTCCAGATATGGCTTATTATGTGCGTTAAACACAAAACGAATGTCCTTTGTACCTATGTTGAATTTCGATAACCCTCTTAAAAGAAGTAATCGGCCTAATAAAGATAGCTGCGCATCCTGCCATCTTCTGAATTGCGAAATTTTATATTGAAAATCATCAGGAAAATTATTTAAAGTGTCTTTTAATAATTTTTGATGCAGGTCCTTTTCAATATAGGAGTATAATAAAGTTATCAAATTCTATCTATGAAATTTTAAAAACTACCGGGACAGAAGGGCAATATTTTAAACAATCTAAAATCAAATGACAAAAATTTGAGAAAAAACCTCAATTAAATTAGTTGCCTCAATATACCTCAAGGCCAGATCTTGCTGTCGATCAAAAAGTTGATGCTACAGGCGCCTGAGCAGATATTTACAATAAATTTATAAATTAATTGAAATGGAAAAGATACAGCTACCGCTACAATACATGACAATCGACCTCTTATTCATTTGGCTATTTAAGATGGTCTTCTTGTAATGCAAGTTGCATATTTAATTTAATAAATTAAACTTTTTTTTAATAAAAAGAAGATATTAGATTTTTTGTATCTCATAGCAAAGATTTACAGTATCCTTGAGCGCAATAAAAATTAGGTTTTATAACCCCAATAAGAAATCAAACAATTTTTTGACGTTCCATCTAAATTCTCAGCATGTTTTATTTAACAAATCGATAAAAGGTTAAATAAAAATACAAAATCTCAAACCGCTTGATCACTATAGACCAGCAACTTAAATCATTGACCCGCAAATAATTAAAGAAAATAAAAAAAGAGATGATCAAAATTGAGCATCTCTTTAAGGGTCAGTGGCGGTGCGTAATTCGAACCGTTTTGTGGACGAATTGATCGAAATAGGCGGTTTTTCAAAAATTTTGGAAGAATAGTTTCATATCTGACCCGAGGTAAATGAATTATATTCCATTACCTGATTCTTTCAACTTCTTGTTGCCTGTAACTTCAGCTTGTTAAAATTTAGATTCTAACATTTAATATATGGGGATACAAATGGAGTGATTTTGCAAAAACTAGCTGATGATATTGTTGATACGTTGCAAGAGCCAAGAAAAATCTTCAGATCTGCTAAAATCATATAGCGACCTGTCTACTTCAATGAGGTTGGGGAAAATTTCAGTATGCGTTTTAACGAATTGTTCAGAATACACTACCATTTCTGAAAGATAATCTATAAGTTCTACTGAATAAAGAGGCCAGGCTTCTCCCTTGTTGAAGAGATTAGTCTTTATATTTTTTTTATTCAGGCTTAAATAGATCAATATATCTGGTGGAGTAATCAGCAGATTGTCCAAATCACCTGTCGCCCTTAATATTTCCCTAGAAGGCTCGTCGGAGATGTAGTGATCAATATATTGCTGGTACTGATAAAAAGTAGATTCTATAATGACAGTGTAGTTTTTTTTGGCCCATGACCTTGCTAATAAAAAATCTTTTACCTGTTTATTCCTAAACCATAATATAGTCTCAAAGAGTTTGGTTTTTGATCTTAAATTTTTTAGAATGAATTCTGGAAATTCTGTAACGTTTTCCTGGATTACAATGGCGTTGTCAAAATCCATAAACATTGAAGCTAAAGTGGTTTTTCCGGAGCCGGGACTCCCTGTTATTCCGATAATTTTGCTGTTCAGGTTTTTTAGACTCGTAGCCATTTCAGTTTATATTGAAGAATTCTTTTAAAGTGCTAATTTTTCCATCCCGTAAATCCCACCACATTATACCATCTAAATTTAGGGCTATTTTTTTAATGTTGTCATAAAACGATGCACGCCAGTCGATTATTATTTGATTTTCGATAGAAACATATCGCAAAACATTAAATTTGACATTTTCCTGCTTATTTTTATTTTCTGTCCAATAAACTTCCAGTTCTTCTAATCCCACAAACTTTACTGTAGATTTCTCATGGTAAACGATGTCTTGGGTAAATAACTTCCCTAGGTTTTGCACATCATGCTGCTCCCAAAGATATTTATAACGGTTTATTAGTTCTTGCTCTATATAATCCATATCTCAAAGTATAATTTTTTTTCAGAAAATCATTTAAATTCACATCTACCGAATCAGGCGCTTCCATAAGTTCATTAAGCGCAGAAAGCGGAATTTTATACCGCTCATTTTCAAATTTATAGGCAATGCATTCAAACCATTTTGAAGTAAGCAGGAATTCGTAAATCTTTGATTCCAGCTGCTCAATAATAAGTAAATATCCGTTAGAAGTAAGGTGCTTACTAATTTCTTCCAATAAAACAGATCTGTCAGAATCTTGAGTCGTGGAGGCCTTACTGCTGACCTCACACAAAAAGTTACTTGATATAATTAGATCAAATTTTTGTTTGTTATCCTTTAGAAAGTCTATGGCTTTCAAGTTGATGTAGTTAATAGAATCTGACTGCAAGATTCTCTTGCAAAGGTTGATCTGTGCTTCAGAATGATCAACAATAGTAATTGTAGGCATTCTTGCGAGAACGTTATCGGCAAGCATATAATCCACAAAAGCAGCCATTGAAGCACCACCTCCTCCTCCAAGATCCAACACATTGGAGATTTTTTCTACCCTTTTGTTAATGCCTGGTTCCATAAAGGTATGTCTTACCTTGAAGTAATTAGCTAAAAAATATTGAAAGGCAAATACCATTCCGTATTTGGTATAATCAACAATTGAAGATTTAATTGCATGAGTGACATTTTGAACCCCATTGAGCGTTATTGCACCTGTATCCCTACTTTTTATCACCTCACCAAGAACTTTTAAATATTTAGATTTTTCATCATAGATACCCTTGAGGTCTGACTGTGCTTTAATAAGTTTATTCTGATTGTTAATTAACGTGTAAAAGTTGAGATCTGTACGTAAAAGCAATTCCAAGAAAGCCTTTTCTTCATAGTTATGTGAACGAGATAATTCAATTCCGATTTCACCTAATTTATTTTCATTTTCCTTCTTATAATGATCTATCCAGACAGTCATTGTTTTTGCTTCAGACCATAATCGGTAAAAATAACGCCGCATTAGTAAAGCTATAGATTCCCTCGAAATCGAAACTGAATAGTTGACACGTTCGAAATTGTCTTTAAATCTGATGATGAGTTTTTTTTTATCGGCAATAAAAAAGTTGAATTTTAGATCGGTCAACTCAGGATGAAACCTGAGAGATAAATCTGGCACCTCAAGCCGTAATGCTATCGCTCCTTTCAGCGAACCCTGAGACTCTGTTGGGATAATCCCAATGTGTCTTCTTTTAGGATTTCGAACTTGAAATTGTTTGGAAGCAATATTAATTTTTCGTTGCAGTTCCCCATAGAGTTCATCATTCTCATCTGCTATCCTTGAAGAGGTAAAAAGAATTTCATTAGTCGCGTCATCAATAGCTTCTTCTAGGAGTTTCATATAATCTTCCTTTTGATAAACAACCTGGACCACGCACTCATTCTTGGAAAAACTCTTCACCTCATTATGAATCTTTACAGATGTTTGGCTCAGGGCTTGAAGTGTATCAAGCTTTTTTAAAGGTAGAAAATTTTCCACATTACACTTGAAAATTGGGCGCTGTGCTAATGTATCGTTCTTATTGATATAGCTGAAAACAGACGCAATATCGATAATGCCTCGTTCGTTTGCCGCACCGCCATCCAGGGCTTGTATCAACAGATCCGTAAACGAACTTCTTTGACCATTTATGCACCTGGACTCCTCGGTTTCAGCCGAAGAGGTGAGAATGATTAGTCCTTTATCTAAAATGGTGTTTGATTTTATGACGTTTCCTAAGTTTCCAGAGTAACAACAGTCTAAAATTAGAATCGTATTCATTGCCTTAGATCTAGAGGCGGCCCCAATAACGTCACTAAATGGAACCCCAGGATTATCGGTACTGTAATTCTTCAGCATCATAACTGGGTCTTGGTCATTCGTTGCATGCCCAGAAAAGTAAAATAGCGAAATAGAGGTACGCTCGTCAAAAAAACTTCTAAGTCTTTTATTGAAGGCATGATGCAAAGTGTCCTCATTCACCGTCGAGACATCAAATGCATATTCCTCTGTCCCAGCTTCTAAGACAATTTTTAAATCCCGTACATCATTCAAGCAACTTGAAAGGCGATATTGCCTTTCATTGTAATTGTCTACACCAAATAAAAGTGCTTTATAAACCATTATTTTCACATTTTGAATGAAGGATTATTTGATACAGGAAGCTAAAAACTTCAATCCTTCAGCATATTCAATTGCACTACTTTTTTTATCGCCTTTTTGAAGCCTTCCAACAGGTAGACCCAATAAATTGGAAGCCATTGAAAGGTTGTATCGCTTTTCAAAGGTGGTGTCATTGAACTCGAGCGCTAATGCCTTGAATTTTTTCAACGCATAGTCCACCAGTTTCCCCGGATCACAATGCTCAATTAGATCGTAAGTTATTGATGGGTTAAGGAAGTCGGTTTTAATGTCAGGCTTGTTTTCAGCTTTCTCTACAGGACCAGTAACTAATAGATAGTGACAGAGTTTTCCAAGATCAAATACGTAATCGCCCTCATACCAATCCTTTGGATCAATAAATTTAATAGTTGGGTCTCCTGTTGCACTACTGATTAATATGTTTTCAGGGTGTGCATCGCCATGTACAAATGTCGTAAATGGCACCTCAAACTCAGCCATTCTTCTTTGAATCTGTTCAACATAATATGCTGCTGGCTGAAATCGTTCACCATTAATTACAACTTCACTTTTAATCAGCCTCTCAAAATCTTTATCAAGCTCAGCAGCTAATTTTAAACGTTCTGTAATGCGGTCTAGATAAGTAACAGAAATGTTGGGTCTAAGATTTTGATTACGGCTTGATTTATAGGCGCCAATCAATATTTCGCTAACTATGTCTAAAATGTTTATAGCACAGTCTTCACTAATTTTTGTCTTGTAGAGGTACTTCGCCATGGAATCCATCCTGAAAGCTTCCATAATATAAGCATAAGGAGGGCCGTCAGATTTGGTTGCATATACTTTTGGAAAATAGTTTCCGAAGTTTCTTGGGAGGTTTGGTCTTATTTCCACCATTTTTAAGGTGATAGCCTCCCTGACAAGTTTTTGATCATTATCAATTTTTGTGGCAAAAAAAACATCTGCATTGTTGAGACTTACGTCCATCGCCGTACTTCCTTCACTTACGGAAGTTGTTTTTCTATTTATCAAATGCTTGGGATCAAGTCCATTGGCCAAGGCCTGACTAATCAGGTTAGAAATTATTTCTTCTCTAACTCCATCTCCGTTATCTCCAAGCAACTCCTTGATTTCATTTGGTAATGGGAGTGCATCACCGTGCAGATTGTCATTATTTACAGATTTCGTAGAAATCTTTTGCTTATTATCCACATCTGAAAAATATCTTCTTCTGACAATAAAATTGTCAAGCAAATGTGCGAATTCAGTGGCTGTAAATTCCTTGGAAAAGTTAAAATCTTTCATTTGAGCGTTAACTATTTAGTTCATGTAATTTGTTAAAAATTAATTGAAAACCAAATTCTTTATTGAAAGTTTATATAATATTTTTGATGCGTTACTTTTTTTTGCAAATCGATTATGAGGGAACTCGATAATGGGGCTCGAACCTAAAAATCAATGCTTATACGCCCAAAAAAGGCATTTTTGATATATCTACATTTTTAACATCAAAACATTGAACCGATTTTTATGGGCAAGATATTCCATAACTCTTTAAAAGTGAATACATTAAATAAAAAAAAGCAGCTCTTTCAGAACTGCTTTTAAAACTCGGGGTCAGTGGCGGTGCGTAATTCGAACCAATTTGTTGATGAATTAATTGAAATCGGGGGTTTTTCAAAAATTTTGGAGAAATAATTTATAGTTGGTTATGAAAGAATTGAGCTCATTCTAGAAGGCATTTTTAACCTTAATTTAGGTAACCTCTAGAAGCTCTAATGCCAAAATTCATAGATTTTATTAAACGAGAATTCAGACCAATAAATAATAATTAAAAATCTTATATTTGGTAGCATAGAAATTATTATAACAGCACAAAAATATTGTCCATTAATAAATAAGTAAAACTATTTAAGGCACAGTCGTAGTGTATTATGGCTAGCACGGTCTACTCGTTAGATTGGTTCCGGTTCGATTCCGGGCGGCTGAGAGTGATTAATTAATAATCCCTCTCAGTCGCCAAAATTTTAAGTTTATGTCGTCAACAATTTCAGCTGAACAGCAATTTCACAGTGATTTAAGCAAAAATGTAAGAGCATTAGAATCGGCAAGAAGGCAGATAAATATTAAAATAAATGATTTGCTTAGAAATGGAAAAGATGAATTTTCGCTTAAAATTCAGACTAAAGTCTATCTATTAATTTATAGTGCGTGGACTGAAGCATGTCTTGTTAAATTAATACATACTCCATTCGGCTTCAGCTTGGAAGAAAAAAAGTATATTTTAAAAGATAAAGATATATTAAATAGATGGAAAAAATGTGTTAATACTGCATTCTTGAAGTTTAGCAAATCAGGATCCGATCTGCCAAATAAGAAACAAAAAATACATAAGCTTTTAGATAATTATTTAAAAACTCAAGCAAATATTCGAAATAAAATAGCCCATGGTCAATGGGAATTTCCATTGTATTCGCATAATTTAACTCATGATGCCGAAGTCTTACATTACATTCAACTTGTTGACACAATACAAATAGACACGTGGTTTGAAATTTTTAAAGAAATATGTGGAATTGTAGTGGGATTAATCGATGCAAGATCTAAAAACAATCACCGTGCTCACTATGATTTTTATTTTGAAAAACTAACGAAAATTCAAAATATTATTGATGAAAGGAAATCATTTTCCTTGTCTGACAAAAAAATACTTCTTCAGCAAAAACCTTCAAGAAGCCCCAATATAATAGTAAAATAAAAGATATCCATTATTGATTGCTTATCATTCTTACCACAGTACCTTAGGCTTAGATCACGCGTCATCTGACTGCTCCGCTTTGGCGTAATACTCCTCTATAATCTCGCATTCTTTGATAAACCCATTTATAGCTAACATTGCCAATAATTCCTTACGGCTGTAGGCAACATCCATTTTTGCAGATTTAAAGTGGCTTTTATTCATCGTTTCAATAAATTCATTGCAATCCTTCCAAAAATGTGCGCTAGTAATATATACTCCCCTGAAGTGTTTACCCTCAGCAATTTCTTTAGCAAAATGTTGGCGGGCAAAAGGCAAGGTCCTTTCAAAGAACCATTTTAGCGTACCCTTTTTATCCCGATCTCCGACATTAATACTGACCGATTCGTTGTAACCTTTCAGCTCTACAACCACAATTTCTTGCGGGTGGCTTGAGTTAAAGATATAATCGTATTCATAGCCTTCCTTTTTTCCATCAGCATCTGTAACCGAATAGGTCTTTCCGCGAGTCGCAGCTGCATTGGCGTATATTGAACTGAGCACTGGAAACATCAAAATCTCAAACATTACTCCCCGCAAATCCCGTAAAGCATCTTCCTGTCCTGCGCTGCGAATAACCTTGAGTACTTCTTTTACAGAATGTTCTAACTGTCCTCCAGAAAACAACAAGTCATTCACTTCCTTTAGTTTGTTCAGTAGAGAATAGATCTTGGTTCCAAAGATCGATCCGATATCAAAAGCTAAAAAGCCGAGCTTGCTTATTTTACCCAATACCAGCACCGAGCAAGACCGGTAAATGACAATGGGCAAAATTTTGCGAACGCCTGTTTTCACGGAATTTAGATTGATCTGGACCCTAGCTAAAAAGCCATCTAGATCCAATTGGCTATATTCTGTGGATAGCACAACATCCAAGACCACCAGTGTTTGCTTTTCTACTGTACTGGCTTTAGCACCAACGAAAGGGTTGATTCCCGTCGCCCTGGTGTAGCTATAAGCATCCCAATACAAGTTGTTTTGCTTAGCACCAAGGGAAGGTGTTTTCTTATTGCGGTAGATTGCGTTGATATTGTCTATCAAGTTTGATTTCGCTAGCCAGCGGATAATATCAGCCATCAGACTACTGTCGAGTACCATCTTATTGAACTGCGCTCCCATAAGCCTAGCATCAGTAATTTCCGGATTGGGATCAAAATGGTTTTTAAGGAGAATATAATTTACTCCATTGGAATCCTGCAGCTCGTAAACCAGATCCATTCTCATCAGCAGTTTGACCATATCCTTCAAAATCGTCACCTTGGTCGAACTGTTCTCATCTGGCGAAGCGGTGATTTTTAGCCCTTCATAAAAGGAAATGACCCCTTCATTGTTTTCAATGGCCTGCATTAGTCGGTAAAGCGCTGGTCTAGTGGAATAGCAAACTGTCTTTACCTTAAAAAAATCAAGCTCCTGGCCAAAGGGCATATAGATATACTGACCGCGTCCAAAGGTATATGGCTTGGAAGATCTGATCCAGCGAGCTTTAACTGCACGTTCAATAATCTTGCGCGCATAGTCGTCTGACACTTTGAAATGTGCTACCAGCGCTTTGCGAAGATCGCTGCCGGACTCAAAAAGTTGATCCCAAAGTCTTTCCTGCAAAAAACTGCTGTATTGATTTTGCTCGGTTAATATTGAATTTGTCACGCTGCCCTTATTAATTTTAAATTTTTAGCTATCTTGCAATGATCGCTTTTTTAAATGGAAATTCAAAAAACATATAACTATCTGATATTTAGATGACTAATAGGCGATTAAAACCATATAATTTGCGGGCGAAGCAATAAAACTAGTAAGATGGTGTCACGATATAATAATTTTTGGTGGTTATCAGAGTAAAATTTGTTTCAATAGATAGATCGTCGCGCTAACCTATCTGTAAGGATTTACGAAATGCGCTAACTCGAATGCGGACTCTAATCTATCTGGAAAAAACAGTAACTTTGTAAATAGCCATAAACGCAACATTGAAAGTAGAGCAAAACATACAACGCTTAAAATACCTGCTGTCTCTTTATAAGATGACAGTAAAGGACCTGCTTTTAATAATCAGCGACGGCCTGTCCAAGCCGATCACTGAAGATGAGATCATCGCCGATGAAGTCAAATTGAGCCATCTCAAGCGCATCGATAAAATCTTCAACAAGGGTCTCCATTTCTATCTGGATCCAAAAGCTCCCGAACAGAACAAGGAAGCCAGCATCTTTTTCAGAAAATCCAACTTCAATGTGGATTTGAATTTAGGCGCGAAACGTATTGTCAACCAGTTTGAAGAATTTAAGATTTCGCTGTCCGGCATTGCGAAACTCGCTGATTTGAGATTGGAACGGCAAATCCCCGTGTATAGCAGTAAACAAGACCCTAAAGAAATTTCTGCGGCCATCAGAAAACTGCTTTATCCCAAATTCTGTACTGTGCCGAAAGATTTTCTAAAGGCATTTATTGGAAAACTTGCAGAATACAATATTCTGGTATTTGAATTTGTCGAAACCTGGAATAAAAAGGATAAAGCCAATATCGACGGATTTTTCCTAAACCCTAATGTGATCGTACTAAAAAGGCAGCAGATTTCTTTCCGCCGGGAAATTTTCACACTAGCGCACGAGCTGGGCCATTATCTGCTAAATGAAGAAGAAGTCGAGCAGCTAGATATACAAAATATGGCCAGCACCACCTTAAGTGTGGTAGAACGTTGGTGTAACGACTTTGCTTATTATTTTCTCGCTGGAGAATATGATGCTGTAATTAAAAATCTTGGAGTGGCAAGTGCTTTCAATGATTATCATCACAGTGAAATAGAAACGATTTCAACAAATACGCACCTTAGCAAAATAGCACTCTTTACCAGACTTTTATATCAGAAACAAATTTCTTCGAACAACTATAACCAGATTAAAGCTGATTTTGATGAACAGTTTAAACAGCGAGTGGAGGAGGAAAAAAAGCAACGAGAGCTGGACAAACAGGATGGAGTTAGTCAGCGTGGCTCTACACCCAAACCGATCAACTCTCCATTGCTCATCTCAACGATTCAAACTGCTTTTTATGAAGGGGTAATCAACGAGTACGATGTATGTAAAACACTCAATATTAAACCCGAAAAGCTAGATCAATTCCTTCAATGAAAGTAATAATAGATACCAATTCCCTTTTATCGTTGGTACGTTACTACTTACCATTCGATGGCCAGCAGGTTCTTTTTGAGTTTTTCAAAAAGAAGATTGCTGATGGAGAAATGATTATCATTGATAAAGTATTGGAACAATGCAAATACAATGCAAGAGGATTGGTACTTGAAAAGCTGGACTACCTAACTGATAAGGAATTTCTAAAAGAAAACAAGATACCATATCATACCGATTCCATACTCGCTCCCGCCCCTTCAAAATTCCTAAGACAGGTGGATAACCAGTTCGTCAATAGAATTTTGAAAAATAAGTTAACTGATACCGAATATGAGGTCTTGAAGGAAAGATATATGGAGGATGCTGACATGAAATTGATTCTTCTTTGCTTAAATCTTAGCCAGGGGAAAACAGAGGATATTTATATTGTGACGGAAGAAACCGAAAGCAGCAACGACAATAAGCTGTTTAAAAAAATACCAGCGATCTGCAAAGAGCTTACCCTAAATACCATCACACTTCCTGAACTAATCAAACTTTACACAGAGTTGGATTTCAGTTTTAATTAGGAAATACCTGCACCACATTTCGAACGCTTTGCTAACCAATTCGATTAAGCTTGCCTGCAGACTTCTCAGCCAGGCATCAACATCGAACCAAAAAAAAAACGACCTCAACAAACTGTTTAACAATACCTTACGATAAAAATATCAACAATCCAATACTCTTGCATCGTCAGGGTATCCATACAGGGCTCGAACCAAAAATCGGTCTCTATCGTCTCTATTCAACGATTTAAAAAACCACTAAAAACAAAAAAGCCCTTTAAGATACCTTAAAGGGCTTTCGGGTCAATGGTGGTGCATAATTCGAACCATTTTGTGGAAGAATTGATTGAACTAGGCGGTTTTTTAAAAATTTTGGAAAAGAAAACTGCAGATTAATTATAATTCAAATTTCACCATTAATTCAAAAATTGCTCTCTATATTCCGTTGGAGTTAATCCTACTTCTTTTTTAAATAGCCTTGAAAAATAAGGTGGATTTTCAAAGCCTAATTGATAAGCCGTTTCTGCAATTGTATTTTCTGTGCTCATCAATAAATTTTTAGCTTCCATTAACAAAGCGATATGAATATGCTCTAAGGCTGTTTTACCTGTTTCCTGCTTTAATAAGTCACTAAGATACCTCGGCGACAAGGCCAGTTGTGATGCTAAGAAAGTCACTGTCGGCAAGCCGTTCTCTTTTAATTTCCCACTTTCAAAGTACTGCTTAAGTTGAGCAGTAAATTTTGAAACGGTTGTGCCCGAAAGTACCGTTCGATTGAGAAACTGACGTTTGTAATAACGCTGGGAATATTTTAAAATAGAATCGATATGAGTTAGCATGATATCCCGGCTGTACTCATCCTGATTGTTGTAATATTCGCTCCGGATTTTATTGAATAGATCCCAAAGCGTATCTTCTTCATTGGGCGAAATATGCAGGGCCTCGTTAGCCTCATAGTCAAAATAACCATACTTCTGAATGATTGAATGTAATGGATGATTGACTAAAAAATCTTCGTGAATATAAATCATGAAACCTTTTTCTGTAAGCTCAACATCATTCATCTGCACAATCTGATTGGGTTTCAGAAAAAACATAGATCCGTTCTGGCGATCGTATTTAGTTTTTCCATACATCACATTTCCCGATTTAACTTTCTTTAAAGCAATTTTGTAGAAGCCCAATGTAAATTCGGTTTCCACAAACTGGCAACCTTTTATGTCTTCGAAAGTAACAAGCCCCAGCATAGGATTTTCTGGTGGCGAAAAACCATTGGTAATGTATAATTCGGTAATCGTTCTATAGTGCTTCATGCAATTTTGATGGTTTAAAATTATTAAAAATCTATGTTCTGATGCACAGATTTTTAATAGATGATCCATAATGTGATTTAAACCTCTTCCAGGTAAGTTACTAAAGGAGCTGCAAAAAGTTTGTCTTCCAAAAATTTAAAGAAACTTTTTACATAATCCTGCTTCAAATGCCACTGATAAGTTTTTTCGGAGGTGTAAACAGCAAAAACAACCAATGTGAATGGGTTATCTTTTTTTATTGTTAAATTAAAAACTTCGCAACCTTCCTCTACCATTATTTTATCTCTTGTTACTTTAGCTCCCGATAAAACCTCTTTAATGCAATCAGGGTTTATATCAATTATAACATGAGTAATTATTTTTTCGCTTTTCATTTCCATTAATTTGATACTGTTTGATTCATCATTTCAAATGCTTCATTGGGCGATGAAAAGAAAAACTGTCTAAATTCTGCTGTTTAACCAACATAGATTTCATAATTGTCGTTTTCAAAACCATCCATTAGGCTCTTTGCAACTTCTTCCGCAGGCATTCCATATTGTTCGCCACCGATTTCTTTAGAAAACTCGGTATCAACCAGTGGTGGCATCAGTTCAAAAACTTTGATTGAAGTATTTTTTGCCAAGGTGTGGCGAAGTGATAATGTATAAGAATGTAGCGCTACTTTACTGTCTGAATAGGTCGGAAGATTTGCGCTTGGCGTAATTGCTGAAATTGAGCTTACGTTTACGATCGCTCCTTCGGGTTGAGATTTAAGCAAGGGTAAAAGTCTTTCGGTCAACCGGATGACCGAAAAGTAATTTGTGGCAAACTCTTCGGTTGACTTTTCGAAAGCCGAAGCATTTTCATCGTGCATATAGGCAAATGCTCTTCCTGCATTATTGATGAGCACACTCAATTCTGGATGTTCTGAAGTTACTAGTGCAATCAAGTTGCTCACATCATGCTCGCTATTGATGTCACAGCGTACGGCAATTACATTGGAAAGTTTTTCCACGGCATTCTGCAGTTTGCTTTCAGTTCTGCCGACGATAATTATTTTATTGCCTTTTTCGCTTAAGAGCTTTGCGATCTCAAAACCGATTCCTGATCCACCACCAGTTATTAAGATCGTTTTATCTGTAATGTTCATTTTCTTGTTTTATAATTGAAACTTACACTGTTTTTATACTTCTCAACATCGTACTTTCGAACATCTTTGGTGCAAAGCCTTGCAGAAAGATAATCATTCCCGACATCTTTCCAACCGGATTACTGAATTTGGGTTCTTTGGTATTGATCAGTTTTGTAATAGAATTCACGACCGCCTCAGGAGATTCTGCCTCTTCCAATCCTTTTTCCGTTGCAATATTGGCCTGCTTTCTGTAGGCATCGTAATCGGAAATCTCATTTCCTGTTGACGAGATGGCATTATGCCCAAGATTTGTTTTAAACCAAACGGGTTCTACAACACTAACCTTGATATTGAACTGATTCAACTCTAAACGCAGTGATTTGAAATAACCTTCGACAGCATGTTTGGAAGCTGAATAAAAAGATAGATTTGGTGGCCCGATTATGCCTACGATCGAACTTACCGTAATGATCTGCCCGGATTTTTGCTTTCTGAAGATTGGAAGCAGGGCATTGGTGACTTTTACCGTTCCCCAGAAATTAGTTTCAAATTGCTGCCTTGCTACCTTTAGCGGTGTTTCCTCTGCAATACCCGTTACCATAAAGCCGGCATTGTTTACTAGCACGTCTAATTGCCTGGTTTCAATAGTTACCTGTTCTGCAAAGGATTGTATTGACGCATCATCATCAATATCCAATTTCAGTAGTTTAAAAGGAAATTTTCCATGATACTTTTCAGGCTCACGGCTGGTGCCGATAACACTGAAACCTTTTTGATGAAGATCTTTGGCAAGCATCAGTCCGAATCCCGACGATGCTCCCGTAATTAAAATTGTCTTGCTCATTATTCTGATTTTTATTAAATAAATAATGATACAAATATGGAGACATCGGCATATAGGTTAATTATACAGAAGTGGGAAGCTATGATACATTTTTACGGATACAATTCTTTTAAGCGACGGATATTACTCCTATTATATATGCAAAACTGTAATATCTTCAATCGTATTGTAATCACAACATCGAACCAAAAAAGCACAAATTAAAATACACAAGTCGCTATATAATAAAATGTTACAAAATAACTTTAATTAAAAAAAATCTTTGCACCGTCAGGGTACCCATATGGTGCTCGAACCAAAAAAC